>NZ_KE384313.1:216396-222462 GCF_000425145.1 Pedobacter glucosidilyticus DSM 23534
CTGTTTTTTTATGAATGTTTATCCCTTTCTGGAAGTAGAAAGTATTGAGTAGAAAGTATAAAGAACCTAAAGAGCAAATATTTAGGAGCTGCCTTTAATCATTAAATAACATTATCCGAAGAACGAAAGACGGCCTATGAAGATTTGGCAGGAAAGACCCATAAATCTTTTGCATAAACTTTCATAAAACACTATCAGAAAGCAAACGGAAGAAGTGTTGTAAATGCTTTCAACAAAACACAAACTTTCCCACGGATCCCGTTTGCGGATAAAAGATTTATGGAGGATTTACAACAAATATTCATCAGCCTTGATTTTTGTTTTTTTTCATCAAGGAAAAGAAAGAAGCCACTACCCGGCTAGGGTTGGAAAGCCTTGTGCATGAGGCTAAAATTAAAAAGTATTATTAGTTTACCTATCTTTTATCACTAAATCATTTACTATACCAATGACTAACACCCTGATAAACTAATGGCTAATGAACTAAAAACCTAATCAGATGGCTTAATTTTGTTAGATTAGATTCAAATTTTATGGTGATGAGTTTAATTATAGAAATTTTATTGATGGGCTTAGCGGTAGCTATTGCCGCATTTTTAATTCCAGGTGTAAGTGTAGATGGTTATTTATCAGCGGTACTAGCTGGTATATTAATCGCTTTAGCTAATGCCACAATTGGTTTTATTTTAAGAATATTTACTTTCCCCATTAATTTTCTTACGCTGGGGCTGATGTCTTTTATTATTACCGTACTGATGGTTTTACTGGTTGATGAAGTGATGACTAGCTTCAATACTTCTGGCTTTTTATCAGCTTTATTGTTTGCGCTGGTTTTAGCTGTTATTAAAATGGTGTTTGGAGGCTTTAAAAAAGATGATTAATGTAAAGCTTTATGAACTAAAGCAGATATATCCTGTTTTAGCTTAGTAAGGATATCTTTATAATCTGCTTTTGGATAGTATCTTTTAAGTACTTTAACAGCTTCTGCTCTCACATGCGATTTTGGATGAGTTAAGGCTAAATCTTTGATTTTACTTAACTGTTCTGCCCTGAAATCCGCATCAAACATTTTATAGTGTTCCAAGCCTTTAACTACAATAGGCCAAGCTGTATCTTGAATAGCTTTTTGGAATATAGGCATAGCCTGAGGAGCTGTTTTATGTTTATCGAAATAAGCTATAGCTTCTTTTTTATCTAGATAATCATCAGCATACAGAAACTGTTTTTCATAGTCTTTTTCGCTTTTAACCTCCTGCTTTTTAATAAGTAAATTGTTGTGAACATCAAATTTAATATAATCAGGAGCTGCTGAAAAAGGGATAGTAAAACGCTGTTTGATATCGGTTATCAAAATATCATGGTAATTTACCTGATTTTTAGAAACGGTTTTTAAGGTTATTGGGAGTTGATAAACCGGTATAGATGCCGTGTCTTGCAATTGTTCTACATCAATAACCAATTGCTGCTGTTGTGCATCATAAAATTTATCAATTTTTAACTCCGGATAGCCTTTAGCGAAAAACCATTGCTTAAAATACCAGTTTAAGTCTTTACCAGTTATTTCTTCAAACGCCAATCTTAAATGATGAATTTCTACCGCTTTGTAAGCATTTTGAGTGAGGTATAAATGTAAAGCTGCGAAATAGGCATCATCACCAACTAAAGTTCTCAGGTTATGTAAAATAACAGCTCCTTTCTGGTAGGATATGGCATCAAACATCTGCTCTTTATCAGCATAATTAAACCTGATAACATTTGCATCTCTATTTTTAGCGTAACCGAAATAAGTTTGTGCCATCTGGTAAAGATGCTCATCAGCATCTTCTTTTCCGTTTTTAAATTCTCGCCATAAATACTCTCCGTAAGTGGCAAAAGACTCGTTTAAAGGTAAATTAGACCATGATTCGCAAGTCACTAAATTCCCAAACCAATGGTGATAAAGTTCATGCGCAATAATATCGTCTTGATTATGGTCTTCATGCTGTGCTGCTGTAAGGTTAAGTCCGCTGTAAAAAACCGAAGCTGTGGTATTTTCCATAGCACCACTCACAAAATTACGCACTACAATTTGGTCGTATTTAGGCCAAGGATAGGAGTAGTTTAATTGTTTTGAGAAAAAATCAAGCATGGCTGGTGTATTCCCAAAAACCTTTTTTGCGGTAGCGGCATAATCCTTTTCGGTATAATACCGAAGTGGGATATCCTTCCATTTATCTTCAGTAATTTCAAATTCGCCTACGGCTAGCATACTTAAATACACTGCATGTGGCTGTTGCATCAACCACGTATCTGTACGGGTACCATCTGTATGTTTAATGCTTTCTTTTAAAAAACCATTAGAAAGTGTTTGGTATTGTTCATCAACACGTATATTAAACTGATGAGTCATTTTTTCAGCCGGATTTTCTATCGTAGGAAACCAGCAGGAATTATTCTCGGTTTCTCCTTGTGTCCATAGCTGATTTTTTCCTTTGTGGTTGATAAAATATAAACCTCTATCATCCGCAGAAAAAATATCTCGCCCAACCCTCAGCTTTCTAGGTACCGCAATATAATTAACCTTGATTATAAAGGGTTCTTTTGCCTGATAGGCCTTATTTAAGCGGATGGTAATTTTATGGTCAACATAGGTATAAGGTACTGCTTGCCAGCTATTGTTAATTTCTTGATAAATCTGATGTATTTTAAAGCCTTTTGCATCTAACACCATAGAATCTGTAGCATAAAAATAGGGTTGGGCTGTAATTTTAGCTTCGCCATAAACAAAAGCGCTATCCCAGTTAAAAGAAACGTCTAATTCTGTATGAAGAATATCAATTTCTTGGGGATAACTTGCGTGATAAACCTTAGCACCAGCTTTATTTGCATGAATATAAATGGGTTCAAATTCTATAAAATGTATTTTTCCGCAGGAAGATAAAATAAATGCTACAAGTAAAAGATAGCAGCATTTACTTCTTAAAATTATTTTCATTCTTTTCTTAAAGTACTGATGAGTGTTTCAAACTCCTTTACAAAGTCCTCATAATATGCTCCAGTTCCTGGTCCGTTAAAACCTGTATGGATGCTTCTAACTTTACCTTTTTTATCTATCACGATCATGGTAGGGAAGGCCATAACGGTATTTAACATAGGTAAACTTTTTGCAGGTTCGCCCTTTTTATTGGTATATCCGGTAATTAAGAATGGATAAGGCACCTGAAAACGATGGATAACTTTTTGCAAATTGGCTTTAGATTTCTCAAAATCTGAGGTACGCTCATAAGCCAAACCTAAAACCTTAACATCATCAAAATTATTTTGGCGAATATAGTTGCTTAAAAATGCAGTTTCATCCATACAATTAGGGCACCAAGACCCTAATAATTGCAGAATCACTACTTTGTTTTTAAACTCCTCATCTTTTAGGCTGACTTGTTTTTTATTCATATCCGGGAAAGAGAAATCTATCGTCTCAAAACCTGGCTTTAAATAAGTTAAGCCATAAGCATCTGGTAAAGTTGCGTTTTCATCCTTTTTGGCTGTAAACAATTCTTGCGAAGAAAAACCTGAATAAAACTTACCTTCATTTAGAGTTTCTCCATTTACTTTTGCAGTAAATAAAAAGGCAAAACCACCATCAAAAGTTGATAAACTTAGCTCATCGCCATCTAAAACACCATCTAAATACCTGTAATCTCCGGTAGGTGTAAGAAAAGAACCCCTTACCACATTACCTTCTTGTTTGAAAATTCCTATAGCCAGTGTACTGTCTTTACCTTCTGTATTGGTAAATATGGTTGCCCATTTTCCTGTAATATTTTGTACCACTGGTTTAAGTTGTTCTTTAAACCTCCATTTGATACCATATTGCGCTACAAATTGCATTTTTACATCTTTATCTGCCAAGTGTTTTACCCAATAGCCTTCTATTTTATTATCTGCAATAATGCCTTTAATTTCAGAATCATAAAGTGGCATTTTAATGAAAATAGAATCTTTCTCACGGCTTATATCATCTACTTTAAACTGCTCTTCACCATTCATAATAAGCATTTGCCACTTACCTAAACTATCTTTCAATTCGAAATTAAAAGGAACTTCGGCACCCGTTTCATTCATTAAAACGCCCCTCCAAATACCACTATTTAAGGTGCTATTTGTGGTTTGACAAGCTACCGTAAGTAAAACAAAAAAGGTAAGAATGCTATAAATGAGATCTCTAATATTCATGATGTATTTGTATCTGTAAAGGATTACATGACTTAAGTCATTTTGTTTTCCATTGACTTGGATAAGTTTCAAATTTAAGAATAATTGCCGGCTAAATAAAAAAGCCCCAAGCTTATGCTTGAGGCTGATTTTCATTATTTCATAAACTTATTGTTTACAATTTCCTGTTGAACCTACAAAGTGTTGTTCGGTGATGTTAGTGAAAATCATACCGATTTCTATGATGATACAAATTTGTAATCAGTTCTTTATCTTCTTAAGACCTGGAGACTGATTTTAATCTATCATCGTACTTGTTCTGTGCGATATAACTTTTTAGCTACTTAAACATTCATGTAATTTTAGTGCGTTACACTTAGCTTTAAATTTCCACCAAGCCCTTCTCTTATAATTCTCATTAATGTTGAAAGTCTAATGTCACTTGCGTTATTTTCAATTCTTGAGATATAAGTTTTCGTTGTTCCGCATCTTTCTGCAAGTTGCTCTTGAGTTAAGCCTTGTTCCTTACGAAGTTCTTGAATCATTACTCCTAATTTAAACGCTTCAAATTCTTCTTCATACTGCGCTCTTTCAGGAGTTCCTTTTTTTCCATATTGTTCATCAAGATGAGTAGAAAAAGAGGTTAATTTTTTATTTATTAATTTATTGCTCATCAAAATATTGTTTTTTAAGTTTCTCTGCTAATTCCAGTTCTGGTTTAGGTGTTTTTTGCGTTTTTTTCTGAAATCCATTCACCAATACAATTAAATTTCCTTTATCAAAAAAACTAAAAACTCTGAAAATGTCTGAACCAACTTCTACCCGAATTTCAAAAATCCCTGTTGAGTTAGTCATGTGATCAAAATACTTTTTAGGCACTTTTTCAACAGTTGCAATAAGTTGTAATGTCCAGTTAAATTTCTTTTTTACTTCTGGTCGCAACTTTTCAAAAAAATCTATATAATGATTTTCGTAATAAAATATATGTCTTAAAAAGTTTTCACTCATTTAAAAGTTCCGAGTCTGCACTAACAAAGTTAACTAATTAGCTAACAATACACAATCTTTTCTATCATACTTTATGTAGTGGATTGTTTTCATCGTATGGCTACAACTTCCTATTAAACCTATAACCAATCACAATATCAAATACGCCGCCCGTAAATCCTCGTATCGCTACTGGCTCTGTATTGTACATCGTTGAGATGTTCAACTGCTGCTTGTAGGTATATCCCAAACCGCCTGAGAAACTCCGGTTGCTATGGTACATCGTATACAACTTCAAATCTTCTACGCCCCACTCTGCCGCTATATCATACTGGTTGTCGTATCCTTTTACACCTCTATAAGCCAACAAAGGACGTACACTGAAATCATTCTTTAGTGTTATCATGTAGCTCACAGCGCTATAAAACGTAGAATAGTCTACCGTCGAAAACTGCCCGTTCCTACGCTGGTTTAAGTTCAAATAACTGAACTGTGCCTCTAGCTTCTTACCGATATACGATACCCCAAAGTTACCATCAAGATAACTCTCCCGCTCGTTCTGATAACGCATCAACTCCGGGTCGTTAGCTCTGCTCCCACTGGCTAAGCTATAGTTTAAATCGTCTTGAGACCAGCTTAACGATACTCCAAAGCGTAGACTATGGTCTGCACTGAAAGGTACTTTATAGCTATAGCTGCCCATAGCCTGGGTTCTTTGCATCAAGCCGGCCTTATCATTGATCACATTCACTCCTATAGAGGCTTTCTCATTGATGGGCATACTCCCTGAAAATGATAGCATCTCTGGTGCGCCTTCTATCTTGTTCCACTGGTTTGAATAATTGCTGTATACCTCCGTTAAACCTCTATATCCTGCCATCGCTGGGT
>NZ_AULF01000009.1 GCF_000425145.1 Pedobacter glucosidilyticus DSM 23534
CACCAAAATAGAATCAAAAGCAAAAACAGATTTTCTGAAGGTTAAATTGTTAGTTTCATATCTACCGCCTGCATCTTGAACAAAATCCATTGCAAATATGCCATCATTACCTGCTGATAGTGCACCAACAAAACTTTTTGCTTGATACTCGTCTCTGGTTGAATTTGTTGGAGGTCTTAAATCAGCATAGTCTGATAAATGGACAGTTGTTGTGCCAGGCATTACATTCCAATCCCAACCATCTCCACCAGAGATATATCCTGTGGCGGCTGTAGTTTCATAAAGAATGTCTAAAGCTCCATAACCTTGGTATCTGCCATAACGATTGGCATTGGCATAAATCTCTGTACCAAACATTTTATTGGTTAAGCCTTTTGCAATAGCAACCCAGTTTTTATGACGTTTAATACCCATTGGACCATAATTAAATTGATGAAAACCATCCAAATTAACTGTAGGTACTCCAGGGTAGTATGTTGTTTTGTAAAAATAGTTGTATAAAGCAGCTGCGTCAGGATCTACGGTTTGATTAATAAGGTTTCCACCTACAGTAACTAATTTTCTAAAATCAGATATTCTAACTGCTGATGATTGGTTAAAAGGAAATCTCCCTGAGCTAGAATTAGCCCTTACTGCCCCTTTATTCAGCTCTAAAAATAACACTTTAACTGCTGTTAACATGTAATTGTAGGCTTCTAAAGAAATTTTAAAAGGCGTACCTCTTAAGTTATAAGCATGATCTATCCATGTAGCATAGGCATACATGTAATGAAAGTATTTAGATTGATGATGATACCCTAAACCATCTGGCTTAACGCCATCTCTACCTCCGTCACCTGGTTCCATTACCTGCGCCATAAATCTGTTTATAGATTTTAAATCTCTTACAATTTCTGCATTATCATTACTTAATAATGCCAGTTTAATAATATTTTCTAACTTAAGATGAACAAAGTCCATGTTATTTCTAACCAAAAACTGATTGCTGTAGATCTTATTATACTCATTAGACCATTTGAGCATCTTAATTAAATCTGATTTTACATTAGCATCTGAAATTAAAGGCGCTACAATTATGAAATTATCATTAAATACTCTTGCGTTGTCATAAGCATTGGTTTCCATTACATTTCTACCGCCTTCCGCTACTCCTTGGTCAATAAGATATCTGGTAAATAATGTTAGCGTATCTAAATTGCTTTGTGTTGTATTATTAAAATATTTTCTTGCAAAGATGTTACAGTACCTAGAAAACTTAACTAAGCTATCCTGATTAATATCACTTAACAAGCCCCTGATATAGTAAAGTGTACCACTAGTTAAACTAGGGCCACAATATTTATAATAAGCTCTCGCTTCTGCTAATTCTGCTGGTGTAGGGACTGGTGCAGTACTAGAAGTTGGAACAATACTGTATCTCTTTTTAAGGCTATCTATACCAATTAATTCAGCTGAATTTGGTGTTACAAGTGCAATGTCAGGTGTATTTAACCAGCTTGATAAAGGTTGCCCTCCACGTAAAGAAGAAGTTACTAGAAATTGCGAGTTATCTACCAGCATATGAGTTCCAGGATACCTTAATTCTTTATCCCCAACCCAGTCAATTTCATCAATCCAAATTTGCCTACTACCTGTTGTACCAGACTTCTTCTTAAATGTAAATTTAACTGTTGATAGGTCAAAGCCTGGCAAAGCATTACCACCACCATAATCAGCAACAAGGTTACGATGATATTCTCGCCAGCCTGTAAAATTCAATACAATAGTTCCTGTTCTTTTTACCTCACCGGAAGGATTTAAAAATTGCACCAATAAGGTATCTGACGCACTATTAGTATTTGTAAAAATATAAAAGTGCGTGTTATTTATATTAGAATTTTGCGTTTGTGCTAAACTAATAGTTAAACCGCTAACAGTAAGGGTTTGATTATTTGTGGGTGTCCATTTTAAAGCTTGTGTTCCGCTCTTGAAACGTGTGGTACTTAATGCCAAATTTCCAGAGCTTGATGTAGTTGTCCAATTACTTGGGACTGAAGTTATACCATCAAACGTTACGGTTTGAGCTTTGAGATAAGTTACTCCATAGAGTAAGATAAAAAATAATAGAATTCTTTTCATTTTGGTTTAATTATTAACCAATTTTACCAAAACAAAAGATGGGTTAACCACGAAAATTGTATCACAAATACAAGTCTAATGTGTTAAATCCTAATAAATTAAGGTTATAACATTTTGATTAAACTGTTTTATCCTTATTTTTTTGATCTTTCATTTAATTGCTGTTGGTATAAAGATTTTGGTACTACACTTTCACCGTTATTAAATATAAATCCATCACCAACGGCTGGCAAACCTATATATTTAAAGTTGTTATTAGATATTTTATTCAACTTGTCTAAGCTTTGTTCAATATTAATTTTAGTACTCCATTTATCGGTTAATGCAACTGTACCAAAAGAGAAATTTTGCGCTGTTGGGGGTTTCATTACAACTGCCAACGGAGTCATGCAATTCCATAAAACCATTTGTGCTCCTGCCCAACCATGTCCAGATCCAAAACTTCCTCTGTTAGACAAACTAAAGCCTGCATCTGGTCCAGAAACAGAGCAATTATCAAATAAAGTTCCGGTGGCCCATCTTTGGTGTGGTTCTGATTTTGCGTGGCAAAGTTCTGCAGTATTATTTACAAAAGCGTTCGGACCTGCCACTACGGCTCCCATTACAAAATCATGTCGGCCGTTACGGGCGTAAGAATTAGTAACTAAACATTGTTGCCCGTTTATTGAGTAGGCATAGCGTCTTCCTCCTTCGATAAGACATACAGGGTCTAAAAATCTACAATTTTGTATAGTGATAAACCTGCTTTTAAGTCCGCAAACAAATCCAAAAGAAAATACGGTAACTTCTATATTATCAGCCCAACTGTTTTCAGCATTTACAAAATCTAAAAACGTCCAGCCATGTTGCTCATCGGCAAAATAAGTTTCGCCTTCTCTATTTTTTGCAATAACACTTTTATTAAATAACGAGGTTGCTGATAAATTACATATTCCAACATCTGTTAATCTTTTAGTATAACTGTATTTATAAACTAGTCCGCCTCCATATTCTTTTTGTAAGGCATTAGTAAGAGGGATATCTATGGTGATGATGTTTTTATCTATAGCTGTAATTTTTCTTTCAAAGATTAGATTTTTAGAACCTGGCTCCCATTGCTTAGTAGTATTCACTCTCTTTCCGTCTTCACTTAATTTCCCACTTTTTCTATATTCTTCTAACTGGTTGGCGTTTAAGACTTTAATTGAGCTCCAGCTATCTTCTATTTTATCCATTCCAATAGCTGTTATCCACTCGGTGGTGCTAGGTCTTTCTACTATTATAGCATCTCCAACTTTAAAGCATGAGGCATCATTTACCAATATTTTTCTAGTACCCGATGGAACATAATCTGCTACTACCTGACGTTTGGTTTTATGATCAATTTTAAAGTTTTCTCTTTCACCAATTCTAACAAGCGTATATTGTTTAGGTGTGGTAGCAACTAAAATGGTATTTCTAGCCTGGTCTTTTTCGCCCATTAAAACCACTCCAGAATATTTTATGGTAATACTTTCTGATAGGTTGTATGTGCCAGGCATTAATAACAATGCTCCTCGTATCCCATTCTTATCTGCTTTAAGCTGTCCAATGCTATCCAAAGCGTTTTGAATTGATTTAGTATTATCACCATCCAAAGGGCTTAGTGTTTTAACTACTTTAGTTAAGTTAAATTTAGTAATACCAGCTTTATAGCCACTAAATGAAAAATCAGGGATAATATCTCCTTTATCTGTATAAGGTTTATAAACTAAGCTATTTGTTTTTTCATCAAGGTAGATGATATTATTTGTGTTTGATATAGCATTATGGTTGTCATTTTGGGCAAATATTGATGTTGTGGTGAATAAAATTAGAATTGTATTAATAAATAAATTTTTCATGTTTTTATATTTTAAGAGCCTAATTAATACACGATATATTTCAAGGCTATTTATCGTGATTGATAATGTAATTTTTAGGCGATTGTTCAAATCACTTTGTTTAGAAATGACACAATTTCGTCTATTTTTTCATCTACTATTAACTTATAGTTTGAGTGTGGTTTATCTTTTAACACATGTAACTGTGATTTTTTAGATTCAATTACGTCCATTCTATCTTTTATAGCATGAGCATAAGCTATGTTTATGGTTTTGTCTAAATCTCCATGATAAATTAAAACCGGAGGCGCACCTTTTGTAATAACATTTACGTTTTCTAAACCACCATAAAAGTTTACTACCCCTTTTATAGGTAATACTTTTTGTTTTGAGCCATAGGCAACGTATAAAGCAGCCATTGCGCCAGCAGAACTTCCAGTAATAGCAACTTTGTTTATATTTAATTTGTATTTAGCTGCATGATTTTTTATCCATTGCATAGCACTTATAGCATCATCAGATGCGTTTTTAATCGCCTCATTTAAAATCGGATGGAAAGAACCATTGGGAGGTAAGCCTTTTGCCATATTGCTAGAACAGCTAGCTCCAATTACTTTTTTGTACCTTAAAGTTAACCTGTAATTTATAGAAACAACCGCAAAACCTTGAAGAGAAATTTTAGAACATAATTCTAACATCCCTTTATCGCCATTAACAAAACCACCACCATGCAGGTACAAGAAAACAGGGAGTGATTCTTTTTCATTTACCTTATTGGGTAGGTATAAATCAAGAATCCTATCACTTACCGAGTCATTTATGAATTCTGGAATGGAGCCATATCTTATATTTTTTATAATGGAGATGCCGTTATACGTTATTTGTTTTTGAACTGGCGGAACGTAATTATCTATTAAATTATTTTGTGCATGAACTGTAAAAGTTAAAACGAAAAATAATACGAATATAAAAAGTATGGAATTTAGCTTTTGCTGCATGTTATAATTTTAAGCTAAGAATTTTAAAATCTTGATTAGAATAAATAAGTAAAAGTAATTTTAGGATAAGACTATAAAATTTTACTATATATTTTAATCAGCTCCTTTATAAAAAGCTATTTAAAAATGATGTAATCTCATTTATTTTTTCCTTTGCTATTAAATTATATTGCGCATGTCCTTTATCTTTTAATATTTTTAATTGAGATTTATCTGAGCCAATCTTATCCATTCTTTCTTTTAAAGCGTAGGCATATTCAATATTAATAGTCGTATCTAAATCTCCATGGTAAGTTAGAAGTGGTGGCGAAATTTTTGAAATAACGTTTGCATTTTCAAGCCCACCCCATAAATTCACAACCGCTATAATAGGCAGTACTTTTTGTTGAGAAGCGTAAGCAGCATGTAAAGCCGTCATTCCGCCAGCAGAACCGCCACCTATAGCTACTTTGCCAGTATTTAAATTATATTTTACTGCATTATCTTTTATCCATTGCAATGCACTAATAGCGTCATCTGACGCGTTTTTTATAGCTTCATTTAACACCGGATGAAAGGCGCCATTAACAGGAAGCCCCTTAGCCATATTAGCTGAACAAGATGCCCCGCTTACTTTTTTGTATTTTAAAGTTAAACGATAGTTGATAGAGGCTACAGCAAAACCTTGAGATGCAATTTTAGAACATAAATCTACTAATCGCTTGTCTCCACCAGTAAAACCACCACCGTGAATAAAAACAAAGACAGGTAAGGATGTTGAACTGTTGTTAGTAGGAAGGTATAAATCAAGGATCCTATCACTTGTAGAATCTGTTGCTATTTGTGGAATAGGAGCATATCTTAAATTTTGATGAAGAGTGATGTTATTAGGCAATTTAATTTCTGAAGGAGATGGAGGTTGATAACCTACAGGATTTGAATTTTGTGCAAATGTTAAGCTACAAATAAGTTGCGATAATACTGTAGTTAGTATGAATAACCATTTATGTTTAATCATAAAAATAATAAGATTAGGGTTAAATTTGGATTTATAATTTTATTATAAAATTAAGCTTTAGCTACTGTTTTAGACCATTACACAGGTATCATATATGTAGGTCTATTGTATTATAATGTGGTAATTATTCTACTTCTCTAAATTGTTTTGCAAACTCTAGTGGATTTGCATCAAATTCTTCTTTAAAGCATTTTCTGAAATAATTTACATCTTGGAAACCTACCATATAGGCCACCTCATTAATATACATTTTCTTCTGCTTAAGTAATTGGGCAGCTCTTTGCAAACGGATATATCTTATAAACTCTACCGGGCTTTTGGATGTTAAGGCTTTTAACTTCTTGTATAAGTTTCCTCTGGTCATGCCAATATGTGCACTAATATCTTCTACACTTAGTGTTTCTTCTGATATATGCTCTTCTATATACTTAATAATACGCTCTATAAATAAATCATCAAAACTAGAGATAATGGTATTGGTAGGTTCTAGCAGTACTTGTTTTTGAAATCTTGAACGCATTTTCTGGCGGTTCAATATCAAATTCCAAACTTTAACTTCTAACAAATCTAGGTTAAAAGGTTTCGAGATATATTCGTCAGCGCCTTTTTCTAAGCCTTCTAGTTTAAATAAAAGTGGGCTACGGGCTGTTAGCAATACAATAGGAATATGACTGGTATTGATGTTTTCTTTTAAGAGTTTGCATAGCTCAACACCGTCCATTTCAGGCATCATTACATCACTTATTATAATTTCTGGAATATATTTTAAGGCTTCTTCGTATCCAGTTTTTCCATTTTCGGCGGTATAAACTTCAAACTCTGGTTTAAAATGATCTTCTAAAAAATTACGCACTTCGGTATTATCTTCCACAATAAGCATGATAATTTTCTCAGGGCCATGGTCTGCCTTTATCTTATTTTTTACATCTTCAAAATTCCTTTGTCTGTTTAAATGGTAGTCTTTATAGTTGTCTATATTATCTGTCTGTAGGTAATTATCATCTATTTCCGACTCTTTTAAATGAGTATCGCCTAAAGGCAACTTAATTTTAAAACAAGTAAAGCCATTCTCTCCTTCAGTGGCAGGAGTGCTCTGCACATCAATTTCACCTTGATGAAGATCTACCAGTTCTTTTGCAAAAGCTAAGCCTATGCCCGTACCAGATACATTGTTTAGCAAGCTATCAGTATGTTTGAATGGGGTGAAAATGCTGGCTATCCTATCTGGTGCTATACCACAACCATTATCTGTGATGCTTATAGCAACCTGTTTGTTAGGTTTAACTTGTTCAACATATACATTTATTTTGCCATATTCCGGAGTGTATTTAATAGCGTTAGAGAGAATGTTGTAAATTACCTTCTCCATTTTATCTTTATCAAACCAAGCCTCTATCTTTTCATCGGAAAAAGAAAAAGATAAGTCGATATTTTTAGCATTGGCTAGGTTTGTAGAAATAACCACAATCTCGTTTACAAACAACACTATATCTCCTTTGGCAGCTTTCAAGCTCGATTGATTTAAATCTATCCCTCTTACATCTAATAACTGATCAATCAAATTAAGTAACCTTTGCCCACTCTTATTCATGGTATTGAGGTATTGGTGCAAAGCTGGGTTATTTGCATGAGCCGATAAAAGCTTTTGTAAGGGAGCCATTATCATAGTTATAGGCGTTTTAATTTCATGAGATATTTTTAGAAAGAAACTTAGTTTTTGTTGTGCCAGCTCTCTTTCTTGTTTTGCAATGTATTGCTCATAAGTAATCTTCCCTTTTAAACGCTCTTTATACTTTGTATAAGAGTAAAAAAGGTATAATAGTAGTATGATGATGATAAAGTACGCAAGATAAGCCCACCATGTTTGATACCAAGGAGGCAAAATGGTAATGTTAAGTGTTTTGATATTACTTACCCAAATACCGCTGTTGTTGGCTGCTTTAACTTTAAGCAGATATTTACCAGGGTCTAGATTAGTATAGGTTGCTTGTCTTTGGTCGTTAACGTAATGCCATGTATCATTAGGAAAGCCTTCTAGTTTAAAAGCATATTTGTTTTTCTCTGGATGTATAAAATTTAGCAGAGAAAATTTGATGGTAAAAGAAGCTTTATTATAAGGTAAAATAATTTCCTGAGTTTCATCAATAGCTTTATTTAGGACACTATTTTCTCCGGCACTCACAGGTTTTCCTAATATAGAAAGTTCAGTAAAAATAATATTGGGCTTATTCTTGTTTACTGATAGTTGGCTAGGTAAAAAAGAAGTTAACCCGTTAATACCACCAAAGAAAAGTTCATTGTCTATACCCCTATAAACCGAATGATGCAAGAATTGATTACTTTGCAAACCATCCTTTACGGTATAGTTCACAATTTTAATATGCTCGAATTTTAAAGATTTAGTATTTACAGTGATATTTACTTTAAAAATACCACGGTTTGTACTTAACCATAAAGCCCCCAGCTCATCTTCTGTAATTGCATGAATAGTATTATTTAACAAGCCATTATTGCTGTTTAGGACTAAAAAACGATTGGTTTTAGGGTCGTAATAATTAAGTCCACCACCGTCTGTCCCGATCCAAAACCTGCCTTTGCTATCATTAAATAAGCAAAGTATATTATTGTTACTTAAACTATAAAGGTTGTTTTTATCATAAACATAGCTTGATATTTCACCTGTTTTATAGTTGAGATAGTTTAAGCCTGCTGTTCTATTTCCTATCCATAAACCTTTACCATTATTATCTTTTAATGCTGTAAGATTGTTAGAGTTAAAGAAACCTTCTTTAACAGTTTGGTTGTTATAAGCCTTTATTTTTTTTCCATCTTTAAATAAATATAAGCCACCAAAATTGCTCGCAATCCATAAGCCTTGTTTGGTGTCCTCAAAAACATGCTGCTGTATAAATGCTGGAGAATTATTAGAGGTCGCAAAATTAAATTGTTGAAATGCCCGGCTAGTGGTATTAAATTTTAATACTCCTCCACCTGTACTTAGCCACAGGATATCGTTCTTTTCAGAATCTTTATGAATGATTTTGATGGTATTGTAGGTACTAGTACCTTCTGCGTACTTATAAACTTTTATTGTATTTGCTTTTCTATCCCAATAGTTTAAACCGCCGCCATCTGTTGCCAGCCAAACATTTTTGTTTTGATCCTCATAAACACTATTAATCTCTTTATTTGAGAGCTTTACTGGGTCTTCTTTTGCATGCCCTTTGTAAGCAAAATTTTCTTTGAAATTATAAACCAGATTAACTCCTCCAGAATAGGTTCCCAGCCATATATTTCCCTCTTTGTCTTTATATAAATAGCGTACAGAAGCTTGGCTTAATGAATATTGAGATTTCTCATCACTTTTATAGGTGTAATTTTTAATACTGCCGGTATTAGGGTTAAGTATGCTCAAGCCAAACTTGGTACCCACCCAAATTTCATTTTTATTAACAATTAAAATGCTTCTTACAGTATTAGATAAAAGACCGCTAGTATTAGTGAAATATTCTATCTGATTATTATTTTTAAAATGTAAAACTCCTTCTGCTTCTGTGGCTAGCCAATAAGAACCATCTTCTTCATATTTAATAGTTCTTATCCAAGAGTTTTTAACGGTATTTTGTAATGTTGGATAAGCAGAAACCAGCTTTTTTTTATTAAAGTCATAAAAATACAAACCCTTAAATTTTCCTATCCAAAGTAGGTTGTTTTTATCTATATAGATAGATTGAATTCGCTTATCCTTACCTAAGTTTAATTCTATATCTAAAAGTTTTCCTTCCAAAGGATTTAAGTATTTTAGACCATCATCTGTAGCTATCCAAATTATTCCGTTTTTATCTTCAACTATACTGTATACTGCATAATGCTTATTGCTTTTGCTAGAGAAAGATTTAAACACTTCTAAATTTCTATCAAATAGATTTAAGCCAGAAGATGTACCTATCCATAATCGATTTTTCTTATCTTCTATGACAACACTTACTCTATTATCATTTAAGCTGTTTGGATTTCTTCCATCATTTTTATAAGTAACAAAATCATAACCATCATATTTGTTTAATCCGTCCCATGTGCCTATCCATATAAGGCCTTTATGGTCTTGATAAATAGTGTTGACAGTGTTTTGAGATAGGCCGTCGTCTATGGTTAGGTGTTTAAATTTTAAATCATCGGCAAATAGACTTTTAAAGAAAAAAAAGTGTAATAAATAAACAACAAAATATTTGATTAAAAATTTCGCTCTCAACTCTTAGAATTAAATTAACCTAATATATGATTAATATCAGTGGTTTTTATAAATGGTTTTTTCAAAAGTAGTAATAAATATTCCAAATAAAATCCAGTTCAGCAGTCTTAGCTAGTATTAACTAGTCTGTCTTATTTAATAATTGGAGACATAATAATGTATATAGTGAAATTTAGTTTTGGTAACCTAAACAATTACTGAAACTAGTTGGGAAGTATAAATTAAAGTATTAATTGTTTTAAGTATATTTTAACTTAGTAGCCCGTAGGGGAATCGAACCCCTGTTTCCAGAATGAAAATCTGGCGTCCTAACCCCTAGACGAACGGGCCAAATATCTTTGGGTGTGCAAATATAGAAAACAGCCTAAAACTCACAAAAAAAATTAAATATTTTTTAATCGTACACATTAGGTAAATTCGCTAAAATTTCTGAGAGCATATATGAGGGTAGCCATTAATGGTTTTGGGCGCATCGGGCGTACCGTTTTAAAACTATTATTACAAAAGCAAGATATAGAGGTTGTTGCCATTAACGATTTAACAGATACAGCAACATTAGCGCACCTGTTCAAGTACGATTCTGTGCATGGTAATTATAAAGGAACCGTAACGCATCATCAGCAAGAGCTTGTGGTTAACGGGCAAAGCATCCAAACCTATGCCGAGAAAAATCCAGAAGATTTACCTTGGGAAGCACTAAATATAGATTTAGTGATAGAGTCAACCGGTAAATTCTTATCCCGAGCTTTAGCAAATAAACACCTAGAAGCAGGAGCTAAAAAAGTGCTATTATCAGCTCCAGCTATAGACAAAGATATTCCAACTGTAGTACTAGGCGTTAATGATGGGCAAATAGATTGGTCTTCAAAAATCATCTCCAATGCATCTTGCACCACCAACAATGTGGCAGCTATGGTAAAAGTTTTAGATGATAACTGGAAAATTAAAGAAGGTTACATCACCACGGTACATTCTATGACGGGTGATCAAAACCTGCATGACGCACCACATCGTGATTTAAGAAGGGCAAGAGCAGCTTCATCTTCTATCATCCCAACCACAACAGGGGCGGCAAAAGCCATTACCAGTATTTTTCCTCAATTAGAGGGTAAATTAGGCGGTGCAGGCATCCGTGTACCTGTCTTAAATGGTTCTTTAACAGATTTTACCTGTATTCTAGAACAGCAACCATCATCGGTAGCACAAATAAACGAAGCCTTTAAAGCCGCAGCAGAGGGCTCACTTAAAGATATTCTGTATTATACAGAAGACCCTATTGTTTCCGTTGATATTATTGATAACCCACACTCTTGCGTATTTGATGCGCAACTAACCTCTATTGTTGGCGGTATGGTAAAAGTAGTAGGTTGGTACGATAACGAGTTTGGTTACGCTAGCCGGTTGGTGGATGTTGCTCAAAAAATGGCCATAAAATAAAGCTGATGATTAAGTTTATTTCCGCAAAAGATGTTTTGCCTTTACGCAATCAGGTTTTAAGAGAAGGCAAACTTCAAGACCATGAATGTGCTTTGCCTTTAGATGAAGAACCTGAAAGTTTCCATTTAGGCTATTTCGTGGCAAACGAATTGGTTTCCATTGCTACATTTCATATCGTTCCAAAAGAAGGTTTTGCGGGTTTGGGCTATCAATTAAGAGGCATGGCTACAGATGAGGGTTTTAGAGCTAAAGGTTATGGTAATATGCTGATTAATTTTGCAATCGTATATTTGCGAGGCAAAAAGGCTAACTATTTGTGGTGTAACGCCAGAAAAGTAGCTTATAAGTTTTATGAAGGTTTAGGTTTCGAGTTTATTTCTGATGAATTTGAAATCTCCGGTATAGGCCCTCATAAATGCATGTATTTAAAAATTCAATAACAATCCAACACAATAAATATGAATACTGTAGACAAATTAAATTTCGCAAACAAGAAAGCTTTAGTAAGGGTAGATTTTAACGTCCCTCTGGATGCTGATTTCAATATAACCGATGATAAGCGTATTACAGCTGCCTTGCCAACTATCCAAAAGATTTTGAATGATGGTGGTGCAGTTATCTTAATGTCGCACTTAGGTCGTCCAAAAGATGGTCCTACAAATAAATATTCTTTACAACATGTGGTTAAGCATTTATCTACTTTGTTAGGTAAAGAAGTGGCTTTCGCCGATGATTGTATAGGTGCCGAGGCAAAAGCTAAAGCTGATGCTTTACAAGCAGGAGAGGTGTTATTGATAGAAAATTTACGTTTCTATAAAGAAGAAGAAAAAGGTGATGAAGTATTTGCAGAAAAATTAGCTCAATTGGGTGATGTTTATGTGAACGATGCCTTTGGTGCGGCACACAGAGCACATGCTTCTACCGCTGTAATTGCTAAATTTTTCCCAACAGCAAAATATTTTGGTTATTTAATGGCTTCTGAGTTAGAAAATGCAGAAAAAGTATTAAATAAAGCCGAAAGACCATTTACAGCTATTATGGGTGGTTCTAAAGTTTCTGATAAAATCCAATTGATAGAAAGATTATTAGATAAGGTAGATAATTTAATTATTGGTGGCGGTATGACATATACTTTCGTGAAAGCTTTAGGCGGTGAAATTGGTAAATCTATTGTAGAGTTAGATAAGCAAGAACTGGCTTTAGAGATTTTAAAGAAAGCAGAAGCAAAAGGTGTAAAAATTTATATCCCTACAGATTCTTTAATTGCGGATGATTTTGCAGAAACAGCCAATACGCAATACGTAGAAACAAAAAATATCCCTTCAGATTGGGAAGGATTAGACATTGGTTTAGAAACCCGTAAAAAATATGCAGACATCGTGATGAATTCTAAAACCATCCTTTGGAATGGTCCAATGGGCGTTTTTGAAATGAAGAAATTTGAAGAAGGTACCAGAGCTGTAGCAGACGCTATTGTAGCTGCAACTAAAAATGGGGCATTTTCTTTAATAGGTGGAGGAGACTCTGCGGCAGCTATCGCTAAATTTGGTTTAGAAAACGAGGTAAGCTACGTTTCTACAGGTGGTGGTGCTTTATTAGAATATATGGAAGGTAAAGAACTTCCAGGTGTAAAAGCTATACAAGGCTAAAACATTTTTAGTCACAAATAAGACTATAGCATCATTTTATGTCAGGCTGAGCGAAGTCGAAGCTTTTTTATCCTATCCTTCAACTTCGCTCAGGATGACAATAATCCTCAGCCGTATTCCCCATTGACCAATAACTATTCCCTATTAACCAATAACTATTCCCTATTCTCCCATTCCCCAACTATCTATTCCCCATCACCCAACAAAACTCTCCAGAATCTTAAATCCCTCGTTAGTGCTAAGCTCTACTTTTTGTGTACCAGCAGGAATTAAAATACAATCTCCCATGCTAACCGGTAACTCTTCCATACCATATTTTAAAATATAAGAACCTGAAACACAAACATGAATCACAAAGCTATCCAGAGCACTATAATCTCTCATCACAGAAGTTTCAAAGTCTAAGACATGGGTGGTAAAATATGGGCAAGAAACCAATGGTGTTGGCGTATTTTTTTCTTTTTTATAAGCTGTTTTATAAGCGTCGTAAAAGTTATAATCAATAGCATCTAAGGCTTCTTCAACATGAAGTTCTCTTTTATTACCCTTGTCATCCACACGGTCAAAATCATAAATGCGGTAAGTGATGTCTGATGTTTGCTGTATCTCAGCAATCAAAAGTCCTTTTCCTATGGTGTGCACCCTTCCGGCTGGTAAGAAAAACACATCATCAGCTTTTACATCTTCCTTGTTTAAAATAGCTGTAAGTTTGCCTTCGTTAAATTTTTCTAAATATAGCGCTCTATCAACTTTTTGGTTGAAACCGGCTATCAAAGAAGCACCTTCATCAGCTTGTATCACATACCACATTTCTGTTTTACCAAAAGAATTATGGCGCTTTTTGGCTAATTCATCATCAGGATGAACTTGTATAGATAAATCTTCATTAGCATCTATAAATTTTACCAATAAAGGAAACTCATCTCCAAACCTGTCATAAACACTTTTACCTACTAGGTTTTCTTTTTCTGTAGCCAATAAAGCCGCCAATGATGTACCTGCTAAAGGTCCATTTGCGATCACAGAAACATCACTTTTTACACCAGATATTTCCCAAGTTTCGCCGCAATTAGGTAAGTTTCCAAAATCTTTCCCTAAAACTGTTTTGATTTTTTGTCCGCCCCAGATTTTGTCCTTAAAAATGGTTTTAAATTTTAATGGATATAAATGATTCATTTTTTTAATTCAGTTAACAGGTTATGTTATAAGTGAAATGTAAAAATACAATTTTGAATGTACTAGGGCTGCTATTTCTAAAATTCTTTTTCGCAGCATCAGCTATAAATGTCTAATAAATAGATATTCATCACTTTTTTATTATCTCAGCTATAATTTATTTGATAATCCAAATATTTGTTATAAATTTATTTTATTATGCTTGCATAATATCAACCAATATAAACTATAAAATAATTAAAATGAAGAAACAGATACTTTTAGGCATCATGGTGCTTAGCTTTTCATTTTTTGCGCTGCCTACCTTGGCACAAAATGTTAAGGGAAAAGTTGTAGCGTCAGACAATAGTAGCTTACCTGGGGTAAGTATTATTGTACAGGGTTCTTTTGTTGGTACTTCTACAAATGGAGACGGTGCTTTTGCTTTGAATGTGAATTTTGATAAAGTACCTGTTGTGTTAGAAGTTTCAATGTTAGGTTTTCAAACCCAAAAGATTTCTTTAAATAAACCAAGCACCGATTTAAAAATCACCTTGCAAGAAGCCACTATAAACTTTGATGAGGTTGTTGTTTCTGCTTCCAGGGTAGAAGAACGTATCCTAGAAGCCCCTGTAACCGTTACCAAGGTTAGCGCTAACCAAATATTAGCCGGTGGTGGTCCAGAGATGTTTAGTAACCTGGCTAGATATCAGGGGATAGATGTTAACAGTTCTTCTATGCTTTTAACCACTATTTCTACCAGAGGTTTTAATAGCCCTAAATCAGAGCGTATGATTCAACTTGCAGATTATGTAGATACTCAAGTACCAAGTTTAAATCTTAATGCGGGTAACATGTTAGGTGTTGCCGAGCTGGATGTAAGTTCTGTAGAAATTATACATGGTCCTGCTTCTGCTTTATATGGTGCCAATGCTTTTAATGGTGTCTTATTAACCAATTCAAAAGATCCATTTTATACAGAAGGTTTATCATTAAAATTAAGAGGAGGTAATAGAGCTTTATTTGATGGTCAAATCAGATACGCTAAAAAATTGACTGATAAATTGGCTTTTAAAATTAATGCTTCTTATTTTTCTGCCGACGATTGGTTGGCTAATGATCAATCATCTAAAAGAATAACTTCGGCAAAAAATTACGGACCAGGTTCTGGTTTTGGTTATGATGCTTTAAATACCTACGGAGAAATTAGTACAGTACAAGCTGGTGTAACAACTCCTATTGTTCCTGGAGAAGTACTTTATACACCAGGATGGACAGAATCAGCTTTAATTGCCAATGATAATAGAACTTTAAGTTACAGAATTAACCCTAGTATCTCTTATTTAATTACCGATAAGCTAAAAGCTACACTAGATTATAAAAGGGCAGGTGGCACCACTACTTACCAATCTACCAGTAGGTATCGTTTTAAAAACTTAAGTGTTGACCAGTTTAGAGCCGAGTTAAAATCTGATAAATGGTTTTTAAGAGCTTTCAGAACCGAAGATAATGGTGGTGATACTTATGATTTAAGCTTCTTAGGAGCTAGAATGGCAACTTTAAACCCTACAGCAGCTGGATTACCTGCATTGCCAATTAATCCTACAACCATAACACTAGCAAATCCTCAAGGGAGACCCTATTCGAATCATACCGAAATGTTTTTCACCACTTACGGAGGTGCTATACAACAAGGTGCAACGCCAGCACAAGCTTATGCAGCAGCAAGCGCAACATGGCCAAAAGAAGGTTCCACATCTTTTAACGCATTGCGTAAATACAATGCTGAGCTAAACCAACCAGCAGGTTCTAGGTTACCTGTTAACTCTGTTATGACAGATGTGAGCGGACAATACCAATTTGGGTTTAAATTTGCAGATGTTATTGTTGGTGGTGCTTACAGAGCATTTGGCTTAGCTTCCCAAGGTGCAGTTTTTGAAGATACTCCTGGTGGTGATAGAATTAAAAATTACGAATATGGTGTTTACAGCCAAGTAGCTAAAACTTTCTTTAATGATGCATTAAAATTACAAGTTGCCGGGCGTTTAGATGATTTCCAAAATTTCGACTCTAAATTCTCACCAAGAGCTTCAGCAGTTTATACTTTTGGAGAGAAAAGACAACACAACTTCCGTTCTAGCTACGGTGTAGCCTTTAGAAGTCCTACCCAAATAGACCAATACATCCGTTTAGATATTGGTAGCGCCTTATTATTAGGTAACGTTAGAAACGGTTTCAACGGTTATAACACTAGTTTATTAGCTGGAGGCCAAGCGGCAGTAGGGGCAAATATTGCTGCAGTTGCTGGAGGTTCTACCGCATTTAATTATGCAGCACCACGCTTAGATTTAGAACAGGTTGCCACTTTTGAAGTAGGTTATAAAACCATCATTAAAGATAAATTAACTTTTGATATTACCTATTTTAGAAGTAATTACGATAATTTTATCGGGGCCCAACCATTTGTTGGAAATACAGATGGATCTAGACCAACAGCAGGACAATTGGCAGTTGCTGTAGGCGCAGCACCTGGTTCAGATAATCAAACAAGGAACCGTTTAAATGATCCATCAAGTCCTACCCGTATCATTCAAGTTTGGTTTAATAACCAACAAGAGGTAACAACACAAGGTGTTAGCGTTGGTTTAGGATATGCTTATAAAAAAGAGTTAAACTTTAATGCAAATTATAGCTATAATAAAATTGGTGATTTACCAACTGGTTTCTTAGCCTTCTTTAACACACCAGAAAACAAGTTTAATGTAGGTATTGATGGCGAGTTTAAGAAAAGACTAGGTTATAATGTTAATTATAGATGGCAACAAGGTTTTGTATATGAATTCCCTTTTGATATTGGTCCTATAGATAACATTGGTACCTTAGATGCTTCTTTGTCTTATAAAATTCCTAAAGCTAAATCAACCATTCAGATTGGTGGTTCTAATTTAACCAATGCTTATAATACGCAAATTTGGGGCGGCCCGCAATTGGGAAGAATGATTTTTGCCGGAATTTTGGTTGATATTAAATAAAACTTAAATAGCCCACACTAACTAATAAAATGCGAAGCTGCTGATGATGTAAATCATTGGCAGCTTTTTTTACTTTAGTCGTTTATAATTAATCTTCTTCCAGTATCTCTTGTACACGGCCAACTTGTCCATCATCCAACATCACTTTAATACCTCGATGATGTTTTGGCGCACTTGTTAAGATTCTTTTTACAATACCTTCGGTTAGGGTGCCTGTTCTCTGGTCTTTCTTTAAAACGATATTTACCAAAGCTCCAATTTTGATGTTATTTCTGATTGTTCCATCCATCATTAAAAAATATTACGCATTAAAAAAGAGGCTGTCTCAAATCATCACTTTATGTCAGGCTGAGCGGAGTCGAAGCCTTTTTTGAGTATATCAGAGAATATTTCGACTCTGCTCTATGTGACAAATGTGATTTTTGTGACAGCCTCTTTATAGACTATTTAAATACAAGCTAATGGTTTAACTTGAGCTTCTATAATTATAGCTACTTAACCTAATTTAGCTTTTAAATTCTCATCAATAGCAGCTAAGAATTCTTCTGTATATAGGTAATGTGTACCATGTTCTACTTTATTTCCATGGATACAAACAGCTAAGTCTTTAGTCATTTTACCACTTTCTACAGTTTCAACACAAACTTGCTCTAAAGTTTGGCAGAAATTAATAAGCTCTTGGTTGTTGTCTAACTTACCACGGAACTCTAAACCTCTAGTCCAAGCAAAAATAGATGCAATTGGATTAGTAGAAGTAGGTTTTCCTTTTTGATGATCACGGAAGTGACGGGTAACCGTACCATGTGCAGCTTCTGCCTCCATTATTTTACCATCAGGGGTAACCAAAGTAGAGGTCATTAAACCTAAAGAGCCAAAACCTTGTGCTACGGTGTCAGACTGTACATCACCATCGTAGTTTTTACAAGCCCAAACAAAGTTACCATTCCATTTTAATGCAGAAGCAACCATATCATCAATTAAACGGTGCTCGTAAGTAATACCAGCAGCTTCAAATTGAGCTTTAAATTCTTGTTGATAAATCTCTTCAAAGATATCTTTAAAACGACCATCGTATTTTTTTAAGATAGTGTTTTTAGTAGATAAATATAAAGGCCATTTTTTACTTAAAGCTTGGTTAAAGCATGATCTTGCAAAGCCTTTAATACTTTCGTCTGTATTGTACATAGCTAAAGCAACACCATCTCCTTTAAAGTTAAATACTTCAAATTCTTGAACAGTACCGTCTTCACCTTCAAATTTAATGGTTAATTTACCTTTTCCTTTGGTAACAAAATCAGTTGCTCTGTATTGGTCTCCAAAAGCATGACGACCAATGCAGATAGGTGCAGTCCAGTTTGGAACTAAACGAGGAACATTTTTACAAACAATAGGCTCTCTAAATACAGTACCATCTAAAATATTTCTGATGGTTCCGTTCGGAGATTTCCACATTTGCTTTAAACCAAACTCTTCTACTCTGGCCTCATCCGGAGTAATGGTAGCGCATTTAATACCAACACCATATTGTTTGATTGCATTGGCTGCATCGATTGTGATTTGGTCATTTGTTTGGTCACGATACTCCATTCCTAAATCATAGTATTTAATATCTAAATCTAGGTAAGGAATAATCAATTTGTCTTTAATGAATTTCCAGATAATTCTGGTCATCTCATCGCCGTCTAGTTCTACTACAGGGTTTGCAACTTTGATTTTGCTCATTATTTATTTGTTTTTGTTTTATCCCACTAAAATGAGGCGTAAATATAAGAATTGATTTTTAATGCGAGCTTTTGGCTCAGCTGTTTTTTGTAATGTTAAGGTCTTAATTTTAATGTTTTGGCATATTTATAGTACAACATGATTTACAATTACTTAAAATGATAAACCATGGAAAATAAAAAGCAAATAAACCACGATAACGAAAGGTTTAACCGTAACCAAGAGTCTAATCTAGTTGATAACGAGGCGCAAAATCTAAAATATAACCCTAAGGAAGGTAGTTTTGAGTTGGATGTAGATCCAGAAGAAGCTCAGGAAGTAGGATATGAGCATCCAGACCCTTATGATACTGCTGCCAATGATTATAGTTCTGATTATGATGAATCTAATCCTTATGTTGGCGATGAATATGATAAAAATGCTTCTTTAGAACACGATGCCGATAAATTAGGGATGCACATCACAGGTGAGGAAAATCTTAAAATCAGTAAAAAAGACGAAGAGATTGCTCGTACTCCAGAAGATAGTCGTGATGATTTAGATGAAGAAGGTTATCCTAAATTCTTAAAGTAATTTAGAAATCAATATCTAGGTTGAAAATTCTTCTAAAGTCTTCTAGTTTAGGGTTTTTTTCAACCAGATGTTGGTATTTATCTCTGCTGGTATATAATTTTCTTTCTTCCTGCTTCTCGTTAATAATAGGTTCTAAAGTAATGGAGAAATTATTTAATTGCTTGCGCAGATAGTTTAGAACGTCTATTCGCTCATTAATCAACTCGTTAGCTTGCAACTTATTCTCTACCTCTAGCTCTATTTGATAGCCTGCCTTTAATTTGGGTGTATAGTTCATCATTAAAGCGGCCAAGCTCATTTTACCATCAGCTTTAGCTTTAAAAGAGAAATTTCCCCAAGCTTCAATAAACTGCGCTGCTGTAAAATCATCCTTAGCATCACCAGTTAGATAGTCTATAGTGTCTTCCAGCTGTTCTTTGGTTTTTATAGCCGTAGGATTTTTTAAATTAGGTATTAAAGTAGTTCCTAATTTTGGAATAAGCGTTTTAGGGTTGATATTTATTTCTGCCGCTGGTGTTTCTGTCTGAGATACCACCTGATTTATCGCTTTTTCTGATGTTTGTACAGTAGGAGCAACTTTTTCTAGTACATCCTGTTTAGGAGCAGTAAGAGGTATGTTTGCTTGAGGACTGGCTAAATTTTCAGGTTTTTTTTTTAGTTGCTCAGCTATTTGCTGAACATGAGGGTTTTGGCTTAAGCTTACCGCTTGACTGATGTGGCTTATCTTAATCAGCGTAAGCTCAACCTGTAAACGTTGGTTTTTACTGATTTTATAATTTAAATCGCATTGATTGGCAATATTTAATGCACTTATTAAGAAAGATGCTGAAGCTAATTTAGCCTGCTCTAAATATTTTTGTTTGATATTCTCGCTAACTTCTAATAATTGAACAGTAGCGGCATCTTTACAAACCAATATATTTCTAAAGTGCGATGCTAATCCAGTAATAAAGTTGTTCCCATCAAAACCATTGTTTAAAATCTCATCAAACAAAAGTAAAGCGGCTGGCGTATTTTGCGCCATTAAAAACTCGGTAACCTTAAAATAATAATCGTAATCAAGAATATTAAGGTTATCAATAACAGCTTGATAATTAACCTGTCTGTTAGAAAAACTAACAATTTGGTCAAACATAGATAAGGCATCTCTTAAACCTCCATCTGCTTTTTGGGCTATCAGGTGTAAACCGTCCTGATCATAAGCTATTTCTTCTCTAGTGGCAATTTTAGCCAAATGATTGGCCATATCCTCAACCTTTATCCTGTTAAAATCGAAGATTTGGCAACGAGATAATATAGTTGGTAATATTTTATGCTTTTCTGTAGTTGCTAAAATAAAAATAGCATAAGAAGGTGGTTCCTCTAAAGTTTTCAAAAAGGCATTAAAAGCACTTTGAGAAAGCATGTGAACCTCATCTATGATATAAACTTTATATTTTCCGGCTTGTGGAGGTATCCTTACCTGGTCTATTAAATTTCTAATATCATCAACAGAGTTGTTTGAGGCAGCATCTAATTCATGAAAATTAAAAGAATTACCATTTTGGAAAGAGATACAAGATGCACAAGTACCGCAAGCTTCTGCTGTAGGGGTTAAATCCAAGCAGTTGATGGTTTTAGCTAAAATTCTGGCGCAAGTAGTTTTACCTACCCCTCTTGGCCCGCAAAATAAAAATGCTTGTGCAAGCTGATTGTTTTTAATAGCATTTTTTAAAGTATTGGTAATATGCAGCTGCCCCACAACACTTTCAAATGTTACAGGTCTGTATTTTCTTGCCGATACTATAAAGTTCTCCATCAGGTTGCTAAAATAGAAAGATGTATTTGATTGTGCAATTTAAAAATGATTAATCGGGGATGCTTTGCTTGAATTATATTTTGGTTTGTTAAATTAATTTTTTCATTTTTAATATACCAATTATTTAAGAATGTATAGGTTTTTATTTTTTGTAAAACTATTGCCCGGTTTTATAACTTTTTTATTTAGAAAAGTAATAAAATGAAGGTGTTGCAAATCTTCGATATCGAGTTCTTTATGATAAAATCCTTTTAATCTCTTGTTTATCAATTAAATGTTTTCTACCTTTGCAATCCCGTAAAAGCGGGTAAAACAATAGTAAGAAATGAATCAATACGAAACCACTATCATTCTTACCCCATTGTTATCAGAAGAAGTAGCAAAAGAAGTGATTGCAAAATTCACGAAAGTGTTAACTGATAACGGAGCCGAAATTGTCCAAGAGGATAATTGGGGTTTGAAAAAACTAGCGTATCCAATTGAGAAAAAATCAACTGGATATTATCATCTAACTGAATACAAGGTATCAGGAGAGGTTATCGGCAAATTTGAATTAGAGTTAAAACGTGATGAGCGTGTTATGAGATTTTTGACAGTACGTTTAGATAAACATGCTGTAGCTTATAACGAGAAAAAACGTAACGGCGCATTTAACAAGAAAAAAGCGGAGGCAGCAAACTAATGGCACAAGATCAAATCCAATATGTTACTGCTCCCAAGGTGGAGGATAACAGAAAGAAATACTGCCGTTTTAAGAAAAATGGTATCAAGTATATCGATTACAAAGACGCTAACTTTTTATTGAAGTTTATCAATGATCAAGGTAAAATTTTACCTCGTCGTTTAACTGGTACTTCTTTAAAATATCAGCGTAAAGTAGCTCAAGCAGTTAAAAGAGCTCGTTTAATTGGTATATTACCTTTCGTTACAGACGGTTTAAAATAAGGAGGCTAAGCAGATGGAAGTTATATTAACACAAGATGTAAAAAACCTAGGCGAGAAAGACGATATCGTTACAGTAAAACCAGGTTACGGCCGTAATTATTTAATTCCTCAAGGTCAAGCTATTTTAGCTACTGAGTCGGCAAAGAAAGTTTTAGCTGAGAACATCAAACAAGCTCAGTTTAAACAAGAAAAAATTAAGAAAGACGCAGATGCTGTTGCAGCTAGATTAACTGATGTAAGATTAACTATTGGTGCTAAAGCTGGCGAAAGCGGTAAAATCTTTGGTGCTGTTAATACGATACAAGTTGCAGATGCATTAAAGAAATTAGGCTTTGATGTAGACAGAAGAAGAATTACTTTTGATTCTGATGTAAAGTTTGTTGGTGAGTATATTGCTAACTTAAACTTACACAAAGAAGTTAAAGTACAAGTTCCTTTTGACGTAGTTGCTGAGTAATTTATCGGTACATGAATAATTTAAATGCTTCCTGATAATTTTCAGGAAGCATTTTTTTTGAAATCAAATATGGCAAAATCATCTTCTTTGCTCCAAAGGCTATCCAAAATCATCCTGAGGTTGATATTATGGTTTTTCGGTATCAGCATCTTTTGGGTTATCCTGTTAATATTTGTAAATCCTCCTGTTACCTATTTGATGTTACAACGAGGTTTTGAGAGAAAAGCAGAAGGTAAAACATGGAAGCTTAAGAAAGACTGGAAAGATTTTGAAGATATTTCCATGAATCTTAAAAAAGCAGTTTTAGCAGCAGAAGACGCCAGATTTTTGATTCACCATGGTTTTGATTTTGAAGCTATAGAAAAAGCTTATCAGAAAAATAAGAAAGGTAAAAAAATACATGGAGGTAGTACCATATCCCAGCAAACAGCAAAAAATGTATTTCTATGGCCGGGTAGGTCATATATCAGAAAAGCTTTTGAAGCTTACTTTACCTTGCTGATAGAGATTTTCTGGTCTAAAGAAAGAATCTTAGAAGTTTATCTTAATGTTATTGAAACCGGAGATGGTATTTACGGAATGGAAGCCGCTACCCAAACTTATTATGGTAAATCTTGTACAAGTCTATTAAAAGGAGAAGCTGCTTTATTAGCTGCAGTTTTGCCTAACCCAAGAAGATGGACACCCCTAAAACCAACCACTTATATTTATTATAAGCAAGGTCTTATTTTAAGAAATATGAGAAATCTAGGAAAACTTAAGTTTTAAATGCTTTGAGGTAAAGAAAATACCCTTTGATGCCAGCTATTTATAAACTTACCTTCCCACTTATCCTGATATTCTTGATAATTTTGAACTAGATTATTGAAAACAATCGTGTTTTGATTAATTTTTCCTGCCGCTATAAGAGCCTCGAAAGCATCACGATTTACAGTTTTTACTTC
This sequence comes from Pedobacter glucosidilyticus DSM 23534, assembly GCF_000425145.1. Classification (GTDB taxonomy): domain Bacteria; phylum Bacteroidota; class Bacteroidia; order Sphingobacteriales; family Sphingobacteriaceae; genus Pseudopedobacter; species Pseudopedobacter glucosidilyticus. The sequence goes on from NZ_AULF01000009.1 coordinate 23,919, forward strand.
CTCTTGTTCTTTATAAGCTATATTAAACCTGTCGAAAAGATTAACTTGATATTTTTCCTGAATTTCTTTCATTAAATGAACAGATTTATCAATAGAACAGCCACTAGCTCCAGCCTCACGCTCATCCACAATTAAAACAATAAAACGATTATATTTAATTTCAAAGCCAGCTTTTAATTGTTGTTGATGCGCTTGCCAACCAGCGGTAAAATCTGCTAATAATTGCTCTAGTTCTTTTACTTCAGCATCAGTAAAAACTCTGTCTGATTGATAAATCCAAACTCTAGAAAGTGGGTGAAATTTCATACCGTAAAATTAGTAATTCTAAACATGATCTGGATGATGATTGTAAGAGTTTACATTAAGATGGAGTTAATAAGTGGAAAAATATATTTCTTGTTTTTTTAATAGTTGCATTAAATTTAATGCGTGAATTTACTTTATGTCTTAAGTTTTGTTTTCTTGAGTTTCCTTGGTGTCCTGAATGATACCGATGAGCTTAAAAGTTTTTATAGAAAGCAAATAGAAGAGCTTCTTAGAAAGTACGATGCAGACCGATTCATTGGGAGTAAATCATTTACGCTGGAAGTTAACAATAATGGTTTTTTACGTTACAAAAGAATTTTAGCAAGTAACAAAACAGAGTACTATTCCGTAAGAATAGAAAAAGTTCAAAAGTTAAATTATTTTGGAAATGAAAAATCGGGTTGGTTAAGCGTAGTTTGCGAACCATCTTCTGTGATATTTCAAAGCTATAGAGATCCATCTGGTGATGTTGATTCCATGGCTCATGAAATTCATCTTCCTTTAAGAGGGATTTCAGAAGAAGAGCTCAATTCATTAAATAAAAGCTTTGATTTTTTAAGAGAAAATTATTAAAATACTCTTTAATCATGCTTTTAATTGATATTTTTTCTTATTTTAGTGTTATTATTTATAACGATTTAAATGAAGTTCGGTAAAATAAGTTTTATTATCCTGATTTGTGCATTACTGATTACACATACCTTGGTATTAAACATCTGGTTAAGTGGAGATGTCGCTCAGCAAAATCAAGTAAGTTTTAAGAAGTATAATCATGCCAAAGACAGTTTAATACAAGAAGATGGCAGATTAATAAATTATAAAAACTCTTCAGCTCCGAAAATCGAATCTATTTCTGTAAGTAGGTGAAAATTACCCAGCACCCTTTACAAGATGCTGGATGATGAGGATTTTTAAACTAGATTATTATTTCTGGCTGTAATTTCGGCAATATCTAATACTTCAATATCCTGTTCTTTTTCAAAATGTTTAACGCCGTCTTTCATCATGGTCATACAAAAAGGACAACCCACTGCCACAACCGATGCTTTGCTTTCTAACACATCATTCATCCTTTCAATATTTACATCTTTTTTGCCTTTTTCTGGTTCTTTAAACATTTGGGCACCACCTGCGCCACAGCAAAGTCCGTTTTGCTTGCAACGTTTCATTTCTACCAAATCGGCATCTAAAACTTCCAATACTTTTCTAGGCGCTTCATATACACCATTTGCTCTACCCAAGTAACAAGGGTCATGATAGGTTATTTTTTTACCTTTAAAAGGTTCTCCGTTTTCTGCTTTTAATTTACCAGCATCAATAAGTTCTTGTATCAATTGCGTGTGGTGGATCACTTCATAATGACCTCCTAAATTGGGATACTCATTTTTAATGGTGTTAAAGCAATGTGGGCAAGCGGTTACAATTTTTTTGATATGATAACCGTTCAAAACTTCGATATTCATCATAGCCTGCATTTGAAAAAGAAATTCGTTGCCTGCTCTTTTTGCAGGGTCTCCGGTACAGTTTTCTTCTGTGCCTAATACCGCGAATTTAATATGGCAATGCGTTAATATCTTAGCGAAAGCCTGTGTAACTCTTTGTGCTCTTTCATCATAACTACCGGCGCAGCCTACCCAAAATAAAATTTCTGGTTCTTCGCCCGCAGCCATCATTTCTGCCATGGTTGGTACTTGTGTCATTGGTTATCTTTGTTAGTTGCCAGTTCTTAGTTATCGGTTTCTGTAGTAGAATCTTTAATATCGTTAAGTGTCCTTACTCTTTTATCTTTCTTCTCTTTATCTTTTTGTCTTAAAATTTAATCCTCTTTATTTGCCCAATTAAATCTATCCGCAGGCGAATATTTCCAAGGAGCACCATTATTCTCGATGTTAGAGAACATCGCGTTTAAGCTCCCCGTTACATTAGATTCTTCCATTACTGCATAACGTCTTAAATCTAAAATGATAGAAAGCGGGTCTATATTTACCGGGCAAGCTTCTACGCAAGCGTTACAAGTGGTACAAGCCCAAATTTCCTCTCTGCTGATATAGTCATCCAATAAACTTTTACCATCGTTATAATCTTTACCATGCTTATCTATATTTCTGCCAATCTCTTCCATTCTGTCTCGAGTATCCATCATGATTTTTCTTGGAGATAAAAGTTTACCTGTTATATTAGCCGGACAAGAAGAAGTACATCTACCACACTCTGTACAGGTATAAGCATTCATCAATTGCACCCAGTTTAAGTCTTGTACATCCTTAGCTCCAAACTTATTATTAGCATCTAAAGCAGGAGGTGTATAAGATGGATTTAACATAGCTTTTACCTCATGAGATACGGTTTCCATATTGTTAAATTCACCTTTTGGAGTAAGTTTAGCATACCATGTATTAGGAAATGCTAAAATGATATGGAAGTGTTTAGAAAATGGTAAGTAGTTTAAGAAGGCTAATATGCCTAATATATGGAACCACCAACAAAAACGTTCGATTAGGATTAGGGTATTGACTTCTGTAGGCAATAAAGGTGAAATAAACTGCGACACCGGGAAGCTGCCTGCAAGGGCGTAGTGACCAGCACCTGCTTGCTGTAATTTATAATCTGCTGCATTCATGGTTAAAAAAGCAGACATCAATAAAACCTCAATCACTAAAATATAAATAGCATCTGATTTTGGCCAGGCAGTCATTTCCACACCACTGAAACGTTTAAGCTGTAACACCAGCCTTCTCGCCAAGAAAACAAATACACCCAGAAGAACTAATAAGGCTAAGATTTCAAAGGAAGCTATTAAAAAGTTATAGAAACTCCCTAAAAAAGAAAACACACGGTGTGTACCAAAAATACCATCAATTACAATTTCTAAAACTTCTATATTGATGATGATGAAACCCACATAAACCAAAATGTGCATGATGCCCGCCACAGGTCTCGCAGTCATTTTACTTTGCCCAAGTGCTACCTTAAACATGTTTTTCCAACGCTCTGGTTGATGGTCTGTACGGTCTATAGGTTTACCCAAATTAATATTCCTGATAATTTTCTTAATGCTAATGGTAAAAGCTGCAATGGCTACCATAAGTGCTAAAATGAAAATAATTTGTGCCAGCATAGTGTTTAAATTGATGATAGAGCTAATATAAAGATTAAATTTAAAAAAACTATGCAAGCATAGTAATTTTCTTCTTAATCCTAATCATTAAGGTATGAAATGTTTTTATTATCAATAATAATACCTGAACAATTATTTTACAGGGCTTTTGTAACAAAGCTTTCATCAGCCTCGTCTTAGTATACAAACATTAAATTTATGGAAGAACAACTATTAGAAGAAGCTTTACAGCTGATGCTTGCCGGAGAGCAAGAAGATGATTCTATATTGAGCGAAGTATTAGCCATAGTACAAAAACTTTTAGCATAACAGGGTCATGATTTTTAAGTACGAAAGAATATTGATTTTCTTTTATGAAGCTTTAATACGGTGACTTAAAGAAGTTTAGTAATTATTTGAAAATATTATTTGTATTTTATCAAAAAGAGGCTACATTTGCAATCCCGAAACGAAGCAACGTTTCCACCAAGATGGTACGGTAGCTCAGTCGGTAGAGCAATGGACTGAAAATCCATGTGTCGCCGGTTCGATCCCGGCCCATACCACCAGAAACCCTTTCGAGTTTATCTTGAAAGGGTTTCTTGCTTTAATAGTTATCTTTGTTAGCATTTGGATTTTTATTTTCATCTTTAAAAGATATAACGCTTAGGTTTTCTAATTTTGTTCCTTAAGAAATAGCATGGCCACATTCCGTTTATTACTTTTTCCATTCTCGCTGATTTACGGAATCATTGTTTGGCTGCGTAACAAATTTTACGATTGGAATTGGTTGAGCAGCACTTCTTTTAAATTACCGCTTATTGTTATTGGCAATTTAGAAGTTGGTGGGGTTGGCAAAACACCTTTAACAGAATATATCATCAGACTATTAAAGTCTGATTTTAAAATGGCAACTTTAAGTAGAGGTTACGGACGCAAAACTAAAGGCTTTAGGCTGGTAGAAGAAAATGAAAACGCATCCTTAAATGGCGATGAACCTCAACAATTAAAAAATAAATTTCCTGACATTACAGTTGCAGTTTGTGAAGACAGGGTTTTTGGCGTGGAAAAACTTGAAAATGTACATGAGCTTATTGTTTTAGATGATGCCTATCAGCATAGGGCTTTAAAAGCCGGGATGAACATCTTATTGTTTGATTATCATCGCTTAAAGCATTTTAAATTATTGTTGCCTGCTGGAAATTATAGGGAATCTTTTGCAGGTAAAAGTAGGGCTCAAATGATCGTGATTACCAAATGCCCCTTAGATTTATCCGAGACTGAGAAAAATAAAATCAAGGAGTCTTTTTCTTTAACTCATTATCAAAAAATCTTTTTTTCTTCCCTAGCTTACAGCAAGCAATTAAAAAAAATTGATACTGGAGAAAGTTTAGCTTTAGAAGAAATAGCAGCTGATACACCCATTTTATTGCTCACAGGTATAGCTAGGCCGGCATTATTACGAAAAGAAGTAGAAAAGTATAGTTCGCATATTATTCATCATAATTATCCAGATCATCATCATTTCAGCCGAAAAAATATGCTTAAACTTGTAGCAGATTTTGAAAAATGTGGTACAGGAGCATTAATTATCACAACAGAAAAGGATGCCGTACGTTTAAAATCTCAGTCTGATAAAGAGCTATTAGCCAGACTACCTATTTACGAATGGCCCATTGAGGTTGTTTTTAAACATGATGAATTGATTTTTAAAGAAGAAATTTTAAAATATGTTAAAGCAGTTAAATGATTCTGTAGAATTTATAAAGAAAAGAATAGGTGATTTTGAGCCAGAAATAGGTATTATTTTAGGCACAGGCTTAGGCGGTTTGGTGAAAGATATTGAGATAGAACATCAATTATCTTATGCGCATATTCCTCATTTTCCTATTTCTACTTTAGAGTTTCACTCTGGTAAATTGATATTTGGAACTTTATCAGGTAAAAAAGTAGTAGCCATGCAAGGGCGCTTGCATTATTATGAAGGCTATAATATGAAACAAATTACTTTTCCGGTGAGGGTTTTAAAACTATTAGGGATTAAAACTTTGTTTGTTTCTAATGCAAGTGGGGCTTTAAATCCGGCTTTTAAGAAAGGCGATTTGATGATAATTGAAGACCATATTAACTTACAGCCAGAAAATCCGCTAACAGGTACAAATTTTGATGAGTTGGGTCCGAGATTTCCAGATATGAGCGAGCCCTACAAAAAGCATTTGATAGAAAAGGCTTTGGCTATTGCTGCAAAAGAACAGATTACTTGCCATAAAGGTGTTTACGCTTCTGTAACAGGTCCAAATTTAGAAACCAGAGCAGAATATAAGTATTTAAGAATTATTGGTGCTGATGCTGTTGGGATGAGTACTGTACCCGAAGTTATTGTTGCCAACCACATGGGTTTACCTGTATTTGCCATTTCTGTGTTAACAGATGAAGGTTTCCCTGAAACCTTACAACCTGTGTCGGTAGCGGAAATTATCAAAACAGCCACGGAAGCAGAACCACACATGACCAATATCTTAAAACAGTTAATTTTATTGGTGTAATGTTAAAAAAGCTGTTCCTTTTCATCTTACTGGCTATTGGATATGTTTCTGTAATAGCACAGGTACGCCAAATGCCACGTACCATTGGAACGGGTAATACCAGGTTTAATGATCCGAACCAAAATCAGCCAAATGGACAACAGCCTGTGCAACCTAAAGAAGAAATAAGTGTTGATTCTTTAAGAAAGCAGTTAGAAACTAAGAAGGACTCTATCATTTACACAGCAAAATTTATAAAAGTTACAAAAGAAGAGTTTTTAAGAGATAGCGCCAGGTTATTTCCTTTAGACACCAGTACCACTAATTTTCATAGGTTTAACCCTTTGTATGACCCTAAAAGCCCAACCATGAATACCGGAGCTATGGGTATGGCGTACAGGCCCATGTTGTTTGAGCCCTTAAAAAATATAGGATTTGATTTAGGCTATCATTTTTTTGATAGGTATTTAACCAAGCCAGAGGACATTATATATTACCAAGCAAGGTCTCAGTTTACAGAAATGTATATGGTATCAACCACACTGGGGGTAAATGCCGAGCAAGTTTTCCATGTGATTCACAGCCAAAATATAAAACCTAATTGGAATGTAGGCGCAAAATATGCTACCAACCGTACAGAAGGCTATTATTTTGGGCAAACGGCTAATAATTTAAATGCTTCTTTATGGACTTGGTACGAGTCTAAAAATAAACGTTATACACTTTTGGCAAATGCTATTTTTAATACGATTAAAAGTGACGAGAATGGTTCCATTAGAAATGATTCTATTTTTACTGTACCTACCATAGTACAGCCCGAGTTTGAAGCTACCCGTTTAGATGGAGCGCAACACAACTGGAGATATAATACCATCAACATCAAACAGTTCTATAATATAGGTAAACAAAGATTTGCCTCGGCAGATAGTACATCGGCTTTGCCAACACAAAGGGTGAGCTATAATTTTACCTATAACAGGCAGAAATATTTTTTCAGAAATACAGGGATTGACACTACTGGCGTATTAAATAACTATTATATTTTCAGAGATTCCACTTCTGATTCTACCTTGGTAAATCATCTTAAAAACGAATTTGCTTATAGTTTTTATTTAAGAGGGAAAAAGCTTTCTTTTTTGAAGAACGAGTTGAAGTTGGATGTTGGCTTAGTACAAGATTTTTATGACTATAAGCAGGTTAATTATCAATCTCAATTCCAAAACTTAAGCTTAAAAGGAACTTTAAATTACAGCTTTAGCGATAAAGCTAGCTTAAAAGTAGACTTACAGCAGATTTTCCAAGGCAGAAATATTGGTGATTTCTTATATCAAGCGCAATCAGAAATAAAGCTAAGCAATTCTGTTGGTAGATTAGTCTTGGGGGCTTACTCTCAAAACCAAAGTCCGGCGATTATTTACGAACGTTGGTTTTCTAATCACCACCGTTGGAATTTGAATTTTGATAATCAAAAAACACAAAACTTATCTTTTGCTTATGTAAACCCAAAGTTTCATTTTCAGGCTAAAGCCGAGTATTTTTTAGTGTCTAATCATCTTTACTTTTCATCAGAAAATAATATCATAGAGCCTAAACAATTAGGTAGTAATGTCAATTTATTGAAACTTAGCGTAGGTAAAGATTTTAAGTTTGGGAAGTTTACTTTCGAGAATTATCTGGTTTACCAGAAAACAGATTTTGAGCAAATTTTAAGAACACCAGAAGTATATACCTTCCATAGTATATACATGCACCAAGATTTTTTTAAGGTTTTAAAAACCGAGTTTGGTTTTGATGTACGTTACTTTAGCGAATATACCGCACCTTCTTATGCACCAGCTATTGGGCAGTTTTATAATGGCGAGGCAGTAAGGTTTAATACCTGGCCTGTTGCTGATGCTTGGATAAGAACCAATTGGAAAAGAGCCAACTTATTTTTAAGATATAATTATGTAAACCAAGGGCTTTTCTCTAACGGATATTATACGGTAAACAGGTATCCTATGCCTTACGCTGCTGCGCAATTTGGCATAAAGTGGAATTTCTACGATTAGGTTTTTTGTTTTTTCTTTTTAGCTGCCGGGAAAAGGATGTTGTTAAGGATAAGTCTGTAACCGGGCGAGTTCGGATAAAGATTTAAATCTGTTGGCGGATCGCCCACAATATGCTGATAATCTTCTGGATCATGGCCACCATAGAAAGTCCATTGCCCTTTTCCAAACTGCCCATGAATGTATCTGGCTTCATTTGCAGCTTTTAATTCGCCCATCACCAATACATCAGGTTTTATGGTTTTGTTATTAAAGGCAGTAGTTTGTCCCATAAAACCTTTGATAACTTTTTCGTGGTTCTGGGTCAGCATGGCTGGTACAACATCCCATTTTGCCGAAAAGTCAAATAGCGTAAAGAAATCTCTTGTTCTTTCTATATTTCTAAAACTGGTAGCATCAATATTTGAAAACTCATAATTAGACGGGTTTAAATCCAAAAGGAAATTCTGAAAAGCGAAAGTATTATTGAAATTTAGCTTTTGCTGGGCTTGAGGGTCGGCTGGGTCACCATCAAACATGCTTTCGCAAATATCTGTTCCGGCCGCAGCCAAAGCGATATCAAAACTATCTGTACCAGAACACATAGCAAAGAGGAAACCGCCTCCGCTACAAAAGTCTCTAATTTTTGAAGCTACAGCCAGTTTCATCTGAGACACTTTTGTAAAGCCCATCTTTTTGGCGGTACTTTCTTGCTGTTGCACATCATCTCTGTACCAAGAAGCCATCCGGTAATTGGCCCAAAATCTTCCATACTGCCCCGTAAAATCTTCGTGGTGTAAGTGAAGCCAATCATATTCTAGAAGTTTGCCATTTAAAACCTCTTCATCATAAATAATATCGTAGGGAATCTCCGCATAAGTTAAAACCATGGTTACAGCATCGTCCCAAGGAAGCTTACTTTTAGGAGTATAAACAGCTATTTTTGGAGTTTTTTCAAGTTTTACAATATCCATATTAACCTCCGGATTAGAAATTTCCGTAAAAATGGCTGTTACTTTAGCATCGGCAATAACCTCATAACTGATGCTTCTTATTTTAAGCTCTTTTTCAATAGTTGTATTATAGGTTGTTAAAAAGCTCCCGCCTCTATAATTTAATAGCCAGTTTACTTCCTGCTGATTTTTTAAAACCCAATAAGTAAGTCCGTAGGCTTTTAAATGGTTCTTTTGGTCTTCATCCATAGGGATAAGGATAGAAGCTGCAAAGCCCTTAAAAGTGAAAATTAGTAAGAATAAAAGAAGAAAGTTTTTTTTCATTTCTCTAAAATTACGCATATAGAATGAAAACGATTAGTGGAGGCTAAAAATTTTATTAATTTTGCATTCTTAAAACCAAGAATATGAGTAAAGCAATCATTAAAACCGAAAAAGGAGATATGACTGTAGCCTTCTATGATGAAGACGCACCCAATACAGTAGCCAACTTTAAAAAATTAGCGAAAGAAGGATTTTATAATGGCGTAACTTTTCATCGTGTAATTCCTGATTTTGTAGTGCAGGGTGGCTGTCCTTTTTCTAAAGACGCTGCAACATCATACAAAGCTGGTAGTGGTGGTCCGGGTTATCATATAGACTGCGAGTTAACTGGCGGCAACCAATATCACGAGCGTGGAGTATTATCTATGGCGCATGCAGGAAGAAATACAGGTGGTTCTCAGTTTTTTATCTGCCACAGTCGTAACAACACAGCTCATTTAGACCGTAACCATACTTGTTTTGGGAAAGTTATAGAAAATGTAGATGTGGTTGATGATATCAGACAAGGAGATAAAATTTTAAGTATAGAAATAGTAGAAGATTAATTAGAGCTTCAACAAAAGATATGAATTTAACAGGCTTAGTAGCTGTTTCGGGTAAACCGGGCTTATACAAATTAATAGGGCAAAACAAATCGGGTTTTATTTTAGAAAGCTTAGATGCTCAAAAATCTAAATTAGTTGTAAATATGTCTACAGCTAAACTAGCATCTTTAGAGGATATTACCATTTATGGTGATGACGAGGATTTAAGGTTAAAAGATGTTTTTGAGGCCATGAAAGCTTTTAAAGGTGTTGTTCCAGAAGCTAAAGCTGATGGCAAAGACCTTAGAAAATTCTTTTTTGAAGTGGCGCCTAACCATGATGAAACCAGAGTTTACGCTTCTGATATCAAAAAAATTGTATCCTGGTATCATATTTTAAAAGATCTTCCAATTTTTTCTGAAGAAGAGCAAGTAGCTACAGAAACACAGGAAATAGAAGCCGTAACAGAAGAAAAACCTAAAGCGGCAAAAGTTAAAGAAGCTAAACCTAAGGCAGAAAAAACTACCAAAGCACCTGCCAAGAAAGCTACAAAGAAAGAAGCATAAGTATAAATCGTAAAATACAAAGCCTTTAAGATTTTCTTAAGGGCTTTTTTATATTTGATAAATTTCTAAGATGAGCTGCTATCTTATTATGTCTACAAATTATAGGAGGCATCAGCTATCTTGTTATTGGTTATTACGTTTAAAAGCTTTATGCCTAAATTCTTTTGTTGTTTAACAAGAGGGCAGCCTTAAATTATGGATGAGTTAGACGAGAGCTTTCCCCTGTAAAACCTTTAAGGAAATTGAAATAAATTATAATATTAGCTATCTTTAAAAAGGCTAAGCAAAATTCGCATTTTGATATTTGATAATTATAACCTTTACTACCTCGGTATTATTTTGATGTCGGGATTCGTAAGTCTTACGGCACTTCCTTCTATCATGTTTATAGCAAGGGAGCGTAAATTATATGATGATTTTCATCAAGAGCGTAAAACACATCAATCTGGTATATCCAGATTAGGAGGAGTTGGTATTTTTTGTAGTTTCACCATCATATCACTACTTTTTGCAAGGTACGATAGCGTTTTGCCTACTAATATTTTATTAACAGCCTGTATCATGCTATTTGCCGTAGGTTTAAAAGATGATTTGGCAGGGGCAGGGCCGGGTACAAAATTTTTCATTCAGTTTTTAGCATCAGCAATACTCGTTTTTTTAGGAGATGTTCGTTTAACCAGCATGTATGGTGTTTTTGGAATATCAGAGATAAGTTTCCTGTCTAGCATAGTACTTTCTATCACCACCATTATGTTTATGATAAACGCCTTTAATCTTATTGATGGGATAGATGGCTTAGCAGGCACCTTAGGTCTTATCGTTAATTTAACATTCGGGATCATGTTTTTGCACATGGGACAGGGCGAAATAGCCACATTGGCCTTTAGTATGGTTGGTGCATTAGCAGGCTTCCTGTATTATAATTATACACCTTCAAAAATATTTATGGGTGATACAGGAAGTTTATTAATAGGTTTAATTTCAGTAGTGTTAGGAATTAAGTTTATAGAGCTAAATAAATTTGGAAGTACAGAAGTTACACCCGTTTTTATCTCGGCACCAGCTACTGCAGTAGCCGTACTGATTATACCTTTATTTGATACTTTTAGAGTGTTTACACTAAGAGTTATAAAAAAGAAATCTCCTTTTAAAGCTGATAGAAATCATATCCACCATCGTATACTAGCTTTAGGCTTTACCCATTTACAAGCTACTTTTGTAATTGTATTAACCAATTTGTTTTTTATTTACTTGGTTTTGGTATTGAAAGAATGGGGCAATTTTGTACTCATTTTTGTTTTTTTTGGTTTGTGTATACTCATCAATTGGATTACCACAGTTTTATTAAGAATCAAGTTCAGGAAAGATTTTAAATTAAGTTATTTCTGGGAATAATTTAATTTTCAGGTCTTCCTAGGGCTTTCCCCTTTTGATAAAGCTGCTCTTCCTTTTCCACCAATTGTTTTTCTTCCAGTGATTGGTCTTTCCTAATTAAATTTTTCATGTCAGGTTGCCCTGCATCTACCCAGGCCGAATACCAAAAGCTGCCAACCGAAAGAATAGATTTTCTCATTTGCCTTTCTACCATCCCATCTAAAGCCTTATGATAAGCTTCCGAGTATTCTGCAGAATATTCTCTAATTACCTTATTATTTCGCTCGCTATAACTGTATTTTCTATCAGAGGGAAAGCTTTTACTCAATTGCTTCTCAAATAAAAGAGTAGAGTCTAACATGGTATAGGTATTTTCTACAATTTTCCAGGCTTCGTTTAAAGGATTATCTATATATTTTGCTCTTCCAACAAAGTAATCATATCGGTCTGCAAATAATTCGGGTAGTCTACTTTCCCAAAAACCATGTATACCTATTTGGCCTGTCAGTTGCCCATTATAATTTTCAGTAGTATGCAAAGGTACATGAGCATCTGCTATATAATGCCCAATATCGGCAGAGTGACGTAGAATTTGTACCGAGTCGCGGTCTTTAAATGCTTTAACCAGCCTGTAGTACACACGTTCTATATGCCAAGGTACAATACCATAAGCTTTTAAAGTATCTTCAGAATACTTTTTAACAGCATCATTCCATTTCTTAGGGATACTATCAAAAGGAGCTTTTCCATAATGGTCGGCATCTAGGTAATGCCTTGGTGCTTCTAAAGAATCTGCATACCTGCGTTTATCTGGGTCTACCGCATGGTCTGTTATATAGTTGATGTTGCTCTTATAAAAGCTAATGAGATCTTTTGGTAAGGTAAAAACAGCAAGCCTGTTTATCCTTTTATGCGCAAAAAATCCCCAAGAACAAAGTAAAATTACCAGTGGTAAAAGAATGATGAGTAGTTTTTTAGTATTCTTCATAATCAAATGTAAGGCTTGTATATTTATTTAAATAAGTTATTGTTTAAAATTTTTGTAAAGCTTATTTTTTTATGGCTTACACATTCAGGTGCTAAGGCTATTTTGTGTTAAATGCTGCTTAATAAAGCATATCATGAATTGGAAGCTCATGCTACTTAATTTTTAAGGTTTAAATACATGTAAAAAAAATAGCATAACACTTTGTATTTTAATTTTTTCAATCTATATTTGCATCCCCAATAGGGAAAGATATTAATAAGGAATAAAAAGCTTAAGATGGCAAATCATAAATCGGCATTAAAAAGAATCAGATCAAACGCGGCGAAGCGTTTACGTAACAGATACCAAGCTAAAACTACTAGAACTTTTATCAAAAGATTACGTAGTGCAGTTTCTAAAGACGAAGCTCTAGCATTATTACCTAAAGTAACTTCAATGTTAGATCGTTTGGCTAAAAAGAACGTAATTCATAAAAATAAAGCAGCTAACAATAAGTCAAGATTGACAAAATTTGTTAACTCCTTATAAGATATAGATATTCCTTTTATCTAAAAAAGCTGATTTTTTAATTAAAATCAGCTTTTTTTATTTGTGTTTACATAGGTTTTTGTATTTTTAATTAATGAAATCAACCTATGAACAAAAAATGCCTATTACTACCTGGGCAGAAGAAGACCGTCCACGTGAAAAATTATTAGCTCAAGGCAGAAGAGTTTTATCAGATGCTGAGCTTATTGCCATCTTAATTGGTTCAGGCAGTAGGTCAGAATCAGCCGTAGATTTAAGTAAAAGAATACTAAATACTTATCAAAATAATCTAGATGCTTTAGGTAAGCTAAGTGTTCAAGAATTATCTAAATTTAAAGGAATTGGAGAAGCTAAAGCCATTTCTATCATAGCAGCCCTAGAACTAGGCCGGAGAAGAAAAGAAGCAGATGTGCCAGAACTTACCAGTATTTATACGCCATCAGACATATTTAATGTATTAGAATCTTATTTTGCAGATTTAATGCATGAAGAGTTTTGGATTATTTTACTCAATAAAAGGAATGCTATTTTAAATAAAATTTTAATATCTAAAGGTGGTTTGGCAGGTACTGTGGCAGACCCTAAAATCATCTTCAAAGCAGCATTAGAACATCATGCTGCTAGTATCATATTAGCTCATAATCATCCTTCCGGAAATTTAAAACCTAGTTCGGCAGATATCAGGCTTACCAAAAAAATTGTAGATGCAGGTGCTTTGTTAGATATATCCATTTTAGACCATGTTATTTTTTGTGATAAAAAATTTTTTAGTTTTTCTGATGCAGGCATGATATAAGCGTTTTTAATTAAACTTAATGATGGGCACTTTGCTAATATTTTCATCATTAAGCTTTCTTTTCCTATTTTTGCGCTTTCGCGAAAATACAAATACATGAAGATATCCTACAGCTGGTTAAAACAATTCCTAGATACAGATTTAAAACCCGAAGAAATTTCAGCCATACTCACTTCCATAGGTTTAGAGGTTGAAAGTTTAGAGCGTGTACAAGCAGTACCCGGTGGTTTAGAAGGTTTGGTTATAGGTTACGTAAAAGAGCGTTCCCAGCATCCTAATGCTGATAGATTAAGCATCACTAAAGTTGATGTTGGTACCAATGAAGATTTACAAATTGTTTGTGGTGCACCAAATGTAGCAGCCGGCCAAAAAGTAGTGGTTGCAACGGTGGGTTGTACTGTACATCCAACAAGTGGCGAGCCTTTTAAAATAAACAAATCTAAAATAAGAGGCGAAGTATCTGAAGGGATGATTTGTGCCGAAGACGAAATTGGTTTAGGAAAATCACATGATGGCATCATGGTTTTGCCAGAAGATGCGCCAATTGGTAAAGAGGCAAAAGAGTTTTTTAATCTACAGGATGATTTTCTTTTTGAAATAGGCTTAACACCAAACCGGGCAGATGCTGCTTCTCATTTAGGCGTTGCTCGTGATATTGCAGCTTACCTAAAAATTGATATTAAAAAACCTGTTGTTGACAGTTTCAAAGTGGCAGAAGAAACATCAGCTATAGAAGTTGTTATAGAAGATGCAGTTGCAGCACCCAGATATTCTGGTTTAACCATTAGTGGAATAGAAGTTAAAGAATCTCCAGATTGGCTAAAAGAGAAATTAGCTGTGATAGGCCTAAGAGCAATAAACAATATTGTAGACGTTACCAATTATGTTTTGCATGATTTAGGGCAGCCTTTACATGCTTTTGATGCGGATGAAATCAAGGGAAATAAAGTCATTGTGAAAAAATGTGCAGAAGCTACTTCATTTAAAACCTTAGATGAGGTAGAGCGTAAGCTTTCTGCTGATGATTTAATGATTTGTAATGCCCAAGAGCCTATGTGTATTGCCGGAGTTTTTGGTGGCATAACATCAGGTGTAAAAGCTACAACAAAAAATATATTCTTAGAGAGTGCCTATTTTAACCCCGTAAGTGTAAGAAAAACAGCTAAAAGACATGGTTTAAAAACCGATTCTTCTTTCCGTTTTGAGCGTGGTACTGATCCAGAAATTACGGTTTACGCTTTAAAAAGAGCCGCTTTGTTGATACAGGAAGTTGCTGGGGGTACTATTTCATCTCCAATATTTGATCATTATCCGCAGCCAAACCCTTATTTTGAGGTTGATTTAAGCTTAGATAGGGTAAATAAAATTATTGGACAGGTAATTCCTGATGAGGAAATCATCAGCATCATTAAATCTTTAAGTATTACAGTTGTTAAAGCCGAGAACAGGTTACTTCAATTACAAGTGCCTAGCTATAAGGTTGATGTAACCAGAGAAATTGATGTGATAGAAGAGGTGCTGAGAATTTATGGTTACGATAATATCGATATACCTGGCAAAGTTAATGCTTCTTTAAACTATTCATCTAAACCTGATAAGGAAGCGGTACAACATACCATTGCCGATTTATTATCCTCAAATGGATATTTCGAGATTTTATCTAACTCTTTAACAAAGAAGAGTTTCACTTTGGATGAGGAAAAAGCTGTAAATATCTTAAACCCGCTTAGCTCTGATTTGGATGTGATGCGACAGTCTTTGTTGTACTCTGGCTTAGAGGCTATTGCATACAACAGCAATAGAAAACAAGCAGATTTAAAGTTTTACGAGTTTGGAAAGACTTATTTTTTAAAGGAAGAGAAATATCAGGAAAATAATTGCTTGGCTATTTTTGTAACCGGTAAAACACCTGCTAACTGGCAAAATGCAGCTAAAGAATATAGCTTCTATCAAATTAAAGCCACAGTTGATGCTATCATTCAAAAGTTAAATGTTGCTAATCTGATATCTGAAGATTTAAAAGATAGCGAGTTTGCTTACGGCATCACCTACAAAAGAGGACAAAAAACTTTAGTGAGGTTTGGCGCAGTAGAAAATGCAGCTTTAAAAAAGGCAGATGTTGATAAAGCCGTTTTTGCAGCCATCTTCAATTGGGATTTAATTTTTACCATCATCAGAAATAATAAAATCACTTATCAAGAGATTTCTAAATTCCCTGCGGTGAAAAGAGATTTATCGATGCTGCTAAATGCTGATATTAGTTTTGAGCAATTGAAGAAGATAGCTCTTAAAACAGATAAGAAATTGTTGAAAGCGGTTGATGTTTTTGATGTTTATCAAGGAGACAAACTTCCGGAAGGAAAAAAATCTTATGCTTTAAGTTTTGTTTTGCAAGACGAAGAACAAACCCTTACGGATAAACAAATAGATGCGGTGATGCAGAAATTAATTGTTAATTTCGAAAAAGAAATAGGCGCAGAAATTAGAAAGTAAATTTCCATATTTTGTATTCCCTATTTTAACTTTTGAATTTTTAGTTTAGAATTTTAAAATATTATGTCTGTAATAGCTCAAAAATTAGATCAGGTTCTGGACCGCACCCAAAAACTGGTAGAGTTAGCAAAGGCTTTACAGGAGCATAATGACCTTTTAAATCTTGAAAATCAATCGCTTCAAGTAGCATTAAATACCAGCGAAACCAAGCGAAAAGAGCTAGAAGAAAAGCTTAGAGTTTTAAAGTTAGCGAAGAGTTTAGAGGGTACAAGTGAAAAAACACTTGACATCAAGAAAAAAATTAACGAATTTGTGCGGGAAATAGATAAATGTATTGTATTGCTGAAGAAGTAATACAGTAGTGAACCTAAGCTCAATGGGAGAGATCTCCATAAAAATAAATATTGCTGACCGTGTTTATCCTTTAAAGATAAACGTGGAGGAAGAGGAAGTTGTGAGGCGAGCTGCTAAATTAATAAATGACCGCATAAAAGAATTTCAAGAAAATTATGCAGTTAAAGATAAACAAGATTTGCTCTCTATGTGTGTGTTGTATTATGCAACCGCAACCATAAAGGCCGAGAAAAATGCCAGTAATGAAGATACAGAGGTGGCAGAGAAAGTTTATCATTTAGATAGTTTATTGAACGATTTTTTCGCTAAACAAAAGTAATAGCGTTCTTTATATAAGAGTTTTAAAATTTAACCGCAGTTAAATTTTAGGTTTCACTATTAAAAACTTAACACTTCGATATTTTGAAGGTAAGTATAGATAATGCCGATTTTTTGCCATCAGCAACACCTCGGTTATTTGTACCTTTAACCTGTAATTGAAGTTTACAATACATGAAATCTAAGAGTTAGTTGCGGTTTTTTTATTTTATTTAACGACATTTTATGGAGATAATGATTTACCTCGCTATTGCAATTGTTGCTTTTGGTGGAGGAGTTTTAACAGGAAGAGTACTACTTCGTCAGCTACTAAAACAACAAGAAGTAGCAGCACAATCTAAAGTAAAGAAGATTTTAAAAGATGCTGAAAATAATGCTGAAATCTTAAAAAAGAACAAATTATTAGAGGCTAAAGAGAAATTCTTGCAAATGAAAGCAGATCACGAGCAAGAAATCAATCAAAAAAATATTGCCATTTCACAAAGAGAGAACACTTTAAAACAAAAGGAACAGTCTCTCAATCAGAAATTAGAAAATCAAACCAGAAAAGAGCAAGAGCTTGATAATCTTAAAAAGAAGTTAGAGCAACAAACAGAAATTGTTGTTAAAAAACAAGAAGAGGTTGAGGCTATCAAAAATCAACACATCAAAGAGTTAGAAACTATTGCTGGTTTATCTGCCGAAGAAGCTAAAACACAACTAGAAACTAATTTAAAAGAAGAAGCCAGAACCAATGCTATGGCTCAAATTAAAGATATTGTTGATGAAGCTAAAATGACTGCAGCTAAAGAAGCTAAAAAAGTAGTTATACAAACCATTCAACGTACAGCTACTGAGTCTGCAATAGAAAATACCGTATCTATTTTCAATATCGAAAATGATGAAATTAAAGGTAGAATTATAGGTAGAGAAGGCAGAAATATCAGAGCTTTAGAAGCTGCAACAGGTATAGAAATTATTGTTGATGATACGCCAGAGGCTATCATCCTTTCTGGTTTTGACCCTGTAAGAAGAGAAATTGCCCGTTTAGCACTTCACCGTTTGGTAACAGACGGACGTATACACCCTGCCAGAATTGAAGAGGTGGTAGCCAAAACTCAAAAACAAATTGAAGAAGAGATTATTGAGATAGGCGAGCGTACTGTTATTGATTTAGGTATCCATGGCCTTCACCCAGAGTTAATCAGAATGGTGGGTAGAATGCGTTACCGCTCTTCTTACGGACAGAATTTATTACAACACTCTAGAGAAGTTGCCAACTTCTGTGCTACTATGGCATCAGAACTAGGGTTAAACGCTAAATTGGCTAAAAGAGCCGGATTATTACATGATATTGGTAAAGTACCTGATGATAATCCAGAATTGCCACACGCAATTTTAGGGATGCAGCTAGCAGAAAAATATAAAGAGCACCCTGAAGTTTGCAACGCTATTGGTGCACACCATGATGAGATAGAGATGACTTCCATGATATCCCCTATTATCCAAGCTTGCGATGCTATTTCTGGTGCAAGACCAGGCGCAAGAAGAGAGGTAGTAGAAAGCTATATCAGAAGACTAAAAGAGTTGGAAAGCTTAGCTTTATCTTACCCTGGCGTTGAAAAAACCTTTGCTATACAAGCTGGTAGAGAGTTAAGGGTGGTAGTAGAAAGTGAAAAAATAAGTGATGCGCAATCTGAAATTTTAGCTGCTGATATTTCTAACAGAATTCAAACTGAAATGACTTATCCTGGTCAAATCAAAGTTACCGTTATCAGAGAGACTAGGTCTGTAGCATACGCAAAATAGGTTTAAAGTATAGAGTAGAAAGTACGGAGTAGAAAGTATAAAGACCCTAAATTTTTGAGTTAAAGAGATTTAAACTTAAAGAATTAATATCAAGCGGTGGATTTATCCATCGCTTTTATATTAAAATGAAATGACTAAAGTAAATCAAGAAGAAAAAAGAGAAATAGACGTTTTGTTTGATGAGTATTCAAAATCGCATCAGCATCCAACAAATAAACTTATCCATTGGATATGTGTGCCACTTATTTTATTTAGCATCATAGGTTTAATAACCGCCATACCTTTTCCGCATATTGCCTTTTTAGGAAAATATAATACTTACATCAATTGGTTTTCTTTTCTATTAGCGGGTAGCATCTATTACTATCTAAAACTATCGCCTTTGCTTTCTTACTTAATGTTATTTGTAGTGGGGGCTATGTATTTTTTCATTGTGCAGCTAGAATATGTAGAGCAAGCTGGTGGTCCAGCACTATGGCAAGTAAGCTTAGCAATATTTATACTATCGTGGATAGGGCAATTTATAGGGCATAAAATAGAAGGCAAGAAGCCTTCTTTTATTACAGATTTGAAGTTTTTATTGGTCGGACCTATTTGGCTACTTCATTTTATTTTAAAAAGGTTCAACATCAGATACTAAGGTTAAGTGTTAACCTTTTCTTAACACATCAATTACTGTTACTTAATTTTAAAGTAACACCCACGTAACATGTAGCTAATACTTTTGCAACAACTAAACAAAGCAAAAGTGAATCAAAAATTATTTAGCTCATTTTCTATCATTAGCATTCTGCTAATAACTTTATCCATTAATGTTTTTGCGCAAACTGGAAAAATAACAGGTAAAGTTACCGATAAAACTACAGGAGAAACATTAATAGGTTTAATAGTTGGTATTGATGGTACAACTAAAGGCGCTGTTACAGATATTGAAGGTAGATATTCTTTACAAGGTTTAGCACCGGGTAAGTATAATTTAAGTTTTAGATATCTCGGGTATCAAACTAAAAATGTAACGGGTGTAGAAGTTAAAAGTGGCGTAGTTTCTACTTTAAATGTCAT
This sequence comes from Pedobacter glucosidilyticus DSM 23534, assembly GCF_000425145.1. GTDB lineage: Bacteria > Bacteroidota > Bacteroidia > Sphingobacteriales > Sphingobacteriaceae > Pseudopedobacter > Pseudopedobacter glucosidilyticus. Next base: position 43,942 of record NZ_AULF01000009.1, read on the forward strand.
CATGGAAGAGTCTGCCAGTAAAAGTTTAAATGAAGTTGTGGTTACTGCAACTTATAAACAAGCAACAGTTGGAGCTTTATATGCGCAGCAAAAAAATAATGTAAGTATATCTAGCGGTATTTCATCTGACATCATCAAAAGATCACCTGATAGGAATACTTCCGATGTTTTAAAGCGTGTAAGTGGGGCAAGTATTCAAGAAAATAAATTCATTATTGTAAGGGGGCTTAACGATAGATATAACTCTGCTCTTATTAATAATGCCATTTTATCCTCTACAGAACCTGATAAAAAAGCTTTCTCATTTGATATTTTTCCATCTAATTTAATTGAGAGAATAGTAATAAATAAAACGGCATCTCCTGATTTACCTGGTGATTTCGCAGGGGGTATTGTTCAAATTTTTACAAAAGATGTACCTGATGAGAATTTTACCGAGATATCGGTTGGTCAGGGATATAACAATATATCAACTTTTAAGGATTTTAAATCAAATGTTAATTCTGAAAATAAATGGATAGGTTTTTCTGCAAATTCAAGAGCACTACCCGCTGCATTTCCTACAGATAGACAGTCTTACGCTACATTACCAGATGCACAGAAAGCAGATGCATCAAGACTTTTCGACAATAGCTATCCAGAGTCAGTATCAACTGCTATTCCTTCTCAAAATTATCAAGCTACAGTTGGTTTAAGAAAGGATTTAAAAGATGATGCTACAGTTGGTTCAATTATATCTTTAACCTACAGAAGTGCTCAGAATCTTTATCAGTTTTTAAGAAATGACTGGGATAATCCCGATACCAGAACTATTTATGCAAAAGAGTACTATGACGCTCAAAATAAATTTAATGTTACTTGGGGTGGTATAGCAAACTTCTCTTATAAAAAGGGTAATAATAAGATTTCATTCAAAAATTCATATAATAGAGTTTTAGACGAACTTTACTATACTAGAACTGGAGAGAATAGAAATAACTTAGTTGATGTTGATTTTAGATCAAACGAGTTAAGCGAAAAGAGCTTTTATAATACTCAATTTGAAGGAGACCATTTATTTGGTAAAAAGAAATTAAAGTTCAATTGGAATTTAAACTATGCTAATATCAATCGCTCACAACCAGATTTAAGAACTATAGAATATACAAGGTCTATTGGAACTCAATTGCCTTTTGAAATGGTAGACAGAAACTCAAGAAGATTCTTTTCTGATTTAAGTGATAATAATATAGGTGGTTCTGTTAACTTATCAATTCCTTTCAATTTCAAAAAAGAAGTTAACACCTTAAAAGTTGGTTTACTAGGTCTTCAGAAGTATAGAGATTTTAGCTCAAGAATCTTTAACTATCAAACTCAGGCTTCAGGAGCAGAAGCAGCCAGATTAATTTCTCTACCTTTTAATGAAATCTTTCAACCAGAAAACATTAGAGCAGATAGATTTATCTTAAATGAGTTTACCAATAACCCAGATGCTTATAAAGGTCAATCAACCTTAGGTGCAGGATATCTAATGTTAGATAATAAATTGTCTGAGAAATTAAGATTGGTTTGGGGAAGTAGATTAGAATATTTTTATCAGAACATAGATGGAACAGATTTAAGCGCACAACCAGTTGATGCAGAGGAAATTTATCTTGATGTATTACCTTCTTTTAATTTAACCTATTCTTTAACAGAAAAGTCTAATTTAAGACTATCCGGATCTAAAACTGTTACCAGACCAGAATTCAGAGAATTAGCTCCATTTGCTTTCTTTGATTATCAAACTACAGCCTCTTTATCGGGAAATCCTGATTTGAAAAGAAGTTCAAACTATAATGCTGACATCAGATTTGAGACCTATCCTTCTGCAGGTGAAGCAATTACAGTATCAGCTTTTTATAAGTATTTCCAAAACCCTATAGAACTTATTGCTAACTCATCATCTAATTCAGATTTGAGAAGATTTTCATACCAAAATGCTAATAGTGCAATAACTTTAGGATTGGAAGTAGATTTTAGAAAAACTTTAAGTTTTATTTCTGATAAAGGATTCTTTAATAATACCACGTTTTTTGCAAATGCCTCATATATCAAATCTGAGGTTAGCTTAGGTAATGTAGGAGGAAATCAGAATAGAGCTTTGCAAGGTCAGTCACCCTATTTAATCAATGGTGGATTGCAATATTCGGATTCAAAATTAGGTCTTACTCTTAGTACTTTATATAATAGGATAGGCCAAAGGATAAACGTTGTTGGTTTCCAGGGTTATCAAGACTGGTATGAGAACAGTAGAGATGTTGTGGATATACAAATCAGCAAACAAGTATTTAAATCAAAAGGGGAATTTAAATTGAATGTTTCCGATTTGTTAAGCCAAGATTTTGTGACCTATCAAAATATGGATTCTCAAAACGCTTTTAATAAGGATATTGATAGAAATATCTTTACTAACAATCCTGGAAGGTCTATTTCGCTTTCTTTTTCTTACAAATTCGGAAATAGAAATTGATAACAATATGTTAATGTGTATTTAAAGCACACTTAATTTTTACTTATCATCTTTGAGCAAATAAAAAATAAAGAAATGAAAAAATTAAATCTCTTAAGTTTATTGGTGTTATTAACAGTATTAATAAGTAGTTGTGGTAAAGATGACCCTACTGAAGATACTGGTCCTCAGCTTGAAATTGTTAATCTTCAAAGCGGCGCTACACTAGAAGGCTCTTACAGTGGAAAAGATATTAGACTAGCGGAAGGAACTTATACATTAAAAGCTTATGTTTATTTAACTGGAGGTTCAAAACTAACTATAGCTCCAGGATCAATCATTAAAAGCGATATTACACAAAAAGGAGCTTTAATTGTAGAAAGAGGTTCTCAGTTAATTGCTGATGGTACAGCTGCTAAACCGATTGTATTTACTTCTGGTAAAGCAGTTGGACAAAGACTACCAGGTGATTGGGGAGGAATTATTTTATTAGGTAAAGCACCAACCAATCGTTCAACTGAGCCTTTAATAGAAGGTGGTGTAAATAGGAACTACGGTGGTACAGATCCTAACGATAATTCAGGTATATTAAGATATGTAAGAATAGAGTTTGCTGGTATAGCAGCAGAACCAGGTTCTGAAATAAATGGTTTAACTTTAGGTGCTGTAGGTTCTGGTACAACGCTAGATTATATTCAAGTTGCTTATGGTAATGATGATGCTTATGAGTTCTTCGGTGGAAATGTAAATGCAAAACATTTAATCGCTTATGCAACAGCTGATGATGATTTTGATTTTGATTTTGGCTACACAGGTAAAATACAATTTGCTGTAGCACTTAGAGATCCTGAATTTGTGGATTCTGGTGATGCAGGTAATGGTATTGAGTGTGATAACGATGGAGCAGGTTCTTCTGCAACCCCTATCACAAGACCTGTTATATCTAATATGACAATTTTAGGTCCAAATGGCGCTGCTAATACTGCGGCAAATCATAACTTCGCAAATAGATTTAGAAGAGGAACAAGATTTGTTTTAAATAACTCTATTTTATTAGGTCATCCAGACGGTGGTTTGTCTTTGGAATCTAACCCTACCTATGAAGCTTTTATAGCTGGAAATTCTGAATTCAAAAATAACTTAATTTATGCGTTAGCTGCTTCATTTAAATTAGGTGGAGATGTAACAACTGCAGGTGCTACTGCTGCTGCAATTCAAACAAAAGCTACAACAGACGGTACTTTGTTACTAGCAAACTCAGCAGGTGCAGGTTTAACAGATCCATTCAATTTACTTACTCCTAACTTCTTACCAGCTACTGGTTCTGTAGCGTTAACAGGAGCAGCTTTTTCAGGTGCTACCAATGATACGTTCTTTGAAAGAGTAACTTATAAAGGTGCTTTTGGTGGAACTTCAAACTGGGCTTCTGGTTGGACTAATTTTAACTTTACAAAAACAGCTACTGGTTATTAATTCTTAAATATTAACAGACTAGCTTGATAATATCAATAAAAATCCCGTTACTCAAGTGACGGGATTTTTTTACATAGATTACTAAAATAATCACCATATGAAAAACACAATAATAATGCTAATACTATCATTAATAATATTTAGCTGTAAGAAGGATAATCTTGCAATTCCATCATCAAAACAAGAATCTTATAAAATAGAATCCAATCAATTTAATGCTACCTTAATAAAATTAAAGGATACTCAGGATTTAAATCTAGTTTTAAACGCAAAAGATAGTCTCTTATACAAAGAAGTCAAAGTATTAAATGAATACTATCATTTTTATTTTAAAGTTTATAGCAAATCGACAGGAGAATCAGTTTTACTTCATGGAAATATAAATGAGGATTCGAAAAAGCTTACATATTACACATATTTCGTAAAAGAATAATCAAAATATATGACGGATTTCTTAAAGTCTCGTTACTTTCCGTAACGGGACTTTTGTGGATAGGTGTCCTAACTTAAATTTGCAGCTATAGCTTAAACTCTTAAATATAATATTTTGCTCTAAATGGTGTAATAACGCTAGAAAAGAAAGCAGGTAAAGTCTTCTTGTATCCAATAATTATTTGCTTTTAATACCTCTTCGCCCAAATACAAGGTGTTCTCGTTTTGCGCAAGTATAAGGAGTTAGGTAAGCGAGTAAAAAAGCTACTTGGACCTTAATTAATAGTTCTAACATTTAAGGCGTGTCGTATGTGTAAATCAAAAGGGTGAATACCTAAATTAGAGTATACCTTTTCAATGATAATAAGAATATTCTAATATTTTTTTAAACCTGTAAGATTTTCTCCAAATACTCAAAATTCACTATCTCATAAGCTAACAGAGGATTTTTTTGTTAGATCTAAATATCCCTTATAAATAATTGTAAACTATCCAATATTTAAACAAATCTTTTACTTTGTACTTTCTACTTAAATAATATAGCTTATACAACTTTGCATTCGAGTTTGCATTAACTTAATCAAGTTTTTTATTCAAAAAAACTTGAAGCACTTTGCATAAATTTAAACAACTTAATTCTTAGAATTTTAAAATATATAATTAAAACCATAAATTAGATATTCTAAATATTATTCCTTGCTATAATTTTGTTTTTTTGAATACGAACTCCTTTTCCGATTTGGATGATTCAAGTTTAACTGTTCTGTTGCAACAGGGGTATGAACAGGCTTTTAAACAAATTTATGAACGCTATAAAGGTGTTCTCTATCTACATGCGGTAAAAATGCTAAAAGACCGTGATGAAGCACAAGATGTTGTACAAGAAATATTTACCAAACTATGGGATAAAAGAGAAACAATCATCATTAACACAACACTATCCGCTTATTTATACACCGCTATTCGTAATAAAATACTGGACATATTTTCTCATGAGAAAGTGGTTGCCACCCATCAACAATCTTTGCAAGATTTCATCAATCAAGGTGAATACCAAACAGACAATTATATGCTAGAAAAGGAATTAATTGTTTTGATAGAAAAAGAAATCTCAGCACTTCCAACAAAAATGAAAGAAGTATTTGAATTGAGTAGGAGAAAAAATCTTTCTTACTCGCAAATTGCCGAACAACTAGATATTTCAGAAAATACAGTTAGAAAGCATATTTCAAAAGCCTTGTCTAGGCTCCGATCTAAACTTACTTTCATACTTATAATATTCGCTATTGTATTAAAATACGTTACCCAATAATAATAGTGCTAAAAAAAATATCTAGAGTACTACTTTAATAAAACATAACCGTCTTTATTATAATTGATGGTTCATCAAAAATTAAAATGAAAAAATTAAATGCAACCCAACTTCTAGAGAAATATCGCTTAGGAACTATAAGCGATGAAGAAAAGGCAATTTTGGAAGCTTGGTACAATAGCTATGTTAAAAGTGAAGCTATGATTAACCTATCAGAAAAAGAAATTGAACAAGATCTTTTAAAGATATCAGAAAAAGTTCCTTTCGCTGATACTAAAATCAAGCAGTTAAATAGAAATAGATTTATAATAAAAGTAAGTGCAGCTGCTGCTTTAATTTTTCTTTCCTTATTCACTTTTCTTTATTTTAATAGAACCTCAGAGAAGTCTAAAACTATTGTAGAAATACAAAAGGAGATAATCCCAGCACAAAATAAAGCAGTACTAGTTTTAGCAAATAATAAAAGAATAGTTTTAGATGATTCTTCAATCGGAGAGTTGGTAAATCAGTCAGATATATCGATAAGTAAAACTGCTGATGGAAAATTAAAATATAAAGTTCTAAAAAGTAATACAGAAGAAGCAGCAGAAGTACAATATAATACTATTAGTACACCACGTGGTGCACAATATCAAGTAGAGCTAGCAGATGGCTCTCTTATATGGTTAAATGCATCATCATCAATAAGTTTTCCAACTCGTTTTGACGGAGATGACAGAGTAGTAAAGATTACCGGAGAGGTTTATTTTGAGGTAGCAAAAGATAAAAGCAAACCATTCCGCGTAAGTACAGGAAACCAACTTGTTGAAGTTTTAGGAACACATTTTAATATAGATGCACATAGTAAGATTGCTATAAAAACTACTTTGTTAGAAGGTTCTATAAGGGTTTCATCAGGTGGTAGTAAACGAAATGCGAAAATTTTAGTTCCAGGAGAGCAGTCTTTATATGATCATAACAATTTAACGATTCAAATTTCTAAAGTAGACTTAGAAAAAGCTGTAGCATGGAAAAATGGATACTTTTTATTTGTTGATGATGACTTAACAACCATAATGGAAGAAATTTCTAGATGGTATGATGTTGATATTATTTACATTGGTAATAAAAAAATCAGTCAAAAATTTAGCGGTACCATATCTCGGTCTAAGTCACTTGCTCAAGTTCTTAGAGTTTTAGAAGTAAGCGGAAATGTAAACTTTAAAGTAGAAGGAAGGAGGATAAAGGTTATGTTTTAATTTTACTTTTAGGTTAAAACAAGAATCCCTAAAGTGCAGCGAACACCTTAGGGACAAATTGGGTTAACCCATTCAAATTTTCTACATCAATACAAACAAATTATAAACCCAACATTTCAAATGTATGAAATTTTATTGTTTTAATTTTTTCGGCTTATCCACCGAAAAATTCAAAATTTTGATGATCATGAAGTTAACGTTCATCATATTAGTCGTAACATTATTCCAAGTTAGAGCAAGTAGTTATGCTCAGAATATCAACATTAAACAAACCAATAGTTCAATAGAATCGGTTCTTAAAAAGGTAAGGGTGCAAAGTGGTTATGATTTTTTTTACAATTCTGATTTAATAAAAAGTGCAAAACCCATTAGTATTGACATTAAAAATGCAACTATAAGTGATGCTTTAAGTATAATTTTTAGAAACCAATCTTTAAGTTATACTATTGAAGAAAAAACCGTAATTATTACTCCAGCACCCTTAGTTAATTTCAATATAGACGTTAAGGGTAAAATTATTGATGAGAAAGGCGAATCATTACCTGGCGTAAGTGTAAAAGTGAAAGGCGAGAATCAGGCAACTTCTACTGATATAAATGGTAATTTTATATTGAAGAATGTTAAAGAAAATGCCGTTATACAGTTTTCTTTTATTGGATTTCAGAGTATTGAAGTATCAGCAAAAGCTGATGTAGGAATTATTACACTCAAAACAAGCAGTGCTAACCTTAGTGAAATTTTAGTTGTTGGCTATGGTACAGTACGTCGGGGTGATGTTACTGGGGCAATTACATCCTTAAAACCCGATGCTATTGAAGCTTCGCAAGCTGTTTCTGTAGAAAATATTTTACAAGGTAAAGTAGCAGGAATGTTAGTAAGCACATCAAATGCTAGCCCAGGTGCAGCTTCTTCTATTACAATAAGAGGAGCAAACTCACTTCGTGGTGATAACCAACCATTATATGTGATTGATAATATTCCGCAGGCATCAACCGGAGAAATTCCCTCAAGTGCTTTCGGTGGTGGCGATTATGAAATTGCACAAAATCCCTTAACTAACTTAAATCCATCAGACATTGCAGATATTCAAGTATTAAAAGATGCTTCTGCAACAGCCATCTATGGTTCGCGTGGTGCAAATGGTGTAATCATTATTACTACAAAAAAAGGAATTGCAGGAAAAGCAAAAGTAAGTGGAAATGCCAATTACTCAATAGTGCAAGCAACAAACTTACGCGATATGATGAGCCTTTCTCAATTTGGAACTTACAGAAATGAGAGAACTGGTGTTGCAGGGGCACAATTTTTTCAAGTTGAAGATCAAACACGTTATATCTTTCCAGGAGGTGTGTACGATGCTAGTGACCCTTCTACATATTTTATTCTGGAGGAAAGAAATTGGCAAAAAGAAATTTACCAATCTGCTTTAAGTCAAAATTATGATTTAACCTTAACAGGAGGTACAGATGCTATAAAGTATTATTTATCTACTGATGTAAAACTTATCAACGGAATGATAAATGGTACAAGTTTAAGCCAACAAGGATTACGCTTAAATTTAAATGGTGATATCACCAAAAAGTTGAAATTTGCAATTTCAATGAGTGGTAACCTTAGGAAAAATGATATGATGAGTGGTGGTAATAGTAGAGGTGGAGCTACAGGCTCTATAGCCCGTACTGCTATTGATTCTGCCCCTTTTGAATTTCCAGCAGGAGATCCTCTATTGAATAATAGTGAAGAAGCTAGAACTACAACTTTGGCTTGGTTAAATGATTATGATGATTTTACCATAGAAAAATCTGCCCGTGTTTCTAGCGAATTAACGTGGCAAATATCAAAAAACTTCTCATATAACTTACGTTCTGGTGGTAACATCAGGCTACAAGATCGGGATAGATGGTATGGGACAGATTTATTTTTGGGTTTAAACAATAATGGTTATTTAGGTTTAAATTCTTTAAACGCTAATAATTATACGGTTGAAAACTTAGTTAATTACAACTATTCAATTAAAAATTTGGTTGATATAAGTACAACTGCTGGTGTTACTTATGATGATTATGGTTGGATAAACACCTCAACAACCGCATCAAATTTTCAGTTTAAAAATTTAAGAACAGAGGGGCTACATTTAGCTTCTATCATTAATCAACAACAACCACAACAAAGAGATTATCAATTACTTTCTTTCTTGGGAAGAGTAAATCTATCATTTTTTAAAGGTAAATATTTAGCAACCCTTACCGGTAGATCCGACGGTTCTAGTAAATTTAGAAAAGGTAATAGAACAGAATTTTTCCCTTCTTTAGCATTAGCTTGGAGAGTGGAGCAAGAAGAATTCTTAAAAAATATTAATTGGATAGATCAATTAAAATTAAGAGTAGGTTACGGTAAAACCGGAAGTCAATCAATTTCTCCTTACAACAGTTTTTATAATTATGATCAAGTAATTGATTATGCAAATGCCATTGGTGATAAACAATTAGCAATTGCAGTTGCGAACTTGCAAAACAGTGATTTAAGATGGGAAACTACTTCTGCTTACAACGCAGGTATCGATTTCTCCTTGTTTAAAGGTAGAATAGGTGGAACCATTGATGCTTATTACAAAGAAACTAACGATTTGTTAATTGAAAAAGCCCTACCTACTTCAACCTCATTTAACTCCATTACCTTAAACCAAGGGGCTATGAGTAATAAAGGTTTAGAGTTAAGTTTAGATGGTGATATTGTTAAAACCAAAAACTTTAAATGGACCTTATCTGCAAATATAGGTAGTAACCAATCACAAATTAAAGATTTAGGATACGCAGAGGCAAAATATGGCAATGAAACTTATAGAGCTTATCTAGGAAACGCTATCGGGGACCATTTTGGTGTAGCAAACATATTTATAGTAGGTAGAGAACCTGGATTGTTTTGGGGTTATAAAACAAATGGAATTATTCAAACTGGAGAGACTGGTTTACCAACATCTGCTTTATTTACTCAGACTCCTGGAAATATTAAAGTAGTTGATGTAACGGGCGATGGAAGAGTTGATGCTAATGATAGAACCATTATTGGTAATCCAAATCCAGACTTTAGTTATGGTTTTAGAACATCATTCAGCCACAAAACGTTAACATTATCTGCTACATTTTATGGTGTCTATGGCAATGATATTGTTAACGGAAACTTAAGATACGAAGAAACACCATCAATAAACACAGGGAATTTAACCAAGTATGCGTTTGAAAATCGTTGGACACCAACTAACCCGTCTAATCTTTTCCCTTCTGTAAATAGCAATTTACAAAATGTGCTTTATGATAGATATGTTGAAGATGGTAGTTTTTTAAGATTAAGTGATATCACTTTAAACTATAATATTCCCAAAAAATTACTTAAAAAAACTGTACAGAATGTAGGTTTATTTACATCAGTAAAAAATGTGCTTTTAATTACAGATTATACAGGCTACGACCCAGAGATGAGAACTTTTGCTTTTGATGGGCTAAGACCTGGCATAGATCTAAATTCTTACTCAAACCCACGTCAGTTTATTTTTGGTCTTAATATTACATTTTAATACTTGAGGAAATGAAAAAGTTAAAATATATTGGATTATTAATGATAACAGTTTTGTCTTCATCTTGCGAAAAATTATTGCAAGAAGACCCAAAGTTTTCTATTAATAGTAAAACAGCATTCGAAGCAGAATCTACAGCAGAAATTGCGCTTAAGGGTTGCTATGGCTACTTAACAACTTATGGTAGCTATGGTCAGCAAACTACAGAGGTACTTGTTGCAGCTTCCGGACTATCTTGGGCACAAACAAATAAAAGCGATAATGACCTGCTAGTATCATTAACTATACCGGCAACAAATGGTTTGGTTAACACAACATGGGGAGCTTATTATAGAGTCATTGGTCAATGCAATTTCTTTATCAATAGTGTTACAGAAAGTAATCTGAGTAGCGAATATAAAACGCAAAGTATTGCAGAAGCTAAATTTCTAAGGGCTTTTTGCTATTTTAATTTGGCAAATATGTTTGGAGATGTACCTTTAAGATTGTTTCCAACATCTACCACAACAATTGCCGTAGGTAGATCGCCAAGAGCTGAGGTTTATGCCCAAGTAGAACAAGATTGGTTAGATGCAGCAGAAAATCTTAAAACTAAAGAACAATTAGGTGCAAATGGAATTGGAAGAGCAACTAAATACGCTGCTTACGCTTATTTGGCGAAACTTTATTTTACTTTAGCAAGTCAGGAGAATGTCTCGTCTTCACCTTATTGGGCAAAAGCCAAAGCTATAGGAGATAAGGTAATCATTGAGGGTAACTACGATTTAGAACCAAAATTTAGAAATCTATTTGTTAACCACGTAAATAATTCCGTAGAATCTATTTTTCAATTAAATTTTTCAACCGCATCTATTACAACAGGTAACCGAACAAGTTGGATTTTTTCACCTGCAAATTCAACTACAGGTATAAGTTTTGGTAGAGAGAGAGCATCAAAAGCCTTTTTTGATTTATTTAAAGGTACTTACCTTAATGATCCACGTCTAAATGTGAGTTTTGTTTCAAGTTGGAAATCACTTAATAATAATCAGCAACAGTTTTCATATCCTTACTTGAGATCTGCTAATCAGGGGACGCCTACAAACCCAATTTTTGTAGCTATTGATTCTATCAAATATGACAACTTGAGCAATCCAACTAACCCAAAAATTTCTGAACTATCTACACGTATGGTAGATAACTTTACAAAGAGAGCTGGAGATCATCCAGGTTGGGCATACTACGGTAAGTTAATGGATGTTACCGCTACAGCACAAAACAGCAATAAAAATCTTATTCTTTTCCGTTATGCAGATTTTCTTTTACTCATGGCTGACGTTGAAAATGAATTAGGCAATAAAGATAAAGCTGTTGAATACATCAACAAAGTATTAACAAGAGCTCGAAATTCTGCAACTCCAGCTAGTGTTAATCCTAAAAATGTATTATTGGACATTACGAAAGAAAATTTACGTAATAAAATCTTCTTTGAAAGATTATTTGAATTAGCAGGAGAACCAGAAATGTTTTTTGATACTAGGCGTAGAGGTGTAGATTATTTTAAAATGATTATAGATAATAATAATAATCACAACATTACCAAAGCATTTGTTGATTATGCAGCTGCAAATGGCAATGTAACCAATTTTAGAGACCGCTTACTACCTTCAACACCTGAGTTATTGAAAAAGAATCTATTGTTACCAATACCAGTAGATGAGATTAATACCAATGATGAGATTAACGAAAGTGATCAGAATTATGGCTATTAAATTTAAAAGAAGATGAAGAATCAGTCTCAAATACTATACTTATCATATTAACTGGAGTCGATTGTCATCCAGCGGAGTCGAAGGAGAAAAACTTCGATTCCGCTATTAACAAAAAATGTAATTTGAAATAGCCTCTTTTTTGATTTTCAAAAAGTTTAAATTTTAAAATCTTTCAAAAAGCAATACTACTTATAGCAGTATTAACCGTCTATATATTGATGTGCAATCAAAGTATAATCAGTTAATTTTTAACAATTAAATTCTTAAACATGAAAATGTTTGATTTTCGCCATATTTATTGGCTTAGCATGCTATTGGCTTTTCTTACTCATGGGTGTAAAAGTAAAGAAGTTAAAAAACAACCCAATATTGTCATCATCATTTCTGATGATCACTCCTTTCAAACCATTGGGGCTTATGGCAGTAAGATTATAAAAACACCCAATATTGATCGCATTGCAAAAGAAGGCGTAACTTTTAATAAAGCTTATGTTACTAATTCAATTTGTGGACCAAGCCGGGCTGTTATATTAACAGGTAAGTATAGTCACAAAAATGGCTTTAAAGACAATGAAACCTCAGTTTTTAACTACAAACAGGATATGTTTGTAAAGCACCTAGCAACTAATGGTTATCAAACCGCTTGGATAGGAAAACAGCATCTAGGTAATAAAACAGAAGGGTTTACTTATTATAATATTTTGCCAGAACAAGGAGATTATTATAACCCTGAATTCATTCGAATGGATGGTAGTATAGAAAATACAGAAGGTTATGTAACCAATATTATTGAAGAAAAAGCTGAAAACTGGTTAGATAAGCGTGATCCTAATAAACCATTTTGTCTAGTTATCGGTCATAAAGCAACACATCGAACATGGATTCCAGATACTTCCGATTTTAATTTGTATGATGATGTGAAATTTCCTTTACCAGCTACTTTTTATGATGATTATAAATGGCGTAAAGCTGCAAGTTTACAGGAGATGCAGGTGAGCAGAAATCTTTTAATGAGTTATGATTTAAAAATGTTAAGCTACGCTTCTGAAAATGAACCCATGATTGAAAGAATGAATCCGGCACAAAGAGCAAAATTTGACGCATATTATAAACCCATAGAAGCAGATTTAAAATCAAGAAACCTAAGTGGTAAAGCCCTAGCTGAATGGAAATATGAACGTTATATGAGAGATTACGCTAGCACTGTTGCATCACTTGACCGCAATATTGGTAGAACCTTGGATTATTTAGATAAAAATAATTTAACAGAAAATACAGTGGTTATTTACTTATCTGATCAGGGATTTTACATGGGAGAACATGGATGGTTTGATAAACGTTGGATGTATGAAGAATCTTTCCGTACGCCAATGGTGATGCGTTATCCAAGGGTTGTAAAAGCCGGAACCGTAAGTGAAAATATGATATTGAATTTAGACATTGCTCCAACCATGTTAGATATCGCCGGTTTAGCAATTCCAAAAGAAATGCAAGGAGAGTCTTTTATGCCCATAATAACCGGTGATAAGAAAAAGGAGCGTGATGCTATTTTTTACCATTATTATGAAAACGGAGAACATGCAGTTTCTCCTCACTTTGGCATACGTACTAAAAGATACAAACTTATCCGCTTTTATAAAAAAGTAGAAGGTTGGGAGTTATATGATTTAGAGAAAGACCCTTACGAAATCCACAATGTTTACGATAATCCAGTATATCAAAAAGTTATTCCTGCACTTAAAAGCAGAATGATACAGTTGATTGATAAATACGAAGATACAGATGCTAAAAAGATTTTAAATAAGAAATAAACCCGCCAGAACCTTTTATAAATATCATGATGATACTCCAAAAAAAACTAGGATTACTACTAGCATTAAGTTTAATAACTTTTCTGCCAATTAGAATAGTTAAAGCACAAAATAATATTATTCCAAAACCAGCAAACATCAAACTTGGTAATGGCTCATTTACCATCAATAATCAAACGATTGTTAGCTATCCTAAAAAAAATACCGAGTTAAGAACCTTGGTAGATTTTTTTAATCAACATATCCATAAAATATCTGGTATTACTTTATCCAGTAATAAAAAATATACTCAAACAATCGAATTTAAATTGGTAGATATAGCAAGCTTACGTAAAGAAGGATATCGTTTAACTGTAGCTAAAGATTTGATTTTACTTGAAGCAAATGCTAAAGAAGGACTCTTTTATGGCGTACAATCCTTAATACAATGTCTACCTGCAATTAGAACAAATGAAGCTTTAAACATTCCTTTTATGGAAATCACAGACTATCCCCGTTTCGGTTGGCGTGGGATGATGCTGGATGTAAGTCGTCATTTTTTCTCAGTAGAAACTATCAAAGAAATTATTGATTTACTTGCAAGCTATAAAATGAATGTTTTTCATTGGCATCTGGTTGATAATGAAGGATGGCGATTAGAAATTAATAAATATCCAAAATTAACCAGTGTTGGTGCATGGAGACAAGAAGTTTATGGTAGCCGTTGGTATGCTAAAGATTCAACTTTAAACCTTAATGATACTTATAAGTACGGCGGTTATTATACTCAACAGCAAGCTAAAGATATTGTTGAGTATGCAAAAGCCAGAAATATTACTGTAATTCCAGAAATTGAAATGCCCGGACATTCAGGTGCAGCTTTAGCGGCCTACCCACAGTTTTCCTGTACTGGAATTCCACAAGCAGTGCCAAATTCTACTGTTGTGAATGGAATTAAAGGACACCGAGGTGTAAACTTTGAATATTGCGCTGGTAACGATAGTACTTTTCTTTTTTTACAAGATATATTAAAAGAAGTGATGCAGATTTTCCCATCAGAGTATATTCATATTGGTGGGGATGAAGTAGAGAAATTCCGTTGGGAAGAATGTCTAAAATGCCAATCAAGAAAAAAAGCAGAGCACCTGAAAGATGCACACGACTTACAAAGCTATTTTATCAAAAGAATTGAGACTTTTTTGTTAGCTCATGATAAAAAACTCTTAGGATGGGATGAGATTTTAGAAGGTGGCCTAGCCTCATCTGCAACCGTAATGAGCTGGAGAGGCGAAAAAGGAGGTATTGCAG
Source organism: Pedobacter glucosidilyticus DSM 23534 (assembly GCF_000425145.1). Lineage (GTDB taxonomy): Bacteria > Bacteroidota > Bacteroidia > Sphingobacteriales > Sphingobacteriaceae > Pseudopedobacter > Pseudopedobacter glucosidilyticus. The sequence goes on from NZ_AULF01000009.1 coordinate 59,290, forward strand.
CTGCAAAAGAAGGTCATGATGTAATCATGTCTCCTAGTGATCCTTTATACTTTAACCGCTATCAAGCCGATCCAAAAACAGAGCCTTTTGCAGCGGGATTCTCTATAAATAGTATAGATAAAGTATACCATTACGATCCTCATTCTGCTAAACTAAATACCGAGCAACATCAATTTATCAAAGGAAGTCAGTTCGCTCTTTGGACAGAGAATATTGCTACAACAGAATATTTAGAGTATATGATGTTGCCAAGAATGCCAGCACTAGCCGAAGGATTATGGACCCCTGTTGCAGCAAAGAATTACGATGATTTTATAAAACGTTTAAACGCTTGGCATTTTAATGCATGGGCTGCAAAAGGCTTTAGCTTTTACCAAGCATTATATAAACAAAAATATTAAGCCTCATTCGTACATCTTTTTTATAAAGGCTCATAAATAACCCAGATACAATAGCTTTTTTTAAATCCTAAAAAAATGAAAAATACTTTTATAATACTGATGAGCTACATCATCATGTTATTAGGTTGTAAAGCAACTTCAAGGTTTTCAGAAAATATCTCTCAAAAAAATAAAGAACCAAAGTGGAAACTCGTTTTTGAGGATTCATTTAATTCACGGGGGGATTTTAATCAAAAAAAGTGGACTTTTAGTCCTCGTGGAAATTCTCCTTGGAGTAAATATTTAACACCTTCTTCAAAATACGTATACCAAAGCGGAGGTAGTTTAATGTTAATGATGGATAATCAGAAAATTGATGAAGATAATGTCCCTTATCATTCTGGAGGCATACAAACCAAAGGAAAATTTAGTTTCTTATACGGTAAAGTAGAAGTAAAGGCAAAATTTAAATCAGGTAAGGGCGCATGGCCTGCAATATGGATGATGCCCGAAAAAAGTACTTATGGTACTTGGCCCAATAGTGGCGAAATTGATATTATGGAACAAGTTAATTTTGAGAAAGTAGCCCATCAAACTATTCATAATGCCTCAGTAACTAATTCTAAAGGGAATAGTTCTGCTACACACGCTGCAAAATATAAATTAAATGATTTTAATATTTATGGGATAATATGGACTCCAAAATATATCCAGTTCTATGTAAATAATATACTTCAATACACTTATAATAAGCCTGAAAATGCGGATTATAAAACTTGGCCATTTGATCAGCCTTTTTACCTAATCCTCAACCAATCGGGTGGTTTGGGATGGCCAGGAGCTATTCTAGATGCAGATTTACCTTTCAATATACAGGTAGATTGGGTAAAAGTATATCAAGAAAATAAATCGAGAACATATTTCTAAAACTTAAATAGGAGAGTATTAATCTCGTTTGGTTAAAACAACATCAATTTTAAGACTAAAAACCTAAAAGTAAAATCTTTTTATTAAAATATAGCGAGGTAATTCTATTTAATTTTTTTAAAAAGAGTACTACTAAATGCTCCTAAGCCCGTCATATCATTAGTGTTTTACAAATCATAGCACTACCACATTATTAACCCTTATAATTTCAATATGATGAAAAAAATACTCACCATCTTTTTTGCTTTAGGTATCATGGTATCTAATGCCCAAGTAATTAATAAAGCTATGAACTTTCCTGGTAACGGAACTACTACACAGCAAGGTGTTTCCTTTCCAAATATCAATACGTTAAATAGCGTCACCCAATTTACTCTTGAAGCTTGGGTTTATATTGATAACTGGAATACAGGCAGTATAATGTTAACAGGTAACGGAACTGCAACAAACAGAATTGGCATACAATTAGGAACGCTACCAAATACCACAAAGGTATTATACTTTTATGTTGGTAATGGGGCAAATACTAGTTTACAGGTAAATAATCCTAATATTGATGATGGAGCATGGCACCATATAGCCATGGTTTTTGATGGCTCGCAGGCTACTGCTAATGATAGGATTAAGGTATATATAGACGGAATTGCCAAAACTACTGGTATAGTAAACAATGGTACTTTCCCTACTTCAACTGGAGTTGCAACTAACCCTTTTTGGCTAGGAAGAGACTTCTTTAAAGGCCAGATAGATGAAGTAAGGATATGGAATATAGCATTAACACAAAGCCAGCTTGATAATAGAAATACAATCAATGCATACCATCCTTTGTATAACAATCTACTAGCTTATTGGAAAATGGATAACTTAACCAGTGGATTAGTGAAAGACAGTAAAGGAACAATAAACGGGACCATAACGGCTACCACATCAGCCCTTACCACTGTTACCAATAACCCACAGTTTACTTATAAAGTCATAAGTGGTTATGTTCGTTCTAATTTTTATGAAAATGCAAAAATTAGTAATGAACAAATTCTAAATAACAACGATCTCATTTATTTAACATGTAGCCCTTATGCCAATGGTGATTTATTCTTTGAATATCCTATTAATGATGGAGTTCTTACCAACGCAAATTATTTAAGCAGCTTCAATGGTAGAAACGGAGTAATGAGTTTTGGAGGTAATGGAGCAAATATGAATTGTGGTAAAAATCTTTTAAATACCGCTACTGCCGGAGCTAACAGATTCTCTTTTGCTACTTGGGTTTATGTTGATAACTGGGTAGAAAATAGTTATATTTTTAGAAAGCAATCCTCTGCAAGTAATAGTATAGATTTACAATTGGGTGCTCAAGCTACTTCTACCTTATACCTTCATATAGCCAATGGTGGCGATAATTACGTACAATTGAATAATTCAGGAATTGCAGATGGACAATGGCACCATGTAGCTGTTACTTATAATGGTGGTGCAGGAGCAAATTCACAAATAATCATCTATATAGACGGAGTTAGTAAACCTTTAACCTATAAGAATGGGAATGGATTGTTACCAACTTCTGGTCCTTTCATTCAGTCAGACTTTGAATTAGGAACAAATTTTTCAGGTAAACTAGACGAAACCAGTGTAAGTTTATTGACTTTAAGCCAAAGTGAAGTTACAAGTGTTAGAAATGGTACTTATATAGAGAACAATACACCTAGTTTCAATAAAACCAAAGTAGCAGCTTATTGGAAGTATGATGATGCTGCCACTCCTGGAAAAGATTCTAGAACTTGGTTGGGAGTACTCAATGCTTTAAAATCCACAATCAATGGATATGATGGTATTAAGTTACGTTTAGGTGTTACCAACGGAGATTGGACTAGCATGATTACAAATTCTACAGCTAGACAAAATTTTGCTACCAATATTAATAATATTGTTCAAACCTATGGTCTCGATGGTGTAGATTTAGATTTTGAGTGGGCGTTAAACTCTCAACAATGGGCAGATTATAGTAGTACCATAATAGCAGTGGATGCAGCACTATCGCCAACATCCATCTTTTCAGTATCTCTTCACCCATTATATCATCAAATTAGTACATCAGCTATTGCAGCAGTAGATTTGGTGTCTATTCAATCTTACGGCCCCAACCCTAATAGGTTTCCTTACAGCCAATTTTTAGCCGATATAACTACGGTTACAAATTATGGATTTCCTAAACCTAAACTTTTAATGGGAGTACCGTTTTACGGAACTGCAAGTTCAAATCCTAGCCCAAGTGTTACTACGGGTTATAATGATATTCTCATTGCTAATCCTTCATTAAATCCTGCTTTAGATGAGGCAACCGTTAATGGCACAGCTTTCACTTTTAATGGTAAAAACACCATTATATCAAAAACTATTTATACAAGAGATCAATTATTAGGTGGTATTATGTCTTGGGATTTAGGTAATGATGCTACACTTTATTCCAATCCATTATCTTTATTAAGAGCCGTAAATACAATAGCAAATGCTAATATAGGTGAGCCAGATAATTTATTCTTACCTGTTAATATTTCATCATTTTCGGTAAAAGCCAATCTTTCATCGGTAAATGTATTATGGAAAACTTCATCAGAACAAAACAGCCAACTTTTTGAAATAGAGCGTAGTATTAATGGTGTTGATTTTTCTGTCCTTGGCTCAGTTTCTGCAAATGGTAACTCCTCAAAAATAATTTCTTATCAATTTGATGATTTATCACCAGTAACAGGTATAGCTTATTATCGCTTAAAACAAATCGATCAAGATGGTAAATTTGAATATAGCGATGTTAAGTCTGTTCATTATTACCACGGAAAAAAGGTATCCATCAATATTTACCCTAATCCTGCAAAAGATAAGTTAATAATTAGTGGACCATCCACTGATATTAAAGAAGTAGTCTTTTCAGATTTAACAGGAAGAGAATTATGGAGAAAAGCTAATCCAGAAACATCTTTAATAATTCCAGAAAACATCAGCCCTGGAATATATATACTTACAGTAATTTATAAAGACGCCGTATACCAACAAAAAGTAGTTATGCAAAATTAATACAGAAACTACGGGTTAAAAATAACCTTGATACACAAGAAAATAATTAGAATAATCATCATTCTGCTAAGCTAAACTTTATCATTGATATAAAACGGAGGATTTTATTCTCCGTTTTATATAAAAATAAACACTTAAAACGTGAAAATATCAGCGATATATTGTTTGGTGATAAGCATGTTAAACTATACTAATTTTAAATCTGATACTGTAATAAAAATCCGATGAATTTAAATAATCACTTTTAACTTTAATGGTAACTAAATGAAATTCTTAAAAATAACATTAACAACCCTAACAACATTACTAACGATATTAAATCATGTGAATGCCCAAAATACGGCTACTATAGAGCCAGAAGATACCGCGTATGATATTATTCGTAAGGCAGCTAATGTTACTCCTACGCCAAGACAGTTACGTTGGCAGCAACTAGAACTAACTGCCTTTTTCCATTTTGGTGTTAACACTTATACAGGAAAAGAATGGGGTACAGGAAAAGAAAATCCTAAAATTTTTAATCCTACCAACTTAGATACCGAACAGTGGATTCGTACAGTAAAAGAGGCAGGTATTAAACAAGTAATTCTGACTGCTAAACATCACGATGGTTTTTGTTTATGGCCAACAGCTACTACAGAACATTCACTTAAAAATAGCCCTTGGAAAAATGGTAAAGGAGATGTTGTAAAAGAAGTTGCCGAGGCATGCAAGAAATATGATATAGGTTTTGGTATTTATCTCTCTCCTTGGGATATGAATGCTTCTATATATGGAACACCTGAGTATAACGATTTCTTTTTAGAACAGTTAACAGAATTGCTTACAAAATATGGTCAAATTGATGAGGTTTGGTTTGATGGTGCCAATGGCGAAGGTCCAAATGGAAAAAAACAAGTATATGACTTTAATAGGTGGTACACACATATACGCAAACTACAACCTCAAGCAGTTATCGCCATCATGGGGCCTGATGTGCGCTGGGTAGGTACAGAAACAGGATATGGGAGAGAAACGGAGTGGAGTGTCTTACCAACAGCCGAGAAAGATGAAGAAAAAATTGCTTTACTCTCTCAAAAGGATGTAGCTGTAGTCCCTACGTTATCAGGGTCTTTCAGAGATCAGGATCGTGGTAGTAGAAGTAAATTAAAAGGTGCAACTGGCCTAATCTGGTATCCAGCAGAAATGGACGTTTCTATTCGTCCGGGATGGTTTTATCGCGAGACAGAAAACGATAAAATCAAAACACCAGAAATATTACTCGATATTTATTTTGGTTCAGTAGGGAGAAATGGTGTATTACTTTTGAATATCCCTCCAGATAAACGTGGGTTGATACATGAAAATGATATAAAAGTTTTACAAGAATGGAAAAGACTTAGAGATGAGATTTTTGATGATAACCTGGTAAAAAAAGCCAAATTGAAAGGTAATGGTGAAAAGTTAAAAGCAGTTAAAGATGATAACTATAATACTTTTTGGACAACCAAAGGAAACGATAGTACAGCTGTAATAGATTTGAGCTTTAAAACTCCACAAACCATGAACGTATTCGAGTTGCAAGAAAATATTGCTATTGGGCAACGTATTGAGAAATTTATTGTAGAATACAAAGATGGAGAAGAATGGAAAAAAGCTATAGAAGGCACCACAGTAGGATACAAACGCTTGATACAATTTCCAGAAATAACAACTTCATTCATCCGTTTAAAAATTGTTTCTTCTCGTTTATCACCAACACTCTCCAAAATAGGATTATACAAACAATAATTAAAAAAACTTATTAAAGGAATCTAAGAAATAAGGATGGATGCAAACAGTATCTATCCTTAAAAAATCTTAAAGAAATCTACCAATGATTTTAAAGCCCCAAAGGCAACTTCTAAAAAACTTTACTATACCAATCAATTTTAAAAGTAACTTCTAAACTTGTTAAGATGACAAAACAATATCTTAAATCATTTTATGCCCTTATTGGCTTCTTCTTATGGACATTGCCCACATGGGCACAAAGAGATACTATTCTATTAAATGAAAATTGGCAGTTCCTGATGGATAAAAATGCTAAAGGAATGGAACAAAAATGGTTTGAAAAGCAATTAGATAATTCTAAAACTATAAATATTCCACATACATGGAATGTAGAAGAAGAAAATCAGAATTTTTATGGTTGGGGATGGTATCAAAAAACGATACAAGTACCCAAATCATGGAAAGATAAAAATGTTACTATAGAATTTGGTGCTGTAAATCATACTTCCTATATCTACTTAAATGGGAAAAAAATCTATGAAAATATAGGAGATGGCTTCAATAAATTTTATGTTAATCTTAATGGAAAACTCAACTACGGGCAAAAAAATACGTTAACAGTAGCTGTAAATAATGATTATGGGCGTAATAAAATTCCTTTCGGTAACTCGTTTGATTGGCCCAATGATGGTGGTATTATCCGTAAAGTTAAAATGATTGTAAGCGGAAAACCTGCTGCTGCTTACCTTCATGCATCATCATCTGTACATCTAGAGGATGAATCAGTAAAATTAAAACTAAAAATAGGATTTGACCAATCTCTTGATACAAAAACAAGCTTTTTGGTGAAAATCACCGAAGAAAACCAGCCTTCAAAAAAAGTAATTTGGCAAAAAGTAAGTACAGCACAATGGAAGAAAGAAGAAGCAGAAATTAATATCAAACTTGATAAAGTAAATCTTTGGCATTTTGATCGTCCAAACCTGTACAAAGTAGATGTTACCATTATAAATAATAAGAAAGCCGTTGATAAAATAGCTATAAATACAGGTTTCAGAACCTTCCAATTTAAAAATGGCAAAACCTACCTAAACGGAGAGCACATTAAATTAATGGGGATAGAGTGGACAGCTGGTTCTAACCCTAATTATGGTTTTGCAGAACCAGATAGCGAAATTATACGTCATGCCCGTATGATGAAAAATGTAAACGCCATATTTAGCCGTTTACATTTTACACAGGATGATTTGTTTTATGATTTCTGCGATCGGAATGGAATCTTATTACAAACAGAAGTACCACTTTGGGGTCCAGAAACGCCTGTTAATGATACCATCAAAACGTTAGCGCATACCCAACTTAACCGTATGGTTAAAAATCTTTATAATCATCCCTCTATTTTTGGATGGGGAGTAGGTAACGAGCTACGTGGGAGAGATCTGGAAATGAAAAAAATGATTAGCGGACTATTGGCTACGACAAGAAGTTTAGATCCTAACAGAATGACAAGTTATGTAAGTAATACTTTAAAAAATGGCTTTAATACAAATTCTAATTTTGTTCCTGATGCTGGTAGCTTTGGCGATTATTTAATGATGAATGAATACGCTGCAAGCTGGTGGAACATCCCTCAAGCCAAACTTTCTAACTATCTTGATAGCATTCATCATTCTTATCCAGATAAGCCATTCTTTATATCAGAATTTGGCCTATGTGAGCCTAATTTTAAAGGAGGCGATAAAAGACGTATAGAAGACCTCATTTACCACATGGCAGTATATGAGTCTAAACCCTATGTAGAAGGGGCAATATATTTTGATTTAACAGATTACCGTACTCATTATCCTGGTACCATGGATAAAAATAAATTTAGGAGAAGAATCCACGGAGTTTACGATATGTACGGAAATCCTAAACAGTCAATGGAAGTACTACGCGAAATGTCTTCTCCGTTAGAAGTGCAGTACATGTATAAAAAAAGAGGAAAGCTATGGCTCACCATTTTTGGTAGCATAGGGCTTCCCCAGCATATAGTTAAAGGGTATAAATTATATGTTTCTGATAAAACAAGTAATTATAAGCTTTATAGAGCATACCAATTGCCAGAAATTAAACCCGGGGAACGTTTAGATTTAGAAATAGATGATTTATTTAACGGAGAAGGTATTGTAACTGTAGAGCGCCCTAATGGTTATGTAGTTACGCAAAAATCATTTTATTAAATCTAAACTTAAATCAAATCATTAATGTAAAGTTGCAAACTAACGGAGTAATCCTTTTCAAATGGGGGAGACACTAGTCAAATACATGGAAAGCGTGGAAGATAGCATTCTTATGATTTTAAGATTTTTCTGCACAACCAATTGGCAAGGTGTCTACCCTATAGAGAAGGTTTAGGAGGCAAAGTATGCCTCGTGTCTTTTTCATATTTAGTACTAATAAATGCCAATTAACTAGATTTCTTTTTTTAATAAAATTATTTCTATAATTATCTTATATTTTAAGTTGTATGGAACATCTATAATACATCCTGCACAACATAGTCACAAATTGTTGAAAAGACAGAGTAATAAAAACATTAAAACATTTCGGACTTAAAGATAAATTCAGCGACATTTTTTGTAAAGAATTTGGAAACAATAGTGAAAAAAATAAACAAATTTCGAAACGTAATTTTAAAATTGGACGTTCCACCTAACCACCCAACCCCCTAACCACCCAACCACCCAACCACCTAACAAACTAACCAACCAACCACCTAATCACCTAACAAACTAACCACCCAACCACCCAACACATACATCACACATAGATCACACATATCAATCCGAAGGATCACCGAAGGAAGAAAACACCAAAAACCAGACTTTTCGCCATTTTTCACTTATTTCAGCAGCAAGAGCAGTAGAGCCAACAGAAGCTAATAGGTTCTATTTTGTTCTAAACAAGTTGCATAAGGTTTTATTTTGTTCTTTTAGCTCAAACACATTTGGAACTTCATTTTATATGGATAACAATTTTAGCATCTTTATGTGCGTAAAGCTTAAAAACAAGCTCTATCATTAAAACCAATTTAAGCCTCCATGAGTCAGTATTTCATATTTTCAAGACTTAGAAAATTTTGTATATTATTTTTATTAAGTGTTAGCAGTACATTTGCACAAGACAAGCCCGTATTACAAAACCCGGTTTTAAAAGGATATTATCCAGATCCAAGCATTTGCCGTGTAAATGATGATTATTATCTGGTTTGTTCAACTAACGAGTATTTTCCCGGTTTACCCATCTTCCATAGTAAAGATTTAGCAAATTGGCAGCAAATAGGCCATGCTTTAGATAGGCCAGATCAAATAAGATTAGATAGCGTAAACCCATCAGGAGGGATTTTTGCACCTACCATCAGATACCATCAGGGGCTATACTATATTTTATGTACCAGAGCCGGTGGCGATCCTGTAAAAAGAAATTTTGTGATAACAGCAACAAATCCCGCTGGCCCATGGAGCAATCCCTATTGGCTGGAAGAAGCCCCAGGTATAGACCCTTCTTTGTTTTTTGATGACGATGGAAAAGCTTGGTACACAGGTAATAAAATCCCAAATAAAGAAAGATATTTTAAACAAAGAGAAATTTGGTTGCAAGAGTTTGATACCAAAACCATGAAACTTAAAGGTCCGGTAACCCTTTTATTGGATGAAGGAGCAACCAGAGAAGCCCGTAATATAGAAGCCCCACATATTTATAAGGTAAACGGTTATTATTACCTCATCATAGCAGAAGGAGGTACAGATTTTAACCATGCTGTTACTGTTTTTAGAAGTAAAAGCATTCAGGGACCTTATGAAATTGGAGCTAAAAATCCCATCATCACCAGCAGACATTTAGGCAATCATTACCCTATACAAAATATTGGGCATGCAGATTTTGTAGAAACACAAAATGGCGAGTGGTATACCGTTTTGCTCGGAACCAGACCCTACGGTGGAAAAGGTCTGGCTAATTTAGCTCGCGAAACTTTTATAGCACCCTTAATTTGGGAAGATGGATGGCCAGTTGTAGCACCCGGCGAAGGCAAAGTACTCCCCCAGTTTCCTTTTCCTAATTTGCCAGCGTTTAAGGTAGCCAAGCCTGATAGAAGAGATGATTTTGATAGTGATAAATTAGCCTATCAATGGAATTTCATCAGAACACCATCAGCAAATTTATATTCGCTAACCCAAAAAGAAGGAACTTTAAGGCTATATCTGAAACCAGAAACCATTACAGAAAAAGCTAACCCAGCTTTTATTGGACGCAGGCAACAGCATATCAATTTCTCGGCAAGTACATTCATGGAGTTTAATCCAAAAAATAAAGAAACAGCAGGGTTGTTGGTTTATCAAAACCCAACCCATCATTTTAAGTTGGAGTATCTCTTACAGAATGGAAAAAAGGTGTTGCGCTTAACCAAGGTAAAAGCAGGAGAGGTAGAAATACTAGCAGAAAAAGCTGTTGATGCCAAACAATTATTTTTAAAAGTATCTGCCAAAGGTCAGGCCTATACCTTTCACTACGCTACAAAAGAAAACGAATGGAACTTATTACTAGATGATGTGGAAGGCACCATGCTTAACAGAACAATGGCAGGAGGCTTTACAGGAGTTTACCTAGCTATGTATGCCAGTAGTAATGGTTTAAAAACCAAGAATTATGCAGATTTTGCATGGTTTGATTATTTGGGTGAAGATAAATAGGCAGTACAACAATAATGATGTTTTTTACGATGAATAGCTCCTTCCCATTATGATTAAAAAAATTCTCCTCAGCTTCTTATGCTTTCAAACGGCTCAACTTTGCGCACAAGAGCAGCTAAAGGCCCAGCTATTTCCTCTTGCTGCTGTAAAATTAGAAGACGAACTCTTTCTTAAAGCACAACAAAATAATTTAAAGTATATATTGGCTTTAGAGCCAGATAGACTTTTAGCTCCATTTTTAAAAGAAGCCCAGCTTACGCCCAAAGCACCCATGTATGGCAATTGGGAAACCAGCGGACTCGGAGGGCAAACTGCTGGTCATTATCTTTCATCACTTGCCATGATGTATGCCTCAACCAAAGAGCCAGAGTTGATAAAGCGGCTAAACTATATGATAGATGAGCTAGCTATATGCCAACAAAAAAATCCTGATGGATACCTTGGCGGGGTGCCTGATGGTTTAGCCATTTGGGCTGATGTAGCAAATGGAAAAATAGAAGTATCAAACTTTTCATTAAATAAAAAATGGGTGCCATGGTACAATTTACACAAGCTTTATGCCGGCTTAATTGATGCTTATTTAATCAGCAATAACCAGAAAGCAAAACAAATACTCGTGAAACTGAGCGATTGGTGTTTAAATACTATTGCCAATTTAAGTGATGAGCAGATGCAAAATATGTTGCGTTGCGAGCATGGCGGTATGAACGAGGTTTTAGCAGATGTAGCAGCCATCACTGGTGATGATAAATATTTAGCGGCAGCCAAGCGCTTTTCGCATCAATTTATTCTACAACCCTTAATACAACAAAAAGATGCCCTCACCGGTCTTCATGCCAATACGCAAATTCCAAAAGTAATTGGTTTTATGCGTATAGCAGAACTTACAAGTAACCAAAGCTGGAAAAATGCAGCTAAGTTTTTTTGGGAAAACGTAGTTTATCATAGAAGCGTAGCCATAGGAGGCAATAGCGTAAGAGAACATTTTAACAAAACCGATGATTTTTCTGAACTTATTCATCATAAAGATGGTCCAGAAACTTGCAACAGTTATAACATGTTGAAATTAAGTAAGCAGCTGTTTCAAAATCATCCACAAGCAGCTTATATGGATTTTTATGAGAAAACCACCTATAACCATATACTAGCTTCGCAACACCCGCAACACGGAGGCTTGGTTTATTTAACCCCTATGCGGGCGCAACATTACAGAGTTTACTCTAAACCAGAGTTGGCTTTCTGGTGCTGCGTGGGTACAGGTATAGAAAACCATGCTAAATACGGCGAGTTGATTTATGCTTATCAGAAAAATGACATCTTTGTAAACCTATTCATAGCATCCACCCTAAACTGGAAAGAAAAAGGCCTGATTTTAAAACAGGAAACAAAATTTCCTTTTCAGGAATCTACAGCATTAACGCTTAAATTGGCAAAACCATCCTCATTTACCTTATACATCAGAAAACCAGAGTGGTTAAAAAATGCTCAGATGAATATTTTAGTTAACCAAAAGACTGTAAAAGCCCAACTACAGGCAAATGGATATTATGCTATCCAAAGAAACTGGAAAAATAATGATCAAGTAAAGCTTACCCTGCCCATGGCAACTCAAGCAGAGAAATTACCCGATCAATCTTCTTGGGTAGCTTTTAAACATGGTCCAGTAGTACTTGCTGCAGCTACCTCTTCTCAAGATTTGGTAGGTTTAGTTGCCGACGATTCCAGAAAAGGGCATATTGCTAACGGACCAATCTATTCTGTTGCAGATGCTCCGGTTCTCATCACAACAGCTACAGATTTTAAACCCCAATTAGAAGTTATCGATAAAGAAAAACTTATTTTTAGTGCTTCCTCATACATTTATCAGGCTAAGTACAAAGACCTAAAATTGATTCCTTTTTTTAAGCTGCATGATGCTCGTTACATGCTGTATTGGCCGGTAAGTAATCTCGAAAATGTAGAAGAAAATCGTAAGAAATGGCTGGCAGATGAGCAAAGAGTTTTACCATTAGAAACTGCCACGATAGATTTTGTGGCACCTGGCGAACAACAGTCGGAAGTAGACCACGCTTTTGAAGGCGATCAAACAGAAAATGGATTATTTAGAGATAGGCGGTTTAGAGCCATAAAATCTTGGCTCTCCTATGAGCTTAAAAACGAGAACAAGCAGGCCAGAAAACTCCGTATTACGTATTACGGAGCCGATAAGGTAAACGGACTTCAAATTTTTATAAACGATAAGCTTTTGCAACAAGTTGTTTTAAATGGAGATAAAGGAGAAAAGTTTTTTGATGAAGAATACCCCATTCCTGATGATATACTTTCAAGCGTTGACGCTAAATCTTTAAAAGTGAAATTTGTAAATCAGGAAGCTACGCCAACAAAAATCTTTTTTATAAGACTTTTAAAAAACTTATAAATGATAAAATGATTTTTATGATTTACCTAACAATATTAACTTAGCAAATATTAGCTAACCATATACCAAACCGCAACATGAGGAATTCTATTCTTAAATTTAAAAACCTAACGTTTATCATATTAAGTTTTTTACTTGTTTTAACCGTACAGGCACAAACCAATACCACATCCAGCTTTACTTTAGTAGTTACCGCCGATAAACCTAACTGGATTTACCAATTGGGCGAGCAACCTAAATTTAAAATTACAGCCCTTCAAGACGGTAAGCAAGTTAAAAACATAAAAGTAAAGTACGAGCTTGGTCCAGAAAAAATGCCAGCTATTAAAAAGGACTCGCTAATTTTAACCAAAGGAGAAGCTTTTGTAAATGCCAATTCTTTAACAGCACCAGGTTTTTTAAGAATAACCGTTACGGCACAATCTGGAGATAAAATAGTTAAAAGTTTGGCTACAGCAGCTTTTGCTCCTGAAAGCATAAAACCTACCATTACTTTGCCTGATGATTTTAATACTTTTTGGGCAAATGCGATAAAGGAGTTAGATAAAGTGCCTTTTGATGCAAAATTAGAATTGCTAAAAGAACGTTCTACAGCCACAGTTGATGTTTACCAGCTCAATATCCAAAACATAGGCACTTCCAGAATTTATGGTATTTTGTGTGTGCCAAAAAAAGAAGGAAAATATCCGGCCGTGTTAAAAGTACCGGGTGCTGGTGTAAGACCATATAATGGCGATATTGCCCTGGCAGAAAAAGGTTTTATAACCTTAGAAATAGGTATACATGGTATCCCGGTTAACTTAAATGCAGGTGTTTATGATGATTTAAGAGCTGGTGCATTAGCAGGTTATCCTAGCTTTAATTTAGACAACAAAAACAGCTTTTATTATAAAAGAGTTTATTTAGGATGTATCAGAGCCTTAGATTATTTAGCCAATCATCCAGCTTATGATGGTACTAACTTAGCTGTACAAGGTGGCAGCCAAGGTGGGGCATTATCTATTGTAACGGCAGCATTAGATAAAAGAATTAAATATTTGGTGGCATTTTACCCAGCTTTAAGCGATGTTACAGGTTATTTATTTAATAGGGCAGGTGGCTGGCCACACTACTTCAATGCAACATCTGTAAACCTAAATAATACCAAAGCCAAGCTAGAAACTTGCCAGTATTATGATGTAGTAAATTTTGCTAAACAGTTAAAGGTTCCAGGCTTTTACAGCTGGGGATTTAATGATGAAACCTGTCCGCCAACATCTATGTATGCAGCTTATAACAGCATTAGTGCGCCAAAAGAATTAGCTATTTACAAAGAGTCTGGACATAGACAACTGCCCGAGCAAAAAGAACAAGCCACCAATTGGTTAATAGATAAGTTGAAAAAGCCTTAATTGCGAAATTTAAAATAATCTTATACCCTTGTATTCAGAACTATTTATTTAGTTCTGTTACATTTGTATAAACACTCACTTATTTTGCTGATTAATGCGTACCGATAATTTTTTTAAGCTCATCCAAATAGATGAATATTCTGCTACCCCAAAATACTTGCAGCTGTGCGACTCTATTGTAGAAGCCATAGAAAACGGAAAGCTTAAAAAAGGGGATGTTTTACCATCTATAAATGAGTTAAGTTATGCTTTAGATATTTCCAGAGATACAGCAGAAAAAGGATATAAGCATCTTAAAAAGCAAAACATCCTAGTATCAGTACCTGGTAAAGGCTATTACATAGGACAAACAGATTTTAAAAAGAAAATCAGGGTGTTCTTGCTCTTCAATAAGCTATCAGCACATAAAAAAATTATTTACGATGCTTTTGTAGCCGCATTGGGTGAAGAGGCAAGTATTGATTTTTACATTTATAATAACGATTATACCATCTTTAAAAAGCTTATTCTAAGTAAAAGAAGCGATTATTCTCATTATGTCATCATCCCACATTTTGTAGAAGGAGGTGATGATGCTTATCAAATTATCAATACCATACCAGCAGAAAAACTTATCCTATTAGACAAAAAATTAGAGGGTATAGTAGGTAATTATTCGGCAGTATATGAGAATTTCAGGCAGGATATTTACCAATCTCTCCATCAAGCTAAAAAAGAACTCTCTAAATACCACACATTAAAGCTTATTTTTCCCGATAAAAGTTATTATCCAACAGAAATCATAGATGGTTTTAAACTTTTTTGTCAGCAATATGCCTTTAACCACCAAATCATTCATGATATAGAATCAGAACCTATAGCAAAAGGTGAAGTTTATATCAATTTGATGGAGCATGATTTGGTTACTTTGATAGAAAAAATACTTTCTTTAAATTTTGAATTGGGTAAAGAGGTTGGCATCATCTCCTATAATGAGACACCATTAAAAAAATTATTGCTAAACGGAATTACCACCATTTCAACTGATTTTAAACTCATGGGAACCATCGCAGCAGAGATGATAAAGAATCAAATTTCGGCACATCGCGAAATTCCATTTGCACTTACTTTAAGAGCCTCTTTATAAAGAGCACATGATGGTGCATGACAGTTTAACTAAGCTTGGTGCATATTTTAGCGCTACCAATAAGTTAAACGAATTTACATGCAAGCATTACTAGGCGTTATTTTTCATTTTATCGGGGGCTTTGCTTCGGGTAGTTTCTACATTCCTTACAAAAAAGTTAAAGGTTGGTCTTGGGAAAGTTATTGGATAGTAGGCGGGATATTTTCTTGGCTAATTGTACCTCCTCTAGCAGCTTATTTAACCATACCAGATTTTACTGCAATTATTGCCGCTACTGATGGTGACATTTTGGGCTTAACTTACTTTTTTGGTGTTTTATGGGGAATAGGTGGCCTAACCTATGGTTTAGGAGTAAGGTATTTAGGTGTTTCTTTAGGGAGTTCAATCATTTTAGGTTTATGCTCTGTTTTTGGAGCTTTAATTCCTTCTTTTTATTATGATTTATACCCTAGTCCGGGTAAAGATTCTTTTACAGATTTAATAAACAACACTTGGGGTCAAATGGTGCTATTAGGTATTCTGGTATGTATCATCGGAATTATCATCTGCGGAAAAGCAGGTATGATGAAGGAAAAAGATTTAAACGCCACAGAAAAGGACACTGCTAACAATGAGTTTAAAATAGGTTTAGGACTTTTTGTAGCCATAGTTTCTGGTGTTTTGAGTGCATGTTTTGCTTTCGGTATTGATGCAGGTAAAGATATGGCCTCTACCGCGAACGAGGTATGGAAAGCTAATAACCCCAACCAAGGCGAGTTCTTGTTTCAAAACAATGTAACTTATGTTGTTATTCTCTTAGGTGGTTTAACTACCAATTTTATTTGGTGCATGCTGCTAAATATCCGTAACAAAACTTTCGGAGATTATACCAACACAAGCACACCACTTTTAAAAAACTATATCTTTTCTGCCTTAGCGGGCACAACATGGTTTCTGCAATTTTTCTTCTACGGTATGGGCGAAAGTAAATTAGGAAATGGCCCAAGTTCGTGGATATTACACATGGCATTTATCATTCTTATAGCCAACCTTTGGGGTTTAATACTTAAAGAATGGAAAGGTGTAAAAAGTAAAACCTTCACTACAGTAATAGTAGGTATTCTCTTTATTATCCTTTCTATTTTAATTGTAGGCTACGGAAACTCAATCAAATCATAAACAATAAAAACCAAAATAAGATGTCTTTTGATACAAAGCAATTTAAACATGTAAGCTATTTATGGGATGAGGCAGAAGCAGCAAAACTTGCCGGTGATGAAGTAGCTTTATTAATTTATCGTTCAAATTTATTAGGTGCAGATTTAAGATTAACCAACTATGGTGGTGGAAACACATCTTGCAAAGTCATAGCAAAAGATCCTTTAACAGGTGCAGATACAGAAATCATGTGGATCAAAGGCTCTGGTGGCGATATAGGTACCCTCAAGAAAAGTGGCTTGGCAGCGCTATACGTAGACCGCTTGCGCAATTTAAAAAATATATACCGTGGGGTAGCCTATGAAGACGAGATGGTTGAACTTTTTAACCACTGTATTTACGATTTAGCTTCTAAAGCACCATCTATTGATACACCTTTACATGGTTTTTTACCATTTAAACATATAGACCATTTACATCCTGATGCAGCTATCGCTATAGCAGCAGCAAAAGATGGTAAAAAAATTACTCAAGAATTATTCAACGGAGAAATTGGTTGGGTTGAGTGGAAAAAACCAGGTTTCGAGCTAGGCTTACAGTTAAAGCAATGTTTAGATGAAAACCCTAGTATTAAAGGTATTATGCTGGGCTCGCATGGTTTATTTACTTGGGGAGATACAGCTTACGAAAGCTACATCAATACCTTAGAGGTGATAGAGAAATGTGCGGAATACCTAGAGCAAAATTATGGTAAAAAAGGACCTGTTTTTGGTGGACAAAAAATACAAAGTCTTCCAGAAGACCAACGTAAGAAACAAGCTGCTGCTTTAGCACCTATTTTACGTGGTTTTTGCTCAAGCGAAAGAAGCATGATTGGGCATTTTACTGATGATGCTAGAGTACTCGAGTTTATCAATTCTCATGATTTAGATAGGTTAGCACCACTAGGAACCAGTTGTCCAGACCACTTCCTAAGAACTAAAATTAGTCCTTTAGTATTAGACTTAAAGCCAGAGCAAGATTTATCAGACGTAAAAGCTATAAAAGAGCAATTAGCACCAGCATTTGAGGCTTACCGTAAAATGTATACCAATTATTACGAGACCTGCAAGCATGATAATAGCCCGGCTATAAGAGATGCTAATCCGGTAATTATTTTATACCCAGGTGTAGGTTTATTCTCTTTCTCAAAAGATAAACAAACTACCCGTGTAGCGGCAGAATTTTATATCAATGCTATTAATGTGATGAAAGGTGCTGAAGCTATTTCAGAATATACCTCATTACCAAGACAAGAGGCTTTTGATATTGAGTACTGGTTGCTAGAAGAAGCTAAATTACAACGTATGCCTAAGCCAAAGGCTTTATCCGGGCGTATTGCTTTAATTACAGGTAGTGCCGGTGGTATAGGTAAAGCTATTGCAAAGAAATTTGTAGAAGAAGGCGCTGTAGTTATTTTAAACGATATGAATGCAGAGCGTTTAGCTGGTGCTGGCGAAGAGTTTAAAAAGCTTTATGGTAAAGATGCTTATACCACAGCAGTTTTAGATGTTACCAATGATAGCCAAATACAAGAAGCTTTAGAAGTAGCTGCTTTGGCTTTTGGCGGGGTAGATTTAATTGTAAATAATGCTGGTTTATCTATCTCAAAATCTATAGAAGACCATACCGATAAAGATTGGGATTTACTTTACGATGTATTGGTAAAAGGCCAATTTAAAATTACCCAAGCAGGTGTAGCAATCATGCGTAAGCAAAATATTGGTGGCGATATCATCAATATTGTGAGCAAA
The DNA here is from genome assembly GCF_000425145.1 of Pedobacter glucosidilyticus DSM 23534. Taxonomy (GTDB): domain Bacteria; phylum Bacteroidota; class Bacteroidia; order Sphingobacteriales; family Sphingobacteriaceae; genus Pseudopedobacter; species Pseudopedobacter glucosidilyticus. The sequence continues at coordinate 78,020 of NZ_AULF01000009.1, forward strand.
AACGCTTTAGTTTCTGGTCCAAATAATGCTGGTTATGGTTCTGCAAAAGCAGCGCAATTACATTTAAGCAGATTAAATGCTGCAGAATTAGGTGCTGATAAAATCCGTGTAAACGTGGTTAACCCTGATGCTGTAATCTCTGATAGTAATATCTGGGCTGGTGGCTGGGCAGAAGGCAGAGCAAAAGCTTATGGCGTTAAAGTAGAAGAACTGCCTGCTTACTATGCAAAACGTACTTTATTGAACGAGATTATTTTACCAGAAGATATTGCTAATGCTTGTTTCGCATTTGCTGGTGGTTTATTAAATAAATCAACCGGTAATGTGCTAAATGTTGATGGTGGTGTTGCCATGGCATTTGTAAGATAAAAAGCAGCAATGAAAATACCGATTAAGAACAATTGCTACGGTTTCTTAATCGGTTATTTTTGATTATATTAATAAAAAACCAATTACAACCATGTTGATAGAAAAAAGTCATATAGACCAACATAATAGCGATCATCAAGCGTCACATCAAAAAAGGTTTGATTTCATTAAATCAGAAATTCCTCAAGTAGAGGCTGTTATCCAAAAATTAATTGATTTCCAAATAGCTATCCCTAGTTGGGCTTTAGGTACAGGTGGTACGCGTTTCGGCAGATTTTCTGGTGGTGGCGAGCCTCGTAACCTAGAAGAAAAAATTGCTGATATTGGCTTGTTGCATACATTAAACCAATCTAGTGGTGCTATATCTTTACATATTCCTTGGGATATCCCTCAAGATTATGACGCTATAAAAAATCTTACGGCAAGTCATGGTTTACGTTTTGATGCTATGAACTCTAATACCTTTCAAGATCAAAAAGGACAAGAGTTGAGCTATAAATTTGGTTCATTACAGCATGTAAACAAAGCGGTAAGACAACAAGCTATAGCACATAATATCGAAGTTATTCAACAAGGTTTAGCATTAGGTTCAGATTCTTTAACCGTTTGGCTAGCAGATGGTTCTTGCTTTCCTGGGCAATTAAACTTCAGAAAAGCTTTCCAAAATACTTTAGAAAGCTTGCAGGAAATATATGCTGCCTTACCAAAAGACTGGAAAATGTTTGTAGAGTATAAAGCTTTCGAACCAAATTTCTATTCGATGACCGTTGGCGATTGGGGACAGTCTTTATTATTTGCCAATAAACTAGGCCCTCAAGCTTATACTTTGGTAGATTTAGGTCATCATTTACCAAATGCCAATATAGAGCAAATAGTTTCTTTATTATTGATGGAAGGTAAACTAGGCGGTTTCCATTTTAACGATTCTAAATATGGCGATGACGATTTAACCGCAGGAAGCTTAAAACCATATCAGTTATTCTTAATATTTAACGAATTGGTAGAAGGTATGGATGCAAAAAATATGAACCACGCCAAAGATTTAGGTTGGATGATTGATGCATCGCACAACGTAAAAGATCCGTTAGAAGATTTATTACAATCTGTTGAAGCTATCATGATTGCCTATACACAAGCTTTATTGGTTGATAGAACAGCTTTACAAAAAGCTCAAGAAGAAAACGATACGGTTAAATGTCAGGAAATATTACAAAATGTTTTCCGTACCGATGTTAGAGCAATTGTAGCAGAAGCTCGTTTACGTTCTGGTGCAGCTTTAGATCCGGTAGCAGCTTACAGAAAATTAGCCGTAAGACAAGAACTTATAAAAGAAAGAGGAGCTGTAACGGTAGCAACCGGACTTTAATATTTTAGATTTTAGAATTACAATTTTAGATTGATTTCTGAAGAATTTAGAGTTTAAATGACGATTTATATTGAAGATTTTAAACTCTAAACTTTTCACTTTCAACTTAATACTTTCAACCTTTAACTTAATACTTTCAACTTAAAAAATGCTTATTCCCGTTATCGCTGTTTTTGATGTAGGTAAAACCAATAAAAAGCTTTTCCTTTTTGATGAGCAATACCATATTGTTTATGAAAAATCGGCTCGTTTTTTAGAAACCAAAGACGAAGATGGAGACAGCTGCGAGAATTTGGACAGCCTTAGATTATCAGTTTTTGATTCTTTAAATGAAGTTTTAAAAGCCAATAAATACGACATCAAAGCCATTAATTTTTCTACTTACGGGGCAAGTTTTGTATACCTTGATGAGGAAGGAAAACCCTTAACGCCACTTTACAATTATCTAAAACCTTATCCAAAAGAATTAGAAGAGTTATTTTACCAAACACATGGCAGCCCACAAAAAATAGCACAAGAAACAGCATCGCCAGCTTCGGGTAGTTTAAACTCTGGTATGCAATTGTACCGTATCAAGCATCAAAAACCTGATATTTTTAAGCAGATAAAATACGTTTTGCATCTTCCGCAATACATGAGCAATTTAATCACTGGTAAATATTTTACCGATATGACCAGTATTGGATGCCATACCCAACTGTGGGATTTCAATAAAAAAGATTATCACCAATGGGTTTACGATGAACAATTGGTAGAAAAGCTTCCAAAGATTTTTCCTGCTGATGATGTTATTGAAGCCTCTTTTATGGGCAAAACTTATAAAACAGGTGTAGGCTTGCATGATAGCTCGGCAGCTTTGATTCCTTATTTGGTAAATTTTAAAGAGCCTTTTGTATTGCTTTCTACTGGTACTTGGTGTATTAGTCTTAATCCGTTTAACGAAAGCCCTTTAACCTCGCAAGAGTTAGAGAACGATTGCTTAGCTTACATAGCTTATCATGGGAAACCAGTAAAAGCTTCAAGATTATTTGCAGGCTTCGAGTTAGAACAACAAAGCAAAAGAATAGCAGCACATTTTAAGGTTGATGCGCTTATTTTTAGAACCATGCCTTTTGATGCACAATTGGCAGCTCAATTAAAAGAACGCTTTAAAAATGAAGATCAAGCATCAGTAATTTTACCAAAGCAATCTACATTTGGAGGTAGAGATTTAAGCAGTTTTGCAAATGAAAAAGAAGCTTATCATCAATTAGTGGCAGATATTATTGATTTACAATCGCAATCCACAGCTTTAATTATAAAAGGTTCTGCCATAAGGAAAATATTTGTAGATGGTGGTTTTTCAAAAAATACCATATATATGAATTTATTGGCAAGAGCATTCCCTCAGATAGAGGTTTATGCCGCCTCCATGGCTCAAGCAACGGCTTTAGGTGCTGCGGTGGCTATTCATAAACATTGGAACACAAAAGCCCTCCCAAATGATATTATAGAACTAAAGTACTATTCTGTAAATCAACCCATACTGGGCGAATAAAAAAACATCTTTTTAAACATTTATAATAGCGTTTTCTAATTTGAGGACGCTTTTTTTTATGCCAAGTTTTTGCTGGTATAAAATTACCTCTTTTATCATGGGTTAAACCAATCCTATTTTATCATGTCTTAAATATATTGTTATCATAAAAATCTCAAGAGTTATGAAAATCACTTTTCGTTATTTCAGTATAACTGCACTCATCATTACCGGTTTATTGGTACTGGCTTCCTTTACTAAAGAAAAGCCGGTAAAGGCAAAGTTTTCTTTTCCTTACAAGCAAGCAGGTTTAACCGAGCGTGAAGCAGCAGCGCACCTTTTAAATAGATTTACCTATGGTATCAAACCAGGTGAAATAGATGCTGTGCTGAAAATGGGCTTAGAGAAATGGTTTGCTACTCAACTAAAAGCAAATTTAGAAGATAAAGAGTTGAAGCAAATGCTAGATAAGTATGATGCACTTCAACTCTCCAACGCACAAGTAGTAGAAAAATACCCAAGAGGTGGAGTAGTTATCAGAATGGCTATCAAAGATGGATATGTTCATAAAGACTCAGTTAATCAAAACCGGGCAGATTATCGTCAAATCATCAAAAAATATATGGATGATAAAGATTTAAAACCACAGCAAGAGCTTTACAGACAATTTATCAGTCAAAAGATATTAAGAGCGGCTTATTCAGAAAACCAGGCTCAGGAAGTTTTAACAGAGTTTTGGTTTAACCATTTCAATGTTTCCTTAGATAAAGGGCAATGTGCCGAGTTTATACCAGCTTATGAGCGAGATGTGATTAGGCCAAATGTATTTCAGGATTTTAATATTTTATTACAAGCAACCGCAAAATCTCCGGCCATGTTAAGGTATTTAGATAATTTTTCTAGTGCTGGCCCTATGGAGATGCCTAAAAATGCAAAAGTTAAAAGACCAGCTAATAACAACCGAGGCTTAAATGAAAACTATGCCAGAGAGGTAATGGAGTTGCATACTTTAGGTGTTGATGGTGGCTACAGTCAGCAAGATGTAACCCAGGCTGCCCGTGTATTAACCGGTTGGACAATAGCCCCTATGAATGATGGTTATGCTGATGGGATGAAAAAAACCATGGAGAATACACCCAAAGATAAGCTCCTTAAATCTGGCTTTGTTATAGATGGTGATTTTATGTTTGTACCTAACCGTCATGATAAAGGAGAAAAAACAGTGCTAGATAAATACTTTCCTGCCGGTGGAGGCTATGAAGAAGGTGTTACTTTATTGAATATGCTGGCCGATCATCCATCAACAGCTAAGTTTATCTCACGTAAATTGGCTATACGTTTTGTAAGCGATAATCCTCCACAAAGCTTAATAGATAAAATGGCTAGTACCTTCCGTGAGAAAAAAGGGAATATCAGAGAGGTGATCATCACGATGGTTACAGCTCCAGAGTTTTGGAATAAAGAGGCTTTAAGAGAAAAAACCAAATCTCCTTTTGAATTGGCTATCAGTGCTGTTAGAAGTTTAGATGCCGAGATTACCCAGCCTTATCAGTTATTTACTTGGATTAATAAAATGGGTCAGAAAATTTATTACTATCAGGCACCAACAGGTTTCCCAGATAGGGCGGCTTATTGGATAAATACAGGCTCCTTATTAAACAGAATGAATTTTGGATTAGCTATTGCATCGCAAAAAATACCGGGGGTAAGGTTTAATATACAAGCTTTAAATCAAAACAGAGAACCAGAGAGTGCAGAGGCAGCTTTATATACCTACAGCAAAATTATGATGCCAGAGCGTAATGTGCATGAAACGGTTAAAAGGCTAAAACCTATGGTTAATGATTCTGAGTTGAGTAAAAAGGTAGAAGCGGCAGCCAATAAAAATCAGGTGAAAACAGAAAATATGATGAATGAGGATGCCGCCTTAGGAGATGATATGATGGGAATGCAAAATATGAAAGAAAAAAATCAGCAAAAATCATCTACTCCGCCTAAACAAACCATGCAGGCAAATGCAGGGAGTAACATGTTGGCACAAGTAGTTGGGGTAATTATTGGTTCTCCAGAGTTTCAACGTAAATAATAAATTAAAATATTAAGGATATGACATCAAGGAGAGGATTTATAAAAGCAGGTGGTTTAGCTCTTTTTGGGATAGGTATTGGCGGTATTCCAACCTTCTTATCAGAAGCTGTAGCAGGTATCAGAGAGCCAGGCTTGTTCCAACGCCGTAAAATACTGGTATGTATTTTTCAACGCGGTGCTATGGATGGTTTAATGGCTGTAACGCCTTTTAACGATGAATATTTAAAGGCTGCAAGACCAACACTATTTATGTCGCCCGTTAAAGCAGCAAATAAAAAACCTTTGATAGATTTAGACGGTAATTTTGGTTTACATCCATCAATGGCGGCTTTTGAGCAGGTTTTTAGAGACAAAAGGATGGCTATCGTACATGGTATTGGCTCGCCAAATACAACACGTTCCCATTTTGATGCTCAAGATTATATGGAGTCTGGTACACCTTTTAAAAAGGGAACATCTAGTGGTTGGTTAAACAGAGCGGTGGGTTTACTTGGTCATGAGGCGGCTACACCATTTCAGGCAGTAAGTTTAACATCTTCTTTACCTCGTTCTTTTTATGGGGATAACCCTTCTTTAGCTATCAGTAATCTCCAAGATTTTAATATTCAAATGAGAGGAAACCAAGCCAGCGCTAATATGGCGGCTAAGAATTTTGAAGATTTATACGATCAAACATCTTCTGAGCTATTGAAAAATACAGGTAAAGAAAGTTTTGAGGCTATTAAAATGCTTCAAAAAACCGATACTAAAAATTATAAGCCAGCTAATGGCGCAGTATACCCTACATCATCTTTAGGAAATTCTTTAAAGCAGATAGCTCAGCTCATTAAAATGAACGTTGGTTTAGAGGTGGCTTTCGCCGAGTCTGGTGGTTGGGATACCCACTTTAACCAAGGTACAGATACCGGTATTTTCGCTAGAAATGTTAATGATTTAAGCGAGAGTATTATGGCTTTTTGGACAGATATGGGCACTTTACAAGATGATGTTACGGTAATGACGATGACAGAATTTGGACGTACCGTTAAACAAAACGGAACTGGTGGAACAGACCACGGAAGAGCATCATGTAATTTTATTTTAGGTAATGATGTTAAAGGTGGCTTAGTACATGGTAAAGTGGCACCATTATCTGTAGAAAATTTAGAAGATGGAAGAGATTTAGCCGTAACTACAGATTTTAGAAGTGTATTTAGTGAAGTTGCTGCAAAACATTTGAAAGTAAATAATCATGCTCAATTATTTCCAGACTGGAATGGCAGTGCCATTGGTGTTATGAAATCTTAAAATGATAAAATTTCTATAAATGAGGCTATCTCAAATCACCACTTTATGTCAGGCTGAGCGGAGTCGAAGCCTTTTTTGAGTATATCAGAGAACATTTCGACTCCGCTCAATGTGACAAATATGATTTCTGAGATAGCCTCTTTTTTATGGAAAAATCTGTATATCAAACAGATGAGATGATTGAATTTTTTAGCTTCTAAAATTGTGAATATTATTGATGATTTTTTTTCTAGAATTAAAATCAATTGATATATTTGCGCCACAGTAACAAACTCGTTTTGTACATACGATCCCGAATAGCTCAGCTGGTTAGAGCATCTGACTGTTAATCAGAGGGTCGCTGGTTCGAGCCCAGCTTCGGGAGCCAGACTGGGCAAGCAGATTTTATCTAGCTTGCCCTTTTTCTTTTTAGTGCCTAAGTTCTTGGGATCAAGCGTAAAAGTTGGGGAGAGACATTAAGCATATATTTTAGCTAGTCTAAAGAGGAATATTTGATGATTTTATAATCAGGACCATCAATATCACCAGAGAGCAATAGCTCTCTTCCCTGAGTAATACGTTTATTAAGCTCCGTAATTTCAACGATGTATTTAGATTTATTTAGGCGGTCATGTTTAGTGACGGATTCAAAACTATCGAGTATTGCCGTTTTAAAATGCAGAGCAAAAATATCGTTAACATTTTATGCCCACTTCAGCAGCAAGAGCAGTAGAGTTAACAGGAGTTGATAGGTTCTATTTTGTTCTATTGAGCTTAAAGTATTTGGAAGCTAATCATCAGAAGTAAAGAGAAAAAAGATTTATAAAAAAACGAAGCAGAAATGAGTATCAATATCCAATAAAGATTTCACAAATAAACCTTATTAAGCTAAATATTTGTTATTTTCAGGCTTTTTGATACAAATGGAAATCATCATCATTATTGCATTGATACTTTTAAACGGAGTTTTTTCTATGAGCGAGATTGCTTTAGTCTCATCCAGAAAATTTAAATTAGAAAGTGCAGCAAAAAAGGGAAATAAAAATGCTAAAAAGGCATTAGAATTAGCAAATCATCCCAATACATTTCTATCTACAGTACAAATAGGTATTACTTTAATTGGTATCCTTACCGGTATTTTTAGTGGTAATACTTTTACTGCTGCTTTAACCCATTGGTTTAATAGTTTTCATGTCTTACAAGCTTATAGCGAGTCTTTAGCAGTTATCACGGTTGTTGTAGGCATTACCTATTTAACCATCGTTTTCGGAGAACTTATCCCTAAAAGGGTGGGACTAAGCTTTCCAGAAAAAATCGCCTCTTTTGTTGCCATTCCCATGACAGCCTTAAGCACCATATCTAAACCCTTAATATGGTTATTAGCCAAAACAAACGATTTGTTTTTAGGCTTATTTGGTATCAAAGAGAAACAAGATGGGATCATAACAGAAGAAGAGATAAAATCTATACTAAGCGAAAGCACCAAAGGCGGAGAAATAGAAGAAATAGAACATGATATTGTAAAGCGGGTTTTTTCGTTAGGAGATCGTAAAGTTGGTCAACTCATGACGCACAGGCATGATGTAATTTGGATCAATATAGACGAGTCTTTAGAGCAAATAAGAGATAAAGTTAGCCAAGAACCCCATTCCGTTTATCCAGTTTGTGATACTACCATAGACAAAGTGTTAGGCTTTATATCTATAAAAGTATTATTTAGTAAAGCTACCAGTTTTAATGATTTTGATATGATTAAAAATCTGGCTAAACCGCTTTATGTGCCAGAAAGTATGCCAGCTTATCGGGTGTTAGAAATGTTTAAAATCCATAAATCTCATAGTGCTATTGTTTTGGATGAATATGGCTCTTTACAGGGTATCATCACCAAAGATGATGTTTTAGACGAATTGATAGATGATTCTATTGAGTCGGAAGATAACCAGTATCAAATTATCCAAAGAGATCAAAACTCGTGGTTTGTAGATGGACAATTGCCTTTTTTTGAATTATTAGAATTTTTTAATCTGGAAGAGGCTCATAAACCGGCCGATTTTACCACTGTTGCGGGTTTATTTATTTCTTTGGTAAATCATATTCCAAAAACCGGCGAAAAAACAGAATGGAATGGTTTTATATTAGAAGTTTTAGATATGGATGATAACCGCGTAGATAAGCTTTTAATTACCATAAAAGAGTAGTGTATAAAGCAATTATACATCCATCAAAAATAAAAACGTAAACCAGGCATAAGTATCCAACACGCAGGCTTAGGCTATATTCGCCATCTTAAATAAGTAAGACTTAGAAAACTTTACATTATATAACATGTACTGCTTATCTCAGATATAAACAAATTTGTTTATATTTGAGTATGCAATTCTCTATAGATAAATATAAAGGTCTACATCCAGGAATGATATTGGAAAGGGAATTAAAGAAAAGGAAGCTTAAAAAAGCTCCTTTTGCACTATCATTACAAGAATATCCGCAGACCTTAAATGAAATTACAAAAGGGAGACGCGGCATTACACCTGCCTTATCCCTTAAAATAGATCAAGCATTAGAATTTAAAGAGGGAACCATGCTTATTTTGCAGGCCTATTATGAGCTCGAAAAAGAAAAATTAAAAACAGAGCCGCTGCCAAATCTTTCTTTGCTAAGAAAAGCACTTTTTTGGGACACAGATATCGAAACAATAAATTGGCGTAAGCAATCTAAAGCAATCATAAAAAGAGTGTTTGAAAGAGGGAATGAGGTAGAAAAAAATGAGATCATCAGATTTTATGGTGAAAAGAAAATTAAAGAAGCTATAGGTTCTTTAGATTCCATAAAAGTTCTTAACCATAAAAGAATAGCTTAAAATGCTCTATTGGAATACTGTTGAAAAACTTCTGAAAGAAATACTTCTCACTTTAATGTACGCACCAGAATTAAAAGATTTTAGGCTTGTTGGAGGTACTGCAATGAGTTTGCATCTCGGTCATAGGGTGTCTGTTGATATTGACCTATTTACTGATGCACCCTATGGTTCTATCAAATTCGAGGAACTTGATAAGTTCATTAAAGAAAATTTTGCTTATGTAACTGGAGATTTCGGTGGAAATCCGGGAATAGGTAAGTCTTATCTTGTTGGAAAATCTTCTAACGAAGTAGTCAAGCTAGATATTTATTATGCAATGGATCCATTTTTTCAAGATATTGTTGAGGAAGATGGAGTAAGACTGGCGAGTTTAGAAGAAATTATAGCCATGAAAGTTGATATTATTCAGCGAATAGGAAGAAAGAAAGATTTTTGGGATTTACATGAGGTACTAAATCGTTATGACATTAATAAAATGATAGACCTTCATCGCCAAAGATTTGAACGGACTCATGATGAGAAGCTCATAAGAGAGAACTTTTTGAATTTCACTGAAGCTGATGACGATTTAACTCCAATATGTTTAAGAGGTAAAGAATGGGTATTTATAAAAGAAGATTTTGAAGATGCAATTGAGAAATCTAATGCCAATTAAATTACATTTAAGACTTGGTTAATTTGGATTTAATGGAAATAGATGTATGACAATAATGAAAGCACCAGTTAGTCCATGGCTATGTCTAGCCCGATAAGATTTACGCCAGTTTGGAAAAAACAGAATGGAACGGTTTTATATTAGAAGTTTTAGATATGGATGATAACCGCGTAGATAAGCTTTTAATTACTATACAAGAGTAGTGTATAAAACGTTTACAAATCCATCAAAAATAAAAAACACTATATGTTGGTGTTTTAAACCTTTATATAGTGTTTTCTATTAAATTTACTTGTTATTTATTAAAGATAATCTTTAAAAAAGTGTAAACTCAACCCTACGGTTTTCTTGTCTGCCAGCAGCAGTAGTATTACTTGCTATAGGTTGGTTTGGACCGTAACCTGTAGCTTCAATTCTAGAAGCATTAACTCCTTGGCTTACTAAATAAGCTTTTACTGCTTCTGCTCTTTCTTTAGATAAACGTAAGTTTAATTCCATAGAACCTGTATTATCCGTATGGCCAGCAAGTTTAAGGCTAAAGTTTTTTTCTACCAGTAAAGCAGCAACTTTATTTAAAGTAGGATAAGATACAGAGCGTAGGGTGGATTTACCCAAATCAAATTCTAAGTTTTTAATGGCTTCATCAACAATTTTTCTATCCACCTCGGTTACCATTATTTTTTCTCTGATAATTTGTTTTGGTGTGGTTAAAGGACATCCAGCGCCATCAACTACAGTATTTGCAGGTGTGTTAGCACATTTGTCAAATTTATTAGCTACTCCGTCACCATCATCATCGCCTAAATCTTTAGCATATTGCTCCCTGTCTCTCAAAGCATTTTGTTCTGCATTAGATAATGCTCTTCTTAGCTCTTCACTTTCTGCAGCTGTTTGTTTTCTTAAATCAGCCAAAGCGCTATAATTAGCTAATTGTGGGTTTTCTTTTTTCCCCAAAGCAAACTCAACACCTGCATGTCCGTAAGAGAAATTATCAAATCTAGAGCCAGCAACACCATCAAAAGTGTTTGTTTTCATGAAATTTACATCATAACCCAAATCTAGGTTAACACCTTTGGCTATGCCTATTTTAAAACCTGCACCTACAGGTACAAACCAATTTTCTGCATACCCACGGTTTGGCCCCGCATTTACCACCTCAGCGTTAGAGGATAAATATCCAGCCCCAGCTTTTACATAAGGCGAAAAATATCCTTGCTCATTATTGATACTCAAATTGGCTAAAGTGAAATTGGCTGTTAAAGCAGCAGACCACTCTATATGAGATTTAAAACTTGAACCTTCATATAAGGTATTAGCAGAAGTGTTAGGAACCAAACTTGATGCTCTTAATCCTTCAACCTTACCAGCCAAAAAATCTGCCTGAATTCCAAATGATGGTATAATTTGCTTTTTTAAATAGCCACCATAACCCCAGTTTTCTTTTGGAGTATTAAAATCATTTGTTTGACCTCTGAATACCGTGTATGGAGTTAATACTCCACCATGTATACCAACGGACCACGTACGGAAATTTTTAGTTGAAAAACGAGATGTTGTCTCTGCGGTTGTTTCCTGTGCATTACTTTGTGTTGCTAAACTTGATAAAACAAGCAGCATACTAATTTTAGAAATTGTTTTCATAGCTTAATCAATTAAATCGGTAACATAATAAGGTTACCGAATAATAGGTGTATTAGAAAAACCCTGCCAAGAATTTTTATAAGTTATAATCAGGCTCTGTATCATAAAGAGCTGGTATTTATCTTGAGCTTTGTTTTGTCTTGTACTCTTGGCAGTACATGATGAACCTATATTTAAGAAGATGTATGATTTTTTATGAGCTATTCTTACAAAAAAAGCCCGCTTCGTTAAAAGCAGGCTTCTTAAAAATACTTATGTAGCTTAAGCTAGTTTTCTATATTTAATCCTTTTAGGTGTAACATCACCCAATCTCTTTTTACGGTTTTCCTCATATTCTGAGTAATTGCCTTCAAAGAAATACACTTGCGAATCGCCTTCAAAGGCTAAAATATGGGTACAAATCCTATCTAAAAACCACCTATCGTGAGAAATTACTACGGCACAACCTCCAAAATTCTCTAAAGCTTCTTCCAAGGCTCTTAAAGTATTCACATCTATATCATTGGTAGGCTCATCTAGTAATAAAACGTTAGAGCCTTCTTTTAAAGTAATTGCTAAATGAGCTCGATTACGTTCACCTCCAGATAAAACCCCAACTTTTTTCTGTTGGTCTGCTCCGTTAAAGTTAAATTTAGAAACATAAGCTCTAGAATTGGTGGCTTTATTTCCTAACATCATGGTCTCATGTCCGCCGGTAATATTCTCCCAAACAGATTTTTCTGGGTCTAAATCATGATGCATCTGATCTACATAACCTAATTTTACAGTCTCTCCAACTCTAAAAGTACCAGCGTCTGGCGTCTCTTGGCCAGTAATTAACCTAAATAAAGTAGTTTTTCCGGCACCATTTGGCCCTATAATACCCACTATACCAGCCGGCGGAAGAGAGAAAGTTAAATTTTCAAATAGTACACGGTCTCCATAAGCTTTGGTTACACCATTAGCCTCAATAACCACATTACCTAATCTTGGTCCTGGCGGGATAAACAGTTCCAGTTTATCTTCTCTTTCTTTAGTTTCTTCTGATGCTAATTTCTCATAATTACCCAATCTGGCTTTAGATTTTGCATGTCTGGCTTTTGGTGCCATTCTAACCCATTCTAGTTCTCGCTCTAAAGTTTTTTGGCGTTTGCTTTCGGTTTTTTCTTCTTGGGCTAGGCGTTTAGCCTTTTGATCTAACCAAGATGAGTAATTACCTTTCCATGGAATACCTTCTCCACGGTCTAATTCTAAAATCCAGCCAGCAACATTATCTAAGAAATACCTGTCGTGGGTAACCGCTATGACAGTTCCTTCGTAGTTTTGCAAGTGCTGCTCTAGCCAATCCACAGATTCCGCATCTAAGTGGTTGGTAGGCTCATCTAACAATAAAACAGCAGGTTCTTGTATTAATAATCGGCATAAAGCTACACGTCTTTTTTCCCCTCCTGACAATGTGGCAATCTTAGCGTCAGGTTCTGGGCAACGTAAAGCGTCCATAGCTCGCTCTAATTTTGCATCTAATTCCCATCCGTTAGCAGCATCAATTTGGTCTTGCAAAACGCCTTGTCTTGCCAAAAGTTTATCCATCGCATCAGCGTCTTCATAAACTTCGGGTAAACCAAATTTTTCGTTTATTTCTTCGTATTCTTTCAGGATGTCTGTAATCTCTTTTGCACCCTCTTCAACCACCTCTTTAACGGTTTTTTCTGGGTCTAGCTCTGGTTCTTGTGCTAGGTAGCCTACAGAAAAACCTGGAGATAATACTACTTCTCCTTGGTAAGATTTATCTAAGCCAGCAATAATTTTTAATAGGGAAGATTTACCCGATCCATTTAACCCTATTACGCCAATTTTAGCGCCGTAAAAGAAAGAAAGGTAAATATTTTTTAGTACCTGTTTCTGTGGTGGATAAATCTTATTTACCCCTGCCATTGAAAAGATTATTTTCTCGTCTGCCATTATTTCATCAATTGAAAGGCAAATATCGTTTTTTTGGTCAGAAACAGGTAAAAATTCTTAACTTCACTAGTGTAAAGCGGTTTTCCACTATATTGGTTAAATTGTTGATAAAAACTACTAAACGTTACTCTTGCATTTCTAAAACTATTTGATACATTAGAACGTTTCTACACTTATAGAGAAAGGTATTATATGGAAGCTAAATTTTCGCCCCGAGTTAAAGACGTAATTTCTTACAGCCGTGAAGAGGCTTTAAGATTAGGTCATGATTATATTGGCACAGAACATTTGCTATTGGGTTTGATTAGAGAAGGAGATGGGGTAGCGATAAAGATTTTAAAATCTTTGGGTGTTGATACAGCAAAGCTTCGCAGAGCTATTGAAGATGCCGTACGTGGTACTTCTGCTATTACTGCTAATTTAGGGAACATTCCCCTAACCAAGCAAGCAGAAAAGGTATTGAAGATTACCTACTTAGAAGCTAAAATTTTTAAAAGCGATATTATAGGTACAGAGCATCTTTTATTATCCATTTTAAGAGAAGAAGATAATATTGCTTCTCAGATATTGGCGCAGTTCAATTTAAATTATGAAATATTTAAATCTGAAGTAGAAAATAATAAAGGTGGTTTTAGAGATGATCCTACAAATTCTGCAACCAGTGGTGGTGATGATGACTTTAAAGAAGAAGAGTCTTTTTCTACACCTAAGAAGGTTTCAGATATCAAATCTAAAACGCCAGTACTTGATAATTTCGGAAGAGATTTAACAAAAATGGCCGAAGACGGGAAACTAGATCCTATCGTTGGTCGCGAGAAAGAGATTGAGCGTGTGTCTCAAATTTTATCTCGTCGTAAGAAAAACAATCCTATCTTAATAGGAGAGCCTGGTGTGGGTAAATCTGCCATTGCAGAAGGTTTAGCTTTAAGAATTGTACAACGTAAAGTTTCAAGAGTATTATTTAACAAGAGAGTTGTTACACTTGATTTAGCTTCTTTGGTGGCTGGTACAAAGTATCGTGGCCAGTTTGAAGAGCGTATGAAGGCTGTGATGAACGAGTTAGAGAAATCTCCAGATGTTATTTTGTTTATTGATGAGATTCATACCATTGTTGGTGCTGGTGGTGCCTCCGGCTCATTAGATGCTTCTAATATGTTTAAGCCTGCATTAGCTCGTGGAGAAATCCAATGCATTGGTGCTACAACTTTAGATGAATATCGTCAGTACATAGAGAAAGATGGTGCTTTAGACCGTCGTTTCCAAAAGGTGATGATAGAGCCTGCTACGCCAACAGAAACTATCGAGATTTTAAACAGAATCAAAGAAAAGTACGAAGAGCATCACGGTGTAACTTATACTGATGAGGCTATTGAAGCTTGCGTAAGCTTAACTTCAAGATACATTACGGATAGATTTTTACCAGACAAAGCTATTGATGCTTTAGACGAGGCTGGCTCTAGAGTTCACTTAACCAATATTCATGTTCCGCAAAATATCATTGATATTGAGCAAAAAATAGAACAAATAAAGGTTGAGAAGAATAAAGTAGTTCGTAGCCAAAAATACGAAGAAGCAGCAAAACTTCGCGATACTGAGAAAAATCTGTTAGAAGAATTAGATAAAGCTAAGGCAGAGTGGGAAGCAGAAACTAAAACCAAGAGATATATTGTTTCTGAGGATAATGTAGCCGAAGTAGTTTCTATGATGACTGGTATTCCGTTACAACGTGTGGGACAAACCGATAGCCAAAAACTATTAGGTATGTTCGAGAAAATTAACGAAAAAATTATTGGTCAGGATGATGCTATCAAGAAATTAACCAAAGCAATACAACGTACCAGAGCCGGATTAAAAGATCCTAAAAAACCAATTGGTTCTTTCATTTTCTTAGGACCTACAGGCGTTGGTAAAACAGAGTTGGCTAAAGAACTTGCCCGTTTCATGTTTGATGCAGACGATGCTTTGATTCAGATAGATATGAGCGAGTATATGGAGAAATTTGCTGTTTCCAGATTGGTAGGAGCGCCTCCAGGTTATGTGGGTTATGAAGAGGGCGGACAGTTAACCGAGAAAGTGCGTAGAAAACCTTATGCTGTGGTATTGCTAGATGAGATTGAAAAAGCGCATCCAGATGTATTTAATATCTTATTGCAAGTTTTAGATGAAGGCCAGTTGACAGATTCTCTAGGTCGTAAAGTCGATTTTAGAAATACCATCATCATCATGACTTCAAATATCGGAGCTCGTCAGTTAAAAGATTTTGGACAAGGTGTTGGTTTTGCAACTTCTGCTAAATTATCACAAACCGAAAGTCATAATAAAACCGTAATTGAAAGCGCTTTAAAAAGAGCATTCGCTCCTGAGTTTTTAAACCGTGTTGATGATGTAATTGTGTTTAACTCTCTTGAAAAAGAAGAAATATTCCAAATTATTGATATAGAATTAAAAGCTTTATTTGGTCGAGTTCAAACTCTGGGTTATGATATCAAATTAACTGAAGCTGCTAAGGATTATATTGCTGAAAAAGGCTTTGATGCCAATTTTGGTGCTCGTCCTCTAAAAAGAGCTATTCAGAAATTCTTGGAAGATCCGATTGCAGAAGAAATTCTTAAAGGAGAGCTTACAGAAGGTGATACCATGGAAGTAGATTATGATAAAGAAAAAGATCAAATCCATATCATAGGTAAAGCCGCTAAAAAGAAAAAGAAGAAGGAAGAAGAAAAAGAAGGTGGAGAATAAGTAGAACTTCTTCTATCAAGAAAAGCATCACAAATAATTGTGGTGCTTTTTTTGTTAGTATGCAACCATCATCATATATCAATCGTCTAATAATTAATTATTCATTTTTAAATATAACACACATGAAGAAGCTAGCCATCGTTTTATTAGGTATATTGGTGTTAGGAACATCATCTTGCCGAAAAGTAACAGAAGAATATTATACCATCCCAAATAAAACCATTTATGATGTTGTCCAAGAAAATGAATGGATTACTAATGATGGCGGAGTAACTTATTCATTTTCTATTCCTTTATCAGAAATTAATCAGAATGTTTATGATTTAGATGGTATTTTGGTTTATGGGACCTTTGTTGATGGTGAAGATGAACCTATTCCAAATGTATTTGAGGGGATTTCTTATACCTATGCCGTTAGAGTAGGGGCCATCATCATCAAGGTACAAAGTACTGATTTAGGAGTGATTAACAGACCTGGTGCTTTACCGGTTAAAATAGTGTTAATCCCGTCAGAACAATAAGATATATTTATCATGTGTCTGGTATAAAAAAGCCTCAAAACCATTATTTGGTTTTGAGGCTTTTTTTATCGAGTGCTGTATTAGATTTTAGTCTTCTACAACAACACCCATGCTGCAAAATTTCTCAATTCTCTCATCAATTAACTTCTCGATTTTTTTAGCTTTCAGCTCAGATAAATCTGTCAGTAACTGGCTTTTGATGGTTTCTGCCATAGCTTTAGGGTCTTGATGTGCGCCACCTAAAGGTTCTTTAATAATACCATCTATCAGCTTATTGTGATACATATTATCAGCAGTAAGCTTTAAGCATTCTGCTGCTTGTTCTTTAAAATCCCAGCTTCTCCATAAAATAGAAGAACATGATTCTGGTGAAATAACAGAGTACCATGTATGCTCTAACATATAAACTTTATCTCCAATACCTATGCCCAAAGCTCCGCCAGAAGCACCCTCACCAACAATGATACAGATGATAGGAACATTTAGCACAGACATTTCAAGTAAGTTTCTTGCAATAGCTTCACCTTGTCCACGCTCTTCGGCTTCAAGACCAGGGAAAGCACCCGGTGTATCGATAAAGGTAATAACAGGTTTGTTAAATTTTTCGGCAAGCTTCATCAGTCTCAATGCCTTTCTATATCCTTCCGGATTAGCCATACCAAAATTTCTGTACTGGCGCATTTTGGTATTTACACCTTTTTGATGACCAATAATCATCACAGATTGCCCGGCAATAGTTCCGAAACCACCAACAATGGCTTTATCATCTTTAACGGTTCTATCACCATGCATCTCTATAAAATCATCACAAATCATTTCTATGTATTGCAATGTATAAGGTCTTTCTGGATGCCTAGAGATTTGTACTTTTTGCCAGCCTGTGAGGTTGTTATATATGTCTAGCTTGGTTTTTTGTATTTTATCTTGCAGTTCTTTCAATGTAGCAGACATATCTACCTTAGTTTTTTCTGCTACCTGCTTTACTTTTTCAACCTGTTGCTGTAAGTCTGCAATAGGTTTTTCAAAGTCGAAAGATGTATTCATATCGCTCCTTTTATTTAGGTTGCTAAGTTATCGTTTAATCTTAAATTTTAAAAAAACTAATTTACAACAACTAGTTGTTTGTATTTCTGGAGTTGAGTTGCAGAAAGCACTTTTTTAGTTGCGATATGAGCTTTTAAATAGGCGTTTCTTAATTCGCCCTGCAGAGCCCCGATTTTATTGGTATAAAAAATTAAAGAACCATCGTTTATTTTCTGCTCTTTAAACAAAGTATTGAGTTTACTTTCTTGAGCTAAAATGAAACTCCCCATTTCTTTAGCCTTTCTGGCCATTTCATTAAGGATTTGAGTGATTTGTGATTTTTGTGCAGCGTTTAAATTAAGTTGTTGTGCATATTGTAAAGCTTTCTGCGGTGAGGGATAATTATTTATTTCTGCTACCAAAACCAATTCAAGTGGATTTGCTTTAGTATAAGCCAAATATTGTTCATTGCTTAAATACGTTGGCTTTATACTTTTTAAAGAGTCTGTTTGGTAAGTATTAGCTTGTAACACAGAAAATCCTAATACGCAAAATAAAAGCGTAAATAGTGCAGTTTTCTTCATTTAATTTTCAGGTTTGATTTTATTAAGTTTCTCTTTTGCAGCATCCCATGTATTTTGCTGAGGTTTTTCTTGTGTGTTATCAATAAGTTCTTGTAGGTTAGCCAAGCCTTTTAACACTTCCTCGGCTTTAATATTTGCCTTTTTTAAATATAATAAGTCAATAATTAAAGCTTTACTATTTCCTTTATCATCTGTTATCATGCTGATGCCTGCTGTCATAATCAAATATTTAACGTTTCAATAGCAAATATGGTATTAAATTTTTAAGCATAAAAAAAACCGGGTCTTAAACAGGCCCGGTTTTACGTAAGGTGGTTTTAATGTTAAATTTTTATTGAAGTAACTGTAGTGATATTATCTTCTGGAGAAACTAATAAGATAACTTGTTTTTCTCCGCTGATTAAAGATACCCAGTATGAACCAGTGTCATCAGAAAATTGGAAATCAGATGGTCTTGAAATGATTTTAACAATTTTTTGAATTTTAGCACCAGCGTAAGTATCATAAATACTTTTTAACGCAACTTTAGAAAACTCTTCTGTTTTAACAATTTGTGTAGCAACTAAAAACTCATTTTGTAAATTGTATAAAGCGTAAGCTGGTTTATCATTTAATTTAAAAAACGCAGTTTGAAATTTTTCATTGATATTCCACTTTACATCAGTTGCGTTGTAAAAGTTATAAGCAAATTGTCTTAAAACATTTTCTGCAACGTTTCCAGATTTTGAAGCCGCTTTAGAGTCTTTTTCGTCAGCAAAGCTTACTGTTAAACTCAA
This sequence comes from Pedobacter glucosidilyticus DSM 23534, assembly GCF_000425145.1. GTDB lineage: Bacteria > Bacteroidota > Bacteroidia > Sphingobacteriales > Sphingobacteriaceae > Pseudopedobacter > Pseudopedobacter glucosidilyticus. The sequence goes on from NZ_AULF01000009.1 coordinate 97,365, forward strand.
TAATAGTGCGATTGATAATATAGCCTTTTTCATAATTTTAAATTTTAAATAGTAACATAATTATTTACACAACAAAAGTATGTTAATATTATTAAATATGTAAGTAAAATTTAATTTTTATAAAAAATTCATATTAAAAAGACTTTTTAATTAAAAATGAAAAAAATCTTAGTGTAAATACTACACTATTTGATAAATTTATAAAAAGACTTGGTAGGTAAGGGTGATTTTATTTTGTAAGTGTTTGATAAAGAGCTTTTTTGTGTAAAATATTTGTTAAATAGATGTGATTTTATTGTGAATCTTGGCTTGATGAAACAAAAAAGGGCTGATTCTAAGAATCAACCCTTATTAAAAGCGTCATGATTTTGTTTATAATTTTTCTAAATCAGCAATATTGCTTTTTAAATATTCTATTTGAAGATTAACATCTGCTTTAGCTTGGGTAGGAGTAGAATTTAACAAATCTGTTTTTATTTTTAAAAGATTATGAAGTAAACCTATAACGTATTTATCAATACCATAAGATTTATACTGTATACCAATACCTTTTAAAAGAGCTACATTCTCGTTAAAAATGCCTGTATTTTTTATTTTGCTTAACATGCCAACATAACGCTGCATCATCTGAAACTTTTCTTCTATACCACCATCTTTAAAAGCCTTAGAAACAAAATCGAAATTATTTTCTGAACCTTCATCTGCATAAAGCGCTACCAGAGCAACAGATAAAGGGCCTCTGCTATCTTGTTCTAAAGTTTTTGCAAGTATGATTGCTTCTTTTTTATTGGTTGCAGCTAACGCTGCCAAGGCAGCGCCTTGTACCGCATACGATTTACTCTTTAAAGCTTCTTTAAACAATGTTTCATGCGAACTGTCTTTTAAAGATGCTAATGCAGTTATAGCAGCTGCTTGTACTAATGTTTTTTCATCGGTTTTAACTAAATTTTTAAGTATAGGAAGTGCTTTAGCTTTAACAGATGATTGATTTAGCTTTAGAGCATCTATGGCTTTGATTCTTATTTTGTAGTATTTATCATTTAAAGCGCTGTGGATAATTGCTTGTGCAATTGCATCGCTACTATTTTTGCTAGCTGCGTTTAAGGCTTCTAAACGGTCAAGATACAGTGGTGCGTTCTCATATTGAAAGGCGTATTCACTTAAAGATTTTTCATCTGTTTTTTTTGCTAGTATGATTTTATCAGCATCAACATTAACTAAATCTGGTTTTTTATTTAGAGTGAAATTTAATGTGTCGGTTTTTTTAGTCATGAAATAATCGTGACGTTCTTTTTTACCACCTACATAAATATCAATTTTCATAGGTAACAAGAATACATCGTTTTTTTGAGTCTGATTTAATATAACTTGCTGTGTTTTTGCGCCTTCGTTCCAGCTATATTTGATGTTAAGCTCTGGATGACCTTCTCTAAAATACCATTGATTAAAAAACCAATTTAAGTCTTTACCAGTAACCTCTTCAAAAGCTAATCTCAATTGGTGCGCTTCGCCGGTTTTAAAGGCATTACTTTTTAGATATAGATTTAAGCTTTTATAAAATGCATCTTCCCCAATATCATGACGAAGCATGTTTAATATACGCCCTCCTTTTTGATAAGACACTACATCAAACATATCTTCTTTATCTTCATAATGAAATCTAATCAGATGTTTAGATTTAGCAGTAGGGTTATTAAGGTAGGCTTGCATAGCTTCATAATTATGAGCATCTCCTGCATCTTTACCAAATTTATATTCGTTCCAAAGGGTTTCGCTGATATCAGCAAAAGATTCATTAACAGATAAATTGCTCCAACTTTCGGCAGTTACGTAATCTCCAAACCAATGGTGAAAAAGTTCGTGTGCAATAACATCTTCACCAGCACTTCCATCTAACAGTTCACGGTCTGTTTGTTGAACAAAATCACCATGTATAGTGGCTGTGGTATTTTCCATTGCACCGCTTACAAAATCTCTCACTACAACTTGTGCATATTTATCCCAGGGGTAATCTATCCCTAATTTATTAGAAAAAAAGGTCATCATCTCTGGTGTATTACCAAAAATGCTTTTCGCATAAGGAGCGTACTTAGGCTCTAAATAATAGTCTACCGGTATGTTTTTCCATTTATCTTGATAAATTTTAAAATTGCCTACAGCCATCATAAATAAATAAGGAGCGTGAGGCTTGTCCATTTTCCAAGTATCCGTACGAGTGCCATCTTTATTAGATTTTTTATTTACCAAAGTACCATTAGATAAAGTTGTATACTTTGCAGGCGCAGTTATGCTAATTTCCTGCGTGGTTTTTTGATTCGGACTATCTATGGTTGGAAACCATACTGAAGAACTTTCAGTCTCGCCTTGTGTCCATATTTGAACAGGCTTATTTTGTATGGTACTATCAGGATTTATAAAATATAACCCTTTAGCATTGGTAATAGCTGCACTACCTTTGGCTTTAAGCTCATCGGGTTTAGCCACATAATCAATATAAACGGTATAGCTTTCTTTACTAGAATAAGTTTTATCGAGGTTTATTTTGAGTTTTAAACTATCATAGCTGTAGTTAAGCTTGCTTAGCTTATGATTAGTAACCAAAGCTACAGTTTTAATATCCATCCCTTTAGCATCTAGGGTTAAAGAATCAATAGCGTAAAAGAGAGGTTTAAGAGTTATCCAAGCTTTACCATTTAGCCTTCTTTTTTGATAATCGAAGCTAACATCTAATTTGGTGTGTATTAAATCGTTAATTTTATCAACTGTTGCCCGGTAAGCTTTTAGTGATTGTGAAAATGAGGCAGTAGGAAGAGAAAATAGTAAAATAACTACAGATAAATACCTGAATAAGCGATAAATCATGTGAATTTAGTTAGTGAAGTTGCAAAGATATTTAAATTGAGTTAAAACTATTGTAGTTTCATTTGTAAAGAATTTATATCCTATTTATATTACGGCTTTAAATTGAATACATGAGTCATATATACCTAATCTTAATATACTTTCATCTATTACTCTTTCAGGGGATTGATATTAATCATTATAAAAAGGTAATAAGCACTTCTGATAATGATTCATTAGTGGTAAATGCACACATTATGATGATGAAGTCTTTTGGACCTAATAAAATGGACTCCGTAAGATTGTATTTTAATAAAGCTTTTGACTATTCAAAAAAGAAAAACTTTTTAATAGGCGAGACTATCCTGAACCATAACATGGCTAATTTATTAAGTGTGCATGGAGATTTATCAGAAGCATTGGTTTATGCTAACGCCGCTGCTGCTGGTGCTAAAAAGCAAAAAGATGAGCTTAACCTAGCCAGGGCTTATGGATTGTTAACGGTTATTTATGGGCGTAAGGGCGATTTTACAAAATCAGCGGCAAATGCATTTTCATCCTTAAATATTTTTGAAAAATTAAAAAATAAATCTGGTATGATTAACGCTTACATTAAATTAAGCGCAATCCATATACAAATTCATGATTTTAAAAGCGCACTTAAATACTGTAAAATTGCCGACTCTTTAAATAAAGAAGTAAAGGATAAAGATTTTGAGTTAGATATTGTAAATAATTTGGCTATAGCATTTGCAGAACAAGGTAAATTGGACGATGCTTTAGAAATGTTTAAAAGAGTAAGTAACTTAACAAAAAGGCAAAAATCTAAAATATCTGCACATGCTTCTGCACTGATGAATATTGGCTTAGTTTATAAAGAGAAAAAAGAATATAAAAAGGCCTTAGACTATTATCAACAATCTTACAAAGTTTCCTTAGATAATAATTATCCAGAGGGAATTGTAAAAAACATGCAGAATATTTCTGTTGCTTATTATTTTATTGGTGATTATGATAAAAGTAATCAAGAGGCCTTAAAAGCCCTAGATAAATCGCGAGAAATGGGGGTTATTGATTTGGAAGTTGAGATTTTAGAAGGTTTAAGGAGTAATTATTTAAAACAGCAAGATTATAAAAATGCTCAAAAATATACAGAAGAGTATTACGAAGCAGCTATGAAGCTGAACGTTAAAGAGCGTGAGAGAGAAATTTCAGGTATTAAGGATAAGTATGAATTAGAAAAAACACAAGAGCAAGTTAAACTGCTTAATCAAATTAATGAAACAAGAACCAAGCAACGTAATTTAAGTATTATTCTTCTGGTGATTGCGTTCTTCTCTATGATTGTTTTTGCTTATTCTTATTATCGTATTAGAATTCTAAACAGGCAAAATGTTATTAACAAAGATAAATTGTTTGAGAGCAATCAAATTAAAGACAGGATATTTTCTATTATAGGTCATGATTTAAGAAGTGCCTATGTATCAACGTTAGGGATTTTAAGTCTTATCAAAGAAAACAATATATCAGAGCATGAAAAAAGCAGTATGATAGATCGTGTTATTCATCAATCTGAAACTGCATTAGAAACTTTAGATAAATTATTACATTGGGGCTACAGCCAAATAAGAGGAGCTAAAATTACGCTAGAGGATTTTAATTGCGCAACACCCATTAAGCAAACTTTAGATTTTTTACAGCAACTAATTCAAGAGAAACAGGTGGTTGTTGATAATCAGATTAATGAGGAAATATGTGTTTTGGCTGATAAAAATCATTTCAATTTTATCATAAGAAATCTAATTTCAAATGCAGTAAAGTTTACACCCAATGGTGGTAAAATAACTTTGAAATCTCAAGAAGAAAAAGATAGTTTTAAGTTTTTTATTACTGATAGTGGTGTTGGTATTGCTAAAGCAAGATTAGAAAAAATTTTTACTGCCGACTCTTCAAGTACAAGTGGTACTCAAAACGAAAAGGGTACAGGATTAGGATTGATCATCTGTAAAGAGTTTATAGAAAGTAACGGCGGTAAAATTGAAGTAAATAGTATAGAAGGAGTAGGAACTACTTTTAGCTTTACTTTAAAGAAGGGAAAATGTTAATGAAAAGAGAATGTCTCCAATACAATTTTTGAGGCATTCTCTTTTAAGAAATTAACAATATTGTTCAAAAGCACCAATCAAATTATCTGCTATCATTTGTGCTGGGCGACCTTCAATTTGATGTCTTTCTATAATGTGTACCAATTTACCATCTTTAAATAAAGCCATTGATGGCGATGATGGTGGGTAAGGCAACATGTAATTACGGGCAGCATCTACAGCGTCTTTCTCCATTCCGGCAAAAACAGTTACAATTTTACTAGGCTTTTTGCCTTCCTGTACCGCAATTTTAGCAGCCGGACGGGCATTTGCAGCAGCACAACCACAAACAGAGTTAACTACAACAAATGTTGTACCTTCTGTTTCTATAGCTTGTTTTACTTCATCAGCATTTTTTAATTCTTCAAAACCAACACTAGTTAAGTCGGTTCTCATTGGGGCAACTAAATATTCTGGATACATTTTCTTTGTATTTACGATTTACGAATTAAGATTTTTCTTTTTACAAGCACAAAATTAAGCTTTTAACCAAATGCTAACAATAAAGCATATCAACTGGATGTCATAAAAGAATTGAATCATAGTATAAATAATTGAGTTTGGGGTTTAATAGAACTTATGGTTTACAATTTGTAAACTTTTTTTACCTTTGAGTAGATGAATCATTTTAACATCATAAAGCGTAGCACCTTAATTGAATTTTATACTAAGTATCCTGATGCTAAAAAGCCTATAGAACTTTGGTATTCTGAAATTAGAGAAAGTGATTTTAGCAATTTTAATGAGTTAAAGGCCGTTTATAAGCATGCAAGTGTAGTAGCAAATAACAGAGTTGTGTTTAATATAAAAGGTAATAACTACAGATTAGTTGTAAAGATTAACTTTTACACTAAGCAAATTTTTATCATCTGGTTTGGTACACATAAAGATTACAATAAAATAGATGTAGAAACTATAAGCTATAAAAAATGAATTGGACAATTTTAAAAACAGAAAGCGATTATAATAAAGCCTTAGAGAGGCTAGACATAATTTTTGATGCTGAACCTAATAGCCCTGATTTTGCAGAAGCTGAATTATTAGGATTGCTTATCAGTAATTATGAGGATAAGCATTATCCAATAGCCAGCCCCAATCCCATAGAAGCTATAAAATTGAAGATGGAAGAATTAGGATTAAAGAATAAAGACCTACAGCCTTATATTGGGTCTAAAAGCTACGTATCTTCTATACTAAGCGGTAAAAGGGAAATAACATTGCGTATAGCTAATATTTTACACCATAAACTCGGTATCCCTACTGTGGTATTCTTTAACGCAAACGTTTAATAGGATTTGATTACCATTAAATTTAGAAATTATGACCATGTTTGCGCCAGCACATCCGGGGGAATTAATAAAAGAAACCATAGAGGGATTGAGAGAAGAAACCAGTAATAAAACTGACTTTGGAAGAAGTTGCTGCTGGGTTAGAAATTAGTCGTAAAACTTTATCTGCCATCATCAATCAGAAGCAAGGTATTAGTCTTGAAATGGCATTAAAACTCGCCAAAGTTTTTAATACAAGTCTTGATTTTTGGTTAAGAGCACAAGAAAATTATAATCTTGCGCAGGCTGAAAAAAAGTGAATACCGATAATATCAGGGTTTTTTGGAGAGAAGCTGTGGCGGTATTGTAGATTGTAAAACTCCATTAGTTGCATCAATCGCCTCACCTATTTTCAAAAGTTCTTCTATTTGTGATATTTTAAACTCTTTTTTATAGTAATCTTCCATTTTATAATGAATTTTAGATGAGGGCTATAAAAATACCAAAATCTTAACAATCTCATTACCATTAACCATTTGAATTTCATCCGCCTAAGCGGTATCTTTGCAGCTCACAAAATAAAAAAACTATGTCATCAGTAGTGATAATTTTATAGATTTCATAGTTTTGCACCATATTAAAAAAAGCTTATAATAGTGATTTATAGGCTTTTTTTATTTAATAATATTTCGTGGTATTAATAAAAGGTGTGCAAATGGTGTGCAAATTCTTATATTTGTAATATGGCATCAGCGCAAATCTATTTAGACAAAAGGCGACAAAAAGCAGACGGTAGTTTTCCTATTAAAATACGTGTGGGTAATGGTAAAGAGGTTCGGTATTATAGTACCGTACACAATTGCAATGGCCCTCATCATAAAGAGGAGTTTGACAAAATTATAACTGGGGGAGGACGGAATAAAACTATAATTAAAAAGCATGATGATTTGATAAGTTTACTTAATAAGGCAACGCAAATTATCGACACTCTTTATCCCTTTGATTTTGATACATTCGAAGTTAGATTTCGTCAAAAAGGTAATAGGTTAGATTTAATTTCCCTATTAATAAGTAAATCAGAAAAACTTAGATTAGAAGAAAAGTTTGGGAATGCTAATTTATACAAACAAGCTGCAAACCTCTTAACTGTTTACATATCAGAAAAAAATAACAGTGAGTTGTTATTAAATAGTATCACACCTAAATACTTAAGTGAGTTTGAGTCTTGGGCCTTAAGCATAAAAAACAATAAGAAAGAACCTAAGTACTCGAAAACTACCCTATCAATCTACATGATTAGAGTAAGGGCAATTTTTAACGATGCTATCAGCGATCAAGTTGTACACCCTTCTGTTTACCCTTTCCACACTCCACAAAATAATAGGGGTTATAAAATACCAGTACCAGCCGGAAACAAAAGAGCCTTGACGAAAGCTCAAATAATGCAAATTTTGAATTATGAGGCTTTGACCGATAAGCAGCAACAAGCAAAGGACTTTTTCATATTCTCATACCTAGCTAGCGGAATGAATCTTATAGATATATTTTCCCTTCGTTGGTCTGATGTAAAAGGCGATGTCTTTACTTTTATAAGGAAAAAAACAGCCGGTAAAACAGGCGGACGAAATGTAATTTCTATCACCTTAAACAAGGTCATGTTTGATATAATAGACAGACAAGGGAATAAAAGAGGAACCAGTCCCCTAGTGTTCAAAATATTAAATCCTAATGCTTCAGAATTAGAAATCCAAAAAACCACAAGGCTCGTAATTGCAAGCATTAATTCCAATCTTAAAAAGATAGCTGCCAAATTAGATATTACAACCGATATATCTAGCTATTACGCTAGACATAGCTTTAGCACCAACCTAATGAACAATAACGCCCCAGTAGTATTTATTAGCAAGCAGTTAGGGCATACTAGTATAAAAACAACAGAGAATTATTTAGGTGAGTTCACAGATAATAACGCTCAATCTTACACCGATAATCTTTTAGACTAGAATTGTCATATTACAGTCAGTATTTTTTATTATTTGTCTTAAAATTTTAAGATGAATAACAAAAAAGACCTAATTATTATACGTTTTTATTACGATTGCCAAAGGCAAACATCTATAAATCAGTTATTTGTAAAATATTTAATGTTTAACTAAGGTATATATTAGTATATTTGGGCAAGCGAAAGACAGATATTTTAATCTGATTTTTATAGACGGTTTCACGCTCGTAAACGGCTATGATTGATAAAAGAAATATTGTGGCTTAAGTCGCTTCGACTTTACTGAAAAATCGCAAAAACGCAAAAAAGGAAAAAAGACCACTACGTAAAAAGTTGAGAATTAAAAGCAAGGGCGTTTGCTAATCATTAATCTTTAAAATTTACGAAAGTGAATAAACCTGATGTGTATGGCCTGAAAGGTCTCCAAGAACTTCTAAATTGCTCTAAGTTTACAGCGCAGAAAATCAAAAATAGCGGAAAAATACCTTTTATTTCTGTTGGTAAAAAACTAGCATTCAATAGTGAAGAAGTATTACAAGCGTTAACTACTAAGGCAAAGGAGGGTCTACCCAATGCAAACTAATGTAATGCAAAATCCTTTTGAGTTAATCCTTAATAAACTCAATCATTTAGAAAGCCTGATAGGTTCTGCTGCAACACAATCCTCAACGTCTTTTAAATATTTAAGCGTTGTTGAAGCAGCTCGGTTTTTAGATAAAACACCCAACGCTTTACGTGTAATGGTCTGCAAAAACCAAATAAAACACATTAAGAAAGGTGGAAAGCTTTATTTTCTTCAATCCGATATTGAAGAATATATGGAAAGCGGAAGGGTTGAAATAAAAAGCAAGGAAGACCCGATAGAAGCTTTAAAAGTTGGCAATAAAAAGAAAGGAGTCTCAAAATAATGAAAACTCCTTTTACTCTCTCTAATTTCGCAAGGCAAGGCAAAACTAAGAATAAAAAACGAAATTCAAAACCCTTACACAATAATATATCACTGTATACCAATAACTTAATAATAGATATTGCGCCTTACAATACCCAAAAATGTTATATAACTGTTAAGTGTAATGATATAGTCATCCTATCGGGTATAACTGATATTAAATATCTCAATGACCCTAATATCTTTTACCAAAAAGTAAAGGCTGCTTTGCCAGAATTTTTTAATAATAAGGGGGGACATAAATGAACGCTTTAGAAGCCAAAACGATAGGCCTTAAAATAGCCCCGGATTACTCTAGATTCTTAATACACCAATGCTTGGATTTACCTAAACCAGAAAGCGTTTTTAGTATTAACGGTATTTCCCTTTTTACAAAGAAATCCCTTTCTCTAGTTAAAGCTAAAGCTAAAGCAGGCAAGACGTCGGCTGTCGCTTGGATGATTGCACAAATGCTAAAAGACAAGGTTTCAGTTATTTGGTTTGATACAGAACAAGGGTCGTACTATGGCAGCAGAACGCAGCACTGGATACTATCTATTGCTTTTTTAGATTCTTCAGAATTTCTACAGTATTATGATTTAAAAACCCTGTCACCTAATGAGAGACTTGAAGCGATAGAACAAATATTATATAATAATAAACCTGAGGTTGTTGTAATTGATGGTGTAAGGGATTTAGTAAGTAGCATTAATAACGAGGATCAAGTATCAAACGTTATAACCCATTTAATGCAATGGGTAGAGAATTACAATTGCCACATAATAAATATTTTACATCAAAATAAATCTGACAATAACGCTAGGGGCCATTTAGGTACAGAATTAAATAATAAGGTGGAAATAGCGTTAAAAGTTGAGACAGACGCTATCAATCAAATTCTTATATCCCCGGAATTATCAAGGGGCTTACCATTTGAGGGTTTCGCACTTGGTAGGTCAGATGCTGGAATACCTTATTTAATTAAAGATTGGCTTTCACCTGAATCCGCAAAAACCAAAAACAAAAAGCCCTTACCTACTCAAATTGATTATGAATTTCATGTTAGTGTTTTACAAAAGGTTTTCCATAATGAACATCAATTAAATGGTTCAAATTTTTACAACGAATTTATAGTCGCTTACAATTCTCTTGTAGATGCCACGATTGATAAAATGGTTTATAACCGATCAAGGGAATTTCTAAATTTTTATGTGAGAGAAAAATACTTATGCCTTCAAAAAGGTAAGCGAAACAACGAAATTTTATACGAACTAAACCCGGAAAAAGAAGATGATAAATTCATTTAAGGACGTCGGTTCGATAGTAGATAACGGTTTGTTAACAAACCAAAATAACAAACCGGTTTTGGGTTTGTGGTTTGTTATCCCCCTATATATAGGGGGTAACTAACACACCAAACCACGAATAAAAAAGTATAAAAATTTGAAAGCAGGTAATTAGTAAAATAACAAACCGAAAAGTCATTATGGAAATATCAAAATTTGAGAAAATACATTTTTTAAAACCGATAGCCACTATTCACCCCTTAGAGCCTTTTCTTGACATGGGTTGTAAAGACATCATTGAAAGCATAAGAGCCGAACCGATTGAGGATATACAAAAGCTGATGAAGACCGAGAATTTACCCGCCTTCACAGCAAGCGGTACTTTTTCACCAACTCGAAATGAAGCCAGTTTAAAGAAGCATAGCGGCTGCATAGCCTTTGACATTGACAAATTGAAAGCGTTTGAGGTTGACCCCTTAAAACGTTTACTGAAAGACGACCCGTTCGTTTATGCTTGTAGCTTATCTGCAAGAGGTAAAGGCCTTTGTGGCTTATTTAAAATTTCAGAGCCAGCATTTCATAAAAAACATTTTGCAGCAATGGAAAGGTATTTCTTAATGACGTATCATGTAAAATTAGACCCCGCCCCCAGTAATGTGGCAAGTGGTAGGTTTTACAGCTATGATGCAAACCCTTTTATAAACGAAAAATCAAAAATATTTGAATATTTATATGATGAACCTAAAAAGCCAAAAAACAACTATTCTGGTAAAAGTAATAGTTATAGCGTAGCAGATGATTTTAACATTAGAGGCGGGGCGTTAATTGAAGAACTTTTAATCGAACACGGTTGGGCTTATATTGAAACAAAAGGCACAAACAATAGATACACAAGGCCCGGTAAGACCTCGGGTATTAGTGCAAATTATTGTAGTGAAAGAAAACTATTCTTCGTATGGTCAACTGACCCCGACACAGGTTTAAAAGTCGACAGAGCTAAAGCTTTTAATCATTGGGCCGTATTCGTTCAACTAGAGTGCAACGGCGATCAAAAAGAAGCTGCCAGAAAGTTATACGCTTTAGGCTATGGGAACCCCTTGGACATTACACCACACGTTGAAGCCCCTGAGATAATCGATTTATCAAAGTTATTCAATTTTCCTTTTTTAATCCCTGCAAACTCTTTAGAGGTTAAAATCTGTGATGAAATATTAACCCCTCAACAATTTAATCAAATATTAACATGACAAATAGTGAGAAAATTAAGAAAGTTATTCAAAACACCCAATTAATATAACAAACTTTAGAAGCTTGGAACAATAAGCCAGATTTAGACACTTGCTTGACAATCAATCAGATATATCTTGAGTCAAATAGGCTCTTGTTTCAGGTTTTAATCTCAGTTTCCGAAAAACTTGAAAGTATAGACTTTGAGTAAATGGTTAATAAATGAAATACGAATAATAAATGTCAAATAAACACTTAATAAATAAAAATGGAACAGAAACTAATTGCAGAAATGCTACAAAATTTGGATGAGGCCTCAAAAGAGCTCAGGAAATTACAGCCACCGAAAGAAGAAGACCCTGCAAAGGTATCGGAGCCGGTTAAGAATTATCTCGACTGGCAAAAATCAGAAAACGAGAAAAGAGAAGCAGCCAAAAAGCAAGGAATCTATAAAGGGTATTAATAATTAAACAAAATGGAAAATATAATAATATCGCCCCCTATTATCAAAACTAGCACCTTTCAGGGTGCTACGAACTACATCGATATGTATAATGAAAAGAAAGCTCTTTTAGCTGCAATCGAAAACGGAACAGCTTATACAGTTAGTGCTGAACTAAACAACTTTTTAAAACACACAGACCCAAATTTATACCACACTATTAACGCTTTATAACATGGAAAAGATATTTATCTCAATTGATTCAAAAAAACAAAATAAATCTTTATCGAACTTACAATTACTCTCTGATGCTCTTAAAAACGCTAATGACGTTCTACTTAGAATTATTGGTAATCCATTAGATACCAATATTGCTAAAACATTAGTTTTCAAAGGAATTGATGTTTTTGTAGGTGATTTTGTCAAGAATTTTGAATTACAACTTAAGAAAGAAAACAAACCTTTACTATATATCCAAAATAGTTGTAATGATATAAAAGAACCACTTCTTGAAGACTTAAAAGAAGCTTTTGAACCTATCAAAAACATACCCTATAAGGATTATTTCAAGTATATAGCTCTCCATAAAAATGGCAATCCGTTAATTCTGGAGAATGCCCAAAAAGATATAACTGAAGATTGTACAATTTATGCAGATTCAGAAGCAAAAATACAGCTACATAAAAAACATTTAGAGGCTGTTAAGATTTTAAATGAATTATCAAACGCATACTACGAGTTATTCCAGCGAAGACTAACCATGTATGACTTTTATGGAACTTTTCTGAAATTTAATGATAATGGTCAACTTATTCCTGTAGAAATACCATATAATTTATCAATTGAAAACAGAAATTAATAATTAACCGAAGGGGCGCAAATTCGGGCATAGAATAAGGGTAAATATTTGTTAATGAGATATTTACCCTTATTTTTATTAGACTTTTAAAATTATTTATATGCCTGTAGATATATCAAACGGTGGCTTAAACTTTAGTAGTGATTTAGACCCTCAAGGATTTGTACAGGGCGCAAATACTATTAAACAGAAAGAAGCTGAACTAAGAAAGGTTGTAGCTGACGGAGCAAAACAGCAAAAGTTTTACACCGATGAAATGTTACAGAGCTGGATTTGATTTGAGCAAAAAGCAGTTTGACTTCCATGTAGTTACCGCCAAAGAGCAACTAGACATAGCCATGAGTATAATATTAGCAAGTATAGATTTAGAAGGTGAAAACATATATGTGGGTACCGACAAGAAAGCATTTAATATAAAAAGCGGTTTACCCTTAAAGGAAGAGGTTACAAAACTATATGAGATAAGACCCAGATTATTTTTTGCAGGTAATGGAGTAGATGATATTATTTATAGAGTAAAAGAAATACTGATAGAAAGCAACGATAAATCAGTTGAGGATTTGTTTACTATCATCAATAATATTAAAGTTTCTACGATAGAGGTTAACAATAAAATAATTGGGGACTGCGTATTTGTTATTTGTGGTCTGCTAAACGATAAACCTTTCATTTATGTTAGAGATACCAAAAGCGGTCAAAGCCACTTATTGAAGCCAAAATCCGGCAGGATAATTTATGTTCTAGCGACTTTTAATGATGAAGTAGCAAAAGAACTACATTCCTACTTTCCTTCGCAGTACAACCGTTTAAACGATTGTTCAGCCTCAATATTAAATACTTTAAGGAAAGGGAGCACCTTATGTAATACAATTGGTGAAACTTTCGATATAAAAACCACAAAATTAAGCAGATGAATAAAACAACAAGATTAAAATTTAAAGTAAGTGCTCTTAATAATAGATGTGCTTCAGGTGTTATGTTAGTTGGCGATGCTGCCGGTAATAACAACGCCGGTGTGTCTGGTGTGGTAGATGCCACACCCGGCAATAGTGTAAGGTTTTGGGCTGGAGCTCCTTATGCAGATCGGAATACAGCACCTTATAGAGTTCAGCAAGATGGTAGTTTTTATTCAACTAAAGGCAAGATAGGTTGTTTAGATATAGGTGTTAATGATTTACGTCTTGGGGACGAAAGTAGTTGGGCAGCTAACAGCAATTATATTACTATATCAGAAAGTTATTTTTTATATAGAAAAAACGGCAATGTTGTAGGAAACAAAAGAGAAGTTGCATTTGATTTATACAGCAATCAACTGGGTAGTCCCAATACCATATCCTTTAAAGTTGAAAATTCTACTGAAAACAGTGGTATTTTTGGAGGTGCAAATGTGGCTGTTCTAGGCGATGCTAAGAACGGAAACCTAAACTATGCTTTCTATGCGGGTAATGGACTTTCAAAATTCAGAGGTATAGAAAATGAAGTTAAAATTTCAGCATCAGGCTATACTTTAACTAAAGATGATTACTATGTATTAATTACCTCAGGCGGTAATGTTTTTTTACCGGCCAATCCAGAAGAAGGTCGCACCGTTTGGGTGGCAAAAAATACCGCTTCAACGGTAACCCTTCAAGGAAACGGCAAAACAATCTTTGTTAGAAATGATGGTGGAAATAGTGCTATAACCTTACAATGGTCTATGCAATTAATTTATGCTGGTGGTGCATGGAGATTATTGCAACAATTGGTTTAATATATCGAATTCAGTAGTACTTGTTGATTCCTGAAGTACTACTGAATTACTAAGCTATCCATGGCATTTTCATCAAGCATTTTTTTTACGTCTGGTACGCTTTTAGCCCTGTCTTGTAGTCTACTAACTAAATTTTCATCGAGCTTAATAGTCAAGTCCATGTTCTTTTTATCAACGATTGAAAAACCTGTTGGTTCACCAAAAAAGGTCAATTCCTTTTGTTTTATCATTTCTTTATAGAACAAATCTAGCGCTTCCATGTATGCCGTTGTATCATTTTCTGATTGGATTGAATAAGTGGAATCCTTTTCATAAAAATTAAGCGTTAAACGATACTCATTTAAATTAGCTGTTGTCGGTTTATTTGAACTGCCTTTACAAGAGATGATAAAAAGAGCCAAAGCGAATAGTAATGATT
The DNA here is from genome assembly GCF_000425145.1 of Pedobacter glucosidilyticus DSM 23534. Classification (GTDB taxonomy): domain Bacteria; phylum Bacteroidota; class Bacteroidia; order Sphingobacteriales; family Sphingobacteriaceae; genus Pseudopedobacter; species Pseudopedobacter glucosidilyticus. The sequence goes on from NZ_AULF01000009.1 coordinate 112,530, forward strand.
TTTTCATAGTACTAAAATATTAAAAAAACATATTACTATCTAATCCTTAGGAGCTTTATCGTTTATCGCATCCGCTAAATCTTTTAGAACCCCCCAGGCTTTTTTCAAATCTTCATCCGTTAATTGCTGGGTACTGTGTCCAGACTTTACTCTATTAACCTTATTATAGAGTCTTGAGCGTGGATTGCTTTTACCTTCGTACATTTTGTTAGCTATACCAGTAGCGTTTATCTCTGGACGCTCTAAAATCTCTTTAAAATCTTCTTCCTTCATACTGTAAAGATAATAATAATCTAAATTGAATTATACTTTTGTATAACATTACGTTTCTATGACAAATAAACAATAATTGAATTATACATTTGTATCATTCAATTAATAATAGCGGTATATGAAATCTATAAAGTTACAAAAACAGTTAAATGCAGAATACGCAAAAAGAAACCCTAATATGCCTAAGGTTCTAGACCTGTATGTTAGAATGAACGAAGAAAAAGTTAAAGAAGGTTTGCCCTACTTAAGACTTGAAAATTTAGAAAAAAGAATCGCACTTAGATCATCAATAATTTAATAAGTATGAGATCATTAGTATTTAAAACTGCATGGCAGTTAAATAGCAGCTTCAAGAATTTTTCAGAGGCATTAAAACACGCCTGGGCAATAATAAAGTTGAAATATAAGATGCTCAAAGGTGTTGTAGAATTTGCTTATAAAAAAGTTGATGGCAGTATAAGAACAGCCGTTGGGACACTACACGCACCTCATGTCAATTACGAATTCAAAGGGCAACCTAGTAGCAACAAAACAATGGCATATTTTGACCTTGAACAAGGTTCATTCAGAAGTTTTAAAATTGAAAATTTAATCTATTAAGCTATGATAACGACAATTGAGCAGTACAAAATTTGGATTGAGAACGCACCTTTAGAAGAAGTTATAAAGATGGGAGAAGAACTGTTAGATATTCTTAACTGCGAAATTTTAGGTGTGAAACTCTTAATAGACGAAAAGTAATGGATACTATAGAACAAATTGCGAAAGCTAGACAACTCGGTCATTTAATGAGATTTGAAGTGCAAAAAAGACCGAACAATACGGACATTGTAGAAGGCACCATACTTTACGCTGTACCTATGTGTAGTGAAAATTTATATTTTCAATTTACAGACGGTAAACCTAACACCTTTATTGTTGTAGATGATGAAAGTATAGAAGTATTAACTGTAAACCCAAATAAGAGGGTAGAAATAGAAATGATGAATGCTATTAAACCAAATATATGGGTGGTTATGTCCCGGCAAGAAAATTTGAAGGTATCTACCAGAAGATTAGAACTGTATAAACAATTTCCCCATCTATTGCCCTCAGTTAAACTTAAATTGAACGCGAACTAATAAAACACAAAAATGGAAATAACACTTTTAACCCTTAGAAACATGTTGGCTGATGCAGCTGAAATTGGAGCTCAAACAGCATTAACAAAAGCCGGTCTAATCAAGCCTTGGATAAGTAAAGCAGAAGCTTTTAGAAGATATGGTGAGAAAACTGTAAAGCGTTGGATAGCAGAAGGTCAAGTAAAACTAAGATACCCTAGCATTAATGCTGTAAAAAAGCATATCAATTTAGAAGAGATTGAAGCTGTAAATAAAGCCTATAATACCCCTATTTATAAACACTTTTAAGGTTTTTACTATATTAGGGTATGAAAACCCTAACCTTACAAATCACAAAATTAAACTTCGATGCTATTCTAGACGGTAGTCAAAAGCAAGAAGAAAGGCAAATCTGGCCTAATACAGTAAAACGATATATCGTTGACCCTGATGCGCTGGAATTGGAACTTATCAAATACGATGCTCTTTATCTCATCAATGGTAGGCAAAAGAACGCTAGACGTTTAACTGTGGAAGTATTAGATGCTGAATTGTTTTTTGAGGTAGATGAAGAAAACAAACAAATAACCTACTTTGAGAATGGGATTGAATACGATTTAGCATTTGTAAGTTATTCGCTGGGCAAAATCCTTTCAACTGAAAATTGTTAACGTCATTAGTCTTTATAATCCTTGTCATAATACGGCAAGGGTTTTTATTTGATTAGTTTTCCAATTAAACTTTATTTAGATTTGTCTAAGATAATCACGCAAGGTGTGTAAATAGTGTGCAAATATGATTTTAAAATTTGCGTAACTAATTGATTATTAAAAAATTAAATAAAACAACTATGTCATCAGTAGAGACAACTTACGTACCTTACAAAGTGAAGGATATTTCCTTGGCCGAATGGGGAAGAAAAGAAATTGAATTAGCCGAGGCAGAAATGCCAGGTTTAATGGCTCTTAGAGAAGAATTTGGCGCAAGCAAACCTTTAAAAGGAGCAAGAATTGCAGGATGCTTACACATGACCATCCAAACTGCAGTTTTAATTGAAACTTTAGTAGAATTAGGAGCAGATGTTACTTGGTCTTCTTGTAATATTTTCTCAACTCAAGATCACGCAGCTGCTGCAATTGCTGCCGCAGGTATCCCTGTTTACGCATGGAAAGGCATGAATGCAGAAGAGTTTGATTGGTGTATTGAGCAAACCTTATTCTTTGGCGAAAACCGCGAGCCTCTAAACATGATTTTAGATGATGGTGGCGATTTAACCAATATGGTTTTAGATAAATATCCAGAACTAGCAGCAGGTATCAAAGGAATCTCAGAAGAAACAACTACAGGTGTTTTACGCTTACACGATCGCGTTAAAAAAGGAACACTTCCAATGCCGGCAATCAATATTAACGATTCTGTAACCAAATCTAAATTCGATAATAAATATGGCTGTCGCGAGTCTTTAGTAGATGCTATCCGCAGAGCTACAGACGTTATGATGGCTGGTAAAGTAGCTGTTGTTTGCGGTTATGGCGATGTTGGTAAAGGTTCTGCAGACTCTTTACGTAACGCAGGTGTTAGAGTTATTGTTACAGAAATAGACCCAATTTGTGCTTTACAAGCTGCAATGGAAGGTTTCGAAGTTAAAAAGCTCGCTACCGCTATCAAAGAGGCAGATATTGTGGTAACAGCAACTGGTAACAAAGACATCGTAAGAGGCGAGCATTTTAAAGCCTTAAAAGATAAAGCTATCGTTTGTAACATTGGTCACTTCGATAACGAGATTGATATGGCTTGGTTAAACGCAAACTATGGCGATACCAAAATCGAAATTAAACCACAGGTAGATAAATATACTATTGATGGTAAAGACGTTATCGTTTTAGCAGAAGGTCGTTTAGTTAATTTAGGTTGCGCAACTGGTCACCCATCATTTGTAATGTCTAACTCCTTTACAAACCAAACTTTAGCGCAAATAGAGTTATATACAAACTCATCAGCTTACGAAAACAAAGTTTATGTTTTACCAAAAACATTAGACGAGAAAGTAGCTCGTTTGCATTTAGCAAAAATCGGTGTCGAGTTAGAAGAACTTCGTCAAGACCAAGCAGAATACATTGGTGTTACTGTACAAGGTCCTTTCAAATCAGACGCATACCGTTATTAATATTTTTAATTGTTGTCCCGATAGCTATCGGGAGACGATTAATCCAAGCCGCTCTGTACCCACAGGGCGGTTTTTTTATGTAGTTACGGAGGAGTTTTATTAAGAAAAGCAATGGCAGCATTTCATTTTAAGGCTAGTCCGGTGCTTTGCTTTACTCCTCGTCCATTTTACGTAAAAGCTACAAATGTACTGCGGGGTATCGCCCACGCCCCGGTTTATTTTTCAAAACCTGTACTAAGTATTTACAGTATCACAGCATAATGATACCTTTGTATATGTCATTAGCCAAATTATCAGTAAACATCAATAAAATAGCCACTTTAAGAAACTCAAGAGGTGGTAATAACCCTAATGTATTACAAACAGCATTAGACTGCGAGCGTTTTGGAGCACAAGGAATAACCGTACATCCTCGTCCCGATGAAAGACATATTCGCTATCAAGATGTTTACGATTTAAAAGGCCAAATCCAAACAGAATTTAACATAGAAGGCAATTGCCAAGAAGAAAAATTTGTAGAATTGGTTTTAGCAAATAAACCAGCACAAGTAACTTTAGTACCCGATGCTTTAGGGCAAATTACCTCTAACCACGGTTGGGATACTATCAAACATCAAAACTATTTACAAGATATTATTGCTGTTTTTAAGCAAGCTGGTATCAGGGTATCTATCTTTGTAGATCCTAATCCAGAAATGGTTGAAGCCGCAAAAACTACAGGTACAGATAGAATAGAACTTTATACAGAGTCTTACGCGGTAAATTATCATCAAGATAAAGAAAAAGCTATATTACCTTATGTAAAAGCAGCCGAAATGGCCAATAAAGTAGGTTTAGGCATCAATGCCGGGCATGATTTAGATTTACATAATCTTCAATATTTTGCGCAAAATATACCAGGTTTGTTAGAAGTTAGTATAGGGCATGCACTTATTTGCGATGCACTTTATCTAGGCTTAGAAAATACTATCCAAAGATATTTGTATCAGTTGAAATAATTATATTTACACAAAGCACTTATCATGACAATCTCAGCAATAAGAATCAAATTACAAGAATATATAAAAGTGGCAGATGAAAAAAAAGTCAAAGCTATTTTTGCACTTTTAGAAGATGATATTGTAAAAGATTTTAATTGGTGGGAAGATAAAGACTTAGTAAAGGATTTTGAGGACAGGGTAAAAAAATGCAAGAATGGTACAAATAAGGCCTTTTCTTTGGAAGAAATAGATGCAGATATAGAGAAAATAAAAGCTAACACTATTTCATGAGCTATAAAGTACTACTAACGAAAAAGAGTAGGAAAGAATTTCTGGATGCTTTTTGTTGGTATCAAGAACAAAAATTAGGTTTAGGTGATGATTTTAAAACCGAGATTTATAAACATCTTAATTTAATATCAGAAAATCCAAAACACTATCCCAAAAAGATAAGAGAACTAAGAGAATTGGTTGTCAAAAAATTTCCATTTATCATCATTTACAGTATAGATGAAACCTCTAGGATTATCTATATAGCTTCCATCTTTCATTTCAAAAGAAACCCAAAAAACAAGGTTTAAACTTTTAAGCTACTTGTATTTTAATCTTTACAATTTCATGCTGTTTCTATTATAAAAGCACCCTCATTTTTCATAATTTTGCGCATCTTAAAAACTTCCGTTTAAATGAAATTAAATGTTGATTATCAGGAACTGTTCGAGCAAAGGCATATTGCACCAAATGAGCAGCATACCCAAGAAATGTTAGATGCTGTTGGGGTAAATTCTTTAGAAGAACTAATTGCCCAAACAGTGCCGCAAAACATACGTCTTAAAGGTGCTATGGATTTACCTTCGGCAAAAAGTGAGTTCGAATACCTGAATCATCTTAAACAAACGGCTTCTAAAAACAAGATTTTTAAATCGTACATAGGGCAAGGTTATTACGGTGTTATTGTGCCAGGTGTTATCCAAAGAAACATTTTAGAAAACCCAGGATGGTACACGCAATACACACCTTATCAGGCAGAAATTGCGCAAGGTAGATTACAAGCGCTATTAAATTTCCAAACGATGGTTATTGATTTAACCGGAATGGAAATAGCCAATGCGTCTTTGTTAGATGAAGGAACTGCAGCTGCAGAAGCGATGTTTATGCAATATAGTTTAAGGAAAAATAATGCTGCAAAAACATTTTTCGTTTCTGAGGAAGTATTCCCACAAACCATAGATATTCTAAAAACACGTTCGCAGCCTTATGGTATAGAGCTTGTTATCGGCGACCATAGAACCGTAGAGCTAACAGAAGATATGTTTGGTGCTATTGTTCAATACCCAGCAGGTAATGGTGAAGTATTTGACTATAGCGATTTTGCTAATAAAGCTCATGAAAAAAATATAAAACTTACTGTTGCGGCAGATATTATGAGTTTAGCTTTATTAACTCCTCCAGGAGAATGGGGCGCTGATATTGTTGTAGGTACAACCCAACGTTTTGGTATTCCAATGGGTTTTGGTGGGCCTCATGCCGCTTTTTTTGCTACAAAAGAAGAGTACAAAAGGTCTATGCCAGGCCGTATCATTGGGGTAACTATTGATGCTCATGGAAATTACGCTTTGCGTATGGCCTTACAAACCAGAGAGCAACATATCAGAAGAGATAAAGCAACTTCAAATATTTGTACGGCTCAAGCTTTATTGGCTATTATGGCTGGTATGTATGCTACTTACCATGGCCCTAAAGGGCTTAAACTTATAGCAGAAAGAATACATGGTTTAGCTGTTTTATTGTCTAATGCTTTACAACAGCTAGGTTATAAACAAGAAAACCAAGCTTATTTTGATACGGTAAGGTTTAACGTAGGAGCATTGGTAAATGCTATCAAAGCAGAAGCTTTAAATAACGAAGTTAACTTAAACTACCAAGGTGAAATCGTAACCATTGCTATTGATGAGACTACCTCTGTAGCAGATATTAAAACCTTAGTAAGATTCTTTGGAAAAGTAAAAGGTATCAATCAAAATGATATAGATGTTGATGCTTTAAGAGGAGATTTAGCAAGTACTATTCCTGTTTCTTTAACTAGAACATCAGCTTATTTAACGCATCCTATATTTAATAGTCATCACTCAGAACATGAGTTGCTGCGTTATATCAAATCTTTAGAAGCAAAAGATTTATCCTTATGCCACTCTATGATAGCTTTAGGTTCATGTACCATGAAATTGAATGCTACCACAGAAATGATTCCGGTTACTTGGCCAGAGTTTGGAAATTTGCATCCTTTTGCGCCAATAGATCAAACTGGTGGTTATATGCAGATTATGGATGAGTTAAACCGTTGGTTAAGCGAAATAACCGGCTTTGCATCCATGAGCTTACAACCAAATGCTGGTGCACAAGGTGAGTATGCAGGTTTAATGGTTATCAGAGCCTATCATCAAGATAGAGGAGATTTCCATAGAAATATTGCTTTAATTCCATCTTCTGCACATGGTACAAACCCGGCTTCTGCTGCTATGGCAGGAATGAAAATCGTGGTAACTAAATGTGACGAAAAAGGAAACATTGATGTTGAAGATTTAAGAGTAAAAGCAGAAGAACACTCTGCTAACTTAAGTTGTTTAATGGTAACATATCCATCAACTCATGGTGTTTTTGAAGAGTCTATCATAGAAATCTGTGATATTATCCATCAGCATGGAGGGCAGGTTTATATGGATGGTGCCAACATGAACGCACAAGTAGGTTTAACATCTCCGGCAAATATTGGTGCCGATGTTTGTCACCTCAACTTACATAAAACATTTTGCATTCCACATGGAGGTGGTGGCCCAGGTATGGGGCCAATTGGTGTAGCTAAACATTTAGTTCCGTATTTGCCTGGGCATGCTGTGGTAGATATCGGTCAAGAAAAATCTATAAATGCAGTTTCGGCGGCACCTTGGGGTTCTGCATCTATTTTATTAATTTCTCATGCCTATATAGCTATGATGGGAGCTGAGGGCTTAACTAACGCTACTAAATATGCTATCCTAAATGCAAATTATATCAAAGCTAGGTTAGAACAAAATTATCCAGTATTATACTCAGGAGCGAATGGAAGATGTGCACATGAGATGATTTTGGATTGCCGAGAGTTTAAAACTTTAGGTATCGAGGTTACAGATATCGCTAAAAGATTGATGGATTACGGTTTCCATGCACCAACAGTTTCATTCCCTGTGGCTGGTACAGTGATGGTAGAGCCTACAGAATCTGAACCTAAACACGAGTTAGACAGATTCTGTGATGCTATGATAGCTATAAGAAATGAAATAGCTGATATTGAAACTGGTTTATTAGACAAAGCAAATAATCCTTTAAAGAATGCGCCACATACCGCTGCAATAGTAACAGGTAATGATTGGGATAAACCTTATACCAGACAAAAAGCGGCATTCCCTCTACCTTATGTGGCTCAGTATAAATTTTGGCCTTCCGTAGGTAGGGTTAATGATACCCATGGTGATAGAACTTTAATCTGTTCTTGTCCACCATTAGAAACCTACTTAGAAGAAACTGTTTAAGAAAGAGAATAACTTCATTCATAAAAAAAAGCTGGATTATCCAGCTTTTTTTGTTTAAGTTTAAAACATAAAATAAATATTTTACAAGAAAAATATTGTCATTAAAATTATGTTTCAGCTATAAGTATGCGGTTTTTAATATCATTTTTAACTAGCTTTCTTTTAGTACTTAAAATTTTAAATGCTTCTGAAAAAGACACGATTAAGCTTCAGCTCAAATGGCGTCATCAATTTCAGTTTGCAGGTTATTATGCGGCACTTATTAGAGGGTATTATAAGGAAGAAGGTTTAAATGTTCAGTTAATTTCTGGAGGTCCATCAGTATCACCTATCAATGAAGTTTTAAAAGGCAGAGCCGATGTCGCAATTTTTGATCCTAATATAATTCTTAGAAATTCTAAAAAGAATCCTTTAGTTGTTTTAGCAACTATCATGCAATCATCTCCCTATGTAGTCTTAAGTTTAAAAGAAAAAAATATATTAAAACCTTCTGATTTAATAGGTAAAACAATCTTAGCAGATCAAGATCAAGGATGGAATATTGTTAAAGCTACTTTACTAAAAGAAGGTATAAAGGAAGACTTAATAAATATAATCCCTAGAAAAAAAGATTCAGAAGAAATTGCCGACGGCAAAGCCGATGCTGTTGTTACCTATATTACCACACAACCACAAAGACTTCATCAATTAGGGTTAAAGCTCAATATGATTAGGCCAGTAGAATATGGTGTTGATTTTTATGGAGATGTTTTGTTTACAACTAGATCTTTTGCTTACCGTAATACCCAAGTAACAGATGCATTTATTAGGGCAACCTTAAAAGGCTGGGAATATGCACTAGCGCATGAAGATGAAATGATTACCTATATTCTAACATTACCAGGTGTTAAAGAGCATGGTAATAACAAAGCTTTTTTAAAGGTAGAAGCAGCGGAAGTAAGGAAGCTAATCATGCCAGATTTAGTACAAATTGGTCACATGAATTTAGGTAGATGGCAGTATATGCTTCAAATTTACCAACAATTAGGTATTGCAAACAAAGATTTAACTTTAAAGGATTTTATCTACAACGCAGAAGATCGCAGCTTAAGTAAATGGCTTAAACCCTTAATTTATCTAAGTATTGTTGTTTTAATTGTTATCGTTATTATTTCTTTTATCAATTGGCAATTGAGAAAAAGAGTTAGAGTTAAAACAGCAGAGTTATCGGCAGAAATTGAAAGTAGAAAAGCTGCCGAGAGCTTTGCTAAAAGGAATGAACAAAAGTTAAAGTTGGCTATAAAAAGTGCAAATATTGGTCTTTGGGATTGGGATTTACAGCAACAAAAAGCTTTTGTGAGTAAAGATTGGTGCAAGATCTTAGGAATAACTTATCAAGAAACATTAAATCAAATAAATTTACTGCATTATATACATCCCAATGACAGGTTAAATGTTGTTAAAAGTTTTCTACGATTTAGAAACAGTATTGAAAAGCAACAAATTGTACAATTTAGATTAAAAAGTAATCATGGAGATTATTTATATGTTATGGCCTCCTTTACTTTTGGAGAACAAATAGCTAAGCATATCGTATCAGGCATTGTGATTAATATTGATACCATTAAACGTAAAGAATTTCAACTCATCAAAGTTTCGGAAGAATTATTAAGAAGCAACAGCGAGCTTAAAAAGTTTGCTTATATCACTTCTCATAATTTAAGAGCACCCATAGTAAATCTGGAAACACTGTTTAATATGTTGCATCTTCCTGATCTAAATCACGAACAAGCCATTATTATTGATAAAATAAATATCTCCATTCAAAAACTCAGCAACGTATTAAATGATTTGATAGAAATTGTCTCTCATCAAATTGCATCAGAAAATAAATATCCAGTAAAAATTAATCTTGAAGAAGAGTTCGTAAAAGTAATTACTTCCCTAGAGCCTCAAATACTAAAAGCCAACGCTAAAATAAGATTGCATTTTGAAGAAAACTTTCTGTTTTACCCTAAGCAATATTTTGAAAGTGCTATCTATTGTTTATTAACCAATACTTTAAAATATAAATCAAATGATAGAAATTTAGAAATAAATATCTCAACACTTAAAGTAGAAAATCAAGTTATCTTAAAAGTTTCTGATAATGGTTTGGGTATTGATATGAAAAAAAATGGAGATAAAATTTTTGGTTTGTATCAAAGATTTCATGAAAATATTGAAGGTAAGGGATTAGGTTTATTTATATTAAAATCCCATTTAGAATCTTTAGGTGCGTCAATAGAAGTAAGTAGCCAATTAAATTTAGGAAGTACTTTTATACTAACATTTAACCAATCCGAATACATTTAAACTGCTTTTGATAATGTCAGTATAATGTAAATAGATATTTACATGTTTAAACATGTAAATTATTTATGTAGGTTTGCAATACAAAATTAAAAATTATGAAAAAAGGAATATTATTAATTGCTTTAGTAAGCATGATTATGGTAGCATTTAAGCCTGCCGTTGTAGAGTATAAAGTTGATACTCAAAAATCAAAAATCGAATGGATTGGTAAAAAAGTTACAGGTGAGCACCGAGGTGAAATCAAACTTTCATCAGGCGTATTAAACTATAATGGAAATGCGTTGTCTGGAGGTAACTTCATCATCAATATGAACAGCATGACAGTAACTGATTTGGAAGGTGAGATGAATGCAAAATTGTTAGGGCATTTAAAAGCCGACGACTTTTTTGGAGTAGATAAACATGCGCAATCAAAATTTACAATCACTAAAGTTACTCCTGTTAGTTCTGGAAAAGTAAATATTACTGGTAATTTAACTATAAAAGGGATTACCCAGCCTATAACATTTCCTGCCGCTGTAAGTATTAAGAATGGTGTTTTGGTAGCAGTTGCTCAAGGTGTTAAAGTAGATAGAACTAAATATGATATCAAATACGGCTCTAAAAGTTTCTTTGATAGCTTAGGAGATAAAGCAATTAATGATGATTTCGAGCTTAATATTAATTTAGTTGCTAAAAAATAAGCAATAGAATTATTTAAAATCATCAATAAGGGGATAAGTATAAACACTTTATCCCCTTTTTTTATTTTGTGTAGAAAATAATGCTTGTAATTAACCAATAGTGTATATTTGTCCCCAATAAATGTTTCCCAAATAGCATTACAACTTTAAATGTTAAATAAATACAAATTAAAATACAGTATTGTATTCCTTATATAGATTATATATGATTAATCTTTACGAATTAATATTTATGGTATAAAACTTGAGACAATTTTTAAATTATACTGTATCAATTATGATTAATGATTATAATAGCGGAATAATTTTATTAGGCTAACTCGAAACTTTATAATTAATAAAAACTTTATTTAAACTCTTTCGTAAAAGAGCCCATATATGATGAATCAAGCCTTACATATTTTAATTATTGATGATGACGAAATCAATAATTTTATAGCCGCTAAACTAATAGACAAGATACCACCAAGAGCAAAAGTTTCTACTTGTTTAAATGGACAAGAAGGGATAGATTATATTATTTCTGGGTTAAATAACCAAGAAGAGCTTCCTGATATTATTTTTTTAGATATCAATATGCCTGTTATGAATGGTTGGGAGTTTTTAGAAGAGTACGCTAAAATAGCTCATCAGCTATCAAAAAAGATAGTTATCAATATGCTTTCTTCATCTGTATACAATGATGATATCAGTAAATCAAAAACTTTTTCTACAGTAAACAAATTTATTTCTAAACCATTAACTGTAGAAAAGATAAAGAGTTTGTATGATAGTTTAGGTATTAACTAAAAGCACTTACCGTAATATTTCCTTGTTCGTCTTCTTTTACTGTACCGATAGTCCTGTTTTTAGCATGATAAAATAAGCAAATCCAATGGTTTTGTGCTGCTTTTTTACCATATTCAGTTCTTAAATCTTTAGCTAGTTTTCCATCAAAATCATATTTAGCTATAAAATTTCTTTGTAACTGTTCTGGTTCAGGCACTACATCGCCACCAAAAAAAATCTCTTGGTCTGCATTTTTTATATAATATACTTGGTGAAATTCACAATGCCCACCGGTAAGTTCATAACTAATTTCATCGGTTAAGATTCCATTTCCATCAATAAAATGAACTTGTCCTGATCTTTGTATCACATCAAAAATCTCTGTTTTATATGAGGATGATTGCTTAGCATAAGCCGTTTCCCACTCGCCCCTTTGGATAATGTATTCTGCGTTAGCAAAGCTAGGTTCTAATTTGCCCTGATTATTCCAAACCATCCCACCACTATGGTCATAATGTAAATGAGACATTAAAACTTTAGTAACATCATCCGGATGATAACCTGCTTTTTTAATATTTTCATGTAAAATAAGATTGCCTTTCTCATCATGATAACCTAAACCCGTATCTAGAATTAATAATTCCTTTTCAGTTTTAATCAAAAACGGATTGATGTGTATAAACAATGAAGCAGGTCTTTCGCTTGCTTTATGAATGCTAGGGTCAAAGGGGATAAATTTCTTTGATGAATCTACAGAGTATGAACCTTCTTTAAGTGCTATAATTTCCAAAATGCTAGTTTTTTGTAATTTAAATAAGACATAATCAGTGGCTTACAATTCTTTTTTATGGAGCTTATTGATTATTGTATCTTTACTGTGTTACATTGCGCAAATATATGGAAAAAAGGTGGGTAGAGCATTCGATACAAGATATAGAAACTGTTAAATTACTCTCAGAAGAGTTAAATATAGATGAGATTTTAGCTCAAATGTTGGTTGCCAGAGGTATAAAAACTTTTGAGCAAGCTAAACTATTTTTTAGACCATCTTTGGATGATTTGCATGACCCATTTTTAATGAATGGGATGGAAGAAGCCGTATCCAGAATACAAAGAGCCATCAAAAACCAAGAGCATATTTTAATTTATGGAGATTATGATGTTGATGGTACAACTTCTGTAGCTTTAACCTATTCTTTCTTTAAAGATTTATATCCTCATTTAACTTATTATATTCCAGATAGATATGTAGAGGGCTATGGTATATCAACACAAGGGATTGATTATGCCACTCATCATGGTATAAGCCTTATAATAGCTTTAGATTGTGGTATCAAATCTATTGATAAGGTTGAGTATGCAAAAGAAAAGGGAATAGATTTTATCATTTGCGACCATCACCTACCGGGAGATGAAATTCCGGATGCTGTTGCTGTGCTAGACCCAAAACGTAAAGATTGTCATTACCCATATAAAGAGCTTTCTGGTTGTGGTTTAGGCTTTAAACTAATTCAGGCTTTTGCATCTAGAAATAACATCCCACAAGAAAAGGTGTTAAAATATCTTGATTTGGTAGTGGTAAGTATTGCTTCGGATATTGTGCCTATTACTGGAGAAAATAGAATTTTAGCGCATTATGGTTTAAAAAAACTTAACTCAGACCCATGTAACGGTTTAAAAGCTTTAATTGAGTTGTCTGGTAAAGCCGATGATTTTACCATCACAGATATTGTTTTTTCTATTGGCCCTAGAATTAATGCCGCTGGTAGAATTGATGATGCCAAACAAGCGGTTAAACTTTTAATAGCTTCCTCAACGCAATTGGCAGAGGATGCTGGCTTTATCATTAACCTCAAAAATTCTGAACGTAAAGAGTTTGATAATAATATTACAGAGCAAGCGCTTAACATGATTTTAAACTCTCCAGAAATGGAAAAAAGAAAATCAACCGTTGTTTACCATGAGACTTGGCATAAAGGTGTGATAGGAATTGTAGCGAGTAGACTAACAGAGAAATATTATCGTCCAACAATTGTTTTAACTCAGTCTAACGGACATATTGCAGGTTCGGCAAGGTCTGTTTTGGGGTATGATTTGTATGAAGCTTTATGTGAGTGTAGCGATTTGTTAGAGCAATTTGGCGGACATAAATACGCCGCAGGTTTAACCATGAAACCAGAGAACTTACCTGCTTTCATCCATAAATTTGAAGAGGTTGTATCTGCTACCATTACCGATGATATGCTTATCCAAGTAATAGAAGCAGAAAAATGTATAGATTTAAAAGATATTAATCCTAAATTTTTCAGGATATTAAAGCAGTTTGCTCCTTTTGGTCCTCAAAATATGGCACCTGTTTTTATCAGTAGAAATGTATATTCGTACGGCTATGGCTCTATTGTTGGTAATAACCATTTAAAAATGAGTGTTAGACAAAAAGATAGTCAAGTTTTTGATTGTATAGCCTTTGGTTATGGAGATTTTTTAGAGCAAATTAACAGAGGTATACCTTTTGATATTTGTTACACTATAGAAGAGAATGTATGGAAAGATAAACGTTCAATACAATTAAACATCAAAGGCATTAAAACCTATTAGGTTAAAATTTATGATATTAAGAGCAGAAAATCTAATTAAAAAATATAAGCAAAGAACTGTTGTAAATAACGTTTCTTTTCATGTAGGGCAGGGAGAAATTGTAGGTTTACTTGGCCCAAATGGAGCAGGCAAAACAACTTCATTTTACATGATAGTGGGTTTGATAAGACCAAATGAAGGCAATGTTTTTTTAGAAGATGAAAATATCACCCAAGACCCAATGTACAGAAGAGCGCAAAAGGGTATAGGCTACTTAGCGCAAGAAGCTTCTGTATTTAGAAAACTCACCGTAGAAGATAATATCAAAGCTGTTTTAGAGATGACGCAACTCTCCAAAACAGAACAAAAAGATAAATTAGAACAACTTATTGATGAATTTAGCCTCCATAAAGTAAGAAAAAACCGTGGCGATTTATTATCGGGTGGCGAGAGAAGAAGAACAGAAATTGCCAGAGCTTTAGCCGCAGACCCAAAGTTTATTTTATTAGACGAACCTTTTGCAGGGGTAGACCCTATTGCGGTAGAAGAAATTCAAACTATTGTTGCCAGACTAAAACATCGCAATATTGGGATTTTGATTACCGATCATAATGTAAACGAAACCTTATCTATTACAGATAGAGCTTATTTATTAGCAGAAGGTAAAATTATGCTTGCTGGCACTCCTCAAGAAATTGCGGATAATGAAATGGCTAGGAAGTTTTATCTAGGACAGCATTTTGTACTTAAAATCAAGAATTTTAAAGTTTAAAAACTATATCTCTTACATTCAAAGTAGCCCATAGCCCATTATGACAATTGTAAATTCTTTTCTTAACTGGATTATGAAAAAGCGTATGCACCAGATAGAGCTTTTCATGAAATATCCTAATGAAGTACAAGAAGAATGGTTAAATACTTTGGTAAACTCAGCAGAAAATACAGAGTGGGGTAAGCTTTACGATTATAAATCCATAGAAAACGAGCGTCAATTTAAAGAGCGTGTACCCTTGCAAAGTTACGATACTTTAAAGCCTTTTATAGAAAAAATGCTAAAAGGCGAGCAGAATATACTTTGGCCATCAGAAATTAAATGGTTTGCCAAATCATCGGGTACCACCAGCGATAGAAGTAAATTTATCCCTGTAAGTGAGGAAGCTTTAGAAGAATGTCATTTTAAAGGAGGTAAAGATATGCTGGCTATTTATTGTAACAATAGACCAGACGCCAAGATGTTTACTGGTAAAAGTTTGGTTTTAGGAGGTAGCCACCAAATCAATCAATTAAGTCCCGATTCCTTCTATGGGGATTTATCAGCCGTTATCATAAAAAACTTGCCTATATGGGCAGAAATGATGCGTACGCCAGATATGTCTATTGCTTTAATGGATAACTACGAGGAGAAGATTGAAAAGATGGCCAGAGCAACTATGGAAGTTAATGTAACCAATATTGCTGGTGTACCAACCTGGACTATCGTTCTTGCAAAACGCATTTTAGAACTTACGGGTAAAAATAACCTCATGGAAGTTTGGCCTAATTTAGAGCTTTATGTACATGGTGCAGTAAATTTTGAACCTTATCAAGAACAATTTAAAATGCTTATTCCTAACGAGCAAATGTATTATCTGGAAACCTATAATGCATCTGAAGGCTTTTTTGGGATACAAGATCAAAGTGAAGATAAAGATTTATTACTGATGCTTGATTATGGTATTTATTACGAGTTTTTACCAATGGAGCATTTTGATGAGGAAAACCCTGAGACATTATCCCTAAGCGAGGTTGAGCTTAATAAAAATTACGCCATCATCATCAGTACCAATGCCGGTTTATGGAGGTATGTTATTGGTGATACAGTAAAGTTTACTTCATTAGACCCTTACCGAATAAAAATAACTGGAAGAACTAAACATTTTATTAATGCATTTGGCGAGGAGGTTATCATAGATAATGCTGAAAAGGCACTTACTAAAGCTTGTGCGGAAACCAATGCTATTATTAAAGATTATACTGCCTGCCCAATTTATTTCCAAGGTAATGAGGCTGGCGGTCATGAATGGATCATAGAGTTTGAAAAGAAACCTAACGAGTTTAATAGATTTGTTGATATTTTGGATAATACTTTACGCGAAGTAAACTCTGATTATGACGCTAAAAGATTTAAAGATATGGCTTTAAGAAGACCAACAGTACATATTGCTCCTGATGATACTTTCTATAAATGGTTGAAACAGAAAGGGAAATTAGGCGGACAACACAAGGTTCCAAGATTGGCAAACAACAGAACTTATGTTGATGAAATCTTACAAATCATACAAAGTTCATAGCCATTTAAAAAATAATTAAACCCACATGCAACCTATCTTATAAATTCATCATCTACCTTATATAACACGATGAATTTGCAGCACAAATACTCTCAGGAAGAAATTATTAAAGGATGCCAGGCAGGCGAAAGACGTTATCAAGAGTTGCTGTATAAGATGATGTCTTCTAAAATGCTAGGTGTTTGTATGCGTTACGCTAAAGATCAATTTGAAGCAGAAGATATGATGCAAACTGCTTTTGTAAAGGTATTTAAGAATATAAATGCGTACCGCGGAGAAGGTTCTTTTGAGGGCTGGATAAGAAGAATAATGGTAAATACTTCTATAGAAGTGTACCGTAAAAATTTAAGAAGTTTAAATATTGTTGATATAGATGAAACACATGATCATCAGGCCTCAACAGCATTTGATATGAGTAGATTAAATATTGCAGACTTAATGAAGTTGATAAGAAATCTTTCTGATGGTTATAGATTAGTATTTAACATGTATGCTATAGAAGGATATTCGCATAAAGAAATAGCAAAAGAACTAGGCATTACAGAAGGAGCATCAAAATCCCAGTTAAGTAGAGCTAGAGCAATATTAAGAGAACAAATTTTAAAAATGGAGGGAAACAGTTATGGAACCAATGTCGGATAAAGAATTGGATCTTTTATTCAAATCTAAATTTGAAGATTATGAAGTAGAGCCATCAGTTTCAAGCTGGTCTAAGATAGACGAACAGCTATCTATTAAGCCTATGCAACGCAGAAAAGTTCCTTTTCTATGGATGGCAGCTGCTAGTGTATTAGTTGTTTTGGGTTTAGGTTTAATATTTTGGAATAAACCGCAGGAGCAAATTATGTTAAAAGGTAAGCCAGCTATTGACGAAGGAAATATCTTGATTGCTGAAAATAATAGTACTAGTTCAAGTAATGAGGTTAACACTAATACTAAGCAAGCCAACCTGCAATCAGGAAATCAAGAAAGTGAAGTGCAAAAAATAACTCAATCTGTTTCAGAACAAAATGGTTTGCAAGAAGAAAATCTTTTTGCATCCATACAAACAGATAAGTCAGGAATACAAGAAGAACAAGAGCTTGTAACACGTACAGAACCAGTTAAAAGAATCACGGTAACAGAGCTAATACTTCTTGAGGAAGAAAATGCAGTAAAAACTGATAAAATTAAATCGAGCATGTTTTCTTCTTTTAATGAAGATAACCAATCATCAGAAAAAATAAGATCTGTAGGAGATTTGGTAAATTTTGTTATCGCAAAAGTTGATAAAAGAGAGCAAAAACTTATCAGAATTAGTAAAACAGACGAAAGTGATATAGAAATAACAGGAATTAATCTAGGACTCTTTAAATATAAAAAAGACTAAAATGATGAAACAATTCATACTTGTAACATGCAGCATTTTTTCTATCGCAGCATTTTCTTATGCCCAAACGGCAGACTCAGTGATGGTTAAAAAAGAAAGAAAAGCCCATTTAGAAATAGGGAAAGAGGGAGTTAATATTCATATTGGTAAATCAGATTCAACTCAAAAAGATAAAAAGGGAAGTTTTCCCAAAGTAAGTTTTGGATTTAACTTTGAGCATTTTGATATCGGTTTAAGCAAATATCATAACAATGGTGATTTCGGGTTCCCAAATAGCTATGATTTTTTAGAGCATAACAACTGGAAAACGCATACTTTTGGTTTTGATATTCTGCAATTTGGAGTAAGGTTTAATCCAAATTTTAAAATAGCGCTTGCCGGGGGGATAGATTGGAATCATGTAAGACTTGAGAAAGATGTAACCATCAGACCAGATTCGCCCGTGTTAACAGCTGACCCATCCTCAGAAACGAATTTAAAAAAGAATAGATTTTCTAGTAGATACGTAAGAGTCCCTTTGTATTTTGAATATAGAAGTAACCAAGGTAAGGATGGGAAAAGATTTTCTGTAGTAGCAGGTCCGGAAGTAGGTTTCCTGATAGATGGCAAGGTTAAACAAAAGACTGATGGCGGCGAGAAAATCAAAGTTAAAGATGATTTTAATTTTAACCAATTTAGATATGGTGCCAATCTTAGGCTAGGTTATGGTGGCGCAGGTTTATTCTTTAAATATTACCTTAACGATGTATTTGCAGAATCAGAGGCTCCTGGTTTAGAAGGGTATAAAAACCTTTCATTTGGATTAACTTTCGGATTTTAACCTGTAATAATATGATGTGTGTAAAAGCTCTGTTTTGATACAGGGCTTTTTTTATTCTTTCATTTATCAACACGATGATTATATTTACTAAGTAAACAATAAGATTTTGCCTTTAATTAGTGTAAGTAATATTTATAAGAACTTTACAAAGACCTCTCATTCTGGTGTTTCCGGAATTAGCCTTGATATTCATGAAGGTGAAATTGTGAGTATTGTAGGAGAAAGTGGAAGCGGTAAAACAACTTTATTAAAGCTAATTTATGGTTATCTTATTCCTCAGGAAGGTGAAATCCTTTTTGAAGGTAAGCGTGTATTGGGACCCACAGAAAAGTTGATTCCAGGGCATGATGAAATGAAAATGGTTACGCAAGAACTTACCTTAAACCTTTATGCTAGGGTTTATGATAATATATCGTCTCTGCTATCTAATACTGATTTAGATGTTAAAAGAGATTTAACCATGCAAACCATGGAATTCTTAAGAATAGACCATTTGGCCTATAAAAAAATTGTTGAATTAAGCGGCGGCGAGCAGCAACGCGTAGCTATAGCAAGGGCGGTTATTACCGAGCCTAGAGTGTTATTATTAGACGAACCTTTTAGTCAGGTTGATTCCATTCTAAAAAAACAATTAAGAGATGATATAGAACGCTTAGCTCGTTTCTTAAAAATAACAGTTATCATGGTATCTCATGATCCTAACGATGGTTTATCATTATCTGATAAGTTGGTGATTGTAAAAGAGGGGAAAGTAGTTAGAGAAGGTAAACCACAAGAAATTTATCACCACCCACAACATGCTTACGTGGCTCAGCTTATTGGTAAAGCCAATATTTTAGAAGGTTTATCATTTTTAGAAAAAGGTAAGTATGCTGTTTACCCTCAGGATGTTGTTGTGAAAAAAGATGGTATAGCTGCTAAAGTTAAATCAGTTCATTTTGGAGGTTTATATCAAGAAGTTGAATATGTAATTGAAGATAAAATCATATTATCTTATGATTTTGATTTTCTACCGTTATCTAGAGGCGATGAAATAAACATTGCTTTTAAAAAGCTAATAGCGTTGGATTCTTAATAAAAATCGGAGCATAAATTGGGTAAAATCAAAGATTTTTACCCAGTTTTTCTATCATATCTTGAGGGATATTTTCTAAATCCAAAACCAAAAAACCATCTAAACTATCAGAGAATTTAGGGTCAATATTAAAACAAATAATCTTAGCATTTAAGGCGATATATTGCCTTAGCAAAACAGGAATTTTAATATGATTGCTCTCTACTTCAGCAATTAAACTATCTAGGTTTTTAAGAGAGTTACTGTTAGCCGTTAGTATATCAGCATCAATTTTAGAAAAGTCTACCTTAAATTGTTTTCTAGGTTTAACCATTTGTGCCATTTCGTGGTCAAAATGATTACGGTAAATAAAATCCACAATCAAAGATTTAGAAAATTTACTAAAAGTATTACTGATGGATACAGGACCAATCAAATATTTATATCTAGGATTATCAATCAGAAATTTAAGAATCCCTTTCCACAGTAAAAACAGTGGTAAAGGTTTTTGTTGATATTCTTTTCTTATCCAAGAACGCCCAAGTTCTAAACTATTTCTTAAAACAACACTAAACTGAGACTTTATCTTAAACAATTCGGCAGTGTAAAAGCCTTTTTTGCCATAGCTGTAAAAAATTTCATCGCCTTTTCCAATTCTATATGCTCCAACAACCATTTTTTGCTCAGTATCCCAAATAAATAAATGGTTGTAATAAATATCATAACTATCTAAATCGATAGATTTATTAGTGCCTTCTCCAACTTCCCTAAAAGTAATTTCTCTTAATCTTCCTATTTCTTTAATGATGTTAGGGATATTTTGAGTAGGGGTGATGTAAACCTCATAGTTTTTCTCTGTCCACACCAAACACTCACCACGCAAGTCCTCAATTTCTTTTTCCATCAAAGGTGTTTCAATAGGAGGAATAATATCTTGAGATTGCTTTAAAATTTTAAATAAATTAGCACTGCTAAAAATTTTTCGCTCGTTTTCTAATCCGGCACCTAAAGCATAAGTTTTGGCTCTTAAAAAAGCCAATAGAGCGCTGTTATTATCGTTATTAGGGATTTCTTCAAATTTTATAGGTTTCCCTATTCTTACATGGATGGTATGCCCCTTTTTATTAAACAATTCTGATGGTAGTTTAGCAGTTCTTAAAGCAGGGTGTATGAGTGATAATAAGTTAAATAACAAACCATTATTACCATGAAAATAAATAGGCACCACCGGAACTTTAGATTTAGATATCAATTTACCCACTACCAGATGCCACAGCTTATCTGTTACTTGCTGTTGTTCTAATTTAAAGGTAGATACCTCGCCAGCCGGAAAAATCCCAATAGGAGTACCGCCATTTAATAAGCCTAAAGTTGTTTTTATACCGCTAATACTGGATGAGTGATCTATATTTTCAAACGGATTTACAGCTACAAAAAAATCACTCAGGTTAGGTATTTTCTTCAATAAGAAATTTGCCATTACCTTGGCTTCTGGCCTTATGGTACAAAGTATTTTTATCAAAACCAAACCTTCTATGCCGCCATAAGGATGATTTGCTACACTTATAAAAGCACCATCAAGTGGGAGATTTTTTAAATCGCTTTCTTTAATCTCTACTTTAACACCTAAAAGTCTTAAAATTTCATCTACAAAATCCACGCCCTCAAAATCGGCTGCTTTAGCAAATGTTTCGTTAATATCATTTATTTTCATGATTTCCATTAACAAGTAAGCCAATCCGGGCATTCTAAGCTTGTTAATTTTAGTAGCTTTCGCAAATTCTTCTGTCGTAATTATTTTCATCAGAATTGGTCGGTTTTTTATGCAAATATCAACTCTTTTAATAGATATTAGCTAATTAAATTTTTATTGATAGTATTAAAAATAATTCTTTAATTTGATTTATTATCTACGTATGAATCAAAAATTTAAAGAATACTTTAGTATTTCTCGTCAGGAATACAGAGGTGTATTGGTGTTATTTATATTAATTGGGATACTTTTTAGCCCTTATGTTTATGAACGTTTCTTTTTCAAGCCTTTAGAAATAAAAATAGAAACCATTAAGCCCGCTTTAACCCAAATTGATAAATATAAAAATATAGGCGATGAAAATCATGAAGAAGAATTTCATAAACCTATTTTATTTAAGTTTAACCCCAACCATTTACCAGTGGAGGATTGGATAAAGCTAGGGCTATCAGAAAAGCAGGCTCTTTCTATTAAAAAATATGAAGCCAAAGGAGGCAAGTTTTATAAGAAGGAGGATGTTAAAAAAATGTATGCTATTTCTCCTGCTATGTACCAACGGTTAGCACCTTATATAGACATACCAGAAAATAAAAAGGAGGCTTATACCACTTACGATAGGAAGGAGTCTTTCCCTAAAAAGGCTTTTGTTATGGTTGATGTAAATAATGCAGATTCATTACAGTTATTAAACATCAAAGGAATAGGCCCTGCATTTGCCTCAAGAATTATAAAATATAGAAATAGGTTAGGAGGTTTTATTAGAAAAGAGCAACTCATGGAAGTTTACGGATTAGATTCTGTTAAATATGCTCAAATAGAAAATCAGATTTTGATAGATAAAGAGAAAATTACACCCCTCCATATCAATACAGCTGAATTTGCAGACATAAAGAGGTTTCCATATCTGTCTTATAAACAAATGAATGCTATTATCGCTTACCGTAAACAACATGGTGCTTATAAATCCATTACAGATTTAAGTAAAATCCACATCTTAAATCCCGAAATAATCAGTAAAATTGCTCCATATATCCAATTTTGATGATTGAACAAAAAATAAAGGAAGCCGTAAGAGATGTTATGGATTTTCCGAAGCCAGGTATTGTTTTCAAAGACATTACACCTATTCTAAAAAATCAAGAATTATGTACTCAAATTATTGATTCTTTTGTAATACAATTAAAGGAGTTAGACTTTGATGCTATAGCAGGTATAGAAAGCAGAGGCTTTTTATTTGGATTGATGTTAGCCAATAGGTTAAATAAGCCTTTTATTCCAATTAGAAAAGCAGGTAAATTACCTTATAAAACCGTAAAACAAAGCTATAATCTAGAATACGGCTCTGCTACTATAGAAATGCATGAAGATGCTTTTGAACCAGGAACCAAAATCTTAATTCATGATGATTTATTAGCTACCGGAGGAACTGTTGAAGCTACATCTTTGTTGATACAAAAAATGAAAGGCAAGATAGCAGGCTTTTCTTTTATCATTAGCCTAGATTTTTTAAAGGGTAAGGATTTAATTAAGCCTTATGCTGATAAAGTTGTGGCTTTGGCAGAGTATTGATTAAAAAGTTTAATTAAAATCTAAATATGAAAAACAGCTTACTATTATTACTGTTATTTGGTGCTGCACTCACCAACGCCCAAGACCTTCATAGAAAAGGCTTTTTTAACAAAACTAAATTAGGTGTAGCCATACGAATGAATACATCTCCATCTTATTCTGGTATTAGGGATGCAGGAAACGGTACAGAAATTACCACCATAAATGGTTGGCATATCAATAAGCATGTTTCATTAGGTTTAGGGTTAAGTACATCTTCTTACATCAATCCAACTTTAACTTCTTACCCTGTATTTGCAAATGCACATTACTATTTTAAAGAAAGCTTTAAAACGCCTTACACTTTTACAAATTTAGGCTATGGCATTACATCTAACAGATATGATGGAGGCTTACTATATGAGATAGGTGCAGGCTACAATCTTAAATTAGGCAAGAAAACAGCCCTAACACCAGAAATATCTTATAAATATCAAGATTTTAGATATAAAATATCTGATGATAAAATAGCTTTAAGTTCTATAGCATTAGGTATAGGCATTCTTTTTTAACTTTTTGATGTACAGCCTTTTACTTTTAAATAAATATTAATTAATAATACAACTCTGAAAAACATCACAAAAAGAGATTTAAAATCCTTTTTATTAAGCTTTGCAATAATGTTTTTAATTGAGCTAATTTTAAATTGGAGTGATTTTGAACGAGGTTATCAAGATGGTAAACCTTATCCTAAAGAGATTGATAAATAGCTTATTAAATAAATCTTTCAAAACTTGCAAAATACAATCTCACTCATTACCTTTGCAATCCATTAAAAATGAATAGAAGGGTGGTATTTAAAAAATGATTATTATCAACGTAAAAGACGGAGAATCAATTGATAGAGCTTTAAAGCGCTTCAAAAAGAAATTCGAAAAAACAGGTGTTTTAAGAGAGCTTCGTAGTCGCCAGGCTTATGAAAAGAAGTCTGTTGCCCGTAGAATGGAAGTTAAACACGCTATTTACAAACAAGGCTTAAACTTAGAATCTTAATAAATAACAATTTATTAAATAGATTTTTACATTATATAAAAACTATTTGTATATTCAATTTCGGATAAACAAATAGTTTTTTATGTTTTTAGAGCGTTTTTTTAATTATCTACAGTACGAAAAAAGGTATTCCAAGCATACCTTAACTGCTTATAAAAACGATTTACTACAATTTGAAAATTTCCTTAAAGAATTTGAATCAGATATTCTAACTGTTAATCATCAACAAATAAGAAATTGGATGATTACTTTACTAGATGATGGCATAGAGGCTAGATCTGTAAATAGAAAAATATCTACACTAAGAGCTTTTTATAAATTCCTAGTAAAAGAGGAGGTGCTATCCATCAATCCTGTATTAAAAATACAGACACCTAAGGTTGCAAAAAAATTACCGGTTTTTGTAGAAGAGTCCAAGCTTATCGCTTTATTAGATAGCACCAGTGCTTTTGAAGATAGCTTTACAGGTGTTAGAGATAAATTGATATTAGAGCTATTATTTGGTACGGGCATGCGATTAAGCGAGCTTTTAGGTTTAACCATTGCTTCAATAGATTTAAACCATCAAACCATAAAAGTTCTGGGTAAAAGAAACAAAGAAAGAATTATTCCTATCCACCATTCTCTGGTAAATCAAATAAAAAGTTATTTAACAGAAAGATTAGCTATCGTTGCGGATACAAATACAACATCCTTCATCGTTACAGAAAAAGGAGAACAAGCTTATGCAAAACTAATTTATAGAGTTGTGCAGCGTTATTTAAGTTTAGTAACTACACAAGATAAAAAAAGTCCACACCTGTTAAGGCATAGTTATGCAACATCGTTATTAAACCATGGGGCAGATATCAACGCCATCAAAGAGTTGTTAGGGCATGCAAGTTTAGCTGCTACACAAGTTTACACGCACAATTCTATAGAGAGAATTAAAACAATTTATAAACAAGCCCATCCAAAGGCTTAAAAACAGGAGGTAAAATGAAAATCGGAGTTCAATCCATCCACTTCAATGCCGACAAAGATTTATTGGCATTCATTCAAAAAAAAGCAAACAAATTAGATTTGTTTTTTGACCAGATTATTGGCGGAGATGTTTATTTAAAATTAGATAATGTCTCTGATGAAGCTAATAAAATCACGGAAATTAAGTTAATGATACCAGGTAATACCTTATTTGCAAAAGAACAATGTAAAAGCTTTGAAGAAGCAACAGACTTAGCCATAGAATCTTTAAGAAAACAAATAAATAAACATAAAGAGAAAATTAAAGCTCATGAGAGTAATCATAAGCAAATTATTTCTCAAGCTATAAACTAGCTATATAATTCATTATCAACAGCCTTGAAACGGCCTTAATCGATGATTGTAAAAATCATCGATTTTTTTTTAAAAAAAATTTTGTTCGAATAGTAATTTTTGTACTTTTGCAGTCCCTCAAGCACAGGTCTTCTGGGATAAAAAAAGAAAGTTCTTTAAATTTAATAAAAGCCTCCTTAGCTCAGCTGGTAGAGCAACTGACTTGTAATCAGTAGGTCATTGGTTCGATTCCGATAGGAGGCTCAAGAGTGCGGGGGTATCGCATAGCGGCAATTGCGGCGGACTGTAAATCCGCTCCTTCGGGTTCAGTGGTTCGAGTCCACTTACCCCCACAATTAACATGCGGAAGTAGCTCAGTTGGTAGAGCGATAGCCTTCCAAGCTATAGGTCGCGAGTTCGAACCTCGTCTTCCGCTCACTTATTAAAAATAATATAGCCGCCTGTTTTAAAATTAGGCAGGGCTTTTTTTGTTTAAAAGCCGATGTAGCTCAGCGGTAGAGCACTTCCTTGGTAAGGAAGAGGTCATGGGTTCAAGTCCCATCATTGGCTCGATAAGATAGAGATTAAAAAAATTAAAGTATATAAAATTAACCTACTAATAAGTACAAAATCATGGCAAAAGAAAAATTTGACCGTAGTAAACCACACTTAAACATCGGTACAATCGGTCACGTTGACCACGGTAAAACTACATTAACCGCAGCTATCACTAAAGTATTAGCTGATGCAGGTTTATCTGAAGCTCGTTCATTTGATTCAATTGACTCAGCTCCTGAAGAAAAAGAAAGAGGTATCACTATCAATACAGCACACGTAGAGTATTCTACTGCTAACCGTCACTATGCACACGTTGACTGTCCGGGTCACGCGGATTATGTGAAAAACATGGTTACTGGTGCTGCTCAGATGGATGGTGCTATCCTTGTTGTTGCTTCAACAGATGGTCCAATGCCTCAAACTCGTGAGCACATTCTATTAGCTCGTCAGGTTGGTGTACCAGCTCTTGTTGTTTTCATGAACAAAGTAGATATGGTTGACGATCCAGAGTTATTAGAGCTTGTTGAAATGGAAATCCGTGAGTTATTATCTTTCTATGATTTCCCTGGTGATGACATTCCTGTAATCCAAGGTTCTGCTTTAGGTGGGTTAAATGGTGATGCTAAATGGGTTGGTAAAATCATGGAGTTAATGGATGCTGTAGATAACTTCATTCCAATTCCACCAAGATTAACAGATCTTCCTTTCTTAATGCCTGTTGAGGACGTATTCTCAATCACTGGTCGTGGTACTGTTGCAACTGGTCGTATAGAAAGAGGTGTTATTAACTCTGGCGAGCAAGTGGATATCTTAGGTATGGGTGCTGAGAACTTAAAATCTACAGTTACTGGTGTTGAGATGTTCCGTAAGATATTAGATAGAGGTGAAGCTGGTGATAACGTAGGTTTATTATTGCGTGGTATTGAGAAAACTGATATCCGTCGTGGTATGGTTATCTGTAAGCCAGGTTCAGTAACTCCTCACACAGATTTCAAAGCTGAGGTTTACGTATTATCAAAAGCAGAAGGTGGACGTCATACTCCATTCTTTAACAAATACCGTCCTCAATTCTATTTCCGTACAACAGACGTAACTGGTGAAATCACTTTACAAGAAGGTGTAGAAATGGTTATGCCTGGTGATAACGTAACAATCAATGTTAAATTGATTAACGCAATCGCAATGGAAAAAGGTCTACGTTTCGCTATCCGTGAAGGTGGTAGAACAGTAGGTGCTGGTCAGGTAACTGAAATTGTAGCTTAATTTTAAGCATCATAAATATTTGAAAGCTAAGGTATTTAATGCCTTAGCTTTCTTTAACAAAAACGGGAATAGTTCAACGGTAGAATAGAGGTCTCCAAAACCTTTGATCAGGGTTCGAATCCT
The DNA here is from genome assembly GCF_000425145.1 of Pedobacter glucosidilyticus DSM 23534. GTDB lineage: Bacteria > Bacteroidota > Bacteroidia > Sphingobacteriales > Sphingobacteriaceae > Pseudopedobacter > Pseudopedobacter glucosidilyticus. The sequence goes on from NZ_AULF01000009.1 coordinate 140,148, forward strand.
TGTTCCCGTGCTAAAGCAATACAAATGGCTAATTTTGCAGAATATATTAAAGAATCTTACACAGAGCTTACTGAAAAAGTAACTTGGCCAACTTGGGGTGAATTGCAGAATAGTGCTATCATAACCTTAGTGGCTTCTCTTATCATTGCATTAATCATATTTGCAATGGATGAGTCTGCAGGTAATCTGATTAAATTAATTTATAAGTCATTCGTATAATATAATTAAAGATGAGCGACCAATTAAAGTGGTATGTAGTAAGAGCGGTAAGTGGGAAGGAAAAAAAAGTAAAGCAATATATAGATGCTGAAATCAGTCGTTTAGAGCTTACTCATTTGGTTCCTCAGGTTTTAATACCTATGGAAAAATACTATCAGATGCGTGATGGTAAAAAAATCGCTAAAGAAAGAAACTACTACCCAGGGTATGTTTTAATAGAAGCTGCTTTAAATGCAGAGTTAGAATTAATCATCAAAAATATCAATAGTGTTATCGGCTTCTTAGGAGATAAAAGCGGAAACGCTGTCCCGTTAAGACCGGCAGAAGTTAATCGTATCTTAGGTAAGGTTGACGAGATGGCACAACAAGGAGAGATGATTAATATTCCTTATTATGTAGGTGAAAACATCAAAGTGATGGATGGTCCTTTCAATGGCTTCTCTGGAGTTATTGAAGAAGTGAATGAGGAAAAGAAAAAATTAAAGGTTATGGTTAAGATTTTTGGAAGAAGAACTCCATTAGAACTTAACTATATGCAAGTAGAGAAAGAGTAAAAAGTATAAAGTAGTAAGTATAAAGTATCAAGATTATATAGGTGCTAAATACTAATAACTAGATACTAAATACTAATAAAAGATGGATATGAGCTCAACAAAAGAATGCTTCCACATTAATTAACGTTGAGAAATAAATAAATAGAAAATGGCAAAAGTAGTCAGTGCGTTAATCAAATTACAAATCAAGGGTGGCGCTGCAAATCCATCACCTCCAGTTGGTCCGGCATTGGGAGCAAAAGGGGTGAACATTATGGAGTTTTGCAAGCAATTTAATGCTCGTACCCAAGATAAACCAGGGAAAGTTCTTCCGGTTGTAATTACTGTTTACGCAGATAAATCTTTCGATTTTATCATCAAAACTCCACCAGTAGCTATCCAATTAATGGAAGTTACTAGCATTAAAAGTGGATCTGCAGAACCTAACCGTAAAAAAGTTGCTAGCGTAACTTGGGAACAGGTAGAGGTTATTGCAAAAGATAAAATGCCTGATTTGAATGCATTCACAGTAGAATCAGCAATGAGAATGGTAGCTGGTACCGCCCGTAGTATGGGTATAAACGTTACAGGAAACGCTCCCTGGAACAATTAATTAAACAACAAAGTTAAAGACAGTGGCTAGATTAACAAAAAATCAAAAGACAGCACTTTCCAAACTTGAAGCTGGTAAAGCTTACTCTTTAAAAGAGGCAGCTAACCTGGTTAAAGATATCACAACAACTAAATTTGATGCATCGGTAGATATTGATGTTCGTTTAGGTGTTGATCCACGTAAAGCCAATCAAATGGTTCGTGGTATTGCTACTTTACCTCATGGTACCGGTAAGACAGTACGCGTTTTAGCATTAGTAACTCCTGACAAGGAAGAAGAAGCTAAAGCTGCAGGTGCTGATCACGTAGGTTTGGACGAGTATATTGCTAAGATTGAGAGTGGTTGGACAGATATCGATATTATTATTACTACTCCTAGCTGTATGGCTAAAGTTGGTAAATTAGGTCGTATTTTAGGTCCACGTAACTTAATGCCTAACCCTAAGTCAGGTACTGTAACCCAAGAAGTTGGTAAAGCAGTTGCTGATGTTAAAGGTGGTAAAATCGACTTTAAAGTTGATAAAACAGGTATTATCCATTGCTCAATAGGTAAAGTATCTTTCCCTGCTGATAAAATTTATGATAATGCTTTGGAGGTTCTTCAAATCATTTCAAAATTGAAACCATCAGCTGCTAAAGGAACATATTTTAAGAGTATTCATTTATCTTCAACTATGTCTCCTGGAATTGAAATTGAAACTAAAACAGTAGCGGGAATTTAAGATTATGAGAAAAGAAGAAAAACACGAAGTTGTTTCTGCTTTAGCTGAACAAATGAAAGAGTACGGTAATTTCTATATTACTGATACATCTGATTTAACAGTGGCAAAAATCAATAATATTCGCCGCAAATGTTTTGAGAACGAAATTGGTATACAGGTTGTAAAAAACACACTTATCAGAAAAGCTTTAGAGCAATTAGATGGTGATGTTGCACCTTTATTCGATGTTCTTAAAGGTTCATCTTCTGTGATGTTTTCTACTACAGGAAACGCACCTGCAAAGCTTATTAAAGCTTTAAGAAAAGAAGGTGATAAACCAGTTTTAAAAGCAGCATATATTGATTTCACTGCATTTATCGGAGATAACCAGTTAGACGCTCTAGTTAATCTTAAATCTAGAGAAGAGCTTATTGGCGATATCATCGGTTTATTACAGTCACCAGCGAAGAATGTTGTTTCAGCACTTCAATCTGGAGGAAACAAATTGGCAGGAATTGTCAAAACTTTACAAGAAAGAGGTTAACCAAATACCTGAAATTTGGAATTAGTAAAACAAAAAGTAAAATTTTAAAAATTAAATATAATGGCAGATTTAAAAGCGTTTGCTGAGCAGTTAGTAAACTTATCAGTTAAAGAAGTAAACGAATTAGCTCAAATTTTAAAAGATGAGTATGGTATTGAGCCTGCTGCTGCTGTTGCAGTTGCTGGTCCTGCTGCTGCTGGTGATGCACCTGCTGCTGCTGAAGAGAAAACATCTTTTGATGTAATCTTGAAAGATGCTGGTGGTCAGAAATTAGCGGTTGTTAAATTAGTTAAAGACTTAACTGGTTTAGGCTTAAAAGAAGCTAAAGATTTAGTTGATGGTGCACCTAAAGAATTAAAAGCTGGTGTTGCTAAAGACGAAGCTGAAGCTCTTAAAAAACAATTAGAAGAAGCAGGAGCTGTTGTTGAGATTAAATAATTAGAGTCTCTCTACAAAATATAGCCTTAAACTCCCTCCGTTAAAACGGATTGGAGTTTATGGCTTTTGGTGTATATCACCAATTTTAATAAAAATACTGAATGGTTGTTCAGTATTAATCGAATTTTCGGTTTAGTTTAACTAAAATTTTAGACCCTTGGCAAACAAAAGCAATCAAAGGATAAACTTTGCTCAAAGTAAGCATGTAATTGATTATCCTGATTTTCTGGATGTTCAAATCCAATCGTTCAAGGAATTCTTTCAGTTAGAAACCACTTCAGATAACCGTCATACAGAAGGGTTATTTAAAGTTTTTGCTGAAAACTTTCCGATCTCAGACTCGAGAAACATATTTGTTTTAGAATTTCTGGATTACTTTATTGATCCACCTCGTTATGATATACAAGAGTGTATTGAGCGTGGGCTAACTTACAGTGTACCTCTTAAGGCAAAATTAAGATTGTCTTGTAATGATGAGGAACACGAAGATTTTGAAACAATTGTTCAAGATGTTTATTTAGGGACTATTCCTTATATGACACCTAAAGGAACTTTTGTTATCAATGGTGCAGAACGTGTAATTGTTTCTCAGCTACACCGCTCACCAGGTGTATTTTTCGGTGTAAGTCGTCATACAAACGGTAGTAAATTATACTCAGCCCGTGTTATTCCTTTCAAAGGTTCATGGATAGAGTTTGCTACAGACGTTAACAATGTGATGTATGCTTACATAGACCGTAAAAAGAAATTCCCTGTAACTACACTTTTAAGAGCAATTGGTTATGATTCTGATAAAGATATATTAGAATTATTTGACTTAGCAGATGAAGTTAAGGTTAGCAAATCTGGACTTAAAAAATATGTAGGTCGTAAACTTGCTGCAAGAGTTCTTAAGAAATGGGTAGAAGATTTTGTGGATGAAGATACAGGTGAAGTTGTTTCTATTGATAGAAATGAAATTATTCTTGAAAGAGAAACCATTTTAGAAGATGATCATATCGATATGATTGTTGATGCTGGTGTTAAAACTTTAATTCTTTCTAAAGAAGATAGCAACAGCGGAGACTATACTATCATTTATAATACTTTACAAAAAGATACTTCTAACTCTGCTAAAGAAGCGGTAGAACATATCTACAGACAATTACGTAACGCAGAACCACCTGATGAGGAAACCGCTCGTGGTATCATCGATCGTTTATTCTTCTCAGATAAACGTTATGATTTAGGTGATGTTGGTCGTTACCGTATCAATCGTAAGTTAAAATTAGATACTCCTGTGGAGACTAAAGTTTTAACTAAGATGGATATTATTGCGATTGTTAAATACTTAATCAAATTAATTAACTCTAAAGAAGATGTTGATGATATCGATCACTTATCTAACCGTCGTGTTCGTACTGTTGGTGAGCAACTTTATGCTCAGTTTGGAGTAGGTTTATCAAGAATGGCAAGAACCATTCGTGAGCGTATGAATATCCGTGACAACGAGGTATTTACGCCAACTGATTTGATCAATGCTCGTACCTTATCTTCAGTAATCAATTCTTTCTTTGGAACTAACCAGTTATCTCAATTCATGGATCAAACCAATCCATTGGCTGAGATTACTCACAAACGTCGTTTATCGGCCTTAGGTCCAGGTGGTTTATCTAGAGAGAGAGCTGGTTTTGAGGTTCGTGACGTTCACTACACGCACTACGGCCGTTTATGTACTATTGAAACTCCAGAAGGACCAAACATTGGTTTGATTTCTTCTCTTTGCGTACATGCTAAAATTAATAACCTTGGATTTATTGAAACTCCTTACCGTAAAGTTGTTGAGGGTAAGGTAGCAGTAGACCAACCAGTTATTTACTTAAGTGCAGAGGATGAAGATGGTATGACCATCGCACAAGCGAATGCACAATATGATGAAAAAGGAAATTATGTTGACGATAAAGTAAAAGCAAGATATGAAGGCGACTTCCCGGTAATTGAGCCAGAAAAACTTGATTATATGGATGTATCTCCAAATCAGATTACTTCTATTGCGGCTTCATTAATTCCTTTCTTAGAGCATGATGATGCGAACAGAGCTTTGATGGGATCTAACATGCAACGTCAAGCTGTACCATTATTACGTCCAGAAGCTCCTGTAGTAGGTACAGGTTTAGAAGGTCGTGTTGCTCGTGACTCAAGAACTTTGATCAACGCAGAAGGTAATGGTGTTGTTGAGTATGTTGATGCTAATAAGATTACTATTAAATATGATAGAACAGAAGATGATACTTTAGTTTCATTTGATGGAGAATCTAAATCATATAACTTAATTAAATTTAAGAAAACCAACCAAAGTACTTGTATCAACCTAAAGCCAATTGTTAAAAAAGGACAAAGAGTTGAAAAAGGTCAGGTTCTTTGCGAAGGTTATGCTACACAAGATGGTGAATTAGCCCTTGGAAGAAACTTAAAAGTTGCTTTCATGCCTTGGCAAGGTTACAACTTTGAAGATGCTATCGTAATCTCTGAAAGAGTTGTTTCTCAGGACATCTTTACTTCTCTTCATATTGAAGAATTTGAATTAGAAGTGCGTGATACAAAACGTGGTGAAGAGGAGTTAACTCCGGATATTCCTAACGTTTCTGAGGAAGCTACTAAAGATTTAGATGAAAACGGTATCATTAGAGTAGGTGCTGAAGTTAAAGAAGGTGATATTCTTATCGGTAAAATCACTCCTAAGGGAGAATCAGACCCTTCACCAGAAGAGAAACTTTTAAGAGCAATTTTCGGAGATAAAGCTGGTGATGTTAAAGATGCATCTTTAAAAACTCCACCTTCAATCAATGGTGTTGTTATTGATACTAAATTATTTTCAAGAGCTAAGAAAACTTCTAAAGCAGAAGAAAAAGCAGCTTTAGACAAATTAGAAGCAAGACATGAGAAAGCTGTAAGAGAGCTTCGTGAAACCTTGGTTGAGAAATTGTTTACTATCGTAAATGGTAAAACTTCACAAGGTGTTTACAATGTTTACAAAGAGCTTTTAATTGCTAAAGGTGTTAAGTTTACGCAGAAGTTATTAATGGAATTGGATTACAATCACATTAATCCAACGAAATGGACAACTGATGAGGACAAAAACGAATTGATAAAAGCGCTTCTACATAATTTCAATATTAAAGTTAACGAAGAATTAGGTGCTTACCGCAGAGATAAATTTGCTATCAGTGTGGGTGATGAGCTTCCTTCAGGTATCGTTCAAATGGCGAAAGTTTATGTTGCTAAGAAACGTAAATTAAAAGTAGGTGATAAAATGGCTGGTCGTCACGGTAATAAGGGTATAGTTGCTCGTATCGTTCGTGATGAAGATATGCCTTTCCTTGCTGATGGAACTCCAGTTGATATCGTGTTAAACCCACTAGGTGTACCTTCTCGTATGAACCTTGGACAGATTTACGAAACTGTTTTAGGTTGGGCAGGTAAAGAATTAGGGTTGAAATTTGCAACTCCAATTTTTGATGGTGCATCTCATGATGAGGTTGAACATTATGTAAAAGAAGCTGGTGTACCAGAATCAGGAAGAACATACTTGTACAATGGCTTAACTGGAGAGCGTTTTGACCAACCAACAACCGTAGGTATCATCTATATGTTGAAACTAGGGCACATGGTTGATGATAAAATGCATGCTCGTTCAATAGGACCATACTCATTAATTACACAACAACCATTAGGTGGTAAAGCACAATTTGGTGGTCAGCGTTTTGGTGAGATGGAGGTTTGGGCACTTGAAGCGTTTGGTGCTGCTAACATTCTACAAGAGATATTAACAGTTAAATCTGATGATGTTGTAGGAAGAGCAAAAACTTACGAAGCAATTGTTAAAGGTGAAAATCTTCCAACTCCAGGTGTTCCAGAATCATTCAACGTATTGGTTCATGAACTAAGAGGATTAGGTTTAGATATTACATTAGATTAATAAGGCCGAAGGCCGAAAGCTTAAAGCGTAATGCTTTAAGCTTTTAGCATTCTGCTTTTAGCTTAAGAAAGAATATGTCTTACAAAAAGGATAATAAAATAAAAAGTAATTTTACCTCAATTACCATTAGCTTATCTTCTCCTGAAGCAATTTTGGAAAGATCAAGTGGTGAGGTATTAAAGCCTGAGACAATCAACTACAGAACGTATAAGCCAGAACGTGATGGTTTATTTTGCGAGCGTATTTTTGGTCCGGTGAAAGATTACGAATGCCATTGCGGTAAATATAAGCGTATTCGTTATAAAGGAATCGTTTGTGACCGTTGCGGTGTTGAGGTTACAGAGAAAAAAGTACGTCGTGAGCGTATGGGACACATCAACCTTGTTGTTCCTGTAGCGCATATTTGGTATTTCAGATCTTTACCTAATAAAATTGGTTACTTATTAGGTTTGCCAACTAAAAAATTAGATTTAATCATTTACTACGAGCGTTACGTAGTTATTCAATCTGGTTTAATGGCAGATCAAGGTATCAATTACATGGACTTCTTAACAGAAGAAGAGTACCTTGATATCTTAGATAAATTACCTAAAGAAAATCAGTATTTGGATGATAAAGATCCAAATAAATTCATCGCTAAGATGGGTGCTGAGGCTTTAGAAGATTTACTAAAACGTCTTGATTTAGACACTTTATCTTATGATTTACGTCATCAAGCAGCTAATGAAACTTCTCAGCAACGTAAAAACGAAGCTTTAAAGCGTTTACAAGTTGTTGAAGCTTTCCGAGGTTCTCAAGGTCGTATAGAGAATAATCCAGAATGGATGATTGTTAAAATCGTTCCGGTTATTCCACCAGAATTACGTCCATTAGTGCCATTAGAAGGTGGTCGTTTTGCAACTTCAGATTTAAATGATCTTTATAGAAGAGTTATTATCCGTAATAACCGTCTAAAAAGATTGATGGAAATTAAAGCTCCAGAAGTAATCTTACGTAACGAAAAACGTATGTTACAAGAAGCTGTTGACTCTTTATTTGACAACTCACGTAAAGTGAATGCTGTTAAAACTGAAGGTAACAGAGCTTTAAAATCATTATCTGATATATTAAAAGGTAAACAAGGACGTTTCCGTCAAAACTTACTAGGTAAACGTGTGGATTATTCTGGACGTTCTGTAATTGTGGTAGGTCCTACCTTAAAATTACACGAATGTGGTTTACCTAAAGATATGGCAGCAGAGCTATTCAAACCATTTATCATCCGTAAGATGATAGAAAGGGGAGTAGTTAAAACTGTTAAATCTGCTAAGAAAATTGTGGATAGAAAAGACCCTCTAGTTTGGGATATTTTAGAGAACGTATTAAAAGGACATCCAGTTCTTTTAAACAGGGCTCCTACACTTCACCGTTTAGGTATCCAAGCATTCCAACCTAAATTAGTTGAAGGTAAAGCTATCCAATTACACCCATTAGTTTGTACTGCATTTAACGCGGATTTTGACGGTGACCAGATGGCTGTTCACGTACCACTAGGTAACGCTGCTGTTTTGGAAGCCCAAATCTTGATGTTAGCATCACATAACATTCTTAACCCTGCTAACGGAACTCCGGTAACGGTACCTTCTCAAGACATGGTTCTTGGTTTATACTACATGACTAAAGGTCGTAAGTCTGAGCCAGGACACCCAGTAAGAGGTGAAGGTTCTATTTTCTATTCTTCGGAAGAGGTAACGATTGCCTACAACGAGAAGCAAATAGATTTACATGCCTTCATTAAAGTAAAAGCTAAGGTTAAAGGTAAAGATGGTTCAATAGAAGCTAAAACTATTGAAACTACAGTTGGTAGAGTATTATTTAATGAAGTTGTACCAGAAGAGGTGGGTTTCATTAATGAATTGCTAACTAAAAAATCTCTTAGAGATATCATTGGGGAAGTTGTAAAAGTTACTGGTATGGCCAGAGCTGCAAATTTCTTAGATGAAATCAAAACTATGGGATTCCAGTATGCTTTCAGAGGAGGTTTATCTTTCAACTTGAAAGATTTAAATATTCCTACCGAGAAACATACTTTATTAGAGCAAGCTCGTAAAGAAGTTGATGAAGTAATGAATAACTATAACATGGGTTTCATTACCAACAACGAACGTTACAACCAAATTATCGATATCTGGACGCGTATCAATAACAAACTGACATCGCATGTAATGCACCAGTTAACAAACGATAACCAAGGATTTAACTCTGTTTATATGATGTTAGATTCTGGAGCTCGTGGTTCTAAGGAGCAAATTCGTCAGCTTTGCGGTATGAGGGGATTGATGGCAAAACCTCAAAAATCAGGTTCAGGTGGTGAGATTATTGAGAACCCTATTCTTTCTAACTTTAAAGAAGGTTTATCAGTTCTTGAGTACTTTATCTCTACCCACGGTGCTCGTAAAGGTCTTGCGGATACAGCATTAAAAACTGCTGATGCTGGTTACTTAACTCGTCGTTTACATGATGTTGCTCAGGATATGGTTATTAAAGCACACGATTGTGGTACTTTAAGAGGTATGTTCACAACAGCTTTAAAAGATAACGAGGATATTGTTGAGCCATTATACGATAGAATTTTAGGTCGTACTTCATTACATGATGTTTACCATCCATTAACTAATGAATTATTAGTTGGTGCTAATGAGGATATCACTGAAGAAATCGCGAAAGCCATAGAAGAGTCTCCGTTAGAAGGAGTTGAAATACGTTCTGTATTAACTTGTGAGGCTCCAAGAGGGGTTTGTGCACTTTGCTACGGAAGAAACTTAGCTTCTGGTAAACGTGTTCAAATGGGTGAGGCAGTTGGTGTAATTGCAGCACAGTCTATTGGTGAGCCGGGTACACAGTTAACACTTCGTACTTTCCACGTGGGTGGTACTGCATCTAACATTGCAGCAGAATCTCAAATCAATGCTAAATTTGATGGTGTTATCGAGTTTGAAAACATCAGAACTGTTGAGTATGACACAGAAGAAGGTAAAGTAGAAGTTGTTTTAGGTCGTTCTGGAGAGTTTAAAATTGTAGATCCAAATAGCGGAAGAGTTATTGTAACCAATAATATCCCTTATGGTTCTTATTTATATGTTAAAGAAGGAACTAAATTAACTAAAGGAGATAAGATTTGTTCTTGGGATCCTTATAACGCAGTAATCATATCTGAGTTCTCTGGTAAGGTAGAGTTTGAATCAGTCATAGAAGGTGTTACCTTCCGTGAAGAGTCTGATGAGCAAACCGGACACAGAGAGAAAGTGATTATTGATACTAGAGATAAAACCAAAAACCCTGTTGTTAAAATCGTTGACAAAAAAGGTGGTTCTATTAGAGAATACAATATTCCGGTAGGAGCACACATTGTTGTAGATGAAGGCGACGAGGTTAAAATGGGTGAAATCTTAGTTAAGATTCCTCGTACAACTGGTAAAACTAGAGATATCACCGGTGGTTTACCTCGTGTAACCGAATTATTTGAAGCTAGAAATCCATCTAACCCAGCTGTTATTACAGAGATTGATGGTGTGGTAACTTTAGGAGGTGTTAAACGTGGTAACCGTGAGGTAACTATCGAGTCTAGAGACGGTCAAGTTAAAAAATATCTTGTTCCTTTATCTAAGCACATCTTAGTACAGGATAATGACTTTGTTAAAGCTGGTATGGCATTATCTGATGGAGCAACTTCTCCTGGCGATATCCTATCAATTAAAGGTCCTGCAGCTGTACAAGAATATCTTGTTAATGGAATCCAAGAGGTTTACCGTTTACAAGGTGTGAAAATTAACGATAAGCACTTTGAGACTATCGTTCACCAAATGATGCAAAAAGTAATGATTGAGGATGCTGGTGATACGAAATTCTTAGAAAAAGAAGCCGTAGATAGATTTGATTTCTCTATTGAGAATGATAGTATCTATGATAAAATGGTAGTTGAAGATCCAGGAGATTCTAATACTTTAAAACCAGGTCAGATTATTTCTGTACGTAAATTACGTGATGAGAACTCACAATTGAAACGTAAAGATTTGAAACTGGTTACAGCAAGAGAGGCTCGTCCGGCAACGGCAAGTCCAATGCTACAAGGTATTACCAGAGCATCTCTAGGTACTAAATCGTTTATCTCGGCTGCATCCTTCCAAGAGACTACTAAAGTTCTTAATGAAGCTGCAATTGCTGGTAAGCGTGATAATTTATTAGGATTGAAAGAAAATGTAATTGTTGGTCACTTAATCCCGTCTGGTACAGGATTAAGAGATTACGAAAGAATTATTGTTGGATCTCAAGAAGAATACGATAAATTAATGGCTTCTAAAGAAGAGGAAGAAGAGATTGAAGCATAGTAATCTCTCTAAATAATAAAAAGCCTGCTAGAAATAGCAGGTTTTTTTGTTTACTTCTTTTGGAGCAAATTTTGTATTTTTATAAAAAAGTCTAATAATGAGCGTTTCAGAAATTCAATTGTATCAAATTCTTAAAGCTAAGATAGGAGATAAAGAGGCTGAAGAATTGGTTTCTTATGTGAAATCCGAAGTAAACAAAGAATTTGAGACTAAAAAAGATACTTTAGCAACCAAGGTTGATTTAGCCAATATGAAAGGCGAAATCATCAAATGGATGTTTATTTTCTGGATTGGTCAAATAGGTGTTACTTTAGGTATAATATTCGCTTTTATTAATAAATAGAAGAATATCAATGATTCATTTTAAGTTCCGGAAAGGCCGGGACTTTTTTATTTTTATAGCATGCAAGAACAAAACGACAACCAACTAAACATAGAACTATCAGAAGAAATAGCAGAAGGTGTATATTCTAACCTAGCCATCATAACGCATTCTAATAGCGAGTTTGTACTTGATTTTATTAGGGTAATGCCTGGCATACCTAAGGCAAAGGTGAAAAGTAGAATTGTATTAACACCAGACCATGCAAAGAGGCTATTATTAGCTTTAGAAGATAATATTGCCAAGTTTGAAATGATAAATGGACAGATAAAAGGCGGTGGAGAACCTAACAATGGAATGCCTTTTAATTTTGGAGGGCCTACTGCACAAGCTTAATCATGAGGAAGAGAGATAATTTCTTTTTCAATAAAGGAAATAATCTCTCTTTCTTCTTCTGGGTTAAACCAATGTATATTTTCTGTTTTTCTAAACCAAGTTAGCTGTCTTTTAGCAAATCTTCTGGTATTCTGTTTAATAGCTTCAATAGCTTGTTGTAAAGTAATCTTATCCTCTAAATATTCAAATATTTCCGAATAGCCAACCGTATTAAGACTATTTAAGTGTTTGTAATCTTGTAAGGCTTTTACCTCATCAACTAAGCCTTGGGCTACCATTAAATCTACCCTTGTATTGATTTTTGTATATAGTTCTTCTCTTGGCATATCTAAGCCAATGGTGATACTTTTAAAAGGACGTTCTTTTTTTATTCCGCTACGAAAAGAAGAAAATGCTTTACCTGTTGTATGATAAACTTCAAGAGCTCTAATGATGCGTTGCGGGTTATGTATATCAACTTCTGCGTAGTAAGTTGGGTCTACTGCTTGTAATTCTTGCTGTAGAGGGCTTATCCCTTCCTTAATCAGTCTATCATTAAGATTTTCTCTAACTTCATTTTTTACTGGAGGCAGTTTATCAAAACCCTGTAATACAGCATTAATATATAAGCCAGAACCACCAACCATAACCAAAACATCATGACTTTTAAAAAGTTGATTTAGAAGCTCTAAAGCCTCCTTTTCGTAAGAACCTACACTGACTTGCTCTTGTATGCTGTGCGAGTTGATGAAATGGTGTGTTGCTGCTTTTAGTTCTTCATTTGTGGGTTTTGCAGTTCCTATGCTCATTTCTTTAAAAAATTGTCTGCTATCTGCTGATAAGATTTCGGTATTAAAATGCTGTGCAATTTTTATGGCAAGGGCAGTTTTGCCAATCGCTGTTGGGCCTGCAATTACAATAAGAACTTTGGGTTTATTCATGCTATTTTTAAACAAAAAATCCGGCTTAAACCGGATTTTAATATGTTGTTTTATTCTCTATCATAATCATCCTGATCGAAGTTTTCATTATCAGAAAACTCGTCAGAAAATTCATCGCTTTCCTCTTCGTCGTCTTCACCTTCTTCTGTGTCAGAATTTAGGGCTTCTAATTCGTCCTCATCGGCAATTAAAATGGTTTCATCTTCTAAGAAATCTGGGTCTTCATCGCCCGTAATTTCATCAGGAGAACCAATAATATTGCTAATGATTTTTGGTGCTTCGCCAACAGCTTTAAATACTAAAGGATAAGTTTGAGTAGGGTTATTTTCTAAAATTTTAATCAGCTCTACATGAAAATCAAAAGGTTTTTCAAAATTATAGATGTAATAAAACTTTTGATGCGGGTCATCTATATGGCTGCTTAATTTTGCATTCTCCATTAAACTTATACCACGGTCTATTTTTCTTTCATTAGGTAAGTAAGCAATTTCTTCGTTTTTTATCCAATGATCATTACTTACATAAAAAGAAGAAGACTTCTCGGGGTCATAACCTATAGATTTATGAATTGCATAATGCAAATCTTTAAATGTTTGATTTGATTTAATATCAATCTCTCTGATTACATCATCGTAATCCTCAAAACTTACCCTGAATCTGTAAACTGCCATGCTGCAAAAATAATTTTTATAGGGGATTTTTCTTAATTTATTTCACCTTCGTTGATAAATAAAAGGAAAACCTAATCTAGTTCTTTTTCAATTTTTAGCCCAAGTTCTATGCCTGTTTTTTTCATGAAATAAAGTGCTTCAGAACGGTTATTGGCTATATCTCCTTCTAAAATAGCTTCTCTAATCTTGTTTTTGATGATTCCAACTTCTTTACCGGCTTGTAAATTGAAAGTTTTCATAATGTCTTCACCGGTAACTGGAGGCTGCCAATTTCTTATTTTATCTCTCTCTTCAACATCTTTAAGCTTTTGTTTTACCAACTCAAAGTTATTCCTGTACTTTTTGATTTTGTACTCATTTTTGGTAGTTACATCTGCCTGGCATAAGAGCATTAAAGCCTCTGTGTGTTCACCTGCTTCAAATAATAATCTTCTGACTGCGGAATCTGTAACAACTTCTTGTGCCAATACAATAGGACGGAGGTGAAGTTGTACCAACAATTGTACAAACTTCATTTTATCGTTAAGAGGTAATTTTAAATCAGCAAATATTTTAGGAACCATTCTAGCTCCTTTATCTTCATGACCATGGAAAGTCCAGCCGTGATTTTTCTCAAAACGTTTGGTTGCTGGTTTGGCAATATCATGTAAAATAGCTGCCCATCTTAACCATAAATCATCAGATGTTTTGGCAACATTATCCAATACCTGTAAAGTATGGTAAAAGTTATCTTTATGTCCTTTACCTTCTACGATATCTACCCCATGCAAAGCCACCATTTGTGGAAAAATCAGTTTCAATAAACCTGTATCAAACAAATAATTAAAACCTATGGATGGCTTAGGCGATAGAATAATTTTATTCAGTTCATCTGTAATACGCTCTTTCGAGACTATTTTAATACGCTCTAAGTTAAGTTTTATGGCATCAATAGCGTCTTGACTAATTTTAAAATTAAGTTGAGTAGCAAAGCGTATAGCTCGCATCATCCTTAAAGGATCATCAGAAAAAGTCTCATTAGGATTTAAAGGCGTAATAATTTTTTTTTCTTCCAGATGTTTAATGCCATCAAAAGGGTCTACCAACTCTCCATATTGATGAGGATGAAGGTGGATAGCCATAGCATTGATGGTAAAATCTCTTCTTTTTTGATCGTCTTCTAAAGTGCCATCTTCAACAATGGGTTTTCTAGAGTCTGCTCTGTATGATTCTTTTCTGGCACCCACAAATTCTACTTCTAAATCTCTATAGCGCAACATAGCGGTCCCAAAATTTTTAAAAACAGCAACCTTAGTTTTTAAGATTTTACCTACTTCTAAGGCGAAATTTGGTCCATTGCCTATCACTAAAATATCCACATCTTTAGAAGGACGGTTTAGAAATATGTCTCTTACAAAGCCACCTATTACATAAGTTTCGACATTTAAATTGCCAGAAATTTTAGAGATAATTTTAAAAATAGGATGTTTAAGGTGTTGCTTCATATTTGATTTGGACAATGCTATCAAAAACTGAATGCATATTCCTGAAATTTTAAAAACGCTACCAAAGATAATTCTTTAAACTGAAGGCTGAAAGCTTATTTCCTGATAAAGGCAAAGGCTCCATTTGCTTCTAATTTCATGATGGTGGATGGCTTTTTAGTTTGATGATTATGTTGTTCTAATTGCACAATATAATCTACACCATCTTTAATGGTTTGAGGTATTTGAGAAAAGTTATTAGGGGTGGGCTCACCACTTAAGTTAGCAGATGTAGAAATTATAGGTTTTCTAAATCTTTGCACTAACTCTTTACAAAATGGATGTTTGGTTATTCTAATGCCAATGCTACCATCGCTATTGATAGCGTTTTCCGCTAAATTTTTAGCACCTGAGTAAATGATAGTCAAAGGGTTTTCTGCAAATTCTATTAAATCATAAGCAACATCGGGTATTTCTTTAACATAGCTTGGTAGCTTGGCATCTGTGTCTAATAAAATGATAAGGCTTTTAAACTCTTCTCTTTTTTTAAGCGCAAAAACTTTAGCAACAGCATCTTTATTGGTGGCATCGCAACCAATTCCCCAAATGGTATCTGTTGGGTATAGAATTAAACCACCATTTTTTAAAACTTCTAAAGCCTTATTAATTTCTTCTTTTAGCATGTTCAATGGTTTTTAGGTAAACGCTGTTTAAGTTTTTTGCAATACTTTCATCATTAAAATTTTCGGCATAGGTTAAGCCTTTTTTAATCATGTTATTTTGTAAATCTTCATCTTTTAACACTCTTTCTATGGCTTTAGCAAGTGCAATGTCATCATCAGGATGAACGTATAAGCTATTTGGTCCACCCGCTTCTTCTAAACAAGAACCTGTTGCTGCAATTACAGGAATCTTACTGTTCAAAGCCTCTACAATAGGTATCCCAAAACCTTCGAACCTGGAAGGATAAATGAAAATTTTAGCTCCTTGGTAAATAAGTGGTAATTCTTGAAAAGGAACATTTTCTAAGAAAATAACCTGTTGTGTAAGATGATTTTCTTGAATAAAATCTAAAATTTTTTGTTTATAAGCGGTTACTTTACCTACTATAACCAGCTTAATATCTTGTTTAAGATGCTTTAAAGCTTTACAAATCAATAATTGATTTTTGCGTGTTTCTATAGTTCCAACAGATAGAAGATATTGCTGTGGTAGCTTATATTTTTCTTTTATTTCCTTGATAGCATCATCTGAATATGGACAACAAAAAGCAGCATCGCAACCTTGATAAACAACATCAATTTTTTGAGGATTGGTATTAAAATACTGAACAATATCTCGTTTTGTTTGCTCGCTTATGGCAATAATCCTATCTGCATTTTTGCAAGCCGCTTTAAATTTGTAACGATAAATTTGTCTATCAACCCATTTGAAATAATGTGGAAAACGAAGGAATATCAAATCATGAATGGTAACAACGCTAGTAATATTAGATTTTTTAATATTAGCCGGAAGCTCGTTACTTAAACCATGAAATAACTCAACATCATCATAAACCAATGATTTTGTAAGCTGGAAACTCCTCCAATAGGATTTTAAAATTTTTACGGGAGCTGTTTTAACCGATATGTTGGCAAAAGGTTCAACCAATGTTTGCCTTACCTTTGCGTTATCTTGCGGTGTGTAAAGTAGGTATTGGTTCTGAGGATAATATTTAGCCATGATGCTGATAACTGCCCGACTATAATTACCTAAGCCAGTGAAGTTTTTAAATGCTCTTTTGGCTTCGAACCCTATTTTCATATTTTTTAAGTTTAAAGTAAAAAGTTAAAAGTAAAAAGGTTTTGATCAATGTTTATCTAGCTTTCTACTCTTAACTTTAAACTTTTTACTTTCAACTTCTATTAAATCGCTACACTATGTTCTCTTAATGCATCGTTTAATGATGTTTTTTTATCGGTAGATTCTTTTCTCTTACCAATAATTAAAGCGCAAGGTACTTGGTACTCGCCAGCAGGGAATTTTTTGGTATAGCTACCTGGTATCACAACAGAGCGCTCTGGAACATACATTTTATGTTCTACAGGCTCATCGCCAGATACGTCGATAATTTTGGTTGATGCGGTTAATACCACATTAGCACCTAGAACAGCTTCTTTACCTACTCTTACACCTTCTACAACAATTGCTCTAGAACCTATAAAACAGTTATCCTCAATAATTACAGGTGAAGCTTGAACCGGCTCTAATACACCGCCTAAACCAACACCACCACTTAAGTGTACATTTTTACCTACTTGTGCACAAGAACCAACTGTTGCCCAAGTATCAACCATCGTACCTTCATCAACAAATGCGCCTATGTTAACATAAGAAGGCATCATGATAACGCCTTTTGCTAAATGCGCACCATAACGGGCAATACCATGAGGTACTACACGCACACCTCTCTCTTTATAGTCGGTTTTCAATTTCATTTTATCGTGAAAAACAAAAGGACCAACTTCAATTTCTTCCATTTCTCTGATAGGGAAATAAAGAATTACTGCTTTCTTTATCCAGTCGTTAACAGCCCAACCATCTAAAATAGGTTCTGCAACTCTTAGTTCACCTAAGTCTAAACGATAAATAACTCTTTCTATAGCATCACGGTATTCTTTGAAATTCAATAAATTTCTATCTTCCCATGCATCTTCAACGGCTTTTTTTAATTCGGCAATCATATTAAAATTTTTGTTTGCAAATTAAAGCTTTTTTTAGCTAATAATCTGATTTTTGACTTATTTTGAGAAGATTTATGGTAGAAAAAGTAAGGATAGATAAATACCTGTGGGCAATAAGATTGTTTAAAACCAGAACCTTGGCTACAGAAGCTTGTAAGGCTGGAAGGGTAAAGAAAGATGGCACAAACATTAAAGCCAGTTACGAGGTTAAGGTGGGCGATGTTTTGCAGGTTTCGAAAAATATTGAGAAGAAGTTGATAAGAGTTGCAGCTTTATTAGCCAACCGTGTAGATGCTAAAAAAGCGGTCTTACATTATGAGGATATAACTCCATTAGAAGATACGATTAAATTTAAATCTATGTTTAGGATGCCTGTTTTAGAACGAGACAGAGGAACAGGAAGACCAACTAAAAAGGATAGACGTGAAATAGACGATTTACAAGATAACTTCTTTATGGATGAAGAAGACGATTAAGGGAATTCGTAAAGATTTTTAAATAAGTACATGACTTTTTTGGATTCTATTCCGAAAAAGTTATAACTTTTTTGGATTTCATTCCGAAAAAGTTAATTTTGTAAGAAATCAAATACCATGATAGATAGATTTCTTACAGAAAAAATCAAGGCTAAACTCTTTAAAGGAAAGGCTATCATTCTTACTGGGGCAAGGCAAATTGGTAAAACCACTTTACTGAAATCTTTTTTTGGAAGTGATGAAGAAGTTTTATGGCTTAATGGAGATGAAGTGGATGTACAAGAGTTGTTTTCTACAATTTCTGCAACTCGTTTAAAAGCTATTTTTGGTCAGAAGAAAATAATTGTCATAGATGAAGCACAAAGAATCAAAGACATTGGTTTACGCTTAAAACTCATTACAGACTCTATTCCAGAAGTACAACTTATTGCAACCGGGAGTTCTGCTTTTGAGTTGGCAAATCACATTAATGAACCTTTAACCGGTAGAAAATGGGAGTACAAAATGTTTCCAATCTCATTCTCAGAAATGGTACAGCATCATGGTTTATTAGAAGAAAAACGTTTGATTCCACATCGTTTAGTTTATGGTTATTATCCGGATGTTATTGTTAATCAAGGAAACGAAGTAGAACTATTAAAGCAATTATCCGATAGCTATTTGTATAAAGATATTTTGGCTTGGGAGCAAATCCAAAAGCCAGATAAATTATTAAAACTCTTACAAGCTTTAGCTTTTCAAGTTGGTTCTCAGGTTTCTTTTAACGAATTAGGACAAATTTGCGGATTGGATTCTAAAACAGTAGAGAAATATATTGTATTGTTAGAACAAACCTATGTTATATTTAGGTTGAGTTCTTTTAGTAGAAACTTGAGGAATGAACTTAAAAATAGCAAGAAGATATATTTTTATGATAATGGAATTAGAAATGCGGTTATAGCAAATTTTAATCAAATAGAAAATAGAGCTGATGTAGGTGCTTTATGGGAAAACTTTGTAGTTTCTGAACGTATTAAATTCTTGAATTACTCTGACAAGTGGGTAAATTACTGGTATTGGCGAACCAAAGAACAAAAAGAGATTGATTGGGTAGAAGAAGCTAATGGACAATTAACGGCCTATGAATTTAAATGGAGTGCATTAGCAAAAGCAAAGTTACCTCAGCTTTTTCTTAAAACTTACCCCAATAGCCAATTTAAAGTCATTAGTAAAGAGAATATAGATGAATTTTTGTTGTAATGGAGTTATTGTAATTTAAGGAATTTTCAAGATTTTCTAACAAAACTTTCTATAATTTCTAATCCTAATAAAGCTTCTTCTAGCGAACACGGGTTTTCTCCTTCATCTCTAAAATAGGCTATTGTTTTGGTAATCATTGGTCGTTGAATATTTACAGGATGCTCAAATTCTTCATGAACAGTCTCTCCATTTTTGGTGATGCTTAATTTATTTCCAAAGATGTGAAAAGTTATTTTTCCTTTTGTACCTATAATCTCGCAAAACTCTTCTTCTTGTTCGGGTAGTACATCAAAACACCATAAACCGTTGAAAATAATGTTATTTTCAAATTTGATTTGGCCACAAATAATATCATCAGCATCACTTTTTAGAGATTGGTTAGCAGAGACCCCATTAAAATAAATAGGTTTTCCAAAGAAATAAAGCATTAAATCTATGGCGTGTGGTGCTAAATCATGAAATAAGCCTCCACCAGAGATACTGGGGTTTAAGCGCCAGCTTTCTTCGCTTGCGGCAATCATATCAGAATCGCTTCTTTGTAAAGTATGTAGGTTAACAAATTTTACCTCACCAATAAGCTGCTCATCTAAAAGATTTTTTATAGCCTTAAAATAAGGTACTTCTCTTCTATAATGGGCAACTACCACTTTCTGCTGATATTGCTTTTGGGCTTCTATAATAGCTTTACAAGCTTCCGTATTAATGGTAACAGGTTTCTCAATATAAACTGGTTTACCTGCTTTTAAGGCTTCAATAGCGTAGTCATGATGTTGAAGAGGTGGCGTGGCAATGTAAATGGCATTTATATCATCATCCAGAATTAAGGCAGAAGCATCTTGATACCATTTTTGTATATGATGTCTTTTAGCATAGTCAGCAGCTTTTTCTGCATTTCTTCTCATCACAGCTACAACTTTAGAGTATTCTTGTCTAAAGGCAGGACCACTTTTAACCTCAGTAACATTGCCACAACCAATAATTCCCCAATTGATATTTTCCATTTTAATAATCTTTTTTACTAGCTGATTGTTGCCACATTTCAAAAGCTTTTAAAGCCTCGTCTCTTAATAATTGTTGCGATGGTAATTTCCTGTCCTCAGGTTTCAAGTCTATTTCCTGATAAATGAAATCATCATTAAAATTGATAGCAGCGGCATCTTTTTTGGTATTTGCGTAGTACAATTTATCTATCCTAGCCCAATATATTGCACCCAAACACATGGGGCAAGGTTCGCAACTGGCATAAATAGTGCATCCTTCTAAAGAAAAGGTGTTTAGGTTTTGGCAAGCTAGTCTTATAGCCGCAACTTCTGCATGTGCTGTAGGGTCGTTTGTTGTAGTAACTGTATTAGCGCTTTTTGCTATAATTTGACCGTCTTTAACGATAACCGCTCCAAATGGGCCACCTAAATTGTTTTTAACATTGTCTTCAGAGAGGGCAATAGCCATTCTCATAAAATCTTCATGTTCCATAGCTGTAAATTAAAAAAGCTCAACATCAAATGCCGAGCTTTTGTTTATATTTTAAGAATTGAAAATATTACTTTTTGTCTTTTTTATAAGCTTCATTTAAGCCTTTGATTACTTCTTTAGTAACATCTAAGCTTTCATCAGCAAATAAAATAGCACTATTACCTTTAGAGTAAGTTAAAACCATTTTATAGCCTTTTTCTTTAGCATAGATTTTAAGGTAATCAGCTACTTTATCATAAAGTTTTTCATTTTCTGCCATTTCTTCGCTTTGTAAAGCAGAACCTGCATTTTGCTGATAAGCCTGTAATTCTTGTTGTTTACGAGCTAAACGCTGTTCTGTACTAGCTCTTTCATCAGCACTCATACCTTGTGCACCTTGTTGGTATGCGGCAACTTCACGTTGGAAAGCAGCACCTTTAGTTTTTAAATCAGCTTCGGCTTTTTTAGACTTATCTTCAAATTTAGATTTGATTTCTTTGAAATACTCGTAGTTATTTAACAATGAATCTGAGTTTACGTATACCACAGCAGCAGCTTGGTCTTTAGCAGTTTCGGTTGTTGATTTAGTTGTTTTTGGTTCTGTACTATCATTACAGCTTACTACAGCAACAGCTAATAATAAGCCTAAACCTGCTTTAGTAATGTTAGAAAAATATGGTGTCATTTTTATTTATTTTTACACAAAGATATACTTTCAATAAAAGTATCCTAATAAAATAAAAAAAGACCTTTCAGAATCATCGAAAGATCTTTTTTTAATATCAATTTAAATGGATTAAGCCATTTGCTTGGTTAATTTTTCAGCTAAAACTGATTTTGGAACTGCGCCAATTTGCTTGTCAACAATTTCACCGTTTTTGAAAAATAATAAAGCAGGAATGTTTCTGATGCCAAATTTCATAGAGATTTCTGGATTGTGGTCTACATTAACTTTACCAACAACAGCTTTACCATCATATTCTTTTGCTAACTCTTCTACAACAGGTCCAACCATACGGCATGGTCCGCACCACTCTGCCCAAAAGTCTACTAAAACTGGTTTATCTGATTTTAATACTAATTCTTCAAAATTAGCATCTGTAATTTCTAATGCCATAATATCAATGATTTAAATAAAAATTCTTTTTTTAAGATTTCAAATATACATACCCAAACATTCTGCCACAAATAGATTCTTGTAATCTTACCATAGGATAAAGCTATAGTTAAAACAATACAGGTATTTTTTGTTTAATAGTATGGATAGATGTTGTACTGGCGCATATTTTGTTAATTATATTTAAAGCAATAAATTTTTATTTTTTGAACAAATATCTATCACTCATTTTAAAGACAATTCTCTGGATTTTTACCGGTGTTATTACTTTGTTTTTATTGGTCGTATTGCTTATCCAAGTTCCGGCTATACAAAATATGGTAAAAAATAAAGTAGTTAACTATCTGGAAGAGAAAATAAAAACACCCGTAAGTATAACTAAGCTAGAAATTGGCTTGCCAAAAAAAATAATTCTTCATGGCGTTTATTTTCAAAGCCTGCAAAAGGATACTTTATTAGCTGGCGATAAACTGGCTGTAGATATCAGTTTGTTCAAATTACTAGACAATAAGTTAGAGATTAATAGTATAGATCTGCAAGGCATTACCGCTAATGTTAAAAGAAATCAAGATTCGGTTTTTAATTTTGATTACATCATTAAAGCATTTGCTACTGAGCAAACAAAAGAATCAATGCCTCAGGATAGTAGTGCTACCATGAAATTTTCAATAGAAAAAATAAATTTAGACAAAATAAGGGTAAGGTTTGATGATGCCATCACGAAAAATAACTTGGATGTTTACCTCAACCACCTTGATACAAAAATTAAAAAATTTGATTTAGATAGTTTAGATTTTGATGTTCCTAAGATTACCCTAAACGGTTTAAATTTAAATTTGAAACAAGGTATTGTAGAAGAACTGGTAAACAACACACAAGAAACTGTTAAAGAAGCTTCTCATAACCCATTTTTTAAATTAAAGCTCGAAGAAATAGCTCTTTCGGCTATAAAAATCAATTATAATAGCGAAGGAAATAGCCTGAAAACCTTTTTAGATTTGGGTGAACTAAACCTGATTTTTAATACACTAGACTTACAAAAACAATGGATAAACATTGAAAAACTAGCTATGAAGCAAACTAAAGGAAGTTTAGCCTTTGGAAAAGCATTAGCGAAACCCATTACAGAAACAACAAGCAACAACACACAACCCGGCTGGAAAGTTGGTTTACAAGAAGTGGCTATAGCACATGTTGATTTTAAGTTTGATGATTTTAATAGCAAACCTTTAAAAAGAGGTATAGATTATATGCACCTGGATTTAAAAGGACTTTTGCTAAATGCAGATGATATTTATTACAGTACCGATACCATTTCTGGAAAAATAGCCAGTTTGAAAGTTGCAGATAAAAGTGGCTTAAATATTCAGGATTTTAAAACATCTTTTTTTTACGGACCTAAGTACGCTTACCTAGAGGATTTATATATTAAAACTCCACGGTCGCTTATTCGGGATGAAATTAAAGTGGCTTATCCATCTATTGCAACTTTATCAAAGAATTTAAGTGAACTGTATATAGAAGCATCGTTAAATAAAAGTAGTATCGCTTTCACTGATATTTTACTATTTGTACCAGATTTAGCTCAAAATCCTCCCTTTAAAGGAAACCCAAATGCTATATTAAGGGTGAATAGCACTGTAAAAGGAAGGTTAGACAATCTAAATATTCCTAAACTAGAACTTAGCGGAATTGGTCAAACTAAACTAGTTGCCAATGGTAGGATAAAAGGACTTCCAAACGTTGAAAAGGCGTTTTTTGATCTTAATATCAAAGAATTTAGTACCAGCGCCAAAGACATCAATAGCTTTATTCCTAAAGGTACTTTACCGGCTCAATTTCAAATTCCGCAACGTTTATCATTAAATGGATTTTTTAAAGGAGCCATAAATAATTTTAATACGCAACTCTTTCTAAAAAGTAGTTTAGGAAATGCTACTGTTAAAGCTAATTACGACCAACGTTTAAAAAACAAAGAACGCTACCAAGCCACGGTAGAGGTAAAAGATTTCCATGTTGGGCAACTGATGAAAAATGATTCTATCGGTAGGATAAGTTTAAATGCGCAAGTTAGTGGTATGGGTTTAAACCCTAAAACGATGGTTGCCGGCGTAAAAGCTCGGGTTTTAAAAGCTCAATACAATGGTTATAACTATAAAAATTTAGATGTTAAAGGAAATATCAAAGCAGGAGTATATCAGGCTACAGCCAATATGGAGGATAAAAACCTTGATTTTGATTTATTAGCTAAAGGAAGTTTTAATCAGCAGTATCCAAGTTTATCTTTAAAAACTAATATAGATAGCGCCAATTTTGGAGCTTTAAATTTGTATAAAGGAAGCCTAAAATTTAGAGGTAAAATAGATGCCGATATAGCAACACTAGACCCTGATTATCTGAATGGGAAAATATCAATAAACAATATGCTTATTGCAACAGAAACAGAGCGGTTTCCTTTAGATTCTATCAATATCATTTCGCAAGCATCGGCATCTCAAAACTCGTTAAACATCAAATCTCCTTTTTTAAATGGAAGTATAAAAGGTAAATATCAGTTTACGCAATTGGCTACAGCCTTGACCAATAGCATAGCTAAATATTACGATACCAGCCAGGGAATAAAAAAAGAGCCTGTTAAACCTCAATATTTTGCCTATCAATTATCGGTTCAAAATCATCCAGCATTAATAGCTTTTGTTCCGGGTTTAACCCGGATAGAGCCTATCCAAATAAACGGACGCTACAATAGCGAAGGCGACACCATTATTATGAAAGCCAATATCCCTAAGTTAATTTATGGTTCAAATATCATTACCAACGCCGTTTTAAATGTTGCGCCAAATAATGATAGTTTGGCTTACAGCTTTATTATTGATGAAGTTAAAAGCAGTCAATTCTTGCTTCCTTATACAGCCTTAAGTGGAAACATTGCAAAAAATATCATCGATTATCGTTTACAGGTTAAAGATATCCAAGACAAAGAACGTTATTTAATTGCCGGAACCATGCAGGCCATTAAAAACGATACTGAGTTTAAACTGGCTTTAGAAGGGTTAAAACTTAATTACGAAAGATGGCAGATTAACGAAAATAACCTCTTAAGTTTTGGAGAAAGAGGTATTTATGCCAATAATTTCGAATTACGAAACCAATCTCAATCCATCAAAATACAATCGCAAGCAAGGGTTTTAAATGCCCCTATGACTGTTACTTTTGATAATTTTAAAATTGAAACCTTAACAAGCATCATCGAGAAAGATTCTTTATTAATAGGTGGGACCTTAAATGGAGATGTTTTACTGAAAGATTTAGATCGGGATTTCTCTTTTACCTCAGATTTAGCTATTCAAAATTTCAATTTCAGAACAGATACTTTAGGAAACATCAGCCTAAAAGTAAATAACCAGCAAGCCAATACTTTTGCTGCACAGGTAGCCATAACTGGGCAAGATAATGATGTTAGACTAGATGGTATTTACCGTACCAATAACAGTAGTTTTGATATGGATTTAGCTATAGCAAAGCTAAATCTTAAAAGTATAGAAGGTTTTACTTTTGGCAATTTAAAAGAAAGTAGCGGTTATTTAACAGGCGATTTTAAAATATCTGGTACAGCTGCAGCACCAAAAGTTATTGGCGATTTACAGTTTAAGGATGGGGCTTTTAGAGTAACACCTTTAAACTCTTATTTTCAATTACTGAATGATAAAATATCTTTTACCCAAGAAGGAATCAATTTTAATAGGTTTAGTTTATCAGACTCGGCCAATAATAAACTCACGGTAAACGGAGCAATTTATACCAGCAATTATCAGGATTATAGATTTAATGTAGATGTAAATGCCAATAATTTTAGAGCAGTTAACTCAACAGCTAAAGATAATGAGCTTTATTATGGCGATTTGTTTTTAAACACTCGATTAAGAATTCGCGGTGATTTAAACCAACCAGAGGTAGAAGGAACACTAAAAATTAATAAGGATACTAGGTTTACTATTGTTTTGCCGCAATCAGACCCGGGTATAGCAGACAGAGAGGGGATTGTAGAATTTATAGATCAAGATAATCCGCAATTGGCAGAAACTTTTGCTTTACCGGATTCTCTTAATAAAAGTAGTGTTACCGGTATGGATGTTTCTATGAATATAGAAGTAGACCCAGAAGCAGAACTTACCATGATTATTGACAAAGGAAATGGCGATTTTGTTAAGCTTAAAGGCGAAGCAGAGCTAACCGGAGGCATGGACCCATCAGGTAAAATAAGCCTTACCGGGAAATACGAATTAAAAGAAGGAAGTTATGAAATGTCTTTCAACTTCATCAGACGGGTATTTAAAATTAAAGAAGGAAGCTCTCTGGTTTGGACAGGAGAGCCAACCACCGCTAATATAGATATTACTGCTATTTACGAAACAGAAACAGCTCCTTTAGATTTATTGGATAATCAATTAGGTGGTAGGTCCGCTGCGGTACGTAACACGTACAAGCAAGAAATTCCTTTCCAAGTATTACTCAATATGGATGGCGAGTTACTAAAGCCAGAAATTAGTTTTGATATTGTGCTCCCAGAAGGAAATTATAATGTTTCTCAAGATATCATCAGTGAGTCAAGAACCCGTCTAGAGCAGTTAAGGCAGCAGCCATCAGAGCTTAACAAGCAAGTTTTTGCATTGTTATTGTTAAACAGATTTGTAGGCGAAAACCCTTTTGCAAGTGAAGCTGGTTCTGGCGGAGTAGAATCTATAGCCAGACAAAGTGTTAGTAAAATATTATCTCAACAATTGAATAATCTTGCAGGCGATTTACTTGGAGGTGTTGAGTTAAATTTTGATTTGGAAGCTACCGATGATTATACCACAGGACAAAGAGAAAACCGTACCGATTTAAATGTTGGCTTATCTAAAAGATTGTTAAACGATAGGTTAAAAGTTACCATTGGTAGTAATTTTGGTTTAGAAGGTCCGCAACAAGCAAACCGCCAAACTAATAATATAGCCGGAGATATTGCTGCCGATTATCAGCTTTCTAAAGACGGACGTTATTTGTTAAGAGCTTATCGTAAAAATCAATACCAAATGGCTATACAAGGGCAGGTTATAGAAACAGGTTTAGGATTTATTTTAACGATGGATTATAACCAATTTAAAGAGATTTTTGAAAAGCCTAAATCGCCACGAAGAAGAAATAATTCAAAATGATGAATAGATATTTGATAGTTTTCATGGTTATTTTCTTGATGTCTGCTTGTAGCAATATCAAGTATTTGCCTAAAGGCGAGCAACTTTATATAGGGGCAGAAGTTACGATTACAGATAAAGAAATTACCAAAAGCGAGCGTAAAAGTTTAACATCAGAATTAGAAGGGGTATTAAGACCCAAACCTAACTCAACTATTTTAGGTTTAAGACCAAAATTATTTTTTTACAACATCGCCGGAACTCCTAAAAAAGAAAAGGGTTTAAGAAACTGGCTGAAGAATAAAGCAGGTGAACCTCCTGTTTTAATGAGTAAGGTAGATCTGGATTATAATGCATCTATCATTCAAAACCGCTTAGAAAATAAAGGATATTTTTTAGCAGAAACCAGTGCTGATTCTACCGAAAGAAACCAAAGAGTAAAAGCCCAATACTCGGTGCAAACCAAAAAGCAGTATAAAATAAGGGAGGTGATTTTTCCTCAAGATTCATCGGTATTAACTCAAGCCATCAAAGAAACAGAAGTTAATACTTTCCTAAAACCAACAGAAGCTTACGATTTAGACAAAATTAAGGCCGAGCGGGAGCGTATAGATGTCCGCTTAAAAGAGAAAGGCTTTTATTATTTCGGGCCAGATTATTTAATTGTTAAAGTTGATAGTACCGTTGGAAACCAGCAGGTAGATTTATTAGTAGAAGTAAAAAAAGAAACCCCTATTAATGCTAAACAAGTTTATACGATAGATGATATTTACATTTACCCTGATTATTCTTTAAGAAAAGAAAGGCGGTTAAATAAAGACTCGGCAGTTGTTTATAAAGATTTTAAAATTATTGACGATGGCGAGCCACTTTTTAAACCTCAGGTTTTTGATCGTACTTTGTTTTTCCATAAAGGAGATGTTTACAACCGTACTGATCATAATTTGTCGCTTAATAGGCTAGTTAATTTAGGTGTTTTTAGGTTTGTTAAAAATCAATTTAAGGAAACAGATTCTATCCAAAACGTTTTAGACGCTTATTACTATTTAACGCCCAGAGAGAAAAAATCTATCCGTTTTGAATTGTTAGGGAAAACAAACTCAGCTAATTATACCGGTACAGAGTTAAATCTAAACTGGATAAATCGCAATACCTTTAAAGGGGCAGAACAATTAACCATCACAGGTTTTGGGGGAGTAGAAACGCAAGTATCAGGGCAAAACCAAGGTTTTAATGTTTACCGCTTTGGGGCCGATGCTAGCTTGATTTGGCCACGCTTTATTACACCTTTTAATATCAACGGTACCAGTGCTTTTGTACCCAAAACCAGAGCAACTTTGGGCTACGAGTTTCAAAATCGAGTAAAATTGTACTCTTTAAATACTTTTAAAGGCTCTTTTGGCTATTTATGGAAAGAAGAAATCCGTAAAGAGCATCAACTTAATGTAATTGATATAACCTACGTAAATTCTTTTAATGTTTCTGATTTATACAGACGTCAAATTGATAGTATTCCATCTTTAGCCAGAGTGATAGAAAAGCAATTAATTTTTGGTCCAACTTATAGTTTCACCTTTACCAATACCACAGAAACCAGTAAAACACATACGTTTTATTACAAAGGCTCTATAGATTTATCTGCAACGATTACAGGTTTAATAAAAAATGGTAATGTACAAAGAGGTGATACAGCTACTATTTTAAATGTCCCTTATAGTGAGTTTGCAAAAACCGAACATGATTTTAGGTATTATCTAAGACTAAATGATAGAAATAGAATAGCTAGTAGAATTATTATAGGGGCGGGTTTACCTTACGGAAATTCTAGTTCTTTACCTTTTATTAAACAGTTTTTTTCTGGCGGTACAAATAGCATCAGGGCATTTAGGGCTCGGTCTTTAGGTCCGGGTACTTTCCGTTACGATGTTGATGAGAATAGCTTTTTGCCAGACCAATCTGGAGATTTTAAATTGGAGTTGAATGCAGAATATAGAGCAAAATTATTTTCTATTGTAGAAGGTGCAGCTTTTATTGATGCAGGTAATATCTGGATGGCTAACGACGATCCAAACCGACCAGGTGCTGTTTTATCTAAAGATTTTATGAAAGAATTGGCTGTTGGAACAGGTGTTGGTTTGCGTTTTGATTTATCTTTTCTGATTTTGAGGGGAGATTTAGCATTTCCTATCCGAAAACCTTATTTACCCGATGGCGAACGTTGGGTTTTAAACCAGATAGATTTTGGTAACAGAGATTGGCGTAGAGAAAATCTAGTTTTCAATTTAGCTATTGGATATCCTTTTTAAGGATATACATATCTTTTTTTGGACAAATTTAAAGTTGTACTTTATATTTGTCTATTTATTCATAAATATTTGAATTTTAGTTTTTTATGTTTACTTTTTAAGATCAAATAGTTGATATTATTTGTAATTAAGTGAAAATAGACCTATATTTGGACGGATTTAAAGTTGTACTTTAAAAATGGCTGTTTCATTAAAAGAATTTATATTAAGGATATTAGATAGCGAGTTAAATCGATTATCAAAACTATATAGCATTATAGTGGTTACAGGTCCTAGGCAATCTGGAAAGACTTCTTTGTGCAAGCATCAGTTTCCGAATTATCATTACATCAATTTGGAAAATCCTACTACCAGAGAGCAAGTAATGGCAGCACCAAAAGCTTTTTTAGAGGAGCATCTTGGCGGATTAATCATAGATGAAGCCCAACATATTCCAGAGTTATTTTCTTATTTACAGGTTATCGTAGATGAGCGTGAGGATACTAAATATATATTAACCGGTAGTAGTAATTTTGCTTTATTACAAAGCGTTACGCAATCATTAGCTGGTAGGGCAGCTATACTTACCTTATTACCTTTATCATTAAATGAAATTGGCGAACATAAAAATACAAGTACCAATACTTTACTCTTAAATGGTGGTTATCCGGCTGTTTGGGCTAAGGGAATTCCTGCAAATGATGTAACACAAAATTATTATAACACTTATATAGAAAGAGATGTAAGACAGTTGTTAAATATTAAAGATATTAATCGTTTTCAAGTGTTTATGAAGTTGTGTGCAGGTAGGGTAGGTTCAGAGTTTAATGCTTCTTCATTATCAAATGAGATAGGCGTATCAGTACCTACAATACAAGAATGGTTAAATACTTTAGAAGCATCCTATGTAGTATTTAGGTTACCACCTTTTTTTAGAAATATTGGTAAAAGGCTAGTGAAATCTCCTAAAATATATTTTTATGATACCGCATTAGCTTGCTTTTTGTTAGGTATAGAAAATGAGCAACATCTGGATGCTCATCCTTTGCGAGGTGCTATTTTTGAGAATTTGGTGGTGTTAGAGTTTATGAAAAATAGATTTAACAAAGGTAAATTACCAAATTTATATTTTTATAGAGATAAGTCTCAGCATGAAGTTGATTTAGTAGAAGAAAAAGGTTTGCAACTTCATGCTTATGAAATTAAATCAGCTAAAGCTTTTACAAGAGATTTTTTAAATAACTTAAATTATCTTAGAAAAGTTGTTGGACAAGATATCACATCCACACAAGTAATTTATGATGGTCCAGATGATTATGCAACATCAGAGAACGGGATTATAAATTTTAGAAATTTAAAGTTTGATAGTTAAAAATGAAGGGTTCTGAATGATTAAACCCTTCAATCTCTCTTAATTTAAAACATAATCTACTTCCAATTCATCCAACTGGCTTAAAAGCTCTTTACAAATATTAATTTGTTTGGTTTTACTTTGCATATCTACTTTTAAGCGGTCTTTTTTATCCAAAATAACAAAGCTTAATTTTTTAGAGCCACTATGGTTTGATATCACTTGATTTAAACTCTGAATAAATTCATCACTTATTTCGCTTATATCCACACTGATATCAATCTTGGTAGATTGTTTCTCCAGAACATCTCTAAGGTCTGTAAAATCCGTATAAGAAATACGATGCCTTTTAGTACCGTCTGGATTAGAAAAGTAGCTTACATTTCCTTTGATGTAAAGATAATTATTGACAATCAAATGGTGTTTAAATTTAAGATACTCATCTCTATAAATGGTAAATTCAAAAGCATCATCATATCCCTCAAGCTTAAAAATACCCCAACCTCTGCCGTCTTTGGTAGTCATGTGCCTTATAGCTGTCACAATACCACCAACTTTAAATTGGAAATCGGCACCTTTCTCAATGTCATTAAATATGGTGAGATTACCGGTAGAACAGTACTTATTTAGCACCAATTTATACTCATCTAAAGGATGCCCTGAGATGTAAATCCCAACAACTTCTTTTTCTTTAGCAAGCTTTTCCATAGCGCCCCATTCTTCGCAAGGACATAGCGTAGGCTCTGCAATTTCTACATTGCTTGAGCCTCCAAATAAACTTCCTTGAGAGGAATTTTCATTTTCTTTATGCTTAGCACCATATTTAATAGCCTTCTCCAGTGGCGATGCTCCATCACCATCATCATAAAAATATTGAGCTCTATGGGTATTTTCAAAACAATCAAATCCGCCTGCTAAAACCAAATTTTCTAACGCTTTCTTATTAGCAGCTCTTAAATCAATACGTTTGGCTAAATCAAAAATAGATTTGTATTTACCTGTTTTACGGTTTTCTACGATGGTTTCAACTGCTCCGGCTCCTACACCTTTAATAGCACCCATACCAAAACGGATAGCATATTGCTCATTTACAGTAAATTTATAATAAGACTCATTCACATCCGGACCTAAAACTTCCAAACCCATACGCTTACATTCTTCCATAAAGAAAGTTACCTGCTTAATATCATTCATGTTATTTGATAGTACAGCAGCCATATACTCGGCAGGGTAGTGGGCTTTTAGATATGCAGTTTGGTAAGCAATCCAAGCGTAACAGGTAGAGTGAGATTTGTTAAACGCATAACTCGCGAAAGCTTCCCAATCTTTCCATATTTTTTCTAATGTTTTAGGGTCATGACCTTTCTCTGCCGCTTGTTGCACAAATTTGGGTTTCATTTTATCCAAAACATCTTTCTGCTTTTTACCCATAGCCTTACGTAAAACGTCGGCCTCACCTTTGGTAAACCCAGCAAGCTTTTGCGAAAGAAGCATCACCTGCTCTTGGTAAACTGTAATACCGTAGGTTTCTTTTAGGTATTCTTCACAAGCATCTAAATCGTATTTTATTTCTTCTTCGCCATTTTTTCTTCTGATAAAACTTGGGATATACTCCAGTGGTCCTGGTCTGTAAAGCGCATTCATGGCAATTAAATCACCAAAAACTGTTGGCTTTAGCTCTTTCATGTACTTTTGCATTCCGGGCGACTCGTACTGGAAAATACCTACCGTTTCACCACGTTGGAAAAGCTCATAAGTTTTTACATCATCAATAGGGAAGGTATCAGGGTCTAAATCTATATCTAATCTATGTTTAACCAGTTTAACGGTATCTTTTATCAGCGTAAGCGTTTTAAGACCTAAAAAGTCCATTTTTAATAGACCAGCACTTTCTACTACCGAGTTATCAAATTGGGTAACATATAAATCAGAGTCTTTAGCTGTAGCAACCGGAACGAAATTGGTAATATCGTCAGGAGTAATGATTACCCCGCAAGCATGAATACCGGTATTTCTTAAAGAACCTTCCAGAACTTTTGCTTGTTTGATGGTTTCGGCACCTAAATCATTCCCATTGGCCAAAGCAATTAATTGCTGAACGTTTTCCATTTCCTCAGAACGGAGCGCACTTCTAAGCGCTTGCTCATCCATATTGAAAATCTTATTCAGTTTTAGGTTAGGGATGAGTTTAGCAATTTTATCAGCTTCAAAAAGTGGTAAATCTAGCACACGGGCGGTATCTCTGATAGATGATTTTGCCGCCATAGTACCATAAGTGATGATTTGTGCTACTTGACTGGCACCATACTTTTTAATAACATAATCCATTACTCTTCCACGACCTTCATCATCAAAGTCGATATCAATATCGGGCATGGAAACTCTGTCTGGATTTAAGAAACGCTCGAAAAGTAAATCATAAGCAATAGGGTCTATATTGGTGATGCCTAAACAATAGGCTACTGCTGAGCCCGCAGCAGAACCCCTTCCTGGACCTACAGAAACATCCATTTCTCTGGCTTTGGCGATAAAATCCTGAACAATTAAGAAATATCCCGGGTAACCGGTATTTTCAATGGTCTTAAGCTCAAAATCTAAACGTTCTCTAATTTCTGGAGTGATTTCTTCATAACGTTTTGCTGCGCCAACATAAGTTAAGTGACGTAAATATTTATTCTCGCCTCTTTTACCGCCATCTGCTTCGTCTTCTGGTACTAAAAACTCTTCCGGAATATCAAATTTAGGAAGCAAAACATCGCGGTAAAGCGAGTAAGTTTCTACTTTATCAATTACCTCAGAAATATTGATGATAGCTTCCGGAATATCCGAAAACAGCTTTTTCATTTCATCGGCAGATTTAAAATAGTACTCGTCGTTTGGTAAGGCATAACGGAAACCTCTTCCACGTCCTTTTGGAGTAGAAAATTTCTCGCCATCTTTTACGCATAATAAAATATCATGCGGATGAGCATCTTCTTTATTGATGTAATAAGTATTATTGGTGGCAATAAGTTTAACCTGATGTTTTTTAGCTAAGCTTATTAAAGTTTGGTTTACCCTATTTTCATCTTCCTGATTGTGGCGCATCAGCTCAATATAAAAATCTTCGCCGAAGGTTTGTTTCCACCAAATTAAAGCTTCTTCGGCTTGGTTTTCGCCCATGTTTAAAACCTTGCTAGGGATTTCTCCATACAGGTTTCCAGAAAGCACCATAATATCTTCTTTATACTGCTCTATAATTTGTCTGTCTATCCGGGGTACATAATAAAAACCGCTTGTATAAGCAATAGAAGACATTTTTGCTAGGTTGTGGTAACCTTTTTTATTCTTTGCCAAAAATACTACTTGGTAGCCATTGTCTTTTCTACTTTTGTCTTTATGGTTATCGCAAACAAAAAACTCGCAACCTACAATCGGTTTTATAATGGTTTCTGTAGGTGTTTCACCATTTTCTAAGGCCGCTTTATTTTTTGCTTCTGCTGCTTTATTATGATTTAAAACATTACTCACAAAATGGAAAGCTCCCATCATATTGGCGTGATCTGTAATGGCAACAGCTGGCATTTTATATTTTGCAGCTGCCTTTACCAAATCTGGAACAGATGCCGTAGATTGTAATATAGAAAACTGTGTGTGGTTATGCAGATGTACAAAATCAACATCAGTTAGACTAGCAAAGCTATCGCTGTTAATTTGATTAACATCATGTTGCTGTTTTGTGTTTTTTCTAAGCGCTTCGGAAGCCTCTTTTAGGTTGATATGTTTTAAACCAACAGGGCGAATAGCTTCTGGATTAGCATTTTTAAACTGAGTTAGATAAGCCTCATCAGCCTGAAGCTCCTGAGTAGTGAAAACATCTTTTCTAAGAAGCTCAAAAAAACATCTGGTGGTCGCTTCAACATCGGCGGTGGCATTATGCGCTTCGCCAAAAGGTACTTGAAATAGGTATTGGTGAAGCTCTGTTAAATTAGGGAGTTTAAACTTCCCACCTCTACCGCCGGGTAATTGTAAGAGGCTGGCCGTAACTTCTGTACAGGTATCTAATATGGGCTTGCTATTAAGTTCTGTTGCTATTTGATAGCGGTGGAACTCGCAACCCATAATGTTTAAATCAAACTTGATGTTTTGCCCTACAATAAACTTCGCTTGTGTAATAGCGGCATTAAATTTTACTAAAACATCAGCTAAAGGAAATCCTTCTGCTGCGGCTAGCTCGGTAGAAATACCATGAACTTTCTCGGCATCGTAAGGGATATTAAAGCCCTCTGGCTTAATTAAATAATCCTCATTGGAGATGAGTTTCCCCATATCATCATGCAATTGCCATGCAATTTGAATACACCTGGGCCAGTTATCTGTATCGGTAATAGGGGCATCCCATCTTTTAGGTAATCCAGTGGTTTCGGTATCAAAAATTAAATACATCTTAATGATATGTTTTTGTGAATGAGGAGTTTGGCAGATGAAGATTATTCTGCCTGACTAAGCTCAAATTTACCAAAAAAATTGTGTGATTTTGGGGTGTTGATAACTTGTTTGCTCATTTAAACTATCAATATTATTTTGAATTTATTCATATAATAAGCATATTTAGTAACTATGAAAAAACATGTTTCAAAACCTATAGAAGTAGGTGTTATTAAATCTACTGCAGTATTTATACTGTTTATTTGGATTTCTTTTTTGCATGTTCATGCTCAAACACAAAATTTTAATTATGAAAGTTTCAAAACTAGCTTAAGAGATACCGTTACTTTAAGCAAGAAAGATAGTTTGGAGGTAATTAAACACCTTTCAGGAGACTTTGATAAGTATTACAAACATCGATTAAAATTAAGAAGATCCACTATTAAGTCTCATTCTTGGGATAGAGCATCTTTTTATCTAAACAAATCTATTAAAGAAGTTAAAGCTTATGCTAAAGAACTCAAAATTGATAGTGCTTATTATTTGGTAGCTTTTGTTTCGGATACCCAAATTAAACATCCTTTAAAAAAGGAAATCATCAGCGATTTAAAAAATAGTTTTTATGAAATAAAGAAAGATTCTTCTGTTTATAATTTAGAAGGTGCGGACTTATTGAATGCTTTTTTTACTATCAGGATGAAACCTAGAAGTGAGAAACAGCATAAACTCATTTATCAAATAAAAAACAAACCAGACATAGCTTTAATAGAACAGGTTTTTTTAGTAAAACAAGATGATTTAAAGCCCGAAATGCGTCAAGATTCTTCACAATTAAAACAAATAATTATAAAGCCCTTTGCAGATGAAAAAAGCTTTGATGATTTAATGGAATTATCTAAAATACGCTATAAAGCCATGTATCCTGATAAAAAGGATGTTTCTGACATGAATAGCTACAGGTATTATTTATACAGAATAAATGACTATTCTTTTAATGCAGTTGGTGGGTATGGTTTATAAGCAAAGAAAGAGTAAGCTTTATACCTAAATAGTCCATTTTATTTTTACAATTTTGTCTATAAGTATTTTAAAATTATATTTTTAAAGAATTATTTATTAGCTTTAATCATCTTAAGCGATACTCTCTATTTTTAGAAACATCATTCTACCTTTATGTTTCTATCTATTTTTTTAAACATTAAAGCTTTGGTCATGATGGTAAACCACATTCATTTTGGAACTCAATTTAAAAAACGTAATCATCATCTTTTAAAAGACCCTGTGATTGAAAGTTACAATAATCAGATGGATATTTTGGTCAAGCGTTTTAGAATTATGGAAGTAATGGAGCAGGGGAAAAGAGTTGAAAAGTGGACTTGTAAAGAAGCAGAGGCAAAATATATTTTTCTAAAGACAGAGCTTCAAGAATATATTCAAATACATCATCCTGAGGTATATAAATAAAAAAGCTTTCCAGAAATGTATCGGGAAAGCTTTTTTTAGATAAGCGATGTTCTTATAAAGTAGCCATGTGTTGTAATAAATCAACAATTTTGTTAGAGTAACCCCACTCGTTATCGTACCAAGATACAACTTTAACAAAGTTATCATTTAAAGAAATACCAGCTTTTGCGTCAAAAATTGAAGTACGAGCATCTCCTAAGAAATCTGTAGAAACAACTTCATCCTCGGTATAACCTAAAATACCTTTTAACTCGCCTTCAGATGCAGCTTTCATAGCTTTCTTAATATCTTCATAAGAAGCAGCTTTCTCTAAACGTACAGTTAAATCAACTACAGAAACGTCAGCAGTTGGAACACGGAAAGCCATACCAGTTAATTTTCCTTTAATTTCTGGGATAACTAAACCCACAGCTTTTGCAGCACCTGTAGATGAAGGGATGATGTTTTGGTAAGCGCCACGTCCACCTCTCCAATCTTTAACAGATGGTCCGTCAACAGTTTTCTGAGTTGCAGTAGCAGCGTGTACTGTAGTCATTAAGCCTTCTAATACACCAAAGTTATCGTTTAATACTTTAGTGATAGGAGCTAAACAGTTAGTAGTACAAGAAGCGTTAGAAACGATGTTTTGATCTGCTCTTAAAGTTTTGTGGTTAACACCCATAACAAAAGTAGGGGTATCATCTTTAGCAGGAGCAGACATTACTACTTTCTTAGCACCAGCTTCAATATGTTTTTGTGCAGTTTCTTGAGTTAAGAAAAAGCCAGTTGATTCAATAATATATTCAGCACCAATTTCATTCCATTTTAAGTTAGCAGGATCTTTTTCTGCTGTTACTCTAATGCTTTGGCCATTAACCACAAGGTTACCATCTTTTACCTCTACAGTACCATCAAATCTTCCGTGTGTAGAATCGTATTTTAACATATAAGCCATGTAATCAACATCAATTAAATCATTAATGCCCACAACCTGAATGTCTTTTCTGTTTATTGCAGCTCTGAAAGCTAATCTTCCAATTCTTCCGAATCCGTTAATTCCAATTTTCATTTGTTTTAATTTTTATTTGCGTAATAATTCAATAAGTTATAAATAGGTTCTTTAATGATAGTGGATATTTTAATATGATGCTCTTTGGCAGTTTCTCTTAAATAATCCTGAAAGTTTGCGGCAACAGTTCCAACAAAATAAATAGGTTGTTTTTTGCCATATTTCTCTATCAAAGGAATAAGATAAATGTTGATAAACTCGCGAAATCCATTTTTTACAAAATCTTTAACAAAAGGGTTTTCCCTATTTTCTGTTAGCAAATCTACTAAAGAACTTATAAAAATGTTTGGATGTGCTTGTTTATATATCTTATCTAGAATTTGTTTTTTATCTAAATCGTACTTTTTCTTAAAAAGTAGGTTTATATCTGATGGTAAAGTTTGGGTGATATAGGCTTTGATTAAGTTTTTACCTAACCAATTAGAAGAACCTTCATCCGCAATAGCGTAACCTAAACCATAGTTGTTGTCTATAATTCTTCTTCCATCAAAAAAAGCTGCGTTAGAGCCGCTGCCCATAATACATACAATACCTGTTTTATCGTCACAGCTTGCTTTTGCGGCAGCCAGCAAATCGTTATGTACAAATATCTTACTGTATCTAAAAAATTGGGAAAATGCGTTACTTACTATCTCACTTCTTTCTTTTGATGTTGCGCCTGCACCAAAAAAGTATATTTTCTTTATTTTTTCTGCGTTATGAATCAGTTGTATATTCTTATTTAAAACTTGAAGAATATATTTTTCATCATTAAAAAAAGGATTTATACCTACAGTTCTAAGCTCAATGGTTTCTGTACCCTTATGGGCAATCCGCCAATTGGCATATCTAGATCCACTGTAAACTACTGCAACCATTTTTTTATGCTAATATGCTAGACATTTCCATTAAATCGTCTTCTAACTTAAACTCATGTCCTGATAGTGCTTCACTTAAATCAGTAAGTGCAATAGTATTGCCATGCAAACCAACCATTTTTCTGGTTTGGCCAGCCAATAATGCTTTTACCGCTGCAAAACCCATTCTACTGCCCAAAATTCTATCAAAACTACTTGGGCTACCGCCTCTTTGTAAATGGCCTAAAATGGTAACTTTAGTATCGTAGTAATCAAATTTTTCTTTTACTCTTTTAGCTACGTTATAAGCACCTCCGTTTTTATCTCCTTCGGCAACAATTACAATACTAGATGATTTTAAGTTAGCCGCCCCATGCTCTAGTGTTGAAATTAAATCCTCTATAGCTGTATCTTTTTCTGGTAACATAATAGCTTCTGCGCCGCCTGCAATACCAGCTCTTAAAGCTATACATCCAGCATCTCTTCCCATTACTTCTATAAAGAATAAGCGGTCATGAGATTCTGCCGTGTCTCTTATTTTATCAATAGCTTCTATTACCGTATTAGTTGCGGTATCAAAACCTAAAGTAAAATCAGAACCATAAAGGTCGTTATCAATAGTGCCTGGTACACAAATTACAGGAATATCGTATTTGTTTGAGAACCTTTCTGCACCTGTAAATGTTCCATCTCCACCTATCGCAACTAAGGCATCTATTCCTTGTTTTTTTAAATTTTGATAGGCTTTTTCCATCCCTTCCTCCGTTCTAAATTCCAAACAGCGGGCAGTTTTTAAGATAGTACCGCCTAATTGCATGATATTACTTACCGAATGACGATTCATCACTATAAAGTTTTCATCTATCATTCCTTGATAACCTTGTTTTATTCCAATCATCTCACAACCAAAATGAATACCTGTTCTCACAACAGCTCTTATACACGCATTCATTCCTGGGGCGTCTCCACCGGAAGTAAACACTGCTATTTTCTTAATTTTCGACATTTTTATTTTGAACATTGGTTTAAGGCTTACTAATATACGGTGTATTTTTTACACTAAGTGAGATTTTGTCAATTTTTTTTTTCAAATTTGATAATTGAATTTTTATAAACGCTAAGATTTGGAAAATTTACCTTTACGTTTTGAGTCGATTTTCTCGGCTGATTGTATCATTTTTGGATTTGATGAGGGTGAATTAAAAGTTTTGCTTATCGAGCGAAATGAAGAGCCTTTTAAAGAATGGTTTGCCTTGCCTGGAAACTTTGTTTATGAAAATGAAAGTATAGATGAGGCAGCAGAACGTATATTATACGAGTTAACCGGTTTAAAAGGTATTTACATGCAGCAGTTTTATACTTTTGGCGAGGTTAATAGACACCCACAAGGTAGGGTAATTACGGTGGCTTATTTTGCTATGATAAGATTAAATGGGCAAAAAGAATTAAAACCTGTTACCAATTATGCCAGAAAAGCTGTTTGGGTTTCAGTAAAGGATTTGCCTCAATTAGCTTTTGACCATACTGAGATTTTTAAGAAAGGTTTTGAGAAAATTAAGAATAAGATTAGCTACCAACCTATTGCTTTTGAGCTTTTACCAGAGAAGTTTACCCTTACGCAATTACAAAACCTGTACGAGGTTATCTTAAATAAAAAGCTAGATAAAAGAAACTTTAGAAAGAAAATGTTGGCTTACGATATTTTAAAAGAGCTGGATGAGAAGCAGAAAGGTGTTTCTTATAGAGCAGCAAAACTATACAAATTTGATAAGCGTAAATACAGTAAATATTTCCATAACGAGCTGTCTTTTGGTAAAGAGTAAGCTCTCGTAAATTATTAAATAAAAATGGCGCATTAAGCGCCATTTTTATTTTTTATTAAATTTTCTTACGTGATAATCTACCAAATTATCTATAGGAGAGCGGATGATAACCCCCATTTCCATGCCGTATTCTTGAGCAACTTCTTCTAAAATATTTCTAAAGTTATAAGCAACAGAGCCAATACAATTAAATTTATAAGAAGTATAATTAGGATAATGGCTTACCAGATTTTTGAAAAAATCATCAAAAGAAGATTTAACTAAATTTCTAGAATATTCTATATTAACCGTAATATCGTAAACAAATTTGCTAAAACTTGCACAAAATCTGTTTGGTAGTGGTTTGGTATAAACCTGATCTAAAATATCATCTGGCGTTAGTTTAAAGGTTTCCCAAAATACGGCTCTCACATTTTCTGGCATATAACCCCTTATATAATCTGATAAAAGTTTTTTACCAATATAACAGCCACTACCTTCATCTCCTAAAATATAAGCCAGAGAATCAATATTAAATTCTATGTCTTCACCATCATAGATGCAAGTATTAGTACCTGTGCCTAGTATGGCGGCAAAGCCTCTTTCATCGCCTAGTAGGGCTCTTGCAGCTGCTAATAAATCATGTCCGATGTTTACTTTTGCATTGATAAAAAAAGCCCTCATGGCTTTTGCTACAATTTCTGCTTTTTCATCGTTATGTACCCCAGCACCATAATAATTAACTTCTTTAATAGCTGCTATAGGCAAATCAGATGCAATATTTTTCTTTAATGATTCTAAAATATACTCGGTATTAGAGAAATAAGGATTGTAACCTTCAGTGTTGAAAAGTACTTTTTTCCCATCTTCAGTAATTAAGCACCAGTTTGTTTTGGTCGAGCCTCCATCGGCAATTATAATCATGTTAATTTAAATTAGGTTTTTAAAGATAGGTAAATCTTCTTATTGTACAAAATACACTAAGTGTTTTTTGCATAAAAAAATAAATTTTATGGATAAAAACATTGTTTAAGGCCTTTTTCTAAAATCTCTCTCTTTAGATTTTTACCAATAAAAACAATTCTTGTTTCTCTTTCTTCATCATTTTTCCAGTCATCTCCTTCTGTAAATACAGGCGCCCCTTTAACAGATTGGATGATGAGTTGTTTTTTAAATCCTTCTATATTTAAAATTCCTTTTATCCTATAAAAATAAGCACCTTGTATCATCAACATTACACTAAAATAATGCCTTAGTTTTAGTAAGTCGAAACTTGGTTTTAAGATATAGCTTTGTGATACGATATTATGATGATGTGTTTCTGGCTTTAGTTGAAGAAGAGGTTTATCATCTGTTTTAAAACCTAAATTAAACCTAACTTTAGATTTATCATAAGCATGTAGTTGTAATAAGGCTGTGCTTGGGGTTTTACTATAATCAGTAAAAACGAAATCAGCAAATGGATTTAAAGCCTTTACTTTTTCTTTTACTTCTGCTAAAATTGCTGCCGAAGCTTCGCTACTTTTATTGAAAATTAAAAAATCTGAAAAAGCAATTTGCTTGGATGCTTCTTCTTCAATACCTAAAACATCTAATATATTTAACGTATCTACAATACCTATAACACCATCTAATTTAAAAGCAGTTTGGATATTATAATCTGTTAAAAAGGTAGCCGCTACGGCAGACGGATCTGCTATACCCGTTGTTTCAATAATTAAATGGTCATAATCATAAGGACCAGTAACTAGCTTGTTTAGCAAAGCCGCCAAGTCTCCGTTTACAGAGCAACAAATACAACCGTTAGAAAGTTCAAAAATATTTTCATCGGTGTTGATAACTAACTGACTGTCTATATTAATTTCGCCAAATTCGTTTTCTATAATAACGAATTTTTTCTGCGGGTTTTCTGCTATCAGATGGTTTAAAAAAGTAGTTTTACCGGCACCTAAAAATCCGGTAAGTATGGTAACAGGTACAGCTTTAAAAGACATTTTGATGGTATTAATTTGCAACTAAAGTAAGAGGCAAATTTA
This sequence comes from Pedobacter glucosidilyticus DSM 23534, assembly GCF_000425145.1. Lineage (GTDB taxonomy): Bacteria > Bacteroidota > Bacteroidia > Sphingobacteriales > Sphingobacteriaceae > Pseudopedobacter > Pseudopedobacter glucosidilyticus. The sequence goes on from NZ_AULF01000009.1 coordinate 182,705, forward strand.
CTTTAAATAGGCTACCTTGCCCCGGTGTGCTCATGACATCAATACTACCTTTTAATTTTTCTAGCAATTCCTTTACAATATACAGGCCCAAGCCAGAAGAACTTTCGTTATTGGTTGGCTTGTTTGATAATAGGGTAAAACGTTTAAAAAGCTTGTCCATTTCATGAGGGTGAATACCCGGACCTTCATCTTTAATACTTACACTAAACTGCTCATTTTGGGTTTGAAGCGTAATAAAAACTTGCTTGTTAAAAGATGAAAATTTGATAGCGTTTGAAAAAAGATTATTTAATACTCTTGTCAGTAAATTACTATCAGTTTTGATGTTTAGTGCTGAGGGTAAAGGCTCGTAATTTAAGCTGATATTTTTTTCATCAGCAGATTTTAAGAAATTACCTATAATATCTCTTACAAAAGCATTTAATTCTAACTCTTCAATATAAGGTTTAATAGGTGTGCTCTCCATACTGTTAAGTGTTTCCATCTGGCTGATAAGATGAAATACATCTTGCATACTTTTGTTAAAAATGCCAAAAAGTTCTTCTGTTTCGCTATTGGTTACCATTTCCTCAAATAAGAAAGATAACATTTTAATATTGCTTAATGGCGATTTTAAATCATGAAGTAATATCTGTGAAAGCTGATCTTTCTCTTGCATGATTTTTTGCAAGTTTTCATTGTTTTTTTCTAACTCTTGATTAAGTTTTAAGAGTTCTTCATTTTTTTCTGCTATTTGCTTTTCAAAAGATCTTTTGTCTAAATAATTACTTATCCACTGCCCAAGATATTGTACAAAATCTCTATCAGCTTGATTAAATTTTTTAGGATTGGCATAAGAGGAAGAAAAATTTAAAGTACCAAATTTTTTTCCTTCGGATATAATAGGAACGCCTATGTAAGAACGAGTTTGAAATTTACTGTAACAAGGATGACCTTTTAAATAAGAGGTTGCTGCATCGTCAATATCAAAAACATTATTCTCTCTAATGGTAATTTCGCAGAAAGTATCTTTTAAATCAAAAATCTGATTTTTAAGTTGTAATTCCTTATTGTTAGAATCGTAATCAATAATGTGGTAATCTTCCTGAATAACCTGAGAAATAATACCAGTTTCCATCTGTAGAAAGCCACATGAAATATTTAGAATTTCTGTAAAATCATGAATATTTGTTTGAATTAAAAGAGACGTGATTTTATAAATCTCGTTCATTCTTTCTTCTTCTAACGAATTGGTTGTAGCCATAATGCTTTGAAAAGGTTTCAATTGCAAAGTAATAAATATTTCTTTACCTAATACTCGAAAATTACTTGAAATGTTTCACTAAACATAATGGCATGATATTGCATGTTTAATTTTTGGAATGAATAAGCAACAAAAAATACTAGCAAAAATTGGTCTCGACCCTAAAATTACTGCTAAGGCTATAGGTTTACGTTACATCAATAACCAACAAGCAGGTTATAACAGGTTTAAAACAAAGAGTGGTTTTTTATATAAAGATGAAGATGGGAAAAAGGTTACTGATAAAAAACTACTGGAAAGATTTAAAAAGTTAGTTATCCCGCCAGCTTATGAGCATGTTTGGATTTCACCTTCAGAAAATACACACTTACAATTTACAGGTATTGATGCAAAAGGTAGAAAACAGTATCGCTATCATCCAGAATGGAATAAAATAAGAAATGAAGCCAAGTTTTATCGATTAAGAAAGTTTGCAGAAGCACTTCCACACATCAGAAAACAAGTAGAAACAGATTTAAATAGAAAAGGATTACCTTTTGAGAAAGTATTGGCTTTGGTAGTGAAACTGATTGAGCTTACACATATCAGAATTGGAAATGCCGAGTATAGCAAGCTTTATGGCTCTTTTGGGCTAACAACTTTAAGAGATAAGCATGTAAAATTTACAGGTAACAAGGTTAATTTTATTTTTAAAGGTAAAAAAGGTGTGCAGCATAACATCAATTTGCAAAGTAGAAAACTAGCTACGCTAGTAAAGAGGTGTAAAGATATCCCTGGTAAAGAATTATTTCAATATTATGATGATGAAGGGAAGCATTATCGTGTTGAGTCTGGCGATGTAAACCAATACCTTAAAAGTATTACTGGAGAAGATTTTACCGCTAAAGATTTTAGAACTTGGGCTGGCAGCGTACATGCTTTATGTACCTTAAAACAGATGGAAAAAGCTGATCAAGAACAAATCTGTAAAAAGAATATAGTACAAGCTATTGATGAGGTTGCCCGCAAATTGGGTAATACCCGTACGGTTTGTAAGAAATATTATATACATCCTATTGTGTTCCATAGTTATGAGAAAGGTACTTTGTATCAATACGATATTGATGAGGATCTAGAAGATAGTCTTCTCCCCGAAGAAAAATTATTGGTAAAAATCTTAGATTCAGAAAACATGTCGGTGCTTAGTTAGTTTATCTCCTTAAATGCGTATTTTGTTGGGATAATTTAAGCCGTATGAAAAAAATATTGGTTGCTAATAGGGGTGAAATAGCTCTTAGAATTATGCGCTCTGCTAAAGAGATGGGTATTAAAACCGTTGCAGTTTTTTCTGAAGCTGATAGAAATGCCCTACATGTACGCTATGCTGATGAAGCTATTTGTCTTGGTGAAGCTGCTTCCACAGCATCTTATTTAAACATCCAAAAGGTAATTGATGCCTGTAAATTAACAGGTGCAGAAGCCATTCATCCGGGTTATGGTTTTTTATCAGAAAACCCAGAATTTGCCAGAAAAGTAAAAGCAGCAAGTATCATTCTGATTGGTCCATCGCCAGAAGCTATGGAGATAATGGGTAATAAATTATCAGCAAAAGCTGCAGCATTAAAATATAAAATTCCTTTGGTTCCTGGTACAGAAGAGGCTATCACCAATATAGAGCAAGCAAAAGAAAAAGCAACAAGTATTGGCTTTCCTGTTTTGATAAAAGCAGCTGCTGGTGGAGGTGGTAAAGGTATGCGTTTGGTACATCAGGTAGAAGATTTTGAAGAGCAAATGAAATTGGCTATTTCTGAAGCGGAATCTGCCTTTGGTGATGGTGCTGTTTTTATAGAAAAGTATGTAACATCGCCAAGGCATATAGAAATTCAGGTTTTAGGAGACCAACATGGAAATATTGTTCATCTTTTTGAACGCGAATGTTCTGTACAACGTCGCCACCAAAAAGTGGTTGAGGAAGCGCCTTCTGCTGTTTTAGACGAGACAACAAGAGCCAAAATGGGAAAATGTGCGGTAGATGTAGCTCGTTCTGTAAATTATACTGGAGCAGGTACAGTAGAGTTTATTTTAGATGCCGATAAGAATTTCTTTTTTTTAGAGATGAATACTCGCTTGCAGGTAGAACATCCGGTAACGGAAATGATAACCGGGGTTGATTTAGTGAAAGAGCAAATAAAAATTGCCAGAGGCGAAGTACTTTCTTTTACTCAGGATGACTTAAACATAAAAGGTCATGCTATAGAGCTAAGGGTTTATGCAGAAGACCCAGCCAATAATTTCCTGCCAGATATTGGTACGCTAAAAACTTATAAAACTCCTAAAGGTATTGGCGTAAGGGTTGATGACGGCTTTGAGCAAGGTATGGAAATACCTATTTATTACGACCCTATGATTGCCAAATTGGTTACCTACGGTAAAAATAGGGAAGAAGCTATAGAAAGAATGTTGCGAGCAATTGCAGAATATCAAATAAGTGGTATTGAAACTACTTTACCTTTTGGTAACTTTGTCATGCAGCATGAAGCTTTTAAATCAGGAAATTTTGATACGCATTTTGTAGCTAAGTATTTTAAACCAGAAGTACTAAAGAAACAAGATAATGAGGAAGAAAAAATAGCTGCAATTTTAGCTTACAAGCTGTTTACGAAATCAAGCAATAAGCAATTAGCGACTGCAGCACAAGAAACTTCAAACTGGTTAAGAAATAGAAAAAATTGGTAATTCAACAAATAAAACAATACATGTTTACTGGTATTATAGAAACTTTAGGAACCGTTACAAGCTTAAGAAAAGAGCAAGAAAATTTACATATTACCGTATCTTCTACAATAAGTAAAGATTTAAAAATAGACCAATCTGTAGCGCATAATGGCATTTGCTTAACCGTGGTTTCGCAAAATGAGGAAAGCCACACTGTAACCGCTATTTACGAAACTTTACAAAAAACTAATCTGGGAAGTATACAAGAAGGCAGTTTGGTAAACCTAGAACGTTGCATGCAAATGAATGGTAGGTTAGATGGGCATATTGTACAAGGCCATGTAGACCAAACTGGTATTTGTATTGCCTTAGAAGAGCAAGAAGGTAGCTGGTTTTACACTTTTAGTTATGATGAGGATAAGGGCAATGTTACAGTAGAAAAGGGTTCTATCTGCGTAAATGGAATAAGTTTAACTGTAGTAAACTCTAAACCTGGGCAGTTTTCCGTAGCTATCATTCCATATACTTACGAGCATACCAATTTACAAAGTGTAAAACCTGGCGATATGGTAAACCTAGAATTTGATATCATTGGTAAATATGTTGCTCGTTTAATGGGGAATACTAAAACAGTTTAGTTTGTCCTACTCCGGCAATTTTAGCTTCATGTTTTAATAGCCATTGTTTGCGCCATAAACCACCCGCATAGCCGGTAAGTTCGCCAGCCATGCCTACTACTCGGTGGCAGGGTACAGCAATCATGATTTTGTTTTTGCCATTGGCGGCTGCAATGGCTCTTATGGCTAGTAAATTTTGCATCCTAATAGCTAAAGTGGTATAAGAGATAACTTCTGCAAATTTTAGTTCTTGCAATGTACTCCAAACTTGTTGTTGAAAATCAGTACCGCTTTGTTTTATAGGGAAAGTAAAGCTTTTTAAATCTCCATTTAAATATTGTTGAAGTTCAGTTATAGCCAATGCTAAAATATCGGTTTTTGTGCCATTTTCTTGTGGTGCATCTGCAAAGCTAATTTCACAAATGGTATTATTTTCTTCTTTAATAATAACAAAGCCTAAAGGACTTTCAATACTTTGTACATTCATCAATCAAATATCATAAAAAATATAAGGCTTTACGCCGATGTTGAGCTTATATATGAGCTTTTACTATCTTTGCTACTGCATGATATTAATTAAACAAGTTAAGAGTTTATTATACAAAGAGATTTTATTAGAATGGCGTTCTAAATATGCCTTTAATGGTATTTTGCTCTATGTTATCTCTACCGTTTTTGTTTGTTATTTATCATTTAAAACTACTCCTCCTTTAGTTTGGAATGCGCTTTTCTGGATTATTTTACTTTTTGCAGCTATCAATGCCATCGCAAAAAGTTTTATGCAAGAAAGTAAAGGTCGCTTGTTATACTATTATACCATTGCTAGTCCCCAGGCCATCATTATCTCTAAAATTATTTATAACATTTTGTTGATGATCATCATGTCTGCCATCGCTTTTTTGGCTTATCAAATTGTGTTTCAAAACGCAGTTGCCAATTTAGGATTATACTTAATAGCAGTTTTATTAGGCAGTATTAGTTTTTCTACGGTTTTCACCATGATATCTGCTATAGCCTCTAAAGCAGGTAATAATGGTACTTTAATGGCTATATTAAGTTTCCCTGTTATCATCCCGTTATTGATGCTGATTATTAAGCTCTCTAAAAATGCAATGGATGGCTTAGACCCTTCTGTTTCTTATGATGAAATTGGCGTTTTATGTCTCATTAATATCGTAGTAATTGCTGTTTCTTTATTACTATTTCCTTACCTTTGGCGAGATTAATTTTTAAGCAATGATGTATAAAAATTGGTGGAAAGTGTTGGCTGTAATCTTAGTATTATTCTCCGTTACCGGAGGTTTATTGATAGCCGTTCCGGCACTTCCAATCTTACATGAAAGTATCAGAAATTTATATTATCATGTACCTATGTGGTTTGCCATGATTATTATTTACCTAGTTTCTGTTATTTATAGTATTAAATATTTGGGCTCAGGAAAAGAAAACGATGATTTAATTGCTGTAGAAAGTGTAAATACAGGTATTATTTTTGGTTTTTTGGGTTTAGGTACCGGCATGATTTGGGCAAACTTTACTTGGGGAGCACCTTGGCCAAATGATCCAAAATTAAATGGTTCTGCCATAGCTACTTTAATGTATCTGGCATACATCATCTTAAGAGGCTCTATTGATGAAGAGCAGAAAAGAGCAAAAATTTCTGCCATTTACAACATTTTCGCCTTCCCCATCATGGTAGTACTTATCTTTGTGTTACCACGATTAACAGATTCTTTACATCCCGGTAACGGTGGAAACCCAGGTTTTGGTGCTTATGATTTGGATAGTAATATGCGTTATGTTTTTTATCCTGCTGTATTAGGATGGATTTTAGTAGCTACCTGGATTATGACACTTCGCTATAGAATTAGAGTATTAGAAAATAAAAATAACCAAATTCAATAATGAAAAGATTTTTCTCCTTAATCGCCATACTATTTTTGGTTGTACAATTTGCACAAGCACAGTCCGTTGAAATGGCAGAAACCCTACGTTCTTCTGGTAAAATTTACGTGGTAGTAGCTGTTATGGCTTTGTTATTTTTGGGCTTGTTTTTTTACCTATTTTCTATAGATAGAAGATTGAAAAAAATCGAAAAGGATAAATAGGCTTCATCTTCCTTAAAAACAAACATTTAAAACAAAAATGCCCCTGTGTGGTTAAAACACTAAGGTTTTATCAATTTGCAGAAGACAAATATTTCTCTCAACTTGTATAAAATTTTTTTATAAACCATAAAAATTACTACTATGACCAAAGCAGGCGAGGTTATTTTTGATGACTACCATTTTTTTAATGATGTATGCCAATATGTAGATCAGGCAGCAGCATTTACCAATCATGATAAAGGCTTATTAGAACAAATAAAAGCCTGTAATAGCATCTATCATCTTCAATTTCCTATTAGAAAAGGCAATAGTTACGAGATTATTCATGCTTGGCGTGTACAACACTCTCACCACATGTTGCCTACCAAAGGCGGCATCAGATATAGCGATATCGTAAACGAAGATGAAGTTATGGCTCTTGCGGCTTTAATGACATATAAATGCGCTATTGTTAATGTTCCTTTTGGTGGTGCTAAAGGCGGTATCAAAATCAATCCTAAAAACTACACGGTTGCAGAATTGGAAAACATTACTAGGCGTTATACAGTAGAACTTATTAAGAAAAACTTTATAGGCCCTGGTATTGATGTGCCAGCGCCAGATTACGGTACCGGAGAACGCGAAATGTCTTGGATTGCTGATACCTATTTAACCATGAACCCCGGTTCTTTAGACGCTTTGGGTTGTGTTACAGGTAAGCCTATTGCTTTACATGGTATTGCAGGCAGAAGAGAAGCAACAGGCAGAGGTGTAGCTTATGCGGTGAGAGAATGTGTTTCTGTTGCAGAAGATATGAAAGCATTAGGCTTAACAGCAGGTATTGATGGGAAACGCATTATTGTACAAGGTTTAGGTAATGTTGGTTTCCATGCAGCTAAATTTTTAAGTGAGCAAGGTGGTATTATTGTAGGTATCTGCGAGTTTGATGGAGCTATTTACAATGCCAACGGTTTAGATGTTAATGATGTAGTAAGACACAGGAAAGAAACTGGTAGTATTTTAGGATACGCAAAAGCTACATCAGAGTTTGAACACTCTGCTGAAGGTTTAGAGCAAGATTGCGATATATTGGTTCCTGCAGCTTTAGAAAATCAAATTACCATAACTAACGTTGCCAGAATAAAAGCTAAAATTATTGCTGAAGGTGCTAATGGTCCAACCACACCAGATGCGGCAGATTTCTTTATTAAAAATGGTGGAATGATTATTCCTGATATGTATGCTAACGCAGGTGGGGTTACAGTTTCTTATTTTGAATGGTTAAAAAATTTATCTCACGTAGCTTTCGGTAGAATGGATAGGAGATACGATGAAACCAATAACTTGAATATCTTAAGCATGATAGAAAGCACTACTGGGGTTACTTTAACCCCTCAGCAAAGAGCTATGATAGCCAAAGGGCCATCAGAATTAGAATTGGTAAACTCTGGTTTAGAGGATACCATGGTAAGATCTTACCATGAGATAAGAGAAATTAAAAATGTTAAAAATACAGGTAGTTTAAGAACAGCCGCCTTTGTTGCTGCTGTTGATAAAATAGCCGTTTCTTACATGAATATGGGTATTTGGCCTTAAGTTAAACTTAAAGGTAAAAAAGCTATTGGAGAATTTTCCAATAGCTTTTTTTATGTTTTGGTTGCTGCAACTTAGAAATTAACTTGTGCCTGTATTCTCAGCAAGCTCCCTCTTTGTAAGTTATCCTGAAGGGCAAAATCTTCAAATCTTCTGGAAGAAAAAGTATAGTTAACTACCAATTCTAAGAATTTATTAGGCTCCCATTCTGCACCAACTTCTAGCTCTTTTACTAAGTAGCTGCGGGCATCTCTTTCATGTTTTTTGCCACCATCATAATATTGCGCTTTAATGAATGGATATAACAAGTGCTTGTTAATTTTAGCCATATAATTCAACATCACATAACCACCGTTTAAAGATTTTACTTCAACAGAGTCTGTTTGTTTGTTAAACTCTGGTCCTTTACCAATATTATATTCTGCTTGTAAACCAAATGGTTGAGGGTAGACTACCAAAGTTGCAGCAATTCTTTGGTCTAAATAGTTTCTGTTAGCATTGGTTTTAACACCAGAACTTAATTGGTCTGTAGCCATTACATATTTACCAGTATAAGCTTGTATACCAGGTTCTATAAACTGTTTGCCAAACAAAAAAGGATAAGATAAACGAGCTATTAAATGTTGCTTGTTATTTAAATCTGCTCTGTTAGCGGTTTGCCCATTATAGGCGCCAAAGCCAAAAACACCATAATCTCCAGAGCCTTTTAAACCTAGTTTAATCAAATCAGAAAATCTTTGTCTAATTTCTTTTGGTGCCCAGTAAAAGAATAAACCTAAATCACGTTCGTTAGCTGCTGCGCTATTAATAGCATCATTACGGTCTAAAGAGATTCTGTTTTGGCTAGATTGCATGTTCTCAAAACCATAAGGTATTTTACTCTGGCCAAATCTAAACCTAAATTCATTATCGCTATCTAAGCCTACATCAACATAAGCATCTCTTATTTGTCCAAAATTAGATGAAGTACCTGCTGAACTAGCAAAATCTGGTTGAATGTAAATATAAACCTGTTTACTTATTTGCCCAAAAAAGATGAGTCGGATTCGTCTTAAGAAGAAATCTCCTCCATCTCCCCAAGATCTGTCGCATTGTTCGCATTTTAAGTCTGGGTTACTTTCTAGAAGTCCGTTATACCTTAATTGCGCATAACCTCTTAATGAAATTTTATCGTACCATTTCTCTGTTGATGTTTTAGGCTTTAATACTAAAGTATCTTTAGTTTGAGCTTGAGATAAATGAGAAAAAGTAAGCATTATAAACAGTAAAAGGCAACTTAATACATTAACAGCTTTTAAATACATGAATAAATAATTGTTAAGTAAATATTAAAATCGATGCAAAATTAATATTATGATAACAATAGCTTAATTAAATTGAAAAGTTAATGATTTGTTAATATTAAATTAACGTTTCTGCTGAAATACTTGCAAAAACTTACATGTTTCGCCTGTACTGTCCACCAACTTCATAAAGTGCTTGAGATAATTGCCCTAAAGAGCAATATTTTGTGGCTTCCATTAAACTTTCAAATATATTGCCGTTTTGGATGGCTACTTTTTTCAACGCATCTATCTCTATGCTTGCTTTATCCAAATTTCTTGCCTTAAATGCCTCAAGCGTTTGTATTTGATATTCTTTTTCTTCTGTAGTCGCCCTAATAACTTCTCCCGGCGCAACCGTAGGAGAACCATCTTTACTTAAAAAGGTATTTACACCAATAATAGGGAAATCCCCATTATGCTTAAGCGTTTCGTAGTGTAAAGATTCTTCTTGTATTTTGCTTCTTTGGTACATGGTTTCCATAGCACCTAAAACTCCACCACGCTCATTTAACCTGTTAAATTCTAGTAATACAGCTTCTTCAACTAAATCTGTAAGCTCTTCTATAATAAAAGCACCTTGTAAAGGATTTTCGTTTTTAGCTAAGCCTAATTCTTTATTAATGATGAGTTGTATCGCCATAGCTCTTCGTACAGATGCTTCTGTTGGTGTGGTTATAGCCTCGTCATAAGCGTTGGTGTGTAAAGAGTTGCAATTATCATAAATAGCATAAAGCGCTTGTAATGTAGTTCTGATGTCGTTAAAGTCAATCTCTTGGGCATGTAATGACCTTCCGGAGGTTTGGATATGGTATTTCAATTTCTGAGATCTATCATTTCCTTTATATTTCTCTTTGATAGCTTTAGCCCAAATTCTTCTGGCTACTCTTCCTATCACGGCATATTCTGGGTCTATTCCGTTAGAAAAAAAGAAAGATAAATTAGGGGCAAAATCATCAATATGCATTCCTCTACTTAAATAATATTCCACAAAAGTGAAACCATTTGCCAAAGTAAATGCTAATTGCGTAATGGGGTTTGCACCAGCCTCTGCAATATGATAGCCAGATATAGAGACGGAGTAAAAGTTTCTAACCTTTTGGTCTATGAAATATTGCTGTATATCGCCCATCATTCTTAAAGCAAACTCTGTGGAGAAAATACAAGTATTTTGGGCTTGGTCTTCTTTTAAAATATCTGCTTGTACAGTGCCTCTTACCGTTGCTATTGCTTTTTCTTTGATTTGGTTATAGATAGCTGATGGTAAAACTTCATCCCCAGTAACTCCTAAAAGCATTAAGCCTAGCCCATTATTACCTTCTGGTAAAGCTCCGTTATAAACTGGTCTTGCTTGTTTTTTAGCTTCATAAATTGCTTGTATTTTAGCTTCAATCTCTGCTTCTAAACCGTTTTCTTTGATATAAATTTCACATTGTTGGTCAATAGCGGCATTCATGAAAAAACCTAAGAGCATGGGCGCTGGTCCGTTAATCGTCATAGATACTGATGTGCTAGGGTCGCACAAATTAAAGCCAGAGTAGAGCTTCTTAGCATCATCTAAAGTAGCAATACTTACACCCGAGTTTCCAATTTTACCATAAACATCGGGTCTAATATGTGGGTCTTCGCCGTATAAGGTAACAGAGTCAAATGCAGTTGATAATCTTTTTGCATCCTGACCTAAAGATACATAATGGAATCTTTTATTGGTACGTTCTGGGCCACCTTCACCAGCAAACATTCTGGTTGGGTCTTCACCTGCTCTTTTTAAAGGGAAAACTCCCGCAGCATAAGGAAATTCTCCAGGTAAATTTTCGGTAAGTAACCATCTTAAAACATCGCCCCAAGCTTTGTATTTAGGTAAGGAAATTTTAGGGATTTTAAGTTTTGATAAAGAAACTGTTTTTAAAGCCTGTTTAATTTGTTTATCTCTAACCTGATAAACAAATTCATCCTGCTGATATTTTTCTAAAGTTTGAGGCCATTCTTTCAACAGATTTTTACAATACGTGTCTAATTGTTCTTCTAGGTGATTGTAAATTTCTTTTAGAGCCTCAGCAGCTTGTTCTTGTTTGTAAGCTAAGGATAAATCTGCCGCTCCATTAACTTGATACATCTTTTGAGCAATGCCTGCTTGCTGCGCTACCCAACTAGCATAAGCAAAATTTGCTTCTGTTATTTCTGCTAAATATCGACTTCTATGTGGTGGGATGATATATTTTTTTTCATGATCCGCAGTAGCAATATCAGTTTTAATATGGAAATTTAAGCCTGTTTTTGTTTCTATTTGATGGATGATGGCCTTAAATAGCTGATTGGTTCCAGGGTCATTAAACTGAGATGCCATCGTAGTGAAGATGGGTAAATCTTCATCAGGAGTTTCAAACAATAAATGGTTGCGCTTAAATTGCTTTCTTACATCTCTTATAGCATCTTGCGCTCCTTTTTTATCTGATTTATTGATGGCTACCAAATCAGCAAAATCAAGCATATCAATTTTTTCTAGTTGTGTGGCGGCACCAAATTCAGGTGTCATCACATATAAAGAAACATCCACATAATCGGTAATTGCAGTATCAGACTGGCCAATACCCGATGTTTCTACAATTATCATATCAAAACCAGCAGCTTTACAAATAGCTATAGACTCTTCAATATGTTTAGAAAGTGCCAAATTAGCTTGTCTTGTAGCTAAAGAACGCATATACACCCTGGGCGTATTAATCGCATTCATGCGGATACGGTCGCCTAGAAGTGCTCCACCGGTTTTTCTTTTAGATGGATCTACCGAGATAATGGCTAAACTCTTATCTGTATAAGTTAAAAAGCGCCTTACTAATTCATCTGTTAAAGATGATTTTCCTGCACCACCCGTTCCAGTAATGCCTAAAACTGGAGTAACCTTCCCATCAAGATTTTTTAATGCATTAATGAAATTTTCATGTTTTTGAGCATCATTTTCTGCAAGTGTTATACAGCGAGCTATTTCTTGAAAATCTTTGTTTTTTATATTTGATAATTCAGGTTTATAAATCTCAATCGGATTAAAATCGCAACTTTCAAGCATGTAATTAATCATGCCTTGTAAGCCCATCGTACGGCCATCATCCGGAGAGAATATTTTAGCAATACCATATTGGTGCAGCTCTTCTATTTCTTCTTGCAAAATAACGCCTCCGCCACCACCAAAAATTTTAATATGATTTGCTTGTTTTTCTTTCAGCAAGTCAAACATATATTTAAAATATTCGATATGCCCGCCTTGGTAAGATGTTAGCGCAATGCCTTGCACATCTTCCTGTATAGCGCAGTTTACAACCTCTTCAACAGATCTGTTATGCCCTAAATGTATAACCTCAGCTCCAGACGATTGTAAAATCCTTCTCATGATGTTGATAGTGGCATCATGACCGTCAAATAAGGAGGCTGCCGTTACAAATCGTATTTTATTTTTTGGTTTATAAATGGAGTTTTCTTGCATAGCGCTGAAGAGTTTTTAAAAACAAATTTAACTAATTGATGATGGACAAAAGCCTTTAATTCGTAATAATCTTATGGCTGTTTATAGGGGCAAAAAAATAGGGAGCTAATTTTCATCGGCTCCCTATTAAAAACTTATTCTTATCTCTTAATTATTAACCACTAATATTGGTTTTTTAGCTATTCTGGCCAATTTAACAGCTACTGAATCTAAATAATCTCCATCTTTTAATAAATGGTTTTTATTAATCATACTGTAAACATCACCCAATAAATATTCATGAATTAAGTCTGGATATTTTTGTATATCTAAACGTCTCAGGTTCTCCAAACTCATTTTACAATCGTTTACTCTTCCTGCAAAGCAATCGTTAAATAGTTGCTTTCCGTATTCAATATCTAAATCAGGTATACCATTATCAGAAGCGTGTGCTATTGTTAAATCGCAGTTCAAGTGTTTAGCTACTTGTCCAAAAGCTCTCATAAATCTTACCTCAGTAAACCTAATATCAGTACAATAAATAATACTTTTAAGCTGCTGTGGTTCTTGTACATCATCAGCGATAAACAAAACTGGACATTTAGCGTCATTCACAATTTTAGAAGTTAAGGCATCTAACCTTATCCCTTTTTCATCCACATAAGCGCAATTGATGATGATAAATTGGGTATCTATAACCTGTTTAAAACGATGTTCTGATTTTAGAACCTCCTGTGCGTTATAAATGGGATAGTGTATTTGATTAGAAAAATTACCTTGTAAAAACTCAGGTAATAAAGTTGTTTGATCTACCTGTTTAGAATAGACTTCACTACTGTCTGTTTCTGCAACAAGGTTAAGTTGTTTCTCTCTGGTGCTTTGTTTAAGTTGTGTGTCGCAAAATGCTGATTTTGCTTCTGTAACTTTAGAAATAGACGTTATCCACTGCAAAACTGAAGTGCTGGCGGCCTTGAAATTAACGAAATGACTAATATTTTTCATGAGATAATAAATTGTGATATGAACAGTTTCATCCATCACAATTTTTAAACCACTTATTGTATCATCACAAAAAAAATAGAATTATTTTTTTCTTTGGCCTGGGGCAAAAGGTTTGGCAGATTTACTACCTGTCATTTTCTTGGCTTGTCCGGGAGGTACTTTACCACTATTTCCGGCTGTTTGGTAGGCACAACCAGAAAGTATAAATGCAAAAATTACAAATGCACTAAAGACTAATTTTAAATGTTTCATGTTTTATTTTTTTGAAACATGATGCAAAACTAAAGCCATTTCTTTTTCTTAAAATAGATTAAAGTACCAAAAGAAGAAACAAACATGAATAGGATGGCTAGCGCATACCCATACTGCCAATCAAGCTCGGGCATAAGTTTAAAGTTCATACCATAAATGCTGGCAATTAAGGTAGGAGGCATAAAGGCAACCGTAGCAACGGTAAATATCTTGATGATACGGTTTTGCTCAATATTAATTAAACCCATAAAAGTGTCTTGAAGATACTCTAATCGCTCAAAAGCAAATTTATTATGTTCTAATAAGGAGCTAATATCTTTAATCATGATTCTTAACACGCCCATATATTCCTGTGGAAAAGTTGATGATTTCATCAGGGCAGAAATCATTCTTTGCTTATCAATGATGTTTTCTCTCAACATCATATTATCATTTTGGAGCGATGAAATCTTTAATAAATCTTCTTCATCTACTTTTTCGCTGGTTGCTTTTAAACTTTTATTTAGTTCTGATATTACTTTGGCGATATTTTCAATCAAATCTGCATCTTGGTCTATACAGGTTTCTAAAATGGTAGAAAGTATCTGGAAACCATTAACATACAAAGTTGGGTTGGCCTTTATTTTTTTTACAGATTCTCCAAAAGTTTTTAAATCATCATCTCTGTAAGTAAATAATATACCTTTTTCAAGGATGATAGAAACCGGACTATAATCAAAACCGTGTTGCCTTACAGATAAAAAATTAGAATTAATGATAATTTCGTTATCCATCTCGCTAAAGCGTGATGAACTTTCTATCTCTTGAGATTCTTCTTCTGATGAGTATTTGATATCAAAATAAGTTTCTATCGTAACTTTTTCCTCTACAGTTGGGTTCTGCAAATCTACCCAAACCAAGCTTTCCATAGGTATTTCCCTTAAAAGCTCTACATCTGTCTCTTTTGCAAGGCGGGTATTTTTTTTATAATAGATTCTCAGCATCGTTCATCAATTTGTATTAATCATCATTTCGTATCTTTGCAAAAATATCTTTAAATAGTGGAAAAATCTCTCGCATTCGGCGAAAAAAATTATAATTACTACAGTGCTTACTTAAAGGAAAAGTATCAGGTAAAACGTGTGTACAAAGTTATTGTTGACGGAGGTTTTACTTGCCCCAACCGTGATGGGTCTAAAGGTTATGGCGGTTGCACCTACTGTAATGTGGATTCTTTTACGCCAACCTCCAGAACTATGGCTACCATGAAAGAGCAAATAGAGTTTGGAATGGAACGAGCTAGAAAACACTACAAAGCAGAAAAATTTATCATTTATTTTCAGCCCAATACCAATACTTATGCTCCGGCACATTACTTAAAAACCATGTATGATGAGGCTTTAAGTGTTGATACTACTGATGTTGTTGGCTTATCTGTTGGTACCAGACCCGATTGTTTAGATGCCGAGAAAATAGCTTTATTAGAAAGTTATACCGATAGACTTGATGTTGATTTAGAAATGGGGATGGAGTCTATTTATAACGAAACGTTAGCGCAAATTAACAGGGGCTGTTCTCATGATGAGTTTGTAGACATTATGAAACTGTTAGAGAATACCAAATTAGATATTTGTGTACACACTATTTTTGGTTTACCCGGAGAAACCAAACCCATGATGCTTAAATATGCTGATGAGATAAACCGTTTTCCGCAAATAAATTTCGTTAAGTTTCATCATTTACATATCGTAGAAGGCTCTATCATGGGCGCAAAGTATAAAAAGGAACCTTTTAAGCTCTTTAGTTTAGCAGAATATACTGATTTTCTTTGCGAGATATTACCCTTAGTTCGTCCAGATATCATTATTCAACGTCTTTTTGGTATATCAGATTTAGACATGTTAATAGCTCCAAAATGGGGCTTAAAAAAATCAGAAATCCAAACTTATATTGATAACGAAATAGAAAGAAGAGGCGTGGTACAAGGTTCAAAATACCCACAAACATTGGTTTAGGTAAAAAAACGAACCATTGCAACTTAGGTTAACATAGACTCTTATTATCCGTTTGCTTTTATTCATTAAACATGAAATTTTCTTTACCCCTTTTTGATTTTAAACAGAAAGTAGATTATAAACTAGAGATTTTAGCAGGTTTAACCGTAGCGATGACCATGGTTCCAGAATCTTTATCCTTTGCTATATTGGCTGGTTTTCCTCCGTTGGTAGGTTTATACGCCGCTTTTATAATGGGTTTAGTAACCGCCGTTTTTGGTGGTAGGCCAGGTATGGTTTCTGGTGGGGCAGGGGCAACAGCAGTTGTTCTGATAGCTTTAATGCAATCACATGGTTTAGATTATGTATTTGTAGCGGTTGCCTTAGCAGGGATAATTCAAATCCTGGTGGGGCTCTTTAAGCTTGGGAAATTTATCAGGTTAGTTCCTCAGCCGGTTATGTATGGCTTTGTTAATGGTTTGGCGGTTATCATCTTTACTTCCCAGTTTCAACAATTAAAAACAGTAGCTAACGGACAAGAAATGTGGTTAACAGGTCAAGCACTGTATACCATGGTAGGTTTAATCCTACTCACCATCAGTATTATTTTGATATTTCCAAAAATTACAAAAGCAGTTCCTGCCTCCTTGGTTGCTATTATTATTGTATTTATTTTGGTTTTAGTCTTAGGTATTGATACCAAAACAGTACAAGATATTGCCTCAGTAAGTGGAGGTTTCCCTCCGTTCTACATCCCTCAGATACCTTTTAATGTTGAAACTTTAGAGATTATTTTCCCTTATGCTTTAATTATGGCTGGCGTTGGCTTAACAGAAAGTTTGTTAACCCTCAATCTGGTTGATGAAATTACCCATACAAAAGGAAAAGGGAATAAAGAATGTTTGGCTTTAGGTAGTGCTAACCTACTAAATGGATTCTTTTATGGTATGGGGGGGTGCGCCATGATTGCCCAAACACTTATCAATCTATCAGCAGGTGCAAAAGCAAGGTTATCAGGTATTATTGCTGCATTAACTATTTTGTTAATTGTTTTAGTGGGTGCTCCAATTATAGAAAAAGTGCCAATAGCAGCTTTAGTTGGTGTCATGTTTATGGTTGCTATTGGCACTTTTGAGTGGATAAGTTTACGCATCATTAATAAAATGCCTAAACATGATGTTTTTACGGGTATTATGGTGGCTGTTATTACCATTTGGTTGCATAATTTGGCTTTGGCAGTTCTTATTGGAGTAATTATTTCTGCATTGGTATTTGCTTGGGAAAGTGCTAAGCGAATAAGAGCCAGAAAATATATAGATGAACAAGGGATTAAACATTATGAAATATATGGGCCTTTGTTCTTTGCTTCAGTAAGTCATTTCACAGAAAAATTCGATATCCAAAACGACCCACAAGAAGTGATCATAGATTTTAAAGAAAGTAGGGTTGCAGACATGTCTGGTATAGATGCCCTTCATAAACTTACAGTCCGATACCAAGAAGCAGGTAAAACATTGCGCTTAAGACATTTAAGTGATGATTGCAGACGTTTATTATCCAATGCCAAAGGGATAATTGATGTAAATATTTTGGAAGATCCGGATTATCCCGTAATGACGGATAAGGCTTAGTGGGATAATATTATTTCATAATATCTGCTAGATTGATTGATAGTATTTCTTCTTTCGCTCGTTTGTAACGAGTTATTATTTTAGGGTATAAAGTAAAGTGGTAGGTGCTGCCTTTAATCATTAAATAACATTCTCAAAAGAAGGAAGGTGGCCTATGAAGATTTGGAAGTAGAGTCAAATAAATCTTTTGTAAAACTTTCGTTAAGAACAGGTGGGAAACAATCCGACGGGTGTTTTAGAAGCTTTCAATATGCAAACCCTTCACACCACTCAGGATTGTGAATAAAGATTTATTTAGACGAAACGACAAATATTCATCAGCCTTGATTTATTCATTGTTTTTCATAGGTATTCATGAACTCGTTCCTTGTTTTTGTTTCTCATCAAGGAAAAGAAAGACGCCGCAACCCGGCTAGGGTTGGAAAGCCTTGTGCGGAGATGCCAGTTTTTAAAGCTTCTCTTAGTTTAGTAATCTTTAATGATTATGATTATCCGCCTCATGAGCCGGCGGGGCCCATTACTTTTTAGAGGGAAAAAGTAATCAAAACCCTTGATCAATCCCGCAGGAGCCCTTTTCTCACATCCCTTACCCACACTCAAAAACAGGGAGCGCTTATTTTTGCTCGGTCATGGTTTATGAAAGTTAGTGTAAACTCGAACGCAAAACCGCATGCGCTATAGGCTTGGAAGTGCAAGATTTTTTAATTTCTGCTACTGTTTTTTTCGTCTTTCCGGCTCTTGGGGATTGCTCATGCGTTTCGGGATATTCTGTTTTTTATGAATGGTTGTTCCTATCTAGAAGTAGAAAGTATAAAGAACCTAAAAAGTGGATATTTAGGGACTGCCTTAAATATAAAACTCATTTTCCCGAAGAACGAAAGACGGCCTATGAAGATTTGGAAGTGAAGTCAAATAAATCTTTTGCAAAAACTTTCATAAAACACCATCGGAAAACAATCCGACGGGTGTTGTAGTAGTTTTCAATATGCAAAACCATTCACACCACTCAGGATTGTGGATAAAGATTTATTTAGACGAAACAACAAATATTCATGAGCCTTGATTTTTTGTTCACTTTTTTATCAAGAAAAAAGTGAATAGGGCTGGCCGCCTATGAGGCCGGAAAGCCTTGAGCGCTAAGCTAATTAATTTAAATATCTTTAATGATATTAATTATTCGCCTCTATCACCGGCGAGGCTCGTTCCTTTTGCGAGACCAAAAGGAACCAAAATGAAGCTTTAGCGAATTCATGAATACCTTTAAAAATCAATAAAAACTAATGAATAAATCCTTGATCAATCCCACAGGAGCCTTTTTGCACAAATCTCACCCACAATTCAAAAATAATGAGCGCTTTATTTAAGTAAAAAGTCAAAAGAACCTGAATATCGGATATTTAGATAATATAAAAAGTGCTCATCCAAACCCAAAATTATGTTTTAAGACAATCTACCTCAGCATCCGATAAATTGCTTATTTTTGCGCCCTGTTTAAAGTCCCTCATCAAAATGTTAGAAAAAGAAATCAATAAAAGAAGAACCTTCGGAATTATCAGTCACCCCGATGCCGGTAAAACTACACTAACAGAAAAACTCCTTTTATTTGGAGGTGCTATACAAAAAGCAGGAACTGTAAAACGTAACAAAGCCGAAAAAACCGCTACCTCCGATTTTATGGAGATAGAAAAGCAACGTGGTATTTCTGTGGCTACCTCCGTAATGGGGTTTGAATACAAAGATATTAAAATCAACATCTTAGATACCCCAGGTCACAAAGATTTCGCTGAAGATACTTATCGTACTTTAACAGCGGTCGACTCGGTAATCTTAGTGGTAGACTGTGTTAAAGGGGTTGAGGAGCAGACACGTAAACTGATGCAGGTTTGTAGAATGAGGCATACACCTGTTATCATTTTCATCAACAAAATGGATAGAGAGGGTAAAGACCCTTTTGATTTGTTGGAAGAGTTAGAAAAAGAATTAAATATCTCTACCCGACCATTGAGCTGGCCAATTGGAATCGGACATACTTTTAAAGGGGTTTATCAACTTCACAAAAAATCTTTAAATCTTTATAGCCCTAATAAAAAGGAAATTGCAGACGATGTTATCGCCATTAACGATTTAAACCAGCCAGAATTAGATCAAATGTTGGGGCAAAATGCTGCAAACAAATTAAGAGAAGAAGCAGAATTGATTGAAGAAGTAGCAGAACCATTTGATTTAGGCTTATACCGTTCGGGTTATCTGGCTCCTGTTTTCTTTGGTAGTGCAATCAATAATTTTGGTGTACAGGAGCTCTTAGATACTTTTATTGAAATTGCCCCTACGCCACAAGGACGCGAAGCTAACTTAAGGCCAATAGCGCCTACCGAAACTAAGTTTACAGGCTTTGTATTTAAAATACATGCCAACTTAGATCCTAACCACCGCGATAGGATAGCATTTTGCAGAATTACCTCGGGCACTTTCTTAAGAAATACTTTTTATTACCACACTCGTTTAGATAAGAAATTAAAATTTGCCTCTCCAACCAGTTTCATGGCAGATAATAAAAGTTTAGTAGAAGAAGCTTATCCTGGAGATGTTATAGGTTTATACGATGCCGGAAACTTTAAAATTGGAGATACGCTTACCGAAGGAGAAAAGCTGCAATTTTTGGGAATACCTAGTTTTTCGCCAGAAATATTTAGAGAATTGGAAAATACCGACCCTATGAAGACAAAACAGTTAGAAAAGGGTATTAACCAATTGAGTGATGAAGGAGTAGCACAATTGTTTACCGTAAATCCTGGAAATAGAAAAATTATTGGCACTGTTGGAGAGCTACAGTTTGAGGTGATTCAATTTAGATTGAAACAAGAATACGGAGCCTCCTGTATTTTCAGACCCTTAAACTTTTCTAAATCAAGTTGGGTCTCTGCAACTACACCGGCAGATATGCAACAGTTCTTAAAAGCTCAAGCCTCTCGTATTGGTTACGATAAAGAAAGCAGACCCGTTTTCTTTTCTTCGTCACAATGGGATTTAGAATATACAGCAAAACAGTTTCCGGAGATAAGTTTTCATGATACTTCTGAATGGGATAGATTATAAATTTCAGAATATGCTCCTGAAATTATATAAAGAGATTATTAAATCACTATTTAAGTTCAGGTTGAGGCCCCCTGCCTATTAGCTAGTCAAGCCTTAAAAAGTCCAATTTAACTTTACAGGGTATAATTTATTGGGATGATCTTGCAGATTTTTTTTGGTCAGTTTATCAAATACCCACATTAGAAGGAGCTGCCATTGTAAAAAGAAGCTGGCAAAAGATGATTTCCATTTATTCATCATCCTTTTGAAGTTAAAAGCAGCAGCAGCAAGCATAATATTGATATTATCGCCCACTATTCCTTTATAAAAGTTGCGGTTTAATCTGTGATCTTGTTTGATGTGTCCGATAATGGGTTCTATGGATGCCCTTTTGCGATGTAACTTTCTAAGTTTATTAGCCTGATACCTGCTGATGTTCTTTTT
>NZ_AULF01000010.1 GCF_000425145.1 Pedobacter glucosidilyticus DSM 23534
TTGCTCTACAACGCTTTCATCTGATACGTTACGGATATGTTTCAACATCAGTAAACCCACCATTAAACGTATGGGCTTGGCCGGACGGCCGTTATCCTTACAATAGAGTGGGGCAAAGGCCTTTTCAAAAACACTCCAATCTATCTTGTTGGCAAGTAAAAATAAGGGATGGTGGCGGTTTAGGGTGTGCTCAAAAGTGAAAAATAGGCTGGTTTGATTCTCTGGTTTTTTATTGGGAAGCATCTTAAATATTTGCAAGTTTTACGATATAAATATAACAAATCTTGCAATTATTTCACATTAAAATTATACACAAAGTATTGATAATCATAATTTTATATACTTTTTAAGGCTCGACTAATTATGTTTAAAGAGTGCCTAGCAAATAACATCGTTCCGTTTATCATAAATGAAGATATTAAGCTTTTTTATTATCGAGGTTTAAAAGAATGGACACATATAAAAGAGTACTTATTAGATACCTGTCTTACAGCCCAAGATAATTATAAGGCAATTCTTCACTATTTTGAAATAGATTTTGATTAATCGGGTTTAATTGAAAATATTTATGTGAAAAGAATAATATAAAAAAGCCCTTTAAGGGCTTTTATGTTTTAAACAAAAATATTTTTTACTCTTTCTTACCACCAAATACCGAGAAGCTTACATAACGTTTAGGATTAGCTTTTAAATCTAGCATAAGCTTATCTAAATTTTGAGCTGCATTATTTAAGTTATTGTATAATTTTTCATCATTTAATAGTAAACCTACGGACCCTTTGCCTGAGTTTACTTTATTCATAACATTCTGTAAATCAGCAACAGCCTTATCTGCATTGTCTAAAGTCTGTTTAAAATTAGCTTTAGCTAATTGGTCAGACATGGTATTAAAATTGGTAATAATATTGGTGATTTGTTGATTATTATTCTTCAAATTAGCAGAGATAGATTCGGCATTAGCTAATATGTTATCAATTCTTTTAGATTGCACACCCACCATACCATCAACAGTTTTAGAGGTTGATTCTAAAGTTTCTAAAGTTTTAGCAATACTATTAAAACTTCTATTGATATTTTCTTGGAATGTAGGGTTCAAAATCTGATTAACAGATGTTAAAATAGAATCCATTCTAGAAATAAGCATTTGAGCTTTCTTTTGTACAGGCTCTACTTGTTCCAATATATTTTGTTGCACATTAGCATTCAAAGTATCTCCATCAACGGCATAAGTGAGGCTACTTCCTAAATCAAAAACTACAGCTTTGCTACCAAGCAAATCTGTACTTTCTAGTCTGGCTATGGTGTTTTTAGGGATAGCATATTTAGGATCAATTTTAAATTGGGCTAATATTTGCCCGCTTTCTAGTAAAGTAAGATCAGAAACACGTCCAATTTGATAACCGTTTACCAAAACAGGTTTAGAAATCGCCAAACCTTCAACTTTGTCATATTTGGCATAAAATTCATTTTCGCTGCTAAAAATATCGTTACCCTTTAAGAAGTTATAACCTATGATAAAAACAGCAATTGCAAAGGCTGCAAGTATACCTACTTTAGTTTCGTTAGAAATTTTCAAAATTTTAAATTTTAATTTTCAAATTTAAGACTCAATTTGCTTTTTGTAAGTGATAATAGCATTTAAAATATTGCTTACAATTTCATTCTGACCTTCGTCAGAATTGATATATTTTTCTTCCTCAGGGCTGCTGATAAAGCCAATTTCTGTTAAAATAGCAGGCATGCCTGCCTTGGCTAAAACGGCTAAACTTTGCTCCTTAACACCTCTGCTAATACGTCCAGATTTTTTATACTCCTCTTGCAGTAATGATGCCAATTTAATACTTTGTTCTCTAAAAGTATTTTTCATTAACGAAAAAATAATATAGCTCTCCGGGTCTCTAGGGTCAAAACCCTCATAATTGTTTTTATAATCTTTTTCTAACAATATAGAAGCATTTTCCCTTAAGGCAGCATCCTGTTCATCAATTCTACCAAAACCAGATACCAGTGTTTCAGTACCCCTCACTGCAGCTCTATTTTTATAATTATAAGGCATAGAGTTACAATGTATAGATATAAATATATCTGCTTTCTCTCTATTCGCTATCCCAATTCTATCATAAAGTTTTACAAAAACATCCGTTTTACGGGTATAAATTACTTTAACATCAGGTAATTTAGCTTCTATAGCTTTTCCTAATTTTAAAGCCACTTGTAAGGCTACGTCTTTTTCTTTAGAAAATAAACCTCTTGTGGCCCCATCTTCACCACCATGTCCGGCATCTATTACAATTACTTTTACTTTACTAGCTGCAGAAAAGTTATCTTTGCCGGCAAATAAATTTTTTGAAAAAAAGGTAAGAGTTATAGAAAGAATAATACAGCTAATAAACCTTTTGGATGTTGTAATTTTCATTAATTTTGAACGTTTTTCGTTTACCTTGCTTACAAAAATAATATTCATATTGAATTTTGAAATTTACTAATATAATTTTTATCTGTATTGGCGCAATAATACACATTTGTTTACTAACAAATGATGCAATTGGGCAAGTGGACACGTTAAAAACAAAAATTAACGCTATTGCATCTACAGATTCTACCCAAACGGATTCTGTTAAGAAAAATTCTAACAAAAATACAATTAATGATAAAATTGTCGCTACCGCAGAAGATTCTACTTTTTACGATGCTAAAAACAATATCATTTATTTATACGGAAAGGCAAAAGTTGTTTACGGTGAACGTGAAGTTGATGCCGGCTTCATAAAATTAGACCAAAAGAATAATACTATTTTTGCTAAAGGAACTATAGATTCTTTAGGTAAGTTTTCTGGTTTACCTATTTTTAAAGATCCTTCTCAGGGTACGCTCACTGCCGATTCTGTTTTTTACAATTTTAAAACTTCTAAGGGTAAAATTTATCAGGTATATACCGAGCAGGATGGAGGATTTATTACCGGTGGAAGAATTAAAAAGCAGCAAAACGAGGAAGTTCACATGAAAAAGGTAACTTATTCTACTTGTAATCTTCCAGATCCACATCAGCATTTTGGTATCATTATAACAAAGGGTATTGCAACAGAAAAAACTATTGTTACTGGGCCAGCCTATTTGGTTATAGAAGATGTTCCGCTTCCTTTCGTACTTCCTTTTGGCTTTTTCCCTAAGCCTAATAAAAGGGTTTCTGGAGTTTTGCTACCTAATTTTGGCGAAGATGCTCGTTTGGGTTTTTTCTTGAAAGACTTTGGGTATTATGTAGGTTTAAATGATTATTGGGATTTAACCCTAAGAGGTGGTGTTTACTCAAAAGGTTCTTATGAGATGAATGCAACTAGTAATTACACCAAACGTTACAAGTATAACGGTAACTTATTCTTTTCGTTCTTTTCAACAAAATCTGGAGTAGAAGGTACACCAGAATATGAAAATCCAAGTAAAAACTTCAATATCAGATGGACACACACACAAAACCCTAATGCCAGACCAGGAACCAATTTTAGCGCATCAGTGAATGCGGGTTCTTCATCTTATTTTAGACAAAGTGGTGTTCAGGATTTTACTCAAATAGCTCAAAATACATTAAATTCAAGTATTTCATATTCTAAAACATGGGCAAATACACCGTTTAACTTAAGTACTAGTTTGTCTCACAGTCAAGATTTAACCACTAAACAGATACGTTTAGGTTTACCAACTTTAAATTTCAGTATGTCTACCATCAATCCTTTTGATAAAAAGGATAGAGCAGGCGAGCAAAAATGGTATCAAAGAATTGCAGTAGGTTATAACTTAAACTTTGATAACCAGTTAGAAACAACAGATTCTTTGTTATTTACTAAAGACGCATTAAGAAAAGTAAGAACAGGTATTCAGCACAGTATCCCAGTTTCTTTATCATCACAAATATTTAAATATTTCCAGTTTAGCCAAAACCTATCTTATAATGAACGTTGGTATTTACAAACCATCCGTAAAAATTATATTTTAGCACCTACAGCCAACGGAACTAAAGATTCTTTAGCTATCGACACCATTCAGGGCTTTAGAAGAGCCAGCGAATATTCTGTAGGTACCCAAGTGTCTACAAAAATTTATGGTATGGTAAATTTCAAAAAAGGTAAAGTTGCAGCCATTAGGCATGTGATGACACCCAACGTAGGTATTTCTTACCGTCCAGATTTTGGTCAGGATAAATATGGTTATTATCAGGATGTAAGATCTAACCAGACAGGAGATGTACAGCGTTACTCTATTTTTGAGAATAGTATTTACCAAGGGCCGGGTTTGGGTAGGCAAGCATCCATGACATTTGGTTTAGAAAATAATATCGAAATGAAGGTGCGTAATGCCAAAGATACTACAAACGGAGGTATAAAGAAGATTCCTATTTTGCAAGGCTTAAACATCAATGGTAATTATAACTTCTTGGCAGATAGTTTTAAACTTTCAACACTTTCTTTCTCAGGAAGAACCTTTTTTACCGAAAAATTAGGTATAAGTTTTACGGGCGTATTAGATCCCTATGTTTACGAAACAGAGGAGTTTAATGGTGTTTTAAGAGGTAGAAGATTAGATAGATATACTTGGCAGGAGGGGAGCTTACCACGTTTACAAAACTTTAGTTTTTCTTTTGATTATAGCTTAAACTCGACAACTTTAGGCAAAAATAATGCTACCAATAATCCTCCAAATCAGAATAGTGATTTGTTTAACAGGGTAAGTCCGCAACAAGCCGCACAATTACAACAAATAAGTAGAAATGCCAACGCTTTTGTTGATTTTAATATCCCATGGAATTTAAGTTTTTTCTATAATTTCAATTATATCAATACAGGTTTTGAGAAAGATATTGTGCAAACACTTAATGCTAACGGAGACTTTAACTTAACGCCTAAATGGAAAGTTCAATTTTCATCAGGTTATGATTTTAACTCTAATACCATTAGCCCAACATCTTTTGCTATTTACCGCGATTTACATTGTTGGGATTTATCCATCAATTGGAGTCCTTTCGGGATTTATAAATTCTATAGTGTTAATTTAAGAGTTAAAGCATCCATACTTCAAGATTTAAAATTAAGTAAGCGTACATCAAACGCAATCCAAAGATTCTAAAAAATATGCTTGCAGAAATTATAACCATTGGCGATGAGATTCTTATAGGCCAAATTATCGACTCCAACTCGGCCTGGATGGCAGTAGAGCTTAATAAAATAGGCGTTAAAGTAAAGCAAATTACTTCTGTTTCTGATGATGCTGAGCATATTAAAGAAGCACTACATGAGGCAGAGAAAAGAGCTAATATTATTTTGATTACCGGTGGTTTAGGGCCTACAAAAGACGATATTACCAAAAAAACATTAGCTGAGTTCTATAAAAGTGGGGGAATGGTTTTACACCAGCCAACTTTAGATAAAGTTGCTGCTATTTTTGCCAAATATAACGCTCCATTAACCGAGTTAAATAAGCAACAGGCTATGGTGCCAGATAATTGCGAAGTTCTCTTAAACGAAAATGGAACTGCACCCTGTATGTTATTTAGAAATGAGGATAGGATGATTGTCTCTATGCCTGGTGTGCCATTTGAAATGATGGCTTTGATGCAGGATAAAATATTGCCTCTCATAAAAGCCACTTATAATTTACCCTCTATATTCCATAAAACTATTTTAACAGCTGGTATTGGCGAGTCTTTCTTGGCCGAAAAAATAGCACACATAGAGGATAGTTTACCTGCTTATATCAAATTAGCTTATTTACCTAAATTGGGTATTGTAAGGTTAAGATTAAGTACGGTAACAGGCATTACACCACAAACACAGCAAGAAGTTGAGCATTTTGCCAAGCTTATTAAAAATGAGATTGAAGATTTCTGGGTTGCAGATCAAGATATTCCTCTAGAAAAAGCTATTTTAAATCTAATGGATGCTAAGAAACTAAGCCTTAGCGTTGCCGAAAGCTGTACCGGGGGCTATCTTTCACACTTACTCACCCAACATCCGGGCTCTTCTTCTGTATTTTTAGGTGGAGGAATTGTTTATTCCAATACTTTAAAAATGAAGCAATTAGGCGTGAATAGTCAAACTTTAGATACCTATGGCGCTGTTAGCGAAGAAACAGTTATAGAAATGGCTAATGGAGCAATCAAAAATTTTAATAGTGATTATGCTATTGCTATTAGTGGTGTTGCTGGTCCTGATGGTGGAACGGTAGAAAAACCCGTTGGCACAGTTTGGATAGCAGTTGCGCACAAAAATCAAACTATTGCCAAGAAATTTACTTTTAGTAATAAACGTTTGCAAAATATAGAAAGAGCAGCTATTGCAGCTTTAAATCTTTTATTACGATTACTTAAGCAACATCAAGCATAAAAATCAATCAAATTGTTATTTTTGTTATAAACGATAAATAATTCTTATGGCTCAATACAAATTACTATTGCCAAAAATGGGCGAAAGTGTAGCGGAAGCAACAGTTATCAGATGGGAGAAAAATCCGGGTGATAATATTGAAATAGACGATATTGTATTGGAGGTAGCAACAGACAAAGTTGACTCTGAGGTACCATCGCCGGTAAAGGGTAAATTGGTACAGCAGTTTTTTGCTGAAAATGAGATAGCTCAAGTAGGGGATGTTATAGCTATGATAGAAACAGAGAGCCAAATGGATGATGTTGTGCAAGAAGAAAAAATTGAAGTTGAGCATATAACAGAAGAGTTAAGTAGCATACAGGAAGAAATCCCAGCTCCAGAAGAACCAGAAGAAGAAATTCCTTTTGTGCCAGCAACAGAAGAAAAAGAAGACTCAAGTTTTCAATATACAGAGTCAGGAAGGTTTTATTCTCCATTAGTTAAGAGTATTGCACAAGAAGAAGGATTAGATTTAGCAGAGTTAGACAAAATTCAAGGTACTGGAGCAGAAAACAGGGTTACAAAAAATGATTTACTCAATTATATTGCAGAGAAAAATCAAACTCAACGTTCATATCAGAAAGAAAGTAACCAAGCCCATAAAGTAGATAGCAGTAAAGAAGGTTTTAGTTATCATGATGAAATGCCTTCACAGCCAAAATCAACACAGACGGTAACTTACGGAAACGGTAATGATGAAATTATCGAAATGGACAGGATGCGCAAGCTTATAGCAGATCACATGATTAGCAGTAAGCAAACTTCTGCTCATGTTTGCTCTTTTGTAGAGGCTGATGTTACGAACTTGGTGCAATGGAGAAATAAAGTAAAAGATGCTTTTGAAAAAAGAGAAGGCGAAAAAATAACATTTACTCCAATTTTTGTTGAAGCAGTAGCAAAGGCCATTAAAGATATGCCAATGATTAATATCTCTGTAAATGGCTCTCAAATCATCAAGAAGAAAGATATTAATATTGGTATGGCTACAGCATTACCAAGTGGAAATTTAATTGTACCGGTAATTAAAAATGCCGACCAATTAAATATGGTTGGTTTAACCAAAGCGGTTAATGATTTAGCTGCTAGGGCTAGAATAAATAAACTACAGCCTGATGAAATACAAGGGGGTACTTTTACTATTACCAATATTGGTGGCTTTGGTAATATTATGGGTACGCCAATTATCAATCAGCCGCAGGTGGCTATTTTAGCAGTTGGTGTAATAAAGAAAAAACCAGCAGTAATAGAAACTCAACATGGAGACATGATAGGTATCAGACACATGATGTATTTATCATTATCTTATGATCATAGGGTTGTTGATGGTGCGCTAGGTGGTATGTTTGTAAGAAAAGTTGCCGATTATTTGGAACAGTGGGATAGCAACAGAGAAATTTAAGTTTCAATTTCTTAATAAAAAAACCGATTAGTTTTCTAATCGGTTTTTTTTATTAAGCAACCTGTAAGCTGCTTTGCTCTCTTTTTAAAGTTTTTTCTCTTAAAAACTTAGAGATGATGTTTTCAAGTTTTCTAACCTCAAGCAAAAATCCATCATGCCCATAAAGCGAATCAATTTCATGATATGATGCTTCGGGAATATGTTTAGCTATAAATTTTTGCTCATGTGTTGGGAAAAGCAGATCAGAAGCTATACCAATAACTAAAGTGTTTGCTTTTATGCTTGCTAAAGCAGCTGCTACACTCGTTCTTCCTCTTCCTAGGTTATGGCTATCCATAGTTTTGGTTAAATACCAATAACTATAGGCATTAAATCTGTTAACTAATTTCTCCCCTTGATAATTTTGGTACGATGAAGATTTAAATGAATCTATAACTTCGTTAGATGATTCTATTTGCTTATCAGCATAACAATGGTATGTTCTGTAAGATAATAAAGCAATACTCCTAGCTGTTTTTAAACCTTTTCGTCCGCCTGTTGCTTCTTGTGTGTAAAAAGTTCTATCGGTTTCTATAGCCAATCTTTGCGATTCGTTAAAAGCAATTCCCCAAGCAGAATGTTGTGCATTAGTTGCTAAAACAATTAGATTTTTAATTCTATCCGCTTCTGAAACAGACCATTCTAAAGCCTGCTGACCACCTAAAGAACCTCCAATTAAAACCTCTATGTTTTCTATTGCTAAGTGTTGCGCTAAAAGTTTGTGCGCTTCAACCATATCTCTGATGGTGATTTTTGGGAAAGACAAATAATAAGGTTGCTTAGTATTTTCATTAACAGATAAAGGATTTGTAGTGCCATAGGGAGAACCTAAAATATTAGCACAAACAATAAAATACTCTTCTGGGTTAAATAAATCATTTTCACCAAACAGGCCTTTCCACCAATCAAACACATCAGAATTTGCAGTTAAAGCATGGCAAACCCACACTACATTGCTTTTATCAGCATTTAGCTTACCAAAAGTATGGTAAGCTATGTTTAGCTTTTTAAGTCTTTTACCGCTCTCTAGCTTAAACTGCTTTTTGTATTGAAATATCTTTACACTCATCGCAAACATCAATTAAAAAGGTCAAAAAATTATTTAATGGCGTCAAAAGCTTGAGCAAAATCAGCTTTAATATCATCAATATGCTCTATACCAACAGAAACTCTTAATAAAGTTGGTGTAACACCTGCTTTTAATTGTTCATCAGCACTTAATTGTTGATGTGTAGTTGCAGAAGGCTGGATAATAAGTGTTTTTGCATCACCCACATTTGCTAAATGGCTGGTTAGTTTAAGTGCATCAACAAATTTGATGGCATTTTCTTTATCACCTTTCAACTCGAAAGATAATACGCCGCCAAAACCATTTTTTAAATATTTTTTAGCTAAAGTATGGTAAGGAGATGATTCTAAACCAGGATAGTTAACCGCTTGTACCGCCTCATGATTTTCTAACCACTTTGCTAATTCTAAAGCATTATCAACATGTCTTTGTACCCTTAAAGAAAGGGTTTCTAAACCTTGAATCAATAAGAAAGAGTTGAATGGAGAAATAGCAGGGCCAAAATCTCTTAAACCTTCTACTCTTGCTCTGATGATAAATTGGATGTTACCAAAAGGACCGTTAACACCAAAAACATCAGAGAAAACTAAACCGTGGTAACCTTCTGATGGTTCTGAGAATTGAGGAAATTTTCCGTTACCCCAGTTGTAATTTCCACCATCAACAATAACACCACCAACGCTAGTACCATGTCCGCCAATCCATTTTGTTGCAGATTCTACTACTACGTTAGCACCATGCTCAATTGGTCTAAAAAGGTATCCACCAGCACCAAAAGTATTATCCACAATCAAAGGAAGATCGTGTTTTTTAGCTAAAGCCGATATTTTTTCAAAATCAGGAATGTTAAACGCTGGGTTGCCAATAGTTTCTAGGTAAATAGCTTTAGTTTTATCGTCTATCAAGGCTTCGTAAGCTTCAGGTGTTTCCTCGTTAACAAAACGGGCTTCAATACCTAACCTCTTAAACTGAACTTTAAATTGGTTGTAGCTACCGCCGTATAAATATCTAGTAGAAACAAAGTTCTCTCCAGATTGAATAATATTTGCTATCGCAATGAATTGAGCTGCTTGTCCTGATGCTACTGCTAAAGCCGCTACACCACCTTCTAAAGCTGCTACTCTTTGCTCAAAAACATCTGTAGTTGGGTTCATTAAACGTGTATAAATGTTTCCGAACTCTTTTAAAGCGAATAAGTTAGCCCCATGTTCTGAGCTGTTAAATACATAAGATGTGGTTTGGTACAATGGAACGGCTCTTGAACCAGTTGTTGGATCTACTTGTTGGCCAGCATGTAATTGCAGGGTTTCAAATTTCAAATTTTTATTAGACATTGTATGATATTTTAAAATGTGAATAATAAAGTTTGTTATAAATGTATTATGGGATAAAGAGGCGTAAGAATTAGCACATACAGCAACACATATTACATTTCGCATAAGCAAATTGTAAAACAAGGGTGTTTTGATTTCCTTTGAGCAGGAAATTAATTTGTTGTAAGATGAATGCTAAACTTTTCATGTCTTTAAATTAATTTATATTTCCCTTTCGGGTCAGGATTTGGCACCTTTCACAATTATTGTGAGGTTGCCAGTGGGTCTTAGAGCCTGTTCTCTTACCACTTCTTTATAAATCAAGACCTTTTCTGAAGAGGAATTGATTTTGGTATTTAAACCAAATAATGTTTCAAAGATATATTTATTTGCTTTGTTTTTCCAAATAAAATTTTGAATTTATCTATATTTTGTTGATTATTAGTGTTTTAAGTTTTTTAAATTTTGGTCTAAATCATCAATTAAATCATCAATATGTTCTAAACCAACAGAAACTCTTAATAAATTTTTGGGTGTTTTGGTATCTGGGCCTTCCACTGCGTAACGATGCTCTATTAAACTTTCAACTCCTCCTAAACTTGTTGCTTGGGTAAATATTTTTAGTCCATTAATCAAATCAAATGCTGCTTTTTCACCACCTTTTAAAGTGAAAGAAAGCATACCACTATAGTTTAACATTTGCTTTTTTGCTAATTCATGCTGCGGATGTGATGCTAAGCCGGGATAAAAAACAGCTTCAATAGCTGGATGATTTTCTAAATAAATAGCCAATTTCATGGCATTTTCTATATGCCCACGCATCCGGTAAGGTAAAGTTTTAATACCTCGAGTAATCAGATAACAATCAAAAGGAGAGGGGGTTGCACCGCCAAAACCTTGAACAGTTCTAATCTTCTCCCAAAATTGGTCTTTATCTTTGGTGATGATAGCACCACCAGTAACATCACTATGGCCATTTAAATATTTGGTGGTAGAGTGCATTACTAAATGCGCACCTAAGGCTAAAGGTTGCTGGCAAATAGGCGTTGCAAAGGTATTATCAACAGCAAAAATAAGTTGATGCTTTTCGCAGATTTTGGCTATAGCAGAAATATCTGCTAGTTTTAATAAAGGGTTAGATGGTGTTTCGGCCCAAATTAACTTTGTTGAGGCATTTATAGTGCTTTCTATTAAAGATAAATTAGTAAAATCAATAAAATCAAAAGTTAAAATCCCTTTAAATAATATTTTAAGCTGATTCCTTAGTCCGTGATACATATCATCAGGACAAATAATGTGAGAGCCAGGTGCTAAAGCTTGAAAAACCGACATGCCAGCTGCGTTACCTGTGGCAAAAGCACAAGCATCTTCACCGCCTTCCAATAAAGCTAAAACACGTTCTAAAGATTTTCGGTTAGGATTATCTGCTCTGGAATAGATATATCCGCCTGGATATTCACCATTGCTTCTTTCAAAAGTAGTAGACAAAATTAAAGGCTGTACAACTGCTTTTGTAGCTTCATCAACCTTATTGCCTGCATGTATAACTAGCGTTTCTAAATTCATGGTTTATAACTTACAAAAGTAAACTTAATACAAAAGTGTTTGTTTTACATTAAGTAAACTAAAAAAAGCTTGCTAATTATTAATTTTGACAAAATTCATCGCATGAACGCATACCATCAACTTACTGTACTTTTACAAGATGCTCATTTAGAGGTTCCTCTAAAAGAGATAGCCTTAAAAGTACAAAATGGAGAGAGAATAAGTTTTGAAGAAGGAGTTCTTTTATATGAAAAAGCTGATTTATCCTATCTGGGTGTTTTAGCAAATTATATCAGAACCAAGAAGCATGGTAACGTTACTTATTTCAATAGAAATTTTCATATAGAGCCAACAAACTTATGCGTTTACGATTGTAAATTTTGCTCTTATTCTCGTTTAATTAAAGAAAGAGCAGAAGGTTGGGAGTATACCATGGAGGAAATGATGGCCATTATAAAATCTTATGATGACCAGCCTGTTACAGAAGTTCATATCGTTGGAGGTGTATTACCACAATACGATATGAAATTTTATATGGATTTCTTTACGGCTATTAAAAAGCATCGCCCAGATTTACATGTTAAAGCACTCACTCCGGTAGAATATCATTACATCTTTAAAAAAGCTAAAGTAGATTACGCTACTGGTATGCGGATGATGAAAGAAGCTGGTTTAGAGTCCATGCCGGGTGGTGGAGCAGAAATTTTTCATCCAGAAATAAGAGAACAAATAGCTAAAGATAAATGCGATGCTGACCAATGGCTGCAAATACATGAAGAATGGCATAAATTAGGAATGCGCTCTAACGCAACCATGCTATATGGTCATATAGAGGAATATTGGCATAGGGTAGACCATTTAGAGAGATTGAGGAATTTACAAGATAAAACAGGTGGTTTCCAAACTTTTATTCCGTTGAAATTTAGAAATCAGGATAACCAAATGTCTCATGTGGCAGAATCTACCGTAGTTGAAGATTTAAGAAACTACGCTATTTCTAGAATTTATCTGGATAATTTTGAGCATATCAAAGCTTACTGGGCTATGATAGGTAGAAATACTGCTCAATTATCCCTTAATTTTGGTGTTGATGATATTGACGGTACTTTAGACGATACCACCAAAATATATGCTATGGCTGGTGCCGAGGAGCAAAACCCTGCCATGAGTACTAAAGATTTAGTGAAATTGATTAAAGCAGTTGGTAAAAAACCAGTAGAAAGAGATACTTTATACCATGTTATCAATGATTTTGAGCATGCTGATTTCCCTGAGGATGAAAAACCAAAATACTACGCTTTACCCGTTATTAATTAAAAACATATAGTTTGGATAAGAAGAAAAATAAAAAGCTCTACATCATTAGGCATGGTGAAACAGATTTTAATAAAGATGGGATTGTACAAGGCAGGGGTGTAAATTCTGATTTAAATGCTACAGGAATTGCACAAGGCGAAGCTTTTTATAAAAAATACAAGGATATTCCTTTTGATAAACTTTATACATCAACCTTAAAAAGAACACATCAAACGGTAAAAGGCTTTATTGATGATGGCTTAGCCTGGGAGCAGTTAGCTGGTTTAGATGAGTTGGCTTGGGGTGTTTATGAAGGCCAAAAAAGCAATGCAGCTTTAAGAGAGGCTTTTGTCAATTTAATACAGGCTTGGGCCGCCGGGCATTATGATGTTAAACCAGAAGGTGGCGAAAGCCCTAATGATGTTTATGTACGGCAAGCAGCTGCAATGGATTACATCACTAATCAAGAAAATGAACATACGGTTTTAATTTGTATGCATGGCAGAGCGATACGTTTATTAATGTGTTTGTTGATGAAAAAGCCATTATCTGAGATGGACACATATCCTCACCAAAATACCTCTTTATATGTTTTAAACTATGATGGAGAGCAGTTTGAGATAGAAGTTTTTAATAGTTTAGCGCATTTAGAAGAGCAGGGTTTATAGGTTTGATTTTATTTTAAGATGATAAGAGTTTCTGCGGTTAGTTATACCAATACATTACCCTTTATTTATGGTCTAGCGCATCATCCTGTTAAAAAAGAAATACAGTTAACGGTAGATTATCCTGCATTGTGTGCTCAAAAACTCATAGATAATGAAGCTGATATAGGTTTAATACCTGTTGCCTCTTTGTTAAAATTACCAGAATATCACTTAGTATCTGATTATTGTATAGGGGCTAATGGTGCTGTAAATTCTGTTTATATTTTTAGCAATTGCCCGGTAAAAGAAATAGAATTTTTACAATTGGACCCCGAGTCTAATACCTCAAATAATTTAGCTTTTGTATTGCTAACGCATTATTTTAAAGTCAACCCTGTGAGGTTAATGAATGCGGTTGATTACGGCGAGCTTAAACATCCAAAAGCCGCATTTATACAAATTGGAGACCGTACTTTTGGCAAGCAAAATCTATATCCTTATGCTTATGATTTAGCTCAAGAATGGAAAAATTTCACAGGTTTACCTTTTGTTTTTGCTGCTTGGGTAAGCAATAAAAAGTTACCAGAGAAATTTGTTAATGCTTTTAGTGATGCCTTAAAACTTGGTTTAGATAACCGTAAAGAAGTCTTTAAAACCATGCAAATGCGAGATGATTTTGATTTGGAAGACTATTTGCTTCATAAAATAGATTACCCTTTGGACGCTCAAAAACGAGAAGCTTTAACCTTATTCTTAAATTATGTTAAAGCCTTAAGCTAATTTCTCTAGAACATTTTTAAGCATATTTTCTACAATTAAAGCCGGATTGGTGGCAAATTCAAAATTTAAGCGATTAGCTAAAATGGCATTTATAGAAATAGCTTCATGCCCTAAGGCATTGGCAAGAGCGTAAATTCCTGCGGTTTCCATCTCTAAATTGGTAATTGGATGATGGTTTAAATTTAAACTTGTTAACCTTTCAATAAGGTTATGGATTTTATTAATTGCTCTTACTTTTCTGCCCTGTGGAGCGTAAAACCCAGGAGCCGTTACCGTTATCCCTTTAGGAATATCAGCAGCTAAAGAATTTAATAAAGAAGCTGACGCTGATGTTAAATAAGGAGATAAGCTTAAATCTTGAAGAGAAGATTGAATTTGTTGCTCTAAAGCTTTATCTTCAGCGTTTAGGCTTCTTTCATAATAATGCATCAAACTATCTAAACCTAAACCATGTGAAGAGGCTAAAATGCTGCCCATTTCTACATCTTTATTTATACTTCCAGATGTTCCTAGTCTAATAATTTGTAAAGTTTTATGGTTTTCTTTTACTTGTCTTTGCTCAAAATCAATATTAGCAAGTGCATCCAATTCGTTTAAAACGATATCAATATTATCAGTACCAATACCTGTTGAAATAACGGTTATTCTTTTTTTACCGATATAACCCGTATGCGTAATAAACTCTCTTTTGCCCTTTTTTAGCTCAATTTTATCAAAATACTTGCTCACCTCTGGCACTCTTTCTTGGTCGCCAACAGTAATAATGGTATCAGCAATATCTTCTGGTCTTAAGTTTAAATGATAAATACTGCCATCAGCATTTATGATTAAATCTGATGCCGCTATCGTTTTTTCCATACTTAGTTTCTCATGTTGATGTATTGTAGGGGCTGGCCAAAATTATCGCCTCTGCAAAGTTGTATCACAGCTTGTAAATCATCAATTTTCTTACCTTGTACCCTTACTTGGTCTTCCATGATAGAAGCTTGTACTTTTAATCCAGAATCTTTAATTTTTTTTACAATTTTTTTAGCCGTTTCTTTATCAATACCTTCTTTAACCTCAATATCTTTTCTAATCATATTGCCAGAAACGCTGTAATGAGGTTTTTCTAAGTTTAAAGCATTAGGATCTAAATGTTGCTTCACCATTCTTGAAATGATAGAATCAATAATCGCTTTTAAACGCATATCATTCTCTGTTATCACAGTTAGCGCATTGGTTTTTTTATCCAATTCTATAGAACTTTTAGAATCATGAAAATCATAACGATTTAAAATTTCTTTTTTGGCATTATTAATAGCGTTATCTAATGTTTGGCTATCTAGTTTACTTACGATATCAAATGATGGCATACAAAAACTTAATTTGATTAATTGAGTTTTTAAAGATAGATTTAAATAAAACAATAAAAAAGTATTATGAAAGCATCAAAAACCAAAGGGGTAAATAGAAAAGTTAAAAAACAGCTTAAAAGCGATTTAGAAATTAACCTTAAAGCTAAGCTCAAAGATTTTATTGTGAGTTTGGGGCATGACGCTGAGGATATAGGTGCCGAATTAAAAAAGGCTAGTAAGCTGTTGGCTAAAAAACTAGCGGCTAAAATTAAAAGTGTAAAAGATATAAAGGTTAATAAAACGGATACTAAAAAGGCCGAAGTAAAAGTGAATACCTTAAAATCAACACAAAAAGCAAAAAAAGTAATTGCAAAAGCAGTTAAAAAGGTAAATACCAAGGCTGCTGATATAGAAGAAATTATTAAAAAAGAGGTTGTAAATCCAGCTAAAGTAGTTTTAGATGATGTTAAAACTGAGGCTCCAAAAGCGACTATTCCTGCTAAAAAAGTAATTAAAAAAGCCCCTACACCAAAAGCTTTGCCAACCAAAAAAGATGTTGATAAAGCAGTAACTGTAGCTAAGCCAGAGGCACCAAAAACAACCAGCAAAGCACCTGTTAAAAAAGTAAATAAATCATCAACTAAGAAAACACAGTAGATAAAGCAAATTGCTGCATCAATTTTGATAGGTATTACGTGTTTTTGAATAATGGCTAACAGCGTTTATACTTAACACATAGTTAACATTAAATTTTGCAGCTTTGGATTTCGTGGTATATAATGACAAATAGTAAACCTCCAATTTTAAATAGAGAAATTAGTTGGCTATATTTTAATGATAGAGTTTTGCAGGAAGCTGCAGATAAAACTGTCCCTTTGATAGAGCGCATAAAGTTTTTAGCTATATTTTCCTCTAATTTGGATGAGTTTTATCGCGTACGGGTTGCTACTTTAAATAGGTTAACAACTGTTGTAGACAAAGTAAAAGAGGAATTAGGCTATAATCCTAAAAAAATCCTCAATCAAATTAAAAATATCGTTATTAAACAAGAAAGAAAGTTTAATCTTTTGTACGAGGAGATTATCAAAGAACTTTCTAACAATAAAATTTTTATCCTTAATGATAAGCAATTAAACGTAAGTCGGGGAGCTTTCGTAAAATCGTTTTTTAGAGATAAGCTTTTATCTGCTATTGTGCCTATTATTTTAGATGAAAAACAGCCTTTTCCAGAATTAAAAGACAGGGTTATTTATTTTTTAGTAAAACTATCCAAAAAAGATAAAAAATCTAAAATTAAATATGCTTTAATAGAGCTTCCTGAAGGTATAAGTAGATTTTTAATTTTACCAGAAACCAACAATCTGAAATTTATTATTCTGGTAGATGATATCATTAGGTATTGTTTAGATGATGTTTTCTTCATTTTTGATTATGATGAAATTGAAGCATATTCTATTCAAGTTACCCGTGATGCTGAATTGGATTTAGATAAAACAGTTAGTGATAAATTTATAGAAGCATTATCTAAAAGCTTACAAAAGCGCAAAAAAGGTAAGCCAATGCGTTTACTTTATGATACTGCCATGCCAATGGATATGCTATCAACCATTGTATCAAAATTAAATTTAAACTCAGAAAGTTTAATACCCGGTAACAGGTATCACAACTTTAAAGATTTTATAAGCTTTCCTAATGTAGGTTTAGATAATTTAGAATATAAAAAGGAGACACCGCTGCCGGTAAAAGGTTTAAGCTATTTTAAAGGTTTATTCGAGTTGATTAAACAAAAAGACTATCTTATCAGTCTGCCTTATCAATCTTTTGACTATATCATCCACTTTTTAAGAGAAGCCGCCATAGATCCAAAAGTTACCGAGATACATATCACTTTATATCGTTTGGCAGAAAATTCTAAAGTAATTAATGCGCTTATCAACGCATCACGTAATGGCAAAAAGGTAAATTGTTTGGTTGAGCTTAAAGCCCGTTTTGATGAGCAAGCCAATATTTATTGGACAAACAGACTAGAAGAAGAGGGGGTAATGGTTAACTATGGTATCACCGGTTATAAAGTGCATTCTAAAATTTGTTTAGTTACCCGTATAGAAAAAGGCGTTAAAGTACATTATGCTAATTTAGCTACAGGCAATTTTAATGAGAAAACTGCTGGTATTTATGGTGACCATAGCTTATTTACTGCTAATCCTAAAATTACGGATGAATTAAGTAAACTGTTTATAGCCATTTCTAAAAAAGCAATTTCTAAAGATTATAAGCATTTAATAGTTTCTCCTTTAGAAACTCGACCTAAATTATTCGCACTCATTAATCAGGAAATTAAAACTGCCAAACAAAATAAAGAGGCTTACATTATCTTAAAAATGAATTCGCTTGCTGATGAGCAAACCATCAAAAAGCTTTACGAAGCTAGCAATGCGGGTGTAAAAATTACATTGATAGTACGTGGTATGTGTAGCTTGGTTCCTGGAAGAAAAGGTTTTAGCGAAAATATTGAAGTGATATCTATTGTAGATAAATATTTGGAACATGCTAGGATATGGGTTTTTGCAAATGGAGGGAAAGAAAAAGTCTTTTTATTATCAGCCGACTTAATGACTAGAAACTTAGATCATCGGGTAGAAGTTGGTTTCCCTATTTATGATGAGACTATCAAACAGGAAATTAGAGATATTATAGATATACAATTAAAAGACAATACCAAAGCCAGAGAAATCAATCATCTCAACAACAATAAATATCGTAAAACTGGTCATAAAGAACCTTACCGTTCTCAAATAGAGATATATAATTATTTAAAACAAAAACATAGCTAAAATTGAAATACGCAGCAATTGATATTGGTTCTAACGCAGTAAGACTCCTTATAGCAGATATTATAGATAACGACGGAACCATCTCTTTTAAAAAAAACACTTTAGTAAGAGTACCTTTAAGGTTAGGTGACGATGCTTTTCTAGAGAAAAAAATATCCGAAAAGAAAGCTATTGATTTATATAAAACCATGTTAGCTTTTAAGAATCTTATGGATGTTTATAAAGTTGAAGATTACATGGCTTGTGCAACATCGGCCATGCGTGAGGCGGTAAATGGTGAAGAACTTGCAACAAAAGTAAAAGAAGAAATAGGCCTTAATTTAGAGGTTATTGGCGGACAAAAAGAAGCTAGTATTATCTATGCCAGCCATATAGAACAAACGTTAGACCGTAAGAAAAACTATTTATATATAGATGTTGGCGGCGGAAGTACAGAACTTTCGGTATTTAGTCACGGCCAAATGGAAGCCTCAAAATCTTTTAATCTAGGTACTATCCGTATTTTGGATAATCAGGATAGAGAAGAAGAATGGCAAGATATGCAAACCTGGATTAAAGAAAATTGTAAAGACACAAGAGATCTTATAGGCATTGGT
The DNA here is from genome assembly GCF_000425145.1 of Pedobacter glucosidilyticus DSM 23534. Taxonomy (GTDB): domain Bacteria; phylum Bacteroidota; class Bacteroidia; order Sphingobacteriales; family Sphingobacteriaceae; genus Pseudopedobacter; species Pseudopedobacter glucosidilyticus. The sequence goes on from NZ_AULF01000010.1 coordinate 19,269, forward strand.
ACAGGAGGTAATATCAATAAATTATTTAAGTTATCTGATGAAAAAGAAGGGGCTCCTTTATCTTTCACGAAGCTTAAAAACTTAGAAAATTATTTAAGTTCTTACTCTTTAAAAGACAGAATCAACGTTTTGGGCTTAAATCAAGATAGGGCAGATGTTATTATCCCAGCTTGTGATATTTTTCTTAAGGTGATGAAATGGGGTAATATTAAAAACATTTATGTGCCCAGAGTTGGTATGGTTGATGGAATTATTCAACTATTAATAGAGAAAAATTTTAAGTAGTTGAGATTAATTTAGCTAATTAGATTTAGGCTTTGTATTTTTAGATTTGAAATTCTGAGGAAAATTTCAGATAATCAAACTATTAAACCAAAAACACTCAACATGATTAAACATTTGCTAAAGGTATTTACCTTTTTAGCTTTCTTTATTTTTGCTTGTAAATTACAAGCTCAAGATAATAAGATAGTTGCTGGCTTATTACTTACTTGGGTTGATGATCCAACATCTACGATGGTTATTGATATTCATACATCAAGCGATTATCAAGGTAAAAATACTTTATATTATAAACTAGCAACAGCTAAAACGTGGAACGAATTTCAAGGAGAAAGCTTTGCTTTTCCATTTTCTACCAAGAAAATCACTAGATTTTATTTAAAAAATCTTACAGCAGCAGGTAATTACGAGTTCACTTTTGGTACTGATAAAACCGTTTACAGGTTTAGAACTATGCCGCTAAATACCAAAAAAGGCGTCACTTTTATAACTGGTGGCGATACCATGCATGATAAAGCCCACATGGATAGAACCAATAAGGCTGTATTGGCACTAAACCCAGATTTTATAGTCTTAGGTGGAGATTTAGCTTACGCAAATGGCTTAGAAAAGAATTTGGGAAGATGGGAGCAATGGTTTCAATCTGTACAAGAAACGCTTATAGATAAAGATAACAGGATTATTCCTATTGTAGCAGGTATCGGAAACCATGAAGTTGTTGATGGAACTTATAAAAAGCATCCAGACTTTAAAGATACCAACGAGTGGAGAAAGAAAATAGCTCCTTACTTTTATACTTTTTTTGCTTTCCCAGGTTTAAGAGGCTATAATGTTCTTGATTTTAAAAATTACCTTTCATTAGTTGCCTTAGATACAGATCATTCTAACCCGATTAAGGGCGAGCAAACCCAGTGGTTAGCACAAACCTTAGCCACTAGAAACAAAAAAGTAGATTTTATATTCCCTTTCTACCATGTACCAGCTTATCCATCAAACAGAGCATTTTCTGCGAGTAACAGTAAAGAAATAAGAGAGCATTTTGTTCCTCTGTTTGAGAAAAATGGTGTAAGAGTAGCTTTTGAAAATCATGACCATACTTATAAAAGAACATATCCTATCTTTGAAAATAAAATTGATGAAACCGGTAAAGGTATTGTGTACATAGGCGATGGCGCATGGGGAGTAAATACAAGACCAATAACCAAAAAAGAATGGTATTTAAAAGAAGCGCAAAGTATTAGACATTTTATTGCGGTAACATTAAAAAACAATCAAGCATCGTTCAGGATGATTAATGAAAATGGTGTTCAGTTTGATAGTTACCAATACAAGAAATAATGACTCACATTTCCTGATGCTAAAGGGTGGCTTTACAAATTGTGAAGCCATTTCTTTTTTAGGATAAATTAAACTTTAACTTTTTAAAATATTTATTAATTTAGCCAAACAAAATAAAATAAATCAAAAGTTTTTAACCAATTATTCTAAACTTTCTATATGGTTTCTTCTAGCCAAGAACAAAATATTCAGCCCAAGGCAGGTCTTTTAAGTGCTGCTGTAATTGTAGCCTCTTTAGGTTACTTTGTAGATGTTTATGATTTACTACTTTTTAGTATTGTGAGGGTACCCAGTTTAGAGTCTATGGGTTATTTTGGGCAAACCTTAACAGATAATGGCATCTTTCTTTTAAACGTTCAAATGATAGGTTTGCTATTAGGGGGTATTTTTTGGGGCATACTTGGCGATAAAAAAGGTAGACTTTCTGTGTTGTTTGGTTCTATTTTTATGTATTCGGTGGCTAACATCGCTAATGGTTTTGTAAACTCGATAGAAGCTTATGCTGTTTGGCGTTTTATAGCTGGAGTTGGTTTGGCAGGCGAGTTGGGAGCTGGTATTACTTTAGTGGCCGAGTTAATCTCTAAAGAAAAAAGAGGCTATGCCACAACTATAGTGGCTGCTGTGGGGGTTAGTGGCGCTGTAGCAGCATATTTTGTTTCACAAATTTTTGATTGGCGCACCTGTTATTTTATTGGTGGTGGTTTAGGCTTGTCTCTTTTGTTGTTAAGAATAGGTGTTTCAGAGTCTGGCATGTTTGGTAAAACTAAAGAGCAAGAACATGTAAATAGAGGTGATTTTTTCTCTCTTTTTAGTAATAAAAAACGCTTTTTTAAATATCTCAGATGTATCGTTATTGGTGTGCCACTATGGTTTGTGGTTGGAATTTTAATTACCTTATCTCCAGAATTTGGTAAGGTTTTAGGCGTTCAAGGTAATGTAAATGCTGGAGCAGCTGTAGCTTGCTGTTATGCGGGCTTAGTTTTAGGCGATATTGCAAGCGGCTTGTTAAGTCAGTGGTTAAAAAGCCGCTTAAAAGTGGTTTATGTTTATTTGTTTTTATCAGTATTAGGCGTTGCGGCATATTTCTTTTTATCTGGTATAAGTTTATTTGCTTTCTACGCAATATGCTTATTTCTAGGTTTTTCTGTAGGCTATTGGGTTATTTTTATGACTATCGCAGCAGAGCAGTTTGGTACTAATATTAGAGCAACAGTAACCACTACCGTACCCAATTTTGTAAGAGGTGCAGTTGTTCCTTTATCATTACTTTTTCAGTTTTTTAATAAGATTTTCAACGGAACTTTTATCCACGCAGGTATTATTGTTGGGGTAATAAGTTTAGGATTAGCTTTTTGGGCTTTAAATAAAATGCAAGAAACTTTTTCTAAAGATTTAGATTATTTAGAAGACTAAAATTTTTATTTATCCTGCTATGTTAGCCGAACAAATTTCTGTTTTTGATATTCTTAAAATAGGTGTTGGTCCTTCAAGTTCACACACGCTTGGTCCGTGGAGGGCAGCGCAACGTTTTGTAAAAGATTTACTTGCAAACGGCAAACTTAATCAGGTAAATACTATTCATGTTGTTTTATATGGTTCGCTAGCTAAAACAGGTATTGGGCATGGTACAGATATAGCTTTAATGTTGGGTTTAAGCGGTTTTGATCCGGTTACGATGGACATCAACCAAATAAATCCGGTTATAGAAAGCATCAAAAAGGATAAAAAAATAAATCTTCATCAGCAACAGCTCATAGATTTTAATTACGCTAAAGATATTGAGTTTTTAAAGCAAGAATCCTTACCTTATCATCCTAATGCCCTCACTTTTATTGTGGTATTAGCCTCGGCCGAGGTTTATCAAGAAACTTATTATTCTGTTGGTGGTGGTTTTATCCAAAAAGAAGGAGAAGAAACCTTAACTTCGGCTAAGACAATAGCACCTAAATACGAAACACAAACCGCTGCTCACTTACTTCACGCTTGTACAACTGCGGTTAAAAATATCAGCAGTATAGTTTTAGAGAATGAAAAATGCTGGAATACAGAATTTGTTATAGATGAAAAATTACTTCAAATATGGCAGGTGATGATAAACTGTATTTATAAAGGGGGCCATGAAGAAGGAATTTTACCTGGTGGATTGCTTGTAAACAGAAGAGCCGCCGCTATCAATAAAAGGTTATTATCTGGCAAAAAGTATCATAACCAATACGATTGGATGGCTGCCATTAAAGAAAATGGTAATGGTTTTCAGTATACTTTAAATTGGGTTAGCTGTTTTGCTTTAGCAGTAAACGAAGAAAATGCTTCTTTTGGCAGGGTGGTAACAGCACCAACAAATGGTTCTGCGGGTGTTATTCCGGCTGTTTTAATGTATTATATTGTTTTTTGCAATGGTCAAAACAACAGTAAAATCATACAATTTTTATTAACTGCAGCACAAATTGGAAGTATTTTTAAACAAGGTGCAACTTTATCTGCTGCTATGGGCGGTTGCCAAGCAGAAATTGGTGTAAGCTCGGCAATGGCAGCAGCTGGTTTAACAGAAGTTTTAGGTGGCAGCCCAGAGCAATGTTTAATGGCTGCAGAAATTGCTATGGAGCATCATCTAGGGCTTACATGCGATCCAATTGCTGGTTTAGTTCAAGTTCCTTGTATTGAGCGTAATACGATGGGGGCAATAAAGGCTATCACTGCTGCTCAACTAGCACTACAAAGTGAGCCATCAAAAGCAAAAGTTTCTTTAGACAGTGTAGTTAAAACCATGTGGGAAACGGCTTTAGATATGAATTCTAAATACAAAGAAACATCAGAAGGTGGCTTGGCAGTTAATATTCCAATAAGTTTAAGTGATTGCTAGTCTTTTATGCAATGTTAAACACACGATTTCTTGATAATAAGCAAGCACCTACAACACCAGATTTTTCTCCTAGTTGTGAAATCTGAATTTTAGTATCAACATTTACTAAACTTAAAGAATATTTATTGATAGCACTTCTGATAGGAAGTCTTAAATAATCTCCAGTTGCTGCCAAACTACCACCAATAACAATAAGTTCTGGATTGAAGATATTGATAAGTAATGCAATACCTCTTCCTAAATTATCAGCCATATCGGCTAGCGTTTCTATCGCCAAAGTATCATCTTGGTTAACAGCTTTAATAATATCTTCCAATTGTATATTCTTCGGATTTATATTGATAGACGAGGCTAAACCCGAAGCTAATTTTTCTTTAAACATGCGTAGTAAATAATTTCCTGACGCTTCTGTCTCTAAACAGCCTTTTTTACCACAATAACACAAAACTTCATTTTTAAACATCGGGATATGACCAAATTCTCCAGCAAATCCAGATTTTCCGTAATAGAGTTGGTTATTAATGATAATTCCAAGTCCTAAACCATAATCAACATTTAAAAACAATACATTTTTTTCGCCATTTACTACACCTGATGAAAACTCTCCAAAAGCCATTGCATTAGAGTCGTTTTCTAAAAAAACCTTAATGCCTAAACTGTTTTCCATAATTTTATTTAATGGCTTTTTATTAAAATGAAATGCGTTGTAGCTATTACCTGTGGTATAATTAATTCTACCGCTTAAATTAATACCGATACCTAAAATTTTATCTTTAGGAGTTTTTAAGCTTTTGATGAAATTTCTAATCAATTCATAAAGTTCATCCAAAGACTCTTGAGTATTTGCCAATTGATAAGGCAAATGCTCGGTGTATTTGATGATATTCTTTTTTAAATCTGATAAACCTATATTGATGTGAGTTTTTTTAACATCAACTCCAATAAAAAAAGCCGATTCAGCTACTAAACCATAAATATTAGGTTTTCTTCCTCCGGTAGATTCTACTTTTCCATAATCTTTAACTAAGCCATCGGCAAGTAAATCATTAAGAATATTATTAACTTTTGGAGCACTTAAAGCTAATTCTTTACATAAATCTGCGATGGTAGAGTTTCCAGTATTTGCAAAATATGAGATTACTGCTTTTTTGATGTTGATATTTTTAAGAGCTACCCCTGCTAAGCTATCATTGTTTATTTCTTCAAAAAATGTCATTTTTTTAATTTAAAAATCATGAAAATTTAGGATGTGTTTAAGTCTGAATGTTTTATAGATATTTAATTTGTTTCAAATGTAAAATAATTTCAGATAATTCTTTCTGCAATTATCATAATCTTTAATCCATTAGAAATGGTGGTACAATACAAATAGGTATCACCACCATCTTTTATCTTAAACTTTTTCTTCACTTCTTCTGGTTTCAACGGAAAATTTCTGCATATAACATTTGCCTTTTCTATTTGTTGTCTAGAAAATTGTTTTAAATCATAATACGCTTTAATCTTTAAAACACGACCAGGAAAATCTTGCTCTAATGCTGTTGAAGTATATACATGCGAATGTTGATGTAGTTTATTAAGATTAAACTTTTGGGCAATACTTTTAAAGAGACCAGCTTTTAAAATGGCAGCATCAGGCTCGTATAAATAGGTTTCGGGGTTTTTATAGCTTGCGCTGATGATGTTTTCTTCTTCCAGATATGGAAATTCTAAGATATTTTGATGATCAGCACTTAATAAAGCACAAATAATTTTAGTTGCCGATGCTTGCTTTTCAATGACGAATAAAAGCTCTTTACACTCGTTATTTACACTTACAACATGTATTTCGCTTACATATTTAAGCGCCTTCACCGCTGCATAAATATCTAAAATAGGGGCTGCTTTTAAGATAATTTTTGAAGCTTTAGATAAATAAAAATCGAGATGTTGGATAATGTTTGGCTCGCAATCTTGCAATAAAAACACTTTCGAGTTTTCTACTCTTCTAGATGGATCTGTATAAATAATATCAGTTTGCTGTATTTTTTGCAGATATTCATGGCTATCGCCAGTATAATAAGCAATATTCTGTGCGCCTAACAATTGGTTGTTATGTTTTGCTAGGGCAGATAGTTGTGGGTTAAGTTCGCAATGTACAACCTCTTTAGCTTCTTTGGCAAAGTAAAAATCATCTACACCAAAACCACCTGTTAAATCAACCAATTTGGCATTTTTAACCAATTTACTTTTATAAAGCGCTGTTATTTCTGATGAAGATTGCTCTAAATTTAATTTTGGTGGATAAATAATACCATCAGTATTTGCCCATAAGGGGAGTTTTTTTAATGTAGATTTCTTCCCTTGTATTTGGTTAGCAATTTCTTTTACATCAATGTTTTTAAACGGAGAGCCTTTTAAGATAATTTTATTCACGTCAGCATCGGCGATAAGCCTAATGTAATCCTGAACTTCTTTATCTAAAAGCGCTTTATTCATCGTTTTTTAGGATAAACTGTGCCGTTGTTCTACTTCTTTGTTCTAGTAATAAATTCTTGGCTTGTGCGTAAGTTTTTATACTATCTTCTGTAGCATGTCTGATGGTTACCAGTTGCAAATGATTGTTGTATTTATAGCTAAAATCTGCCTCAAGTAAATTTATAAGCTGATTAAACTTGGTTTCATCCTCATCAAAACAAGCAGAAAAACTAAGTGCCGATACCTGCATCATATTAATTTTAATATTTACTTTAGAAAAAGCTGCAAATAAATCTTTCAGATGATGCTCTGTAATAAAAGAAAAGTCTTTGGTAGAGATACTCATCAACAACTGGTTTTGCTTCACAATCAAAATAGGAATCTGAATAGAAATATCAGCTTCTTTAATGATGGTGCCAGCTTCTTCTGGTTGCATAAAAGGTTTTACAAATAGCGGAATACCTTTATTTTGCAATGGTTTTATAGTTTTTGGATGAATAACCGTAGCGCCATAATATGTCATTTCTATTGCCTCAGCATAAGATAATTCAGCCAGTTTTTGAGTATCATTAAATAATTTTGGGTCGGCATTTAAAATACCTGGTACATCTTTCCAAACGGTAACTTGGTTGGCATTTAAACAACTTGCGAAAATAGACGCGGTATAGTCAGACCCCTCTCGGCCTAAAGTTGTTGTAAAATTTTCTGATGTATTACCGATAAAACCTTGTGTAATAGCAATTTGCTCTTTAATAATAGGAGGGATGCCTTGAGCAATTAATTTTTCTGTTTTTTCCCAGTTAATTTTGGCTTCGCGGTAAGTATTATCTGTTTGGATGTAAGAACGAGCATCAAGCCATTTGTTTTTGATTCCGATAGTGTTTAAATAATGACTTACTATCTTGGTTGAAAGGATCTCGCCAACAGAAACTATTTGGTCATAAATGAAATTAAACTCATCTTGCGGTTTGTCCTCTATTACCCATTCTATCTCCACGAAAGTGTTATTAATGTCATCAAATACTTTGGCATTTTTATCTTCAAAAAGTTGGTCTATAATACCAAAATGATAAGCTTTAATCTCGTCCAGAATATCAAAAACATCATCTTTATTATCGAAATAGCTTTTGGTAAGTTTTTCTAAAGCATTGGTAGTTTTTCCCATGGCAGAAATAACAACTAAAAGTTGTTTATCGAGGTTTTTTTGAAGAATAAAACCTAAGTTTTTAATGCCATCGGCGTCTTTTACAGAAGCGCCACCAAATTTATATACCTCCATTATGGTTTGAATTTAGATAAAATACTGTCTTTTTTTATGATTTCTTTTATGTCTTGATAAGGGATAAAAAGCATTGTTCTGCCGTAAGCATAAGCTTTAATCTCGTAAGGGTTATACAAAAATTCTAATCCCTTGTTTGTGATGATAAAGTTCTCATTAAGGCTAAATTTTTGGTCGTCAAAGAAATAGCTATCTAAGTTATCATTAGCTTTTAAGCCTTCTTGTTTTCTGAAAATTTGCTCGGCAATAGTATTTAATTGCGCTTTTTCATCTTTATCAAAAATATCTTTTAGTTGTATAATTTGATAGTCTTTTTTAGAAATATTGAAATACTGAATGGTTTCTAAACCATGTGCCCCACCAGTATAAATATAGCTTTGATAAGCAAAATTGATAAAATCTTTATCCTGATAAGCTATTCTAAAATTTTGATCCCAAGCGTAGCCTGCTGGGCTATCAGGAAACTCTTTTTTAAACCTCAGATAATCGTTAATAAAAGAATCTGCAGCTAAGTTTAAATTACGGGTTGGTTGGCCATTATAAGGTAGCGTGGTGATGATATTAGTGATAAACTTATTTAAAGCCTCAACTTTAAAAACAGGGTAAACAGCTTTTACATAAGCTTCGCAAGAATCTGTTTTACAGCTTGGTGTGGTTTTATAAAAGTTTATAAGTTCGTAAACTAAGGCATCTTTAACTATTTGTTTAGCATCTTCTTGTTTTGCCTGCTTTGGATTATTTTGATTGCAGCTAATAAATGTAAGCGCAAAAAAAGCTAGTAAAATATAATATTTCATAAGTTAGAATTTTTGTATTTGCTGGCTAGATAAGGAAGCATTAAGCCAGCCACTTTCTACATAAGCTTCATATTTGCGATAAAAATTTAAGGCAGGCTCGTTCCAATCTAGTACTTGCCAAACCATACCCTTATAGCCTTTTTCTTTGGCTTCTTGTATAGTGCGCTCAAATAGTAATTTGCCTATTCCTTTACCACGCATTTTCTCGGTTACTATAAAATCCTCTAAGTATAAACGGCAGCCTTTCCAGGTAGAGTAGCGTATGTAAAACAAAGCAAAGCCTTCTACTTTACCCTCAATTTCTGCTACAAAAGCTTTCCAAACGGGCTTTTCTCCAAAACCAGCATCTATAAATTCTTCTAGAGTAACGGTAACTTCATCAGGTGCTTTTTCATAAAGGGCAAGTTCATGAATCAATTCTAGCATTCTTTGGCAGTCTGCTTTGTAGGCTTCTCTTATCATTCTACGTTTTTAAAATGCTTAATTACTCGTTTACCAAAAATATCACTTCCAATTCTTACCATGGTAGAGCCTTGCTCTATTGCGATTTTATAATCGGTAGACATGCCCATAGAAATTTCTTTAAAGTCTGCATCTTTTCTGAAATAGGAGGTTTTAACACCATCAAATAAAGTTTTAAGCTCGTAAAACTCTTCTTTTATTTGCTTCTCGTTATCAGAATTAGTTGCAATTCCCATTAAGCCAACAATTTTTATGTTTTGTAAGCTTGCAAATTCATCAGAACGTAATAAATCTATCACCTCATCAAAACCTAAACCGTATTTAGTTTCTTCATCGGCAATGTAAACCTGTAATAAGCAATTGATAACTCGATTGTTTTTTGCTGCTTGCTTATTAATTTCTTGTAATAGTTTTAAGCTATCAACCGAGTGAATGAGGTGTATAAAAGGTGCTATATATTTTACTTTATTGGTTTGTAAATGGCCAATTAAATGCCATTCTATATCTTTTGGCAGGGCTTCATATTTCTCTACTAATTCTTGTACGTGGTTTTCTCCGAATAAACGTTGCCCAGCATGATAAGCTTCCATGATATCTTCAACCGGCTTAGTCTTAGATACGGCAATAAGTTTTACATCTTCTTGCTCTATCTCTTTTTTTAGTTTTAATAAATTATCTGTAATGCTCATTTATCCGTAATTTTATCGTTTTAAATGGTAAAAATACGAATGAAAAAATTGTTGGCTTTGTTTTGTTTACTTATTTTTTTAGTAGCCTGTAACAATGATGATAAGCCTGATAACTTGATAGCCGAAGATAAAATGGCTAATGTATTGACTGATATGCACTTAAGTGATGCTGCTTTGGATGTTAGATTTAATCAGGATTCTTTATTAATCTTTGCTAAAGACCGCTATAACTATGTTTTTAAGAAACATAAAATAGACTCTGCGAAGTTTAGTACCAGCTTAAAATATTATGGTAAAAATACCGAGCAGATGAAAGAGATATATGAAGTTGTTGAGGATAGTTTGTTGAGAATGCAAGATAACATCAATAAAGAACAATTAAGAACTTTAAGATTGCCGCTTAAATTTATTGATAGTTTAAACAAAACAATTATTAGCAGTAGTTTAATTTATAAGCTTAAAAAAGACTCTGTTGCTAAAACTGTGGATTTGAATAAAGGAATTATCCGTAAAGAGATTAAAGAAATACAACGTCAAACACAAGATAGCCTTAGGGTTAGAAAAACGCCTATTAAATAGGTGTTTCTAGTTTAATTTGAGCAGTAGATGATTTATCCAGTAAATAGTTTAGACAAATTAGGTTTTGATGAGATAAAAGCAAACATCAGATCTTTTTGTATGAGTGATATGGGGCGTGGAATGGTGGATAAAATCCAGTTCATGGCTAATTATGATCAAATAATTAAGTTCTTGAAGCAAACGCAAGAATTTAAAAACATCATTAAAAACGACCAGCCTTTACCCATCCAAAGTTTTTTTGACATCAAAAGACTTTCTGATAAAGCCAAAATAGAAGGTACTTTTTTAAGTGAGGAAGAGTTTTTTCAGATTTATAATTCTTTGCTTACAGTTTTTGCGGTTATCAAATATTTTGAAGAGCGGAATGGCTTGTATCCTAATTTAGAAGCACTTTTTGAGCATTTACCTATAGAAAAAAGCATCATTAAAAATATAGAAGCTATTATAGATGTTAAGGGTAAAATCAAGAATAATGCATCTAAAGAATTAGCTTATTTAACCGATGCTATTGCTAAAGCAGAGCAAGATGCCCGTAAAAAAGTAGATCAGATTTATAAATATGCCCAACAAAACAACTGGGTTGCCGATGGTAGCTTAACCGTTAGAGATGGCAGAATTTGTATTCCTATTTTAGCAGAAAATAAAAGGAAATTAAAAGGTTTTGTTCATGATGAATCTGCATCTGGGCAAACCGTTTACATAGAACCCGAAGAAGTTTTCAACCTCAATAACCTGATAAGGGATATGGAGTTTGAGCGTAGAAGGGAAATTATCAAAATTTTAACCGAGTTAACCGATAAAACTCGTCCTTACGTACCTATTTTATATTCGTATCATAATTTCTTAACTAAGCTAGATTTTGTAAGAGCTAAAGCACTTTTCGCTATAGAAATAGATGCAGAAATGCCTGTTGTTTTAAAAGATACGAGGTTAAAATTAGTGAATGCTCGTCATCCTTTGTTGGTTATAGGGGCAAAGCAAAACGGGAAAGCAGTTGTGCCATTAAATATGCATTTAGATGAAAAAACCAGGATTTTACTGGTTTCTGGTCCTAATGCTGGGGGTAAATCTGTAGCCATGAAAACGGTTGGTTTACTGCAAATTATGGTTCAAGCAGGTTTGTTGGTGCCTGTGGCAGAGGAATCAGAATTCGGTATATTTAAACAGCTTTTTGCTGATATCGGAGACGATCAATCTATAGAGAGTGATTTAAGTACTTATAGCGCCCATCTATCAAAAATGAAATACTTCACGGAGTTTTCTAATGCTAAAACCTTGGTTTTGATTGATGAATTTGGTACCGGTACCGATCCTCAATTTGGTGGGCCCATTGCTGAAGCTGTTCTAGAAATCATCAACAAGAAAAACGCTTACGGAGTAATTACCACACACTACTCTAATCTTAAAATATTTGCAAACCATACCACTGGGATTGAAAATGCATCTATGATTTTTGATAATATCCATCTGCAACCTCTTTATATGTTAGAGATGGGTAAGCCCGGCAGTTCCTATGCTTTTGAAATTGCGCAAAAGATAGGTTTATCTAAACAATTGCTAGATTTAGCGAAAAGCAAAATCAGCATTCAGCAAAGAAAAGTAGATACTTTATTGATTGATTTAGAACGCGATAAAAAAGAGGTTCTTGAGAAAAAGATAGAGATAGATAAACTTCAGCGAAAAGCAAAATCATTATTAGATGAGAATGAGAAGTTAAAAGCTTTCTATGATGAGAATAAGAAAAACCTCATTAAAGAAGCTAAGCTTGAAGCGCAACAAATCATTAAAAATGCCAATAAGCTGATAGAAAATACCATTGCTGAAATAAAAGGAAGTAAAGCCGATAAGGAGAAAACTCAGGAATTAAGAAGTAAGCTTCATACAGAGCTTAAAAAGCATGAAATAAAGGCAGAGAAACCTAAACAAGCAACTGCAGAAACTACAGAGATTAAAGAAGGCGATTGGGTTAAATTAATAGATTCTGGCAACGTAGCACAAGTTTTAGAGGTTAACAAAGATAATTTGATTATCGCTTTTGGGGAGTTAAGGTCTGTTGTAAAAAAGAACAGAGCTAGTAAAGTTTCTAATAGCGAGGTTCCTAAAGATATACGCAAACTTAGCAGAGTAACTCATACTCAGTCTGCCGCAGATTTTGTAAGTGAAATAGATGTAAGAGGTAAAAGAGGTGATGATGCACTCTACGAAATAGAAAAATATCTGGATAAAGCTATTATGTTTAACATGAATTCTTTTAAAGTAATACATGGTAAAGGCGATGGTATTTTAAGGAAACTGATAAGAAACTACCTGAAAAAATATAGTGAAGTAAGTAGAATGGAAGACGAACATGCCGATAGGGGCGGGGATGGGATTACTTATGTGTATCTAAAATAGTTTGATAATCAAGGTGTAAAAACTATTTCTTGCAGATAAACGTTTATATTTCAAAATCACCTATTATGAAATATAGTTTATTAAGCTTAGCACTATTCTTTTTCTTTATAGCCTGTAAAAAGAAAGCACAGCAAGAGGAAATACCTTTAACTGATGCAGAATTTGCTACTACAGAAATGGCAACAGGACTTTCTCATCCTTGGGAGATTGTTTATGGGCCTGATAATCACTTATGGTTTACAGAACGTAGTGGCAAAATTAGCAGACTAGAAATAGCAACTAAACAAGTAAAACCTTTATTTACAGTTCCGGATGTTGATGCTAGAGGAGAAGGCGGGCTATTAGGAATGGCTTTACACCCTAATTTTGCTACCGAGCCCTATGTTTATATTGTCTATAACTATAACAGACTAGGTGTTTATACTGAGAAAGTAGTGAGATATACCTATAATAATCAAACACTTAACAGCCCGTTGGTTCTGTTAGATAATATCCCAGCTGCTAATATTCATAATGGAAGTAGATTGCTAATTTCGCCTGATTTAAAGCTTTTTATAACCACCGGAGATGCTAATAATACTGCGTTGGCACAAAACAAAAATTCTTTGGCAGGTAAAGTTTTAAGAATAGACCTGAACGGTAGTATACCTGCTGATAACCCTTCGCCTAATAGTGCTGTTTGGTCTTTCGGGCATCGTAATGCGCAAGGCTTAGTGATGGTGAATGGTAAATTATATGCATCAGAACATGGTCCTAATACCGATGATGAGATAAATTTGATAGAGAAAAATCGTAATTATGGATGGCCGAATGTTGTAGGTGCTTGTGATAATAGTACAGAAAATGCTTTTTGTACAACTAATAACGTTGCTGCACCTTTACAAACTTGGACACCAACCATAGCCACCGCCGGATTAACTTATTACAACCATAACAGCATACCACAATGGAAAAACTCTTTACTATTGGTTACCTTAAAAGCTAGTAAATTGGTGCAGTTAAAGCTAAACGATGCAGGTACAGCTATAGTAGCTAGTCAAGATTATTTTGGAACCCGATACGGAAGAAAAAGAGCTATTTGTGTTGCACCAGATGGCAAGGTTTATTTTTCTACCAGCAATGGTACAAATGATAAAATAATAGAAATCAGTAGGTCTAATTGATCTACTTAAATAAAAAGTTTAGATTTTAATAAGATTTTAAAAAGTTGATGTTGCGTTGTAAGCCTGCTAATTTGGTTCGCTTTACAGCTGATTTTTTGAAGAGTTTTGAAAAAACATCATCGGTAATTTCTTCCCAATCTCTTTTATTAAAATGTAGCAAATCTGGGTGAGGGATAAATTGCTCTTCTTGATGAGGCGTAGAAAACCTATTCCAAGGACAAACATCTTGGCAAACGTCGCAACCAAACATCCAATTGTCCATTTTGCCTTTAAACTCATTAGGGATTTGCTCTTTTAGCTCTATGGTTAAGTAAGAAATGCATTTGCTACCATCAACCACATAAGGTTTAATAATAGCTTCTGTGGGGCATGCGTCAATACATTTGGTACAAGTACCGCAATGGTCGGTTTGGAATGGGTGGTCATAAGCTAATTCCAAATCAATAATTAACTCCGCAAGAAAGAAAAAAGACCCTGTTTGCTTATTTAAGAGGTTGCTATTTTTACCAATCCAACCTGTGCCGGCTTTTTTTGCCCAGGTTTTATCTAAAACAGGGGCAGAATCAACAAAAGCTCTTCCGGCTACTTCGCCTATATTCTTCGTAATAAATTGCTGTAAAGCTTTTAATTTATCTTTTATCACAAAGTGATAATCGGTACCATAAGCATATTTAGATATTTTAGGTGCTTCAGTGTCTGTTTGTTGTTGAGGAGTATAATAGTTTAATGCAACAGAAATGACAGATTTTGCACCATCAACCAATAACCTTGGGTCTAATCTCTTATCAAAATGGTTCTCCATATAAGACATCTTTCCATGTCTTCCTTCTTTTAACCATTGTTCTAGTTTTGGTGCTTCTTCTGCAAGAAAATCAGCTTTAGCTATGCCACAAAACATAAAGCCTAAGCGCTTTGCTTCGGCCTTTATCATGTTGGTGTATACTTGCTGTTTGTTCTTCACATGGCAAAGATAGCTTAAAGATTTTAGATATAATCTCTGGCTAATAGACCGATAATTTGTGTTTCTTAAAAGTTAATTTATCCTGTAATTCAGTAGTATATATGTGTTATTTAATAATTTGCTTTAGGTAAGGATTAAGATCTTCAATAGTATCAATATCAGATAAGGTTTCTAATAAGCGATAAGATAAATTGGCTGCTTTACATTTCTGTATTGTCGTGTTCAATACTTGTTCAGTACTCCATTCAATCTCCGTAAAAAGTTGTTTATTCATTTTACTTAAACCAATTAAATAATAACCACCATCTTCTGCTGGTCCTACAACAACATCATGATTTTGAAGCGCTTTAAAGGCTTCTTCAATAATATTACTACTTAAATCATAACAGTCAGATCCTATAATAACAACACGCTCAAATCCTTTAGCAAAAGTATCTTCAAAGGCTTGTGCCATTCTTCCGCCTAAATCACTTTCTGTCTGATAGGCATGGGTATAATTTCCTTCCTTCCAGTCGAGTTTATTCTCTGACACCTTGTCATAATATAAGAACTTGCTAAAATTTAAGTTTTTAGTAATCAGATTAGTATGATTTAATAATTCAATATAAACTTTAAGTGTTTTTTCATTTCCAATACTTGCTGCTAATCTGGTTTTTGCTCGACCTAGTTCTGGATATTTGAGGAATATAATAAGTGCTTCTTTGCTTTCTTGCATGCTATTATTGTTGATTTAGTATCAATTTTACTAATGTCATTTACGATGTTGTATATCTTTGGGTTTTACTTATTCTTGAATATAAACAGTTTTAATATTCAAAAACTCTCTCATCCCAATTAAGCTTAACTCTCTACCATAGCCAGATTGGTTAATTCCGCCGAAAGGCAATCTAGGGTCAGACTTTACTAAGCTATTAACAAAGCAAGAACCAGCTTGCAGTTTTTCTTTAGCAATCTGTTCTCCTTTAGCTAAATCTTTAGTGAAAATAGCTCCTCCTAATCCAAAAACAGTGTCATTTGCTATTTTAATAGCATCATCTTCATTTTTAGCTGATATGATGGCGGCAACTGGTCCAAATAGCTCATCATGGTAAGCAGACATTCCTTTTTTTACTTTTGTTAATACCGTTGGTGGATAAAAGGCTCCTTTGCCTTCAGGAATAAAGCCTCCTAAAATACATTTAGCACCTTTTTTAATGCTTTCTGTTACTTGTTGATGTAGCTCATCCCTGAGGTCAATCCTTGCCATTGGGCCTAAATCTGTGCCCGGCTCTGTTGGATTCCCATAAGTTTTAGCTTTCATTTTTGCTACAAAAAGTTGGATAAAAGCTTTTTCAATAGTTTTAACCACAATAAAACGTTTAGCTGCAATACAGCTTTGCCCGTTATTAATTAATCGAGAATTTACGCATATTTCGGCAGCTTGCTCTAAGTCTGCATCTTCAAGAATAATATACGGGTCGCTACCACCAAGTTCTAAAACCGTTTTTTTAAGTAATTCGCCAGCTTTTTTAGCTACTTGTATACCGGCTTGCGTACTTCCGGTTAAAGTGATAGCTTTTACTAGCGGATTTTCTATCACTACAGCTAAACTTTTGCTATCACATAATAAAACCTGAAATATATCATCCGGAAAACCAGCGGCATAGGCTAACTCTTCTATAGCTAAAGCACAAGCGCTTACGTTAGATGCATGTTTTAATAAAGCAGCATTGCCAGCCATTAATGCAGGGGCTAAGAATCTAAAAACTTGCCAATAAGGGAAATTCCAAGGCATAATGGCTAATATAATACCAAGTGGTTGGTAGCTGATAAAGCTTTTTTTAGCATCTGTATTAACAATTTCATCTTTAAGAAATTCTTCGGCATGTTTGGCATAATACTCACATACAGATGCACATTTTTTTACTTCTGCAATACCGTCTGCTATAGGTTTTCCCATCTCTTCTGTAACAAGTTTTGCCAAATGCTCTTGCTGTTGAATAAGTTGTTGCGCTAAGTTATTCATCCAAACTGCCCTTTGCGATATGCTTGTTTGCTGATAGTTTATCCACGCTTGCTGTGCTTGTTGAACTTTATTTGCTAACTGTTTTTGATTATGTTGTTTGTAACTAGCAAGTTGCTTTTCGTTATAAGGGTTAATACTTTTTAAATTCATAACTATTTTAATAAAAAATCTCAGCTTTACTTACAAAATTTGTTATTTTAAAGCGCTAATGAGAGTAAAAAAGAAAGTTAAGTACGCTTATCAAAAATCAGACCCTAAAGTTTTTATAAAAGAGACTTTGTTTGTGGTCTTAGGTATATCTTCCGCAGCTTTTGGCTTAAAAAGTTTTTTACTTCCCAATCATTTTTTGGATGGAGGCGCAATGGGAATCTCCTTGATGTTGTATATTTTAGGAGGTATTCCGCTTTCTATTTGGGTTGTATTGGTTAATATTCCATTTGTATTGCTAGGCTCTAAACAAATATCAAGGGCTTTTGCTATCAAAACTATTCTGGCCATTACAGGCCTTGCTATTATGCTCAGTTTTAATTTTTATCCTATCGTTACCACAGATAAACTATTGATTTCTGTTTTTGGAGGATTTTTTCTGGGTGCAGGCATTGGTTTAACCATCAGGGGTGGGGCTGTAATTGATGGTACAGAAGTTTTGGCTCTTTATTTAAGTAGAAAAATAAGTTTAAGTGTTGGCGATATCATCCTGTTATTTAATATCATCATTTTTGGATTTGCTGCTTTTTTAATCAATATAGAAACAGCTTTGTATGCGATATTAACTTATTTAGCTGCCTCTAAAACAGTTGATTTTATTATTCATGGTATTGAGGAGTATATTGGTGTAACCATAATTTCTGCCGAGAGTGAGGAGATTAGACAAGCTGTTATTAAAATTATGGGAAGAGCTGTCACCATTTACAAAGGTGAACGTGGCTATGTGAAGAATGTACCATTAGAAGAAAGAGGTTTAAACATTGTCTTTACAGTAGTTACCAGATTAGAGGTAACCAGATTAAAAAATTTGGTGAAAAGCATAGATAAGCAGGCATTTATTGTAATGCATACTGTTGATGATACTTACGGTGGTATGGTTAAGCCTAGACCTTTACATTAAGTATTAATAGTAAAACAAAAAATTATGAATTAAATTGTTTAGATTTAATACAAAATTAACACTCTCAACAATGAACTATTTTTCTCTGAGCACTATCAAATCAGAGAGGAATGACGTATTTTACTCTTTCTTAAATACACTGAATAAATGTATTCATGTAGAGGAGATAGAGGAAGTACTAAATTCCTATATCTTCTCTCTTTTAAAAGTCTCTGCAATTAAATTCTGTTTTAATTATCAAGGTAAATATTGGACTTCTCATCAGGTTAGAGATGTTGATGCATCAGGTTTAAACCTTAAGGATAAACAAGCCGAAGGTAAAGTTTTTGCTGGTGGTAAATTTATCTATTGTAGAAATAAGGCCGATATACTAAGGTTTAATATTCCTTTTTTCGGTATTGATAGTTTAGATAGTCCTTTTAAAGCGATATTATCCTTACCCTTATCTGCTTTTAAAGATGTGCAAATGGTTATTACGGTTGGATACATCCATGAATATCCAGAATTAGATGAAGATTTTAATTTTCTAAAGCTTATAGCTGATACGCTGTGTAACAAGCTTCATCAGTTTTTTTTGATAGATAGCTTAGAACATCAACATCAACAAATGAAAGTTCAAAATGCTCAGATAAAGGTTTTAAAAGAAGAGTTAGAAAGTAGGATAGAGCAGAGAACAGAAGATTTAAATAACATCAATAAAGAGTTGAAAACGCTGTTTTACCATACCTCTCACGATTTTAGAGCTCCATTAACCAACATACATGGTGTGGTTAATTTACTCAAAGAAACTCAAGATGGTAGCCAGATGCTAGATTTGCTTGGCTATATAGAACTTTCTGTAAAAGGTTTGTACAGGATGTTGTATAAGCTTAACGCTTTATCATCTTTAGAAATCCATGAAAATGAAGAAATTAACCTGCCAAATTTTATAACCGAACTTAAAGCGCAATTAGAAGAAGTTTCCAAAACTAAAAAAGTAAACCTACAATTGATAGATTATATACAAAAACCATTAATTTTTAGTAGATTTTTGTTAAGTGTTATCATGGAAAATCTTATTGAGAATAGTATTAAATATTCTCATCACGTAGCTAATATAAAAGCAAGTTTATCTTTATCAAATCATCATTTAACGATAATAGTTAAAGATGATGGTGAAGGAATATCAGACCAGATAAAAGACCATATTTTTACCATGTATTATCGCGGAAACGTAAAATCTGATGGTAACGGCTTAGGATTATATCTGATTAAAAAGATTATCGAGTATAAAAAGGGAAGTATCGGATATGAAAATTTAAATCCGGGTACGCAATTTAAAATTACGATACCTTATCATTCTTAATAGCTTCTAAAACTTTGTTAACATCAGCAGGAGTATCAATAGCTAAAGTATCTGTTTGTGTGATGGCAACTTTAATATTAAAACCGTTTTCTATCCATCTTAATTGCTCTAAGCCCTCTGCCTTTTCTAAACTACCTATTTCTAACTGAGAGATGATACTTAAAGTAGGTGTTTTGTATCCATAGATGCCTATATGCTTATAAAAAGTATGTTTTTCTAGCCATTTGGTAGATTCTACGTCTCTTAAATAGGGTAGAGTTTGTCTGCTAAAATATATAGCCTCTTTTTTGTTATTTAATAACACCTTTGGGGTATTAAAATTATAAAGCTCCTCATAAGTTTCAATCTTTTTAACCAGAGTAGCTATCTGGGTTGATATATCATTGAAGCAGCCTGCTACTAAATTAATCTGATTAGGGTCTATCAAAGGTTCATCACCTTGAATATTTATCAGGGCATCAAAACCACTTACTTTTTGGGCAACTTCTGCACACCTATCGGTTCCACTTACGTGTGTGTCGGCAGTCATGATAACATTTCCACCAAATTGCTTTACAGCTTGAAATATTTTGGTATCATCCGTAGCTACAATAACATCGGCCAAAGAGCTGGCCTGCTGTGTTTGCTCATAAACCCTTTGGATCATGGATTTTCCTGCTAAATCTATCAAAGGTTTACCCGGAAAACGGGTAGAAGCAAATCTGGCAGGGATAACACCTAATATTTTCATTAAAAATTATTTAAATAAACCGTTAATTTCTCTTTCTATACTTTCTATAACGATACTTAAATCATCTGGTTTATTAGCAAAATCAAGTTTATCTTTATCCAAAATGAGTAATTTTCCTGATTTATAGCTTTTAATCCATTTATCGTACTTCTCATTTAGTTTCTGTAGATAATCTAAACGTATACTTGCCTCATATTCGCGTCCTCTTCTTTGTATATTTTCTACCAAAGTAGGTACAGATGCTTTTAAATAAATTAATAAATCAGGCGGTTTAATATAAGCTGTAATATTATCAAAGATAGATTGATAGTTTTCGTAATCTCTACTGGTCATTAAGCCCATTTCATGAAGGTTCTCAGCAAAAATATAGGCATCCTCATAAATGGTACGGTCTTGTATGATGTTTTTGTTGCTACTTTGGATGTCTCTAATCTGCTGAAACCTACTGTTTAAGAAGTAAATCTGTAAGTTAAAGCTCCATCTTTTCATGTCGCTATAAAAATCTTCTAGATACGGATTGTTATCAACAGCCTCAAACATGGCTTCCCAATTATAATTTTTGGCTAATAATTCGGTAAGGGTGGTTTTTCCGGCTCCTATATTACCAACAACGGCTATATGCATAATGCTTTATTGTTCTGAAAAAAATGCTCTGATTTCTCTAAATTAAAATTAAAATGGTCTGAAACCAATTATTTCTCTTACTTCTTTTATCGTTTTTGATGCGCTTTCTCTCGCCTTCTCGGCCCCAAGTTTAGCAACTTTATGCAAAAGACTTGTGTTTTTAGCTATATCTTCAATTTTTAATCTGATATCTGCTGTGGCTAAAATCATATCTTCAGCAATTTGCTTTTTAAAATCGCCATATCTTATGGTGCAGCTATTATAAGCAGTTTCAAAATACTGATAAGTATCTTCTGTTGATACTACCTTCATCAAGTCAAAAAGATTTTGTATTTCTTGAGGCTTTTCTTGGTTTTCTACTGTTGGGCCACTATCGGTAACAGCTTTCATTACCTTCTTTTTGATGATTTCTGGGCTGTCTGATAAATAAACCGCATTCATTTCTCCTTCAGATTTTCCCATTTTACCTTTACCATCTAAGCCAGGTATTTTAATCAATTGCTCAGAAAAATTAAAAGCATAAGGCTCTTTAAAATAATCTGTTTGGTATAAGTTGTTAAAACGGTTACCAAAAGTACGGGCCATTTCTAAATGTTGTTCTTGATCTTTCCCAACAGGTACTTTTGTAGCATGGTGTAAAATAATATCAGCAGCCATTAAAACCGGATAGGTTAATAAACCTGCATTAACATTTTGAGGTTGTGAGCGTACTTTATCTTTAAAAGAAGTGCTTCTTTCCAGCTCGCCCAAATAGGCATTCATGTTTAGATACAGGTAAAGCTCGGTTACCTCAGGCACATCAGATTGGACGTATAATGTGCATTTTTCTGGGTCTAAGCCGGCTGCCAGATATTCTACCAATACATGTTTAACATTACCATGTAGATTTTCTGGCGTTGGATGTGTAGTTAAAGAATGATAATCTGCAATAAAAAAGAAACAATTATATTGCTCCTGCATTTTAATGAAATTTTTTACAGCACCGTAATAATTTCCCAGATGTAATTTTCCTGTGGACCTTATGCCACTAACAACAGTTTCCATATAGGCAACGAAAGTACAGAAAATTTCTATTTTTGAAATTGATGAAACAAATTTTGAAACAGCTGCATCTTTATTTTTACCATTTGATGGTGTTACTGTTTTATTTTCTTTTATATCCGTGGTTGTATGGTTATTCAAGAAATCAGCGTAGTTACCATAAACTCAATAAAATAAGACAGTGGAATGCCAAATTAGCCTGTTTTTTTTCTGGTATCAGGTACACCTATCATTTTAAAGAAAAAATTGATTGGAGTAAAACTTATATTGTTTGCGCTAACCATTCTTCTAATATGGATATTTTAGCTATGACCATGCTGATGAAAAATAATTTTTTCTTTATGGGGAAAGATGAGCTGCTGAATAATCCATTAACAGCTCTTTATTTTAAAACTATAGATGTTCCTGTAAATAGGCAAAGTAAAATGTCATCTTACAGGGCTTTTAAAACTGCTGGAGAGCGATTAAAAGAAGGTATGTCTTTAATTATTTTTCCGGAAGGTAAAATAGGAGATGAGTATCCTCCACTTTTACATCCCTTTAAAAATGGACCTTTTAAATTAGCTATCAGTTTAAAAATCCCTATTCTACCGGTAAGCATTGTTAACAATTGGGAAATCCTTTGGGATGATGGTAAACGCTACGGTTCTAAACCCGGTAAATGTGATATCATAATTCATGAACCGGTATATACAGAAAACTTATCAGAAAAAGATGAAGAAAATCTTAAAAATAATGTTTTTGAAATCGTACATTCGGCATTAAATTATAAAATTTACAAGGATAGTTAGCTTATTCTGATGAAAATTGATAAAGAAACAGTAGATAAAATAGCTCATTTGGCTAGGTTAGTTTTAACAGAAGAAGAAAAAAATAGATTTATTGAAGAACTAAGCGAGATTCTTAGTTTTATGGAAAAGCTAGGCGAATTAGATACCACCGGTGTAGAACCTCTTATCTATATGAATGAGCATGTGAATGTATTGAGACCCGATGAAGTGATACAAGAAATAAGTAGGGAAGAAGCTTTAAGCAATGCGCCACTTAAAAATGAAGCTTATTTTAAGGTTTCTAAAGTGATAGAGAAGTAATAAAAGTTAGGGCAAATTTTTTCCGTTCAGGTAATAAGCTCATAAGGAGGAATGATTGATGATTTCTTTTCTGTTGATGGTAGCGGTTATTAATCTTCTAAATAATCAAAGAGAATAGGTAAACTATATGATACGCTCACAGGCTTTCAGTTTTGTGTGCCGGTGTCCAGTTTGGTAGTGAACTTATCATTTTCTTTACCTCATTATCTACAATCTTATCTATACCTTTTATAATTTTTACATTCCTTACCTGCCCATAAGAATCAATAATATTTACATATCCTTTATTAGTGAATTTAGATTTATTGAAAAAATGTACGCCAGATAGCTTATAAATTTTTTTAATAAATACAAAAAAAGCTCTGCCAGATTTATCTAACAGAGCTTTTTATTTGAAAATATTGGTGATCCCGCTGGGATTCGAACCCAGGACCACTACATTAAAAGTGTAATGCTCTACCAGCTGAGCTACGGAATCAATTTCTTATTTCGATAAAAAAAGCCTCACTTGCTGAGGCTTGTGTATTACTGGTGATCCCGCTGGGATTCGAACCCAGGACCACTACATTAAAAGTGTAATGCTCTACCAGCTGAGCTACGGAATCATACTTTCATGTTCGTGTTAAACGTTTTCTTGAAAGTTGTGCAAAGATAGTGTTCTAAGCTATATCATGCAAATGATTTTTGCCTTTTTTTAGAAGCTATTGAACTTTAAGGGGTTAAAATTTTTTGATGATAAAATCAGAGTATCAAAATGGCTAAAAAGTAAATCTAGGAGTTTCTTCAGCGGTATTATTTAACGTAAGATTTTTATTTGCCATCATAGGACCTAGTAAATTTGTAAGAGTATTTTAGCTTGTAAAAAAGAAGGCTGCTTTATAAAATCATTATTAGGGTGTTTAGTGTTAGTATCACTATGTTTAATAAATGATTTTAAAGGCAGCCTTCTTAAATAAATCTTGATTAAAAATTAATCAACCTGCTGATCTCTCAAAGCTTTAATTTGATCATGAGATAATCTTAAAGATTGTTTTTGCTCAGAAACCATAGTGATGATATGTGCAGGTAAATCCTCTTCTTTAAGTGCAGCTTCATAAGCTTTTTGGGCGGCATCTTCACCAAACTCGCAACTTGCTAAAATAGATTTTCTATCGTGTCCAGTAAAAGCGGCTTTAACATCCATCCATGCTCTATAAATTTTACCGCTGGTAGTAGTCTCACTTTCTATATCAGCACCTAAAACGCTTAGTTCTGTTGCTAAGGCCATTTTATAGCGATGACTTTCTCTAATCATATCAGCAAATAAAACTTTTAAATCTGCATCTTCATCTTTTAATTCTTTAATGGCTCTTTCATAGCCTACAATTCTGTCGTTATTGATTTTTACTAAATCATTCAGAATCTCTGTTGTCATTGCAATTGTTTCCATGGTATTCATATTTTTTGATGTATACCAAGTTTTACAATTACTGTTCCAAATGTTTATCTTATAAAATAAAGTACTAAAGATTCATCATTAAAAAAGTTTAATTTACCGGCTATCAGTATAAAAAGATACGTCTATACCGGTATTAAACTAAATTAATTTTTATTTGGCTATTCCTCAATACCTAAAAGTAAGAATTTTGCTGTTGCAGGATTAGTAGCCAAAGGTACATTGTGTACATCGCAAATTCTTAAAAGCATTTGTACGTCTGGCTCGTGTGGATGCTTACCTAGTGGGTCTCTAAAAAACAAAATACAGTCTAACAAACCTTCTGCAGCCATAGCGGCAATTTGGGCATCGCCACCATTTGGGCCACTTAGTTTTTTGGTTACTGTAAGTCCAGTTCTTTCTATATGTCCACCTGTGGTACCGGTAGCAACTAAATCCATACGAGCTAAAATTTCTTTAAAATCTTTTACAAAAGCTACCATTTCTGCTTTTCTTCCATCATGGGCAATTAGAGCAATACGTTTCTTCATTTTATATTTATTTTGTTATCCGAAAAATATGTAAGCTAAAAATATAGCGGCAATTAAACCAACAAAATCAGCAACTAAGCCGCAAACAAGTGCATGTCTGGTATTTTTTATCCCAATAGAGCCAAAATATACTGCTAAAACATAAAAAGTGGTTTCTGATGAACCTTGTATAATGCTGGCTAATCTTCCCTGAAAAGAATCGGCACCGTAAGTGGTCATTACATCAACCATTAAACCTCTGGCACCGCCACCGCTTAACGTTTTCATTAAGCCAACAGGTAATGCGGGTACAAAAGAAGTATCAAGACCAGCAAGGGCAACCAAACTTCCAATTCCGTTTACCAGATAATCCATACAGCCTGTATTTCTAAAAGCACTAATGGCAACTAATATGGCTATCAAGAAGGGGATAATCATCACGGCAGTGGAAAAACCTTCTTTAGCACCGTCTATAAAAGCATCGTACACATTAATTTTTTTAACAGCACCATAGCCTATAAAAAGCATAATGATGGAGAAAATTAATAATCCGCCAATTAATCCTGTAATATTTTCTATTTCTTTTGGTGGTAAGCCATTTAAACCAAAATATAAGGCTGCCATTAGGCCTGCAAAAAAGCCTAAAAATAAAAGTACTGGAAGTTTAAAAAGGTTTATTTTTTGATAGATGGCTACTGCTATCATTCCAGAAATAAACGAAATAAAAGTACCTATTAAAGAGGGGATAAAAATATCTGCTGGATTAGCAGCAC
Organism: Pedobacter glucosidilyticus DSM 23534; assembly: GCF_000425145.1. Lineage (GTDB taxonomy): Bacteria > Bacteroidota > Bacteroidia > Sphingobacteriales > Sphingobacteriaceae > Pseudopedobacter > Pseudopedobacter glucosidilyticus. Next base: position 45,194 of record NZ_AULF01000010.1, read on the forward strand.
CATTGGCCAGTCTTAACGCAATTACAGAAGTAGGAATTAGTGTAATACCTGCTGTATTCAATACCAGAAACATAATTTGGGCATTGGTAGCGGTGTTTTTATCTGGATTAATTTCTTGAAGTTCTTGCATGGCTTTAAGACCCACTGGAGTAGCAGCATTGTCTAAACCGAGCATATTAGCAGAAAAATTCATGATGATGGAGCCGTTGGCCGGATGGTTTTTAGGTACGCCAGGAAATAATTTGCTAAAAAAAGGATTTACTCCTTTAGCAAATAAGCTTATCATACCCGCTTTTTCCCCAATTTTCATGATACCTAACCAAAATGTCATGATGCCAATTAAACCTAAAGATATTTCTCCGCCGGTTTTAGCACTCTCAAACATCCCGTTCATCACAGTGGTGAAGATGGTTGTATCACCAAAGAAAAAAAGCTTAATACAAGCTACAATAAAAGAAATTAGGAAGAATGCTATCCAAACGTAATTTAATGCCATAATGATTTTAATGCCTAAAGGTTATCATTTTTTCCGAATTTATAAACCTTAACCAGCTTGCATTTTAAAATTCTATACTACAATTGTGATATGCTCATCTTTTACCATTTCCAAACCTTTAAATTTTTGTAGTAAGCGAGCAGTTGTAATCACATCTTTTTGGCAATAAGTACTTATCCGTTCTAAATTTTTCTCATTCCAATAAACATCGCCAACCATGCTGCCATCTATATCGTCTTTTGGGGTAGGGATATTGAATATGGCAGCTAAAAGTGCAAGTGAAGTATAATTCTTATAGTCGCCAAATTTCCATAGTTCTAGTGTGTCTAAATGGTTTATTTCCCAAGGCTTTTTTCCTGCAATTTGAAGTTGAGTGGGTATGGTAAGTCCGTTAATAAGCATTCTTCTGCATAAATAAGGGAAATCAAACTCTTTACCATTATGGGCGCAAAGGATTAAATTACTAGGCTGATTATTTAAGAGGGTGATGAAATCTTTTAAAATTTCTACTTCATCATCACAACAAAAAGATTTAACACGTAACTGCGAATCTGATTTGAAAATGCCTACCGATATACAGATAATCTTACCAAACTCTGCCCAAATACCAGCTCTTTGATAAAATTCGGCAGGACTTTCGTCTTGCTTACGCTGAAAATAGGTTTTTTTATCCCAAAGTATCTGTAGATTTTCAGGTAATTCATGAAAGTTTGGATATTGAGGAACCGTTTCTATATCTAAAACTAAAAGGCTTTGTAAATCTAATTGTGCTAACATAGGGTTTATTGTTTTTACGAAAATAAAAAAATCCCGGATTAAGAACTAAACCGGGATGTAGCCAATTAAATAAAGAGGAGAGAGTATCGGTTTAACCCGATGTCATCAATTCATCATTGATACACGCAAGTAACAATAATTTTGGTTAAGAGGATTAAGCCCAATAGTTAATCTATTCAGTTTAATTGTTATTTTTTGTAAAAGTAGGGGTAGTGTAGAGGGCAAGCTTTATACGCCAATCATTACACCGGGCATGTTTAGTAAAGGGATTTTAATAAAGTTAGATTCTACAATGCTTTCTGGTAAAAAGATGAATTTTTTATCAAAAATATCTCGCCCTAAATAGTAAGAAAGCCAATATTCATTACTTAAACCAAAAACTTCTTCGTCTATCATTTCAATTTTAGAAAAGCTTTTGGCCTCCAAAGTAGGAATCATGTGTCTTAAAACGGAAGTTTTAACTTCTTCGCCATTTCGTTCTCCGTAACCTTTAGAAGTTACTAAAATGGTTTCTATAGCCGTTTCTTTGAGGTTAATTAAGTAAACTCCCCATGATTTTGCATGAGGAGTTTCATTTTCTAGCACTACTGCAATAAAAATATCTTCAACCAGATTTTCTGGTAAATCTTTTTTCATATTACTTTTTTTTCGCTACCGCCTTCTTTGCAGGAGCTTTTTTAGTAACTTTTTTTGTTTTTGGCTCAAAAGCGTCCGGTATTTGCTCGGTAATGAGCTTTTTTACATCCTCTAAAGAGATAGCTGCTAAATCTTCTGCGGTAAATTTCTGGTTAGTAGCTGTGTTTTTTCCAAGCTTTAACATTTGTTTACCAAAGCGGATGAATGGACCCCAACGACCATTTTCTATGGCAATTTTCTCGCTTTCCCATTGCTGTATGTAACGGTTAGCTTCTTTTTCCATTTTGGCGCTAATCAGCTCTTCAATATCTTGCTGACTTAAGTTGTCAAAATTATACCTTACCGGGATGTTGATATACAAATCGTTCCATTTGATGAAGGGGCCAAATCTGCCTTTGCCTTTTGTTACTGGAAGATTTTTGTATTGCGCTACCGGAGCATCGGTATGTAGTTTTTCCTGAATAATGGCAATAGCTCTTTCTTGATTTACCATTAATGGATCTTCATTTTTAGGTAACGATATAAAAGTTTCTCCCCATTTAACATAAGGTCCAAACCTGCCAACACCAACTGCAACTTCTTTACCTTCATAATCATCTAAAGAAAAAGGAAGTTTAAAGAGTTCTAAAGCATCTTTTAAAGTAAGAGTTTCTACAGATTGTGCTTTTAACAGGCTGGCGTAACGAGGCTTTTCTTCATCCTCTGCTTCGCCAATTTGAACCATAGGGCCAAATTTACCAATTCGGGTATAAACGTTTTTACCTGTAGCGGGGTCTGTTCCTAAAAGACGTTCGCCACTAGCTCTATCGGCATTTTTTAAAGTATCTTCAACTTCTGTATGGAAAGGCTGATAAAAATTGTGAAGCATTTTAGTCCACTCTTTTAAGCCATTAGCAATTTCATCAAATTGTTTCTCTACTGATGCTGTAAAGTTGAAATCAACAATATCTTTAAAGTGTTCTACTAAAAAGTCGTTTACTACTGCGCCAATATCAGTAGGGAAAAGCTTTCCTTTTTCTGTTCCGGTAACTTCAGATTTGGTAGTATTAACAATTTTATCGTTTTTTAGTGTGTAAACGCCATAATTTCTACTTTTTCCTTCGCGATCTTCTCTAACTACGTAACCACGATTTTGTATAGTAGAAATGGTTGGAGCATAAGTTGATGGTCGGCCAATACCCAACTCTTCTAACTTTTTTACTAAAGAAGCCTCGGTATATCTTGCTGGTGGTCTGCTGAATCGCTCTGTAGCATTCATTTCTACCAATTCTAAGTTTTGATTAACACTTAGTGGAGGTAAAATGGCGTTATTATCTTCTTCTAAATGTGCGTCGCTCTCTTCGTCTTCAGATTCTAGGTATACTTTTAAGAAACCATCAAATTTCATTACCTCACCATTAGCGGTTAAGTCCTCTTTACGAGTAGATATATTGATTTTAGCTGTAGTTTTTTCAAACTGAGCTTCGCTCATTTGAGAGGCAATGGCCCTTTTCCAAATCAATTCATACAAACGTTTTTCGCTGGCATCACCATCAATACTATGCCATTCAAAATGGGTTGGCCTGATAGCCTCGTGAGCTTCCTGTGCTCCAGCAGATTTTGTTTTAAACGTTCTTTTATGATGGTATTTGTTGCCATAAGCGCTGTTAATTTCTCTTTCTGCGGCTTCAATAGCTGTATCAGAAAGGTTAACAGAATCGGTTCTCATATAAGTGATTTTTCCAGTTTCATATAGTTTCTGAGCCACTGTCATGGTTCTAGAAACCGAAAAACCTAGCTTTCTGCTTGCCTCTTGCTGTAAGGTAGAGGTGGTAAACGGTGGAGCCGGATTTCTTTTGGTTGGCTTGGTATCTAAAGAATTAACTTTAAAATTAGCACCAATACAATCTTTTAAAAATTGTTCTGCCTCTTCTTTGTTAGCATAGCGCTGTGATAGTTCTGCTCTAAAAATTTCTTTTACTTTACCTGTAGAGAATATGGCAATAATCTTATAAGCAGATTCTGCTGTAAAATGATTAATTTCTCTTTCTCTATCAACAATTAGTCTTACTGCTACAGATTGCACTCTACCAGCAGAGAGAGAAGGCTTTACCTTTTTCCAAAGTACAGGAGAAAGCTCAAAACCTACTAAACGGTCTAGAACACGCCTAGCTTGTTGCGCATTAACTAAGTTATAGTTAATGGTTCTTGGATTTTCTATAGCTTTTAAAATAGCTGGTTTGGTAATCTCATGAAAAACAATACGTTTAGTATTGCTTTCTTTTAAACCTAACGAGTCATATAAGTGCCATGCAATAGCTTCTCCCTCGCGGTCTTCATCGGATGCTAGCCAAATCATTTCTGCTTCTTTTGCTAACTTTTTCAACTCGGCTACTACCTGTTTTTTATCGGCAGGAATTTCATAGTGCTGTTTAAAATCGTTATCAACTTCAATCGCTCCATCATCTTTCTTCAAATCACGGATGTGGCCATAGCTGGATTTCACCAGAAAGTCTTTACCTAAATATCCTTCTATAGTTTTGGCTTTCGCCGGAGACTCTACAATCAGTAAGTTTTTCGCCATTAAAAATTGATTTTACCGCAAATAAAGGATAATATATTTTTTATCCCAAAAAAAAGGGATTAAAAACGTATTAAATTATTTAAGCAACAAGATTTTTTGCTAATTGTTGGATTTCAATTTAAAAGAATATATAAAACCTTTTGTGATTCTTCCGTTAGAAATATCTTTCTCTATCTTCTTAACTTCTTTATAAATTAAGCCGATGTCTTTAGCATAAGCCTCTGTAGCAAAATCTTCTTCTATGAGGTTGTTTTCATCTATTTGAGTTATTGAAAGTGTTGTAGGGTAATTGGTTCCGTTTACTTCTTTCGCTACTTCAAAATCTGTAATAGTATAGTTTTGCTCGCCTATATTATTTCTGCTGTTACCATTCCATTGTGCGCCAAATTCTGGTGGAAAAATAAGTCTCACAAAAGTTTGGTTATCTAAGGTTTCTTCTGCTGCTCTGATGCTTTTACTTCTGGCTATGGTTTTCTGAAAAAACCAAATGTTGCTGTTGTTTTCTTTTTTGTAGCGTTCTAATCTAAAAATAGTATCTCCGCTTAGGCCTATAAAAAAATCGGCAATAGAATCCTTAATTTGAAACTGAAAGTTGGTTACCGAGTTGTTGAAGTTATTATAATGGGTAGAATCTACATCGTAAACCCAAACTTTAGATTTTGCCAACGGATAATACTCGTACTGAAAAGATTTAGGAGCAGCATTTTTTTCTTTGGTACAACTTAAAGAAAGTATCACCAAAAATGTTAAAATTACCTGACCTAATTTTTTCATGCAACTAATTTAATAGAATTACATTAAAAAACCACCTCCAAGTAAATCATTACCTTCATAAAAAACTGCCGATTGCCCCGGTGCAATACCAGAAACAGCGTGATGGAAGTTTACTTTCATGATATTATCCTCTTGGTGGATATGGCTAAAAGTGCCAGCATCTTTATATCTGATCTTTGTAATCGCTTCTAAAGGCTCTGGGATAGCCGCATATTTAACTAAATTTAAATTTCTTACGCTGGCTTCTGTTTTTTGTAGTTCTTCTTCCTCGCCTAAAACAACTGTATTACTTTCTGGTAAAATTTGGGTAACGTACATAGGTTTACCAAAAGCAACGCCCAAACCTTTTCTTTGCCCAATGGTGTAAAAAGGATAGCCTTTATGTTTACCTACTTTGGTGCCATCTGTTAAAACAAAATCACCACCATCAACTTCTTGCTCTAGTGCTGGTACACGATGTTTTAAAAATGCTCTATAATCATTATCAGGAACAAAGCAAATCTCGTAGCTTTCACCTTTCTTAGCCAATTCTTCTTGGCCCATATCTAAGGCCATTTGTCTAATTTCTGCTTTTGTAAAAGAACCTAGCGGGAATTTAGTACGAGCTAAATTTTCTTGAGAAACACCCCATAATACGTAAGATTGATCTTTATTTTCATCTTTTCCTTTAGAAATTACATATCTTCCATTCTCTTGAAAACGAATATTAGCATAGTGGCCTGTTGCTATGAATTCGCAATCCAGTTTATCAGCTCTTTTTAATAAAGCTTCCCATTTGATGTGTGTGTTACAAAGTACGCAAGGGTTAGGTGTGCGGCCAGCCAGATATTCATCTACAAAATTATCAATTACAAAATCTCCAAACTCGTTTCTTATATCTAGAATGTAATGCGGAAAACCATATCCTACAGCTAAAGAGCGGGCATCATTAATAGAATCTAAACTGCAACAACCAGTTTCTTTAGAGTTGGCACCAGAAGAAGCATAGTCCCATGTTTTCATGGTTAAGCCAATCACCTCATATCCTTGTTCATGCAGCATTACCGCAGCAACAGAACTATCCACACCACCACTCATCGCCACTAATATTCTTCCGTGTTTACTCATATCTTTTTATTTACGGATACAAAGATAATTTTTTATTTTTTGATGAGTGGGATGTGAGACGTCAGTAGGATGTAAAGTAATCCATATACCTAATTTATGTAGGTTTTAAATTCATACTATTAATCATGAGTAAATTATTTTGTAATAAATGAGTTAACCAACTTACATAGCTGAGGTTAAAGTGTTTTTTTTATTTGAATAGTTCACTAATATCAGCAAAACCTGTCCAGCCTTTAGAGGTGGCACCATATCTTGCAAAAGAGCCCATTACTACAGTTCTTTTAACTTGGGTTGTTTTATTTTCTTTTATCAGGATGTTATCAGTGTTTATATCAAAGTTTTTAGCTAATATTTCTCTTTTATCAGCCATTTTACCGTTGTTTAAAAGCTCTGCCTCGGCTGCTGTTAGCAGGTAGTTTTTCTGCTTGGGGTTGTATCCGTAATGATGAAAAGCTATAGCATCTTGAGTATTGGTAAAAGAGTTATTGGTGAAATTATAATGAGTTGCAAATGTTTCATCACCTGGATCCACATCATTAAATAATGGAACAGATATAAAAGCATAAACAGGAAAGCTTGAAGTACGAACAAAAGTGCTGTTTTGTACGGTTCCATAATCGCAATGTGCCCTAAAGCGAACATAATCGCCTGTACAATCTTCAAAATAACAGTTTAAAACTTTAATATGAGAAGCCCAATAAGAGTGATACATGAAGTGAGAATGGCTATCAACCCCGATACGTTTAAAAACACAGTTTTTGTAAGTGATATGGCTAGTGCCTTCTTGGTGAGCTCCGGTAGCACCGTAAATAATACCACGCATATCCATCCATGAGCAATTTTCAACTAAAATGTTTTTTGTGGTATTTCCTTTAGTAGATGTAATTCTTAAAGCATAACCTAAACTCCCATCACCAGTAAAATTAAAGTTTTTAAAACTTATGTTTTGAGCATTAATTACGTCTATTAATACTGGTTTTTTAGGGTATCCAACAGGTACTGAAAAAATTGTTTTCTGCGATTCTCCTTCAAGGATGAGCTTATTTTTTGAATGTCCCATATTTTTAAGGAGAAGAGGTTTTTCTATAAATGCTCTTACATAATCTCCGGCTAAAAATTTAATAGTTATGCTCTCTTTAGCTAATTGCTTTTGTATGGATTCCCAAAAATCAGGATTGAGGAAATCAGCAGGGTCAGATATTTGAGTCCCTTTGCCTGTACCTTTAGGAGCAACGTATTTAACAATGTCTGCTTGTGCAGCTTTAAAAAAGAAAAGTATGATGATACTAAAAATAAGAAGTGGTTTCATTGAAAGGATAAAAAATTAAGACCGCTACTTTATAGACGATTTATAAAGTAGCGGTTATTGTTTAAGGTTCTATAGTTAGTTTAATGCTTTTTACTAATGTTCTTGTTTCTTTTTTAGTGGCATTAATACCAGTAAAGTAAACATCATAAGTACCTGGGGTAGGATAAGAGAAATTGAAACTTGTAGGTCGTGGTTCAGAATATCCTTTTATTTTTTCTGGTCTATCTGGCCCTAAATCTCTATCGGAAACATCAATGGCTTTGCTAATACACCAATCTTCTGTTAAGTCTGTATTAGAAGATGCATTTGCTCTTAAAGTAATGGTTGTAGAAGTAATACTAGAGCGGCCGCTTGTTTCTTTAGGGCCAAAATAATAAAGTCCGAAATTGGCATTAGTTTGATCTGCTAAAGTTTCTAAACCATTAGAAGTATTACTTTGTAAGTTAAAACCTCTTATAGCCCATGTTCGGCCAGCTCCAGCACCAGGAGTAAATACATATTTTAATACAAAATAAAGAGGTTTTCCGCTAACCCTTAAATCTGTAATATCAGCAATACCAGAACTTAAATAAGTACCAGAGGTAGCTAAAGTAAATCGGTCGGTGATATCTGTCCAAGAAGCCGCTTTAATTGCATCTATATTATATTGTCCACTAAAATTAGTTGATACTAATACAGATAATTGATTGGGCTGAGTGCCAAAGTTAACACTACTGGTAAAGGATAATTTTAAATCATTTAGCGTAACAACTCTACCTTCTTTAAAATTATAGTCATTACCGGGTAAGCCAGAGTAAAAAGTTAATATTCCTGGATTTCCAGTAAAATTAAAAGCTATTTCTTCACCAACTTTATATGTGTTTTTATCTGTATTTACAGTAAATTCTGGTTCAGCTTCAACATCGAGAGAGCTGTCGCATGATACTAACACTACTGGCAATATCATGTAAAAAAGATATTTTAGTTTCATTTCTAGTTTTTTAGTTTTTTTTAAAAAAATTACCATCCTGGATTTTGTGTAAGTAGTTTGTTTAGAACGATATCTCCAGCAGGTATTGGCCATAAAACATGTTTGCTTTCTTGAGCGTTTAAGAATCTGATTCTGTAGTAAGGTCTAGCTGTAAAGTTTTGATCTATATTTTGTAAAACAACATTCATTTCAAAAGCAAATATACCCCACCTGATAAGGTCTGATTTACGTAACTGTTCAAAAGCAAGCTCTCTCATTCTTTCGTCTTGTAACTCGCTTTTAAAATCTTCATAATCTAAACTGCTACTTAAATCATATTGATTGATATTGATAGCGCCTGGCAGTAATTTTCCAAAAGCTCTTCTGCGTACTTGATTTATAGCTTCAAAAGCACTAGGTGTTGGATTGTTGTTTATTTCGTTTTCTGCTTCTGCATACATCAATAAAACATCAGAAAATCTTAATAGCGGAAAATTCTGAGGGGTTTGTCCAACTGCTTTAGGTATTAAGGTTTCGTATTCTCTTCTAAATTTAGCCGCTTGTCTGTTATAAAGATTAGCATCTGTTACGGTTCCTGTGATAAGTGTTTTGGAACCACTAGGGCCACTGTTATTGTATGTAAAGTTGGCAATACACCAATCTCTTCTTAGATCATTAGCATTATATTTTCTATATAATTTTGCAGTAACTCTAAGGCCGCCAAAACCATTGCCTGTTTCAACATTAGAGGTTTGAGGACCATTAGCAAAACCAACAAAACCTGTCTCAGTGTAAACATCAGTTCTGTTACCCCAAAACTCAACTTCAAAAATACTTTCTTTAATATCGTATTCGTCTCTGGCTATTTTTATAAATATGTTAGAATAATCTGGATTTAAACTGTGCGCCGCTTGTGTGTCATCTATAACTTTTTTAGCCCAGGTTCTTGCTTCTGCATATTTAGAAACGTCTTTTAAAGGTTCGCCAGCCATGTTTAAGCAAACACGGGCTAAAATACCTCTAACGGCAGATTTACTTACTCTACCGGCATGTCCAATAGCCGTTATATCTGGTACTAAATTTTCTGCAGCAGTCATATCAGCTAAAACTTGATTATAAACTTCTGCAATAGAGTTTCTGGCAGCATCTATATCTTTAACAGAGGCTGTAGACTTTGTGAATATGGGTACACCTCCGTAAGATTGTACCAGTAGAAAGTAATAATAACCTCTTAAAAATAAGGCTTCACCTTTGATTCTGTTTCTAAAACTTTCAGCAATAGAAGTGTTTTTATCAACATTTTCTAGCAATATGTTGGCCCTGTTGATTCCTCTAAATAATGTAGACCAAATATTAGTAACATCACCAAAACTAGAACTGAAATTAAAGTTTTGAGGACCTATAGCGGGTGAATTTCTAGCAAACCAACCTTCGTCAGCCTCTATACCAGCTCTGTAAAGCCATACACCGCCATAAACGTTACCTAAAATATCATAAGTACCTGCAAGGGCAGAGGTTAAATCAGCCTCAGTTTCAAAATAATTGCTTAGAGATAAAAAGTCTAAAGGCTCTTTTTCTAGAAATTTTTCGCAAGAACTAAAAACTAATACTACTAATATCAGAATTGAATATATTGATTGTTTCATGATACAAAAATTAAAAAGTAGATTTTAAAGTAAATACTATGGTTCTGGCTATAGGGTAAGCAGAAAAATCAAAACCTGGTGTTAATGCAGATCTTCTTACAGATACTTCTGGATCCATACCTGTGTAATTTGTCCAGGTAATTAAATTTTGAGCTGCTACGCCTAAATTGAGGGTATTTAAAAATGTTTTGCTCATATATTTTTTAGGAATATTGTAAGATAAAGACAAGGTTTTTAATCTTAAATATGAGCCATCTTCTAAAACTCTATCAGAGTGGTAACCTGTAACACCTTGACCTCTTGCTCTAAAGTTTGTACTGGTTGGGTTTTCTGGCGACCATCTATCTACATAAGAAGCAAACTGGTTTAAATTGGCTCTTACGTTACCGTTTCCTTCAAACATCAACCGGTTTGCGTTGTATATTTGATTACCATAAGACCATTGGAAAAAAACATTTAAAGAAAAATTGCCGTAGTTGAGGTTGTTGTTAAACCCGCCGGTATGTATGGGTAATCCTCTACCTAAAACGGTTAAATCTTGAGGGTCTATGGTTCCATCACCATTAATATCTCTATACTTTATATCGCCTGGCTGTACATTATTAGTACCGTTTCTTGATACAGAAGGTTTTAAAACATATACTCCCTCAGAAGGATTGTTAAAATCTTCATAATTGTAAACACCTTCCCAAATATAGCCATAGAACATACCTACCGGTTTACCAATCTCAGAGATGTAGAGAGGATTTGCATTGTATTGAGTTTCAAACGAAGGTGTCGCAAAAAACTTTTCTTGTCCTTCTGCTAAGGCCAAAACCTTATTTCTATTAAAACTGATATTAAAATCAGAATACCATGAGAATTTTTTTGTTTTAAAATTTTCAGTAGAAAGTGTTATTTCTAAACCTTCGTTTCTTACGCTGCCGATATTTTTAAAGGCTGAAGCAAATCCAGTAGTGCTAGGTAATAAAGCATTTAACAGTAAGTCTCTAGTGTTTTTTCTGTAAATATCAACCGTTAAGTTAATTTTTGACTTAAACATAGATAAATCCCAGCCTAAATCCATCTGTTCAGTTGTTTCCCATTTTATATCTTGATTTCCAAGTGTAGAAACAATAGACGCAAGTTGAGGGGTTCCGTTACCCCATGAATAAGAAGCCGGGAAAGAGTTAATTAAGCTAGGATATGTTGTGTATTCACTAATTCTATTGTTTCCGGTTAAACCGTAACTAGCTCTTAATTTAGATTGATTAATGAAGCCTATATTTTTAAACCAACTTTCTTCATGCATGCTCCAACCTGCTGCAACAGAAGGGAAATAAGAAGCTCTGTTTTGTTTAGCAAATTTAGAAGATGCATCAGATCTTAAAGTAGCTGTTAATAGATACTTAGATTTATAACTATAATTTAATCTGGTAAATGCGGATACTAAAGAAAATTCTGCTTGTAGGGCTGAGGTTGATAATGGATTTCCAGCATCCATACCACTCATACCTAAATTTTCATTTGGAATTTGTTGGGTAGTATAGCCATAAGAATTTCTTGCTACTTCTTGTAAAGAAAAACCGCCTAGTGCTGTAAACTTATGTACTTTATTAAATACCTTGGTATAAGTTAAAGTGTTTTCATTACTTAATGTTAAAGATTCATTAAAGCCAATGCCTGCATTTACGCCTTTAGTATTAAAAGCACTTCTTGTGGTTCCTCTTGGAGTTTTAGAATTATAAAATGCCTCTGTTCTTCCTGATCTAGAGTTTACAGAGCCCGTAATTCTTAATTGTAGATTTTTAGTTAAAGCATAATCTGCATAAACATTAGCTAAGAAATCTGTTATAAAGCTTTTATTGTACGCATTTAAAGTAGTTACAACTGGATTAAAACTAGCATTAAATTGGTCTATAGTTTCTTCATCAACATCCTCTTCTATTAAATTTAAATTAACGTTTCCGGTTACTGGTCTAAAAGACCAAGCTCTGGAAAGTAAATAAGTGGTAAAAGATGTTCCTTCACCTTCTGCAACTGCTGTACCATCTGTTATTCTTTTACTATAATTGGTATTTAAACCAATTTTTAATTTTTTATTTACCGTTTGGTCTATATTTACTCTTCCTTGATAACGGTTATAGCCAGAATTTAGAATAATACCGTCTTGTCCATAAATATTTCCAGAAATATTATACTTTGTTTGAGCAGTTCCACCTCTTACAGCAATGTTATGAATTCTGTTTAATGTTGTTCTAAATATTTCTTCCTGCCAGTTGACTGGTTTTACATTTCTGTAAGATTCCAGCGTTCTTCCGTCTCTAAAATAAAGTTGTGTAGCTAGATCTGAATCTAGTTCTGATTGATATTTAACAAACTCATAAGGGCTCATCACATCGATGAGCTTTTGTGGAGATTGTACGCCAATACTGTTATTAAAACTAATTACCGGAGCACCAACCTTACCTTTTTTTGTCTCTATAATGATAACACCGTTAGCTCCGCGAGCGCCGTAGATAGCAGTGGCCGACGCGTCTTTTAGAATGGTCATAGACTCAATATCTTCTGGATTAATTGCAGCATTGTCTGGATCCTCAATAGGGAAGCCGTCTATAACGTATAAAGGGGCGTTACTTTGAGTTAAAGAATTGCCACCTCTTATGGTGATGTTTAAGGCTTCTCCTGGTTGCCCGTCAGATGCCGAAGCAGTAACACCAGCAACTCTGCCGGCTAAAGCCTCTTCAAAAGATGCAACAGGAGCTTTAACTAAGTCATCCATACTAACAGTAGAAATAGAGCCAGTAGCATCCGCTTTTGTTGTAGAACCATAACCTATAACAATAACTTCTTTTAATGCTTTATTATCTACACTTAAAGAAATATTAAGTGTATTAGAATTCGTGATGGCAATATTTTTAGATAAATAGCCCAAGTAGGATATTTCGATAATTTCGTTGGTGATACCTTTTATAGTGTAAGCACCTTCTTCGTTAGTGGTTGTACTACGGTTACTTCCTCTTATTTTTAATACCGCTCCAGGTAAAGTTTCCTTTGTAGTTTCGTCTATAACTATTCCTTTAATATTTCTTAAGGACTGTGCATTGAGTTTTTGCGGCATTATAAATACAAGCCATAGACAGCAACAACTCGTGAATAATGAAGATAATTTTTTTATCATATTAGTTAAGTTTTGGGGTTTTATTTGGTTAATTTATTATAGCTATCATATTTGTTTAAAATAATGGTTACGTACCCGTTTTTGACAAAGTTGATTTTTATCTCAAATAATTTTGATATAATGGTTTTAAGCAAATAAACGCTCGTTAGTATACTGCTAAATAAGCAACCAAAACTAAAATATCTAAAATAGTTTATCGTGTACATACCCGAATTTAGAAATTATTTTTTAATTTCATAAATAATTTGATTTTTTTTAATAAGATTATTTTATAATTGTAAAATATATAGGAAGTTTTAGCCCAATTATAGCTTTAAAATGGCATTTTATAAATTTTTCAGAAGATTAAATTTATATTTAAGTTAAGAGGTCTTTAATTTTTCTTTTAAAGAAATTTTGATGTTGTGTAATAGTAATAAATAGATTGTTTTTTGGATATATGATGTTATTAAAAACTCTAATGATAGCTTTAGCATTCTTTTGCAAACTCCATGTTTTAACAAATAGTGATGCAAAACTTTTAAAGAAAAAGAATGACGATATAGTAAATGCACAAAAAAAATCAAGCGAGTTAAAAAATTGGAAAAAAATAGCATCATATTTTAATCCGCCCCCAGTATTTAAAGATAATTTTGGCGATTATCGTTCACCTTTAGCGTTTTACGATGGTAGACTGGTAGAATCAAAAACGGATTGGAAAGCAAGGCGAATTGAAATTAAAAAAAATTGGATGTCTTTGATGGGAGAATGGCCAAAATTCATAGAAACACAAAATATTAATTTTGTTGATACTATACAGAGAGATGGCTTCACACAATATACCATCATTTTTAATTGGACAATTAACGAGAAAACCAAAGCCTATTTATGTATTCCTAATAATAGGCATCAGAAAAAAATGCCTGCAATTATTACGACTTATTACGAGCCTGAAACAGCAATTGGTTTGGGTAAACCTGACCGAGATTTCGCATATCAATTAACAAAAAGAGGTTTTATAACACTTTCTATAGGTACAACTGAGGCTACAAAAGCTAAAACTTACTCTATTTTTTATCCTTCTTTGCAGCGAAGTACCATACAACCTTTATCTATGTTGGCTTATGCTGCCGCAAATGCCTGGTTTGTTTTGGCCAATTTAAAAGTTGTAGATGAAAAAAGAATTGGTATTATGGGGCATTCTTTTGGAGGCAAATGGGCTATGTTTGCCTCTTGCTTATTCGATAAATTTGCTTGTGCCGTTTGGTCTGATCCAGGAATTGTATTTGATGAAAATATATTATCTGTAAACTATTGGGAGCCTTGGTATTTAGGCTATCATCAACAGCCATGGAGACCAAGAGGACCTATTACTAAGAATAACCCTGCTTTTGGTTTATATCCAAAACTTATACACAATAAACTTAATTTACACGAGTTACATGCGCTTATGGCACCAAGGCCTTTTTTAGTATCTGGTGGTGAGGCAGATCCTCAGAAGAGGTGGGAAGCATTAAATCACACCATAAAAATTAATGAGCTTCTGGGTTATAAAAATAAAGTGGCAATGACGAACCGACCTTTGCATGCGCCAAATGCTGAATCTAACGAACAAGCTTATTCGTTCTTAACTTACTTTTTAAAACCCTAAAGGTTATACAACATAATGATTAGTATAAATAAATTTAAAATGAAAAAGAATAAAGACATACTAAAACGCATTTTATTAATATCAGGATTACTTCTTTGTTTCTGTTTTTCTTCTTACGGAAAGTTTGCATCTGCAAAGGATTCTGTAACTATAAAAAATAATTTAAGATATCAAGTAACAGATACCACTTATCCTGATACTTCATCTGATAGAACTCTAGACCTTTACTTGCCAAAAAATAAAGGAGATAAATTACCTGTATTCGTTTTTATACATGGAGGTGGATTTAGTGGTGGTGATAAAAATAGTACAGCTGCATTTTGTGCTAAGGTAGCATCTTATGGCTATGCAGTTGTTTCTATCAATTACAGACTTTACTTAAATAAACATAAAATAGTTGGTGCTAGTTGTAGTGCAAATATGGCTAAAGGACTAAAAAATAATTTTCATGAGGGATTACAAGTAGCAATTAAAACCGCATCAGAAGATGCAATTTTTGCTTTAAAGTGGATTAAAGAGAATGCTAAATTATATGATTTTGATTGCAATAAGGTGGCAATTTCTGGCGGTTCTGCTGGCGCTATGACGGCCTTATATACAGCCTATATCATCAAAGATAAACCATTAAATATAAAAGCTGTTGTTAATTTATGGGGAGGTCTAGAGCATCCTTTTTTAATACGCAAACAGGCAGCACCATTATTAACTTATCATGGAGACCAAGATAAACTTATTCATGTTAATTACGCCTATGCACTTCATAAAAGAATGAATGAAATCAAAAACTTTCAATCTAAAATTAATATCATGAGCGGGCTAGGGCATGCGAGATATGACTATATCACTAAAAATAAAGTTGATGAAATTATATCCTTTTTAAATACCTTTTTATAGGAATATTAGAGTTAATGAATTTTCAATAACACCTAATTAAATAGGCGATAAAATAAAATATTAAATTAATAGGAATTATAACTTAAAATAGATAATTTCGGGTACGTACACAAAAAAATACAAAGCAATTCTTACATGGCTAACCAATTAAAAATTATACATGCAAAACTTATTTTGCCATCTCAAATTATGGATGATGCCACACTTTTAATAAGTGATGGTTTGATTACATCGATAAGTAAAAATGATATTGACGCACCTTTAGCTCAGGTTTTGGATGTTAATGGAAATTATGTTTCTCCTGGTTTTATAGACCTGCATGTACATGGTGGTGGTGGTTATGATTTTATGGATAGAAGTGTTGAGGCATTTTTGAAAATAGCCGAAACACATGTTAAATTTGGAACAACAGCAATGTTTCCTACCACTTTAACAAGTACCACAGAAAAACTCATAGAAACTTTATCATGCTATGAGAAAGCCGAGAAAATAAATAAAAAAGGAGCTCAATTTATGGGGATGCACTTAGAAGGCCCATATTTTGCCATGAGTCAACGCGGAGCACAAGACCCAAGATATATCAGAAACCCAGATCCATTAGAATACAATAAAATTTTGGAAATAGGTGGTCATCTTATTAAAAGATGGAGTGCAGCCCCTGAATTAGAAGGAGCAATAGCTTTTGCAAAACAATTAAAAAATTATAATATTTTACCTGCTATAGCTCATACAGATGCTATTTATGAAGAAGTTATAGAAGCGTTTGACAATGGTTATACACTAGCTACACATTTTTATTCTGCCATGTCTGGAGTAGTGCGAAGAAATGCCTTTAGGTACGCAGGTGTTATAGAAAGTGGTTATCTAATAGATGATATGGATGTAGAAATCATTGCAGATGGAATTCACCTACCAGCGCCTTTACTAAAACTTGTTCATAAAATAAAGGGTGTTTCTAAAACTGCCTTGATTACTGATGCGATGAGAGCTGCTGGGATGCCGGAAGGAGAGGCTATACTTGGAGATTTTGAAGACGGCATTAAAGTAATTGTAGAAGATGGTGTAGCTAAACTTCCCGATAGAACTGCTTTTGCAGGAAGCGTAGCAACAGCAGATAGGCTAGTAAGAACAATGATTAATGAAGCTGGAATAGCTTTAAAAGAAGCTATTGAAATGATTACTGCTACACCTGCCAGAATTATGGGAATACATCATCATAAGGGTTCTATAGAAATAGGTAAAGATGCTGATTTAGTAGTATTTGATGATGATATAAATGTTAAAACTACCATTGTTAATGGAGATATTTTGTACAATAAACTTTCTCCAGCTTTCAATCCGGAAGAACTTATAAACAAAATTTAAATAGCAATATATTGAAAACACAAATTTTAGAAAACAGAGAAAAATTAGGAGAAGTAGCTGCTAAAGAAGTTGCAGATTGTATCCATAAACTTTTACAAACCGAGGAATTTATCAATCTTATTTTTGCTGCTGCCCCTTCGCAAAATGAGTTTCTTTCAAACCTATTAAACTTACCTATAGTATGGAATAGGATAAATGCTTTTCACATGGATGAATATGTAGGCTTACCAGAAGACGCACCACAGGGTTTTGGAAATTTTTTAAAGAGAAATATTTTTGATAAAGCTCCTTTCAAGAGCGTTAACTTGATTAATGGTAATTCCTCTTTTGTACAGGGAGAGTGCGAAAGATATACTAAAATTCTTCAAGAATTTCAGCCACACATGGTATTAATGGGCATAGGAGAGAATACGCATATTGCTTTTAACGACCCTCATGTCGCAAATTTTAACGATACAGAAGCGGTTAAAGTTGTTGATTTAGACACTGCTTGTAGGCAACAACAAGTTAATGATGGTTGTTTTGAGAATTTAAATGAAGTGCCTCTTTATGCATTAACTTTAACTATTCCAACTTTAATGTCGGCACCTCATATATTTTGCATGGTTCCCGGAGAAAAAAAATCACAAGCAGTTTTACATACACTTAAAGCAGAGATTACCGAAAATTATCCATCAACCATACTTAGAAATCACCCAAATGTAAGTTTATTTTTAGATAAAGATAGTGCAAAGCTTATTTAAGGTCTCACTTTAATAAATTTCTTTGATAAAAACCAATTAAAATTTTAGTTTAGTTTTAGGAAATTTAAATATTAATGGATAAAGATTCGGAAAAAGAGCTGGTAGGTGTTAAAGAAATAGCCAGAAGAGCAAAAGTATCTATTGCCACTGTAGATAGAGTTTTACACAATAGGTCTGGTGTATCAGAAAAAACCAAAGCTAAAATACAGGCAATTATAGAAGAGCTAGATTATAAGCCAAATATTTTGGCTCGCCGGCTGGCCTCAAAAAAAGTTCTTAATCTTGCTATATTAATACCAGCAGTATCTCAAGAAACAGATTATTGGAACGCTCCTTTAACAGGAATTATACAAGCAGAAGAAGAAATAGCTTCTTATGGTGTTAAAGTAAATAAGTATTTTTTTGATCAAAATGATAAAGGTTCTTTTGTACAACAAGCGAATTTTATTGTTGATAGTAATTGCGACGGAGTTTTGCTTGCACCAATGTTTATAGAGGAATCTAAATATTTTATCCAAAATTGTATTTCAAAAGGTATTCCTTATGTATTCATAAATTCTGATGTTCCAGAGCAAAATAGTTTATGTTATATTGGTCCAAATCTTTATGCTAGTGGTTATCTTGCCGCACATCTTTCAGGATTTTTAGTTGCAGATACTGATCAAATCTTAATCGTAAATATCTCTAAAGAAATAGATAACCATCATCATCTTTTAAGAAAAGAAGAAGGTTTTAGAGAGTATTTTTCAGTTAACAACAGAAGTAATGATATTTTCAAAATAGATATCAGGCAAACAGCATACGAATCTGTAAAAGCAAGCATGCAAAAAGCATTAGAAAATAAAAATATCAAATTAATTTTTGTTAGTAATTCTAGGGTTTCATCAGTAGCCAGATTTTTAGAAGAATCTCATATTACAGGCTTAAAAGTGATAGGCTTTGATTTTTTAAAAGAGAATATAGATTTCCTTAAAAAAGGAACTATTGATTTTTTAATCTGCCAAAAACCAATTGAGCAGGGATATAAAGGTATTATGACTTTGTATAACTATTTGGTTTTATCTTTAGAAGCAGAAAAAGTATACTATATGCCTATAGATATTATAACAAAAGAAAATTATCTTTATTATAGAAACTAGATAAAGCTTTTAAGCAAATAAATCATTATTCAGACTGATATCAACACCTTAATCTAGCTAAATATCAAAAAGTATTTTTTTAAATAATTTGGATATTTTAAAATAATAGATTAATTTCGGTTACGTACACGAAAGATAACGCAATTTATAAACCATGTATCACAAAAAGGCAATTACTAGAAGAAAGTTTATATCCAGAAGTGCTCTAACAATAGCTAGTTTAAGTGCATTAAACTTAACTTCTTTAGCTCAAGATAAATCAAAAAAGGTAAGATTAGCACTTATCGGTTGCGGACAAAGAGGTGCTGGTATTATAAGCGTAACAAAAAACAACCCCGAGATTCAATTTGTGGCTTTTTGTGATAATGATCCTCGTAGGTTAGCGCAAGCAAAAAAGTGGGGTAATGCACAAACTCAATATTATGCTGACTATAAAAAGCTGTTAGCACAAGCAAATATAGATGCCGTTGTTATTGCTAGTCCTTTATTTCTTCATTATCCAATGTGTTTAGAAGCTATTAAAAATAAAAAACACATTTATGTAGAAAAAACCATGTCTTTTAATATTAAAGAGGCAATTTCTTTGTCTCAGATAGTCCAGAAAACTGATTTGGTTTTCCAAGTAGGACATCAATATCGTTATTACGATATGTATTACAAGGTTAAAGAAATTATAGATAAGGGATGGCTAGGTAAAATATCACATATTGAAAGTCAGTATAACAGAAATTCTGATTGGCGCAGACCAGTTTTAAATGACCAAGAGGAGCGTGTTATAAACTGGAGATTATACAAAGAGTTTTCTGGAGGGCTAGTAGCAGAGCTTTGCGCTCATCAAATAGATGTTGTAAATTGGTTACTTGGTTCGAACCCTAAGAAAGTAATGGGTTTAGGAGGTATAGATTATTGGAAAGATGGGAGAGATACCTATGATAACATTAGGGTAATTTATGAATACGAGGATGGTATAAAATCTTGTGTAACATCAGTATCTAATAATCAACACAATAGTTATAATATAAAAATATTAGGTTCTAAAGGAACTTTAGATATCAAAAGAAGTAGCGTTTATTTTTATCCTGAACCAGCGAAAAAAGAAATTGGAACTGTAGATGGAGTTAGCGGTGCAACTCTTGAAGTTTATAAACCTGGTGAGGCTAAGGAAATTAAATATTCGTCTCCAGATGGAGCGGATAGAGACCCAACTGTTTATGCGTTATTAGATTTTGTAAGTTGCATTGCAAACAATAAAAAACCATTTTGTGATGTAAATGTAGGTAAGAACGTTGCTATTGCTGTTCACATGGCAAATACTGCAATAGAAACGGGTAATACACAATATTGGAAAGAAGAATATTCTTAGTAATATACTTACCTAAAACGTGTACGTAAACGTAAATTTCTTTAGTTTAGATTTTGATTTTTAAAAATTATTAACATATTAAGGAGCTTTATAATTAATTTACGAAATTATTAGCTATAAATTTAAATATAGGGATATGAAACACCAATATAACAGAAGAAAATTTATTGAAATGGCAGCCGTAGCTGGTACTAGCATAGGTTTATCAGGAATATTAAATCCTGTGATGGCTAAAGCTCCTTTGCAGAAAGGTAAAAGGGTAGGTATCATAGGTTTAGATACCTCACATGCTGTAGCCTTTACAAAAACATTAAATGCAGCAGACACAGCAGGTGTTTATTTAGGTTATAAAGTAGTAGCTGCGTACCCTCAAGGTAGTTTAGATATTAGAAGTAGCATAGAACGTGTACCTGGTTACATAGAAGATGTTAAAAAACTAGGTGTAGAAATTGTTTCATCTATTGATGAATTATTAAAAAAAGTTGATGTTGTTTTGCTAGAAACCAATGATGGTAGGAGACATTTAGAACAAGCTTTACCTGTTTTAAAAGCTGGTAAACATATGTTTATTGATAAGCCTATTGCTGCTTCTTTAGCAGATGCTACGGCTATATTTAAGGCTTCAGAAAAATATAAAACTCCAATATTTTCATCCTCATCATTAAGGTATATGGAAGGTTTGGAAGAGGCCAGAAATGGAAAATTTGGCAAAGTATTAGGTGCTCAAACTTATAGTCCTTCTCCTTTAGAACCTACGCATCCTGATTTCTTTTGGTATGGTATACATGGTGTAGAAATGCTCTTTACGATTATGGGAACAGGTTGTAAATCGGTATCCAGAGTACATACAGCAGATACCGATTTAGTTGTTGGGCTTTGGGAAGGTAACAGAATTGGAACTTTTAGAGGTTTAAGATCGGGTAAAAGAGATTATGGCATTACTGTTTTTGGAGAGAATGATATTGTTGAGCTTAATAACTTTAAAGGTTATAATCCTCTATTACAAAAGATTGTGAGATTTTTTGAAACGGGAGAGGCACCGGTAAATCCAAAAGAAACACTAGAAATTTGCGCTTTTATTGAGGCTGCAGATGAGAGTAAGAAAAATAACGGTGCATCAGTAAATATTGAAGCTGTTTTTAATAAGGTTAAATAAAATTTGTACAAATAAGATGAAACAAGATAACGAAAATACAAGAAGAAGTTTTATAAAAACAGCGGTAACAGGTGCTGCTGCTGTTACTTTTGGAGGTATATTACCCGGTTTTAGTGCCAAAAGTTATGCAAGTATTTTAGGAGCCAATGAAAGAGTAAGAGTAGCCATGATGGGAGTAAATGCAAGAGGTTTAGCTTTAGCTACTAACTTTTCATCTCAGCCAAATTGTGAGGTTATATATGTTTGTGACGTTGACGAAAGAGCAACAAACAAATGTATTGCTAAAGTAGAGGCAGCTCAAAATAAAAAAACTAAAGCTCAGCCAGATTTTAGAAAAGCCCTTGAAGATAAAAATTTAGATGCTTTGGTTGTAGCAGCGCCAGATCATTGGCATGCACCTGCAGCTATTCTAGCATCAAAAGCTGGTAAACATGTTTATTTAGAGAAACCTTGTGGACATAACCCGAATGAGGGGGAGCTACTGATTGCTGCTGTTAACAAGTATAAAAATGTTATACAAATGGGTAATCAAAGGAGATCTTGGCCAAATGTTGTAGCAGGTATTAAGGAGTTACATAATGGGCTTATAGGTAGACCATATTTTGCTAAAACATGGTATACTAACAGTCGTAAATCTATTGGAATAGGAAAAGAAACACCGGTACCAGCATGGCTTAACTATGATTTATGGCAAGGTCCTGCTCCGCGTAAAACGTTTAAAGATAATCTTATACATTATAATTGGCATTGGTTCTGGCATTGGGGAACAGGTGAGGCATTAAACAATGGTACACACATGGTAGATCTTGCTAGATGGGGTTTAGGGGTTGATTACCCTACTAAAGTTACCTCAAATGGTGGAAGATATCATTATAAAGATGACTGGGAAACTCCAGATACCCAAATTATTAATATGGAGTTTGATAACAATACTTTTATCAGTTGGGAAGGAAGAAGTTGTAATGGTGCACCAATAGAAGGAAGTGCTGTTGGGGTTATTTTTTATGGAGAAACAGGATCTTTACAAATTGATGGAACAAACGGATATAAAGTTTATGATTTAAAAGGGAAGCTTATCAAAGAAGTTAAAGACGATAACAAAGTAGAAACTTCTAGTCTTACGAACCCTTCTCAAGCATTAGATGCTTTCCATCTTCAAAACTTTTTTGATGCTATTAAGGAAGGAAGCGCATTAAACTCAGATATTATTAGCGGACATCAAAGTACTCTACTAGTTCAATTAGGAAATATTTCATTAAGATCGGGTACTGCATTAAATATTAATCCTAAAAATGGTAGAATTTTAAATAATCCTGAGGCAATGAAATATTGGAGCAGAACTTACGAACCAGGTTGGGAACCTACAATTTAATTCAAAGCCGAGAATCAAACATGAAAAATCAATTAGCATCAGTAGATGTAAACTCATTAAGTAAGCGTGATACTACTATTTCTATCGTTATCATAGCACTTCTATTCTTTATTTTCGGTTTTGTAAGTTGGATAAACGCTATTCTTATACCATATTTCAAAATAGCTTGTGAGCTTACTAATTTTCAATCGTATTTAGTAACCTTTGCATTTTATATATCTTATTTTGTAATGTCGGTGCCATCATCATTTCTTTTAAAAAAGGTTGGTTTTAAAAGAGGAATGATGATTGGTTTCTGGACAATGGCTGTTGGTGCATTCATTTTTGTACCCGCAGCCTTTACCAGAACTTATGAGATTTTTTTAATAGGGTTATTTACTTTAGGTTCTGGTTTAGCTATACTTCAAACAGCGGCAAATCCGTATATTACCGTTTTAGGAGCAAAAGAAAGAGCAGCCCAGCGCATCAGTATTATGGGGATATGCAATAAAGGAGCTGGTATTTTGGCACCTTTAATTTTTGCAGCCGTTATTCTTAAAGCTACAGATGGCGAATTATTTAAGCAACTTCCTACTATGGATGTTGCCGAAAGAAATGCCGCTTTAGATGAACTTATTAGAAGGGTAATAGTGCCTTATGCTTGTGTAGGCACTGTACTACTTGCATTAGGTTTATTTGTAAGATATTCACCGCTGCCCGAAATAAATACTGAAAAGGAAAGTGAAGAAGTTGCTATGGCTAATTCTGATAAAACAAGTATTTTTCAGTTCCCACATTTAATTTTAGGTGCAATTGCTATATTCTTACATGTAGGTACACAGGTTATCGCTATTGATACGATTATTGGATACGCAGGTTCAATGAATATCCAATTAATGGAAGCAAAAGTATTTCCTTCCTACACTTTATTTTTAACCATTTGCGGTTATTTACTAGGTATTATCACTATTCCAAAGTTTATTAGCCAAGTTAATGCTTTAAGAATATGTACTTTTTTAGGAGCTCTTTTTACTTTGGCTATTGTATATACAGATGGAAATATTAATTTCTTAGGACATAATGCTGATATCTCTATTTGGTTTGTGGTCCTTTTAGGGTTTGCAAACTCCTTAGTATGGGCTGGTATTTGGCCTCTAGCTCTTGATGGTTTAGGCAGATTTACCAAACTAGGTGCTTCTATTATGATTATGGGTTTGTGTGGTAACGCTATCATACCACTGTTTTACGGTTATTTTGCCGATGAATATAGTTTGAAACAAGCTTACTGGGTTTTATTTCCATGCTATTTATATCTTATTTTTTATGCTATAAAAGGTTTTAAATTAAGAGAATGGGGCTTTAAAGCTCAATCTTAAAAAAAGTACTTTTTAACTTTTCTATTAATAACTTCTATATTATTCTTTTTAATGAAGTATATAAATTTCTATAAACTTTCAGTTATCGTTACACTTGTACTGGTGTGTACATCATGTGCTCTTCAAAAATCAAGTAAGCCCAATATGATTAGATTACTAACACTAAATCCGGGGCATTTTCATGCTGCTTTAATTCAAAAAAGCATGTTTGATGATGTTAATCATGAAGTTCATGTTTATGCTCCCGAAGGGCCAGAACTTGCAGCACATCTGAAGCTCATCAATAGTTATAACTCACGTCAAGAAAATCCAACATCTTGGAAAGAAAACGTTTATAAAGGGGATGATTATTTGGAAAAAATGCTTCAAGAAAGAAAAGGTAATGTTTTAATACTTGCTGGAAATAATCAAAAAAAAACCACTTACATCAATAAAGCTGTAGATGCTGGATTAAATATTTTAGCCGATAAACCTATGGCTATTGATGATAAAGGATTTGAAGTACTTGAGAATGCTTTTAAAACAGCAGAAGAAAAACGTTTGCTATTGTATGATATGATGACAGAGCGTTATGAGATTACAAACTTATTACAAAAAGAACTAGCACAAAGCAAAGATATTTTTGGAACTATAGAGAAAGGAAGCCTTAAACAACCTGCTATAGAAAAGCAAAGTGTACATCATTTTTTTAAATACGTTTCTGGAGCGCCTTTAATTAGACCCGCATGGTATTTTGATGTTAAACAAGAGGGAGAAGGTTTGGTAGATGTTACTACCCATTTAGTAGATTTAATTCAGTGGTCGGTTTTTCCTGAGACGGTTTTTGATTATAAAAATGATGTGGTAATACTTTCCGCACAAAGATGGTCAACTCCTTTAAGTTTAGCTGAGTTTACTAAGTCAACAAAGCTAGAGGAGTTTCCGGGTTATTTAAAAAAAGATATCAAGAATAATATCTTACATGTAAATGCCAATGGAGAAATGAATTATACTTTAAAAGGAGTTCATGTTAAAGTAGGTGTTATATGGAATTTTGAAGCCCCTACTGGTACAGGTGACACGCATTACTCTGTAATGCGTGGTTCAAAAGCGAATTTATTAATCAAACAAGGTAAAGAGCAAAACTATAAGCCAGTTTTATATATAGAACCATTAAATCAAACCTCTCAGTATCAAGAGAAATTAAATCAAAATTTTAAAAAAATAGCTTTAAAATATCCTGGTGTTAGTTTAAAACCTAGAGATAAAGGTTGGGAAGTTATCATTCCAGAAAAATATCATGTAGGTCACGAAGCCCACTTCTCAGCAGTTGCTCAAAAATATTTCAGTTATTTTAAAAACGGTAAGCTTCCATCATGGGAAAAATCTTATATGTTAACTAAATACTATACCACAACTGCAGCTTTAAGCAAAGCATCGCTAAAATAGGTCATCATATTAAATAAATAAGTAGTTATGGATGTTTCTAAAGTATCAAACCTAAACCATAGAAGAGATTTGCTAAAAAAGTTTAGCTTAGCTGCTTTATCTTTAGCTGCTTTACCTACCATCGCAAAAGATCATTTGCCATCAAAGTTTAATGATAAAATTTATACCACCAAAGCTGATTTTTTAAAAGATAAAGGTTTAAAACCAACAGATCTAGTTAGAATTTTAGGCTATTATAGTTTAAATGATGGTGGTGGTGCAGAGTATGTTGTGGTAAAAAATAATACTTATGATTTAAGTGATGAATATACGATTCGTATAAACGATAATATAAGCGCAGTTTTAATAACACCACAAGCAATTCATTATAAAATGTTTGGTGCTGTTGGTGATGGTGTAAATAACGATGCAGTACAAATTCAACAAGCACACCAATATGCTAATAAAAAAAATATACCTGTTATTAATCTTGCTGGCGAGTATTGGCTTAAAGAGGTAAAAAAAATTACCATTCAAACTCCAGTACAATGGGGTAGTACAATTTTTCATATTAACGAGGAATACAATACAAAATCATCTAATCGGTTTGAAATTATCCCTTCTACCAAACCAGTTCCAATAACTTTATCTAAAGAAGCTAAAGAAAGTGTATTATCGAAAGTAAAGCCTGGCGTACAAAATATAACAGAATTTGAACCTTATAAAAATCATTTAATCATAATGAGTGATAAAAATGATCAGATTGGGTTTAGATCAGGAGCTAGGTTTACGGGGCAAGCTTGGGCCAAAGAAGAGCTGTTTTATGTAGAAGAGGATGGTAGAATTATTGGAGATATTGCCTGGGAATTTAAAAATTATACAACGCTAATGGCCTATACGGCAGAGCAAAGCTATCTCACTGTAGAAGGAGGCACTTTTCTGCTATCAGGAAATAGTCCTGGTATTAAATACGAGGGTTATAAAAAAAATGGCTTTGCCATCACCAGAAGTAGAACGATTATCAAGAACCAGTGGGTTGGTTTAGAAAAAAATAGTATCGATGCAGCTTTAGACCCTAGAAGTGGTTTTTACACCATATCTACTGCTTATGAAGTAACCTTAGAACACATAAGATTAATACCCTATATACAAGATAGAGAAGGAGATGAATATGATGTAAAGGCTGGAACTTATGGCATTAGTATGGGCCGAGTTTTAAAAACAACTTTTAGAAATATTACTGCTGAAGGTGGCAAAATGCACTGGGGAGTTTTTGGTACCAACCTGAATAAAAATTTTAAGTTAGAAAACTGCCAACTAAACAGAATTGATGTACATTTTCATTGTTGGAATCTATATATTAAAGATTGTATCATCGGTTATAGAGGGATTTCTGTAACTGGTGGAGGAGACCTTTTTATAGAAAATACAAGTTGCAGTTCTAGGTCGTTTATTAATTTCAGGAGAGATTTTGGTTCTAAATGGGATGGAGATATCTACCTTAGAAACTGTAAGTTTTTGCCTTCTGGTTCGTCACAGGTTTTTGTATTAGATTTTAATCCTATGAACTTTGATTATAAATATCCCGTAGGATTTGGGCGCAGTATAATTATTAAAGATTTAAAAATTGATTTTACTGGTTCAACAGATAAAAACGCAACTTGCTGGCTTATTAACATCCCCAATTTTTCAAAAATAAAAAATGGAGATAGGCTTTTTTTACCGCAATTTATAGAGGTTAAAAATGTTTTAATGAGAGGGCGTGAAAAAGGACTCAGAATCATGAGCATCCCAAACGCAGGAGATTACAAACTTCAACAACAAGGAAGTTATCAGGAGGGGCAACTTTTTACGAATGCAAAATTAAATTTTATAAATATTCCTCTAGAAAAAATAACACATCCTAACGAGGCTCATTTCGCTATTTTAAATGAAGAAAACCACAACTATACGGATGATTATTCCTTATATCCAATAATAAAATTTGAGGATTGCCATCACCTTGTTATACAACACCTAAATGCTGTAGGAAGTTATATTTTTGAACAGTGCCAGATTGCTGGGTTTAGAGGGGCAGATACCAAAAATGTTAAAGGTAGAATCATCTTTAATGATTGTAATTTTAATCCAATAATTGTTGATCCTAAAGAAAATTGTTACCATTTAGATGCAGAACATGGCACAAGTTTTACCAATTGTTGTATACATATTCCTCAGTATAATAATTTACCTGATGCGTACTATTTAGATAAATTAGGTTTTATAAAAATTAATAAATCTTTAAAATTCAATCATTTAAATACGATTATAGGAAGAGATGTGTTGAGCTATTTGCAAAAAAATGCTATAAGTATCTCACCTAAATTTATAGCGATGTTAAAATCTCATCACGAGTTAGAAACAGAAAATTTAAGCTGATAATTTTATGTTTAACATTTCAAATAAAATTCAGGTACCAGATATTTCAAAAGAATTAAAATCTAATGATTTAAATAATATCTCTAATCTTTTAAGAACCAAAACATCTTATGAGCTTATAAATTCTTCTTGGTCTAAGTTTCAAACACAAACGAAAGTATTATTTAGTATTGCCCATTTACAAGATACATTATTATTAAAGTATCAAGTCTCAGAAACATATTTTAAAGCCTCTATCAGAGAGGCGAATACTCATGTTCATTTAGATAATTGTGTAGAATGTTTTATATCTTTTTTGGATGATAAAAATTACTATAACTTAGAGTTTAATTGTTTAGGTAGTGTAAAAGTAGGTTATGGAGCTGGTAGAGCTAATAGGGAATTGTTATCAGAACAAATATTAAAATCTATAAAAACGCATATTACACTTCAACATGATAAAATGTTAAATGAATTTAATTGGGAGATATTGATTTTAGTCCCGATTGATGTTTTTATGTTTTCCCATTTAAAAACTTTAAAGGGATTATCTGCAAAAGCCAATTTTTATAAATGTGGAGATGATTTACCAGAGCCTGATTATCTTTCGTGGACACTCATACAAACAAGTGAGCCAGATTTTCATCAACCACAGTTTTTTGGAACGCTTATTTTTGATTAATAATTGTAAATAGTTTAAAGAACATTTATGAAGCTCTAAACTTGAGCCTTTAAAACTTAATCAGCCAATTTTATATAAACTTCCTCCTTTATCCCATAACCTGTTAATTTTCTTTTCCACCTCAGGATTTTGAACGAGTGGAGGAGCATGATGAGGTTTTATTCTGGCATCAATAACGATAGGACCATGACATCCCCAATGTTTATGCTCTACAAAGCTATTGATACCATAAATATCATGCGACGGATTGCTTCTGGTAAAACTTACCCAAACAAAATTGTGAGGTGTTTTAGCAGTAAACTCAGCATCATCACATAAAATTATAAGTCCTAAACCATTGAGGTCCTGTGTTTTTAAGTAGTCGTTTAAAATTTGAGTTTCTTCCTCAGCTTTATTATAAGCCGTAAAAGTTGGTGCTTGTATGGCTACTACACCTGGCATTACCATCTTAAATCCCGAGTATAGATTTGGGATGCTAAAATTTGCCGGAATTTCATTCCATAATTTACGTTTTACTTCCCCAGCAATGGCAATAGCTACCTTAGATCCTGCATTAATGTCTGTTCCGCTATAATCAAGGGTGTCAATAGTGGTTTTGGTATAAAAATGTAAATCGCGGGTAAAATCTATCCTTTCTAAAACATGCTGTATAAAAGCAGGAATATCATGAATATCTAAATCAGGATTATCTTCCTTAGCACATATAAATAAATATTTAGCTAAGCTGAGTTGGTTTTTACCTAAAATATGGTTGGCGATAGTTAGTATTTCCTGAGGTTTACGCTCTTTCAAATAGGGTGTATAACGCTCGCTTCCTAAAGCAAAAAGCAAAGGATGAACGCCGGCTGCATCTACCGCGTTTACAGCATGTAAACCAGGTACTTCTTGCGGAATAGCTGCTCCGGTAATTTCATGAATAAGCGCACCAAAACTGGTGTCTTCTTGTGGCGGTCTTCCTACAACAGTAAAGCTCCAGATGGCATCTTTTCTATGATAAACCTGATGCACTTTCATTAAAGGGAAAGGATGCGTTAAGCTATAATAGCCTAAATGGTCTCCAAATGGTCCTTCAGGTTTATTTTCTTGAGGATAAACGGTTCCAGTAATCACAAAGTCTGCATCAGCAGAAATACAAAAACCTTCATCATCATAAAAATATCTGAACCTACGATTTCCCAAAGCACCAGCAAAAGTCATTTCAGATAAACCTTCTGGTAAAGGCATTACAGCAGCTAAAGGATGTGCCGGTGGTCCGCCAACAAAAATACTCACTTTTAAAGGTTTACCTAATGCGTTTGCCTTAGTTTGGTGTACCCCAATACCTCGGTGTAGTTGGTAATGTAAGCCAATTTCTTTATCGGTGATGTATTCGTTTCCGCTTAATTGTATACGATACATTCCTAAATTAGCATTCATAATACCGGGTTTGGTAATGTCTTCTGTATATACTTGAGGCATAGTCACAAAAGGGCCGCCATCCATTGGCCAATTTACAATGGGAGGGATATCAGAAATTTTAGCTCTACCATAATTGATAGGACTATTTTTACTGGTTTTCATGGGTAAGGCAGAAAGTGCTGTTAAAGAAACATCCAAGTATTTAAAAGGTGCTTTTAAAGCTCTCATAGGGTCTCCTTTTAAATCCACTAATATTTTAAGCTTTTCAAGAGTATCTCTAAACATAAACTTACTGCGCTCTAGCGTTCCAAAAAGGTTAGATACGGCAGGAAATTTACTTCCTTTAATATTTTCGAAATATAATGCTGGTCCTTGTTGTTCGTAAACACGATGATGAATAGCTGCGGCTTCTAAATAGGGGTCTATTTCTTCTTTAATCCTTACTAAATGTCCGTTACGTTCTAAATCGTTTACGCAGTCTCTTAAACTATGATATCCCATGATAAGCAAAT
Source organism: Pedobacter glucosidilyticus DSM 23534 (assembly GCF_000425145.1). GTDB lineage: Bacteria > Bacteroidota > Bacteroidia > Sphingobacteriales > Sphingobacteriaceae > Pseudopedobacter > Pseudopedobacter glucosidilyticus. Next base: position 76,024 of record NZ_AULF01000010.1, read on the forward strand.
ATCATGATTATGGATTTTGTTTTAAGGAAAAGATTAATTTTTTGGTGAAATTATAGTTTTATAAGATAAGAGTGCCTTTTAAAATGTTATTGCATGATGATTTAATCATTGGAGCAGGACACAGCAGGTTGCAAGCCGTTTTTGATTCTTATAATTTTGGATTTCCTTATGCAAAAAATGTTATCTCATTTTGCGTAATTTAAAATTGGTTTAATAAGAGTGGCTCCCGCTACTAATAAAGGTCGTTTTTTAAACGACCTTTATTTTTTAATAGCTACAGCATTATCAATTGGCTCTTTTGAATAAAAATGTTTTTTATGATTTTATTCTTAAATTAAATGTTCAATAATTTATTCCACATTTGTTCATCAACAGGAATACCCTTTTCGGTGTTTTCTTTTCTGATGTGGAGGGTTCTTTCTCCGGGATAGTAAATTTCTTGTCCTTCAATAGTTTCTGCGGATTTGGTATAAGCTACTATTTCATCAATAATATTTTGGCTGTTTGGAAATAGCTTGGTATCTATACACATATAAACTTGTGAAATACCTGTTTCTTTCTCGCTTTGGGTAATTTTAGCAGTAGAAGAGCCTCCGCTTAAAATGCTAACCAGCAAATCTAGCATGATACTTAATCCAGAGCCTTTCCACATACCAACAGGTAAAGTTCTTCTGGTTTTATATATAGCTGATGGATTTTTAGTCAACTCGCCATCAGCATCATAACCGCCAAAATAGGGTAACTCTTGTTCTTTAAGTTTGTATTCCTGAAGTTTTCCATAAGAAAACTGCGACATCGCCATGTCTAGAACTAGATGTCCGTTTGGATGCGGTACTGCAATAATAAGCGGATTGTTACCAATAGTAGGTTTTTTTGCGCCCCAAGGAGGCATAATAGCAATGGTATTGGTAAAACTGATGCTGATACAACCTGCTTCTGCTGCTTGCCAGCCATAAGTGCCGCCACGCATCCAGTGGTTGGTGTTTTTTAATGCTATACAAGCTATACCGTTTTCTTTTGCAACATCAATTGCTCTTTGCATACAAAAACTAGCGTTTAGCATACCTGGTCCAAAATTGCCATCCCATTGTTCTAATAAACCGTGTTTGGCTATTTGAGTAGGCTCTGCATCAACATTTACCAAACCTTGTTTTACGTAGTCTGCAAAAACTTCAAACCTGTTTAAACCATGAGAATAAACGCCATCTAAACTATTATTGGTGAAAATTTGGGCACAAGCTTGGGCTTTTTCATCTTTAAAACCAAGTTTTTTTAACACCCTAACAAATTCCTGATAAAGTTCTTGATAGCTTACTCTTTTCATGTTTTAAAATTAATACTTTAATATCCTTTAAAAAAACAAAAACCCGATTGTTATTTCTAGCAATCGGGTTTATCAATATCAAAATTAAAGCCTATTTATAAAGTGCTTCTTTTTGTTCTTTTATAGTTTCATTGCTGATGTATTCATCGTAGCTCATCAATTTATCAAGACTACCTTTTGGCGTAATCTCAACAATTCTGTTAGCTACGGTTTGGGTTAATTCATGATCTCGAGAGGTAAATAAGATAACACCTTTGAAATCAACCATACCGTTGTTTAATGCGGTGATAGATTCTAAGTCTAAGTGGTTAGTTGGTTCGTCCATCATCAACACATTGGCACCTTCTAACATCATTTTAGAAAACATACAACGCATTTTTTCTCCTCCAGATAATACGCTACATTTCTTTAAAACTTCCTCACCAGAAAATAACATTCTACCTAAGAAACCTCGTACAAAAGTTTCGTCTTTATCAGCTAAAGAATACTCTCTTAACCAATCGATAAGATTTTCTGTTTTACCATCAAAAAATCCGTGGTTATCATTAGGTAAATAAGCAGGAACTACGGTAACACCCCATTTAAATTCGCCTTTAAAGTCTTTATCGTTACCAGAAATAATATCATAAAAAGCATTGGTAGCCAAAGAATTTTGAGAAAGAATAGCAATCTTGTCTCCTTTGTTTACAGAGAAGCTAACATCTTTAAATAAAACTTCGCCATTAACAACTTTAGTAAGATTTTCTACTTGTAAAACTTGGTCGCCAAGCTCTCTTTGCATCTGGTTAAACATTATGCCAGGATACTTTCTGCTTGATGGTTTAATTTCATCAATATTGATTTTTTCTAAAGCTTTTTTACGGCTGGTAGCTTGTTTAGATTTTGAAGCATTGGCAGAGAAACGTCTGATAAATTCTTGTAACTCCTTCACCTTATCTTCCATTTTCTTGTTCTGGTCTGAACGTTGTTTTAAAGCTAATTGCGAAGATTCATACCAAAAAGAATAGTTTCCGGTAAAAATATTCATTTTACCAAAATCTATATCCACAATGTGTGTACAAACCGTATCTAAGAAGTGTCTATCGTGAGAAACAACTAATACAATATTCTGATAATCAGCTAAAAAATCTTCTAGCCAAGCAATAGTGTCAATATCCAAATCGTTGGTAGGCTCATCCAGAATCAAAATATCAGGGTTGCCAAATAAAGCTTGGGCGAGTAAAACCCTTACTTTCTCGTTACCGTCTAATTCTTTTAATAATTTATAGTGTTTATCTTCTGTGATACCTAAATTGCTCAATAGGGTAGCAGCATCATTCTCTGCATTCCAACCATTCATTTCTGCAAAAAGGTTTTCTAATTCTCCGGCTCTTACACCATCGGCATCAGAAAAATCTTCTTTCATATAAATGGCATCTTTTTCTTTCATGATATCGTACAGCTCTTTATGTCCTTGCAGTACGGTTTCTATTACCGAAAAATCATCAAAAGCATAATGATTTTGGTTTAAAACAGCCATACGTTCGCCCGGAGTGAAACTTACAGAACCACTGGTTGGATCTACTTCGCCAGCAAGTATTTTCATAAAGGTCGACTTTCCAGCTCCGTTAGCGCCAATTACACCATAGCAGTTGCCATGTGTGAATTTGAGGTTAACATCTTCAAAAAGTGTGCGTTTTCCAAAACGTAATGATAAATTAGAAACAGTAATCATGTAAAATCCTTATTTTGCGCAAAGGTAAGGTTTATCTGTGATAAATAAGGCTGGCTTTTATATTAATTGATGGATAAAGAACAATTAACCAACTTTTTAAAGCATCATTACCATAAACAAAAAACTATTGATTTAGCAAAACAGGTAGAAAGTAGTTCTATCAGTATGGATGATGTTTTACAGCTTTGCTTTCAGCAAGATAAACAAATTGCTTTTAGAGCGGCTTGGCTTTTAGAATATGCAGAAATTGAAGCTCCTGCTGTTTTTAAACCATTAGTTCATCATTTTCTAAAACTTTATAAAACTACGGATAACCCTAGCGTACAAAGACACTTTTCTAAAATTGGAATGCGATTGGTGCATCGCAAGTGGAAAGATTTTTATCAATTAACAACTCAAGATTTAAGTATCTTATTAGAACCATCTTTTGATTGGTTGATAAATCCTAAAGTACCAGTTGCCGTGAAATGTAATTGCTTAGATATCATTTATGCACTTTCTGATGAGCAAGATTGGACTTTAGAAGAACTTAAAGTTGTTTTACAGGATTTTTTAACTTCTTCTTCTCCAGCTTTAATCTCCAGAGCAAAAAGAGTATTGTATAAAATAAAGAGGAAAGAGCAAAAGCGTTAATTTATCTAGCAGTTCTGCGTTTGCCTTCTGCTGATAATGCAAAGCTATTGCTTCGAGTAAGTTTTTTAATATAATCAGTTTTTCTAAAACGTAAAGCGCTCCAATCTTCATCAATAGCTATTTGCCTCACAGGTTCTAAATTATATTTTCCTATGGCTTTCCAACCGTTATCCCTGTTAAATTCACAAGTGTACTTTTTTGATGTTCCTTTTGGATAGCAGTACCATAAAATAGCATCTCCCTCAAGTTTTGGATAAATGACGGAGATGCTATTGTCTATTTCTTCTTGCTTGGTTGCAAATACCATAATGAAATTAATTTCTTTATCATCCAAAGCTTTATGAATTGTTGTAAATTGCTTCATAACTTCTAATTCATCATCAAGGCTTTTTGGAGCATTAATGATGTAAATAGCTTTCTGATCTTTGAAATTTAACTTCTTAAATAATGGTGTCATCTGTTTTGGTTTATGCCATCACTTGTTTTTTAGCCAAAAGTTCATGGTAAACACCATCCCAAAGTTGTATGCGTTTTTGTAATGATGCTATGGTTGCCGTTTTAGCTTCTTCCCAATATTGCTCATCATCGCTACATAAATTGGCTGTCATTTGTAAGGCTAAATGACTGTGATGATCGCCATCAACTTCTATATGCCTTTCTAAATAATACTTGAAAATAGAGATGTTATCCGGAAATTCTTTATTGATATCGTTAATGATAGACATAAACATACCCGGAATTAAATCTTCTCTGCCAAACGTAAAAATTGCCGACTGTAAATGACTTTTTTGGCTGGCAATAGTTTCAAAAGTGAAGTTTACGAAAGCTTTGGCTGCTTCCGGAGTATGTGCAATATCAAAAGCTTGATTTAAATCTTTGCTGCTTTTTAGGGCATCAATAAAAGTATTAATTTCACTTACATCGGCACCACATTGTTGCATAGCATCTAAGTAAATTTCAAAATGACTTTTACGTACACCATGCATATCTACATCCGATTCTTCGCCAACCACAATTTCATTAATAAGAAAACGTGTATCAGCATCACCAACCGGAAACCAAGGCGTGTTTACACAGGTAAGACTGTTTTGCAGGGTTTTTAAGAGCGACATAAAATCCCATACAGCATAAACATGATGTTTCATAAAAAGCTTTAAATCATCTAAATCTTTAATAAGATGATAAACTTTATGATTGATGATTTCTTGTCTTAAAGGCTCTATTTCTTCTTGAATTTTTTGAATTTGATATTGCATGTTCTAATGTTTAATATTCTTTAATCATTAGTTTAAAAACGAGGGTATGAGGGTATTGGTTTTGAGATTATTTAAATTTTACCATTTAGAAAACCATTTGCTATCTGCATAAAAAGTTCCGAAAGGTATTAATGAAACCAGAAATGCTAAAGTCATTTGCCAAAATTTCCATTTTAAAACATAGCTAACTCTTAGCAACAAGAATACATAAAGCACAAAAAGAAGTCCGTGTGCCATACCTACCACATAATTGGGTTGTGGCATAGCAAACTGATATTTTAAAATCATGGTGAAACCTAGTAAGATATAAGACCATCCTTCTAAAATGGCTATAGATCTAAATTGTTGGAGAGGCGTTTTAAATTGCATAATTATAATTGTTCTGAAACTCTTTTGAAAATGAAGGCACTTAATCTTTTATTAATTTCTGATGCGTTTTGTAAATAAAAATCTAATTCCTCAGAAGTTAAAAAACCGGCAATTATGCCAAATAACAGCGTTTTTAGTTGGATGTTTGATTTTAAAGCCTGCTGTAAAAGTTTAACCTTATCTAAGCTTTTCTGCTGAGAGAAATTTTTATAGTTTTTTTGTAAGAAATCTGTACAAATACGAACTAAAACTTCATTCTGAAGTTTTAAAACGGATCTTAAAGTAAAGTTTTGAAACTTGCTTAAATCTTCTGTTATGCTTTCTGGGTTTTCAATAACAATTGCAGGTCTGTTATGTAACAGAAATTCGTCTCGGGTCATCTTAAATTAATTTTTTAGAAAGCTTTTGAAAACGTAAAAAGAGGAGAATACTGGCTACTAATAAGCCTAAAGTAAGACCTATCCAAATGCCACTTACGCCAAAATTTAGTGTTATACCTAAATAGTATCCAACCGGCAAGCCAAATACCCAATAAGCCATAAAAGTAATAAGAGTAGGCAAGTTTACATCGCCCATACCTCTTAAAATACCTAAGCCAACTACCTGTGCGCCATCAAATAATTGGAAAATAGCAGCTATCAATAATAAACCAGCGGCAATTTCTATTACCGCAGTATCTTTAGAATAAAAAGCTGGTAAAATATTATTAAGTCCCATAAAAAGGGCTGCTGTAATACTCATAAACACCAATACAATGTGGTAACTGCTAATGGCAGATAAGCGTAGGTATTGGAAATCACTTTTACCAAAATTATTTCCGGTTTTAATAGTGGCTGCTGCCGATATTCCGCTGGCCATCATGTAAGTTGTTGCGGCTAAATTGATAGCAACTTGGTGCGCAGCTTGCTCCACGGCGCCAATGGTACCAATTAAAATGGCGGCCCCACCAAATGCGCTCACCTCAAAAGTGTATTGCATAGCTGTTGGAGCTCCTTGTTTAAATATTCTTTTTAGTCTTATTTTATCGATAAAATTCCAAACGAAGTTTTTAAGATATTTTCTAAAATGAACCGACTTAAATACATAAATCACCATTACAATAGCCATAATACTTCTATCGATAAGTGTACTGTAGCCCACACCTTTAACGCCCATGGGGCTAATGCCAAATAAGCCTTTAACAAAGATTATCCCTAAAATAATATTGATGACATTTCCCCAGATAGAAATCATCATAGCTTGTTTGGTAAAACCTAATCCCTCAGCAAACTGCTTAAAAGTTAGAAATACCATTAATGGGATAACAGATAAGCCTAACAAATTGAGGTATGGCTTGGCGTGGTAAACAACCTCTGGAGATTGGTCTAAATGATCAATAAACAATACCGAGCCAAAGTAGATGAAGCAAAACAAAGCAATGCCTGTAAATATATTGATGATTAAGCTGTTGCTTAAGAGTTTACCACATTCTTCAAAATTGTTTTTGCCATTTTCTTGAGCTACCAAAGGGGTTAAGCCATAAGAAATTCCTATACCTAATACCATAATAATCATGAAAATGCTATTCACCAATGAAACGGCAGCTAGGGGTATAGTGCCAGCAAATTGGCCAACAATAATACTATCTGCCGTGTGTACTAATGTATGTCCTAATTGAGAAATTACTACCGGAATAGCCAGCGTTAAATTCTCTTTATAATGTGGTTTATATTTATAATAAATTCTTTTCATGATGTAAACCCCTTTAAGAGGCTGTATAAAATTCTTCTTTTTCTGTGGTATGCACCCTAATAACGCCTGATAGAATAAGATTTACCATAATTCTTGATGCTCTTCTTCTAGAGATATTGAGCATTTGGGCATATTCTTTCAGGGTGATACGCTCGTTTTCTTCTAAATACTCTAAAAGAGCTTTTTCTTTAGAAGAGTAAGTAATCATAACACCTTCTTCATCTTGTTGTTTACGTAAAACGTCTACAACAATTTTACTCGCTAATACGCTTTTATCTTTAACCCTAATATAAACCCACCATTTTTGGTCTTCGCCAAGTGCATAATGTGGCTTGGTATCGCTTGAGGATATTGAAACTACCAGTACCAATTTATCATCAACATAAACCTCTTCAAAAATGGGCTCTAGCATAGGTTTTGCATAAAAAGTACAGGCTTTCTCAATCATGTACTTTTCTTCATCTTCTGCTTTTACACCTTTAATTGTTCCATCATCGGCCACGCCAATTAATAATTTTCCACCCTTGTTATTAGCAAAAGAAACCATGGTTTTGGCAATTTTCTCGCAAGAGGTAATGGTTCTTTTAAAATCCAACGCTACACCTTCGCCTTCAAAAATTAGTTGCTTAATATGGTAGGGCCTCAGCATATTAATTGTTTTGATAAGGAGTTAAAATCTCTAAAAATCTATCTGCTGATTTTAAAGGTTCAAAACCAAATTGTTGATATAAACCATGCGCATCTAAGGTTGCCAAAAGCCAGCGTTTTATTCCTTTAAAATCATCATGATTTATAATAGTTTGTACCAGCCATTTGGATAAACCTTGCTTTCTATAAGCCGGTAACACAAATACATCGGCTACATAAGCAAAGGTACTTTCATCGGTAATTAAACGAGCAAAACCTATTTGTTTTTGCTCATGATAAAGTCCGTAACAGATAGAATGCTGTATCGCTTTTGCTAAACGTTCTTTGCTGATGCCTTTTGCCCAATAAGATTCTTGGCTCAGGAAATTATATATCACCTCAAAATCTAACAAAGATTTATCTGTAGAAATGTTGAAACCTTTTTTTAAGAAAGCATCATCATTCATAAACGTTTTTATAATCCCCATTTAATAAGCTATTGTGTGATGTTCTCCCTGATATAAATTTCTAACGTAAACCTCATTACTTACTACCGCACAAACTTCTCCTTTTTTATTGGTAATAGATATAGGTAATGCTTTTACAAATTTACCAACTGTTTTAAGCTGATGTTCTGCTTCTTCAATATCTTCATCAGAAATAGAAATCTTAAAATACAAATCGGTATTTCCGGGTTTTAAATATTGTATATGCGCACTTTTAAGCCATACCCTGGTTTTATAGCCTTTTTTTCTGAAAATATGATCGAAAAGTAAAGCGTAAAAAGGGTCTGATGCGCTAAAAATAGTTCCTCCAAAAATGGTTTTATTGTAGTTGGTGTTAAAAATGCTTTTGAAGATTTTTACCTCTACCGATTTAAAATCGCTACTAAACTTTTGTACCCAAATCCTTTGAAAGAATAAGGGTGGGTAAAATCTGAGTGCCCACTTTAAAGTTTTTGGAGATACTTTCATGAAGCATAAATATCTACAATATAAATAGTACCCTAAAATTTAGCCCGCTTTATGAGCTAAATTTTACAAAGCCTTATTGGATGTCTTGCATGCTAAAGTATTTACGCTGAGTTTTAACTTCTGCAATTAAAGCGTCAAACTCTTGTTGATAATCAAACTGCAAATCTTCATCTAGCTTAGGAATAAGCTTATAAATTCTTTTCAATTGTCTGTATAATAAACCAATAAGCGGTTTATGGCTAGTATGGCATATCCCAGTATTTAAAAATAGTCGACAAAAATGTATGCTAATGTCAAGCTCGAAAACTTTAACACCTATAAATTTAATATGCTTATTCATGATTCTGATGGTTTTTCTTAAAACCTTAGTACAGGTATAATCAGAATAGGGGAGTTTCTTGAAATCTTCGTCTAACAACTTTTTTACATCCTCAACATAATCATCTGCTCGCTCTCCAAAAAAGAGTAGAAAGTTTAATAATTCTTTATTCTCTGTCTTGTATTTTGCTAATCTCAAACAATATTCTGCTAAAACCTCTTTAGGTAATTCTTGTAGCTCTTTTCGTATCAGATTTAATTTTGGGGCTTCCATCAGGATATGCTTTTGTGCTGTAAGCCAAAATAGTTACTTTTGTTGAATTCCCAACAAGCAATGCATGAAATTTAAAGCAAGTACTTTATTTACGCTCATCAGTATTTTTGTAGCGGCACTTCTCACCTTACTAAATCATTATCAAATAGCAGCTATAGACAGCCAGGTTCTTATTGGCTTTAGATGGTTAGCTATTGTAGGTTTGTTTTTATATGGTTTGAGGAAAAAATCTTTAACATCATGGATATTAATATCTATGGTAGTTGGGGCCGAGATTGGAAATGATTTTCCTCATATCGGGATGGAATTACAGGTTTTAAGTAAGGTGTTCTTGAAAATGATTAAAACCATTGTAGCACCTTTATTATTTGCCACACTAGTTTTCGGTATTGCTGGTCACTCAGATTTAAAACAGGTGGGTAGGATGGGCTGGAAATCTTTGGTTTATTTTGAGGTTGTTACCACCATTGCGCTATTTTTAGGTTTAGCAGCTATCAATATTTCCAAAGCAGGTGTGGGCATTGGGAATCCTCCAGGTGTTGCAGAAGAGCTCCCTAAAGTAGAAGCTCAAACCACCTCAGATATTATCTTGCATATTTTCCCAGAAAACGTTGCGAAATCTGTAGCAGAAGGTCAGGTATTGCAAATTGTAGTATTTAGTATTCTGTTTGGTATTGCCTTAGCTATGGTAAGGGAAGATAAACGTCAACCGATGTTAAAGTTTACAGAAAGCTTATCGGAAGTGATGTTTAAATTCACCAATTTAGTAATGTATTTCGCTCCAATAGGGGTTGGTGCAGCCATAGCTTATACCGTTGGTCACATGGGCTTAGGTATTTTGGTGAATTTATTCCAATTACTAGCTACTTTGTACGTTGCTTTAATTGTGTTTCTATTGGGCGTTTTATTCCCAATAGCGCTTATAGTAGGTGTTCCTATTAAAAAGTTTTTAAAAGCTATTGCCGAGCCTGTTTCTATTGCATTTGCTACCACAAGTTCGGAAGCAGCCTTACCAAGAGCCATGGAAGCTATGGAGCGTATTGGTGTTCCACGTAAAATTGTTGCTTTTGTAATGCCTACGGGTTATAGTTTTAATCTGGATGGAACTACGCTTTATTTATCTTTAGCAGCTATATTTGTGGCGCAAGCCGCCGGGATGGAGTTTAGTTTTGGACAGCAGCTGGTCATCGTTTTTACTTTAATGCTAACCAGTAAAGGTGTTGCGGGTGTACCGAGAGCTTCTTTGGTGATATTATTAGGTACAGCAGCTTCTTTTGGGATGCCTGTTTGGCCAATATTTATCATTTTAGGTATAGATGAACTGATGGATATGGCCCGTACATCGGTTAACGTGATAGGAAACTGCTTAGCTACCGTAGTGATAGCGAAATGGGAAGGCGAGTTTGATGAAAATGCAAATAACGAAGATATAACCACGATATGAGTAACAAATCAAAAAAAATATTCTTAGCATTAAGTATTGTAGTACCCTTTCTTTTATACTGTGTTTTTTACTACAGTAAAATGATTAGTAATGCGCCTTATAAATATTCAGAGTTTACTTCTATCACTTTAAAAGCAGGTTTAGGAGGAAATTACGAAAAGACTTTTAACTCTAAAACTCAAGATTTTCAATATGTTGATGTAAACGATTCATTAATAAAAACGAAGGTTCGTTTAAATAAAGATGATTTACTTTTCTTACACAGAAAAGCTGCTGAACTAGGTTTTTGGGATTGGCCAGAGCAAATGATAGGCGATAAAACTGGTAAAGCGCCTCGTTATTATTTGGAGTATGAATACCAGCGTAAGAAAAAGTTTATGGAGATTGATGCTGAGTATAATGAGAATACAAAATTAAGAGATGCTGCTTTACAATTGGTTAAAACTGTAGATCAAGCTATTTTGGATGCTCAAGACCGAGAAAGTAAGGCAAAATAACAGGAAAAATTAATTGTTTTATAGCTTGTATTAAATAATTATATCCGTATATTTGCACCTCATTTTTAAAACAAAATAAATTATTTAACCATGTACGCAATAGTAAATATAGCAGGACAGCAATTTAAAGTTGCTAAAGACCAGCATCTTTTTGTACACAGATTACAAGGTGATGAAGGCGCTAGTATTGAATTTGACAATGTGTTATTAGTTGAAAACGAAGGTAAATTTACCGTAGGTACACCTGCAGTAAAAGGAGCAAAAGTTTCTGCTAAAATCGTGTCTCATTTAAAAGGTGATAAAGTAATCGTTTTCCACAAGAAAAGAAGAAAAGGATATAAAAAGAAAAACGGACACCGTCAGTTCTTCACTAAAATCCAGATTGATAGCATTACTATATAATTAATTAGGTAACAAAACGTTAAACATCGTTTAGCAAAAAAGATATAAAACCATGGCACATAAGAAAGGAGCCGGTAGCTCTAACAACGGTAGAGAATCACAAAGTAAACGTTTAGGTATTAAAATTTTTGGCGGACAAGCTGCTATCGCAGGAAATATCATCGTTCGTCAGCGTGGTACCAAACACCATCCTGAGAAAAACGTAGGAATGGGTAAAGACCATACTTTGTTTGCCTTAATTGATGGTAAAGTAGTTTTCAGAAAGAAAGCAGACAACAAATCTTATGTTTCTGTAGTTCCTTTTGAGGTTGCTGCACCAGTTGTAGAAGATAAACCAGCAAAAAAGGCTGTTGCACCTAAAGCAGAAGTAGCTGTTGAAGCTGCCGCAGAAGAGCCTAAAGCAGAGAAAAAAGTTGCTGCTAAAAAAGCACCAGCAAAAAAAGCTGATAAAGCAGAAGACGCAGAATAATCATATTCTAAAAATATAGCAAAGCCTGTTAGATGTTCTAGCAGGCTTTTTTTGTTTGCATGGTTAATAGCCAGTACTATTTATAAATTTCTATGCTGGTTTTATCAATTTCTTATGAAGAATTGCTTGTTAGGTGCAAGTTTAAAAGAATTACCAATAAGATATTTCTACAATTAAATTCAAAATGTCTACAAAATTGAAATACTAAATTTGATAAATGAAAATACTGATTATAGAAGACGAAAATGAACTAGCCGAAAGCATCTCTGAATATCTTTCGGAAGAAAACTATTTGTGTGAGTTTGCCCGAACATATAGTCAAGCTTTAGAAAAAATCGAATCATTTAATTACGACTGCATCTTACTAGACATCATGTTGCCAGACGGCAACGGAATAAACATTTTACAAGAACTTAAAAAACGAGATAAACAAGAAGGTGTAATTATAATTTCAGCAAAAAACGCATTAGACGATAAAATAAATGGCTTGCAAATCGGTGCTGATGATTACTTAACCAAACCTTTTCATCTTTCAGAATTAGCAGCAAGAATATATTCCATTATCCGCAGAAAACAGTTTAGAAATACTAATATAATTCAGCAGAATGAGCTGCAAATTGACTTACTTGGCAAAACTGTTAAATTCAAAAATCACCCTATTGAGCTTACAAAAAAAGAGTTTAACTTACTCTTATATTTTATTGGTAACAATAACAGGATAATTTCAAAAAGTACCTTAGCAGAACATCTTTCAGGCGATTTTGCCGATATGTTAGACAATCACGATTTTGTATATGCTCATATCAAAAATCTGAAAAAGAAATTGAATGAAGTAGGTTGTAAGAATTATTTGAAAACTGTTTACGGAACAGGTTATAAATGGGAGGATGAATAAATTATTAAACAAATCACTCAAATCATTTACCATTTACGCTCTACTTGTTTTAGCGTCAAGTGTACCAGCATATTATTATTTAGTGGACAGCATTTGGCTAAGAGAATTAGATGAGCATAATGAAATTATTGCTAATAGAACTGAAAAAGAATTAAATAATTTAAAATTAAATGAAACTGAATTAAACCGAAGTGTAACACTTTGGAACAAAATTAAGCCCGGAACTAACTTAGAAAAAATCATTTTAAACAACAATAATAAAACAGATAGCATTTATACTATTTTAAGAAAGAATATATATGTTGAACACAATGAAATAGATAGATTCAGGGGACTTTCAAGAGTGATTAAAATAAAAGGAGAAAACTATTTGTTAACCGTTGAAACCAATGTTGAAGAAACCGAAGAAACGGCAATTGCGATAGCTATACTTACTTTTTTATTTTTCTTGATTTTAGTTGTGGGTTTTCTAATTCTTAATAAACGATTATCCATAAAATTATGGCAACCGTTTAGAAACACCTTATCAGAGTTGAAAACATTTAATCTTAATGCACAAAGCAAAATTTCGTTTGAAAAATCAAACATCCTTGAATTTGAAGAATTAAATGTGGCTTTGAATAAATTAATAGAACACACTGTTTCGGTTTACAAATCCCAAAAAGAGTTTACCGAAAATGCTTCACACGAATTGCAAACTCCTTTGGCAATCATCAAAAATAAATTGGACATACTTTTGCAAAAGGAAGCATTAACAGACAGGCAGTACCAAATTATTGAAGACATAAATAAAGCATTGACAAGAGTTTCACGCATCAATAAAAACCTATTGTTGCTTGCCAAAATAGAAAACCATCAGTTTGATGAAAGTGAAACAATAAACTTGAGCGAATTGACCGAAGAATGCTTGAAGCAATTGCAGGAACATTTTTCAAATAAAGAATTAAGCGTAAATACTTCAATAGAAAAAGATTGTGTCGTTACAGGAAATAGAGTTTTGATTGAAGTTCTCATCAATAATTTATTACTCAATTCGATTAGACATAACTCACAAAAAGGAATTGTCGAAGTTAAATTGAACCAATCAGGCTTGTTTATCAGCAATTCAGGAATAAAAACATTAGAGAAGGAACATCTATTTAAGCGGTTTAAAAAATCTTCAGAAGAAAGTTCAGGAAGTGGGCTTGGCTTGGCTATTGTTGAGCAAATCTGCAAAAGACATCAATGGACAATAGGCTATGAATTTCAACAAGAAAAACACACATTTAAAATCAGTTTTTAGGGCAATTCAAAATTTCTTCTAAATCGCTTCGGAGTTTTGCAGGGTAACTTAAAAATTTATCCAATTTATGAAGCGTATTATAGCAACTCTGTTTATTCTGTTTTCAATCACAATCGTAAAGGCTCAAGAAATAGACAGTCTTTCATTCATTAAATCGAAACGAATGTCGGATGATGACCTTGCTAAAAAGCGAGAAGGAATATTTTTTACTGGAATACCTGATTTTTCATCTGACCCAGTTACAGGTTTCGGCTTTGGTGTAAGAACAAACACTTATTGGAATGGAAATCGTGATAATCCTTTATTTCCTTACACACCATATCTGGCAAAGCTAAAAGCGAATGCAGCTTATTACACTTCAAATGCAAGAGAATTAGCTCTTTCGCTTGATGTTCCCTATTATAAAGGAACTCGTTGGAGATTTAAAATAGATTTTAAAGCGCAACAAAACCCAGTCAATTTATATTTTGGATTAACAGAATCAACACTTGGAAAACTTCGCCTACCATCTGACGAAAACACAATTTTTTCAACCTACAAAGAATTTGACCGAGCAAGAAAAACATTAAGACCAGGCAGTATTGGCGAAGCTGATTTTGTAACAGATGCTTTATCAAACCGATTTAGGGAAACCGAATTTATGCTCAATCTAAAAGCCGATTATGCACTTGGAAATGGCAAATGGCGTATAATGGGTGGTTATGAAATTCAGCATTTGAGCTATAAAACTTTTGAAGGAATGGAAGCGGAAGCAATTGACCCGATTACAGGACAAAACACAACTGTACCAAACGGCATTTCACTTTTAAGACGAGATTTTGAAGACGGTTTAATATCAGGTGTTGGTGGTGGTTGGGTTTCAATAATTCAAACAGCATTGATTTTTGACACAAGAGATTTTGAACCCGACCCAACGAAAGGATATTATTTTGAAGTTGCGAATGAATATTCGAGTAAATACATTGGTTCACAATTCGATTTTGACAAATTATTCATTCAAGGAAGAGTATACCAAAAATTACCAGTTGGTAAACGTACGGTTTTGGCAGGACGATTTGGAGCAGGCAACATTTTTGGAAACAACGCACCATTTTTTGAATTTCAAGACCAATGGAGTCCAGAAGGAAGTATAAACGCTTTAGGTGGCAGACAGTCACTGCGTGGCTATCGAGCCAACCGATTTTTGGCTCGTTCAATGTGGTTTACTAATGTAGAATTGAGAGTACGACTAGCAGAAACAAAATTAGGAAAGCAAAGATTTGCATTTGGTGTAGCACCGTTCTTTGACGCTGGAACAGTGAGAGACCGTTGGCAAGACTTAAATTTTAAAAATATTAAAACTTCTTTTGGTGGTGGACTCAGAATTGTTTGGAATCAATCCACTATTTTATCGTTTGACTACGGAAGCTAAAAAGAAGATAGATTATTTTACATTAGTATTGGACAAGCATTTTAGACCTCACAATACTTAATTTAAGTAAAAGAGTACCTTAATCGGGCTAAAAACAAGAATATTGACTATTCCAAAATGGATATTCTATTGATTAAATTAAGCTTAGTAAGTCTGTTAAATTGCATTATTATTGTTATTCAGAATGATCAATTCAAGTAACTAAACAGCACTAATAATCTAAATAATCCTGATAAACGCTTTGCATCATCGCTTTGGCTTTTAATAAGAGTTCTTCCTGTTTTTTTGGAATTATCATTTTAGGTTTTTGATAAATAATAGTCTTACTAATTGGATCATAAGAAATAGCTTGATTATCTTCTACAATACCAAATCCATTATCCCAGTTATAAAAAGAAAAACCTTTAGTATCTGTATTAAGCAAGTTATTGCTGTATTTATAAGCTTGTATTTGCAAGTTTAATTGACCAAGCAAGGTTGCCGCAATATCTGTTTGATTACCAATTTTATCAACCACTTTGCCTTTGTATGCAGTTTGTAATGCGCCGCCAAAAATCAATAAAGGGATATGATATCTTTCTGTCATGTAGCTTTCGTAAATGTTTTTTGGTAAACGATGACCGTGATCTGCAACAACAACAAACAGCGTATTATTGTACCAAGCTTCTTTTTTAGCTTTTTCAACAAAATTTAATAAGCA
This sequence comes from Pedobacter glucosidilyticus DSM 23534, assembly GCF_000425145.1. Taxonomy (GTDB): domain Bacteria; phylum Bacteroidota; class Bacteroidia; order Sphingobacteriales; family Sphingobacteriaceae; genus Pseudopedobacter; species Pseudopedobacter glucosidilyticus. Next base: position 92,344 of record NZ_AULF01000010.1, read on the forward strand.
TTCTGCTGTATAATGGCTAGTGCTTCTAAATTTATTTTCTGTAGTTTGCTTACCAAAAGCACCTTCTTTAGGAAGTTCAAAGGGTTCATGATTGCTTAAAGTTAAAAGAGTAGAAAAGAATGGCTGATTTTCATGATTTAAAAACTGAAGTTGTTTTTTAAATGTAACTTCATCATAAGCACCCCATTTAGACGTTAGATCCTCACTATTAAAATCAGAAGCATCTTTTAATGTATGAATTTGGCTACTTATTAAGTAGGATTTAAAATTTGAAAATTCTGTATCACCACCATAAAAAAATGATGTTTTATATCCTGCTTGTCTAAAAGATTTAATTAATGATGGAAGCTTTTCTTGTTTATCATTTTCTTTAATAATACTTCTAATAGCTTGCGAAGGAAAACCACTTAAAATGGCTACTAAGCCTTTGTCTGTTCTATCACCAGAAGCATAAATATTACTAAATAACAAACCTTCTTTAGCTAAAGTGCTAAAACCAGGGGTAATTTGTTCATCTCCGCCTAATTCTTGTACAACATCAGCAGTGAAGCTTTCCAGAATAATTAAAACAACATTTGGTTTTTTTACACTTAATATAGGCAATGTATTTGTAGAGTCGGTTTTTGGATAAAGTTCTTTTAAAATAGCTTCCCGTTGCGTTTGCTCTAAGTATTGATAAGGATTTTTTTTGTCTGCTTTTTTAATGTAATTAGAAAGTAAAAGCCAATCGGTATTAATAGCTGCGTGGTTTAAGATAGGTTTATCACTAAAATAAACTTTACTTGGGTTCATTGGAGCAATTCCCCAGCCGCCTCTGATAGCTAAAAAGGTTAAACCTAAAATCAATAAAGCTATAGGAAATTTTACTAGAAAATAAGATTTATTTAAGTCTGGTTCTTGCTTAAAGATGATTTTATTGCTGAGATAAAATCCAAACATACTTAAAACAAAAACGATAAATAAGCTACTAAAAAGCGGAGAAGACGCAGCTGAAGCCATTGCTTCAGATGGAGATTCGAACAAGAAATCTACCGCTCTAGCGTTAATTTTTGTGCCCCACTCGGTATAAATGTTAAAATCTACAGCTGTGATTACAGCTGTTAAAAAAGTGAAAACGAATGTATAGTTAAGGATAACTTTGCCTTGCAAAGGTATTTTAGGAATTAACCAACTGATGATAAATAGGATAAACGGTATAACTGATAAATAACCCGCCATGGATGCATCCATTTGCATACCATAAAGGAAGGCTAAGAAAATTTCATCATTAGAAACATCATCTAATCGTTCTATATTCCAACCGAAGAATACCACACGGTTAACCAGAAAAAAAACTATCCAGAAAAGGAAATACCTGATAAAAAAAGAAAGGCTTTTAAGCATGCTGCAAGTTAAATAACTTACATTTAGCCTAAAAGCCTTTTGTGAAATTTTAAGAAAATTATCTTCCAGACATGCTCATCAACTCTTCCATAGTCATTTGAGTATAACCTTCTGGAATTGTAAGATTTAAGCCTGTTACGCTTTCTGCTTTTAATTCTTTAAAGCTTAATTTCACTTTCATACCATTCATGTTGGTAACAAAAACCAAAGGAGTACCTTCTATTTTGTCTTTAAAAGCTTGGGTAAAGCTATTGCTAGGTATTTCTAAATCTTTGGTTGTCCAAATTTCTATTTCATTACCGCTTTCCTTGTCTTTAGCGTTGTACTTAATGGCATTATATCCTGATATTGCTTTACTTTCTGTAGTTTTAGTAAACTCGTAATCTGGCATCATTTCTTTTTGTTTTTCGTAATCTGCCTCTGTAAATTTTACCGCAATTTTTTGTTTAGCCATTGGAATATCCATTAACATTAAGCCCGTATTGGTTTTACTGTCTGAGGTCATTTGGTTGGTCATCATACCTAAATCCATTACAAATTTGCTTAAATTTTCTTTGTAATAGATTTTATATTCTTTTGGAAGCATAGCAGCAGCCATTTGTTGGTCTGGTGGCAAATCATATTCTGCCGCATAGCTGATATAGCCTTCAGTAACTTTTTTTTGCGCTTGTGTAGCTAAGGATCCTAGGCAGATGAATGCGATAAGACCGAATGTTATCTTTTTTATCATAAATTTATTTTTATACTATGAAAGTAATGATTTTATTTCATCACCCATACACTTAGCTTTAAAATAAGTGTATTTAGACTAAAAAAATTATAGGTTTATTTCTAATGCTGGTTGTCTTTTTAAAACATGGGTATAAATTCCATTTTTTCGAGCTTGTTCTAACATATTTTCTATTTTATAATCTTTGTTTTTACCATCTATAATAAAGCTTTTTGTTTCATAAAGTTTTGCTAAGTGTGGCAAATCAAAAATTTTATCTCCACTTAAAAGCAGCCAATCATGCTTGGTTTGGTCATCATCCAGATGTCGTATTATTTTTAAGCTTTTACGCTTAATTTTTATTACGTTATTATATTCTTTATGGGTTTGGGTATTGATGATAGATAGTTTAGTAATTCTGCAACTATCTAAGTAAGGTTTAACAGAAAATTTATAAGTGTATTCATCAGGATTTAAATCGGTAAATAAAGTAGCTGTTCTTCCTTTTAATAGGGCAACAGCCGTATTTTTACGTAGGGTAAAGAATAGTATTTTTTCTTGCTGTATGTGCTGTAAAGTATGATAACTATGTATAGCTATTAGAAGTACTGTTAACGAGCTTATGATTTTTAGCTTTAAAATAGGATGTAAAAACTTTATCAAAAGGAGTAGTAAAATGATATACATCAGGATGATTTCAGATTGATAAAGCCAAACCTGAGTGATATTGGCATAAGGAATTTGTTCTATCAGAATCAAAAACTTATTGGTGAGATAAATGGCTTGATTAAGAAATGCACCTAGGATGTTCGCTAGCACATCTGAAATTGGCGCTATAAGCAAAAATCCTATGCCTCCGTACATGATAATAATAGCGGGTAAAGCCATGTATAAGTTACTTATGATAAAATAAAGAGGAAATTGATGAAAATAATATAAGCTTATAGGTGTAGTGGCTATTTGTGCGGCTATAGATACACTGGCACATTGCCACATCCAATCTAAAATTTTGTTTTGTGGTTGGTACCAATGGTAAATAATAGGTTGTAGGTATACCAAAGCCATCACTGCTAAAAAAGATAACTGGAAACCAACATCCATTAAATTAAACGGATTGATGATTAAAATAACGAATGCTGCTACGCCTATAACATTAAAAATATTGGTTTTAATACTTTGATATTTAGCAATCAATATCAGCGAAAGCATTAAAGCGGCTCTTAAAATAGAAGGAGCAAGACCTGTTATCAAAGCATAAAACCATATTAAACCCAGCATCAGCATAAGCTTAACTATTTTTCCATAACGCAGTTTCTCTAAAGGTTTAAAAAGAAGGTTTAACAGTAAGACCACAATAGCCACATGCATGCCCGAAACAGACAAAATATGTAAAGTACCTGTATTGGAATAAGCTTGAAGAATTTGAGGATCTAAATCTGCCCGGTAGCCCAAAATTAAGGTAGAAGCAACTGCTTTAGAATCTTCATAAGCCAAATATTTTTTAAACTTTTCTACTTGTTTTTCCCTAAATTTTAAAGCAAAACTGATGATAGGATTCCCTTTTTCTGATGCCAGTTTAACCGTTTCTTTTAGGTTTATAAAGCTTTGATGATAGATTTGTTTATACGCTAAAAACCTTTTATAATTAAACTCGGCAGGATTATAAGCAGGTTCTGTATCTTTAATTTTTGATTTTATGAGTAATAAATCTCCATACCTGTAAGGAAATTTTTTGGTGGTATCATAACGCATGGCTAACAATAAGTTGCCTGATGTTTTTAAAAGCTTTTGATTGACCACATTATGTTTTACACTAACTGTAAACCTTGCTATATCTCCTTTAAGCTTGGGTTGCTCGGTAATAATAACTAAATGATGATGGGCCTGATGTTTAGAAAAATGATGCTTTTGATAAATTTCTTTAGACGAGTTGCAAAGGATAATACCTGTAAAAATAAACTGTAGCGCAATTAAACATGCAGGTATATAATTATATTGGTAAAGCTTCAAGTACTTGGTTATAAGTAAGTATACCATTAACACAATTATATTACTTATCCATAAAATACACCAAAAAGCATGAGGTTGTATAGCTAAACCGATAGCCAAAGAAATACCGATAATGAAAAACCATAAATACCTGAAGAATGGAATTTCTCCTTTAAAATATGCAATCATAGGATAGAAAAAATGAACAGATTTTTTGTAGATGAAAAATCAATTCATGAAAAACATGTTAATTAAAATTGATACCTTATTTGAGCTCTAATTTCTGATCTTAAATTCCCATCTATCTGGTCTAAACCAGAGCCAATGGTCTCTAAATCTGTATAATGTGTAAAGCTGTATTTAAGCCAAAAATCAATACCTCGTTTTAAAGTATATCTGCCGTTTAGATAAAATCTAAATCCTTTATTTTGAAAGCCTGGGATAGAGAAACCGTATAATACATCATTTTCATAGGCATATATTCTGGTATCAAAACCTTCGGTATTGAAATAAGCTATCCTGGCATTTCCTGATAATTTAGAGCTTAGTGGATTATAAAGTACATCCTGATAAAGCAATAAACCATAATTATTTTGAGTACTTTCTCTCTTAAACTGCGTTACTTCTGCCCGGTTTCTTAAGCTAAAACTTTTGTTAAGGGCATATTGAATTTCGAAGCGATAGTTTTGCCGTCTTACAGTTTCTAAAGTATTAATAGCTGTATTTGCTCCAGAAATATTTTGTTGTTTTTCTTCTATTCTATATCTCAGAATAAATTTAGTGGTTCTTTTTGGCGTATAAGTAAACTGGCTAAAAAGCTCGTGTCCTACAGAAGGTGCATCAACTCTAAATCTTAACCATGGGAATTTAAATAAATCTGTATATACGTTAAATTCATATTTTTTTCCAGATTTAAATTGTAAACCTCCAAAAAATCCTCGTTCATTAAATGCCAAACTACCTTCGCTAATCCCTTGGTTAAAATAAGAGTAATAGTCTTTCTGGTAATTTCTATGGAAAACCAAAGCAGAAATTTGTGGTGTTAAACTAGCAATGGCTCCATTTATAAAAGCTATGCCCGAGTTTACACTATGGGCAAGTTCTCCAAATAAATAAATATTATTTACCGTATAACTATAGTTTGCGCCTAAATTGGTAAGTTTTCTTCCTGTAAATTCAAATTGATTGTAAACAGCATTTCCGGGTGCGAAATTCTCACTGTAGTTAGATTGATAAGCCGTTAAACCAACCGATAATTTGCGATGGTTGTATTGTAAATTGCCTCCTAATACCAATTGTCCTATTCGGTTTTTATTGGCTAACTCGTTTGGAGTGCGGTGTAAACCACTTATTTGTAAGGATGTTATTTCTGATAAATTGGTAGCTGCGTTTAAGCTACTTCCTGCATCTAACCTTCTGAAGGATATGAAAGGTGTGAAATCAAATTTTCCGAAATTTATTTGGGTAGCAAAGCCTCTAAAAAAAGAAAACTCATTAATAGAAGTATAAGGTCTTAAACCTAAATCTTGTTTAGCGATAGAAAATAAATCGGCACCCTTACCAAAGCTTAAACCGCTCCATAAAGTTAAGCCTTGTCCAAATTGTAAAGAGAAATCGCCTAAAACTATTTTTTTAAATCTAGATACATCTTTAACATATAAACTAGCAGAGACAAAATCTGGCCCCAGCGTACGATTTTGGGTAGTCCAAAATTGCTCGCCAGCATCTTTATCCATATTTAAAGAAAACTGTAGGTTGTTAAGGTAGTTAAATCTGTAACGCGTAAAAACTCGGTCTGGTGTTCCTAAATAACGTGATCTACCTGATTCTTCCGGGATATTAAAACCTGCTTGTTCTTCTAAAATGCGACCGTATCTTACAATTAAATCGCTTCTACCTTCTTTCCTTAAATTTGCCCAACTGAAGTTTTCAAAGCCTGTAGGCGAATTAATATTGCTAAAGTTTAGTAAAGTTCTAATGGTTTGTAAATCAAATCCATCAATACTTTGCAGTTCTAAAACATCAATCAATTTACCGTTTACTGCAATATGATCTAATAAGTTGCTTATTTGTAAAGGGTTTAAAAATACCAATTCTTGCAACTCGTCTCTGCTGGCTTTATTAAGGTTTAATGGGTTTCTGCGATAGAAATTTAAGCGTTCAACAAGTTCGGTATAATCAAAATCTTCTGATTGATTTTCGGCTATTACTTCTAAAATATATTCAATAATGGGGTCGTTAGACTGCTGTGCCTTAACTCCCATACTTAAGAAAAGAAATCCCGAAAGAAATAAAAATTTAATTTTAGAAAGCATATCCAACGGCAATTTGAGGTGAATAACCTAGTACAGGATGAGAGCTAATAGCGAAATCAAGATTTATCTTTTGATAAAGAATTCCGAAACCTCCAAACTGCTGGAAAGTATTAACAGAAGTGCCGCCTCTTAAAGCTAAGAAAGGAGCAATTTTATATTCTAAACCAGTTTTAAAATCTAATTTTCCGTTCAAAACCTGTTCTACTTCTGATGTTAGCAACAATTTATCTGAAAAAGTATAACTAGCACCAATTTGATATAAAGCAGGCAGTGTGTTACTTTCTGTTTCTGTATATTGACTTTTGTTAGGATTTGCTGCATGAGCTGCTATCCAGAAATTTTTAAAAATTTGATATTGAAAACCAACTTGAAAGCTAAAAGTGTTAGTATTACCGTAATTTTGGATGCTTAATTGATGATAGTTAAGTGTTAAAGCTGTAGAGAAATTTTCTCCGAAAGATTTGGCAAAACTAAGGCCCGATTTTAGCTCTTGATATACAGGAGAGCCATAAGATTGAAAAGATGCGCCTAAAGTGTATTTTTTTAAAGGTATTGCGATAGCGGCAGATTTAGTGCTGAGTTCTTTTACAGAAAATCTGTTCTCATAAGCAAGGGCAAATGTTATATTTTCAAGAGATGTAATACCTGCTGCATTGTTTTTAAGTGTCCAAATATCCTGAATAGCAACGCCGGCATTACCCATAGCTTGTATACGCGGACCGTTTAAGGTTTGGGTAAAAACCGTTTTAGAACAAAGTATAAAAATGAGAATGGTGTAAAATTTTATCATCCATATTAAGTTGATGGATTGAAAATAGTAAAAAGCTGTTAAATAAGTGAAAAAAATCCTGATAAGGATAAAAATTTTTAAATGATTAATAATAATTTAACATTCGAGGTGCTTTTAGTAGGAGATTCTGGTAATATCAGTAGAAATAAACCTGATGAAGCTTTAGAATTACTAAAAAAACATTTACCAGTACATGAAAATTCTGCTGTAATTTTTTTAGGAGATAATATTTACCCCAATGGTTTGCCAGCTTTGGGTACTATTTTAAGAGAAGATGCAGAAACAGTTCTTAAAAAGCACCATGAAGCTTTAAAAGATTTTAAAGGCAGGGTGATTTTTATATCGGGTAACCACGATTGGAACAAGGGAAAAGCTAATGGCTTAGCCTTTGTACTTCGGCAAGAAGAATACTTACATCAATTATTTGATGATAAATTTTCTTACTTACCACCTCAGGGTTGTCCAGGTCCGTCGGAAGTTGTTTTAAATGATGATTTTGTACTTATTGCTATAAATACGCAATGGTGGGTGCAAAAAGGAGTGAGGCCTATAGGTAAACAATATGGCTGCGATGTAGAGAACGAAGCACAATTTTTTAATAAGTTAGAGGAGCTTTTAAGCAAACATCAATCAAAGAAAATTTTAGTAATAGGGCATTATCCTATCTACAGCTATTCTTTACATGGTGGCAGATATAAACTCAAACATCATTTATTTCCGTTTACACTGTATAAAAAGAAAGCCTATTTACCTTTGCCTTTTGTTGGTTCTTTATTACCGCTTTACCGTAAATATGTTGGTGCTAGGGAAGATTTGGCCCATCCAAGGTTTAAAATCTTAAGAAAACGTTTAAAAGAAATATTTAGAAAGTACCCGGGTTTAATTTATGCCGCCGGACATGAACATAATTTGCAATACATAGAGAAATATCACAACCATTATATTGTAAGTGGTGCGGCATCAAAAGCTACTTATGTTTTAGATGGTAAATATTCTAGGTTTGGTATATCTGGAAAAGGTTTTTTTAAACTCAAACTCTATAAAAACCTAAAAATTAAAACAGAGGTTTTAATAACAGATAAAGATAACCCTTTGGGCGAATTAGTTTATCAAGGTTGGATAGTCTAAATGGGCAGGAATAATTACCTGTAAAGCAGCTGGTAAACAAGTTAAATTGATTTCTTTTGTTCTGCCAATAACTTCGCCATCTATTTGCAAAAGTGTTCTTCTTTTACACCTTATGGTAGCTTTTTTACAACTAATGGTTTCAAAGTATGCCGAATAATTCAATCGGTTTCTAAACATCTTTAGAGCTATAGAGAATAAATGAATCTTGGCAAAAGGTTTAACAATACAGATTTCAAAAAATCCATCGTTTAGTTTTCCTTCCGGATTAATAACAGCGCCAGTGCCATATTTGGTAGCATTGGCAAAGGTTAAAGAAACAGCTTTTACTTTTCTGGTTTTTTCTTCTGTCTCTATTAAAAAAGTTTTGGATTTGATGAAGAAAATCTCGTTAAACAAATGTTTAGCATAAGTTAAAAGTCCACGCTTACGATCTAACTGAAACCTTCTCACTATTCTGGCATTAAGGCCAACATCTGCTAAATGAGCCGATATATTTTGATTGATGAGTAATAAATCAATTGTAGCGGTTTTTCCGGTTTGTAGTAATTTAATGCACTCATCCGCAGCAGCAGGCATATTAAATTCTTTAGCCATACCATTGGCAGAGCCATTAGGGATAATTAATAATTTGATTGCACTGTTCTTAATGATACTGGCTACCAAATTTATGGTTCCATCACCTCCGGCAGCAGCCACAGTAGTGGGTTCATATTGATGAATAGCACTTTTAATACCTTGTTCGGGATTATCTCCTAAATAATAGATGTGAAATTTGTAGTTTAATTGCTTACTTAAATCAACAATAGTGTCCTTAAGATTGGTTGGTTTATCATCACCGGCTTTATGGTTTATAATAAACAAGATATTCTGCATCGTGGGCTTTTTTACGATGAATGATAAACAAGAATCATACCCGCTTTATAGCTCTTCATTAAGGTTAAGCATAAAAGCTTTTAATTTTTCTAAAGAATCTATAATTTTTTGATTCTCAGCAACTTCATTTCTATTGCCTTTCATATAGTCTTTGGCTCCCTGTAAGGTAAAACCTTTATCTTTAATCAGGTAGAAAATTATTTTTAAGTTCTCAATATCTTCTGGTCTAAATAAGCGATTACCCTTAGCGTTTTTCTTAGGTTGCAGTATCTCAAATTCTTTTTCGTAGAATCTTATCATCGATGTGTTTACCTGAAACATATCTGCAACTTCACCTATTGGGTAATACAGCTTGTTTATTTCTTTCTCTTTGTAAGGCATTTTATTGATATTGATAAAATGAAAATCAAAATTAATCAAAAGATTGGTTTTCTCTTGATGCTACTTCTAACATAGCCATATATTCTGATGGTGTTAAATCATTAAAGAAGAAATTAATAGGATTAATAGGTTTACCACCTTTATAAACTTCATAATGTAAGTGTGGCCCGGTAGAAGCGCCTGTATTTCCAACATAACCAATAACATCGCCACGTTTAACTCTTTGTCCTTTTTTAACTTTAAACCTACTCATGTGTGCATATTTGGTGGAGTAGCCGTAACCATGACTAATAACAACCCTATTACCATAGCCTCTTTCATTACCAACGGCTGCAATATAACCATCGCCAGTGGCATAAATAGGCGTACCAATTGGGGCGGTAAAATCCATACCTTCATGCATTTTTCTAATTTTATAGATGGGATGTATCCGATACCCAAAACCAGATATGGCACCTCTTAGTTTTCTGCTATCTACAGGTTGTACAGCCGGTATAGAAGCCATCATTTTCTCCTTGGAGTTTACGGCTTTGGCCAATTCATCATAAGATTTAGATTGTACATAAAGTTGTTTAGAAAGAATGTCTACTTTTTTAGTAGCCTCAATCATCAGGTTGGCATAATCATAGTTTTCCAGATTTTTATATCGGTTTATCCCACCAAAACCAGCATTTCTAACGTCTTTAGGTATCGGCTCAGCCTCAAAAATTACACGATAAATATTATCGTCTCGCTCTTGCAAATCATCCACAACAGCATTCAATTGCTTTAAACGATCTTGTAAAATTTCGTATTGTAGGGTTAATTGGTTAATCTCTCTTTTCAATTGCTTTTCCTTTGGCGAATCAAAAAAAGTATAAGCAAAGGCGATAATAATGAAAGAGAATACCAAAGCAGTAGAGATAAAACCAAAGGCTTTTAAAACTTTAATCCCAAGGCTAAGCCTTACCTTTTCGTATTTAAGGGTTTGGGTGTTAAAATAGTATTTTGTTTTTGCCATTTCTGATTTATTATAGCCAGCATGAGCATTCGCTATCTTTCAAATTTAATTAAAATATTGAAAACGCATGAATTTATAAAAAGGTATAGGCTATGATATATATCATTTGGGGTAAGATTTAAGACCTAAATTCGCTAACATTTAATATTTGATTATTTTTGCCCTCATGAATTTTTTACCAGCAGCCATAAGCCAAGCTTTTAAAGCTTTATTCGATATTGAAATTGCAACAGAACAGATTATTTTAGAGCAAACTAAAAAGGAATTTGAAGGTCATTTTACTTTGGTTGTTTTCCCTTTTGTAAGACAAACAAAAAAATCTCCAGAGCAAACTGCAGTCGTTATTGGAGAATATTTAAAAAACAATTACCCAGAAGTTGCAGATTTTAATGTGATAAAAGGCTTTTTAAACATTGTTTTGGCAGATGCTTTTTGGTTAAATGTTTTACAAAACGATATTGCTTCTTCAAGCTTTGGAAGTGTTTCTCCAAATGGTAAAAAAGTGATGGTAGAATATTCATCGCCAAATACCAATAAGCCGCTGCATTTAGGACACGTAAGAAATAATCTTTTAGGTTACGCTGTTGCCGAGGTTTTGAAAGCCAATGGTTATGAGGTTACCAAAGCCAATTTGGTTAACGATAGGGGAATCCATATCTGTAAATCTATGTTGGCATGGCAAAAATTTGGTGCTGGTGAAACGCCAGAATCTTCTGGTTTAAAAGGCGACCATCTGGTAGGTAAATATTATGTTATTTTTGATAAAGAATATAAAAAAGAGATAGATGCTTTAAAAGATACTGGTAAAACAGAAGACGAAGCTAAAAAAGAAGCTCCTTTAATGAAAGAAGCCCAAGCGATGTTGCTAAAATGGGAAGAAGGAGATGAAGCTGTAATCTCTTTATGGAAAACCATGAATGGTTGGGTTTATGAAGGTTTTGATAGCACTTACCGCAAACTAGGCGTTGATTTTGACAAATATTATTACGAGTCTGATACCTATTTATTAGGTAAAGATATTGTTGAAGAGGGGCTTGCTAAAGGTATTTTCTTTAAAAAAGAAGATGGCTCTGTATGGATAGATTTAACCAGCGATGGCCTAGATGAGAAATTGGTACGTAGGTCTGATGGTACTTCTGTTTACATCACTCAAGATTTAGGAACAGCACAGTTAAAGTACGATGAATTTGGTGTAGATAAATCTATTTATGTGGTTGGTAACGAGCAAGATTACCATTTTAAAGTGCTATTCTTAATCTTAAGTAAACTAGGAAAAACCTGGGCCGATGGTTTATACCACCTTTCTTATGGCATGGTAGATTTGCCCAGCGGTAAAATGAAATCAAGAGAGGGTACTGTGGTTGATGCTGATGACTTGATACGTGAAATGGAAGATACCGCCAGAGAAAAAACAGAAGCCTTAGGTAAAGTAGACCATTTTAGTGAAGAAGAAAAAGCTAAACTATTCTACATGATAGGTATGGGGGCTCTAAAATACTTCTTACTAAAAGTAGAGCCTAAGAAACGTCTTTTATTTGACCCTAAGGAGTCTATAGATTTTCAAGGAAATACAGGGCCTTTTATCCAGTATACGCATGCCAGAATTCGTTCTGTCGTAAATAAAGCTCATTTTAACGAAGCTACAACAGGTTTCGAAAACATCCATAGTTTAAAAGAAACCGAATCTGAATTGATTCAGATTTTAAGTCGTTACCCACAAATATTATCCGTAGCCGCCAGAGATTATAACCCAGCAGCCATTGCCAATTACGCTTACGAGCTTGCAAAAAGTTACAATAAATTCTACCAAACAGAAAGCATTTTAAAAGTAGAAGAGGAAGATATTAAAAACTTTAGATTGTTCATTTCTTACCATACGGCATTAACCCTTAAAAAAGCAATGGGTTTATTAGGTATTGATGTTCCGGAGAGGATGTAGGTAAAAGAAATAGTGTTTTTTTGGGAAGTTTAGAGATTTAAGTCTTTAGCTAAAACTAAATTATTGGTCAAATTTCTGATTATTAATAGTACACCCGCAAGCTGTATACTATAAATTTAAAACTCATTAAACAATCCAAACAGTTTAAGAGTCCTAATGATCAGTAAATCATTCTTTTAACAGAATTCTAGGTTAAAAATTAAAAGCTTCATGATAGAAATCATCAGCCCTATAATAGGTTGATAATGATAGAGATGATTAAGTAAATAATCACAAAATTTTAATGATAATATCCTATAAAAAATTGATAAAAATAAGCATGAATCATTTTTTATTATTGATGTACTTTGTGTAAGACCATTATAGGTAGCCAATTATCATATTTTTTTATCAATCCAAAAATGAAAGTTACTTCTCTAAAATTATTGCTTTTTATTTTCCTTATCATTATAGGGTTTAATCATGTAAAAGCGCAAGGTAGTAAGCAAGATAAAACTTCGTATCAGGAGATTATTAAAAAAAGGGCAGAGAAAATTGTTTCTCAACTAGGTATTTCAGATTCCATTCAGTACAAAAAAGTAACAGCTATCATAGCCAATCAATATCAAATTATCAATCAGCATCACGAAGAAAGAAACGATGTTATTAGTAAGCTTAAGACTAATTTAAAAGATCAGAAAGCTGAACTCGAAAAACAATCTAAAGCTTATCAAGAAAAGGCAGACCAAAAGCTTTCTAAAATCCATAAAAATTATATCAGAGCTTTAGAGAAAGAGCTTAATGATGGGCAAATAGAACAAGTTAAAGATGGTATGACGTATGGTGTTCTACCTTTGACCCTTAAAGGCTATCATGAAATGTTACCAAACCTAAATGAGGAGCAAAAAGCGCAAATCAAAGCTTTTTTAACAGAAGCTCGTGAGCATGCTATGGATGCACCATCATCAGAGAAAAAGCATGCTTGGTTTGGGAAATACAAAGGTAAAATCAATAATTATCTTTCTGCGCAAGGTATAGATATGAAAAAAGCTGGACAAGAGTGGGAGCAACGCATAAAAGAGGCTAAAGAAAGGAAAAATAGGGAATGATAATATGCTATAGTATTTTGAAAAAATGCTATACAAAAGCAGTATTTTTGACTCCTATATTTGATATATAAATGTTTTAACCAATATTTTATAACCTAAATTATCATAACGTATTTGAAGATTATAAGCTACAATTTATAGGTATATAATCCGATAAAAAAGCAATAAAAATTATTTGAAACAGTAATCATACGATTTACTGTAAAGTGGTTTTTATTGCCTAAAAAGAACTAACCAAAATCTAATAATAACCAATTGAATCAAGAAGAACTATGAAGTTATCTTTACAAAAGCCACTTAACAAGCGTAACGTAATAAGGGCAGCCTGCGCTCCTTTGTTATTAGCTTTGTTTTTGCCAGGTTCTGGTGTGGCTACAGAGCGAAACGCCGGGTTGTCACTTCATTCGGGAGCAATAAGCACATCATCCCGTTGGGTAAATGTTACCGGTACGGTAAAAGACAGTAAGGGAGAGCCATTAATTGGTGTTGCTGTAAGAGTAAAAGGTACAAATACAGGTACCACAACAGATATTAACGGAGTTTTCAGAATAAATCTTCCTACGGGTAATGAAACTCTTATCGTATCATTTCTAGGTTTTACTACAAAAGAAATTCCTGTTGCTGGTAGAACAAACATTAGTATCACTATGGAAGAAAGTACTAATGCTATGGATGAAGTAGTGGTAACAGGTTATGGTCAGAAAAAGCGTTCAGAAATCATTGGTTCTGTAGCTACCGTAACCGGAGAAGAATTAATGGATATTCCTGCTCCGAACATAGCTGGGGCATTAAGAAATAGAATAGCTGGGGTAGGCGTAAGCGAGGCCTCTGGAAGACCTGGTGCTGGTATCAGATTAAACGTACGTGGATCTTCTGCATCTAATAATTTATTTGGCGTTACAGATGAGCCTTTATACATCATTGATGGAATTACTGTTCCTGCCGAAAGCTTTGAGAACCTAGACCCATCGATGGTAGAGACTATAACCATTTTAAAAGATGCATCTGCCGCTATTTACGGGGCTTCTGGTGCTAAGGGTGTTGTGTTAGTGACCACAAAAAGAGGTAAAATAGGCAAGCCAAGTATTACTTATAATGGATACGTAGGTGTTTCTGATGCTGCAACATCGCCAAAGATGCTATCAGCTTATGAACATGCTTTACTACTTAATGGTGACTTTGCTGTTAATAATGCACCAGCAGCTAACTTTTTCACTCCGGCAGATTTAGAAGTGCTTAAAAACTCTCAAATTAAAAGCTGGTATGATGAATTATGGCAAGCATCAACAACTCAAAGACATAATCTTAGCATTTCTGGAGGAACAGAAAAAATAACATTCTTTGTAGGCGGAAGTTATCAAAATGAAAATGGTAATTATGCAGGTACAAAGCAAGACAAATACTCTTTTAGAAGTGGTTTAACAGCTGAAATTATTCCTGGTTTAAAAGCGGATCTTAATTTTAACGTTGACCATAGAATAAGAGAAAGTCAGAATGATTTAGGTAACGAAACAGATGCTACTTTCTTTGAGTCTATTGTTACTGTACCACAGTGGGTGCCTATAAGTATTGATGGTAAACCTGTTAACTTTAATAATAGAAATAATAGTCCGTTGGGTATCATATCATCTGGATATGAGGATACTAGAAGATCTCAAGGTTATCGTATAAACGCTAGTTTATCCTACGAACCAAAATTCCTAAAAGGTTTTAAAACAAGATTTCAAATTTCTCAAGGTGGTGGTAATACCAGTAACAAAGTTTACAGGCCACCATTTAATGTTTATGATTTTACAAGAACCGGTGGAAATAATTTGTTTTATACTGATCAGGTTTCTGCAACAAGAGTGGTTTCTGGAGGCACAAACAGCTTGTTAGAGCCTATTTTAGGAAGAGATAATAGCTACCAAGGCTTTATTACCTTACAATATGGTAGATCTATTGGTAAGCATACTTTTGATTTAACAGTAGGTGGCGAGCAAACTATAGGTTACTCAGAAAATTTAGGGGTAAGATGGATTAACCAATTGTTACCTAATATAGGGGATTACTGGGCATTTGATCCTAATCTTATCACAAGTCGTGGTCTAAATATTACAGAAAGTTCCAAACGCTCTTTCTTTGGTCGTTTTAATTACGACATAGATAAGAAATATATTCTGGAAGCGGTTGCTCGTTTAGATGCGTCTTCAAATTTTGCAACCGGAAATAGATGGGGGCTTTCTCCAAGTATTGGTTTAGGATGGATCGTGAGTAAAGAAAATTTCTTTATTGATAATGTTCCTTTTATCAACTTCTTAAAACTAAAAGCTAATTTCGGTATAACAGGCGATGATAGGGTAAATGCTAGGTTGTGGCAAGAAAGATATGGAGTTGATGTTACCAATGGTTACATCTATGGAGAAACTAATACCGTTGGGATGAACCCTTCTGTTTTAGCAAATCCAGATATTACTTGGGAGAAGAAAAGTACTTTCAATGCCGGTATAGAAATGTCTATGTTGAATAATAAAATAGATGTTGGTATTGAGGTATTTAGAAATTACACTTATGACGGTTTTGATGGTGGTGTAAATGAAATATTCCCAATGTATGTAGGTTTTGAGTCGCCTACGGTAAATTACAGACAGGCTTATTCTTGGGGTTCTGAGTTTACTTTAGGATATAAAGCTAAAGTTGGAAAAGACTTATCTATTAATACCAGTATCAACTTTGGATATGGTAACTCTGTAGTAGATAGAACTTATTATAATATCTATCAATTATTTGAAAATACTCCACCAGATTGGAGAATTATGTTTGGTACAGACCCTAGGAGATTTAACAGCAGCAATATAGGTTTAATCAGTAAAGGGATGTTCAGAACTCAAGAAGAAGTTGATGCTTTCTTAGCACAAAACCCTAACTATACAATTGATGGTAAAGTACCACAACCAGGATGGTTATATTTTGAAGATACCAATGGCGATGGAAGAATTACTGATAGAGATATGGTTCCTATGTT
The DNA here is from genome assembly GCF_000425145.1 of Pedobacter glucosidilyticus DSM 23534. Lineage (GTDB taxonomy): Bacteria > Bacteroidota > Bacteroidia > Sphingobacteriales > Sphingobacteriaceae > Pseudopedobacter > Pseudopedobacter glucosidilyticus. Next base: position 108,943 of record NZ_AULF01000010.1, read on the forward strand.
TAAAAGAACAACTCCTGCTTTTGCGTCAGGTATTAATTTAAGCTTAGGTTATAAAGCATTTAATTTAAGCACAAATATAGCAGCAAGGTTTGGAGGAAAGGTGTTTTATGACAGTAGAGCATTAACTGCGCCTACTACTACCACTAATGCACTTGCTTTTTGGACAGACCGCTGGACACCAGAAAATCCAATGGAGGGCAAATTCCCAAGATTTGATGATGCCGCCTCAGTTAGAAGATGGAATTCAACTTTCTGGGCAGTAGATGGTACTACTATAAGAATCAATAACATGACCCTAAGTTATAAAGTGCCAGCAAAAGTTGCTAGTAAGTTAGGTTTGGGTAGTGCAAGAATATTGGCTACTGGTAATAACTTGTGGACAATCGTAAATCCATTACCTTATAAAGATCCATATACATCAAGTGCATATAACTACCCTACATTAAGAACTATTTCTTTGGGGTTAAGTGTTAACTTATAAAATATTAAATAAAATGAAAACAATATTTAAAAAGGCTTTAAGAAATGCCCTTGTTTATTATACTGTGATAGTTTCTTTTTCAGCTTGTGTAAACAAAGATGAATTTTTTGAACTGCCAGATAGGGGTGGGATAGATGCAAGAATTTGGAGTAACGAAGGTGCTATCCAAATGTTATTAGATGGTACATACCGTTTAATTATGCCAGAGTTTCCTTATCAATATACTATAAATCAGTATGGTATACATTTAGCCAGTGATGAAAACTATTTCTCTGGAACAGAAGCTTGGGCTAGAAGAGCTATTGGCGTAAATGGTACATTAGCAAATAATGATGTAAGATATGTAGCTACAAAATACCAAGGCTCAAACGTAGGTGATAATAGATATTTTGATATCGCTCGTTGTAATAATGCAATTAAGGGTATTCCAACAGGAACTTTACCCAAGGCTACGCAAGATAAACTATTAGGTCAATTTTACGCCTTAAGAGCAATGGCTTATTTTGAATTAACAAGAATTTATGGTGGTGTACCTTTAGTTTTAGAACCTCAAGATCCAGACAATATTACGGTATCTGGAAGAGCAAAAGCAGCAGATTGTATCAATGCCATAGTGAATGATTTAGATTCTGCAATGGTTAAGTTAAATGGTATTAGCTGGGCAGATGCAACAGAAAGAGGTAAAATTAATAGAGCTGCCGCAGCTTCTTTAAAAGCAAAAGTACTCTTGTACTGGGCTAGTCCGCAGTTTAATCCTGTTAACGATCCTCAACACCCTTATGACGCAGCCAGATGGCAAAGAGCTTTAGAGGCCAATAGAGAAGCTTACGATATTTGCTTGGCTTCCGGTAGAAAATTAATGGCTAATTATGCAACTATTTTTCAAACAGAAGGTACGTCTAATACCGAAGCCATTATGGTAAGATCTTATTCTAGCACATTAGAAAGAAGAGGGCATAATGTGGAGTCTAGAATAAGACCAGCTTCTGAAGGTGGTTCTCCAAACGATGCTTATTTTGCTACTACAAAATTGTTAAATGCATATCCAATGAGAGATGGAAGACCAATTCAAGGTCATCCAGATTATGATGCTACTTTGTTCTGGAGAAATCGCGACCCAAGATTTGAAGCAACTATTGCTTATAATGGTAGTAATTGGAAATTAAGTGGTAATAATAATAGAAGACAGTGGACTTACACCAATGCAATTAATGAAAGCGGTAATAGAGGTGTGTATTGTAAACGTTTTTCAAGCCCAGATTTATCTGCATCAGCGGTTAACTATACTTCTAATATTGGAGGTAGCGGTATGGATTGGATAGAGTTACGTTTTGCTGAAGTAATGCTAAATTATGCAGAATGTGCTAATGAAACAGGCGATATGGTATTAGCAAAAACATTAGTAAGAGAAATTAGAAGAAGAGCTGGTATTATAGAAGGTACTGCAGGTAATGATTTTGGCTTAGGTTTAGCAACTACCATAGAACAAATGAGAGAACTCATAACTAATGAAAGAATGGTAGAGTTTGCATTTGAAGCTAAACGTCATCATGACTTAAGAAGGTTAAGAAAAATGCACACTTTAACAGGTACCATAGAAGGTATACAAATAGCAACTAAAACTACTGCCTTAAGAACGCATCTAGAAGCTATTAATCCAACAACAGGATTAAGAAATAGAGATACTTTAAATATAAATGTTAAAAGTACCTATCTATTCTATTTTAATCCTCATACAGTGGTTATACCAGGAGGTAATGGTCCGTTTAGTGTTCCAGAGTATCATTATTTCTATACTTTCCACAACCAATTTATGAATTCTAGTCCCTTACTAGAGCATACTATTGGCTGGGAAGGTGGAACCTTTGATCCTCTTAAATAATTTTATTTAGAATTTAGGCATTACTATTCTAAGAAGAATGGTAGTGCTTAAAGCAAACCTTTATTAAAATGAAAATAGTAAGAAGTTTAAAAATATTTGGGGTTATAGCTGGTGTTATAATTTCCTTATCGTCTTGTGAAAAAGAATCTGAAAACATTTTTAATATGTTTACGGATGTTACAGTAACTTTTAAAGGAGACCATCCTTTTAGCGTAACTGATTACAAAGAAGTAAATGATGGTGATAGTGTTTATATAGATTATACCGTTACGTCTGCTAAGCAAGATATGTATCAGATTAACGTGTTAGAAGTAGGGAGTGCTGTTCCTTTCTTAAGAATTCCTATCACTGATGAAACCAAAAGAAGAAGTTTTTCAGGAGTTGTAAAACTTAGAGCTAATGTGAAATCTGGAAAAACATCTTATCGTGTTTGGCCTGTAGATAGACGCGGTGTGTATATGGGCGATGGATATAAACAAGTAACTATCGACGTTAAGCCTAATTTTAATCATATTTCAAATAGAAGAGTATATCTCCCTGATACGGTAGCTAAAGTATTGCCATGTTATTTCTCAATAAAAACAGGAAATACTTACAGTTACACTACAGGCGAAGCAAGTTCAGCAGATATTGATTTTGGTATATTTAGAACAAGCAGTACCACCCCAGTAATTAATTTATACTCATTAAGTGCAAACCCTCTGCCTTTTGCTCCCTACAATATTAGTACATGGACAAAAAGAGCTACTTTATTTAGTGCGCCAGTAAATGGGCATGCAAATACGTTTAACAATACTTTAAGGACCGGTACGATTGTTGAAACCGAGGCTAGAAGAAGAACTATTAATTTAAGGGCAACAACAACAGGTTTGGTGGCAGGTAGTGCTGTTTATTTTTTAACACCAGAAAATAAGTATGGTTGTATATTAGTAAATGCAGTAAGTACTGATATTGAAGGTAAGCCTTTTATAAATATTAGCGTTAAAGTTCAAAATTAATATTTAAAAATCAACATAGTTAGCCGCTCCTTTATTAAGAGCGACTTTTTCATTGGCTAAAATCCTACAATACTTCGTAAAAATGATACAAATATGATAGGTTAGATATGTATATATTTGAAATATTATACTTTATCAACATCGTATATTTTCCTAAATTAAACTAATCAAATGAAGAAACTGATGAAGTCTACCCTGCTGGGGGCAGCAGTTATGTTAACTACTTATCAAGTAAAAGCGCAATACCCAAGCATACCAGACGATGTACAAAAAGCAACGGCAGAATTAATGAAGCAAGCTACCAAGCAATCTGATTTAGCTTGGCAAAAAGCACTACCTATTATAGAGCAAGAGGCAAAAGAAGGAAAACCTTATATTCCTTGGGCAGGTCGTCCTACAGATTTACCACAGGCAGATATTCTAGCTTTCCCTGGTGCAGAAGGTGGCGGTGCTTATGCTTTTGGTGGTCGTGGCGGTAAAGTTTATGTGGTTACTAACCTTAATGATAGTGGCCCCGGTTCTTTACGTTGGGCCTGCGAGCAAGGTGGTGCCAGAATAGTAGTTTTCAATGTAGCAGGCATCATCAGATTAAAAACTCCTTTAATCATCAGAGCACCGTATATTACCATAGCAGGTCAAACTGCTCCTGGAGATGGGGTTTGTGTAGCAGGAGAATCAGTTTGGTTAAATACCCACGATGTAGTAATTAGATATATGCGCTTTAGAAGAGGCGAAACCTATGTGGGTAGAAGAGATGACGCTATTGGTGGTAATCCGGTAGGAAATATCATGATAGATCACGTATCAGCAAGTTGGGGATTAGACGAAAACATGTCAATGTATCGCCACATGTATAACGATAGTACAGGTAAGCCAGAAGTTAAATTAGGTACAGTAAACATAACCATCCAAAATTCTATTTTCTCTGAAGCTTTAGATACTTGGAACCACGCTTTTGGCAGTACTTTAGGAGGAGAAAATTGTGCTTTTGTTAGAAACCTTTGGGCAGATAATGCAGCAAGAAATCCATCAATTGGTTGGAATGGTATTTTTAATTTTGCTAACAATGTGATGTTTAACTGGGTACACCGTTCTATAGATGGTGGCGATTATACAGCACAATACAATATCATCAATAACTATTTTAAACCAGGTCCTTTAACACCAAAAACTCAACCTATAGGTTATCGTATTTTAAAGCCAGAATCAGGTCGTAGTAAACTACCTTATGTTGTTTTTGGAAGAGCACATGTGGAAGGCAATATTGTGGAAGGTAATACTAAAGTAACCCAAAATAATTGGGATGGCGGTATACAGTTAGAGAATAAAAAAGGTGAATCTATGACTTATGATGAAGCAAAGCCCTACTTTGCTGCCATGCGAGTTCAAAAGCCTTTACCAATGCCTAAAATGACAATTATTCCGGCACAACAAGCATACAATTATGTGTTAGATAATGCAGGTGCTACTTTACCAAAAAGAGACCCAGTTGATGCCAGAATTGTGAAACAAGTAAGAACTGGCGAGATAGAATATATAAAAGATGTAAAACTTCCTGAAGCTGATTTTAAACATCGCAGATTACCAAAAGATTCGTACAAAGGAGGTATCATTACCGATATCAGTCAAGTAGGAGGTTATCCAAAATATGAAGGTAAACCCTATAAAGACAGTGATCAAGATGGTATGCCCGATGATTATGAAACAAGAAATGGTTTAAACCCTAAAGATGCTTCTGATGCGAGTAAAATTACTGCTTCGGGTTATTCAAACATAGAGGTTTATTTAAATAGTGTTGTTGATATTAAGAATGTAACACCTTAATTAAAGAGAATCATTTTTTTTAAGTCTTTAACTTGAGCTTAAAAGGTTTTGAAACATAAAAATTTTTATATTAAAATTTTCATTATAGTTTATTGATGCACTATTTATCCAACATGGTTAAGCTTAGTAATAAAAGTTAGTAAAAAGCTTTCTTAGTCGAGTGGTTTCACTAAGAATCTATAAACCTCATACCTTAGGTATTTTGTTTGGCTTATAAAAGAGGAGAACTGCCCATCAGTATCTCCTTTTTTTGTATGAAATTGTTATAGTAAAGACTTGATGTTTTTTCCATAAGAATAAAAATTTGAAGGGATTATGTCTTTTTTATAAATAATAATCACTTTTTTTTGATGATTCATCATATTTTATTTCCTATGACAAAATCATATAAGACATAGAGAAAATACTACAAAAATAAAAGTGCTTTAACCATTAAATTTGTATTAGAAAATCCAATTTATATCTAAAAAAATATATCTGTTGACCTAAATGAGTAATTTGCTACAACAATTTTTTTTAGATATAAATCAAACCTAAATGACAATAATTTTGCTTAAAAAAGTACTTAAACATGGTGTGTATAGTTTTAGCTTAAACTTCTTTAGTTTAGGTGTTTATTTGTTTTTAGGATTATCTCCACTAGTTGTTAAAGCACAAAAAAAAGAAGCTCCAAAATCTCCTGTTTATCTTCAAAAAGAAGGCAAATTGGCTTATACGCCAGATGCTTTAGGTAATCGTATCCCTGATTATTCTTACAGTGGCTACCAAGCAGGGGAAAACGCTATTCCAAATGTTCCTGTGAAAGTTGTTGTGCCAACCATATTGGGCGATGCAACCGCCACTATACAAGCAGCTATAGATGAAGTAGCTAAATTACCTTTAGATAAAAATGGTTTCAGAGGTGCTGTACTCTTGCAAAAAGCTGTTTATCAAGTTTATGGAACTATCAAAATAAATGCTTCTGGTGTTGTTTTAAGAGGTAGTGGATTTCTAGTAAATGGTACTACCATTTTAGGTAAAGGCACAAACAGAGAAATATTAATTCGGGTTTTAGGAAAACAAAATCAGGTAAAGCAAACACCTGTTTCTATTGTAGATGATTACGTACCTGTAAACGCTTTTCAGTTTAAAATTGCCGACGTGAGCTCATTTAAAGTAGGAGATCAAATCCTGATCCATCGTCCATCTACACAAGAATGGATAACCAAACTAAATACCGTAACCTTTGGTGGTGGTTTAAGTAGTTTAGGATGGAAGCCCGGTCAAAGAGATATTTTTTGGGATAGAAAAATTATAGCTATCAATGGTAACAACATCACCATTGATGTACCCATTACCACAGCTTTAGATAAGCAATTTGGACAAGCTACGGTGGCCAAATATCAGTGGAATGGCCGTATAACCAATATCGGAGTAGAAAATTTACAATTAGTATCAGATTACAATCAACAAAATAAAAAAGACGAAGACCACCGCTGGAATGCTATCAACATAGAAAATGCAGCCGATGTTTGGGTAAGACAAATCAACTTTAAGCATTTTGCAGGTTCTGCGGTTTATGTAAATCAAAACAGTAAACGCGTAACGGTAGAAGATTGTAAATCTTTAGCACCAGTTTCTGAAATTGGTGGCGAGCGTAGAAATACTTTTTACACCAAAGGCCAACAAACATTATTTCAAAGGTTATATGCTGAATTTGGTTACCATGATTTTGCCGTAGGTTTTATGGCAGCAGGGCCAAATGCTTTTGTACAATGCCAAGCTGTAAATTCTCATAGCTTTAGCGGAGCTATAGATAGCTGGGCTTCAGGAGCTTTGTTTGATGTTATGAATATAGACGGACAAGCTTTAAGTTTTGCAAATAGAGGACAAGATGGGCAAGGTGCAGGATGGACAGCTGCTAACAGTCTTTTCTGGCAATGTAGTGCAGCTAAAGTGTATAACGAGCAACCACCAACAGCTCAAAATTGGGCTTTTGGTACTTGGGCACAATTTGCTGGCGATGGCTTTTGGGATATGTCTAATGAACATGTAAACCCAAGAAGTTTTTATTATGCACAGTTAGAAGATCGTTTAGGAAAATCGGCAACAGCCAGAAAATTTTTATTACCTGTAGCATCAGAAGCATCTTCTAGTCCTTCTATAGAAACAGCTTTAGCATTAACGCAGCTAGCAGCAAAACCTATTTTACAATTAAGTCAGTTTATTGATGATGCTGGCTCAAGAACACCTATAAATACCGATGCAAACGGAGCTAAAATATTAAAGCCTATTATCGCTAAAGAAAATCTTAAAGCTGGCGATATGAAATTGAAAAACGGTTTTATCATTTATAAAGACAAGGTTGTTACAGGTGCCAAGCAAGATATACAATGGTGGTCTGGCAGTGCTAGACCATTCGCTTTAGATAAAATGCGTCCACATATTACCCGTTTTGTACCTGGCGAAATTGGTAATGGTTTAACCGATGATTTAGAAGAACTTACAACAAGCATGCAACAAAAAAATGTAGTTGCAATGGATCATAACTACGGTTTATGGTACGAGCGTAGGAGGGATGACCACCAGCGTGTAAGAAGAATGGATGCAGAAGTTTGGCCGCCTTTTTACGAGCAACCTTTTGCCCGCAGCGGCCAAGGTATCGCCTGGGATGGCTTAAGTAAATACGATTTAACTACGTTTAACAAATGGTATTGGGGTAGGTTACAACAGTTTGCCAACCTTGCTGATGAAAAAGGCCTGGTACTTTTACATCAAAACTATTTTCAGCACAATATTCTAGAAGCTGGAGCACATTATGCAGATTTCCCTTGGCGACCAGCAAATAACATCAATGATACAGGTTTTCCAGAGCCTGTACCTTATGCAGGCGATAAACGCATTTTCATGGCAGAGCAGTTTTACGATGTTAATCATCCCGTAAGGAGGGCTTTGCATCGTAACTATATCCGCCAATGTTTAGAGAATTTTAAAGATAATTCATCAGTGATACAACTTACTAGTGCAGAGTATACTGGGCCAACGCATTTTGTAGCTTTTTGGTTAGATGTAATTAAAGAATGGGAATTAGAAACAGGTAAAAAGCCTATCATTGGTTTAAGCGCTACTAAAGATGTACAAGACGAGATTTTAGCAGACCCCGAGCGTTCTAAATATGTTAATGTTATTGATATCAGATATTGGTTTTACCAAGAAAACGGTATGGCTTATGCACCTAAAGGCGGACAAAATTTAGCGCCAAGGCAGCATGCTCGTTTAACCAAAGTTGGTAAATCGTCTTTTGAGCAGGTTTATAGGGCTGTGGCCGAGTATCGTTCTAAATATCCAGATAAAGCGGTTATCTATAATGCAGGTAATTACGATAGAATGGGTTGGGCAGTATTCATGGCTGGCGGGTCTCTGGCAGATTTGCCTCTTATTACTGATGAAAATTTCTTAAAAGACGCTGCAACCATGAAACCACAGCCACAATCACAAAAAGGCTTTTATACTTTGGCAAATGAATCATCGGCTATTGTTTACCAAAATAATCAGGCAGAGGTAAAACTAGGAAACGGAACTTATGTGCTCAGCTACATCAGTCCACAAAGCGGTAAAGTTTTAAAGCAAAGCACTATAAAAATTAATAATCAAGCCATTAAAACAGAAGATTTAAAAAGTGATGTGGTGGTTTGGATAAAGAAAAAATAAGATAAAGATGAAGAGAATCATAAACATTGTTTTTTTGATAGCGATAGCATTTACTGCATGTCAAACTACTGAAGAGTATCATGGAGTGCAATTGCTTAAAATATCAGAAAACAAGAGGTATTTAATGACAGAGGATGGTAAACCTTTTTTCTGGTTGGGGGATACAGGCTGGTTATTATTCAATAAACTAAACAGGGCAGAGGCAGAAACTTATCTTGAAGACCGCAAGCAAAAAGGCTTTAATGTGGTACAAGCTATGGTTTTACATACCGTTCCTTCGGTAAATGTATACGGAGACTCTTCTTTAATAAACGCAAATGTTGCTACGCCAGATACCACAGCAGGAAACAACCCGCAAGATTCTTTGGCTTATGATTATTGGGATCATCTAGATTTTATCATCGATAAAGCTAGCGAAAAAGGTATTTACATGGCTTTAGTGCCTGTTTGGGGTACTAATGTTAAAGATGGAAAGGTTAGCGTAGCACAAGCAGAACAATACGCTAAATTTTTAGCTAAGCGATACAAAGACCGCAACAATATCATTTGGTTAAACGGTGGCGATATCAAAGGCAGTGATTCTTTAGCTGTATGGAAGAAAATAGGTGAAACTTTAAGAGCTCATGACGATAGGCATTTGATAACTTTTCATCCGAGAGGCAGAACAGCTTCATCAGACTGGTTTCATAAGGAAAGTTGGTTAGATTTTAATATGGTACAATCTGGCCATAGAAGGTACGACCAAGATACTTCAAAAAAAGAAGTGAAGCATTACGGCGAAGACAACTGGAAGTTTATGGAAGCCGATTTAAAATTAAGCCCGCTTAAACCAACTATAGATGGAGAACCTTCATACGAGGGCATCCCGCAAGGTTTACATGATACTTTAGAACCACGTTGGACAGATGCTGATGTTCGCAGATACGGCTACTGGTCGGTTTTTGCTGGTGCTTTTGGGTATACTTATGGTCATAACTCAGTGATGCAAATGCATCAAAAAACAGATTCTACAAGCGCTTATGGCTCAAAAGAATTATGGAGCCAAGCTATTCATGCGCCAGGAGCTAAGCAAATGGTTCATTTAAAAAATCTAATGCTGTCTAAACCTTATTTCAATCGTATTCCAGACCAAAGTCTAATTGCAGAAAACGGAGAAAAATATAACCGATTGATAGCTACCAGAGCAGATGATTACGCCATGATTTATACCTATACGGGTAGAAATATGAAAATCAATATGGGTAAAATTAAAGGTGATGAGGTGAAAGTTTCTTGGTTTAACCCACGCGATGGTAAATACAAAGAAGAAGCTAAAGTAGAAAATAAAGGTGTAAAGGAGTTTAACCCACCGGGCGATGTTAAAGAAGGGAATGATTGGGTGTTGGTTTTGGAGAGTTTTTAAGAGTAGAAAGTATAAAGTACAAAGTAGAAAGTATAAAGTACTGATTATAAAGTAGAAAGAACTGGGTAAAGAGAGTAATAGATAGTAGATAAGAATAAACAATGCAAAGAATTAATCATATAAGGAAATTAAACAAGCAAGCATGGCAATTCTTCTCCTTTAGAGAGGGATTTAGGCTGATGTTTCTTTTTTTCTTAGCGATGTTTTTTTCTTCATGCAACCCAAATGTTTACATGTTTACTTCTTTTCATGAGCCAGCAACAGATGGCTTAAGATTGCTTTATAGTAAAGACGCCTACCATTGGGAAGATTTAAATCAGGTTTTCTTAAAACCAGAGATAGGTTCCCAAAAAGTAATGAGAGACCCATCTATTGTACAAGGTCCAGACGGGGTTTACCATTTAGTATGGACAAGCAGCTGGAAAGGCGATAAAGGTTTCGGCTATGCCAGTTCTAAAGATTTAATGAATTGGTCGGCACAGCAATTTATTCCAGTAATGCAGCATGAAGCAACTACGGTAAATGTTTGGGCGCCAGAGTTGTTTTATGATGATGAGGAAAAGCAATTTATCATTATTTGGGCTTCTACCATTCCTTACCGCTTTGAAAAAGGAATAGAAGAAGAGCAGAACAACCACCGTATGTATTACACTACCACTAAAGATTTTAAAACTTTTACGCCTACAAAATTATTTATAGACCCCGGTTTTAGTGTCATAGATGCTGTAATAGTGAAAAGGGCTCAACAAGATTATGTTTTGGTTTTGAAAGATAACACTCGGCCAAACCGGAACATGAAAGTAGCTTTTGCTAAACATCCATTGGGGCCATATAACCAAGTTTCTGCTGCTTTTACGCCTCATTTAACAGAAGGTCCATCCGTAGTAAAAGTAGCTAACAACTGGCTTATTTATTACGACTCTTACGGAGATAAAAAATATGCCGCAGTAAGTACCCAAGATTTCAAAAGCTTTAAAAATATCAATACAGAAATTAAACTGCCTGAAGGGCACAAACACGGGACTATTTTTAAAGCCAAAGCAAAACATCTGAAGGCAATCATCAATAAAGCCGAAAAAAATTAATATGAAAATCATTCAAACCTGTATAGCCATAGCATTAAGCACCTCTAGTTTGCTAGCCCAGCAAGACACGGTGAGATATATTGGAAAAACGCTTTCTAATGTAGATTACCACCATGGGCAGTTAAGTTTGGCGGTAGGTGTACATAATATACAAGTGATGCGAGCAAACAGAATGCATCCAGAATATAACGCTGGCCATAATTTTACTTATAACCACCAACCCATGTTGGCTTATTGGAACAATACTTTCTTTTTAGAGTATTTGAGTAACCCCGTGGGCGAGCATATCGCAGAAGGTAAAACCTTGCTGCAAACATCTAAAGATGGCTACCAATGGTCGGCACCAGCAGTAGTTTTTCCGCCTTACAAAGTGCCAGATGGCTTTACAAAACCCAATCATCCCGGTAAGGCTAAAGATTTATATGCCATTATGCACCAACGCATGGGATTTTATGTAAGTGCTAGCAATAGGTTATTGGTTTTGGGTTATTATGGTGTGGCTTTAGATGCTAAAGACGACCCTAATGATGGTAATGGCATTGGCCGAGTAGTGCGTGAAATTTATAAAGATGGCACTTATGGCCCTATCTATTTCATCCGTTTTAATGCTTCTTTCAATACCAAATTGGCTCAATATCCTTTCTATACAAAAAGTAAAGACAAAGGCTTTGTAGCTGCTTGTAACGAGTTACTTTCTAAACCTTTATTGATGCAGCAATGGTCTGAAGAGGCTGATAGAAACGACCCTTTAGTGCCTTACAAAAGAGCTATTAAAGCTTTTAGCTATTATACTTTACCTGATGGCAGAATTGCTGGCTTTTGGAAACATGCTTTAACCAGCATTAGCACCAATGGAGGTAAAAGCTGGCAATACGATGCTGTAAGAGCACCAGGTTTTGTAAATAGCAATGCTAAAATATGGGGGCAAAAAACTTCCGATGGTAAATATGCTACGGTTTACAATCCTTCAGAATACCGTTGGCCTTTGGCTGTTTCTGTGAGTGATGATGGTTTAAATTATCGCAATTTATTATTGGTAAATGGCGAAATATCTCCTATGCGTTACGGAGGAAATTATAAATCTTACGGCCCGCAGTATGTAAGAGGTATTTTAGAAGGTAACGGCATCCCGGCTGATAAGAATATGTGGGTTGGCTACAGCATGAATAAAGAAGATATGTGGGTAGCAAAAATTCCTGTTCCGGTTAAAGATAAAGTAGAAACGCCTGTAAATGATGTTTTTGCAGATTTAAAAACTGGCGAAGAATTAAAAGAATGGAATATTTATAGTCCGCTTTGGGCTTCCGCAAAAATAGAGCAAGCTCCTAATGGTAAAAAAGCTTTGGCTTTACGCGATAAGGATTTGTACGATTACGCTAAAGTAGAAAGAGTCATCCCTTCGGCAGAGCAAGTTTCTATCGAGTTTTCTTTTACGCCGGCTCAGGCTGATAAAGGCTTGTTACACATAGAACTATTAGACCAAAAAGGTATTGCCGCAACCCGCATTATTGTTGATGCTGATGGAGAATTGAAATCTAAAGCAGGTTATCGCAACAGTGGGATTGCTAAATACGAAGCCGGTAAAACCTATACTTTAAGATTAGAGGTAAATACTAAAACCCGTTCTTACAAACTGTTTTTAAACGGACAAGAGAAGGGGACAAAACTGTTTTTTGCTCCGGTAGCAGAAATTAGTAGGGTAGCTTTTAGAACAGGTGAAGTTAGTCGTTTTCCAGATGCGGATACACCAACCGATCAGGATTATGATTTAAAAAATCCGGGCGAGCCTGTAAAAGAAGCCGTTTATTTTATTCACGCTTTAAAAACATCAGCGCTAAGCAAATAATCATGTTCAAGAGCCTAAACATATATTTTACTTTGATTCTGTTTTTGATAACAGCTGGTTTATCTGCGCAACAAACAGAAAAAGTTATGCTTTCTGGAACTGGTTTTGGCAATACTAAAAACTGGGATTTTTTCTGTACCGATGGTGCAAACTCTGGCAAATGGACAAGTATTGCCGTACCTTCTAACTGGGAGTTACAGGGCTTTGGTAAATATAATTATGGCTTTAATAAAGAGGTAAATAAAGGCAAAGAAAAAGGACTTTATAAATATAGTTTCACAGTTGCCGATGCTTGGAAGAACAAGAAAATCAATTTGGTTTTTGATGGTGTGATGACTGATGCCGAAGTTAAAATTAACGGAAAAGTAGCAGGAGAGATACATCAAGGTTCTTTTTATCAGTTTAAATATAATATTACCGAGCTAGTAAAATTTCAGGAAAGCAATTTGTTAGAGGTTACGGTAAGCAAGCATTCTGCAAATAAATCTGTTAATGCAGCAGAACGCGAGGCTGATTACTGGATTTTTGGAGGCATTTTTAGACCTGTTTTTTTAGAAGCTTTACCAAAACAACATATCCAACAAGTTTCTATAGATGCTAAAGCCGATGGCTCTTTTCAAGCTAAAGTTGCACATCAGGGCGAAGCCCAAAAACTAGTTTTAGAAGTTTTTGACCAAGCTGGTAAAAGGTTAGGGAAACATCAACAAGCATTATCGGGTAATTTAAATCTTATTAAAACAACTTTTAAAGCCCCTAAATTATGGTCGGCAGAGTTTCCAAACCTGTACAAAGCTGTTTTTTCTTTATACGATGGTTCTAAATTGCTTCATCAAATCAGTAAAAATATTGGTTTCCGTACGGTAGAGCTAAGGGAGCGTGATGGCGTTTACATCAATGGCGTAAAAATTAAATTTAAAGGGGTTAATCACCATTCTTTTTGGCCAGAATCTGGCAGAACAACAAGTAAAACCATCAGCATAAATGATGTAAAACTTATCAAAGAAATGAATATGAATGCCATCAGGATGGCACATTATCCGCCTGATAGTCATTTACTTGAAGCTTGCGATTCTTTGGGTTTATATGTGATGAACGAGCTAGCTGGCTGGCATGGGCATTACGATACGCCAACAGGTACTAAACTGCTCAAAGAAATGTTTGTTAGAGATGAAAATCATCCATCCATTATTTTTTGGGCAAATGGTAACGAGGGTGGTCATAATACAGATTTAGACCCATTATTTACACAATTAGACATCCAAAAAAGACCTGTTGTACACCCTTGGGAAATTTACGGAGGTTTTGAAACTACGCATTACCGCGAATATAATTATGGCATTGGCAATTACGATCAAGGTAGAAATATCATCATGCCTACCGAGTTTTTACATGGGATGTTTGACGGTGGTCATGCCGCTGGTTTAGAAGATTATTGGAAAGCCATGTGGAGCAATCCGCTATCGGCAGGTGGTTTTTTATGGGATTTTGCCGACCAAGGCGTGGTACGTACCGATAAAAATGGAATATTAGATACCGATGGTAACCACGGTGCTGATGGTATTGTTGGTCCGCATCACGAAAAAGAAGGTAGCTTTTATGCTATAAAAGAAATTTGGTCACCGGTTTTTATAGAACGCAGAGAAATTACCCCAGCTTTTGATGGTAAACTCATCATAGAAAACCGCTACCATTTTACCAATCTTAACCAATGCAGTTTCAGTTATAAACTAAGCAAGTTAGCCACACAAGGCGAAAACTTGGTTAAAACAGGTCAAATAGAAGCTCCAAATCTAAAACCTTTAGAAAAAGGGGCATTACAAATACTTTTACCGTCAGACTGGAACACTTTTGATGTTTTATTTGTAACGGCTAAAGATGTATACGGACAAGAAATTTTTACCTGGAGTTTCCCTATCACTAGGCCAGAAAATACCTTGAAAATAGCTTTATCTAATTCATTCAAAAACAAGGTAGAAGCTACAGAAAGTACTAATGCTTATGTTTTAAAAGTTGCCGATTTACAACTCAGCATCAATAAAACAACAGGAATTTTAGAGCAGGTACAAAATCAAAAAGGAGTAATTCCTTTTAACAATGGGCCTTTTATACAAGAAGGAGCTACAAACTTTAAAAATTTCAGCTTAAAGCAAGACGGCGATAATATCATCATCTCTTCATCTTTTGATAAAAAGGAAAGCTTTAACACTTTACAGTGGACAATATATCCATCGGGAATGGTGAAAATGCAGGTTAAATATTTCCCCGAGAGCTATTTTACCAGATATGTAGGTGTAAACTTCTCTTTTCCAGAAGAGCAAATAAAAGGGGTAGAATTTATGGGTTTTGGTCCTTACCGTGTTTGGAAAAACCGTATGAAAGGTAACCAATTTGGCATCTGGAAAAAAGATTATAACGATAATTCTACCGGAGAAATTCCTTTTGAATATCCAGAGTTTAAAGGTTATTACGCCAATATGTACTGGTGCAAATTCATCACCAAAGAACAAAGTTTTAAGGTTTATACCGATAAGGAAGATATCTTTTTAAGGTTGTTTACGCCTAAAAAGCAAAAAGATACCGAGTGGGAAAATATGCAAATGACTTTCCCTTCCGGGGATATTTCTTTCATGAATGGTATTGCAGCTATAGGTACTAAAACTCAAAAACCAGAAACTACTGGTCCAATGGGGATGAAACATATTTATTATGATTTTGAGAAAGAACCTAAAAGAGCTTTAGATATGACATTGTATTTTGATTTTACAGGGAAAGATTAAAGATGAAAAAGAACCTGTTCAACTATAAGACTTTTATATTAACGCTGTTATGGCTCATAACAGCTGATGTATGCTTAGCGCAAATAAGTGTACAAAAACTAAGATGCGAGTCTTTAGAAAACCCATTAGCTATAGATAATAGCCAACCTCGTTTAAGCTGGCAAATTAGCAGTCTGCAAAGAGGGGTTATGCAAACAGCTTGGCAAGTTTTGGTAGCTTCTTCTCCTGAAAAATTAACAGAAAAAGATGCTGATTTATGGAACTCTGGTAAAGTAAATACCAGCGAGTCTTTACACAACCCCTATGCAGGTAAAACTTTAAAAGCCAGAGAAAAATGCTTCTGGAAAGTTAAAGTTTGGACAAATAAAGGCGAAAGCGCTTGGAGTGAAACGGCTAACTGGACAGTTGGTTTATTGTATTATAAAGCTTGGAATGGCCGCTGGATAGGTTTCGACCGTCATTTTCCTTGGGATAATGAGGAGGAACAAAAGTTATCTGCTCGTTACTTCCGCAAAGAGTTTGAGGTAAAAAAGCAAATCAAATCGGCAACAGCCTACATCATGGGCTTAGGTTTGTATGAGTTTTATGTAAACGGACAAAAAATTGGCAATCAGGTTTTAGCGCCTGCACCAACAGATTATCAGGAAAATATCCAGTACAATGCTTTTGATATTACTTCAAACATGAACCAAGGTAAACAAGCTATTGGTGTAATTTTAGGGAATGGTAGGTATTATGCCATGCGTCAGGCTAAGCCTTATAAAGTAAAAACTTTTGGTTTCCCTAAGTTATTGATGCAAATCCATGTACAGTATACCGATGGAACCTCAGAAACCATTAAAACTGATGAAAGCTGGAAAGGTACTGCAAACGGCCCGATACTAGCCAATAACGAGTATGATGGTGAGGTTTACGATGCCAGAAAAGAATTTATAGGCTGGGCGCAACCTGGTTTTAATGATCAAGAATGGCTTAAAGCCGAGTATGTGCAAGAGCCAGGCGGTAAGTTTGAAGCTCAGAAAATAGCACCAATGAAGGTGATGCAAGATATTTATCCGGTTAGCATCACACCAAAAGGTAATGGCAAGTATCTGATAGATTTTGGACAGAATTTTTCTGGCTGGATGAAAATAAGTGTACAAGGTACAATTGGTGATACCATCAAAATGCGTTTTGCAGAATCTTTACAAAGCAATGGCGAGCTCTTCACCACCAACTTACGTGATGCTAAAGTTACAGATACTTATATCCTTAACGGAAAAGGTAAAGAAGTTTGGGAGCCTAAATTTGTATATCACGGTTTCCGCTATACAGAAGTAAGCGGTTTTAAAGGGCAACCTAGCAAAGAAAGTTTTGTAGGTAGGTTTGTTTATGATGATATGGCTACTACCGGAACTTTTCAATCATCACATGCATTATTAAACCAAATTTTTAAGAACTCTTGGTGGGGTATAGCATCCAATTATAAAGGGATGCCGATAGATTGTCCGCAACGTAACGAGCGCCAGCCTTGGTTGGGCGACCGTACCGTGGGTGCTTACGGCGAGAACTTTTTATTTGACAATGCTACATTTTACGCTAAATGGTTAGATGATATCAGATACGCACAAAAAGAAGATGGTGCTATACCAGATGTTGCCCCTGCCTTTTGGAGATATTATAGCGATAACGTGAGCTGGCCAGCAACTTTAACTTTGGTTACCGATATGCTTTACCGCCAAACAGCTGATGTTAAGGTTTTAGAGCAAAATTACCCTGCTATAAAAAAATGGCTTTCATACATGAAAGACCGATACATGAACGATAAAGGTATCATCACCAAAGATAGCTACGGCGATTGGTGCGAACCACCTTTAACGGCAGAAGACGGACGTGGTGTAAATGCAGATCAAAAGCACCCCAGTGCTTTAATTTCTACGGCTTATTACTACCATTTGCTTACCATCATGACCAAATTTAGTGTCTTAACAGGTAATACTCAGGATAGCTTGTATTTTACACAAGAGGCTGCTAAAATGAAAAAAGCCTTTAATCAGGAGTTTTATAAAAACGGTTATTATGGCAGTAATAAGTTAACAGATAATCTTTTACCATTGGCTTTCGGCATAGCAGAAGGAGAGCAAAGAAAGCAAGTAATTACTCAGGTAATAGACATCATCGAGAATAAAAACAAAGGACATTTAAGTACTGGCGTAGTGGGTACACAGTGGCTTATGCGTACGCTAACCCAAATCGGAAGAAACGATTTAGCTTTTAAAATAGCTACCAACACCACTTATCCATCTTGGGGCTATATGCTAGAAAATGGCGCTACCACCATTTGGGAGTTATGGAATGGCAATACAGCAGCACCAAAAATGAATTCGCAAAACCATGTGATGATGCTGGGCGATTTACTCATTTGGTATTACGAAAGTTTGGCAGGCATCAGTTCTGATACACAGCAAACTGGCTTCAAAAAAATCATCATGAAACCAGAAGAAATCAATGGGCTAAACTGGGTAAATGCAAGTTATCAATCTCCTTACGGTGAGGTTAAAAGTTATTGGAAGAAAGAAAAATCATCATTTAACTGGCAAATAACCATTCCTGCAAATAGCAGTGCTTTGGTTTACATCCCTGTAAAGGATAAACAAGAGGTAAAAGAAGGGAACCAGAAAATTAACGATTCATCAAACATCAAATACATTAAAACAGAAGGCGGCAAGGCTATTTACGAAGTGCTTTCTGGTAGTTATCATTTTAAAGTGAATTAATATGAAAAGTCTTAAATACATCATGCTGTTATGGCTGGCACTACCCATTTTGGTAAAAGCCCAAACAGAGCAAGAGCAAAAAGCTGCCGAGTGGGTAAGCAGCTTAAATTTAAATGATGCTGCCAAAGAAAATCGTGTAAAAGCGGTTATTGCAAAGCATTTAACAGCTGTAAGAGATTGGCATAATAGCCACCCGGCAAGCACAGTTCCGGCTGGTATAAACCCTATTACAGGAGAGAAATTAAGCGAGTTACACCGCCAAATTATTGCAGATTCTGCCATGCCAGATAGCGTACACAAAAACTTAATGACTGGCTTAAGAGCCGATTTATCTCCAGAACAAGTAATTGCCATTTTAGATAAATACACCATCGGTAAGGTAGCATTTACCATGCAAGGTTATAAAGCCATTGTACCTAACATGACAGCTACTGAAGAAGCTTTTATCCAAAAGAATTTAGAAGAAGCTCGCGAAATGGCTGTTGATTATAAAAGCATGAAACAGATATCGGCCATTTTTGAGATTTACAAAAACAAGTGCGAGCAGTATTTAAACAACAATGGCAGAAACTGGCGACAAATGTATAAAGACTATGTAAACGCCCAAAAGGCAAAGAAACAAGCAGAAGCAAAAAAGTAAAACCATGTTAAAAAGATATATCATTTTCCTATTCATATGCTTTGGAGTTTCATCGTTGGCAATAGCGCAAGAAGCTAAATGGCGTAAAGGCATTTTAGTAGATGAATTTATTTACGATAAAGCGCCTTTTCCATCTTGTCACTCGGCTACTTTAGCAGAAACTCCTGAAGGCTTGGTTTATGCTTTTTTTGGAGGTACCAGAGAACGCCACCCTGATGTTGAAATATATGTAAGCAGACAGGTAAATGGTAAATGGACAGCTCCGGTATCGGCAGCAGATGGTGTACAGCCCGATGGGAAAAGATTACCAACATGGAACCCCGTATTGTACCAAGTTCCAGGTGGCGATTTATTACTATTTTATAAAGTTGGGCCTAAACCATCAGAATGGTGGGGGATGTTAAAAACATCAAAAGACAATGGTAAAACATGGTCTGCTGCACAAAAACTGCCTGATACTTATATCGGCCCTGTAAAAAATAAACCTGTTTTATTAAGCAATGGTAATTTGTTTTCTGCAAGCAGCACAGAAGGTAAGGGTTGGAAAGTTCATTTTGAAGTAAGTTCTGATTTTGGTAAAACTTGGAGAAAAATTGGTCCGCTAGATGCCGGAAAAGATAGCTTAAATGTAATACAGCCAAGTATTTTAGACCATGGCAATGGTAAACTTCAAATTTTAGCCAGAACAAGAAATAGGGCTTTAGCAGAAGCATGGTCTTACGATTATGGCGAAACCTGGACAGCACTTTCTAAAACCAATTTGCCAAACAATAACTCTGGTACTGATGCTGTAACGCTAAAAAATGGTAAACATGTTTTGGTTTATAACCATGTTTTACCTCCCGGAGATTTAGCAAAAGGCCCAAGAACACCTTTAAACGTAGCGGTTTCTAAAGATGGTAAAAATTGGAAAGCGGCACTTATTTTAGAAGATTCGCCTATCAGCCAGTATTCTTATCCGGCAGTTATCCAAACCAAAGACGGGCTTTTACATTTTGCCTACACCTGGCGAAGAGAGAAAATGAAGCATGTAGTGGTAGACCCATCAAAACTAAAATTAAAGAAAATAAAAAACGGACAGTGGCCTGCTTTAAAAGGCTATGAAGCACCTGTTTTAAAAGAAACTAAATCAGAAGAAGAATAAAATCAACCATCATAAAATGCAGTTATTAAACATACATTTCCCAGGTAAATTGGTTTTCGGAAATGGTTCATTACAGCAGTTAACCAATGAAATTTTACAGCTTTCCTGTAAAAGAGTGTTGCTGTTAACTATTGAGCCGCTGTTAGCTACTTTAACAGATTTGAAAACCCAATTAGAACAAGCTGGGGTAGCATTAAGGATTGATACCAGTATTATCCAAGAGCCTACTTTTCAGGATTTTAGGAACTTACTGGCGGATAGTAAAGATTTTAATGCTGATTTAGTGTTAGGAATTGGTGGTGGTAGCGTTTTAGATATCGCCAAATTAATAGCTGCACAACTAGACAATACTCAAACTTTAGAAGAAATTGTAGGGATAGGTTTCCTTAAAGGCAGAAATATTAAATTGATATGCGTACCGGCAACATCTGGTACCGGAAGCGAGGTCTCTCCAAACACTATTTTGGTTGATGATGAAGGCCAAAAGAAAGGTATTATCAGTCCGTTTTTAGTGCCAGATATGGTTTATGTAGACCCATTATTAACCATCAGCGTACCAGCAAGTATTACTGCCGCAACTGGTTTAGATGCTTTAACCCATTGCTTAGAAGCCTTTACCAATAAGTTTGCTCAGCCATTTATAGATATGTATGCCTTTGAAGGTATGCGCTTGATAGCTGCCAATTTGGTAGATGCTGTACAAGACGGAACAAACAAAACAGCCAGAGAACAAGTTGCTATGGGAAGTTTGTTAGGCGGCTTTTGTTTAGGCCCGGTAAATACAGCAGGTGTACATGCACTTTCTTATCCTTTAGGAAGCATGTTCCATTTGCCACACGGACTTTCAAATGCGCTTTTATTGCCTTATGTGATGGAATTTAACTACCCAGCAGCAGTTAAAAAATATGCGCAGGTAGCACAAGCCTTAGGTTGCGAAAATCAAGACAATGATGAAAAAATGGCCTTAGCCGGAATTGCCAAAATCAAATCGCTGATAGCCGCTTGTGGTATTCCGGCTAAGCTTAGCGATTTAAATATACCCAAAGATAAAATTACCGAAATGGCAAAAGACGCCATGCAAATACAACGATTATTAAAAAATAATCCGAGAGAGATAACTCTTAAGGATGCAGTTTCTATTTATACAGCAGCTTATTAACACATGAACACAGAAAAGAAATTTCAAGGAACTATTGTTCCGGTTGTAGCGCCACTAGCGCATGATTATAAGCTGGATAAGGAGGCTGTAGAAAGGATTTTTTCTCACCTATATAAAAGCAATGCTTCGCCTTTTATACTGGGTACTACAGGTGAATCTGCTTCTTTGCCGCAATCTTTCAAAGAAGATTATATAAAAACAGCAGCAAAAATCAGAACTAAAGATGTAAAGCTGTATGCGGGTATATCATCTAATATCGTAGAAGACTCTATAGAGTTTGCGAAATTATGTTTTGATGAAGGTGTAGATGCAGTAGCGGCAACTTTGCCAACCTATTATCATCTGTCAGAAGATCAAATGAAACGCTATTTTTTAGAGCTAGCAGATGAAATTCCAGGACCTTTAATCATCTATAACATCCCGGCAACTACACACATGTCTATTCCGCTTTCGCTGATGGATGAATTAAGTTTACACCCTAATATCGTAGGTGCAAAAGATTCTGAACGTAGCGAGAAAAGATTAGATGATTCTTTAAACCTTTGGAAACACCGACCAGATTTTAGCTATTTCTTAGGTTGGGCGGCAAAATCCGCCCATGCACTTATCAACGGTGCCGATGGTTTGGTACCAAGTACCGGAAACATAACACCATCTATTTATGCAGAAATGTGTAAAGCAGTTTTAAATGGCGATGAAGACTTAGCTTTCCATTATCAATCACAGTCTGATAAATTAGGCCATTTATACCAGCATGACCGCTCTTTGGGCGAGTCTTTATGGGCTTTAAAAGTATTGATGAATGAACTAGGCTTATGCGAAAGTCATATGATGCCGCCGCTTTGCAGCTTATCCCTAAAAGAGGAAAACGAATTAAGAAAAGGTTTCCACGAGTTAATTAAAAAAGAAAAAATCACCCTGAATTTATTAAGCCATGCCTCATAAACCAATCATCGGAATTACCATGGGCGACCCGGCCAGCATTGGGCCAGAAATTGCCGTAAAAGCACTTCTTGATTTTAAAATCTATGATTATTGCCGTCCTTTATTAGTTGGTGATGCTGCCGTTTTTAAGCACATCATTAAAAAGTTAGGTTTAATGGCACAAATAAACCCTATACAAAACGTAGCAGATGCCCGTTTTGAAATGGGTAAACTAGATGTTTTTGATCTTCAGAATGTAGATTTAGAAAAGCTAGAGTTTGGTGCTATATCTGCCATGGCAGGCGAAGCATCTTTTCAAGCGGTTAAAAAAGTAATAGAATTGGCTTTAGCCGGAGATATTGATGCAACCGTAACTGGGCCTATCAATAAAAAATCTATCAATGAAGCTGGTCATCATTACGCTGGCCATACAGAAATTTATGCCGATTTAACCAATACAAAAAAATACGCCATGCTTTTGGTAGAAGATAACATGAAAGTTATCCATGTTTCTACCCATGTTTCTTTAAGACAAGCTTGTGATTTGGTTAAAAAAGAAAGAATTATAGAAGTTGTTGAGCTTTTACATCATGGCTTAATCTCTTTGGGCGAGAAGAATTTAAAAATCGGTATAGCAGGTTTAAATCCACATGCAGGAGATTCTGGTCTTTTTGGTACCGAGGATGATGAGGAGATTTTACCAGCCGTACAACAAGCTTTAGCTTTAGGTTATGATGTTGAAGGGCCTGTACCGGCAGATACCTTATTTTCTAAAGCTGCAACAGGTTATTATGGAGGTATCGTTGCGATGTATCACGATCAAGGGCATATTCCGTTTAAGCTTTCTGGTTTTAAATGGAACCCGCTTAAAAAGCAAATGGATAGCGTTAAAGGTGTAAACATCACGATGGGTTTACCTATCATCAGAACATCTGTAGACCATGGTACAGCTTTTGAAATTGCAGGTAAAGGCATTGCTAGTTCTGATGCCATGACTTTAGCCATAAACTCTGCTGTACAATTAGCAGCATACAGAAAAGCAGAAATCCAACAAGATTAGCTTCATGATGATAGCCGTTATTGCAGATGATTTAACAGGAGCAGCAGAAATTGGAGGCATTGCTTTAAGATACAACCTCACTGTAGAAGTGGTGTCTGCTTTGCAATATGCAAAAAAAGCTGATGTAATTGTGGTTAACGCCAATACCCGTTCTTTAACAGAAGAACAGGCTAGGGCTGTTATCAAAAGCATTTTTACTGATTTGCAAAAGCTAAATCCGCAGCTGGTATTTAAAAAAATAGATTCTGTTTTACGTGGTCATGTACTGCCAGAAATAGAAGAGCAAATGCTAGCAATAGGTCAGCAAAAAGCTTTAATATTGGCTGCTAGTCCGGCTTTAGGTCGAGCAATCAAAAATGGTCATTATTATATAGAGGGCAAACCTATTCATGAAACAGGCTTTGCTCAAGATCCAGAATATCCTGCAAAAAGTTCTTCTGTAAAAGACCTTTTACGTGTCACATCATCAGTTTTTCCGGTGCATGTTCAACATCACGAGAGTAATTTGCCAGCAATTGGAGTAACTGTAGGAGAGCTAGAGACTTTTGATGATTTTAACCACTGGCTAAAACATACCAATCATGATGTAGCCTTGGCCGGTTCATCAGCATTTTTTAATGCGCTATTAGCACAACGCTACACCAACTTATCGGCAAACCGTAAAGAACGCTTGATGCTTAAAAGTCCCATCATTTACGTTTGCGGAAGTAAATTTGATAAAAGTATACAATTAGTAAAGCAAGCACAGCAGCAAGAAGTGGTAAGTTATATGCCCGCTGCATTAGCTTATGATGTTATAAATCAAGCTACTTTATTAAAGCAATGGCAGCAAGAAATCATCCAGATATTACAATCAAAATCTAAAGTGATAATTGCTGTAAATACTTTAGAACAAGCACAAGAAGCTAGACCTGAGGATATCAAAAACCTGATGGCGAGCGTTTTAGAGATGGTATTGCAAGAGGTAAAGGTTAAAGAATTTATAATAGAAGGTGGTGCTACGGCATCGGCTATATTAGATAAACTTAAAATAAACCGCTTGCTCATGGTGCAAGAAATTGCCCAAGGTTTAACCAGAAGTATTGCAAAAGATCAAAAAATAAATATTACTTTAAAGCCAGGTAGTTATACCTGGACAAATAATATATGGAAGTTCTAAACTTCTTATAGCAACTAACCAATAAAAATGACTAAACCCGTTCTAGGAATAATTGATTATTGTATCATTATTGCCGTTTTACTAATTACCCTCTATTTTGGTTTGCGCTATGCCAGAAACCAAAAAACTACCGAGGCTTATTTTTCTGCCAAGGGTAGGGTGCCATCTTGGGCTATAGGGATGTCTTTATTAGCAACCTTAATCAGTAGCGTTACCTTTTTAGGCTATCCCGGCGAAGGTTTTTCTAATAACTGGATATTGCTAGTGCAAGGTTTAATGGTTCCAATTGTTTTGTTGGGCACCATTTGGTTTATTGTGCCGCTGTACAGAAAGGTAATTGGCCTAAGTACTTATGAGTATTTCGAGAAGCGTTTTGGCTCTTTTGCCCGCTATTATAGCTCTATAGCTTTTGTTTTAAGGCAGTTTTCTGGTATGGGAACCGTGTTTTACCTCTTAGCCGTTGCGCTTTCTAGCATGACAGGTTTTAACACTTTTTGGGTAATTATAGTAGTTGGTTTAATCATCATCATTGTGAACCTATTGGGGGGTATAGAGGCTGTAATTTGGTTAGATGTTTTCCAAGGTTTTATGCTTTTTGCTAGTGGTATATTGGTTCTATTGGTGATTATCTTCTCTGTAAACGGTGGTTTATCAACCATTTGGGATGTAGCATCGGCCAATGGAAGAACAGGTTTTGGCCCTTATGATGTAGATTTTACCCGACTTACTTTTATCGTTATGGCTATAAACGGGATGTTTTATGCCATTCAAAAGTATGGTACAGACCAAACCGTTATTCAAAGATATTTAACCGCTCGGTCAGATAAATCGGCAATAAAAGCTTCTTTATTAGGTATTTTATTAACGGTTCCTGTTTGGTCTTTGTTCATGTTCATTGGTACCGCCTTGTTTGTTTATTATCAACAACAAAGCCTTCCGGCAGATGTAAATGCTAATAGTGTATTCCCATATTTTATCATGACAGAGCTTCCTACTGGCGTAGTAGGTTTTATTTTAGCCGCCATGATTTCTGCTGCTATTTGTAGCCTAAGTGCCGATTTAAACTCCTTGGCAGCTGTAGGTATAGAAGATTATTATAAAAAAATTCGTCCGGGTAAGATAGATAACGAATATTTATTAGCAAGCCGTTGGATGGTGGCCTTATCTGGTTTTATAGCTATAGGGATAGGCGCTATTTATATTAATGTAGGTGGCGAGGGTGTTTTAGGAATCATCTTTACCCTGTATGCAATTTTCTCTGGTGGTATTGTGGGGATATTTTTATTAGGTGTTTTCTCTGCTCGGGCAAATAGGCAAGGGGTAAATATTGCTATTTTAGTTTGCATCCTTTTCACCTCCTATGCTTTTTTAACCTCTACTAAAATTGGCTTAGGAGAAGAGAAATTCTTATTGTTAGATATGGGCCCTTATAATTTCACTCACGATAAATTAATGTTAGGCGTTTACAGTCACCTTATTGTGATAGGTGTAGGCTATATAGCAAGCTTATTTTTTCCTAAACCAATACTAGACCGTAATTTGCTTTACAGCGGATGGGTTGCCGGCAGGAGAGAAGAGAGAGCACAAAATCTGGCAAATAAAAATCAATAGGTTTCATCATGAAAAAGATTCTTTTAATACTTCTTGTAGCTGCTTGTCATATGCTTTATGCACAGCAAGATAGCGACAATCAATACAAAAGGCCCTTAAAAGAGGTGATTTCAGAAATAGAAAGACGCTTTGACGTTAAAATAAAATACAGCGAAAACCAAGTTGTAAACAAATGGCTAAGCTATGCCGATTGGCGTTTTAGACCTAGTTTAGAAGAAACTTTAGACAATATTTTTAAACCTTTAGACTTAAAACTCAATAAAGAAAAAGACAAAGTTTATAAGCTTAAAGAGTACGAGTATTACCGTTGGGAAGTGCAAGACGGTTGGGGTAATTTAGACAGATTAGCTGCTTTATATAGCGATAAAACGTCTTGGGAAGCCCGTAGAGATTCTATTCGCCCACAACTTTATAAAGCACTAAAACTATCTCCCTTACCGGCATTACCTAAAAGTAAACCTATCCTTACACCACAAAGAGTGATGGATGGTTATACGGTAGAAAATATCGCTATAGAAATTATGCCGGGCTTATATGTAAATGGCTCTATTTATAAACCCTTGAAAATGAAGGGTAAAGTACCTGTTATTTTAAGTCCTGATGGGCATTGGTTTGATCATCGCTTTAGAGCCGATTGCCAAATCCGTTGCGCAATGACGGCTAAAATGGGGGCCATCACCGTAAGCTATGATTTATTTGGCTGGGGCGAATCTGGCTTGCAATTTAAGTATGAAGATCATCGCAGAAGCCTAGCCCAAACCGTACAAACTTTAGGCGCTATCCGTTTGCTTGATTACCTCTTAACTTTAAAAGAAGCCGATAAAACAAGGGTAGGCATCTGCGGAGGTTCTGGCGGTGGCAGTCAAACTGTATTAATGGCCGCCATGGATCCAAGAATAAATTTAAGCATCCCGGTAGTGTCTTTATCATCTTATTTTTATGGAGGTTGCCCTTGCGAAAGCGGTATGCCGGTACACCTTTGTGGCGGAGGAACCAATAATGTAGAGTTAGCAGCTATCACAGCGCCAAACCCACAACTGGTTATTTCTGATGGTGGAGATTGGACAGCCCATTTTCCTCAACATGATTATCCTTACCTCAAAAAAATGTATAGCTATTATGGTAAAGAGTCACAAATACAAAACGTTCATTTACCAGAAGATAAACACGATTTTGGTTTCTCTAAACGTAAAGCCGTTTATGATTTTTTAATTGCTCAGTTTAAGCTGGATGCTAAAGCCGTTCAGGATAAAAATGGTAATTATGACGAGTCTACCTGCACCATAGAGAAGAAAGAAGCCTTGTATGTATTTGGTGATAAAGGCGAAAAACTTCCTAAAAATGCCATCATGGGTTATGAGCAGTTAGAAAAGCTTTTTAAATAATCATTCCAATCAAATATGTCTAATCGTCGTTATTTTATTACTCAGCTGGGTGTTTTGGCTGCTGCTGCCTGTATGCCTCAAAGGCTTTTGGCTTTCGCCGATGTACCAAAACAGCGTTATAAAATAGCGGTCATAGATTTGATGATTCTAAAACGCCAGAAAATTTCTGCATTTCAACTCGCCAAAGATATTGGCGCTGATGGTTTAGAGCTAGATATGGGAGGCCTTGGCAACCGCGAAACTTTTGATAATAAACTTGCCGATGAAGCCACAAGAACAGCTTTTTTGGCGAAAGCTAAAGAATTGCAATTAGAAATTTGCTCGCTTGCCATGACAGGTTTTTACGCACAATCTTTCGCTACCCGGCCAACCTATCAAAAAATGCTTCAAGATTGTATAGATACCATGCAAGCCATGCAGGTGAAAGTAGCTTTTTTACCATTGGGTGTACAAGGAGATTTGGTTAAAAACCCCGAGCTAAGACCCGCTATTGTAGAACGTTTAAAAGTTGCAGGTGCTATGGCTAAAAAGGCTGGTATTATCATCGGTATAGAAACATCATTAAGTGCTACAGAAGAGAAAAAGCTTTTAAAAGAAATTGGTTCTAAGCATATTCAAATCTATTTCAACTTTTCTAATCCGCTAAAAGCAGGTAGAGACTTGATAACAGAATTAAAAATCTTAGGTAAGAAACGCATTTGCCAAATCCATTGTACAGATGAAGATGGCGTTTGGCTACAAGATAATCCGCGTTTAAATATGTATAAAGTAAAAGAAACCTTAGATGCTATGGGCTGGCAAGGTTGGTTAGTGATAGAACGCTCCCGCGATGCCCGTTTCCCAACTAAAGTACTCGATAATTTCTCGGCCAATACCGCTTTTATGAAAAAGGTTTTTCAGTTATAAGTATAAAGTACAGAGTATAAAGTTATAAGTATAAAGTACAGAGTAGAAAGTATAAAGATGCCTTAAAAAGTCAAAAGTAGAAAGTAAAAAGTAAAAAGAGCCTAAAAAGTGGATAATCAGGAACTAACTTTAAATACTAAAAATAATCTCTCCTAAGAACGAATAATGGCCTATGAAGATTTGGAAGTGTAGGCAAATAAATCTTTTGCAAAAACTTTCCTTAAGCAGTATCGGAAAACAATCCAACGGGTGTTGTAAATTCTTTCATCGAGCAAAACCATTCACACCACTCAGGATTGTGGATAAAGATTTATTTAGACGGAACGACAAATATTCATCAGCCTTGAATTTTTGGGTACTTTTTTTTCAAGAAAAAAGTGCCTAGGGCTGGCCGCCTATGAGGCCGGAAATACTTGTGCGGATGCCATTTTAATCTTTAATGATAATCATTATTCGCCTATATCGCCGGCGAGGCTCGTTCCTTTTGCGGGACCAAAAGGAACCAAAAGTCCTGATCAATCCCGCAGGAGCCTTTGCCGCACAAGGCTTACCCACACTCAAAAACAGGGAGCGCTTATTTTTGCTTGTTTATGCTTATTGAAAGTTAGTGAAAGCTCGAACACAAAACCGCATGCGCTATAGACTTTGATTTAAGTATAAAGTCAAAAGTACAAAGTAAAAAGAACCTGAAAGTTGGATATTTAAGAACTGTCTTTAAATATAAAACTCATCTTGCCGAAGAACGAGGATGGCCTATGAAGATTTGGAAGTGTAGGCAAATAAATCTTTTGCAAAAACTTTCGTTAAGCAGTATCAGGAAACAATCCAACGGGTGTTGTAAATACTTTCATCAAGCAAAACCATTCACACCACTCAGGATTGTGGATAAAGATTTATTTAGACGAAACAACAAATATTCATCAGCCTTGAATTATTCATTTTTTGTTTATTTTTTTCTTAGGTATTCATGAACTCGTTCCTCGTTTTTTGGGTACTTTTTTTTCAAGAAAAAAGTGCCTAGGGCTGGCCGCCTATGAGGCCGGAGAGCCTTGTGCGTAATAGCCTAACAAGAAAAGAAAAAGCTACTACCCGGCTAGGCTTAGGAAGCCTTAAGCGAAAACACCATTTCCAAAAGCTTCGTATACGCTTTATCTTTAACACAATCACATCCAATCTTAAAGCTAACATCCTATAAAACAAAGAAAATATCTTACACGATAGACGCAGCTTTCTATACTAAATTTGAAAGATAAACCTTTTGATAATCAAATTTTATCATCGTACAGGTAAATCAATCATTTAAAAGAAAGAAAACATGACATTTAAAGCATATCATGCTTATTTAATTGCCTTTTTATTATGTTTCAGTTCTTTCATGGCTTTACAGGCGCAAACATTAGCTCCTCATATTCAAAAAATAAATCATGAAGCAAAACCTTGGGTGTTTTGGTATTGGATGCATGCATCTTTCTCTAAAGAAGGTATCACTGCCGATTTAAAAGCCATGAAAGAGGCTGGTATAGCCGGTGCTTATATTGCACCTATTAAAGGCAAAACCAACCCGCCTTTTTATGAGCCTGTGATAGAAACCTTAACACCAGCCTGGTGGGATATTTTCAAATTTGCTTTAGAAGAAGCTAAACGATTTGATGTTCAAATAGCCCTTTTGCCTAATGATGGCTTCGCTACCGCAGGTGGCCCTTGGATAACGCCTCAGCTATCTATGCAAAAAGTGGTTTACAGCACCACAACTGTAAAGGGAGGTAGCTTGTTTAATACTGCTTTAAAACAGCCAGAAGCTTACCAAAATTATTATCAAGATATAGCGGTTTTAGCTTTTCCAACGCCGGGTGGTAAAACACAAAGTACACAAGAAATAAAACCTTTCATAAGCACTAGTAATAGGCAAGATGCCTCTTTTTTAATCGAAACGGGGCATAAAAAGAACTTTGGTAGTAATGAGCCTTGCTGGATACAATACGCTTTTGATAAACCTTTTCTTTGTCGTTCTATTAAAATAAGCGTTAATAATTTCAATCATCAATCTAACAGATTATGGGTAGAGGTGAGTGATGATGGAAAAAACTTCAGAAGCTTAGGTCGTTTACAAGCTCCAAGAACGGGTTGGCTAGATTGGGATGCCCCAGTAACACACGAAATAGAGCCTGTAAGTGCAAAATATTTTAGGTTTGTGTACAACCCAGAAGGTACAGAACCCGGTGCTGAAGATTTAGATGCTGCTAAATGGAAACAAAGCTTAAAAATTAACGGAATAGAGCTTTCATCATTACCAAAAATACATCAGTTTGAAGGTAAAAGTGGTTTGGTGTGGCGAGTAGGCGAACATACCAAAACCATTCCTGATGATTTAGCCATACCCATTGCAACAGTACTCAACATCAGCGATAAGCTAGACGCTAAAGGAAATTTAAAATGGACAGCGCCAAAAACACATGCCGAGTGGACAATCATTCGTATAGGGCATACTTCTACCGGACATAAGAACGAGACCGCTGGTGCTGGTAAAGGTTTAGAAGTTGATAAGTTTAATCCCGAAGCAGTAAAACTACAGTTTGATAAATGGTATGGCGAGGCTTTACGTGTAGCTGGTGCTGATTTAGCCAAACAAGTATTAGGTGTTTTTCATGTAGATAGCTGGGAGTGTGGTAGCCAAAATTGGTCGCCAGTGTTTATGGCCGAGTTTCAGAAAAGGAGAGGTTATGACCCTACGTTGTTCTTGCCAACTTTGGCGGGTTTCCCTATAGCAAGCCCTGCAAAAGCAGAACAGTTTTTATACGATATGCGCAAAACCATAGCCGAGCTGATGCATGATAATTTCTTTGTTACCCTTAAAAATCTAGCACAGCAGCATGGGGCCATTTTTACTGCCGAAACCACAGCTCCGGTAATGCTAGGCGATGGTTTAAAACATTTTGGTACGGTAGATGTGCCTATGGGCGAGTTTTGGGCTAAAAGTCCTTCTCATGATAAACCTAATGATATGCTAGATGCCATTTCTGGGGCGCATATTTATGGTAAAAATATCATTCAGGCAGAGGCTTTTACCACGGTAAGGATGGAGTGGGATGAGCACCCCGGAAATTTAAAAACTTTGCAAGACAGAAATTATGCTTTAGGTGTAAATAAATTAGTTTATCATGTTTATGTACACAACCCTTGGTTAGATAGAAAACCTGGTATGACCTTAGATGGCGTAGGTTTATACTTCCAAAGAGACCAAACTTGGTGGGAGCAAGGCAAAGAATGGGTTGCTTATGCAGAGCGTTGCCAATCTTTATTACAACAGGGTAAGCCAGTGGCAGATTTAGCTGTTTTTGTTGGCGAAGAATATCCCTCAAGAGCCATATTGCCAGACCGTTTGGTAAATACCTTACCGGGTATTTTTGGCGATGAAAGAGTAGCTTCCGAAGCGCAAAGAATGGCTAATAAAGCTTTGCCTACACAAAAAGTAGCAGGTGTAACAACCTCGGCCAATATGGCCCAGCCAGAGCGTTGGATAAACCCTTTAAGAGGTTATGCTTATGACTCTTTCAATGCGGATGTTTTACAGTTGGCTAGCTTTAAAAATGGTAAAGTTGTGTTTGCTAGTGGTGCCGAGTATCGCATTTTGGTATTGCCCTTAAAACATCAGTTAAATCCTAACCAATATTATACAGAAACATCATTAGCTAAAATTTTAGAATTGGTAAATGCAGGGGCACTATGTATCATCGGCGATAAGCCACAATTTAAAACAGGTTTAAAAGCTGATGAAAAGCTATTTAACCATGTAGTGGAAGCTATTTGGGGTGGTACTTTTGAAAATATTAAAGTGGCGGGAAGCTATTACGAGTTTAAAAATTCGGGTAATGGAAAATTCATTAAAGCTCCTTTTTTACCTCAAGATTTTAGCTTTTTAGGTGCTCATCAAGATGTTTTGGTAAAAGATGCTAATGGAAAAGAAGCTCCTGCAATAGCCTGGAATCATCGTAAAACCGAAACAAAAGACATTTACTTTATTGCTAGCCAATTAGAAAAAGAAAGGAATTTAAGTTTTGCTTTCAGCATAAGCGATAAACAAGCTCGTTTATACGATGCTGTAAGCGATACCAATATTCCGTTAAAGCAATATCAAGTTAAAGATGGTTACACGCATATCTCTATAAAACTCCCGGCAAACGGTTCTTTATTTGTAATTTTTGAAGGATCTTCATCCCTAAAGGAAATAAATAAAGGCTTCAACTATATCCAATATCAAAACCTAAAAAATATTTCTACTGCATGGAAGGTTAAGTTTAACCAAAGCCACGGTGGCCCTGCAGAAAGCATCATGTTAGATAGCTTACAAGATTGGAGCACCCACAGCAATCCGCAAATTAAATACTATTCTGGTACGGCTACTTACAACAATAGTTTTACACATAAAGCATCAAAAAACGAAGAAATATGGCTCGATTTAGGCGAAGTAGCCAACATTGCCAGTGTAAAAGTAAATGGTATAGATTGCGGTATTGTTTGGACACCTCCGTACCGAGTAAATATCAGCAAGGCTTTAAAGAAAGGCCAAAATCAATTAGAAATTAAGGTAAGCAATACTTGGGCAAATCGGTTAATTGGCGACCAATTACTGCCAGAAGATAAAAGAATTACCAAAACAACAGCCCCTTTTAGGTTAGAAGGTAAAGCCTTAAATAAAGCAGGCTTATTGGGTACTGTTTCTTTATTAAAAGTTATAGAATGATGAATAAGAAAATTTATATCAGCTTATTAGCTGGCTTTTTAGCTTTAAATAGCAGTTACGCACAAACCAAAGCCATGGTTAATACGGCTGCTAGTCCTTACGCTAAGCTAAAAAGCCTTGATATGGGTGCTGTAAACTGGACAAACGGTTTCTGGGCAGAACGTTTTCAGGTATGTAAAGAAAGCATGGTGCCGCAATTATGGAAAGTTTATACCAGTGCAGACATCAGCCATGCTTACAGAAATTTTGAAATTGCTGCTGGTTTAGAGAAAGGAAACCATAAAGGTCCGTCTTTTCATGATGGCGATTTTTATAAAACCTTAGAGGCAGTTGCTAGCTTATATGCTTCTACCAAAGATGAGCAATTAAATAAAATGATGGATGAGGCTATTGCTACGATAGCTAAATCTCAAAGAGAAGATGGCTATATCTATACCAAAGCCATGATAGAAGAGCGAAATACAGGTATTCGAAATCAGTTTCAAGATCGTTTAAGTTTCGAGGCTTATAATATTGGCCATTTAATGACAGCCGCTTGCATCTATTACCGGGCTACTGGAAAGCGTTCTTTGTTAAATGTGGCAGTAAAGGCCACAGATTATCTGTACAATTTTTATCAAAAAGCATCGCCAACTTTAGCAAGAAACGCTATTTGCCCATCGCATTATATGGGTGTGATAGAAATGTATCGTACCCTTGGTGATAAAAGATATTTAGAGCTTGCCAAACATCTGATAGATATTAAAGGAAAGATAGACGATGGTACTGATGATAACCAAGATAGAATTCCGTTTAGAGAACAGAAGAAGGTGATGGGCCATGCTGTTAGGGCTAATTATTTATATGCTGGCGTTGCCGATGTTTATGCCGAAACAGGCGATGCTACCTTAATGAGCCAATTAGATAAGATGTGGCATGATGTAACGCAGCATAAAATGTATATTACCGGAGGTTGCGGTTCTTTATACGATGGTGTATCGCCAGACGGAACTTCTTACAACCCTACCGAAGTACAAAAAATACATCAGGCTTATGGCCGAGATTACCAATTGCCCAATTTTACAGCACATAATGAAACTTGCGCCAATATTGGTAATGTTTTGTGGAATTACCGTATGTTACAGCTTAGCGGAGAGGCTAAATATGCCGATGTGATAGAACTAGCGCTTTATAACAGCGTATTATCAGGCATTAGTTTAGATGGTAAACGTTTTTTATATACCAATCCTTTAAGCTATAGCGATGCTTTGCCTTTTAAACAGCGTTGGTCTAAAGATAGGGTAGAGTATATTTCATTATCTAATTGTTGTCCGCCTAATACCGTACGTACCCTAGCAGAAGTAAGCAATTACGCCTATAGCGTGTCTGATAAAGGTATTTGGATAAATCTGTATGGTGCCAACGAGTTAAAAACTGCTTTAAAAGATGGCTCTTCTTTATTAGTTAGCCAAGAAACAGTTTACCCGTGGAATGGCGATATTAAATTAACCGTTAAAGAGAGTAGCAAAAACCCATTCTCTTTCTTTTTAAGAATACCAGGTTGGGCTTCAAAAGCTAGTATTATGGTTAATGGTAAAGCACTCGAAACGCCTGCTACACCTGGCACATACGCAGAAATTAATAGAAAATGGAAAAAAGGAGATGTCATCAGCCTAAATATCCCTATGGAAGCCGAGCTGATAGCAGCCAACCCATTGGTAGAAGAAAATAGAAACCAAATAGCCGTAAAACGTGGCCCGGTGGTGTATTGTGCCGAGTCTGTAGATATGCCACAAGGTACCAGTGTTTTTTCTTTAACTATACCAGCAAGCGCCCAGTTTAAAGCTGTTCCTTTACAATTTGCAGATAGTAAAATGATGGCTTTAGAAGCCGATGTAAAAATGGTAAAAGCACAAAACTGGACAAACCAACTCTACCAAAAAATAAACACCCAAACAGAGCAAGTAAAAGTAAAATTGATTCCTTATTATGCATGGGGCAATAGAGGTCATGTAGCAGAAATGTCTGTATGGTTACCTTTGAGTAGATAGGTGTTGAATGATTGATTGATTAAATTTTTAATTTTTTCTTTTTAATTAGAAAAGCAAAGCTTATACTGCTATCACCCGCCAGTCCGGTGCTCTGCTTTACTCCTCGTCCATTTTCCGCAAAAGCTCCAAATGTCTTGTGGGGTATCGCTGCCGCCCCGGTTTAGCTGGGGTGGGGTTGGTGCATGTGGGTTGCAATATCTTTCCAAGACATAACTAGGCGATATAAAATTTTACCTTACCTAAAATTCCGTCGCCTAGATGGTGTGAAAATGCCGGGTAAGGAATTAGGCAAAGGCTTCTTATTTCCAACTAGGTGTTGCTTTTAATATGTGACTCAAAAGAGAGATTTTAAAATAGCCATATTTTTATCGATGAATAATTGTAAGAATCCACTACTCAGGTTAGACTGTATTCTTGCGCAATCGGGCATTTATATGGAAACCCCATAAAGACTAAATTAAAATTGGAAACTAGCATAAATTTAAAGTACAATCCATTAAAAATTAGTGTTATAACCATAATTTTAGTAACAATATGTATGAGAGTTTCGTATGTTGAAATATACGTATGAAAAAACTGAGATTCTCACAACACAACATTTTTACCTATGAAAAAATTTAAAAATGTATTACCTATAATGTTTTGCTTAAGCGTTTTTATTTACGGTTGCAAAAAGGAAAATAATAACATGCGAGTACTTCCTCCAGTAACCATGGAAGGTAAAAATACGTTTGGGTTTATGCTTGACAATACGGTTTGGTTACCAAGCAGAAAACTTATATTATTCCCTAATTCTAGCAGAAAGCTATGCGTCAGCTACCAAAAAGAGAATGGAGAACTTTCGATAAGAAGTTATAGAGATAATTTAAAAGATAATTTACTTACAGACAACATATATATATATTTAAAAGATATAAAAGAAGAAAAAGTTTATGAATTAAATTCTTCCAATCTCAGGGAGATTAATCTGTATATAGATATAAATCCTACAAAAGCCTATTCTTTCATACCCTCCTTAAACAAAGGAACGCTACACATTCACAAACTGGACACAGTCAACAATATTATATCCGGTGAATTTGAAATAGAGCTCACGAAAACAAATGAAAGTAAAACCATTTTAATAAGTAAAGGGAGGTTTGATCTCCAAATGGATTATTGTACAAGTAATTAAAATCACCAGTAAATTATTTAACATCTTGCCTATGAGAATCTTTACACCTAAAAACATTTTGCTTATTTCTGACAGCTTTTTTAATATCACTGTTACAGCACAAAACCTAAGGATTACCCATTATACCAATAACGGAGCAGAATATACAGATTCCTTATGGTTTACCACAGTCCGGTGCTCTGCTTTACTCCTCGTCCATTTTCCGCAAAAGCTCCAAATGTCCTGTGGGGGTATCGCTGCCACCCCGGTTTAGATGGGCTGGGGTTGGTGCATGTGGCTTGCAATATCTTTTTAAAACATAACTGGGCGATTTAGAATTTTATCTTATCTAAAATTTCATCGCCCAGATGGTTTGAAAATGCCGGGCAAGGAATTAGGCAAAGGCTTCTTGTTTCCAACTAAGTGTTGCTTTTAACATGTGACCCAAAAGAGAGATTTTAAAATAGCCATATTTTTATCGATGTATAAGTGTAAGAATCCACTACTCAGGTTAGACTGCGTTTTTGCGCAATCGGGCATTTATATAGAAACTCCATAACGACTAAATGAAAACTGGAAACTAGCATAAATTTAATAGTATTTTAAAAGTTAATTTATAAAAGAGCTCTATTATTGGTTTTTAAAAAGGTTATTATACCTCAATCATACTTAAATTCTACAATGCAAGTCATTCAAAATTTGTACTTTAACCATAATTTTGTAACGATATGTATCAGAACTTCGTATGTTGAAATATATGTATTGAATAAAAAAGAGATTCTCACAACACCAAAACTTTCTATCTATGAAAAAAAATCGAAATATATTACCCATAATGTTTTGCCTAACCGTTTTTATTTACGGTTGCAAAAAGGAAAATAATAACATGGGAGTACTTCCTCCAGTAACCATGGAAGGTAAAAATACGTTTGGGTTTATGCTTGACAATACGGTTTGGTTACCCGGAAAAAAAGGGTATTTCTATCCATTCTTTGGCAAACTATTGTGCATAAAATATGACAAAGAAACAGGGGAGTTAAATCTTCAAAGCCGCAGAGACAAATTTGATAATGAAACTGACGTTTCTTATATATCTATAGACTTGACCAACATAAAAAAGGAGCAACTTTATAACCTCAACTCTTCTAATGTAATTAATATTTCCATGCAAATAGCGGGTAGTACAAAAGGTTATTACTTTAATTATAATGCAAACAATGGTTTTATTGACATTCACAAACTGGATACTATCAACAACATAATATCCGGGGAATTTGAGATAGAGTTAATAGAGAGAGAAAGCAGCATAAATAAAAAGAAGATATATGAAGGTAGATTTGATCTTCAAATGGATTACTGCACTAGAAACTAAATTATTACCTTTTTTTAAAATATCTTTTTTGCCTATGAAAATTTTTACATTTAAAAACATTTGCTTGTTCCTTACAGCGTCTATCTTTAGTATCACTGCTACAGCACAAAACCTAAGGATTACCCATTATACCAATAACGGAGCAGAATATACAGATTCTTTATGGTTTACCACAGTCCGGTGCTCTGCTTTACTCCTCGTCCATTTTCCGCAAAAGCTCCAAATATCCTGTGGGGGTATCGCTGCCACCCCGGTTTAGGTGTAACAACACACAACAGCATCATATCTAATGTTTACGTTTCTGAACTCTTTCTAAAAAATTATTTATGTTTACAATAGCGCAAATTTTAGCTGTAACAAAAGTTTATAAAATTTGTCTTATACAAAACAAAAAATCACATGCAGCCATTAATAACCATTACGGATATAGGTAGAAAATATGTTATTGGTTCAGAAACCATACACGCTATAAAATCCGTAACACTTACTATAAACAAAGGGGAGTTCGTGGCTTTAATGGGCCCTTCGGGCTCTGGAAAGTCTACTTTGATGAATATTTTGGGTTGCTTAGATACCCCCACTAAAGGAGAATATATTTTAAATGGTATTCAAGTAAGTCAAATGACAGATAGCGAGCTTGCAGAGGTTAGAAATAAGGAAATTGGCTTCGTTTTCCAAACTTTTAATCTTTTACCGCGTTCATCGGCACAAGATAATGTAGCCTTGCCTTTGGTTTATGCTGGGGTAGCTAAGAAGGAACGTGATGAAAGAGCGGCTACAGCTTTAACAAATGTAGGCTTGGCTAACAGATTACATCATAAACCAAACGAGCTTTCTGGAGGACAAAGACAGCGGGTAGCAGTTGCCCGAGCTTTAATTAATAATCCTTCTATCATTTTAGCTGATGAACCAACAGGGAATTTAGATACCAAAACATCAATAGAAATTATGGGCTTGATAGAGGAGATACATGCAAAAGGTAATACCATTATTTTGGTTACCCATGAAGAAGATATTGCGCAACATGCACACCGTATTGTGCGGATGAGAGATGGTTTGGTGGAAGATGATTATCAAAACCAGGATATTAAGACTGTAGCAGAAAAAGTTTAAACTAATTTTATAATACGCTCATTTTTCTAAACAAAAAAAGCTTTATTTAGTTAACTCAACAATGAGCATGAAAATATATACCAAAACTGGAGATACAGGTTATACTTCTTTAATTGGTGGAACCAGGGTTCCAAAGCACCACATTAGAATAGAATCTTACGGAACTGTTGATGAGTTAAATTCTTATATAGGTTTAATTAGTGACCAAAACATAGCCCATGAAGATAAAGCTATACTAAAAGAAATTCAGGATAGGTTGTTTACCATTGGTTCCTCACTGGCATCAGATCCAGAAAAATCTAAAAAGAAAATCCCTGATTTACACGAAGAAGATATCTTATTGTTAGAAAACGAAATAGATAAAATGAACGAAAGTTTACAACCTCTAAAGCATTTTATTTTACCAGGCGGTATAACGGCTTCTTCTTATTGTCATTTAGCAAGATGTGTTTGTAGAAGAGCCGAGCGTAATGTGGTACACCTAGCAGAAGAGAGCTTTGTTGACGATAAAATAACCATATACCTAAACCGTTTGTCTGATTACTTGTTTACTTTAGCAAGAAAAGTAAATGCAGATCATCAAATTTTAGAAAACAAGTGGATTCCTAGAGTTTAAAATAATGTTGAAAACTTTTTTAGGAACTATGAATTATTCATATACTTTTGCGATTAAATTAAAATTCTAAGAAATATGTATTGGACATTAGAATTAGCTTCTCATTTAGAAGATGCTCCGTGGCCAGCCACTAAAGACGAATTAATAGATTATGCTATCCGCTCAGGTGCTCCTGTAGAAGTTATAGAAAATCTTCAAGCCTTGGAAGATGATGGCGAGCCTTATGAAAACATTGAAGAAATTTGGCCGGATTATCCAACAAAAGATGATTTCTTCTTTAATGAAGATGAATACTAAATTAAAGCCCGAATGTTATGATCGGGCTTTTTTGTATACAAAAATATACGTTTAACAATAAGCTTGCATGTCCTTTTTAACTTCTAAGTAACAAAACTGTTTTTGGTCTGGTTTTGGTTTAGGTAATTTTATAATTATCAAAACATTAAAAACTATAAAAAACAAGGACATGGGAAATTTACTTTATTTAATCGCAGTTATATTAGTTATTATCTGGGTTTTCGGAGCTTTTGTATCTCCATTTGGAGGAGGATTAATTCACATCTTATTAGTTATAGCAATTATTGCAGTACTGTTAAGAATTATTAGAGGGGCTTAATATACATGGCTATATTAAAAAGAAGCGAGGCTCATTTCGGCCTCGCTTTTTTTGTGCCTTTTTTATTTTATCAATTCTATTTTTGCTAAACGCATTTACAATATCGGATGAAGATAGGATATTTAGCATTTAATAATTGCCAGATTTACGCTTTCCAAGCACTTTCTATACCTAAAGTTAAGCCTGAAATTTCGCATAGGCCTTTCATACGTCCAATCAAAGGGTAGCCAGGATTACTGTCTTTATGAAAATCATCTAAAATCTTTAAACCGTGGTCTGGTCTAAAAGGCATACGCGTATCTTTTCTACCTTCGGTAATTCTCCTTTTTTGTTCTTCCAGTAAAATTTTTAAAACGCCGTACATGTCTACTACACCATCTAAATGTGCCGATTCGTAAAAACTTTTTTCACCCAATTTTTTAATATTTCTAAGGTGTACAAAATGTATACGCTCTGCAAAACGTTTGGCAATAGCCATCAGATGGTTATCAGTTCTTACTGATAAAGAGCCACTACAATAAGTTAAACCATTGTTTAAAGATGGATATTGGTTAAATAACCATTCAAAATCTTCTTCGGTACTGGCAATTCTAGGTAAGCCCAATAAAGGAAAAGGAGAATCGTCTGGATGGATACATAAATTGATACCACATTCCTCGGCAATTGGTAAAACATCTTCTAAAAATTTGGCTAAATGATGTCTTAGCTTAGGTTTATCAATATCTGCATACCTGCTAAGGTAGTATAAGAAATCTTCTTTAAAAGTTGCGGCATTATCTACAGTACCATTAATAAAACCTTGAGTTACCACAATAATGTTAAAGGCTAAGGTGTTTCGCTCTTCCTCGCTCATCCCATCAAAAATGATTTTTGCCTTGTCCACAACCTCTTTAGGGTAATCTTGTGCGGCTTTGGGTCTGCCGAGAATAAAAATATCAAAAGCAGCAAAAGTATTATGGTCATATAACATAGATTCAGCTCCGTTATCATGCTTATAATGCAAATTGGTACGGGCCCAATCTAATACAGGCATAAAATTATAACAAACCGTATCTATACCACATAAAGCCAAGTTTTTAAGAGAAGTCTTATAATTTTCTATAGCTACGGCTCTTTTCTGACTGTAAATTTTAATTTCTTCAGCAACAGGAAGGCTTTCTACCACGCTCCAGCGCATACCATAACGTTCAATTTCTTGTTTAACTTTTAAAATTTCTTCTACAGGCCAAACGTCACCAGCTTTAATATGGTGTAGAGCGGTAACAATTCCTTCAACACCAAATTGTTTTAAATCTGATAACTTTATAGAATCTTTAACGCCAAACCATCGCCAGGTTTTTTCTAATGCCATAACTAATTTTTTAAAAGCCCAAAAATAGGAAATGTAAGACAATTTATGCAATCGGTAGCATAACACTTTTACAGCTATTTCAAGCTATGGCATACGTATTGAGTGTTTAGGTCATCATCTTCATTTTAAAAACATAAACATCATGATTAAAATAACACCTGCACATCCAAATTACGGGTTATCTAAAAGTAAAGATGAAAACTCTTTAGATGAAAATTTTATTAGTCCTTTACCTAGAGCAGTTATTCGTCCTAATCATTTTATTTTGTTAGATGGCGAGTGGAAATTTACTATCGACCCAGAAAATGTAGGTTTACAAGAAAGCTGGTATGTTAATCATGATTATCAATACACCGCACAATGGCCTGGTAGTGTAGAAGAGCATATTAAAAATGGTTTAAAATCTGATGTGAGCTGGTACGATAAATATGTGGTTTGGTACGAAAGAAGTTTTCCTAAGCCAGTGATGCATAAGGAAGACATCCATCCACCATCCCAATTACAATTAACTTTTGGTGCTTGTGGTTACGAAACTCAGGTTTGGTTAAACGGACATCATTTAAAAACGATTGATGGCGAGGAAATACATTATGGCGAGTATACCTCTTTTTCTTATGAATTAGATGAGATGCTTCTACAAAATGATAATCGTATTACGGTAAGAATCGCGGTAAGCATGGATGCAGATATCCCCAGAGGCAAACAAGAATCTCATATTTATAAAAGAGGAGGTATTTGGTACCAAACCTA
This sequence comes from Pedobacter glucosidilyticus DSM 23534, assembly GCF_000425145.1. Lineage (GTDB taxonomy): Bacteria > Bacteroidota > Bacteroidia > Sphingobacteriales > Sphingobacteriaceae > Pseudopedobacter > Pseudopedobacter glucosidilyticus. The sequence continues at coordinate 151,414 of NZ_AULF01000010.1, forward strand.
TACCGGGGCGGTAAGAAGTATATGGTTAGAAACGGTAGAAAGAAATAGGTTACGCTCTAGAGTAGGTGTAGTAAGCGTTGTTGAAGATAATTTGGTAAGATTTAATTTTACTACCCGTATACACGACCCAGGTTTGTATACCATCCGGCTAAAGGTTCATCATAAAAAACAAGAAGGAGAAGAGCCCATTGCTGTAGATGAGTTTCCTTTACTTTTAAGTGCTGGCGAAAAACAACAACGTTTAGTAATGGAGATTCCTGATGCTAGGTATTGGTCGCCAGAGTCTCCACACTTATACAGGTTGGTGGCACAGCTTGTTGATACCAATGGCTATGCTGCGGAGATAGAAACTCATTTTGGACTTCGGAAAATTGAAGCCCGAGGTGCTTATGTTTATCTCAACAATCAAAGAATTTATTTAGATGGCATTCTTTACCAGCCCGGTACAGCTACTTATGAAGAAATAAAAAGGCACATGTATGCCATGAAAGAATTGGGGTGTAACCTGGTCAGAATTCATATTGCTGGGGTAGACCCCCGTATTTATAAAATTGCAGATAAGCTGGGTTTATTACTTTGGTTAGAGGTACCTAGTCCACACAGTTCTAGTCATAAAAGCCGTATGAATCATAAGGAAGAGTTAAACCGAATGCTGGCCTTGATAGAAACACACCCATCCGTTGTGATATGGAGTTTATACAACGAAGATTGGGGCGCACAAGATATTGCCAGTAACCTTGAGACCCGTAATTACATCATGGAAAGGTATCATTTTATGCAGATAGAGCATCCTCAATTTTTAGTGGTTGATAATGATGGCTGGCAACATATTTCTTACCAAGGGCGCTTAAAAAGCGATTTATTAACTGCTCATTTATATACGGCAGAGCTTGAAAGATGGAAAGAAATGTTGGATAATTTGATATCCGGGCAAATAGACCATGTTGCAGTTTTACCTTTGGTTGTAGGCGATCCGTTTTTTTATCGTAAACAAGTGCCTTTACTAGTGAGCGAGTGGGGTGGATTTGGTTTTGCTAACTATGGTGGTCCGCAAGATGCTGCGGATAGAGAGATATCTATCAAACAGTTTAAAACTGAGTTAAGAAAGAGAGAAATTGCTGGCGATGTTTACACCCAAGCTACCAATATTGAAGACGAGAAGAATGGTATCATTGATTTTAAAACAGGTGCTTTAGAGGTAAAACCCGGTTTATTAAACTCTAACCCTTATTTATAAGGCTTTATGTAGCATATTTATTTTTATTGTAGCTTAAATGATACTACTTAGATGATAAAAAAGTCATAAACAAAAGATTAAACAAAAAATTCGCTTACGTATTAATACGGTAAATTTTTAAGTCTTAACCTAAAAGACAATAAAAAATAGTCCTAAAAAATAGATAAACGTATTAGTTATTGTGCAGATTAACAATGTTTCTTTTGGTGTAATTATAAGATATACTGAAAAATACTATCTAAACTAACGGCACACACTTTGAATTTTAACCATTAACTGATATAAAATTTCATCAGTTATTTGGTTTGGATAAAATGTTATCATCATGATATTACAACCAACCATTATCTACCCAAAATATGACAGCTAATTATTATGAAAAACATCACTAAATCATTACCAGAAAATTTGCTATGCTTTTCTCATCTAAGATGGGATTTTGTATTTCAAAGACCACAACATTTATTAAGCAGGTTTGCGAAGCAGATGAAAACCTACTTTATAGAAGAGCCATTTTTTGATGCCGAAGAACCTTATTTCTCTGTAGAAAATAAACAACCTGGTTTATGGGTTTGTACACCACATTTACCTGTAGGTTTAAAAGAAAATGAAGTAAACGATTTGTTAACAAGCTTTTTAAATAATTTCTTATCGCAAAAGGATTTAGAAGATTTTGCTTTCTGGTATTATACCCCAATGGCATTAGCTTTTACAGATAAATTTAGACCCAAACTTACCATATATGACTGTATGGATGAATTATCGGCCTTTAAATTTGCTCCAAAAGAGCTAAAAGTTTTAGAAAAGAAACTTATACAAAAAGCCGATATCATTTTTACAGGTGGCCACTCTTTATACGAAGCTAAAAAGCATTTACACGCTAATATTTATCCGTTTCCTAGCAGCATAGAAAAAGAACATTTTCTAAAAGCCAGAACAATTAAAACAAGCCCGGCAGACCAACAAGAAATTATAGGTCCAAAAATTGGTTTTTACGGCGTAATAGACGAACGTTTTGATATTGAGCTTATTGAGGCTATTGCTGTAGAAAAGCCAGATTGGCAAATTATATTGATAGGCCCAGTAGTAAAAATAGACCCTGCAACCTTACCTAAAAACAAAAACATCCATTACCTAGGGCAAAAAAACTATACCGAATTACCTGCTTACTTAGCCCAATGGGATGTAGCCCTAATTCCTTTCATGCTTAACGAGTCTACCAGATTTATCAGCCCTACTAAAACTCCAGAATATTTGGCGGCAGGAGTACCTGTAGTATCATCGGCTATTAGAGATGTAGTAAAACCCTATGGCATAAAAAACTTTGTACATATTGCTAACAATAAGTTGCAGTTTATAGAAGCTATAACGGTAGAACTAAACAAAAAAGATAAGTTAGCCTGGTTAGCAGCAGTTGATGCTTTCTTAGCTAATAATTCATGGGATAATACTTGCCGTAACATGCAAGAATTAATGTTAAAAACCCTCAATAATAAACAAGATATATCTATAGCCAGCTAATTTAAAACCATTTATGTTTGATTATTTAATTGTTGGCGCTGGTTTCGCAGGAAGCGTACTTGCCGAGCGTTTGGCTCGTGTAGCTCAAAAGAAAGTTTTATTAATTGATAAAAGAAATCATATTGGTGGTAATGCTTACGACCATTATGATGAAGCAGGTATACTGGTTCATAAATACGGGCCACATATTTTCCATACCAATAGTAAAGATGTGTTTGATTATCTTTCTGCTTTTACCGAGTGGAGAAATTATCAACACCGGGTTTTGGCTAGTGTAGACGGACAATTACTACCTATTCCAATAAATCTTACCACCATCAATAATATGTATGGTTTAAACCTTAATTCTGATGAATTAGAAGATTTTTTTGCCTCAAGGGCAGAGGATGTGAAACAGGTAAAAACTTCTGAAGATGTGGTGGTTGCCAAAGTAGGGAGGGAGCTTTACGAGAAATTTTTTAGAGGATATACCCGTAAACAATGGGCTATGGATCCATCAGAACTTAACGCCTCTGTAACAGCTAGGGTACCTACTAGAACCAATAAAGACGATAGGTATTTTACCGATACTTATCAGGCTATGCCGCTACATGGTTATACCAAAATGTTTGAGCAAATGTTAAATCATCCTAACATCAAAATCATGTTAAATACAGATTATAAGGAGATTATAAACGAGATAGCTTATAAAAAATTAATTTTTACTGGTCCGGTAGATGAATATTTTGATTATTGCTATGGTAAATTGCCTTATCGTTCTTTAGCATTTAAGTTCGAAACCCATGATCAGGAAAAGTTCCAAGAAACCGGAACCGTAAATTATCCTAATGATTATGCTTTTACCCGTATTTCTGAGTTTAAGTATATCAGTGGGCAAAAACATGCCAAAACATCTGTCGTTTATGAGTTTCCGCAGGCAGATGGAGACCCTTATTATCCTATACCTAAAGAAGATAATGCTGCTTTATATGCCAAATATCAAGCTTTAGCTAGCCAATTGGAAAATACTCATTTTGTTGGGCGTTTAGCTACCTATAAATATTATAATATGGATCAGGTAGTAGCGCAGGCTTTGGCAACATTTAAAAATATCCTCAAAAAAGAAACCACAGCTACCGAAACTTTAATAGAATAAGATGGAGATTTGGGGAGGTTTAGAGTGCAGCATCAATAGGGTAGGAAATCAATATTTTAATCAGTTAGAGCATGCTGGGTATGATAGCCGGCCATCAGATTTAGAAGCTATTTCGGCATTGGGTATCACCAGTATCCGCTATCCGATTTTATGGGAAAAACATCAGCCCCAGCAAAATACGGTTATAGATTGGGATAAAACCCGTGAAGAGCTTCTTTATTTAAGAGGGCAAAATATAGAAGTTATTGCCGGTTTGGTGCATCATGGAAGTGGACCTTTATATGTAGATATTTTAGACGATTCTTTCTCTAGCGGCTTGGCCCAATATGCGCAACAAGTTGCTATTGCTTTCCCTTGGATAAATCATTATACGCCTATCAATGAGCCGTTAACCACTGCCAGATTTTGCGGTTTATATGGTTTATGGTGGCCGCATGAGCGTAATGATTATAGTTTTTTAAAAATCTTATTTCAGGAATGTAAAGCAACCGTATTAGCCATGGAAGCTATAAGAACTGTAAATCCGAAAGCCAAGTTAGTACATACAGAAGATTTAGGTAAAACTCATAGCACAGCTCCATTAAGCTATCAAGCCGATTTAGAAAATAAACGTAGGTGGTTAGGTTTAGATTTACTGTGCGGAAGGGTTCATCAGAACCATCCACTATATCCCTATTTAATAGAAAATGGTATTACAAAAGAGGAAATAGCTTTTTTTGAAACCTCTATTGTAATGCCAGATATTTTAGGTTTTAACTATTACATCACCTCAGAACGGTTTATAGATGAAGATTTGGATGCTTATCCTACTCATACACATGGTGGAAATAGCACCCACCAATATGCAGACATTGAAGCTGTAAGGTCATCAAAAGTAAATATTCTAGGACCTTATCCTTTATTAAAGGAGGCTTGGCAACGATATGGAATTACCTTGGCGCTTACCGAAGTGCATTTACATTGTACCCGCGAAGAACAAATGCGCTGGCTTCAATATATACATCAGGAAGCTAAAAAATTAGAAATAGAGGGTGTTGATATAAAAGCTATTACCATTTGGGCCTTATTAGGCGCTTTTGGTTGGGATAAACTTTTAACCCAGCCAAAGGGAAATTATGAGTCAGGTGTGTTTGATATCAGGTCTGGAAAATTGAGGCCAACTGCGTTAACGGCAATGGTTAAAGCATTAACAAAACAAGAAAATTTTCATCATCCTGTGATGGGTGGTGGCGGTTGGTGGAAGAAAAACTATCGGGTACTGTACGGTAACTTACCTCAAGAAGTAGCAGGTGCTTTTGATGGCCAACCCATATTGATTCTTGGTAAAACCGGAACTTTAGGTAATGCTTTCGCTAAAATTTGCGCTAAAAGAGATTTACATTTTAAGCTTTTGAGCAGGGCTGAGCTAGATATACTTAACCCAGCACAAATAGAGCAAATAATTATAGAAGAAAAGCCTTGGGCTATCATTAATACTACAGGTTTTGTACGGGTTGATGATGCAGAGGAAGAGCAAGAAGACTGCTACAACAGCAATACTATCGGATGCAAAAATTTAGCAATCCTTTGTAAAAAACATCGCGTTAAGCTGTTAACATTTTCATCAGATTTGGTTTTTGATGGTGTTAAAAATCATCCTTATACAGAAGATGATGAAGTAAATCCGCTCAATATTTACGGTAAAAGTAAAGCACATGGAGAGCATGAGGTACTTCAACATCATCCAAACGCTTTAGTAATCAGAAGTAGTACTTTTTTTGGCCCTTGGGATGAGTATAATTATGTCTATCAAGTAATAAATTGTTTAAAAGCAGGTTTGCCATTTATTGCACCTCATGATGTGATGGTTTCTCCAACCTATGTACCAGATTTGGTTAACACCAGCTTAGATGTATTGATAGACAACGAAAGCGGAATATGGCATCTTGCTAATGTAGGAGCTATAAGTTTTGCAGCATTTGCACTTCTTGTAGCTAAACATCAAGGTTTAGATGAATCTTTAATTATAGCCAAACCTATTCAAGAAATAAATTTAAGTGCAAAAAGACCTTCTTATAGTGTGCTAGCCAGTAAACACGGTTGCTTATTACCCACCTTAAACGATGCCTTAGAACGTTATTTTCAAGAGGCTAAATTGTACGACTTTATGTATTAGTGTCTTTGATGGTTTAAGTTATAGGCATCATTTTAAGAAAGCTGATCAAGTTTATAGTTTTTAAGAAGAAATCTCTATCTTTTTAATCTTAATATTCAATTTTATATGTGTACTTGGGTAAAAGATGGCTCTATTTATAATAAAGTATACTACAGCCTAAAACTTTAATCAATTATCCATGGCCATAAAACAATCTTTACCGCTTATTTTTGCAGCAACCATAACCGGTTTTTCTGCAGCAGCCCAATCTGTATTTACAGTACAACCCAACCAAATTAAAGCAGAAATACAAGCTACCATGTGGGGTGTATTTTTTGAGGATATCAATATGGGGGCCGACGGTGGTATCTATGCAGAAATGATTAAAAACCGCTCTTTTGAGTTCTATAAACCTTTAATGGGTTGGACAGTGGAAGGTAAAAAAGTAGAAGGAGAGCTGTTAATACTAAACCGTGGAGATGTAAATACTGCTAATCCTCGTTTCTTAAGAGTTCAGGTTCAGAAAGAGGCTAAAAGCATGGTAAATGAAGGTTTTAAAGGGATGGGAATTAAAGCTGGTCTGAGGTATGATTTTTCATTCTTGTACCGTCAAGCTAATGCAGGTATTAAAATTCAGGTAGAACTGTTAAACGAGCTCAACGAAGTCATTGGTAAAGGGGAGGTGATACCAACATCGGTTGGAGATAAGTGGCACAAACTAGAACTCAGTTTTAACGCTACCGCTCATGCACAAAAGGGGAAGTTTAGAATTATTTTTAGTGGAGCAGGCGTTATAGATGTTGATATGATTTCTTTATTTCCATCAGACACCTGGAAAGGAAGAAAAGGTGGTTTAAGAGCAGATATGGTACAACTTTTAGCCGATTTAAAACCTGGTTTTGTACGTTTCCCCGGAGGATGTATTGTAGAAGGGCATGATTTATCTACCCGTTACCAGTGGAAAAAAACGATTGGTCCGGTAGAGGAAAGAACACTCATCATTAACCGTTGGAATAACCAAATGGCTAATCGTTTAGCCCCAGATTATTATCAAACTTTTGGATTAGGTTTTTACGAGTATTTCCAGCTGGCAGAAGATATTGGCGCACAAGCTCTGCCTATTTTAAATTGCGGTATGGCTTGCCAGTTTAATACAGCAGAAGTAGTACCGCTAGACCAGTTAGAGCCTTATATACAAGATGCCTTAGACTTAATAGAATTTGCCAATGGCGATGTAAAAACACCCTGGGGTAAAGTTAGGGCACAAATGGGGCATCCAAATCCCTTCAATTTAAAAATGTTAGGTGTTGGCAATGAAAATTGGGGTCCACAATACATAGAAAGATTAAAGTTGTTTACCAAAGCTTTAAAGGCAAAATATCCGGAAATTAAATTGGTAAATAGTGGTGGTACTGATCCGGATGGCGAGCGTTTTGAGTATTTAAATACAGAATTAAGAAAAATGAATGCCGATATCATTGACGAGCATTATTACCGTAAGCCCGAATGGTTTTTACAAAATACGGCTAGATATGATAATTACCCCAGAACAGGTCCTAAAATTTTTGCAGGTGAGTATGCAGCGCAAACAGATAAAGTAGTTAGTGTAAATAACAAAAACAATTTAAAAAGTGCCATTGCCGAGGCTGCTTTTTTAACAGGTTTAGAGCGTAATGCCGATATCGTGATTATGGCTTCTTACGCACCTTTGTTTGCGCATGTTGAGGGTTGGCAATGGACACCAGATTTGATTTGGGTTGATAATTTAAAAGCTTATGGAACACCTAATTATTATGTTCAGAAATTATTTGCCAATAACAGAGGTACACATGTGGTAAATTTAATTAGGAAGGAGATTAAAGAAACTGTTGGCGATGGCATTTATGCTTCTGCTATCATAGATAAACAAAGTAATGAGCTGATTATTAAGGTGGTAAATGCTTCTGAAAAAGCGCAAGAAGTAATATTTAATGTGGATAACAAGAAAGGTATCCAAACCATAGCAAAACTCAATAGCCTTAGTTCAAATAGTTTGGATGATGAAAATACTATAGCTAAACCTAAACAGATTTTTCCAGAAGAAAGTGTCATCAAGGTAAAGAAACATCAAATTGCTCTCCAGCTCAAGCAAAATTCATTACATGTAATTAAAGTAAAATTGATGGATTGATTTTTTGAATGATACGAAGAAAATAAACTTGCTGATAGAGTTTAAAACTTTTAGCGTTTTGATTTTCGCTTTGTGTTCCAGAAAAGTTTTAAAGCATTTGACAGGAACTGAGGGTCGTCTCTATAAGATTAGAATAATAAGAATTTTTGAAGTGGGTTTGAATAAAAAAATTGGTTTTGTATGTAGGCTCCCCATTTTTAGTAAATATCAAAAATAGACTGTATTTATCAATTGACCTCCTCCCTATAAACTGATCAGTCTAAAGTAGAGTTTCGGGCGTATTTGACCTCCTCCCTATAAACTGATCAGTCTAAAGTAGAGTTTCGGGCGTATTGACCTCCTCCCTATAAACTGATCAGTCTAAAGTAGAGTTTCGGGCGTATTTTCATGCAATATAATAAATTCCTGTGGAGATAAATCATCTAAGGAGCTATGGGGACGGAAATGGTTGTATTCCCATCTCCAGTCCTCGATTTTGTTTTTAGCATCTTCCATATCCATAAACCAGTTTGTGGAAAGACATTCATCTCTGAACTTGCCATTAAATGATTCCACGTATGGGTTGTCTGTAG
>NZ_AULF01000011.1 GCF_000425145.1 Pedobacter glucosidilyticus DSM 23534
ATCAGGCTAATAAACTTAGAAAGTTACATCGCAAAAGGGCATCCATAGAACCCATTATCGGACACATCAAACAAGATCACAGATTAAACCGCAACTTTTATAAAGGAATAGTGGGCGATAATATCAATATTATGCTTGCTGCTGCTGCTTTTAACTTCAAAAGGATGATGAATAAATGGAAATCATCTTTTGCCAGCTTCTTTTTACAATGGCAGCTCCTTCTAATGTGGGTATTTGATAAACTGACCAAAAAAAATCTGCAAGATCATCCCAATAAATTATACCCTGTAAAGTTAAATTGGACTTTTTAAGGCTTGACTAATTAGTCAGCTTATATTAATTTTTAAACGCTTCCATTCTAAAGTAGTCAAAATCTGCCGGAATACGTTTACCTGTACCTTTATTAAAAGCATATAAACCTACCATTGTACCCATAAAACCCCAATTTGGTGTACCTTGATCACTTAGATAAGAAGCATTTTCTACTACACCAGCTGGCAACCAATTTTTACCATCATAACTATAGAAAAAAGATCTTTTAAGCATGTTAACATCAACTTTAAGATATAATGCTTTTAGCTTTACATCTAATACTTCGGATATCACTTTTTTCCTACCATAGTTACATTCTTCTAGAACCAATTTTAACTTACCCTGATTGTTTTGTAAGCCTAAACGTAAATAAGTTTTGGTATCGTAATGGCAGGTAAGCCCTGCTTCTTCTATGGTTTCTGGTTTAAAAGAAATTTTTGTACTGGCTGTATACTTTAACCATCGTTCTCTTTGTACAATTAAGTTTCGACCCTTAATGGTATCAATATCAAAGTTACCCGTATATATTCTGAGGTGTCCTTTTTTTTCTTTCAAAGAATAATCCGTGTAAACAGGATTACGTCTAAATTGCCACTGAATACCTAATGTATAATCATTAAACTCATCTGATGCTGGATTGATGACAGGAGTAAAAGGTAAATTAGGTTTATGGGCAATATCTAAGGCTTGTCTTGTTGGGGTTTCAACTGGCCATCCATCGCCAGTCCAATTTAAAGGTATCAAAGATGTTTCTCTACCTAAAGGGCTTATACCTCTTGCCTTATGACCTCTAATAGTACCGGGTAGCCAACGTTGCGACAGAACCATGGTATACCACTCGTTATTTTGTGTAGAGAATATTTTACCATGACCTTGATGAAAATTAATAGCTTGAGGATTTTTCTGCGTTAATGATGGATTGTAAGGGGAATTTTCATAAGGTCCATAAATATTCTTTGATCGGGCAACAAGCATATGATGACCATTAAATAATCCGCCAGATGCTGCCATAGTGAGGTAATAATAGCCGTCTTTAAACAGTAAATGAGGTCCTTCTGGAGCCGCTTTTTTACCTTCTGTCTCTAACCAAAATGGTCCTTCTATAATTTTGGTACAATCAGCATTTAGTTTCACGATTTTGGTTCCGTTGCCTTGAGGTATACCAGCTGCATAAAGCATATAATGCTCTCCTTGTGGAGATACAAAATGCGATGGATCATTACCATTATCTGTTAATTGTACCGGCTTTGTCCACGGACCTAAAATATTAGAAGATTTGACCATATAGTTACCCCTAACATTGGTACTCCTATCTTTAGATAGCTGCACTTTGCAATAGAAAATATAAAACTCTCCGTTATGATAAGAAATATCCGGAGCCCAAATACCCATAGCATCAAAATAATAGGTTAAATCTAAATCTTCGCTTTTGGTAAATACATGTCCAATTTGCTGCCAGTTAATTAAATCTTTAGATTTCGATATGATGATACCAGGAAAATATTCAAATGTAGAATTGACACAGTAATAGGTATCTCCTACTTTTACAACAGATGGGTCTGGAAAAAAACCAGATATAACAGGGTTTACATATTCATGACTTGCTAATTTAGGATACCATCTTGCAGGTTCATCAACCTGAGCATAAGTTAAAAAAAAACTCATCATGAAGATTAGCCATATTATCCCTACTCTAAAAAAACTGATTTTATTTATATTATCTATCATTATCATTTCAACACAAATTAAATTAGCATTTATTTGGCTACAAATTGTACATCATCAACATAAATCCATTCATTAGCTTGGGCATTAGAATGTAAAGCTATTACAGCCTGATTAGTGGTGACATTGATATTATCAATTGTAATTTGTACCCAATCATTGGAGGTAGGAATATTTACAAATCTTTCTGTATGTCCATAACCGGCACAACTCATATGAGATGGTATGACGTGTGCAGAACTTTTAACCCAGGCTGTAAGCTTATACAAACCATTAGGTATGGCATATAATGTTTGTTTGGTGGTGGTTAAATAAGGTGTACTTGCTTGATGTACCAACCTATTATTTCCATCTTTAGCATCTGCTGATACTTCAACTTTACTTGCATCTCTGTTAAAACCTGGCTGAAAAGGTGCAAAGGGCTCTATCCAAGCTATTGGATCATCCAACCCTCTTGTTGTAGTTGGATTAATTTGTTGTACATATTCAAAAGAATTGTTACCTAATAAATTTAAACCCACGCTACGTTTTGCCCAATATTTAACATAAGAAACCTGCATTTTTGCATCAGGATTTGTTAGGGGTTCATGTCCGCCAAAATCAAAATAATAGGTTTCTGGACTAACATAAGTTGGTGTTGCTAATCCTGTAATCCATATATTTTGTGGCGCATAAACATTAAAATCCCCTATCAGGTTAATAGAATCTTTCAAGACGCCATCAACATAATATTTAATCTTTCCAGGTAGCCACTCATATCCAATAATTGTCCATTCATTAACTGGTTGCCCCATTCTTCTTGCTCCTTGGCTTCTACGGATGGGGATATAAGTTAAGTTATTAGCTTCTAATTGAGAGCCCGGTTTAGAATCAAATTCTACACCGTCTATTTCAATAACTGTATTAAAACGAGGAAGTAACCCTGCTTCAAACATATTTCTTGTAAAACTGCTTACACCTGCGCCTAAAGACCAAAAAGATTGATGAAAACCTCTAGAATCTTTAAAAAACTTCATCCTAGCTTCATAATAACCATAACCGAAAGTTTGTCTACTTATTAAGCCCCCTCCGGTTTGGATAACAGGATTATTACTAATTTGCCTGTATCTAATTTCTACCATACCATTGGTAATGGTAACATTTTCTGCTCTGTTTCTGGATTTACCATTAGCATAAGTAGAATCAACCCTTGGATACCAATTACAACCACAAGCATTGCCATCAAACTCGTCTTCAAAAAGTAATTCATAACCCTGCCCTACAGGAGGACCAAAAGTACCCGTAGTATTTGAAATTGTATTTAAACTATTACTTTTATCGTCTTGAGCAGAAATTAAAGGAGATTCTTCACAAGAAAACAAAGTGCATAAGCTCGCGGTAATCCAAATTAAACCTCTTGAATTTCTCATTTATTTTAGTATATATTTCTATGAGTATCTTAAAGTTTTTGATACTTTAAAGGATATATAAACAGCATTTAAATGAGATTTAAATGCTGTTTATAAGCGTGTAATATTCTTGTATACTTAAAAAGTAGATGAAGCTAACTTTTTAACGATAACATCATCATCAAACTGAACTTTAAGAATATAAAATGAAGCGTTATTTTTTAATTCTAAAGCGAAAGCATTATCTCCTTTTTGTAAAACAACAGCCTGGTTATAAACAACCTGACCAGACAAATTAGAAAGTAAAATTGCCGCTCTTTGATTTTTAGATGAAATAGCATTGATAAAAAGATTATTGTTATTTACATAAGCGTTAAAAGCTCGTATACTATTCTCAAATACAATAACTTTTAACACTTTTTCTGTGCCGTCACGGTCTACTTGAACAAGTTTATAGTAATTATCTCCAGCTAAAGGATTATTATCTATGTAGCTATAATTTAAAACATTAGAAGAAGTACCAGCTCCATTTATAGAAGTGATTTTAATAAAATCAGTACCATTGGCTGCTCTATAAATGTCATATCTAGCATTGTTAGATTCCGTTAACGTACTCCATTTAAGATTTACTGAATTGAATTGTTTTTCTGCAGTAAAAGTTATGAGTTCTACCGGTAAAACATTCAGTGTAATGGCCAAATTACTATTATAGTAATTAATTGGGCTGGTGGTATTTTGAACAGCTATTCTAGCATCAGTAACCAAAGTACTAGCTATACCAACTTTAGGCCCAAAACCAATTAAGTCATATTTAGAACCTACTGTTGAAAATACAGACCCAAAAGCCATAGCATGAGTAATAATAGACTCGCCTGTAAGTGAAAGATTGTTATCGGCTACTGGCTGTATTACCAACATATCGTTTTCATCAATATCTAAGAAGTTTGTAGCATCTGTATTAGAAGAATTAAATTCAACATTACCTACCGGGGCTGTATTAGCTAGTAAAACATCTAAGGTTAAATCAGCACTGTTAACATCAGCACTTGTTCCAGAAACTGCTCTTGTTAAAGTAATAACCGTACCTGATGGAACACTCTCCCAAATAGAACCTGTAGCATCGCTAAACTTATAATAAATGTTTGATTCGGTACCGTTTGTTCTCAAATCTTTGATAAACATCCCTCTCATATCTAAAGCATTAGCACTTAAAACTTTGAGTTTAATAACATCGCCAATACCATTTGCCTGCCCACTATTATAAACCGACTCGATAACTACACTTGGCCTTAGAATATTTACAAACCTTCTATTTCTAGAATTTCCGCTCGCTAAAACACTAGGGCTACCTAAAACTATATTTCCACTAGAAATATCAGTACTTAAGGACGCAATAACTACAAACCCAGCTGTGTTGCTGTAATCTACAAGAGAACCATTAAAATTTTGTGCAATACCAATAGCTCCAGTTCCTACTGTAGCTGTTGATCTCATTTTAGGACCTGTAACATTATTAAATTGAGTAGTAGCACTAGAATTACCAAAAGAAACCGCATGTATAGAACCCGCTTCTCCAGCGTAAGCACTCCCAGCTGCTTTAAGCATAACCATATCTACACTTGCAATATTCATTGTAACAGTGCCTGCTGTAAAATATGTAGGATCATCTAAATTTACCGCTAAATTAAAATCTGTAGCAGCAGAGATATCAGTATCTGTTGAAGTAACATTTCTTCTTAATACGATGATAGTACCCGATTTAACACTAGACCATAAAGCATTAGTTGTAAAAGTATAACAGCCACCATCTACCGTTCCATTACTCGTATAGTTCTTTACTAGCATCCCTCTTAAGTCTACTGGAGCAAGAGGATGCGTACCAACAACGATTAACTCTATAGCATCTTCATTACCACCGGTAAGCCCAGAATTAAAAACTTTGTTAATAACCACGCTTTGAGCAAAACTGGCTAAAGAAATAAAAACAAAAAGAGTTAATGCGTAAATTTTTTTCATGCTTTTTAAGTTTAATTGGTTGAGATATATCTTTTTAGATTACATCAAATTTATCGTGGTTACGATATTTATTCTTGTAATCAAAAAATAATTTTGATTGGGAATGTTCCCAATTTCTAGGAACGTTCCCAATTATTTAGGGAATTTTTCAGAACATCCACAACTTACTATCGCTTTATTATTTGGATATGATGAATAACAGGCTTATTAAGTTGATATACTTGTTTTCTTAAACTTGCTATTTGCTCAGAAAATAAGTATTCTGAAGGCTTTAGGATAACATATTTATCAAATTGAGTTTTAAGATAAGTGCTATAACTTGCCCCAGAATATTTGTGGCGATGAAGAGAATCGAGAAAAATTTTGGTTTTATTTAAATCGCTTTTGAATTCAAAATCTTTGAGATGCATGAACTCTATATGCTTTATTGTTCTTTGATTTGCCTCTACTTTCCAAAGCTCATTAAATTTTTCCCTAATTTGAATGGCTTGCTTCATCTGCGGAGTAAAATAATTAGCCAGATTTACACCTTTTTCAAGTTCTTGATGAGTGAAATATGCTATAAATTCCTCATCAATTTTAAGTTGATAGTTTCCTGTTTTAAGACTTTCAATGATTAATAATTGCTGATTAAAATCATGTATAAAATCTGTCCAATTAAGCGCTTTTAATTGGTCGTCCCGAATAGGATAAGGGAGCGCTTTCTCTTTGTATTGAACACTTAATATCCCATTTTTTCGAGACAAAGCCTTTATCTCGCAGTTTATACTGGCTTTAACAGTTTTTTTCTTACTTCTTTTGATGATTAAGCTCGAAACTACTGAGCTTGAAAAAGCAGATTTCAAAAATTGATAAGATATTACAAAATTACCAGGTGCACCTGGATGTACCCTATCAGGACTAACTATGGTTGCAGATGAATCAGAAAGCTGAATTTGTTTATTTATATTAGACATAATTGTCCAATAATCTACAAAAGGTATTTTATATTTTTGAGCCAGTTCCCCCATATAATCGGCACAAATTTTCAGCGCATCATTAGCTCCAAAATTGTTAAAACGTTCTAAAACGGCAGTTTGATCGTATATGGATGGCTTTTGTAAAACAACCTTCATATTTTTAGACATGATACGTTTAATGATACTATCTAAATTGAATTTATAAAGTTCAATTGCTTTAAGTTTTTTAAGGTCGTTCTCCCGACTTTTCAAACCTTTTGCATATAATTCTCTCGAGATATCATTCATACCAATCATGATAATTACGTAATGAGGGTCATGAATAAAAACATCTTGATCTAAGCGGTTAATTACACCTTGAGTTACATCACCAGATATACCTGCATTAAAAAATGTAATTTCTCTTTCGGGAAAACGTGTTGCATAAAAAAGCGAGATGTTATGATGAAAATCTCCAGCTTGTGTAATACTATTTCCTACAAAACAAACTCTATCTCCGGATTTAAAAATAGGTAAGCTTTGTCCATTTAAAGAAAAAAAGATAACTGAAAAAGCCAGAATAAGAATGTATTTTTTCAGCATAATTACGCTTTATTCTTACTAAATATATTTAATACCTTGATAATTTATGTATTAGTCTCAACGCAACTATTTACTTAAATTTAGCGGAATTGCAACCGTATAGGATTTATCTTGAGCATCCATAACTGCCGCAAATAGTATTTTTGGTATACCATTCTCAAAATAAAGCTGAGGCCTTTCTAGTTTCTTAACTTTCTCTAAGCCTGTTTCCCAAGGAATTTCAATCTTAGAGGCTAAAGCATTTTTGGCTACTTTCCAGTTTATGGCATCATCAGACTCGAACAAAGCAATAGACAGACCCTGCTTAGTAAAAGAACCACTAAAATCTTTAACTAAAGCCCAGTATTTATTGTTTTGCACCCAGATAAAAGGGTCTTCAGCGGGGAACTTAACTGTATCTTTAGTAAAAATCGGATTTGGAAGCTTTATAAATCCTTTAGCAGGATTTTTAGAAAAAGCCACCCTATGATTTACTTTGCCTCCAAAAGGCATAGGGCCATGTCCAACACTTTTATAAACCATCACATATTTACCATTTAAACCTTTAGATACTGCTGGGTTGCTAACCATTAAAGAGTCGTAACCATCAGAGATATTTATTAATGGTTTTTTAAATCTTTTCCATGGACCTAATGGAGATTTTGAAACCGCAACACCTATACGCTGATGATTTCTGTTGTTCCAAAACTCTCCATTACCATAGTTACCCATGTAATACAGGTAATATCTACCATCAAACTTATGTATGGTGGGATTATGGGTAACATCGGCATCCCAAAATTTCTTATCTCTTTTTGGCAATACAACTTTTAAAAATTTATACGGCCCTAATGGATTTTTAGAAACCGCCAATGCTACCTCACTATGTGTTACCCAATTGGTATGTTTTAAACTATCGGGCCAACGACTGTAAAATAAATAGAATTGATTATCATCTCCTTTTATCATGCTTCCACACCAAACTTGATAACCGGGATCTGTAAACTTGGCATAAGACGGTACTTTTGTAATCCATTGATTAAAGTTAATGTCTTGGCCTACTGAAAACAGGCTTAAACAACTTAGTAAGAAGGAAAAAATAATCTTTTTATTCATTTTAATAATATTAATAACCTGGGTTTTGAGGTCTTAAATTAGGATTTGCTACAAAGTCTGAATTTGGTAATGGCAACAACAAAACATTATCATTAACATAATTATAATCTGTAATTGGTCTGTTATTCTGAGCCGCTAAATGTGCTTTTATTGTTGGCACAAATATTCCCCATCTTACTAAATCATACCATCTATGGCCTTCAAAAAGTAACTCTTTTCTTCTTTCTACTCTTAATTTCTGACGTAAATCATCCTGAGAAGTAAAAGTTAAAAGAGGTAGAGTTGTACCGCCATGAGTACGTCTTATTTGATTAATAATATCTAAAGCTGCCGTTAAATCATTTGCCGCTCCTCTTTCTATTAAAGCTTCAGCGTATAAAAGTAAAACATCAGAATATCTTATGATATGGAAATCGTTATTGCTATCAGCGCTATTTGCTAAATTGGATGTAATATATTTAGTAATAATGGGTGTACCAGTGGTGTTTGTGATAGGTACAATGGTATTTCCAGATTTTCTTCCCATATTAACAGTTCTTCTTAGATCAGCAGTTTCGTATAAAGTAGTCCTTACTTCTGTTGTTGGTACTACCGTGGTAAATGTGAAATAAAAATTCTGCAATCTGGTATATGCTAATAATGAAGCAGAAAGACCTGATGTACCGTTATAATAAAATACATACTCTGTATTGGTAGTTTTTTTAGTAACATCAAATATATCTCTGTAAACAGGCATTAATTCATAACCATATACTGCTTTATTGGTAATAACTTCATTAAGCTTATCTATAGCTAATTGCCATTTACTAGCATCATTAGTAGGTGCTCCAGCCATCACTACATATACATAACCTAATAAAGCTTTAGCTGCTCCTGCGGTTGCTCTGCCTCCATTAATAGGATCGTTATAGGCATATCTATTCTCTAGATTAGCTTCAGCATATTTTAAGTCTTCTATAATTTGAGCAAAAATTTGTGCTCTTGGGGTTCTTGGTGGATAAATATTAGCAGAAGTACTGGGTTCTAATAAAAGAGGGACATCTCCAAAAAACTGTACCAATCTGCTATAATAAAACGCTCTTAGAAATTTAGATTCTGCATGTACACGTCTTACCAAGGCAGGGGTTACTTTTGCGCTATCTACGTTAGCAAGAACAGTATTTGCTCTATTAATAACGTTATAAGCCGTATTCCAAATTCTTTGGATAAAGCTGTGTTGAGCGGAATATACTAAATTATCTAATTCCACTCGCTCGCCTACTGGTGTACCACCCAAAGCACCGTCATCAGTAGTAACCTCTGCAAACCATATAGGGTCAATACTACCCGTAACATCTGGTCTCATGGCAGCATAAACACCGTTAACAGCAGCTAAAGCATCTGCATTAGTTTGATAGAAGTTTGTAGTAGAAATTAAACTTTTAGGATTTTCTTCTAGAAATTTCTCGCAGGATGCTAAAAACAATCCTAATCCTAAACAAATTACTTTATATATATTTTTCATCTTATTTCTTATTATAATCCAACATTAATACCTAATCTAATGGTTCTTCCTAGTGGAGTTGCCCCATTATCTAAACCTCTAGCTAAACCAGAACCCGAACTGATTTCTGGATTGAAGCCTTGATATTTAGTTATGGTAAACATATTTTGCAGGTTTGTATATAAACTTAGGTTAGAAAGTTTTAATGACTTAATAACTTTAGGGTTGAAGCGATAAGTCAACGTAATATCACGACATCTTAAAAAAGAAGCTTTCTCCACAAATAAATCTGTGACTTCTCTAGGATCTAAAAATGCACCAGCTGCCATAATTTTTGTTGTTCTATTATTTGCCCTAATAGCCTCTACTCTTGCTGGATCTGTATCTGGCGTTATTGGAATATATCTTTGGTTATAAGCATCTCTTGTAACATTATTAAAGCCATTCAGGTTTGTTAAATTCCAGCTTAGCTGGTTAAATATATCATTACCTACAGAATAGCTAAAGAAAGTGGATAAATCAAAATTTTTGTATTTAAATGCACTTGTAAAACCTCCTGTATATTTTGGTAAAGCATTACCTATCAGAACACGGTCAGCATCAGTTAAAAGACCATCATTATTAATATCCTCATATCTCCTATCACCTTCTCTTACCCCTGTTTGGAAGTTTACTGGTTTTGTTAAAATATCTTCAGCAGTCCAGATACCAATGGTTCGGTAACCAAAGAACTGACCAATAGGTTGTCCGGGTTGTATTCTTGATAAAAATGCGCTACCAATTAATGATTGAACTGGTAAAAACTCGCCTTGAGCACCTGAGAGTCTTTCAACTTTATTACGATTAAAAGAAATATTAAAGTCGGTAGTCCATGTAAAATTATCTTTTTTGATATTCACAGAGGACAATGAAAACTCTAAACCTCTATTATTAATACTAGCAACGTTGCTTAATAAATTTTGGAAACCTGAACTTCCGGGTAAAGTAACCTGATATAATAAATCTGAAGTTTTTCTTTGATAGGCATCAGCTGTAAAAGCTATTCTATCTCTGAATAAGTTAAGATCTATACCGATATTGGCTTGTGCTGTTTGTTCCCAGGTTAAATCTGGATTGGGAATACGACTTGGTGCAAAACCAGTGTTTGCGGTAGAGCCAAAAACAGCACCTGCAAAGCTTAGAGTGGCTAAGGTATTGTAAGAGCCTACAGCTTGGTTACCTATGATACCGTAACTAGCTCTTAATTTTAATTCGTTAATCGCATCAACTTGGAACCAGTTTTCTTTTGTCACCCTCCAAGAAGCACCAACAGATGGGAAAAAACCAAATTGTTTACCAGGTGCAAACCTTGAAGATCCATCATATCTGGCAGAAAGTGTTAAATAGTATTTATAGTTGTAATGGTAAGTTCCTCTAAAAATGGTAGATACTAATTTATAATCATTTACATCAGTTGTAGGAATTTGTACTACCGCACCTGCTTGTATCGCATTTACGCCCGTAACATCTGTTGTAAAACTTTGTGTACCTGCTGTTTGGGTTTTAGATTCAAAATCTTCTAATGTTGCACCAATTACAGAATTAAAGAAATGTTTCTTTATTTTTTTATCGTAAGTTAAAGTTGTTTGGTATAAAAGTTTTCTGCTTTGTAAATTCCCTACAGAAGCTATACCTCTTAATGTAAAAGTTCTTGGTACTGTGGTTGGAATATAATTTTCTAATAAAGAGCTATAAGTGGTAACACCTAATAGACCCGATAATTTTAAATCCTTAGTAATACTATAGGTGAGTCCTAGATTACCTAATATTTGGGTTGAAGTATTATCATTCGTAACCCCCCTTAAAAATGAAAGAGGATTGTTGATATTCGGATCTATCTGAGAAGCAACAACTGTAGGGCTAAACCTTGGATTATAATAAATAGAACCAATAGCTAAATCTTGAAAAACCGATGTGCCATATTGGTAAGTTCTAACAAGATTAAAAGTACCATCGGGGTTGATTAAAGGGCTTGTTGGTGCCCATACCAACGCACTATTTAAATATCCACCTGCAAAAGAATTGGCTACGTTTCCGGTAGCAGCACTATTAGAGATATTTAAACTGGTTGATACTTTTAGTTTTTGAGAAACATTATTATCATAATTAATTTTGAAGTTATATCTTTTTAAACTGGTTGAAGTGATGATACCTTCCTGATCAAAGTATTGACCGGATAAATAATACTTAGATTTTGAGTCTCCGCCAGATAAGCTTACGTTTAAATCTCTTGTTTGTGCAGATTGCGTTATTTCATCCTGATGATTATAATTTGGTAAGCCTGCTGCTATTTCACTTTCTAGAAAAGGAACTCCGGAGGTTAGCCCTCTGTAAGTATAAGCTTCATTTGCTAATTGAGCAAATTCTTGAGAATTTAGAAGTTCGAGGTCTTTTAATAAATCTGTAAATCCATTAGAAAAATTTAAAGCAATTTTTGGTTTACCTTCTACACCAGATTTTGTGGTAATTAAAACAACTCCGTTAGCTCCTCTAGAACCGTAAATAGCTGTAGCTGATGCATCTTTCAATACTTCTATACTAGCAATATCAGCTGGATTAATGGCAGACAAAGGGCTAGCGGCAGAAGCACTTAAAGTATTTGCATTTGATAAGGAACCAACATCTGGAATATCTAGAGGAATACCATCTACCACATATAAAGGTTGTGACGAAAAGTTTAAAGAGTTTGTACCTCTAATTTCAATATTTAAACCAGAGCCCGGTTGACCAGATGTTTCACTAACTACTACCCCGGGAGCTCTACCTCCTATTAATTGCTGGAAGTTGCTATAAGCTCCTGCATCGTTGTTTTTTACACTGATAGAGGATACAGACCCTGTTAAATCTGATTTCTTTTGAGTTCCATAACCCACTACAATAACTTCATCTAAGTTTCTAGCACTAGGTACAAGAGAAACGTTTAAAGTGCTTTGGTTACCAACTGTTTTTTCTAAGGGTGAAAAACCTAAAAAAGAAAAAACTAAAACTGCATTTTTAGAACTTACTCTTATGGTATAAGTACCATCATTAGCAGTAATAGTGCTTAACTGCTCATTTTTAACATTTACTGTAACGCCTGGTAACTCCAAGCCTACTTCATCTGTTACTTTACCCTTTACAGTGATAAGGTTAGATTGCGCAAAAGCAGAAGATCCTATGCTTAAAATAAACAGAACTACAAGAAATTTCAATTCCAGTTGGTTTCGATGATTCTTTAAATAAAATAATAGGTTAAGAAACTTATTAAAACATCTAGTCATAATATTTGGTTTATTTGGTTTTATAATTAACAATATTCTTTTTGGAGAAGAATTAATTGCATATCAAATATATAAGTAGGAAACTCAGAAAACTCATACCGAAAGGAATAAAACAGACTGGGAACATTCCCAATAATTGGGAATGTTCCCAAGACACTTAGCCTACTTAAATCATCCTTATCAGAAAATATTTAATTTATTGAGTAAAAACAAAAAAAATCAGCTGTCGTAATACCAACTGATTTTAGCTTAATCCACAGCTTATACTAAAAAAATTACTTTTTTTGATAGACCCTTACATAGTCTACTTCCATTTGTGTACCGTCAATAGCATCTGTAATATTTCCTGCCCAAGGAATTATGGCTAAACTTAACCATATCGGAGATGGACTCCAGCAGAATGTGTTCTTTTCTCTCCTGATTTCCTTACCATCAAAATAAAATACGAGTTCATCTTTTGTCCATTCTAAACCATAAGTATGAAACTCTTTCGCAAAATTATAGGTGCCTTTATCTAAATCAAACGAAGACATTTCTATCCATTTTTTGCCATCCCAATATTCAACTTTATAATTATTGATGAGACCTTGCCAGGTTCCATTTGATAACCAGCCATTCACAAACTTAATACAACCTATAGTTTTAGCTTCTGCAAATTCAAATTCTATCCATTTCTCGCCTTTTGCTTGAGAAGTCCATCTGGTTTCAAGTTTACCATCGAGCATATTTTCCTTGCTAAATGTAGTCCCCTCTTTATACTGACCACTTACGGTAATTTTAGTATCAGGTAATTTGTTAAAGTTTATTAAACCATCAGTAGGCTTATTACTAGTTAATAAATTTGGGTAACCATTAGGATTAACATTATAAATGTTAAATTCTCCAATATTAAAATGAGCATTATGCGTTGAAGTAAAACGTATTTTAGTGGTAGCGATAGGTATTTCTAATTGTATCGTATAATCTGGTCTTGTACCAAAATTGAAAGTCTTAGAATCAGAAGGGTGCCTTTGTTTACCATCTTTCATGTATAGATCGCTCCAATTATGAATATTGGTAGCTATCTCATTAGGGTAATGGCCTTCATTGATATCAATTTCAAACTTTTTACCTTCTTTAGGCTCAATACCTTTTGTCATTAACCAAAAGGAATTGTTAGTACCTTCTGCTGCTGCATATTTATATCTACACTCATAATATCCATACATAAATTGCTGTTTTGTCCAGATATTACCCGATGTCCAATTTTGTCCACCCCTTTGCTCTTTCTTATTGATGAGTTTTAAAGTACCATCACTAACGATAGCATTATCTCTCCATCTGCTTGATAGAATATGCCCGCTAGGACCATTTTGAGATTCCCATTCCTTATCTAAATTCTTATTTTCATAATCAAATTCATCGTTCCAAATCAACTTCCAATCTTTTGCATTCCCAGGAAGCATAGAGGGTGTGGATTTATCTGGTTGAGCTATACTCACAGAAGAGTTTATCACTAAAATTAAGGCAATAAAAAGTCTGTGGCTTAATCCATTAATCAGTTTCATGATATAAATTTTGGGTTATAAAATATTGAAGCTTATTTTACTTCAACCAACATGATATCGTCAAATAAAACTTCACTTACGCCTATAGCTATTGAAAATTTAGCTTCTGGATAATCCTTACCAGTAAATGGAATACTGATTTCTTGCCATTCGTTTACCTTTAAGTTTTTATTTCTGTAAGTTTCAGCTATATCTTGTTCTGCTTTAAAACCAGTAGTTGCATAAACTCTAATTTCTACTTCTCTTATTTTTGTTAAAGGTTTCACCCACATTTTTAGCTCGTACTTTTTACCTGCACTTAATGTAAATTTTTGGACTTTTGGTTCGGTATAGAAATAAGTTAAACTGCCTTCTTTAGAAACCAATTTAAGAGATGAACTACCCGTATGCCCGTCTTGATTTATCAATTGGGTATTTGTTCCAGAAAAATTCCAACCTATTTTACCTTGCTCAAAACTATTATTAATAGTAATTAAATTTTGTGCTTTTACTTCCGAAGCTGCTAAACTTAAACTTGAAGCAACCAATAATTTTAAAAATGCCTTTTTCATAATTATTTAATTTGTTTAATTGATTTATTTCTTTTGATAAATACGTACCCAATCTACATCCATACTTTTACCACTCATACTATCTTTTAAAGGACCAGCCCAATTAATGACAGCGGTACTAAAAAACGGCCATACTGGAAGATGTGCATTACAAACAGGTTTACGGTCTATTTCAACTCCATCAAAGTAAAAAATAAGTTCTTCTGGTGTCCACTCTAATGCATAAACATGGAAATCTTTGCTTAGATCTAAACCTGTGGCATATTTTTTACCGATACTCTCCTGCACACCTTGATTATTTTTTCCGGTATGTAATGTTGCGTTAATAAATTCGGGATAATGACCTTCATTGATATCTATTTCAAATGCTCTCTGACCTTTATTACCATCATAAAAGCCATTCATCCAAAAAGCCTGATTCAAACCAGAAGCCTCAGCATATTTGTATCTTGCTTCCCAATAACCATAAGCTTGTTTAAAAACATCTTTTTTAACACCTACATGAGCTGATGTCCATTCTTGACCACCACGTTGCTCTCTTTTTGTAACCAACTTTAACAAGCCATCAGTAACACTTACATTTTCTTTCCATCTGCTAGATAATATATGATGGCTTGGCCCGTTTTGAGAATCCCAAACATCCCAGTTTAACTGGTTGCCATCAAACTCATCTTGAAAAGTTAAACTCCATTGTTGGTTTACTGGAGGGCCTGTCCATATAAAATGCTCAGCAAACTTTTTCAAAATAAGCGTAACCTCTAATTTGGTTAAATTTTTACTCTTGTAAGTTTGGAGTTCATCAACAAAAATTGTTTTATTTAGAGCATCTATAGCCTGTTGCTGAGTAATATTTTTTGAATATTTAAAGGTCTTATCTAGCCATTCTAAATTTTTCGGACTAGATTTTAAAGCATTTGCCAATAATGATATTATAAAATTTATATCAGTTAGACTTTCAAGATTTATTTGTTTTGGATAAGGAATACTTATAAGCTTATTTAGGTAATCCAGAAACTCTCTTTTAGTTACTTTATTACTCACGCCAAAATTATCTGAACTATTAGATTTAACAATATTTCTTTTAACCATTATCCCAAAAGCTTCCCTTTGAGGATGATTTTCTAAATCTTTAAAATTATAAGCGTTTATTATTTTCATAACAGGTTTGACATCATTGGCGTTTACATAAATAGACTCCCAAACCCTGATAGTTGCATTTTCTTTGCTGTTAAGTATATCAAATCTTACCGCACCTGCCCTAGTACTTACGTTGGGCGTCCTCTTAATAAGCTTTACGTACTCTTTACCTTCACCAGCAAAATCATACTTACCTAAATATACCCAGCCCATATTTTTCTTAGTGAAATCTAGTTTCACAGAGTCTCTTTTACCATGATGAACTATTTCATAAAAAGCTTCAGGATCATCATTACCAAATGGAGAATAAACCTGATAAACATAAACTTCTATCTCTGCCTGTGCATATAATTTAGGATTCCACAAAGCTGTACTTCCAACTTTTCTGGAAACTATGGTAAATGGCTCCTTCTTAAGTGGACCTTTTAAAGCGCTCATCATCCAACTTCCTGTAATTTCAAAACCATCAACCGGAGTTATTTCTTTTAAATCGGTATTTTTAGGTTCTGGAAACAGAAAAGCATCCATGGGTTGTAAGCTATTTGCTTTTGTTTCTTTAACGAGGGTAAACTTAACTGTATTAACCCTAACCAAACTTCCATTAACTAAAGTTTTCACAAACTCAGTTCCATCAGCATTAAAGCTATACTCGCCTAAGGTTACCCAACCCGTTGGAGCACTCATGTTTACACTTTTTCTATCTATTGTACCTTCATGACCAATTAAAAACAAGGTTTGCTTATCATTACTTGGATGTGATGGTATCCAAACTGATATTTCATAAAGACCCGATTTTCGTAATTTTGGCGTCCAAGTAACTGTCGATAGCTCTGTATTAGACCATCTTGGTGGTGTATTTTCATAGCCTATGCCTGCTCCAGACAGCCAAGAACCTGTTTCTTTGTATCCTTCGTTTTGAAATTTTACAATATATTCTTGAGGGAAAATATTGAAGCTTACAAGGCTTAGTATTAATATGACGGATAATTGAAGCTTAATTCTCATATTTTATGCTGGCTTTTAATTTCACGCTCTTTACAATCGTATTTTTTTGGAGCTTTAAAATCGCAAAAGAAACGGCCGATTTATTAATGTTATAATTGACTATGCCTTTATCAGTTTCGCAAATCAGTTCATAAGAAATCGCGTTTTTTATAGATTTAAAACTCACCAATAGCTTATCATCTTGCTGAGTAAAACCATGAACATAGGTATCCTTTTTAAATTCGCCCGCATAAGGTGTCACACTCATCACTTCGCTCCATTGATTTGCCGTTGGATAAAAAACCGGACTTCTAGAAATTTGATAATAATAGGTTTGTCCATTTTTTAGATTTGGAACCCTCATCATACTGAAATTATTAGTGCTGATGGTTTTCCAACTTTCCACATCTTTCTCTGAAATTCCATATCTAATTTTGTAGAGCGCATCGGAATAATAATGGCTGTAACCTACAGCAAAAGCTTCTGACGCCGCTTGTGATTGCCAAATAATTGGAGGAAGACTATTAAAGCCCGCTTCAGGCTTAAATATTTTAATTTCTGATGCTTTACTTTCTCCAAAACTATTAGTAGCGGTTAACCAAATTTTATAGGTTTTACCAATGATAAGTTGATTAAGGTCTACATAATGATCAGTGGTTGACTCGGTAGACTTCACTACCCCATCTGTTTCATAATAAGCCTTATAAGTTATTGCAAATTCATCTCTATCAAAAATGATTCTGGCTGCATTTGACGCTGTAATAAAATGTTTAATTTGAGGCGTTAATGGTTCTCTAAAAAACACCACAGTATCTTTAACACTATATCCGGTTGATGATAAAAGTGATACTTTTAAACATACTGCCGTTGATGAAGACCATTTAATTAAAGACTTTACAGCAGCATCACCTGGTTTAATGTCTTTTAAGGCTATAAATCCAGTTTTTAGATTGATATGATTTACATCTCTAAGTTCCCAAACTAAATTATACCCTTTCAAAGTATATGCTGGAATATCTTGTTTACTACGAGGTTCTAAAGATATTTCTGCCTCTTCATTCTTAACTTTTATAGCGATAGCCTTTACAGGAGCGTAAAAGTTTTGCATCTGTCTAAAAGCTCTTTTCTTATTCCTATAAACATCTACAATGCCCCATTGCCTATTTTGATGAACCGGAGTAGCTGTTGCTAAGTTTGGAGACTGATAGGTGCTCCTATAATCATTAAATGTCCAGATAGAATAGCCAATGAGATTATTTTTATCGCTTAGCTTATCAACCATTAAAGACTTAAATAGCGTATTATTTGGCGTATCGTAAATCAAATTATCTGCATGACCACCATACTCCGACATGAAAATAGCTTTATCAGGATAGCGTTTGGTAAGTTCATCCACGGCTTTTTCATAATTACCATATTTATTGATATGAACTATATCTCCAAATTGTGCGGCATCATTATCTTGATAATCAGCAGTATGAGACACATAAGCAACTAATCTTGTGCTATCTAACTCTTTTTTAATGTAAGAGATGATGTTTTTTGTATAGTCATTTACATCTGGAAACTCTTTAAGATTTCCATTCTCGTTACCTACACTCCAACCAATAATACAAGGATGATTAAAACTTTGTTGAATAAGTTTTTGAGCAAAAATTTTAGGTTCCTCACTTTTTCCGTTCATAAACTGAGGCCAATTATTAAATTCTGAGATGATGAGCATCCCAACTTCATCTAAATAATTAAGTACATCATTAGGAAGAGGACGATGTGAAAGTCTAGCCATGTTTGCTCCTGCGGCTTTCATCAAATCTATATCTTCTTTATACCTGTAAGCAGGTAAAACGCTTCCAGTAGCTCTATCATCTGCTACCCAATTATAACCGGCTAGTTTTATTTGCTCTCCATTAAGATAAAGCTGTTGATTTTTAATTTCTACCTTTCTAATTCCAAACCTATCTGTTAAACTTCCTATATCCGTTTTAGCGTATGAAAGCGTTAATTTACTTTCATATAAATTTGGATGGTCGAAATGCCATAATTTCAAGGATTTAGCGTTTATAGTATGTTTCAATAAAACTTTAATTTCTGATTGTGCTGGTATGTTAATACCCTTTTTATTGCTTTTGACAGCTTCTTTACCTTCTAAACTAATGAGCTGATTTAAGTTAACAAGCTCGTTTTTAGAGGAGTTATTTTTAATAAAAATAGCAGTTTGTACAGTAGCAGTTTGTTTGTTTAAATCTGGCTGAGCTATAATTTCTTGACGATGAATAAAAACTGGGTTTCTTTGAGATACTTTTACAAATCGTCTGATGCCACCCCAACTCCAATAAGCTCCCCATCCTAAAGTATTATCTATTTCCAAAGTGATTTGATGATTTTCATCAGTAGACAATAAATCTGTTACATCAAAATCTTCCAGATAATTACCTGCTAAAACATAGCCTACTTTTTTACCATCAATGTAAAGGGTATAGCTCATCCCTATCTCGCCAAGCTCTATAAAAACTCTTTTATTTTTATCTAAACGATTTAAAGTAAAATCTTTTCTGTACCAGGCCTTACCTTTAAAATTGGCATATTCGTTTTGCAAATCCCACAGGTGCGGAACTTGTACCAACTCCCAAGAGCTATCATCAAAAACTTTAGAAAACCATTTTTGCTGCTCGCCCAATTGATTAGGATCTGTTTTAAAGCGCCAATCAGATTTTAAATTAAGCTCTTGAGCAAAACTTAAAAAAGTTTGTATAAAGCAAAAGAGTACTAAAAGATAAACCTTAACCCTCATCATCATGTTATTTTTTTCTTGAAACGTAAATAATCCATAAAGCGGCAACAAAAATTACAGCGCCAACAGTTGATACTATAGTGGCATAATTATTTGCTAAATAGCCCAAAATACTGATACCTATCCCTACAAAAGCCATAGACAAACCTATTACCCTTACACCAAATAAATTCTGACTAACAGCTTCATCATGAGTTTCTTGAGATACAGCAACTGATACATTAACCTCTTGCTGCATAGCTAAATATTTTCCGGAAACCAGATTTTTAGATTTATAGTAAAATTCAAATACCAGCATTACAAAGGTTGGAATACCCATACCTAAAGCAGTTTCCCATGCTCTATTGAGCTTTAAGTCTAGTAAAGAAGGGCTTATCACTTTAAAGAAAAAGTTAATACTTAAGGCCAATAAGGTTGCCGTTACAACAGCCAAGCCTGTAGATCTTTTAGAGAATAAACTCCAAATGATAGGTGCAAAAAGAGCTCCACCTGCTATAGAAGCTGTACTTAAAACTACTTCTACAATACCGCCTGCGCTTGGTATCCAAATGGCTACTAAAATGGTAAGAATGCCAAATAATAAGGTAAAAAATCGGGCTATAAAAATAACTTCTTTATCACCAGCTGCGGGTCTTATTAAATTTTTATAAATATCTTGTGCAAATACTGTAGCGGCCATATTAATAGTGGTATTTGCTTTACTAGATGTTGCAGAAATCATCCCAGCTAAAACCAAACCTATTAAACCTGCTGGCATAACGGTTTGTATCAACATCATGTAAGCACCTTCTGTTTCTAAACCTGTTAAAGATGGATTGATGATTCTATAAATCATCGGTGGCAGCATCCAAATAAGCGGGCTAAACAAGTATAAAATGGTAAAAATACCTGATACCTTTTTAGCATTCTTAACATCAGAAACACTTGTGTAACGCTGTACATAAGACCAATTGCCTCCTATATAAAAGGTTTGATAAGCAATAAAAGCCAGCATAAACTCAAAAGTATATTCCTGATTAAAAGGCTCAAAAAATCCTGTTGGAGCTTTCTCTATCAGGTTTGATATACCACCGATATTGTCTAAAGCAATAGGAATAACAATAATAACAGCTGCTGATAGTATTACAAATTGCACTACATCTGTTACCAAAACAGCCCATAAACCACCAGCTGCGGTATATAAAACAATAATTAAACCTATACCAATGATACATTCGTTTAATGTAAAAGGTGTAGCTACATATACCATTTTACCCACCGGATATAAAACTGCAGCTGTAGTAAATAAGCTTAAAAGTAAAGTTAAGTAAGTGTAAAACTGCTTTTCTTTAGATCCAAACCTTTTCCCCATATACTCAGCAGCAGTAGCAACACCTGTTTTCTTCCATTTTCCGGCAATAAAAATGGTTACAATTAAGCCACTTATGGCCATGGTAAGTTGTATCACATTAGCAACTAAACCGCTACTGTAAGCTATAGAACCCCAAACTACAAAAGTTCCAGCAGAGAAATAACTGATAAAAAGTGATAAGCCGTTAATCCACCATGGTGTCTCACCTCCTGCTTCAAAAAATGCCTGTCCGCTTTTACTTCCTACTCTAGTAAACGTTAAGCCTATAGCAAAAATGAGTAAGGCAAAAACTGCCATTACCACAAAATCTAGTTGCGCCATTAATGTATATGTTTATAATTTAAGTTTAATTATGCTTTATAACATCTTACTCCAAACAAAGATGCAGGCACCTGTGGAGATGGGTGTTGTAAAATTATATGTAATGAAGATGTTTGCAAAACTTCTTCAAAACGAATGGTATTTACAGTTTGATAATTATCTTTTTTCTCAAAAACTACTAAACCTTTATCATCTTTGATGATATAATTTCTTACACAAAATGGCATAACATCTTCTGGATGCCCCATCAATACGCTTTCCATCGGATGGTCAAAATCGGTATCAAAAAATAAATCTATTTGTTTGATAGCCTCAGGCTTTTCCCAAGTTATGGTTATGGATGGTTTTTCATCCGTTAAAGATGCTACCCAAGCGTTAGGCTGTACAGACGGCCTATAAATACCTGTTTTTATATTTTCTTTATCAAAAGCTGTTATTGAAGGGTCAAATCTTAAAGCTAAGTTATGGCCTTCTGGTCTTCTCTGCGGACACCAAAATTCAAATTCATCTACACCAATATCTTCTGAAGGTGTTTGTTTTCCAAAATTGGATACTGCCTTGTTAACCGCGTTGAAAACAGATAAGACTCCGGTTATTCTCTTTTCTGAAAAATAAATTTTAAGCTCTGGATTCTTTTTAAAAACAATAAAAGCGTATTGCTCTTGAGTTATTGTTTCATCAAAATCTATCAAGACTTCTTGTTGGCCAGCTTTAACAGCGATGGTTTTGCTTTGTAAGATATCATCAGGGGTAAAATTTCCTAGTTTAGTACTTAATCTTAATTCTACTTCCAAATGAGTATCAGCCATGGCATATACTTGGAGGTACATACTTGGAATACGACCAACCTTTAGAGGTACCATTTGCGCCATAGACCAATCCATACTCTTTAATATATCTGCAGATAGACTATCTAAACTTAGCGTACTTGATACAGCAATTTGAGAAGATTGAACCAAATCATCTTGAGCTTGATGTAGAACACCAGGAATATGATGACCTGTTTTTAAAAG
The DNA here is from genome assembly GCF_000425145.1 of Pedobacter glucosidilyticus DSM 23534. Taxonomy (GTDB): domain Bacteria; phylum Bacteroidota; class Bacteroidia; order Sphingobacteriales; family Sphingobacteriaceae; genus Pseudopedobacter; species Pseudopedobacter glucosidilyticus. The sequence continues at coordinate 22,555 of NZ_AULF01000011.1, forward strand.
CTCTTGCTGCAATTCTTCAAGATGATTTTTCTCTAAGATTTCTTTTGGTGATACTTTATGTTTTAAAGCAATTTTAGCAGCCATACCAATTGCCTGGCCAATATGTGCGCCAGTTGCCATTACCCTAGTAGAAGCAAAAGCCACATGGGTTGCGCTAATAATTCTTCCTGCTAAAAACAAGTTACTAATATTTTTACTGTATAAACTCCTAAATGGAATTTGATAAACACCTTTAGCATGCCATTGATTACAACCTGGCTTTTCACTAAAAACGCCATCTGCTGGGTGTAAATCAATAGACCAACCGCCATAAGCAACAGCATCAAAATGTGTTCTTTGCTCAACAACATCTTGTTGTTTGATGATATAATCACCTTCAAATCTTCTGCTTTCTCTCTTACCAGGGATGGCACCAACCCATTCTAAAGTTAAGTTTTCTGCATCAGGAAAATTGCCTGAATTTTTGATATAATTCCATACACCATAAACAACCTTCCATAATTCCCATTTAATTTCTTCAGTATCATGAACGGTATCTAGCCTGCCTCCGTATTCTAACCACCATAGCCTACAGCCATAATCTTTAGAGCTAAAATTTCTAAAACGTGGAATTTTGGTAATATCAGTTAAAGCAAATTCGGGCGGACTAAACTTTACTGGCTTACCCACATCTTTGCTGTAGAAATAAATACTATGACCAAGAAGCTCACCATATTCTTTTGCAGGCGCAAATTTCTCCCCAAACTCTTCCATACTTTCTGCGCCCATTCTAAAAGCCGCACCAGAAAGGAAACCTATAATTCCGTCTCCAGATGCATCACAATAATAATTAGCTTTAAACTCATACTCGGTAGAGTTTTGGCTACAAAATGCTTTTACTGATGATATTTCTTGAGGAGAAGATTTATCTAAATCGTAAACTACTGTATTCAAAAACAATTGAATATTAGGTTCAGAAACAACTTTATCAAGTAAGATGGTATCAAATATTAAAGGATTTCCTTCTTTATTCTTATATGTGTTCTCTACTAATATTTCATCTATAACACCACCTTCTCTAGACCAACGATTGTTATTACCTAAGTGTGAAGTTGCACCTAAAATCCATAACCTAACCTCGCTACTAGAATTACCTCCCAGAACCGGACGATCTTGTACTAAAACTACTTTAACACCTACCCTAGCAGCTGTAATAGCAGCACAAACTCCTGACAGTCCACCTCCAACAACTAATAAATCAGCTTGGATTGTTTTTTTTAACAAACTCCGTTTTATCTCAGAATCTCCCTTAATCATATAATTTGAATCTATTTAGGTTTTGGTTTAATAACCTTAAGCTTATTTGTTCAAATCTATTTTATATCACCTATAAAAAATCATGTTTAGAAAGAAGCTGAAATTTGGGAACATTCCCAATTACGGGAACATTCCCAATTGAAAATTTTTATTCTCTACTATTTCTGTCCCAATTAAAAGAGAACAATTAAGTTTTTAAACTAAATTTAGCTAACCAATTATAACTATATTCAAAATGAAAAGTCGTCAGGTAACCATTATAGATATTGCTAAGGCTTTAAATATCTCTAAATCTACGGTATCTAGAGCTCTTACAAATCATCCCAATATTAATCCTGAAACTAAAAAGGCAGTGTTAGAACTTGCGCAGGAAATGGATTATCAAAGGAATATGCTATCCATTAGTTTGGTTACTAATAAAACCAATACTATTGGCATTATAGTACCAGAATTGGTGAACTCTTATTTCTCCAGAGTGATTATAGGCAGTCAAGAAGCTGCTTATAGAGCTGGCTATAATGTTATTATTTGCCAATCTAATGAGAATTATGACCAAGAAATTAGCAATGTTAATATTATGCTAAGTAGCCGGGTTGATGGTGTATTGGTATCTATGACAAAAGAAACTCGAAATTTTGATCATCTTAAAAGATTTGAAAAAAAAGGAATTCCCATTGTATTTTTTAATCGTGTTTGCGATGAGATGATAGTTCCTAAAGTTATTGTTGATGATTTTGAGGGTGCATTTAAATTAACCGAACATCTAATAGAAATAGGAAAAAGACGGATAGCGCATCTAGCTGGTCCAGACAATCTCATCATCAGTAGAAAAAGGAAAGAAGGTTATCTAGCCGCTTTAAAAAAGCATCAAATAGACATTGATGAGGAATTGATTATCCCTTATGATTTAAATCTAGATAAAGTTAAAATTTATGTCAACCACTTAATTAATTTACCTAATAAACCAGATGCTATTTTTGCTATTAATGATCCTACCGCTATAGAAGTTATTCAGATACTTAAATCTAAAAAAATAAGAATACCAACAGATATCGCCGTAGCTGGCTTTAGTAATGATAATTATTCGGCCTTTATAGACCCTCCTTTAACAACAGTTGCGCAACCTGTAGAGGAAATAGGGAAAGTTGCTACAGAACTTTTGATAGACCAAATTAATAGAGATGTTAAAGACTGGAAAGCTATCACTAAGATGCTTGATACTCAACTGGTTATTAGAAATTCTACTCAATAATTTTCTTACAACAGGAAACATAAACATGATATAGATGATTAATCTCTTATATTGAGGATCATATTAAATGATAAAAACCCTTGGATTATGGAGATTGTTTGTAAATCTCGAATAAACCAAAGGTTTCTATAAATTATGCAAACAACTGTTTAAGCTACTTTTAAATTATCCGTTATAAGTTGAGTTTCTGATACCTGAAGAACTTCAACTTTTTCATTTTTAGCTGATTTCTTACTTAGTATATTAAGATAAACATATCCAGCGCCTGCTGATATTAATGATGCTATCAAAATACAGAATTTAGCTTCTAGCTGAAATAAAGGTGATGAAAATGATAAGAGCGATACAAAAATAGACATGGTAAAACCTATTCCGCCCAACATCCCAACACCTATAACCTGTTTCCAGCTCGCTAATCTTGGTTTTTTAGCTACTTTAAGTTTTACTGCAATCCAAGAAGCTAGAGTAATACCAAGAGGTTTTCCGATAAATAAACCAGCTATGATACCTAAACCTAAAGGACTAAATACCCCATCTAACATTGCTGATTCAAACCTAATATTGGTATTCACAAATGCGAACAAAGGAATAATCACATAACCTACTGGTTTGCTTAAAGCATGTTCTAATTTTTCCATTGGAGAATATTTTCTTTTCTCGCTTGTTGCAGGAATGGCAATAGCTGTTAGTACACCTGCGATAGTAGCGTGTATACCGCTATGATGTATAAAGTACCATAAAGCTAAACCTGGTATGATATAAAATACTACTTTTCTAACACCAAAATAATTTAAAGACATTTGGAAAGCAAAAACACCTAAAGCTAATAATAAGTAGTTAAAATGAATATCTGAAGTATAAAATAAAGCAATTACTACGATGGCTCCTAAATCATCTACAATAGCTAAAGCTGTTAAAAATATCTTCAAGGAGTTTGGAACTCTGTTCCCTAAAACAGCTAATATTCCAATAGCAAAAGCAATGTCTGTAGCCATTGGAATTCCCCATCCTCCTTCTGTTTTTGCACCATAATTAAACAAAAAATATAACGTTGCTGGCATTAACATACCACCTAATGCCGCTATAATAGGTAAAAAAGCTTGTTTAACAGATTTTAACTCTCCATCTACTATTTCCCTCTTTATTTCTAGCCCTACATATAGAAAAAAAACAGCCATCAGACCATCATTTATCCAACTTAAGGTGCTATATTTTAAATCTAATCCAAAACCTTCAAAACCAAATTCAAAATTTAATAAGTTAATTAAATAATCACCTAATAAGGTGTTAGCTACTAAAATAGAAAGAACCATACATAAAATAAGTATAATCCCACCTTTAGACTCAGCTTCTATGAATTTTTTATAGATATTTTGGCTTAATTTTCTCATTTCTCTATAATTTTAATGTTTATATTGATTTTTTCATTACAAATAAACAAAAATTTCATAAAAAATACTCAACAAACCCATTAATACAATAATTTTTATTAAAATAACAAAAAAATAAAACAAAAAAAGCTAGAAATTCTAGCTTTTTCAAAATTATACTTGTAAAATTTCAATTTTTAAACTTCTTGCTGCTGTTTTGCTATAGAGTTTAACACAAAAAAACCCAATATACCGGCTAAAACAGAAGCTATGAGGATAGAAAACTTAGCTTGTATCTGGTAATCATGCTCAGAAAATGATAATAATGCTATAAAAATAGACATGGTAAAACCAATACCTGCCAATAAACTTAATCCCAAAATTTGTTGCCATCTAGCACCTAAGGGTAAACTGCTTATTTTCATTTTTACTGCTATAAAAGACATCAGCATAATGCCTAACGGTTTACCAATTAACAATCCTATAATTATACCTAAGCTTAATGGACTTGTAAGGCCATCTAACATGGTAGATTCGAACTTGATATTTGTATTGGCTAATGCAAATATGGGCATAATTAAAAAATTTACTGGCTTGACCAATACATGTTCTAACTTCTCTAAAGGAGATTCTTTATCATCTTCTGTAGTAGGTAGAAAAAATGCTGTTAAAACACCTGCAATTGTTGCATGAACGCCAAAACCATGAACAAAGTACCATAAAAATGCCCCTGGAATGATGTACATCCAGATCTTTTGTACATTGAAGTAATTAAGTAAAAACAATATGGCTAAAACTCCTAAAATATAGGGCAAATAGCTTAAATGTAATTCTTCAGTATAAAAAAACGCAATAACAAGTATTGCTCCCAAGTCATCTACAATAGCTAAAGCAGTTAAAAATATCTTTAGTGATAAGGGCACCTTATTTCCTAGTAAAGAAATTACAGCTATGGCAAAAGCTATATCTGTAGCCATAGGGATACCCCAACCGTGTAATGTTGGCGCAGATGAATTGATGAGTGTATAAATTAAAGCTGGCGCTAACATTCCACCTATGGCAGCAAAAATAGGTAAGCTTGCTTGTTTAATAGATGATAACTCTCCTTCTACCAGCTCTCTTTTAATTTCTAAGCCCACTAAAAGAAAAAACACCGCCATTAAGCCATCATTAATCCATAACAATACAGGATATTGTAAATGAATATTTTCAGAATGATAACCTATTTGTGTATTTAACAAAGCTTCTAATGCAGGACCTACAGCTGTATTAGCCAAAATCAGAGATATGATTACGCATACCATCAAGAGTATTCCTCCGGCAGATTGAGATTCGAAAAAATTTTTAAAGATTTTTAAATTAATAAGTTTCGGCATATTAAGTAATTTTTGATGAAAATTAAGGGCTACAGAAATTCGGCTAAATCTCCTTTTCCTTCACGGATGATGTCAAACTCGCCATCAAAACAGCTCACAACTGTAGAAGCTATATTATCGCCATAGCCACCATCTATAACCAAATCAACCTGATCTTTATATTTTTCGTAAATCAATTCCGGATCTGTTGAGTATTCAATAATATCATCATCATCATGAATAGATGTAGAGACTATAGGATTACCCAGCTCTTTTACAATACAGCGGGCTATAAGATTATCAGGAACACGGATACCTACTGTTTTTTTCTGACTAGATAAAAGCTTTGGAACTTTATTACTTGCATTAAAAATAAAGGTAAATGGCCCTGGTAAAGCCTTTTTTAAAACTCTAAAAGTGGTATTGTCTATGGGTTTAATATAATCTGATATATGGCTTAAATCGTAACAGATGAAAGAAAAATTGGCTTTTTCGGGTTTTATCCCTCTTAAACGAGCAATTTTTTCTATGGCTTTGCTGTTGGTAATATCGCAACCTAATCCGTAAACAGTATCTGTTGGGTAAATGATAATTCCACCTTTTTTTAACACTTGTACTACTTGTTCAATTGCTTTTTCGTTTGGATTTTCCTCGTAAATACGTAACAGCATGGTATTCTTCCTTATTTAAAACAAAACTGATTGTATAGTATGCTATACAATTTTTATGCCTATAAACGCATAAAAGCTGCATTTAAAGGTGTAAAAAGCTATTTTTTTATTTAGTAGCCTTAAATATTTAGCTAAAATACTCTTTTAAGAGTTAGAATGGCATAGTATTCGTATTTGTGTTAACAAATCTAAAATTAAAATTATGAAAACTATGATAACTGAAGCAGCTAAAGATATAATAAGAAAGTTTGACCAGGAATTGTTCTCTATTTTAAGAGAAGATGTTAAAAAATTCCGTCAAAACCATCAAGATAATATGATAAATTTTAATACCAAAAGGTTTGACATGGAGCTAAAGCAAATTTTAGCAACCGAGTTAGAACAATTTAGGAAAAGAAATGCTACTACTTTAGTTAAAGTAAGTTAATAAAGCTATTCACTCTATCATATCATATCATATATCAAGTAATCATATCATCCTTAAAAATGATTACTTAACATGAAACGAAGAAGGCCAGATTTTCATCCGGCCTTCTTTATTAAAATTAAAATTCTACATTTTTTGGAAAACGAGGAAATGGAATTACATCCCGTATATTAGTCATACCGGTTACAAAAAGAACTAACCTTTCGAAACCTAGACCAAAACCAGCGTGTGGTGCACTACCAAAACGACGCGTATCTAAGTACCAATATAATTCATCTTGCGGGATACCCAGTTCTTGCATACGTTGGGTTAATTTATCTAATCTTTCTTCTCTTTGCGAACCTCCTACAATCTCCCCTATCCCTGGGAATAAAATATCCATAGCAGCAACGGTTTTTTTACCATTAATTTCCTCATCATTTTGTCTCATGTAAAATGATTTGATATCTGCCGGATAGTTAGTTAATATTACTGGCTTTTTGAAATGCTTTTCTACCAAATACCTTTCGTGTTCACTTTGTAAATCAGCACCCCACTCATCAATAATATAATTAAATTGCTTTTTTTGGTTTGGCTTAGAGCGTTTTAAAATCTCTATAGCTTCTGTATAAGTTAGGCGCTCAAAATTGTTGTTTAAGCAAAAGTTTAACTTTTCTAACAGGTTAAACTCACTTCGCTCTGCTTGTGGTTTATTTTTTTCTTCTTCTAACAAACGGTTTTTCAGAAATTCTAATTCATCTTTACAGTTATTTAATGCGTGTTTGATGACATATTTGAGCAAGTCTTCTGCCAGGTTCATATTGTCTTCAATATCAGCGAAAGCTACTTCAGGCTCTATCATCCAAAACTCTGCTAAGTGTCTGGTGGTATTAGAGTTTTCTGCTCTAAAAGTTGGCCCAAATGTATAAATCTCCCCTAAAGCCATCGCACCAAGCTCGCCTTCTAACTGACCAGAAACGGTTAAATTAGCTGAGCGACCGAAGAAATCTTCTTTAAAGTTTACTTCACCAGTTTCTGTACGTGGGGTTTTATCAAAATCTAAAGTGGTTACTCTAAACATTTCACCGGCACCTTCTGCATCAGAAGCCGTGATGATTGGCGTATGTAAATAAACAAATCCTCTATCATGAAAAAATTGATGTATGGCAAAAGCTAAATGGTGCCTGATTTTAAATACCGCATTAAAGGTGTTGGTACGAAAACGTAAGTGCGCAATTTCTCTTAAAAACTCTAAGCTGTGTTTTTTAGGCTGCAGCGGGAATTTCTCTGCATCACTTTCTCCTAAAATTTCTACTGAGCTTGCCTTGACTTCTACCGTTTGGCCTTTACCTAAAGACTCAATTAATTTACCCGTAATTTTTAAAGCTGCACCTGTAGTAATTTTCTTTAATATTTCATCCGGAGTTCGTTCAAAATCAACTACTACCTGCAAATTGGCCATACAAGAGCCATCATTTAAAGCAATAAATTGGTTATTTCTAAACGTTTTTACCCAACCCATTACTATTACCTCTTCGCCAAATGTGGTAGCTGCTAGCAAATTTTTAACTTTTTCTCTCTTAATCATATTCAATCGGATGTTTTTGATAAAGGCCAAAAATACAAACCTTTCTGTTAATTAAAACAACAAATAGAACTATTAAGAAAGTTAAAGCCTACAGGTGTTAATTTTTGTTAAAAACGCTATTGAGTAGATGGTGATATTAAACCATTGTTATGATTTATACTCTTACCTATATAAAAATTTTAAACCCCATGATGATGAAAAAATTAATTCAAAAAGTTTCTATGGCTGGTATGCTATTACTAGTTGTAACCCTGAGTTCTAAAGCACAAGAAGTTGCAAAAAGAAAAGGTCCACAAGGTGGTGGCCCTGGTAAAGAGCTTGTAGCCAATATGACAGAAGAACAAAAAGCATTAGCCAAAGCCAATATGGAACAACAAAAGGCAGATAGAGAAGCTTTAAGAGCAACTTTTACGGAAGAGCAAAAAGCAATTATGGCCAATCAAGAGCTAGATATGATGGCTAAAAGAAAAGCCTTAGAAGCAAGTTACACGCCAGCACAAAAAGAGATGGTTGCTAAACAAAAAGAGCAAGCTAAAGCGATGAGAGAAAAATTAGAAGCAACTTTTACGGAAGAACAAAAGACAGCTATGAAAGAAAGACGAGCAAAGATGGGTGAAATGATTAAAGAAAAAAGAAAAGCCGAATAAGTTCAAGAAAACTGATAAGACCGATGATATGCTGATAAAGTACCATCATCGGTCTTTTGCATTTAGATTTCATAAATAATTAAGGATGAAAGTTTTGCGATATTTTTCAAGATTTTTTTAAGAAATATTGCAGAATATGATTTGTAAGCCTATATTTGCAGCAATTCTTAACTATTGTTTTGAATGATGGTTGCATAGCTCAGCTGGATAGAGCAACTGCCTTCTAAGCAGTAGGTCTTTGGTTCGAATCCAAATGCGACCACAACAATAAAAAACCAAATCTGCGTTTAATGAGCAGAAAAGCGTTTTTAATCCTTTAAAGCCATATTGTCAAAAGCAGTATGGCTTTCTTTTTTTCGTCACATTCCGTTTTATTCCGTTTTAAATTTTTATTGTGGTGGTAAACATGGTGGAACATAAAATTTTACATGGTGGAATCGTCTTCAAATAAAATTATAAATAAACATTACTTTATATATAATATTTTACATGCTTCAGTATTCTTAAGTCTTTAATAAGTAATATCTAACAAGCTTTTGGTAGCTATCAAAATGCCTCCTTTTAATTCTATATACTCTTTTGTAGCATTCCAAACAGTTGTTTCTACTTTTTTAGGACCATCAGCAGTCATAAAAGTAATGGTAACTTTAGATTTAAAAGTATTTCCTAACCGCACAGCATTCACAAGCTTTTCTTGTAATTCTTCATTATGATGATCTACTGCATGAACAATTTTGTAATTTAAGATATCTTCTTTCGCAATTAGTCCGGTTACCATAATTTAATTTTTAGAGTTTATTATTAATCTTATAACGCTCAATATAGCAACTATGTGTTCTAATCTTTGTAAAAAATATATTTGAAAATGTTAGTTATCTCCTACCGGGATAATCAATCATTCCTTTAAATTCTCTTGAGAAAACGTCTTTAGTATCTAAAGATTTCATGCTATTTAAAGAGCTATTACTTACAGATGCACCTTTTGTACTAGCTACATTTGAAGAGCTAAAACTTCCGTTTTTAATAAAATTGATAGCTTGTGCTGTATTAAGCTCTGCTTTATCACCAAAATCTCTTCTTACATCATCAGAAACAACTCTATCTGGCACAAAACCATCATAATAAGCCCCCTGTCCTAATGAATTCTGAGTTTCAAACATAGAGAAATAAACATCATATTTATCTATCCTGATAGGGAAAAAGCCAACTGGTTTACCATAAGATTGCTCACCTACAATTTTTAAATTATCCCCTAAATAGGGTTTTAAAGAATTAATAACCAATTCGCTAGATGATGCAGTACCTGGTCCCGTTATAAACACTACTCTATTTACATCGGTTAAACCCCCATTCTTAGTAATATTCGTTGTATTATTGGCAATACTATAATCAGCATTATCAAAATAGTTACCATTAGCAATGCTTCCATCTTGATTTCTTCTAGGCTGATTTTTAAGGATAATGGCTTTTTTGTCTCTCATTGTAGCGTTGAAAAACTCAGTAAACATCCTTTTACCGTTATGTTGGGCTGGTACGATTAAGTTTACTAGATGCTCTGCTGTCGACACGAATCCGCCACCATTATAACGCAAATCGACAATCAGGTCTGTAACACCAGCAGTATTAAACTTATCAAACACAGCATTTAAAGCAGGAATAGAATTTGTTTGAGATGAAAAACGAGCATAAGCAAAATATCCTATTTTTTTTCCTCCAGTTTCTGTAAATATAGTATCCTTTAAAATAGGTGTACTATTATATTTTGTTTTATTTAAAGTAAAATTAAAACTTACTCCAGTACCTCTTTTTTTTCCAGATACAGTTATTGTATTTGCATCTAATAAATCAATAATATTATTTATTTCGCCATAAAAATTACTACCATATCTTACACCATTTAAAATTAAAACTGTATCTCCTCTATTTAAACCTTCAAGTTTTGCCGGAGAACCTGGAGATACATAGCTTATAATTATGTTATAATTTGTTTCTGAACCTCTATAAGAAAAGTTTAAACCAGTATCATTACCCTCACCATTTAAGTCAACTGATGATTTTTTAGGATTTGCGATAGCAATTTGCCCACTGGCAACTAAATCTTCTATGTAGGAAAACTTTGGCTCGTCTGCCCTTCCATCATCGTTAAAGTCATAAAACTCATAAGCCCTACCTGTAGTGGGGTTAATTTTGTATTGTGTTAATCTAAAAAGTAAGGTATTAAAATTATCCAACTGATTGCTTGATGACTTAAAATCCCTTGGTTTGACTACACTATATTCAGGAATAGCATCATTCCATAAATAAACTTGCTTGGCGTATAAAAATATAGAGTCTTTAGTAAGCTCGGCCCTATTTGTAGTTGGTGTAGGTGTATCATTACCAGATGTAGCTTTATCTTTTTTGCAAGAAGCAAAACTTATTACTATCAAAAATGCTATTGCATAAACTCTTTTAAACATACCAAATAGATTTATATAAACTTACGAAAAAACTCATAAACAGAGTTTTTATTACTGGCTTTTAGCAATAAAAAATTCAAAACTCATAAACAGAGTTTTATTATTGGCTTTTAGCCATAAAAAATTCATGGTACTAAAGCTTGATAAGCAACGCCTGCATGTGAAGCAAACTGCTGGTCTAAAGCATTTTTACCAAAGTAAATAACGTCTGTTTTTGCTAACTTGTTTTCTTCCAATAAAAAATGAAGACTTGTAGATGAGGGTTTTACCTCAAACTCATCTACAAAATAAACTTTCAGATATTTTTCTAAACCGTTCCACTCGGTTTGGGTAATTTTATTTAGTTGTGTAACAGGGTTTCCTGATGTTAAAATGTAAAGTTCTTTCCTGTTAACAACAATTTCTTGTAACAATTCTAAAGCCTCTTTGTATAACAATAATTTTAAAGGTAAACGGGCATTGGTAAAAAGTAAATTTAAATTTTCCTCGTACTTTAATGCAATGCCAAAAGTTTCTTGTATAGCCTTAAACATTCCATCTTTACCATGGATTTCGTAACGCTTTTTGGCAAAATCAACCATGTCTTGTGCTGGCGGAAAAGTTTCAAGGTATTCTACAAAATTGGCAAAGAGATAATAAACCTGTAAATCGTAATCCTTTTCTGGAATTAAAACATCATCTAACTCAAATATAAAAGCCTTTTTATGGGCATCTAAATCCTTATAATTTATCATAAAACAGTTACTAAATTTAATCTTATGATTTTATCCTCGCAGTAAAACAACTCATAAAAACCAAAAAGTGACAAATTAGTTGTTAAACTTTGTATAAGCTCTTTAAGCTCATCAGAAATAAGATTTAAACAAACAAAGTCTTCTGCTAATTTTATAAACCGCACCGCTTGCATATTTCCATGCAATGGATAAACATGAATTTTTGTAAATGGATTTTGGTTTAAAACTTTAGCAGCTAAAGTAAAAGGCATGAATTTTAAACCATTAAAAAAATCATTTTTAACATCATCTTTAATGATAATTAAATCTCCTATGCCTTCATATTGGCTGATAGCAATCTTTTTCTCTGGATATCCTAAAGCTAGGATAGCTTTAGAAAATGAGGCAAAATCTACTACTGTTTCATATGGAATGCTTAATTCTGAATGAAGATGTTTAAGTTGATGAATTTTTTGAGCTTGTATCAAATCTGGTAAAGCTAAGCTTATTCCGTACTCTTCAAACAATACTTTAGCCTCTGCTAAAGCTTTTTGCTCGCTTAATTTTAAAGGAAAAACGAGCGTTATATCTAAATCAAGACATAAACTTAATAGCTCATGCGCAAATGATGATTTATTTCCATCTGGAATAATGATTTTTTGACCTTCGGTATCAGCAAATAAAATTTCATGATGAGGTAAATGATAAGCCAATTGGTAAGCATTAGCATTTGACGCTGCGGTAATGAGTACTTTTTTCAAAATCAAGAAAATATATAGCCGTCTTTCATCGTGATTTTTCTATCAGACATTTCGGCTAATTCATCGTTATGGGTTACAATAATAAAAGTATGGTTAAATTGATCTCTCAAACTAAAAAACAGCTGATGCAATTCTTTAGCATTTGCAGAGTCTAGATTACCTGAAGGTTCATCAGCTAAAATTAAAGCTGGTTTATTAATTAAAGCCCTAGCAACAGCTACCCTTTGCTGCTCGCCTCCAGAAAGTGCTGCTGGTTTGTGGTTCGCCCTATCTTCCAATCCTAAAATAGCTAGTAGCTCTAAAGCCCTTTTCTCGGCCTCAGCTTTACTGGTTTTAGCGATAAAAGCAGGTATACAAACATTTTCTAGAGCTGTAAACTCGGGTAAAAGATGGTGGAACTGAAAAATAAATCCAATATTTTTATTCCTAAAGCTACTTAAGGCTTTGGCATTTAATTGGTTTATAGCTATACCATCTATCTCTACAGAACCTTCATCAGCTTTATCTAAAGTTCCTATGATGTGTAATAAAGTACTTTTTCCTGCCCCGGAAGCCCCTACTATACTTACAATTTCTCCTTTAGCTACTTGTATATCTACTCCTTTAAGGATTGATAACTCGCCAAATTTTCTTTTGATGGATTGCGCTTTAAGCATATACAAAACTATAACTTTTTAGGCAGATGCCTAGTGCGATCAAAAATTCTGACATGCTTTATGCCAAAATGTTATCACCATAAATCATCAAAAAGAAAAGTGTTGAGCTTAAATCTCATTTATAAGTTAAAAAAAACCATAATTATCCAATTATTTTTCTATTTAGGTTTCATTTATAGCTTTGTATTTGTATTTTCACGGCAAATTTTTATGAGATGAACATTCACGAATATCAAGGCAAACAAATACTTAAAAGTTTTGGCGTACGTATCCAAGAAGGTATAGTAGCAGATACACCTGAACAAGCTGTTGAAGCAGCCAAAAAGTTAAAAGAAGATTTTGGTTCTGATTGGGTTGTGGTAAAAGCACAAATTCATGCAGGCGGACGTGGTAAAGGCGGAGGTGTAAAGCTAGCTAAAAATTTAGATGAGGTTAAGCAAAGAGCTTCTGATATTATTGGAATGCAGTTGATCACACCTCAAACCGGTGCCGAAGGGAAAAAAGTTAATAAAGTATTGATTGCTCAGGATGTTTATTACCCTGGAGAGTCTGAAACTAAAGAGTTTTATGTTTCTGTATTGTTAGATCGTTCTAGAGGTCGTAACATCATCATGTATTCTACCGAAGGTGGAATGGACATTGAAGAAGTGGCAGAACACACACCTCATTTAATATTTAAAGAAGAAATAGACCCTAAAGTTGGCTTACAAGGTTTCCAAACTAGAAAAATTGCTTTCAATTTAGGTTTATCTGGAAATGCTTTTAAAGAGATGACTAAATTCATCGCTGCTTTGTATAAAGCTTATGAAGCTACAGATTCTTCTATGTTTGAAATTAACCCGGTTTTAAAAACATCTGATGATAAAATTTTAGCTGTTGATGCTAAAGTGAACTTGGATGATAATGGTTTATTCCGCCATCCGGATTATGCGGCTATGCGTGATACTACAGAAGAAGACCCTACAGAGGTTGAAGCTTCTGAGTCTAATTTAAACTACGTTAAATTAGATGGTAACGTAGGTTGTATGGTTAATGGTGCTGGTTTAGCTATGGCTACAATGGATATCATTAAGATTGCTGGTGGCGAGCCTGCAAACTTCTTAGATGTTGGTGGTACCGCAAATGCTACTACAGTTAAAGCTGCTTTTAACATCATTTTGAAAGACCCTAACGTTAAAGCTATCTTAATTAATATTTTTGGTGGTATTGTACGTTGTGATAGAGTTGCACAAGGTGTAATTGACGCCTATAAAGAAATTGGCGATATCCGCGTTCCAATTATTGTACGTTTACAAGGTACTAATGCAGAAGAAGCTAAAAAACTTATTGATGAATCTGGATTAAAAGTTTTCTCTGCTATTTTACTAAAAGAGGCTGCTGATTTAGTTTCTGAGGTATTAGCATAATAAGCTAAAAAATCACTATTTTAAGAAAGCCCCTATTGTTTATCAATAGAGGCTTTTTTATTTCTGTTTGAATCTATTTTATAGATTTTTGTACTGTGAGAAGTTACTTATGATGTCAATATTCTAATTAAAAACTTAAGATTCAAATTTATATCCTACGCCTTTAACAGTACTCACGTAATTATCTCCTAATTTTTCTCTTAACTTCCTGATGTGTACATCAATCGTTCTGTTGGTTACTACGACAGAATCTTCCCAGATATTTTTTAATATTACTTCACGGGTATATACTTTCCCAGGCTTTGATGCTAAAAGATATAAAAGTTCAAATTCTTTCTTTGCCAGAACTACCTTATTTCCATTTTGGTAAACTAAAAAAGACTCTCTATCGATTACTAAATCTCCAATTTCTACCTTATTTTCTACAACCTCATCGTTTTGCACATTTCTTCTTAAAATAGCATTGATTCTACTGATAAGGGCTCTGGGCTTGATAGGTTTAGCGATATAATCATCTGCACCAACATTAAAGCCCGCAATTTCAGAATACTCCTCGCTTCTAGCTGTTAAAAAAACCATAAAAGTATTCTTAAACTCGGGCATAGAGCGCATAATTCTGCAAGCTTCTATACCATCCATCTTAGGCATCATGATGTCTAAAATGATTAAATCTGGTAAATGTTTACGAGCCTCTGCTACTGCTTCTTGTCCGTTACTAGCCGTAATTACATGGTATCCTTCTTTACGTAAATTATATTCTATAAGCTCCAGAATATCCGGTTCATCATCTACAATTAAAATTTTTTGCTTGTTAACGTTCATGCTTTTTTATTTGTAGCTAATTTATGAGCTTAAGTGAATTTTTTAGTTAAGCCAATATTAACAAATTGTTAAAGTTCATACTATTTTAACAACAATTTGTTAGAAATCAAACTTAAAACTAAACATTTATTATAAAGTTTTCTGCAAAAACGTCTCTAGTTCTTTTCCTCTAAGATTTTTGGCAATAATTTTTCCTTCCGGATTGATGAGAAAAGAAGCTGGTATTGCGTTAACATTATATAAACGGGCATTTTCAGAATCCCACTGTTTCATTTCGGAGATATGTGTCCAATTGAGCTTATCAGCTTTAATAGCTTGTTGCCATTTATTTTTATCATCATCTAACGAAAAACCAAGAACTGTAAAATTTTTACTTTTAAACTGTTGGTAAACTTTTACGATATTAGGATTCTCTTGCCTGCAAGGACCACACCAACTTGCCCAAAAATCTAACAACACGTATTTACCTTTAAAATCAGATAGTTTGATGATTTTTCCATCTGGAGTTTCAGCACTAACTTCTGGTGCTTGCTGGCCTATAGCGGTTTTACTAGCCATATCCATTTGTTGTGCAAAAGCTTGTACAGCTGGGTGGTTAGGAAAATTTGCTTTTGCTTCTTTACTATAAGCTATTAATTGTGATTCATAAGCTGTTGGATTAACTCCCATCATCACGTTGGCTGCAAAAAAAGCAGTTAAAGACTCTTTATGAGCTTCAATAAAATTATATGAATCTTTGAGGAAAGGTTTTGCTATTTCTTGAGATTTTACAGTATAATCTGCTATCAAGGAATCTTTTTTATTGGGGTTACCAGCAATCATCTTGCTATACTGCTCAGCCATCGTACCAGTTTTACTGGTAAATGTGGTGGTTATTTTATTGTAGGCAGTAATTTTTTCTGCTTCTTCAGAACCTTCTACCTGATATGCACCAGAATTGTCTCTTAAATTAGTTTTAAAATCTATTTCATCACCATTTGAAGCTATTAGCATGTAAGATTTATTACCTATCACTAACTGAAAAAAATCTGGATTTTCTGATTTATATTTTAATTTAAACTCTTGGTTTTCATCAAAAAAAGTAGAATCTACGGGACTCATTTGCCCCATATTATTGCTTGCGTACAAATAGATTTTTTGTTCTTCTCCTTTATTTTTTACTGCACCGTTTATCACAAATTCGGTTTTGTTTTTACATGAAATAAAACCAATGGCCAAACACAAAAAAACTATAATTCCTTTACCCATTATCTTAAACTTTCTATTTTACTGATTAATAATTGATTTGCCTTCTTAGGGTCTATTTTACCTTTTGAAATTTTCATTATTTCGCCCATGAATAATCCTAGAACGCCTTTTTTACCGTTATGGTATTCTTTTACTTTATCAGGAAATTTAGCTAAAGTAGCATCAATAAAACCTTCTAATTCATCTTGATTATCATTGATGATTAAATTTAGTTCTTCTGCTAAATCCTGTACATCTTTATCAGCATGATGGATAACCGCTGGGAATAGTACATCTTTTGCTTGATTGTTATTTAGTTTACCGACTTCAACCAGATTTATGATAGCGGCAATTTTATCAGCGGCAACATTGAAATCAGAAAAGCTTAAGCCTTTATCATTTAAATATGATTTTATGGGGCCCATTACCCAATTAGAGGCTGCTTTACAATTTTCGCAACTATCTGTTATGGCTAAATAATAATCGGCCATAGCTTTTTCTGCTGTAATTACACGAGCATCATACTCAGGTAAATTCATCTCCTGTGTAAACTTAACAACCAATTGCTCTGGTAAAGCTGGCATTGCCGCTTCTATTTCTTGAATATAAGCCTCGCTTAATGATATGGGTAGTAAATCTGGCTCGGGGAAATAGCGGTAATCATTAGCCATTTCTTTAGAGCGTAAAGGTGTTGTGATACCTGTATTGGCATCAAAATTTAAGGTATTTTGCTCTATCACGATCCCTTCTTCTATCAGTTCAATCTGACGTGTAATTTCATATTCTATTGCTTTTTGAACGTTTTTGATAGAATTTAGATTTTTAACTTCGCAACGTTTGCCTAAAACTGTTTCGCCTTTTAAGCGTACAGAAATATTGGCATCGCAACGCATAGAGCCTTCTTCCATATTACCATCGCAAATATCCAGGTAACGGACTAGTTTTCTTAGCTCTGTTAAGTAAGCGGCAGCTTCTTCACCAGAAGAAATCATAGGCTCGCTTACCACTTCTAGTAGCGGTACACCGGCTCGGTTTAAATCTATGTAAGAATATTTTGGATCTAAATCATGAATACTTTTACCAGCATCTTCTTCCATGTGGATACGGTTTAGTAAAATATCTTTAGAGCTGCCATCTGGCAGGATAATCTTTAGCTTACCGCCTTTACAAATAGGTTGATTATCCTGAGTTGTTTGAAAGCCTTTTGGTAAATCGGCATAGAAGTAGTTTTTTCTGTCAAAATAGTTAAAACGATTAATTTCAGACTGTATGGCCAAGCCAAGTTTTACTGCACTTTTTATCATAGCCTCATTGGTATAAGGTAAAGCACCTGGCAAACCTAAAGAAACCGGACTGATATTGGTATTTGGTTCGTTTCCAAAACTTGCTGAATCTGAACAAAAAGCCTTAGACTTTGTAGATAACTGAACGTGAACCTCAAGGCCTATTACTGCCTCGTATTTATTTAAAATAGCTTCTGAAATAATCGTCATTCTTATATTTAGCCTAAAAATTTATGGGCACATTTCACCAAATATAATTTAAAACATACATATCGCCATTTTTAAGATAAATTTTATGAATAATGTAAAATATTAACAGTATTTAAGCTCATTTTTAACATCATCTTAATACGAAGGTGTTAAATAAGTTTGTATGCTAATAAACTGCTTTATCTGTTAAAGCATTTAGAAAAGCTATAAGCTGTTTTTTTTCTGTTTCAGAGAGTTGAAGTTTATCTGGTGATAGGGTTTGATTTTCTAAAATAATCCCTAAGCCTGCCCCTCCTCCTTTATTATAAAAATCTATCACTTCATCTAATGTTTGGTAAACTCCATTGTGCATATAAGGTGCGGTAAGCGCAATATTTCTTAATGATGGCGTTTTAAAAGCATGTTTCTGATGTGGAATTTTGTACAGATTGTATTTGCCTAAATCTGCATCTATTTTGGCATTTATGGTATCTGTATTGGCAGGAACACCTAAAACCTCGCTTTCCATTTTCTCAAATAAAGGTGGTACAGCACCACTAAATAAAGGTAGAAAATGACAGCTGCCGCATTTACCTTTCCCCATAAAAAGGTTAAAACCAGCTAATTCTTGGGTGTTTAATGCATCTTTTTCTCCCTGCATATAAATGCAGATTGTATTACTGCTCCTTGTGGGACAGTAACATTTGTAAATCTTATACCTATGGTTTGCTTTTTTGTACCATCGGTCATCAATTCCAAATCAGAACTTCCTAAATCCATTTGCCCAACAGTACCAGAGCCGCCTGCTACTGTTTCTCCTGCATCATCAGAACCTGCGGATGGCCTGAAAACCAAAGTTCTGTTAACTTGCGCATTAACCGAAATACTTAGGGCTAATAAAGCTGCACATTTTAATAAGGCGTATTTGTAAATTTTTCTCATATCCTATGTTTTCAGCAAAAAAACATAGTTGATATTAGCCTAATTTAAACACACGATTATCAATGGTTAATCATTAAATCATCAGGAAGTTAATTATACCAAGCTATTGTTAAGTTTATATGATGAGTATCTTATTTAAAAAAATCAAATTACTTGTTAAGCTTTCTTGCTTTTAATTGAGCGATGTATAAAGATTGCGGTTGTACATGTTGTCCTAAACTTTCCCATTCACCATCAGGCTTTCCTGCTAACCTACCTTCATATTTTTCTCCTACTAAACCTATACAATAGTTTTTACCAGAAATCCATGGAGTTTGTACAGCTGCTCTTTTTACTTTACAATTCCAAATAACTTGAGTAGTGCCAACCCAACCATGTCCAGAACCCCAGTTGCCACGGTCATGAATGTTTATTTCACCATCGGTTACAATGTTATCATATAAAGCACCGGCAGACCATCTGTGGTGTGGGCCAATATCTGCATGCGTATTAGATGCTTTACAATTATAAAATACATTTGGGCCCATGGTTCTAGCACCACTTACATAATCATGTCTTCCTTCTGTAGTTTCGCAGTTTTTAACCAAATTAAAAGCACCATCAACATTAAAACTATATCTTCTACCTCCGGTAATAACCGATTTTGGATCTAAACATTTAGCATCTGTTACGGTAACATATCTGGCATATCTATCAACATTTACGCAAGAAGTAGCAAAGTATCTAGATGTAACATTTCTAACCCAGCCATTATCAATTTTATCAAATTCTATAGCTTTCCAAGAGTGCTCTTCATCCGTATCCGAAGCATATTCAGATTCAAATAATATATTTTCTACCCCTACTTCTTGTATTCTACCGGCGAAAGTAAATTTATAAACTTCTGCACCGCCATACTTTTTTTCTAATGGCATAACTATAGGTTGGTTAATATATATTTTATTGCCTTTGATGGCTGTAACGGCTCTCTCAAATGTTAAATTAAACCCTTTAGCATCCCATTGGATGGTACCTGGTCTTTCTATAATTTTATCCATTTGCAAGTCTTTAATCCAAGCATCGGTACCGGGTCTGTAAATGATAATTTCATCGCCAACTTTAAAATTTTCTGGCTTTTCTACCTCCACATAAAACCTACCTACTGGCACATAATCTTCTATTAATGTAGTTCTTGTACCTTTTACTTCTCTGGGTACTCCATCGCCTGAAACTTGTACTAAAACACGCTTGTCTTTTCCTGTAGCTATCAATTTTGTTCCGTTAGCATCATTACCCTCACCTCTTAATACAATTCCGCTGGTTTTAATAGTGATGGCCCCTGGTATTTTATAAACTCCTTTTTTAAGTAGAATAGCACCTCTAAAACCATCTTTATCGGGCTTCATAGCCGCAACTTCATCTATAGCTTTTTGGATAATTTCTTGGCTACTTCCATCGCCAGCAGGCGAAATGGTTTTAACTACTTTAACATTGGGGATTTCTTTATCTCCCATGTGGTAACCTACCCTACTAAAATCAGGAATGATATTTCCTTGCTCATCGGGTTTAAAGGTTAGCGTTCCATCTTTATTTACAGTGTAAAACTTAGACTCTTTAAAATAAGTAAAAGAGAGTATCAATACACTTAATAATACTATACCAATTTTATATATTGGATGTTGAGCTTTAATGATTTTCATATTATTGAGCTTTGTTTATTTCTTTAAAAGTGATTTAATTTTATCAATAATAGGTTGAGCTAATAACTCGTAACCTTGCTCTGTATAATGCACATTACCTGGTTTAGAATTAGCCGGATGCACCGTTAAAGATGTCTTGTAAAGATCTAAAACTTCAATTTTATTCTTTTTCATAACCTCTAATGCTACTTTATTGTACTGAGACGGAGATTCTACCTTTCTGCCAGCTGCATTTTCTGGCACTGTGGTGGTATTGATAAATACTAGGTTAGCTGTGGTTTCTTTTAATTTATCTACGATGATTTGTAAGTTTTTTTTATAATCCACTAAAGGAACACTGATTTTACCTTTTACCACATCATATTTGTTTGAAGAATCTCTGTGTACCATGTCATGCAAACCAAAATTAAAGGTAATCACATCCCACTCTCTATCTCCCAACCATTTTTCTATATTTTGTACACCTCTGGTAGTAGGACCTCCGTTACCGGGATTATGCTCTACATTAACACCAGTTAGTGCTTTTTGAATAAATGGTGTATATCCTATAGAGATAGAATCACCAATGATTAAAACATTTTTAGGTGTTTGAAAACTTGCCGCAACTAACGTCACAACAATTAATAAAGCAGTTATACTTAAGTACTTTTTCATATCTGTTTCTTATAAATTTTTAAATCTTAATAGCGCCTCTAAATAGTAATATTCTGCATAAATAATGGGCACATCAATCTCGCCATTATGTGGTTTAGAACCTGTGCTGTGTAACAATACAAAACCTTTATGAGTACCTTTTGGAGCAATATATTTTGTACTTAAATTCTTCAAAATGGTATTGGCTTTATCTACATAAAACTTATTATTGTTACTATACTTACTAAGCTCGTAAAGACCTGATGCTATAACTGTTGCAGCAGAAACATCTCTTGGCTCATTTGGAATTTCAGGTGCATCAAAATCCCAATAAGGAATTAAATCTGCTGGCAGGTTTTTATGTGTAAAAATATATTTGGCGATATTCTCTGCTTGTTTTAAGTAAGCTTTGTCTTTCGTATATCGGTAACATAAGGTGTAACCGTATAATGCCCATGCTTGCCCTCTGGCCCAAGCCGATTCATGAGAATAACCTTGATGTGTATTTTTCTTTTCTACAGCACCTGTTTGAGGGTTATAACTGATGACATGGTAAGTACTATAATCTGGTCTGAAATGATTTTTTAACGTGGTATTAGCATGCGTAACAGCAATTTTATGGAAGGAAGAATCGCCTGTTAACTTGGTTGCTTCAAATAAAAGCTCAAGATTTAACATATTATCTATGATAACAGGAAAATCCCATTTATCCGCATTATGATCCCAAGAGCGGATAGCACCAACTTTAGGGTTAAATCTGGTCGCTAAAGTTTTAGCCGATTGTATGATAACATCTTTGTAATAATTATCTTTAGTTAAACGGTATGCGTTTCCAAAACTGCAAAACACTTTAAAACCCATATCGTGGGTAGTTGCGTTTAATTTTTCTCTTTCTATATCGGCAGTAAAAATTTTAGCTGCATTTAACCATTTAGGGTTTTTGGTATATTCGTATAAATACCATAATTCTCCGGGGAAAAAACCACTTGTCCAATCTCTAGACGGAACTAATTTAAGCTCGCCATCTTCTAGAGTACGCGGAGAAACTAAAGGTTCATTTTTACTGTTAAAAGGAGTTTTTTCTTTTGCCAGCTTCACTTGCTTGATCATTTCTGTTGCTTGTAGCTCGGCATGTGCAAAAGCACTTTTAACATCTTGAGCGTACGAGACTTCACTTAATAACCCTAGGGATACAATACTTACTAATAATTTTAAATTTTTCATTCTTGAGATATATTGGTGGTTAGCTTATTTTTTAACTTTTGCGGCTTGTTCTGCATAAAAAGCATGCATTTTGCGGCTTAGCTCTTCTTTTATTTTTTTATAAGCAGGGTCGTTAATAAGGTTTCTTGTTTCTAGAGGGTCTTTCTCATAATCATATAACTCCATAGCACTCACCTGAGTTTTATTGAAATTGGTTGTTGTTCTAAAATCTTTTATCCATTCTACATAACGGTATTGTTTGGTTCTTAAGGCATAACCCATGTGGTTATCCTTACGTGGATATTGGCTTATAGCGAAATCTTTGATTGGCGTTTGTATTCCTTTTAAAGCAGGTACTAAACTTTTACCATCAAGACCTTGAGGGGTTTTAATTTGAGCTAGCTCTGCTAAAGTTGGATAAACATCCACAAACTCTGTAGGATGATTGTATAAAATTTTTTCCTTTTGGCCTGGAATTGAAATAATTAAAGGAGTTCTTGTAGCTTGCTCAAAAGTAGAGTGTTTATTCCAAAGGTTGTGATCGCCAAAATGCCAACCGTGGTCTCCCCAAAGAACAATAATTGTATTTTTATCTAATCCAGATGTTTTTAATTCATCAAGTAGTTTACCTATTAATGCATCAATATAACTGATACTTGCATAATAGCCATGTATAATTTCTATTTGTTTATCGGCACTTAAATTTAAGGCTTCATCTTCTTTAGCTAAAGCTTTGATATCACTATAACCTCTAAACTCGCCTGAATTATGATAAGCAATAGCTGGTCCATCTATAGATGGTTTTTGCCATTTTGCAAGTTCTATTTTGTCTCTATCATACAAATCCCAATATTTTTTTGGCGCCACAAAAGGTAAATGCGGTTTACGAATACCTACAGCTAAAAAGAAAGGTTTGCCAGCACTACCGTATTTCTTTAAATCTTGAATAGCTTCATTAACCATTGCACCATCTGCATAAGCATCATCGGGTACATCGGCAGATTCTGTTGAAACTTTTACCTCAGCCATATCTTTTTCCTCTGCATTTGCATACTTTTTCTTCATTTCAGGGTTTTGATAATGATTTAAAAGTGGAGCTCCATAAGGTTCTGGATATTTATACTTTCCTTTATAGGATTCAGACCAAGAAGCTTCGTCATGCTTTTTATCAACACTTCTTTGGTCGAATATTTTACCTAATGCAGCCGTAGTATAGCCATTTTGTTTAAAGAGTTGTGGTAAAGTAATAACATCTGGCGTTTTATCTCTGATGAGGGTTTTTAGATCCCAAACCTGTGTCCTATCTGGACGCAAGCCAGTTAATAAACTTGCTCTGGTTGGTGCACATACAGCTTGCTGACAATAATTACTCATAAAAACGGTACTTTTTTCTGCCAGCCTATCTAAATTTGGAGATTTTACTGCCGTATAGCCATAAAAATTCAAATAAGGTTTTAAATCATCTACCGCAATAAATAATACATTGGGCTTATTTTTATCTTGTGCAACAACAGCCGTTAAAGACAAAAGGCTTAAGCTTAAAAAAGCTAAAAATTTAGGTTTCATATCATGTTGGATTATTTTATTTGCTGATAGTTTAACCAATCAAAAAATGCTTTATTTTTTGATATTAAACCATTTGAACTGGCATATAAACCAATATAAGTTCCGGTAAAACCCCCTGTATTTACCCTACTTAAAGTTCTGCCATCTATTTTTTCTGCCAGTAAAACCGTGTTGTTATTTTGTTTAAAGTAGAACGAGTAATCTTGCCCCATAGCTTTTACACCTAAAATAATTTCACCATTTGTAATGGCTTGCTTAGCTATAATATCTTCTTTACCAGCATGTCTTCTGGTCAGTTTTAGGTAAAGCTTTTGATTTTCTAAAACCTTCTCAACCCTGAAATGGAAATTATTATTCATCATAACCACCAAACCTGCACTTTCGTGTGCTGCTTTGGGCTCAAAAAGCATTTTTGTTTCTGTAAAGAAAGAAGTGTCTTGTTGGCGTCTACCAACAAATGATGGATGATCTACATCAACCAAAGTTTGAGCTCTTAGCTGTAAGGATATGTAACCTTTCTTATCTGTTAAGGACCAAAATTTACTTCTTGGTGTACGCAGAAAATTCCAGTAATACTGTAAGCTATCGCTATTAAAATCATCAAAAGTATTTTCTTTTTTAGTGGTGAAAGCTGGTAAATTAGGTTTTCTTTCTTCTAGTAATACCTTACCAACGCCTGCATTAACCACAGGCCAATCTTCTTGCCATGTAACAGGTGTAAGAAAAGTTTCTCTGCCCAAATTATAATGAAAACCACCGTAAGTTCTTACGCCTAAGAGAATCATCCACCACTCGCCATTTTGGGTTTCTACAAAATCTGCATGCCCTATACAAGCTACAGGATATTGCTTACCTAAATGACGATGCGTAATGATGGGATTTTTCTTATTCCCTTCATAAGGTCCAAGCGGATTTTTACTTCTAAAAATGGTTACAGCGTGGTCTATACCGGTACCGCCTTCGGCAATCATGATATAATAATAGCCATCTTTTTTATACATGTGCGGAGACTCTGCCACAACAGCGCCATGTAATGCACCTTCTTCTATAGCTACTGTAATTTTACCTACCAATTGTTTTTTAATGGTATCTAATTCCTGAATCCAAATTTGTCTGTATTTAGAACCAGTTGGTTTATCATCAGGAGTTCTGTTTCCGGTATAATAAACTTTTCCGTCATCATCAAAAAACAAAGATGGATCTATACCTGGTGCATCTTTTAACCAGTTAGGCTCAGACCAAGGCCCAGCAGGAGATTTTGCTGTTACATAAAAGTTTGTACCTGTATTATTTTTATTGGTGATTAAAGTTGTTATTACATAGAAAGTTCCTTTATGATAACGTATGGTAGGCGCAAAAATCCCTCCCGAAGGATGTATTTTATCAAGATTTAATTGGGATGGTCTATCTAAAACATGACCTATTTGTTGCCAATTTACTAAGTCTTTGCTATGAAAAATGGGTATACCCGGAAAATACTCAAAACTAGAGGTAACCATATAATAATCATCTCCCACTCTACAAATGGATGGATCTGGGTAAAAACCTTTTAAAATAGGATTTTGAAAAGTAGATTTGGTTTGAGCATATACTGAACTATTGTTGAGTATCAACATCAAAACAATGGTATTTAAAAATATTATAAAACGCTTCATGTTTGATTAATTTGTGCTTATCATTATCTCCTCACTCTCTTTATAACCATAGCGGATAGCTTTGGCATAGACTTTAATTCCTTTTTTTACCGCTACAGGCTGATGGTATAATTGCCACGAACCATTATCGCCAATTTTATAACCTAAAGAAGCTCCGTTTGTAGAACTGCTTAAAGAAACCAGAATACTTCTATTTTGCGTGGTTATTTGTGCAACTGGCTTAGCTGTAACAGGTTGTATCCCACCAGGCCACATCAAACGCACCATATCTTTTTCTGACATAAAACCTTTATCTTTTATTTGTAAAGACCAATTGTTTTGCACATCTCTTAGCTCTTGTAATTTTGCGGCATAAGCTGGGTTTTGAGCTAAATTATTTAACTCGAAAGGGTCGTTTTCTACATCGTAAAGTTCTTCTACGGATTTACTTTTAAACCATCTGTTTTGGATACTATCTAGTTTTTGTTGGTCTCTTAACTTCAGAATTTCTACCATTAAAGGCATTTGCTTACGAAAACCAACATCCATATAATTCAACTTTTCTGGCTGGTAATTGCGGATGTATTGGAATTTACTATCTCTAACAGTTCTTACTAAATCATAATGTTCATCCAATCTATCTCTAGCTGCAAAAATGTACCGTCTTGGGCTTTCAGCTTTTTGATTTCCTAAAAAAGCTTGTCCGTTAAAATGCTCAGGCAACTGAATATTAGCTAAGGAAAGAACAGTTGGTGCTAAATCCATAAAACTTAACAACTGATTATCGGTAATATTGGCCAACTTGCCATCAGGAAACCTCACCATAAAAGGCACATGTAATCCTCTTTCATAAACTTCTCTTTTATACCAAGGTAAAGCAGCGCCATGGTCGCTAAAGAAGAAAACAATGGTATTTTCTGCCAAGCCATCGTCTTCCAACTGTTTTAAAATGTTACCTGCAATGCTATCCATCAGCATAATATTATCGTAATAACGAGCTATATCTCTTCTTATAATATCACTCTCTGGATAATACGGCGGTAATTTTATGGCTTTCGGATCTACCCTTAGAGGTCTGTTCGCATTTTTCCAGATCATAGATTCATGCGTTTCATTGATATTAAAAACAGCAAAGAAAGGCTTATCCTTTGGTCGATTACGCCAATGGGCATCTTTACTACAATCATCCCAAACGGTAAAAGGCTCTCCTATTTGATAATCGGTTTTTTGGTTATTGGTGCAGTAATAACCTGCGGCTCTTAAATACTCTGGAAAAGCTTTTACCTCTGTTGGGGTAACAGCCATATAGCTTGGGATAGATGGATCTTTTTCATTACCAGTACCTGTTCTCATGTGCTGTGTACCAATAGCCGGAGGATACATCCCAGTTATAATACCCGACCTGCTTGGTGCACAAACACCAGCAACTGCATACATTTTGGTGTATTTAACAGCTTGTTCTGCAAACTTACTTAAATAGGGTGTTTTAACGGTTGAATCGCCGTACATAGGTAAATTAGCACTCATATCCTCACAAGTAATCCATAAAATATTTGGACGCTTTGTTTTTTCCTGTGCATTAAGAAAAGTATTGGATAGCAAAATAAAGCTGATACTTATTATTAAAATATACCTAAAATTAACCATGTGATGTAGCCATAAAATATTATAATCCTTTGTAGTCAAACCAATCAAAATCTGCATAATTAGATGATTTTACACCTTTAGAGCTGGCATAAAGACCTACGTAAACGCCTGTAAAACCACCTGTATTTACTACGCTTAGTATCCTACCATCTGCTTTTGTTGCTAAGTTCTGTGTGGTTCCGTTTTGTTTGATATAGAAATCTAAATCCTGACCTTTAGCATGAATCCCCATGATTAAATCGCCCTTTTCTACCGCAATGGTATTCACTACTTCATCTACCCCTTTATACCTTTTAATCAATTGTACATGTGGTTTACCATTTTGTAAAATTTTCTCTAAACGGTACTGAAAATTGTTATTCATCATCAACACCATACCAGCCAATTCATTTTCTTTTTTAGGATTAAACTGAAGTGAAGTTTCTGCAAGAAAAGAAGTGTCTTGCTGTCTTCTTCCTATAAAAGATGGGGATACTAAATTTGTGATTTGCTCTTTTTCCAGTTGAATTCTTAAATAGCCTTTTCTTTTAGAAAGCGACCAAAAATTTGTTCTTGGCGTTCTTAAAAAATTCCAATAATGAAAAAGTGTATCTGTAGTAAAATCATCTCTTAAATTTTCTGGGGTGATATTAAAAGCAGGTAAATTAGGTTTTAGTTGTTGAGCCAAAACTTTTCCTTCTCCGGGGTTTACAATCGGCCATCCATCCTGCCATTCTACCTTTGCTAAAAAAGTTTCTCTCCCCAAATTATAATGTAAGCCCCCATATTTTCTTACAGCTAATAAAACCATCCACCAATCTCCGTTTTGGGTATCTACCAAATCTGCATGCCCTGTAGACGTTATCGGATAATTTAATCCTAAATGACGATGGGTAAGGATTGGATTTTTCTTATTGCCTTCATAAGGACCAAAAATATTTTTACTTCTAAAAATGGTAACCGCATGGTTTTCAAAAGTTCCGCCTTCGGCAACCATTAAATAATAATAACCATCTTTTTTATAGAGGTGTGGTGCTTCCGCATTCTCGGCTCCATGCAATGCGCCCTCTTCTAAAATAATGCTACGTTCGCCTACAAAAGCTTTATTTTTTAAATCTACTTCTTGCAGCCATATTTGCCTGTAGCGGGTAACTTGAGCTTGGTCTACTGGCTTTTTGTTTCCGGTATAATAAACTTTTCCATCATCATCAAAAAACAAAGATGGATCTATCCCAATGGCTTCTTTAGGTAGCCACTGAGGTTCTGACCAAGGGCCTGTAGGAGATTTTGCAGTTACAAAAAAATTACCACCTGGCTTTGTTCCTATCAAAGTAGTAATCATATAATAAATACCATTATGGTATCTTATGGTAGGGGCAAAAATACCGCCTGATGCTCTTACACTATCTAAATTAAGTTGAGATGGCCTGTTTAACACATGACCTATTTGTTTCCAATTAACTAAATCTTTACTGTGGAAAATAGGTACCCCCGGAAAGTATTCAAAAGTTGAGGTTACCATATAATAATCATTACCAACACGGCAAATTGATGGATCAGGATAAAAGCCTTTTAAGGTAGGATTTTGATAATAACTCTGACTATGCAAACGTTGGCACAGACCCATCATAAAAAGGGATAATGTTAAACTAACTATGGTTATTTTTTTCATATTTAATTATGGGTATAGATTTTGAAATTTTTATATAGTGCTGCCCTAGTATACATGTGCCTAAGTCCTACTCTTCCCTCTTTAATATTTAATGCCGATGATATATCCCAGCTGTATAACTTCTCTTTCCCATCTCCTTTTACATGGAAATAAAAATAATTAGCTTTTTTTATTATGGTAATTTGATATTCTTTTCCTGGCACAAATAAGCCGGTATCAAAATAAGAGGGTGCTATTTCTGTAGTTTTAGAGAAGTTTGCTTTTGGTGTTACCGGATATTTCCTTAAACGGATATAATCTTGTCCTTTGGGTAAATCATCATCATAAGCCGCATAGCTGATGTGTAAAGCATTCATGTACTTAAAATAGGAAGACATATAAGGTATCATCCTTAAATTGCTCCATCTAGAAATATCTTTCTCGTAAGGTTTTTCTCCAATTCCGGTTGCATGAATGTAAATGATATTTACCCAGTTTTGCCTTGTATCGGTACGGGTATAATTATAAGTAATCTTAATATCGCCTGTGAAAGATTGTTTTGTCCATAAAACCGCATGGCAGGCATCATCGCCATCCACATCTCCGGCACTGAATAATAAACCATGTTTAGAATTTTCGACCTTTGCTCTTAAACCATCCAAGAACCACTTTTTTTGCCATGATTTTATTCCATCATCTTGAAAAGATAACTTCCAGTTTTCTAAATCATTAATATTTTTAAAATTGATTTGGGCCAAATCTTGCGCAATAGCAGTATTCAAAAAAATCAACAGATATAGTAAACAATACTTCAAGAGATTAAAATTTTAAGGTTTCTTAGATTTGAAATAGGCATTACCTTCCATCATAGAGTTTGGTGCATAAGGTGCTGTTTTGGCTGGTGCTAACTTTCTGAAGGAATTTAATAAAACTGATTCTTTTAAATCTTCCGCTTTATTTATCCACTCTTTTGGGTCTTTCTCTAAATCATAAAACTCTTCTGAAAGGTCTTCGTATTTGATATAATGATATTTGTTTTTGTAAACGGATACATTATTGGTACCATAGAATGAATAAACCGGATAATCCCAATGTTTGATTTGATTTCTTAAAAGCGGAGCTAAACTTCTACCCTGATTCTGTTGATTTTTGGGTATGCCACTTAAATCAACCAAAGTTGGATAAATATCTATTAAACCTACCGGGTTATGATTTATCTTGTTTTGTTGCAAACCTGGGCCACTGATAATTAGTGGAACATGGGCAGAGCGTTCCCATAAAGAATGCTTGGCAAACCTATTTTTTTCTCCAAGATGATAACCATGGTCTGATAATAAAACAATGTAAGTGTTGTCTTTATAAGCCGATTTTTCTAAGGCATCAAGCACTTTACCTACTTGAGCATCTACAAAAGCAATGCAAGCTAGATAAGCTTGCACCATATCTTTCCAATTATTTTTTTGAATTGCCCATTCTGTAGTTGGCATTTCTGGAACTTCTGTAATAGCTTTTCCTATTTGTGGAACATCATCCATATCTGTTTTAAGGTATGGAGGCATTTGTGTAGGCGAGTTCTTCACCAAATCGAACCATTTTTGAGGAACATACCAAGGTACATGCGGTCTTATAAAACCCACCGCCATGAAAAATGGCTTTTCATGCTTTTTAGTTAACTGGCTGGCAGCCCAATTGGCATATTTATAATCAGGCATTTGCTCATCTTTTTCTGGAAAAGCTGCCCAATCTGTTTGTGTTCCTTTTTGCCCAAACCAAGCAGGGTCATAATTGATACGTTTTTCTGGCAAGGGTCCATAAACTTCAAACTTACCGCCATATTCATCAAAGGCATTAATACCTTCTCCGTTATGGAAAATCTTACCTACTCCTAAAGTTTTATATCCATTTTTAGAGAAATAATTGGGTAGAAAATCAGCCTGAAATTGATCATTGAGATATTGTTTAAGATCAGCATCTTTTATCTGGAGGTAAACGCCAGTTTTAGATGGTAATAAACCTGATAAAAAAGAAGCTCTTGAAGGCCCACAAAGCGGAGCCTGACTATAAGCTTTATCAAAATAGGTTCCTGATTTGGCTAACCTATCAATATTTGGTGTTTTAACTCCCGGAAATTTATTGGATATAGCAACCCAATCGTTTAAATCATCAATAATTAAAAATAATATATTGGGTTTTTCTTGAGACCATGTAAACTGGCAAATAAAAACTAGGCAAATTGTAAGCATAGCCCTTAACTGTTTAGTAAACTTACCTGTTTTTTGGTATTCTTCAATCATGATCTACTATAAATTGGATACTCTTCGAATTAGGCTGCTGGTTGTCTTTGGTTAAATTCCTTTTTATAGCTTAAAGGACTTAAACCTGTAATAATTTTAAAGTATTTATGGAAACTGGCAAAATTGTTAAAGCCGCTTTCATAACATAATTCTTTGATACTTAAATCATTCTCCATAATCAGTTTACAAGCTTGCCCAACTTTAACTTCGAGTAAAAACTGAGAATAAGTTTTCTTGGTTCTGGATTTGAAATATCGGCAAAAAGAATGAGGACTAATATGCGCAATTTTAGCTATTTCTTCTAATTGTATTTTCTTTTTAAAATTGGCCAAAGTATACTCATAAATTAAGGTCATTCTATGATTTTCAAAATCTTTAACTTCATTATTAAAACCTATAGATGATAACAAACAAACATCTTCGGCTGCTTTGGCTATAATTTGTAAGATAGAAATTAGCAGTAATATTCTATCTGGACCTTCGGCATCAATTAACTTATCAAGAAATCCTGCTATTTTAATTTTTGTTAAACCGTTTATTTGTATGCCACGCTTAGATTGTTCTAATAAATCGCGAATAATTTTATTCTCAGGTAGATTTAAAAAGGATGCTCCCCAAAAGTTTTCATGAAATTGTATTACTCTTGATTCTGTTAATGATTTTCCTGATTCTTGTACATAAGGACCATCATATTTTAAATTATGTGGCAAACCAGAACCAATAAGAAATATATCTCCTGCTTCAAATCTTTTAATACTATCACCAATAAATTGTGTTCCCCTACCCTTCACAATCTGAATAAGTTCAATTTCTGCATGGTAATGCAACTTATCGATATTGGGTAGCAAATCCTGTCTTACTGTAAAAGAATGTACAGGTCCTGAAGTAACTTTTAATAATTGTGGTCTCATCATCAACTTAATTAAATCAGTTTAAAAAATCATCAATCCTTAAAGAAAAAAATGAAATAAAATTCACCTATAAGCAAATCATCATCATGTTAATATTTCATCAAACTGAAGTATTATCTTTAATTTAATTGGTTTTACAATAAGCCTTGAGTTTAGGCTTGCTATTTAAAATAAGAGAGACCCAAAGCGTTTAACACACACATAAAAATTTAAATTTTTTTATGACTGTATATTTTGCTTTATTTGGAGACCAATTAAAACTGTATGAGAGCGAAATACTCATAAGACTTTATAAGTCTTACGGTATCATCATTGATTTTTTTATGTTAGATAATGTAAAGCTTACCAGCTAAAAGCGATGATAGGATACGAGAAACTGACCGATAGCGAATTGTGGAAACTTATAAAACAACATAACGAAAAGGCTTTCAGAACCCTTTTTGATAGGTATTGGTCTAAAGTTTTTACTACAGCTTTTAAATATTTGAAAGATAAAGACGCTTGTTCAGAAATTGTAAATGATTTATTTCTGAATATCTGGAATAAAAAAAACCAATTAGAAATAGCATCCTTGCAGGCTTATTTAACAAGTGCCGCAAGATACCATGTGTATAAAAAATTAAAAACATTAAAAAAATCTAAGTTAGAATTGGTAGAGAATTATGACCATTTAGATGATAAATCAGAAAACTCAAACCCAATTGATGATAAAATTAAATACCTAGAGCTAGAGAATAGGTTAGATGACTATTTAAAAGCTTTACCAAAACGATGCAGAGAAATTTTTATCATGAGTAGAAAAGAAAGCCTTTCTAATGATGAAATTGCTAAAAAACTTAATATTTCTAAACGTACTGTAGAAAACCAATTAACACATGCACTTAAACATATTAGAACTTGTTTAAAAAACAATCTTGTTATTTTAATTTCTATAAAATTGCTTGATATTTTTTAAACCACCTCATTTTAAAAACTCTTCAGCAGGGATATCAGTATTTAGCTCTTTAATCATGATATTTCTATAAAAAATTTCCCCAGTTTCAGATTGTAAAC
Source organism: Pedobacter glucosidilyticus DSM 23534 (assembly GCF_000425145.1). Lineage (GTDB taxonomy): Bacteria > Bacteroidota > Bacteroidia > Sphingobacteriales > Sphingobacteriaceae > Pseudopedobacter > Pseudopedobacter glucosidilyticus. Next base: position 55,848 of record NZ_AULF01000011.1, read on the forward strand.
CAATAATACCTTCTTCTAAAGTTAAATTGGTAGCATAATTAACTACTTTACCATTTAACTTATGGATAGCATATTTAGAGCCCATCACTATTACTTCACAAGTATTCCATTTACCATTTAAACCATTAAATTTAGCTTGTGCACTTGCGGCATGTTCGCCTTTTTTTCTGGGTACTGGTTGCCCCCCGTCTTTTATAAATGCAAACTTATCATCTTTATCAGCAGTCCAATCAAATCTTACTAGATCACCAGGCGCCCAAAAATCACCTGTATGATTGATGTTGTTTATATGATTGTAGCGTACCTGATACTCGACTCCAACAGGCCAAATCTTAGGTTCTTTACAATGGTAATAAAAACCAGCATCGTATTGGTATACATGGGAATTGTTTAAAAGTGTATTACCCCATTTATACTCAAACTTAAAAATGAATTTGCTGTATTTCTTTTTAGACCACATCATGCCATGAGTTGCATTTAAATCGGTTTTGCTACCAAAACCTTCTGGAAAATCTTTAAAAACATGTATTACGCCTTTTTTATCAATGGTAAAAACTTTCTTTGCCATTTCAGCATCGTTATTACGTAAGGTTAAAGTCCAGTTATCAAAATCTTTACCATTAAAGAGTCTTACAAAGCCATCATCTGGTTTAACTAATGTTAATGAACATAAGGTAAGGATAGGTGTTAAGATGCCGAATGTTATTAAAATACTTTTAATTTTTCTCATGTATTTGTTTTTACGATTTATAATGTTTGATAAATTATTTTGATTGCATCAACGCACTCCTGTTATTTCTTTAACTTTATTAAAGAAAGTCTTTTTTCTTTCTGAATTGATTCCCCAATCTACCGGAATGGTTTGAAAACCTTCTTTGTAATTGGTTTCTCCTTTAAATCTAAAATCAAAATAACCCCAAGAAACGTAATTTTTTATCGCTCTTAACATGTTATAATCTTCTTTATCGAAGTCAAAATGATCATCTTCATTGATAACAATAGGCATTATTTTGTTACCCATTGCTTCTTTTGTACCGTCTATTAAAGTTTGAATTTGCTGAGGTTCTTTTGCACCATTACCATGTATCAATATAAAGTCTGATGCTTCTATAACTTCTTTATGAGGTATTTTTTTACCTGCAAAACTTGTTCCTACCAAAAAACGATAGCCATTTTGGCTGTTATTTCTAACTTTTAAAATAAGTTCTGAAATTCTGTTGGGTTGTAAAATATCATGGTCATATCTGGGTATACCACTTTCATTTGCTATTTCTATAATCACATTTCTGTATTTCTTTTTAAACAGCCAGTTTACCATGTTGTCTGTAGCATTTTTTATTGCTGTTTCATCTTTTATTCTTTGATCTTGCCCAAAATAGAAAAAACCCAATATCACTACCATTTCTAGCTCATCTGCTTTTTTTAAAATACGATCTAAACGTTTCATATATGCAGGATGCAAAGAACCATCAGGCTTAAAACCGGGATTATAAAAATCAAAATTACCATAGCCAAATGGGCTTCCACCTTGCATGTTAAGGGTAAAGCAATTTAAGCCGTAACTTTTCCATAGAGGCATGTTGGCTATAAATTCTCTGTTATTTCTTTCTGCATCCCATTTTTTAGTATCAGCGTAAGCGAAGGTATCTCTCGTATTTGGGTTTAAATCGTCAAAAACACCTTGTACCATCCTAGAGTTCATCAATAAACCTTGTATTTTATGTCCTTGCCAATATCTTCCTTGGTAGGTAGGTTTTCCGTTGATATAAAACTCGTTCCCTTTAATAGCAACAATAGTTTTTTGGGCACTTGATTTTGAAATATTTAAAAACATTAATAAACAAATCACTTTTAACAGGAGTAGCTGTTTCATATTTTTTTTTAGATACGTGATTAATTAAGATATGATAGTATTAGCCTATTTAGCCAACCTTAACTTTAATTGTGCTTCAAATAAAGATTTTGGTAATACATTTTTCCCTTGCGATTGATTAACTCCAATATTTTCAAATGTTACGGTGGTGTTAGATGTAAAACCTACTAAAATGGGTTGTGCTATGGTATTATTCCTTCTTCTGGTTTCATCCCAAAAATTATAATGTTGATTTTTTTCTGCCGAGTGGTTAAAATTCCAAAGTACTAAATCTTTGCCATGATGTGGATAACCAGGTTCTGGTCCGCCGAGATTATAAAACACACCACCTTCTATAGCATCAAACAAAGTTGCTATAGGTTGGCCCGAGTGAATATCAAAATTTTGATCTTTACCCAAAGTACATTGTGTTATTACTGTATTAACGGCGCTATAACCATTACCAGCACCATGATGCTGCGCTCCATTAAAAGAACAATTTTTGATTAAAACCCCATAACCTGCCCTTGCATGTACAGAAGCATGTCCTTTTTTGCCTCTGAAATGGGTATTCAGAATACTTATTTGATAACCAGACTTGATATGTATTCCTTCATTCCAATCTTGAAAAACACAATTTCTTACCCAGCTATTTTTTACAAATTCCATCCCAACGGCTTCATAAGCATAATCATGAATTTGATCTTTATGATGGACAAATTCTTCTGGATAGCTTTTCCAGTTACTGGTAAATAAAATATCTTCGATACCACATTCTTCAATAGATGGATAAGTTAAAATATTCCAACTTTTGCCCTCAATCATGTTAATATCCAAATGAATAGGATTTTTAAAAGTCACCTTGTTACCTTCTATTTTAGTAATGGTATGGATTTCAAAAATCAACATCCCACCTTGATCACCAAAAAGTCTAGTCCATTGTGGTTTCAAATTTAAAGGCGCAAAATATTGTTTGGTATAAGCCTCGCTCCTGTGGTTAATGATGATATCTTGCCCAACTTTTAAGGTAGAGGCATCGGCAACTGTAACTTCAAAACTTGCTCTTTTGGCATTTTTTATAATTTGGGTAATTTTTTCAGGTTTGGCATTGTTGGGTTTGAAAATAAACTGACGACCATTTACTCTTTTATTGGCTTGATATATTTCTGTGCCATTAATTCCGCTTCCTTCTCCTTTTAAAATGATATTACTTTTGTGTATGCTGATGTACTTGTTAGCGTCTTCATCAGGAGCAATGAGGTATTTACCTGCCGGAAAATACACAACCGCAGGTTTATGGTAAGCTTCTGCGGCTTTTATTGTTTTTTGGATGGCTTCATCATCAAATTTATCATCATTGGGTATAGCTCCAAAATCTTTCACATTAAAATATTTATGCTTGCTAACATCAGGGATGTTTTTCTCAGAAAAATGATATCCTGCAAAAGAAAAATCTGGTAAAACAGCTTCTTTACCTGTTTTTTTAGCTTCTAAAAAATCTTTCCATAGTGGAGCTATTTCTTGTGCTTTGGCATATCCTAATACAACTTGAAATAGAGAAATCAGTGCGATTCTTTTTAACATTTTTATGCGTTTATTTTATAGTTTATAATTAATACCTATACCTAATGCAGTACTTTTTCTGGTAACATCTTGCAATTGAGTATATGATTGCGTTCCGTTGGCATAAAAAACCTTATCTATGCCTTTACCTGTATTCCATAATTGGAGTCTAAAAAAAGCAAATGGATTAATTTTTGAATGAAACAGATACATGACCTTAGTAGCGCCGGAAATGGCATAACCATTAGCGTAATGCTTAAAACTCTCTGGCTGAGCAAAGTTTTCTATTAAATTCCAGTTGGCAACTGCTCTATATTTTAATTGGTTATAATCAAGGGTATGGCTAAATTCTAAGCTTTTAAGCAATGGATATTTTACATTTAAACCAGCCATAACACCATACCAGTTGGTTTTATAACTGCTATTTAAGTTGTTATTATCTTGCAGATAAAGCAATTGCTGTGATAAATTATAAGCTAATATTGGTTTTAGCTTGATTTTATTTAATTGCCATTGATAGCTTAAACCCAATTGAAAATTTCTGCTATATCCTTTATTACTTTCCAAATCTACAGTAAAGGATGGGCTGGTACGATTATCTTCTAAATAATCTGTATCGTTTACGCGGCCATTTAAAATAAAAAATTGGTCATAAGATGCTTGTAAAGCAATTTTTGAGAATATGGGTAAATAAATTCCTAGGTAATAAGTAGGGCCTTGTAAGTTTTGCCAACTAACTTCTGATAAAATATTTGGATTTTGACCTTGACTATTGCCAGCGATAGCCCATTTAAAATCATCTGTTTGGTAAGCCATAGATAAATCTATTTCTATACGGTTTTGTGCCTGTATGTTAGCGTGTAATAAAAACAATAATAGAAATAGTTTAAGTGCTTTCATTTTTAAAAACAGCCAGATGCTGAAAAATTTCAGCATCTGGCTTGATTAATTAACCTTTTAAATGTTTTTAATTAGTTTATTTTAGTCCACGATAAGTTATCATAATAGATATATCCTACCGTACTAGATTCCCAATAAGAATCGCTTCCTCCTCTAAATGAGGTAAAAGGCATGGTATTGATTAAACGTTTAGCATCGTTAGTTGTCCATCTGATAGCGGTATCTAATATGGTATCGCCTTCTATAGTAACCCTTAACCTACCATTTGTATTGCTACCTGTATTGCTTTTTACATATATTTTAACGGTATACCAGCTCCCTTTTTGGATACTTCCAGATGCTGGATAAACTTTGCCAAAATCATACCCACAATTACCTGGCATATCTTTATAATAGATGTATGGTTTCAGCTTAGTTACACCATTATTATCAGTATACCACATGATTCTGGCACTTCCTCCATTACCATCATCAGCTTTATCACATCCGGTATTACCGTCTCCTATTTTAAAGCCAAAACCTACCTTTCCACCTCTGCTCCAATCAAACTGACTATGAAATTTAACATCGTATTGCAATTCGTACTCGCTACCATCAGAAATATCAATATTTGATATCATACCACCTTCGTTAGAAAGTGCATTAGGTTCTAGCTTTACCCGGGCGGTACCCGAAGAATTATATGCTCTGGCTTCATTCCAGCCAGAAACGTTTCCAAAATCTGTATCTGCTTCAGCTTCGGTATAGGCTCCATCAGTGCGGTTGTTCCAATTTACGGTTCTGGTACTGTAAACTGCTCTGGCTTGTGTGGTTTCATTTTGCTCGCCAATAAGTGGTTGCAAATCATTTTCACATGCGGTAAATAGTCCCGCTATTAAAAGCAAAGACAAAGAAAGCACATTTCTTGGTTGTTGTTTTTGAATCATTTTTCTCATTTTTAGGTTATAATTGGTTAATTAATCGCAATACACAGGCATTTAAATACCTTGAGAGTGTTTATTTAGATTAATCATCATAAGTCTAAATCTGATATGATTATGAGGAGTGTATCTTCAACTTTATGCAAACAGATTTAAAATTGGTTTAACAAGCTGTTGATAGTAAAGAGTATTATAAATGCCTAAACACACATAGCGTAGATATTTTTTTTAAAATTATCTACCATCCTGTATTTTGTCTCATGAGGCTATTTAATGATAATTCTTGTGTTGGAATTGGGAAAAGCAAATCTCGGTTACTAAAATTTTGATATGGTCTTAGAGTAGCTACCCTACCAGAATAGCCTAAATTTGTATTTGAACCTGATGGTGCTGTTGTAGTAATTTGTGTAAGCATTTGTTGCATTGTGGTGGTAAGCAAATTCCACCTTAATAAATCTAATTTACGATGCCCTTCAAAAGCTAACTCTCTTGCTCTTTCATCTTTTATCCAATTAAAAAATGATTCTTTGGATAAGTTGGGAGGTAAATCTGCTGTACTATTTTGCTCCGCAGGTAACTGATAAGCCCGCCGTCTTACCAAATTTATAGCCTCATAGGCCTGAGGGGTAGCTCCATTTATTTCATTTTCGGCTTCGGCAAACATCAATAAAACATCAGCATATCTTAACAGTGGCCAATTGGTGCCTCCAAAGTTTTTATTATACTCTTTGGTTTGATATTCTCTGCGCCATTTAGCAACATAACGGCCCCATCTGTAATTAGATGGATATTGTACTGCTGGATTATTTCTATCAAAATTTGGATAATAAAATGGTGCAATATTCCAATCCCTTCTTACATCGCCTTGCTCATACAAACTAAATAATACGCCTGTGGCGGTATAATTACCTTGCATAAAACCTGTTTTATCATCGTTATTTCTGATACCAATAGTAGAACCAAAACGCTCTCCTTCATTTCTTTGCAAGCCATTATCATGTTGGAATTCTACTTCCCAGATAGATTCTTTAATATCATAAATATCTGCACTGTGATTGATAAAAATCTGCTTATAATCTGGATTAAGGCTATGTATACCAGATTGAATTACTTTTAATGTCCAATCTTTTGCAGTTTGATAGTAAGAAGCATCTCGCAAACGCCCAGCTGCATGCAAACAAACCCTGGCTAAAATACCTGCAACAGCAGTTTTGGATACTCTGCCCGCATGGTTAAAGGTTGTAATTTCATCAACCAGCTCATAAGAAGCAGTCATATCTTTAATTACCGCATCATAAACTTGTTTGACTGGTGTTCTGGCTATATAAATTTGGTTTAATGAATTTGTTGAGGATAATTTTAAAGGAACATCACCCCAATAAGACACTAAAATAAAATGATAAAAAGCTCTTAAAAATAAGGTCTCGCCTCTTATTTTATTTTTGATATCTGGCGTTACCAAGGCTTTATCAATATTTTCTAGTAATAAATTAGCTCTTTGTATTCCAGAATAAAGAGTTGTCCAGCTTGTAAAAAATCTATCGTAAGAAGCACTTGCATTATAGGCATCGGCAGCAGACTCTGTATTGGCGCCTCTTCTTACCATCTCATCATTAGATGAGGGTGCTTCTAAAGATAAAAATCTGGAATATGTACCATCTGTTGTACTCCCCAATTCTGAATAAACAGCCATTAATGCAGCTGTTAATTCTTCTTCGTTATTGTAAAAATTGTCTGGTGTTACAAAATTAATAGGTTTTGTATCCAGATAATTCTCGCAAGAACTATGTATTATTAAAAATAAAAACGCTATGGCTGTTAGAATTTTCATATCAAAAAGAAATATCTAAACCTAAAGTTACCACCTTTGCTCTTGGATATGCAGAATAATCTAAGCCTGGAGTTAGAGCGGAATCAAATACTGAAACTTCTGGATCATTACCTGAATATTTTGTTATTGTAACAAGGTTTTGAGCAGCTAAATAAACTCTACAATTGGCTATTGCTAAACGTTGTAAAAATTTATTTTCTACTTTATAACCTAAATTTATGGTTTTTAATCTAATAAAGGAACCATCTTCTATAACTCTTGATGAATAAACAGATGGGCCCCATCCTCTTGTTCTAAAATATTCATTTGATGGATTTTCTGGTGTCCAACGGTTCTGGTAGCTTGCAAATTGGTTGGCACCCAACGTAGTTGTGCCACCTTCCATTAAATAGCGGTTTACATTCATTACCTCATTACCGTAAACAAACTGCATAAAAATATGTAAATCAAAATTTTTATAGTTGATATTATTGGCTAAGCCACCAAAAAACTTAGGGTTTGGATTTCCAATTTCTGTTCTGTCTTGTATATCAATTACTTTATCATCATTGATATCTTTATACTTGATGTCTCCAGGCTGTATACTTTGTCCTGGATTACCATAGTTTGGAATACCTGCTTTTAATAAATAAGCCCCGTTAGCAGTTCTATCAAAATCATCAAACTGGTAAACACCATCCCAAATGTAACCATAAAACATGGCTACGGGACGGCCAATTTTGGCTATATAAGCTGGATTTTGTGCATAATCGTTTCCAGAGTTCCATCTTACTGTACTTAATAGTTCTTTTTGATTTTGGGCCAAACCAACCAGCTTAGTTCTACTAAAAGATATATTAAATGAGGTACTCCATTTAAATTTATCTTTTCTGATATTGAAAGATTGTAAAGTAAGCTCTAAACCTTTGTTCTCTACCGCACCTATATTTTGAAAAACATTACTAAAACCGCTGGATGTGGGTAATTGTGCATTCAACAATAAATCGTTTGTTTTCTTCTTATAGATATCGGCAGTTAAGGTGAAACGCTGGTTAAGAAAACCTATATCCAAGCCTAAATCAAATTCGGCGGTACTCTCCCATTTTAAATCAGGGTTACTTAAATTAGAAACATAAGCCCCATTGATAAAAGTTCCGCCTGGTATGTAAGAATTGCTACCTCCTTGGGTAATGGCACCGTAATAAGCATACTCGCTAATTCTATTGTTTCCAGTTAAACCATAGCTTAATCTTAATTTTGTTTCTGAAACAAAATGAAGCCCCTGCATAAATTTTTCTTGTGCTATATTCCATGCAAAAGAACCTGATGGGAAATACCCCCATTGATTATCTCCGGTAAATTTTGATGAGCCATCAGCCCTAAAACTACCTGTAAACAAATACTTTGATTTATAATTATAGTTTACCCTCCCTAATAAAGAAAGTAACCTGTTTTCTGCATTTTCTGATGCAATGGCCACTGGTACACCTTGGGCTAAACCTCCAATCCCTAAAGCTTCATTTGGTATTCTGATAGCGCCCGAACCATAATAAGAAAATTTATTCTCCTGTACTGTAAAACCAGAAAGTACAGTAAAAAAATGCTTCTTATTTATTGATTTTTGGTAAGTAAGTGTATTCTCATTAATCAAATTACTAAGCTCTGTAAAAGTAACAGAACCATTTACACCACGCTGACCCAATGGGCTTGAGCTGTTTCCTTGTCTAGTTTTTGAGTTATTAAATTCATCGTTCCTTAATTTACTTAAGTTTAAGCCTGCTGTCATCCTTAATTTTAAAGAGGAACTGATATCATAAGTACCATAAACATTGGAAGTTAGGAGGTTATTAACCCTATCTCTTAGTTCGTTGGTTGCGGTAAGCACCGGATTCCACTGGTAATTGGTGGCAGATACAACTGCTGGGTCTTGTGCATTATTTAAAAGCTCATCTATAGCTAAATTACCCGCAATTGGCCTGTACTGCCAGGTATTGATTAAAACATTAAGAAATGTATTTCTGCTTCCGGTAAAGATGGTGCCATAACTTTTTAAACCACTCATATTAGCATTTACCCCAACTTTCAAGCGTTTATTTAAACTTTGTTCTATAACTAATCTGGCTTGATAACGCTTAAAGCCCGAAGCTATTACAGTTCCTTTTTGGTCAAATAATGAAGTTGAAAAAGCATAACTATTGTCTTTATTACCCCCTCTTACGGCAAAATAAGAACTAGACATGGGTGCTTCTCTAAAAAGTTCATCTTGCCAATTGATGCCCTTCTCATCTCTATAACTTTCTAATGTTTTACCATTTTGCAGGTAAATACTTGTGGCTGTGGCCGAATCTAATTCCAGTTGGTATTTAACAAATTCATAGGGCTTCATAAGTTCTATTTGCGAGGTATTTCCCTGCAAACCATAGTAATTATTAAAGTTAAAAACAGATTTTCCTTTTACTCCTTTTTTAGTACTTATGATAACAACTCCATTAGCGCCTCTGGCACCATAAATTGCTGTTGATGAAGCATCTTTTAAAACTTCTATTGAAGCAATATCATCCGGATGGATGGCGTTGATGTTGTAATCTTCTATAGGAAAACCATCAATAACATACAATGGCGAATTATCTTGTGTAACAGAGTTTCCTCCTCTTACAATGATGGTGGGTACAGCACCTGGTTGTCCGTCTGGAGAGGTAACTTGTACGCCGGCAACACGTCCGGCAAAAGCATCGTCAAAAGATTTTACTGGTGCCTTAGTAAGGTCTTTCATATTAACCTCCCCAACCGAGCCTGTTAAATCTCTTTTATTTACCTCACCGTAACCAACAATAATAATTTCTTCTAGTATTTTAAGGTCTGGTTTTAATTGTACATCTATATTAAAATTATCTTGAATGATGAATTCTTGCTTTTGATAGCCAAGGGCTTCAAAACTCAAAATCTGGTCTCTTATATCTGCTAAAACAAGTTTATATTTCCCTTCTTGGTCTGTTAAAGTATTGATGTTTTTACTTTTGATACTGATTCTGACCCCTGGAAATACAACTCCTTTTTCATCTGATACTACTCCATAAACTACTATCAACTCTTGGTTGCTTGGTTCTTTTTCTTTAAGGATGATGTTTTGTTTTACTATGGTGTAAGTTAAAGGCTGATTTCTAAAAACCAAATCTAATACCTCTCCAATCTCAGCATTTTTGATTTTAATATCTACCAGTCTGCTTTTTTCAAGAATTATGGTATTAAAAGTAAAACGATAGAGAGTTTGCTGCTCTATAAGTTGAAATATAGTTTCTAAAGAGGCTTTTTTTTCTGACAAAGAGATCTTTTGGGCATAATTTTTTGTTGTTGCTAACAAAAAGAAAAATACCATCAGGATAAGCCTCCGGAAGTTGGAGCTTATTAAAATTTTAAACAAGCCATAAAGTTGACTAAAGCGGTCGCCATCTCTAAAGTAATTCACGAAATAAGACCTTTTATGTAAATTGGTTAATAGTAATTGTACTACAGCAAGATACGCTATTTTACAATAACTTTCCTACCTTCTACCTTAAATTTTATGGTTCCAGTGAGCTCAAGTGTTTTTAATACTTCTGAAAGATTTTCCTCTCTTGAAATTGTTCCTACAAACTCTTTTTTATCCATATTACCTTCATAAACAACTTCTACATCATACCATCTTGCTATCTTACTCATGATGGTTGTAATATGTTCTTTATTAAAAATGAATAAACCGTTTTTCCAAGCTAAAGCCTCTTTGATATTAGCCTTGCTAACTGTTAAATTTTCTAATTTAGCGGAGAGACTCGATTGCTCTCCTGGACTAAGAATAAAACTTTTTTGTAATGGATTGCTAACTTTTACAGCACCCTCAACTAAAGTTGTTTTAAAATCTTCGTTATGGTATGCTTGTATATTAAAATGAGTTCCTAAAACTTCTACATCCATTTTATTTGCAGCAGAAGCATCTTTAACCAAAACTTTAAATGGCCTGCTTTTATCCTTAGCTACTTCAAAATAAGCTTCACCACTTAGTTCAACAACTCTTTTATCATCATTAAAAACAGTAGGAAAGCGTATAGATGAAGCTGCATTTAACCAAACTTTAGTTCCATCTTCTAACTCAACCTGATATTGCCCTCCTTTTGGAGTATAAATTACATTATATACAGTTTCGCCACGATTTTCATTGCCTTTGTAACTCAGTAAATTAGCTTTTTTATTAATACTAGCATTACCATCGTATTTAATAAAACCATCTTTGGTTTTACTTAAAGCTATTTCAGAACCATCAGAAAGTTTTAAAACTGCTGTATTTTTACCGGGTCTTATTTCACCTTGATTCAATTTATTTTCTACAATCTTATTTTTACTTGTATCGGTATCTTTAAGTTGGAAATAAAAAAGTAAAGAAAAAACAGCTAATAAAATAGAGGCTGCTGCTAGCCATATAACATTTTTAGACTTTGGTTTTTGATTGATCTGACTTGAAATTTGGTTAAAAATATCAGCCTGGATATTTTCTTTGGAACCCATTTTCTGATTGTCCCAAGGGTAATCAACCAATTCAAACTCGTCTTTATATGCTAAAAAATCACGTATTTCTTCATCAGTAAGTTTTCCTTCCTGATATTTTTCATAAAGATTGATGTACTCCTCTTGTGTCATTTAATTGATTAGAGCTAAAAATATTGGCTAACACACATACTTTTAGTAAATATGTGGCATCAAATATATTCATATTTATTTACTCATCTATCCCCATCTTATAGCGCTTGCCTTTAATTTTTTCTTGGATAACTTTTTTTAAGACTTCTTTTGCTTTTTCTCTTTTTACAGCTACATAAGACATCTGGTCATAAACAGCTATTAAGCCTACCTCGTCTTTAGATAAACCACCTTTTTTATGCAATAAACCTGCAATATCTATCTTACTTAACTTATCTTTTTTTCCTCCTGCGATATAAAATGTAAGCCATTCTGTAGCTTTTAAGGTAATCTCATGTGTTTCCACTATGGCATCAGTAAACTCGTATTCTTTTAAGTAAGGCGGAATAGTTTCTTCTTCTGATAGCAATAAATAAGCTTTACCACTGGCTTTCATTCTTGCTGTTCTGCCGTTTCTATGCACAAAAGCATCAAGTGTATGCGGAATTTGGTAATGAATAACTGTTTCTATTTCAGGGATATCTAACCCTCTGGAAGCTAAATCTGTAGTAACTAAAATATGATAAGTACCATTTCTGAATTTAAAAAGTGCTTTTTCTCTGTCTTGCTGTACTAAACCTCCGTGGTAAACCCCATTTACAATGCCTCGCTCTGCCAACATTAAAGTAATGCGTTCTACAGCATCTCTATGATTACAAAAAACTAAACTTTGGCCTTCTTTGCTTCTATAAAGAACATCCATTAAGATATTAAACTTCTCTTTTGATTTTGATTGTAAGATAACCGTTTTAATATCCGGTATAGCCTCTGTATCATTTAAAAAATTAAGTATTTTTAATTGTTGAAGCTCTAAAAATGCTGGAAAATCTGCTAACTGAGTGGCAGAAGTAAGCACTTTTTGTTCTAATTTAAATAAGGATGAAACAATTTCTGCCATATCATCCTCAAAACCCAACTCTAATGATTTATCAAATTCATCTAAAACCAAAGTTTTAACAGATGAAACATCAAAATTACCTGCTCTGATATGGTAGGCTAATCTGCCTGGAGTAGCTACTATAAGCGAAGGAGCATCTGATAAGGAGCCTCTTTCTACTTTCGTAGAATGCCCACCATAACAACATGTTATCTTATATCCTGATTGTAATTGCCTAAAAACTTGGTCTATCTGCATCGCCAATTCTCTGGAAGGAACCACTACAATAGCTTGTACACCTTTTATTTGATGATTTAATTTTTCTACTATTGGTAGTAGAAATGCTAATGTTTTACCAGAACCTGTTGGAGACAGCACCATCACATCATTTTTTTGTGCAATAGCCTCTAAAGCTGCATTTTGCATCTCATTTAGCTTTGTGATTTGTAATTTTTGAAGGAGCTTTTCTAGCATATCAAGTTTTTAGGTTGCAAATATCTTTTAAATTTATCTGTTTACAGCAATTTGATAAAGAAAAAGCATAGTATCTTTAGGGCATGAGAAAACTTAAGCTTGATGAACTTAACAGACCATCAATTGAGGAATTTAAACAACAAGAAAAACTACCCATTATTGTGGTTTTAGATAATGTAAGAAGCTTGCATAACGTAGGTTCTGCTTTTAGAACAGCAGATGGTTTTGCTGTTGAAGCTTTATATTTATGCGGTATTACAGCCCAACCACCACACCGCGAAATAGAAAAAACCGCCTTGGGTGCAACACAATCTATTCCATGGAAATATTTTGATCATGTTGCTGGTGCTGTTGAAGAATTAAAAGCACAGTCTTATCAAATTGTAGCTATTGAACAAGCAGAAAACAGCATTTCTTTATTAGATTATCAACCAGAAAATAATCAGAAATTTGCTTTATTCTTTGGAAACGAGGTAAATGGCGTGAGTGATGAGGTAATGAAAGAAGTAGATACTTGTTTAGAAATCCCTCAATTTGGCACTAAACATTCTTTCAATATCGTTATCAGTACGGGTATTGTACTTTGGGATTTTTTTAGTAAACTCCATAAATAACCAAATACTATGAAACATATTTTTAAACTTTTCATCTTCACACTCTTACTAGCTTCGTGTAGTTCTGATGATGGTGCTATCACTGGTGGTACTGCACAGGTAAACATTATAAACGTTTTAGAGGGCTCTGCAAAGCAAGATATTTATTTCGATGATATAAAATCCACCATTATACCTTTAGGATATTTAGAAAGTACGGGGTATAGCGCTTTACCTGCTGGCAATCGCAAAATAGAGTTTAAAAATATGGGTACTTCTTTGGTAAGCTCATCTTCCTCTTTAAACATTAATGCAAATAGGTATTATACTTTTTTCTTTACAGGAGGGACTCAAAATACAGCTTTACAGGTTGAGGATAATCGTACACCATCTGCACTAAACAATGCCAGAGTAAGATTTATACATTTTAGCTATGCCAACCAAAACTCAAGTATTACCATCAGAAACAATAATGATGTTGCTTTAATTAGCAATTTAAGTTTTAAAACAGCATCTAATTATATTGAGGTAGAACCTGGCTCAACCTTAAATATATTTGTTTCTGGGGTTACAAATCCTATTTTAACCACCAATTATAACTTTTTAGCTAATAAAAACTATACTTTATTTGTATCAGGTAGCACAACTCCAACATTTACGGTATTATCTAACAATTAGTCAAAATTTGTTTATATACTATTTTATAGGTGCTTTTGTAAAAGACAAGGTCAACATCAAGCTTATTAATCTTTTAAAATACTACTTACCCTTCCTCCTCTGCCTTTACTATCAAAAGCTCTAAAGTTTACAGTTCCTTTATACAGAAAAGGTTTGGTGTATACTGTACTATTTGCATCTGGCAAGCTGCCATCTGTTGTATATCTTAGGGTAAAACCCGGAAATTGAAAATTAGCTTTTATCCATCCGCTTTCTTTATGAATACCAACTGCAGGTATTCGATACTGATAACCACCATTTAAATAGTCTAAACGTGGTAGCTCTCTTTTACCCAAAAGGTTTACAAACCAATTCCAGTCTTGTGTATAAGCTTCTTGTGCCAATACACTATCTGCTGTAGAAGACCAAACAGGTTCGGCAGCCCACGCTCTTTCTGCAAAACCTAATAATTTAGGTAATAGCATATATTCTAATTGCTTCGGACCACTTATTTTCTCAGACCAAATTTGGGCTTGTAAACCAACAATATTGCTTTGTCCGTAAGCTGTTAGGCGTTCTTTATTTTTTAAAATAGATTTATCTAACGGATTGCCTTGTAAATCTTCTTTAGCACTTTTATAATAATCAAACGGATTGAAATAGAAAGGTTTATCTACATCAACATAAGAACCCCAATATAAACCGGGTTCATCAGCGTCTTTTTCATAAGCCAAATCAAAATAAAAATTTGTTACAGGAGCTAAAATAACTTTATAACCTGCATTGGCTAAACGGTATGCTAAATCTTCTTGTCCCCAACCCCAAACGTTATTCCATACATAAGTATGAAAATTTTGTGTCGTAAAATCTGGATTAGCGATATAATGATTTTTACCATCTAGTTTAGTTTTACGCATAGCTACTTCTTCCCAACCAGAAAGGTATAAGCCTTTTTGCTTTAAGATGGTGTTGGCTTTTGCCAGATAATAGTACCATAAATCATCATACTCTTTGATGTTTTCTTTTTGCATAAGGTTTTGTATAGCTGGCGATTTTTGCCATACACCCGCTGGAACTTCATCCCCACCTAAATGGATAGTTTTTAATGGCGCATCTGCTTGCTGATACATAGCTATAATTTCATCCACAACTTTTTCTATGAAGGTATATGTAGATGGTAAGGCAATATTCATGACATTATCATGATAGCCCTGAACAGATTTGTATATAGAAATATCTGCTGTATCTCTTAACAAATAACGCTTAGCTTCTAATGGATTACCTGTTTTCATGAAACGCTCATATCGGGCATCCATAGCTTTTATAGCTGCTCGGGCATGTCCAGGGGTTTCTATCTCGGGGATGATATTGATATGTCTGGCTTTTGCATAGCGTAAAATTTCTAAAAAATCTGTTTTGCTATAAAAACCGCTTCCAGGGAGAGCACTCGTATCTGGTCCAGAACCATAAGCAGGTTGCAAATTTTGCTTATCATCTAAAGTATGACCTCTTTTTGCCCCTATTTGCGTAAGTTCTGGCAAAGCAGGTATTTCTAAGCGCCAGCCTTCATCATCATTTAAATGAAAATGCAGGTTGTTTAACTTATAAAGTGCCATTAAATCTAAAACTTTTAATACTTGAGCCTTAGTTTGGAAATTTCTGGCTACATCTAACATAAAAGAGCGGTAACCAAACCTCGGCTCATCTGTAATTTCTACAGCAGGAATAGCAATTTGAGTTTGTTTTGCTTTCCAAACTGATAAAGGCATCAGCATTTTTAATGATTGTATGGCATAAAAAGCACCTGCTGTTTGTGTTGCCGTAATGATGATAGAATCAGGTTTAACCTTTAACTGATAGGCTTCTTTTGCTAAACCATTTACTTTTTTAAAGATGATAACAGGTGTTGATAAATCTTTATTAGTTGTCAGTTTTTTGCCTAAAAACTGGGCAATATCATCTTGTAAAAGTTTAGCCTCATGACTAAAAAATTCATCAAAAACTAAAACAGTTTTTGCACTTAAAACAAATTGCCCTTGTAGTTTAACAGTATTTATTGGAGATGGTAAAATTATCCTACTGGCTGATAATGTTTCATTTTTTATGGCTTCATTCTTTTGATAGATGGATGCTGGAGATAATTTCAATTTAGCTTTCTCTTGATTTGGAACAGCATTAATTTTGAAATTTACAATGTTATAAGTTTTTTTTGGATCCTTATCAAAAACCAAGTATAAGCCTCCTGGTCCATCAGAATAAGTTAAAGCTTTACCTTCTGCCACATAAGTGATCACACTTTTTGTTGCAGGCAAAACGGCTTTGAAATTTGCATGAGGTGTTAAACTACAAAACTCACCATTAATAGTTGTTATAACAGCATTTTTAGTAATTACTTGGGTAGCTTTTCTAGGGTGCGAAAAATAAAGCTTCCAACCGCTGGCTGGCAAAATTTGTTGACTTTTATTATGGATAATAAAAGATGCTGTAAACTGATTTTTACCTTCATAATTATTGGATAATAAAGTCCATTCTACTTCTAATTTGTTTATGTCTATGGGTTGTGCTTTTAAACCAAAACCTGATAGTAGGATTAAACAGCTTAAAAATATTTTATTCATCATGATTTAATTTAGGTATTGATATCATCTTAAAGCATCTTTTAAAACAAACGCTTGTTTAATTTATGGCGTATATTTCCATAAATCGGTATTTTTTTTAAAGTATATATTTCCTAAAGCATCCATAGCTAATAAACTAGCTCCTTTATCTAAAATGGTAACTTCTTTAGTTTTTGGGTCGAGTTTAAAAAAGTTGCTATTTCCTGTCCCATAAATCATCCCCGAAGGATGAATAGCTAAGAAAGCACTTCTCCAGATATGGCTTTTAAAAGACGGAAAATCATATAATTTATGGGTTGATTGTACTTCTTTTTTAACAGCATCGTAAATAAACAAAGTACCATCGGCAACTCCCCAAATGTGTCCATCAGGTCCGTTTATTAAACAAGTTATTGCAGTGGCATTAGGTACAGGTACTAGTTCATGGGTTTTCATATTATTATCTAAATCCCATGAGAAAAGAACTGCTTCTTTGGTGGCTGGCATAATACCTAAACCTCCAGAAATGGTTGTACCTACTAAAATTTCTTTGCCTGTATAAGCTAAACTAGAAATAGCTTGTTGCTTTATAGGCTCATGAAAAGCTTTTAATTCTTGCGTTTTCACATCAAGAGTAATCAAAGCCCCCCCTAGTTTACCATACTCAGGTATCATTCCAAAAACCATTTGCTGGCGTTCTGGAATACTTAATACCGCAAAAGATCTACTTTGTCCTTCTATTTCACCAAGCTTTTTTGGATTATTAGCTTTCAAATCCCATTTCTGTTGCGTATGGTATTGGTAAAATTTACCTTTTGGATAAATTCCGAAATAGATATTTTCGCCTTGTGAGGCCATACCTTCGGTTTGATCTAAACCGGATAATCTGTTTTTCTGACCACTAACCGGATGGTAAGTTGCATGTCCGCCAGCTAAATACCCTCCCATCCAGATATTACCATCAGGACCGTAAAGCAAAGCATTGATAGGAATAGGTTGTGCCGGAATAGCTAATTTAGTTTTCTCTGAGGTTTTATTTTTAAGACTGTATTTAACTAAATTGGCTCCTGATGTTAATATATAGACATCATCTTTAATAATTTTTATTGCATTAGCCGTACCAACATCAGCCAAAAGCTTCTCTGCTAAACTAACAGATTTTGATGCATTAAAACTCATTAACGAACCTTTAGCTGTATAAAAAGCTGCTTTGCCTTTTTGGTCAGAAGCAACAGCTTTCATGTCTATATCTTGAATTTCCTGCTCTATTTGTTTAGTTTTTAAATTATATACCAATGTGGTACTTCCGGCGGTTAAGAGCGCTAGAAGACGATCGGATCCGTTTTTACCCGGTACAATTTCTAAACTGTATACAAACTCTTTGTCTTGATATTTTTTGGGTAAAAGTTCCTTTTTTTCGCCACTTATCGGATTAAGTTCTATTAAATGAGCATGAGAACCAATACCTGCATATAAAAGTCCGGTTTTGGCATGGTAGGCCAAGCTTCTTACATAATTCTCGCCAGCAACCAAAGGCCCTTTTGCAACATCAGAAAAACCATCTTTAGGGTGATATCTAAAAACCCTGCAGCCAGGATAGGTAGCACCAAAAACTTCACCATCTTTACCTGCCGTAAGGTTCCACAAATAAGTTTCGCCTTTTAAAGCGGTACCCAAATCTTCAACCTCTTGTGTACCGGGCTTGTGTTTAAAAAGATTACCACCTGCACCTGGGATATATAAATAACCATCACTAGCTTGTGCCATATCCCAAACACCATCAGATTCTGGTAAAGCTTTATCTAAAAGCATTTTTTTACTTTTAACATCAAAAGCCAGTAAATGGGCTGGCTCCCCTCTAACAACGGTATAAACCAAGGGGTTTCCTAGTGTATCTTCAACAAAGATACTTCCTTGTATCATGGCAGCAAATACTTGCGGACCCAAGTTGGTAAACTTACCTGTTTTAGGTTGCGCAAAAGTAGCCAAAGAAATACCAGTCGCTATTACTAGCGTAAGCATATATTTTAAGTTCATAATTTACTTATCGTTTTTTAAAAATTCGCTTACAAAAGCGTCATCGTTTAAGTGAGGGTATGCCTTATAAACACGATCTATTTCTTCCATTTGGCCATCAGAAAGTTCTTCTTTAGGGTTTAAGCACCACCTTCCTTCTAGTAAACCTTGTCTTCTTAAAACCTCATGAATTCCTGGTATACAGCCGTGGAAAGCATGCGATGGATCAAACAATGCGGCATTAACATCTGTAACTTCAATACCTTTAATCAGGAGTTCATGTGCCTTTTGTGCTGTTGGGTTTGCCCGATGTTCTTTTATCTCTTCAAGTAATGCTACAGCTTTTTGTGTCCAAACTGCCCAATGACCTAATAAGCCACCAATAAACTGTTTTTCAAAAGTTTTTCCTTCTACCTCAAAACGGTAGGTAGTTAACAAATCAGCCACAATATTATCATCATTACCGGTGTACATCGCTATTTTGTCTCTTCTTGAGGAATGGCTTACCGCCCTCATAACATCTAACGTTTGGTAGCGATTAAAAGAAGCACATTTAATGGCTTCAATATTTTCAATCTCAGCAAATTGTAACCAAAAATCATAGCTAAATATTCTACCTCCTACAGATGGCTGTAAGTAAAAACCAAAAACTGGCATTACAGCAGCAACAGCTCTAACACGCTCTAAGATTTGTTCCTCAGACCAGTTTTGTAAACCTCCCATACTTAGCAAGCCAATATCATAACCGTATTTTAAAGCTATTTCTGCTTCTTTAACGGCTTGTGCTGTTGGCCCACAAATACCTGCAACTTTGATAAAAGGTCGGTCTAAATTTGCTTTGGCAACTTCTTCTGACGCTAATCTTAAAACCGTTTCAAAAAGATTTACTTCTGGGTCTCTGATTTCAAACTGGGTAGAGTGTACGCCAACGGCTATACCCCCAGCACCGCTGGACATATAATATCTGCCTAATTGTCTTTGTTTAAATTCGTTTAATGTTCTATCTGCATTTAATGCCAATGGATGAGCCGGAATAACCGTTCCAAAATGTAAATGTCTTTTTAGCTCTTCTGATAATAATTTCATTAGAATTTACCTCCTCTTTCTTGAAAATGTGTTGCTTTACCAAACTCTTCACCACCTTGTTGTAACCAGGTTGCTGTGATATCTATAATTTCTCTTACCGTAACTTTAGGATAACCAAATAACCTGTGGCATTCTGATGCGTTATTAAGTAATGCTGTACCTTCTGCTTCATAAATAAACTTAGGCTCTTTACCAAAAATTTTCCCGAATTGATTGGCTATCCATTTAATAGATAGGGTTTCAGGACCTGTTACGTTTAACATTTTTGCTGGCGCCTCACAATGTAATAAAGAACGTATAGCAATTTCATTAGCATCTCCTTGCCAAATCACATTCACGTTTTCTGTACGCAGGTCAATTTCTTTTCCTTCTAAAACAGATTTTGCAAGCTCCATCATCACACCATATCTAAAATCTACAGCGTAGTTTAAGCGATAAATAAGTGTAGGTGTTTGATTTTTTTGAGAGAAATATTCAAAAATGCGTTCTCTGCCCAAGCAAGACTGCGCATACTCGCCAATAGGCTCTGGTGTAGTTTCTTCAGAAACACCGCCAGATGTTACTGGTACAAAAGGTAAAACATTACCTGATGAAAATGCTACGATATTTGAGTTTTTATATTTTTCTGCTACCCTACCCGGTAAATAAGCATTCATAGCCCAAGTAAAACCTTCTTTACCTGTTGTACCAAATTTATTTCCGGCTAGGTAAATCACATTTTTGGCATCAGGGAGTGCTTGTAGTTCCGCATCATTTAATAAATCGCAAGAAATGGTTTCTATACCTACAGCTTCTAATGCTGCTTTTGCTTTGGCATCAGAAAATCTCGAAACACCAATAATTCTTTTGTTTATACCCGCGGCTTTAGCTGCTGAAACAGCTAGTTTACCCATACTTGGGCCCATTTTACCACCAATGCCTAAAAGAATAATATCTCCTTCTATTTTAGCCATATCAGCAATTAATGCTGCCGATGGTGCTAATAATTCAGATTCTAACTTTTCTAAATCTTTCATTCGTTTCTTGCTTAATCTTATAATTATTTAATAAATAGCTCGTAAAAATTCCAAATTGCCAATGAGCTTAATAGTACTAAGCCTATAGCTCCACCTACTTTAGCAAAACTATTATTCACATTTTCACCCATCATTTTCTTGTCATTGGCAATAGAAAACATGGCTATACCTATAATGGGAACTAAAAATATGGTAACACTTTGTGCAAAAATGATAAGTTCTAAAGGTAACTTTCCAAAGATGAGAGAAATGCTGGCTCCACAAACCATTACTAAAGCTATCAGTAACCTTACTGCTTTAGAACTTAATTTACTGCTATAACCCAAAGCATCGCCCAAAAGGCTACCGCCAACGGTAGCGTTACCTACTAATGATGAAAAAGAGGCGCCAAATAACCCTGCTAAAAATAAATCAGCTGCGTATGTCCCAAATAATGGCTCTAAAGCTTTAGACATTTCTGATGCAGAATTTACTTTTATTCCTTGCGGATGTAATACAGCAGCAGCACAAATGATGACAACTGCACTCATAATCCCTAAAATATATATCCCTGTTGCGCTTCTGTTTTTTTGAGGTTTGGCGCCAGGCTTTCTGCTTTCTTGTACCAAATAAGCCTGATAAAAAGCCCCTACTATAGAAAAACAAGAAGCCATAAAAGCTATTAGCAAACCCGTTGAACCCACTGGAAAACTTGGAATAAACCCACCAGCAATACCAGTTAAAGAAGGTTTACTCAAAAACAAAGTTGTTAAAAATGAGAAAAGCATCAATCCTACCAATGCAATCATTAAACGTTCTAGGGTTTTATAAAAACTTCTAAAAAATAACAATGCAATGCCTAAGATATTGAAGACTAAAACCCATATCCACGCTTTAGTACCGCTGGCTTCTGCAATGGCAATACCTACACCTATAGAGTTTCCTGCTTGAAAAGATGTGGTGACTAAAAACACGCCGAACCCTATCATTAATCCAGCTTTGTTACCCCATTTTACTTTAATTTGAGATAAGAGACTATTTTCGCTACTTAAGCCTATACGAGCCCCCATATTGGTAAAAATGAGCATAAAGAAGATAGCAATTACAACCACCCAAAGGGTTGAGTAGCCATACTCTGCACCAAGTTTTGAAGTAATGGTCATTTTACTTGGACCAAAAACCAGAGCTGCTGTAATAATACCTGGCCCTAGGCCTTTTAATAATTTCACCAGCTTATTTTGCTGATTTTGTTCTTCCATACTAGCGGTTTTGTGCGATTTCTGTTTCGTTAATTTTAGAGGCTTGATTGCCCCAATTTTGTCTGATATAATTAAGAATATCTGCCAACTCCTGATCTTTTAAAAAAGCGAAATTTGGCATTTTCTGGGGGTTTTCCTTTCTATTGATTCCGTTTAACACCGCTTTTATAAGACCTGTTGAAGGACCATTTACCATAGCAGAACCTGCCAAAGCTGGAAAAACATCTTTTACGCCTTTTCCATCTGCCTGATGACAGGATACACAATAACTTTGATACAGTTGTGCCGCATTTAAGTGTTGTAGCGTTGCTTGGGCCTTTAAACCTGTCAAAGGATTTTTTAATACCTTATCGGATATACTTATCTTTAATATCTTATCATCTCCCGGTAAAGGAAAATCAACTTGAGGTTTCCAATCTTTGTTACTTGTTGAAATATAAATTACCCCATTTGCATCCACACATACATCTCTCAAACGCCCATAATAATTCTCAAAAAATATCTCTTCGGATACGATGGCTTTACCCTCTTCATTTAATTTTAAAACACGTAAACTTTGACCTTTTAAGGTAGTTAATAGTAGGCTATTATTCCACTCGGGAATACTTGCAGAACCATAATACGCGATACCAGCAGGAGCAATTACGGGAGTCCAAGATTTAACTGGCTCTTTGGTGTTATTTGCCTTAGCAAAAACAATTTCTTCTGGTAAATTATGTAGACCTTCTATAGCTGGCCAACCATAATTTCTATTTTTTTCTATCAAATTTACTTCGTCCTCGATGGCATCTCCATGTTCAGATGTAAATACGTTTCCTTTGTTGGTAACGGTAATGCCTTGCATATTTCTAAAACCTCTGGCCCATACGTAACTTTTAGGATCTGGATTATCTGCTGGTATGCTGCCATCGGGGTTTAAACGCAAAATTTTACCATTCAAAAAGTTTAAGTCCTGAGATTCATCTCCATGATAAGCGTCGCCAGTTGCCCAAAGTATTTTACCAGATTTTGAGAAAGTTATACGCCCTCCATTATGTGCTTTAAAACCTTTAACTTTTAACAACTCTTTTGGAGACTCTAGTGTATCGCCTTTAAAAGTATATCTTACCAATTTATTAAATATCAAAGTATCGGTTTTTGTAGTATAATGCACATATACATAAGGATTTTGCTTAAAATCTGGATGAACTGCCATGGCTAATAAACCCGCAGTTCTTTGATGCCAAACTTCTGGTATAACCAATAACTTTTGTTGTTGATGTGTTTCTAGATTGATGTAAGATATAGCTCCATATTGCTCTGTAAAAAATAAAAAATTATTATTCGTTATAGCAATATCCCAAGGTACTTCTAAACTATCTTGAAGAGTCTCTACCTTTAAAATACTAGATTCTAGTTTTACATTATCTAAGAAAGTTAAATCCTTGTTTTCTGGCTTAGAACAGGAACACCATACAACAGAAAGCAATATTATTAAGCTTAAAGCTCTGTTTGTAAGGGTTGTAGGTATAATTGGCATAACCTAATCTTTTACATTTAATTATTTAAGATTTGAAAGTTATAAAAAAAATTAAAAAGCAACTGAAAATTCTTTAATATTTTTTTTTTGACTATCCTTTTAAAGTTATGATGCTACTTCTTTCTTTTTACACGGATTGGCTTAACAAAATCAGTATTTATTTCTGTTGGTAATTGATAAACACGCCCTTTTATATCAGAAAAATATAATCTGGAAACTGATTTTTCTCTCCCGTGTCCATCAGCCCAAAAAGCATAAAAATCTGGATGAACATTTACAGGTCTTCTGGCATAAGAATGATTATATTTACTATTAACAGTTAAAGCCCTACTCTTCCAGCTTTTACCTTGATTTTTGCTCGTCCACATTACCATTTCTCCGCCTGTATTATAAGGTTGAGGCCCCATGGTGGTTGGTCCAATTACTCGCCAGATACCTTTATCATCTATATATAAAGAACCCATATCATAATTATTACCAGAAGTAGTTATCGGATTAATTTCCCAGTTTTCTCCGGTAAATCTAGCGGTATGCCAAGTACGCGGACCTTTTTCTGGTCCTGCTTCATAACCTTTACTGGTTAGGTATAGAATAACAGGTTTCCCTGTTTCATCATAAGCTAAATCATTAATATAAACATTTAATCCTTGGCTGTAATAATCTTTAACTAAAGCACTATTATTAATTTCTTTTAAGGGTACGCTTAGTGTCTCGTTTTTTGCATTTTGCCAACTCTTACCAAAATCAGAAGTTTGCATATAGTAAAGGTTACTTCTATAGTTTAAACCATTCTCTCCTGTTTTAATAGGGTGGAAATTAAAACTTGTGCCCACAGTGTTCCTATAACTTCCACTGGTTTGGTAATGTCCTTCTTCTATAATTGCTATATCTTTCCATTCAGAATAATGAACACCATCTTTACTCGTCATGTAACTGATTGTTCTTCTTGGTTTAGATGGCTGACCAAGAATAACTTTTCTATCATAATGCGTAAACAGATTAATAAAACCATTATTAGGCTGATACCAAGTTTGTAAATAAGAAAAATTATTCATAGCTACTATTTCTCCGTTAATTAGTTTGGTAGCTTTAATTTCTTCAAATTCATTAATATCGTAAGGCTTTTTACTTTTATGGATGTAAGAAGGACTATTGGTGCCATGTGCTGTAGAAAAAAGCCATATATATCCGTCTTTATCAATATTCATCACCGGATTATCATGGGCATTATCTGTTTTCTTATCTAAAACTACCGTAGGTTTTGGGACTAATCCTTTTTTATGGTCAAAATAAGAAATGGTGTGTAATAATGTTTTCCCAGAAGAATCACTTCCTCCATAACAAAAAAAAGTTTTATCAACTTCTTTAACATAAATAGAAAACGGATAGTGGTTGGCTGGATAGGTACCTAAACCTCCGCTATACTTATATACATATTCATCATTAGAAGGCTGGTTGCTATACCATATCCCTCTATAACCAGTATCTTTTTGGTTAAGTGTAAGTGGGTTGTTTTGAGCTTTAACAATAAAACTCATACTAATTAAAATAAGCAATTGCAGACTTAAAATTCTCATGAGAATAAATAAATTGGGGGAAATAAACTATATAAAAAGGGCTAAAATCATTCGTTTTACTTAACAATTACAAATACTGTTTGTAACGTAAAGAACGATTTTAGCCCCTATTTAAATATTAGAAATTAATCGTAATCTGGGTTTTGTGTAATCTTAGATGGATTAATATCAATTTGTGTTTGCGGGATTGGGAATAAAGCTTCATGAGCTTCCATTCCTTTAGACGCTAAAAGTGTTAAAGCTCTATCTGTTCTCACCAGATCAAACCAACGGTGACCTTCAAAAGCTAATTCTACAAATCTCTCTTGCTCTATAGCTAATCTGAAAGCTGCTTGGTCTGCTACTCTTAAAGCTAAATTAGCATTATTACTGGTTTTACTAGGTAAACCCGCCCTTGTTCTAATCTGATTTAAATAAGTAAATGCAGGTCCATCAGCAATATAACCTAACTCATTTAAAGCCTCTGCATACATTAAAAGTACATCAGCATATCTTAAAACAATCCAGTTATTATCACCATCTATGTTAGCTGCCGGAGTACCAGAATATTTAACAATGTAATTATGGTTAACTGTATTTCCGTTAAGTACATAACTAGTACGCATTGAAACAGCTTTACGAGCATCATTAGCTTCATAAGCATTGTTCATTTCTGCTGTTGGAATGTTTTGCCCAAGTGGATTACCAACTGTAACAACTGCTGCACCAGAACCTATAGGTGCGAATTGGTTAGTAAACGGACTTCCTTCTCCGTTAGATGCTCTTTTGAATTGAACTTCAAAAATAGACTCACGACTATTCTCATTTGCTATACCAAATACACTAGCGTAAGATGGTAATAACTGATATTTGGTTTGTGCCTGCGCATCAATAACTTGTTTAAGTTTTTGAGCCGCTAAATCCCATCTTTTTTGAGTTAAGTATACTTTTCCTAATAAAGACATCGCAGCGCCTTTTGTAGCTCTGCCTATATCCGCTCCGGTATACTCAAAAGGTAAAACTGCTTCGGCATCAGTTAAATCTGTAATAATTTGGTTGTATACATTTGCAACTGTTTCTCTACCATAATCATAACCTTCCTGTGGATTAACAATTACTTTTGTTACAAGGGGCACACCACCAAAAATCCTAACTAAATTAAAATACATTAAACCTCTTAAAAATTTAGCTTCGCCAATGTATCTGGCTTTTAAATTTTCATCCATGGTTACAGCCTGTATTTTCTCTATCACAATATTGGTGTTTTGTATAGCCTGATAATGGCCCGCCCATGTAGTACTACTGATAGAGGTTGTAGGTAAGTTTACAAACTTGTCTACAGCGTCTAAATCTGCTCCGGCGTTTACATTGGTAATTTCTGTGTTATCAGAACGCAAATCACCAATGATGTGCATAGAAGAATAGTATAAGCCCGCATACTGTAAACCTCCATAAGCTGCTGTGAGTGCATTTTTCATGTCATCTCCAGTCTTGTAATAGTTATTAGCATTTTGTTGGGCAATAGGTGCTAATTCTAAAAAATCTTTTTTGCAACTACTTGCAGAAAGTAATACAATTACGCCTGCAGTGAATAATGTTTTAATATTTCTCATGTCTATAACTGTATTAGAATCCAAAATTTAATCCAAACATAAAGGTGCGAGCTAAAGGATAACCTCCTGAATCAACACCTGGTACTAAAGGATTAGCTCCTTCAAAACTTACCTCTGGGTTATAGCCTTCGTATTTAGTAAAGGTATAAGCGTTTTGGATGGTAAAGCTTAATCTGGCATTGGCTACTTTTAAGGCTTTAAGAGCTGATGCTGGTAAGTTATATCCTAAAGTGATATTTCTGATTCTTAAAAAAGAACCGTCTTCTACAAACTGAGAAGTAACGTTATTAATTACAGACGCAACACCTAAAGCACCAAAATTACGATCAATTTGAGGGCTTACACCATCTCCACGGTCGGTTTCTGATTTCCAACCATTTGCAGTACTTCTTAATACATTGTAAGAACCTGCATAATTACCATAAAACCTTCTAGCTGCATTTAAAACTTCAAAACCTTGTACGCCTTGTAGTGTAAATGCGAAATCAAAGTTTTTGTAGGCGAAACTATTAGTCATGCCGTAAGTAAAGTCTGGGAAAGGGCTTCCTAAACTTGTTCTATCGTCTGCAGTAATTCTACCATCACCATTAACATCAGCAAATTTTAACTGACCTGGCTTAGATATTTTTGCACCAGAAGCGTTTTCTACCGCTGGGTTATTAGCAACATCATCAGCATTTTGATAAATACCCACAACTTTGTAACCAAAGAAAGAGCCAGGTGCTCCACCAATTTCAGTAATGTGGGTATTACCAGCCGCAAAAGTAGGCTGTCTTCTTAAAATAGGAGAACCATCAGGACCTAATGCAACCACTTTAATGTTATTGGTAGAGAAATTAAAATCAGTAGTCCATTTAAATTCTTTAACCATATTACGGCTAACTAAAGTAAACTCAAAACCTTTATTATTAATTTCTCCAATATTTCTTAAAGCCTCGCTATATCCTGTTAAAGTAGGTACAGGTACGTTTAATAATAAGTCTGAGGTAGTTTTGTTGTAATAATCAAAAGACATAGAGAAACGGTTTTGTAACAAACCAAACTCTAGACCAGCATCAAACTGTTTGTTTCTCTCCCAACCTAAAAGACTGTTAGCAATGGTGGTTTGTCTGATACCGTTATTTACGATACCTCCACTAGGGCCAAAAATATAATTTTCTATTCCTGTTAAGCCTACAGAGCCATAGTTAGTGATAAAGTTATTACCTGTTAAACCATAACTAGCTCTAACTTTTAACTCGCTTAACCAATTTACATCTTTAAGAAAATCTTCTTCAGAAACCCTCCATCCTAAAGATACCGAAGGGAAAGTTCCCCATTTATTATCACCACCAAAACGAGATGAACCGTCTTGTCTGAAAGTTGCAGTTAACAAATATTTATCGTTATAACTATAATTTAAACGAGCGATATAAGATAATAAAGACCACTCTTGAGGACCTGAGGCTGCACCTACAGTTACTAAACCAGCGGCATTAATTGTTCTTACAACATCGCTGGCATAGTTGCTTCCACTTAAACTAGTTAAATCTGTTCTTTCTTTTTGAATGGTATAACCTGCTAATACATCAAAAGCATGTTTATCAAATGTTTTCTTATAATTTAAAGTAAACTCTGATAACCAGTTTCTGCTGTTAGACTCTTCATAAGAACCTACAGGAAGTTTTGTTGCATTGGTACTATTAGGGTTAATGATAGATGGATTGAATACATCCTGATCAAAATTTCTAAAATCAGCACCTACTAAAGTTTTGAAATTTAAATCTTTAGCTAAGTTTACGTCCACAAAGGCAGTACCTAATAGCCTTAAAGTGTTTTGTTGCTGGAAATACTCTTTAGCAATTTTTACCGGGTTATCAACCTCGCTAGTTCCTACTCCTTGTCCTGTAATTTGTGTATAATTTCCATTAGCATCGTATGGCGTTAAATGAGGAGCAGCTGTTAGGGCCGATTGGATAATGCCACCTCCCTGCCAGTTTCCTTCTGCTAAAGTTTGATTAGAGAAAGTGAACGATGGCGTTAAATTTGCTCCTACTTTTACTCTTTTATTTAACTGAGATTCTACATTAGCTCTAAAAGAGTAGCGTTTTAAGTCTGAATTTAGGATAATACCATCTTGTGCTAAATAACCACCAGAAACAAAGAATCTGGTTTTATCATTACCACCAGAAAAGTTCAGTTGATAATTGCTCATAGGTGCAGTCCTAAAAATCTCATTCTGCCAATTAGTACCTTCGCCTAAAGATTCTGGATCTGAGAATACAGCTGGCAATAAGTACATCACGTTATTTAAACGAGCTGAATTAGGATCTGAAGCAGAACGACCAGGTCCGGAGTTTACCCAAGCATTATTTCTAGCTTCATTAATAAAATAAGCATACTCCCTAGCATTTAATACATCTAAAGTTTTTTCTACTTGTTGTACGCCTGTATTTACGCTAAAATCAATTTTAGAAACACCACTTTTACCAGATTTTGTAGTAATGATAACCACACCATTAGACCCTCTGGAACCGTAAATTGCTGTTGCTGATGCATCTTTTAAAACCTGAATATTATCAATATCAGCAGGGTTAATGGTATTTAAAGGATTATTTCTTTGGTTATAATCATTAGTAACCGGAAAACCATCCACCACATATAAAGGCTCGTTTCCGGCGCTTAAAGAACCTGCACCTCTAATTCTAACAGTAGAACCACCACCTGGTGCACCTGTAGCTTGGGTAACTTGTACACCCGCCATTTGTGCAGCCATAGCGTTATCTAAACTCACTACAGGTTGGTCTTTAATTCTTTGTGCATTGATAGAACTGATAGAACCTGTTACATCTTTACGTTGTTGAGTTCCGTAACCTACTACTACAACTGTATTTAAATTCTGGCTATCTTCTACTAAACTTATGTTGATATTAGTTTTACCAGCTACAGCAATTTCTTGCAACACAAAACCAGTATAGGTTACTACAATAACTGCATTATCTGCAAGACCATTTAAGCTAAAGTTACCATTGATATCAGTTTGGGTAACTTTATCAGAACCTTTAACTCTTATGGATGCACCTGGTAAGGGCTGCCCAGTGTTGTCGGTAACTTTACCTTTAATATCTACAGGTAATTTAGGCTCAGGTTTAATTTCAATTTTATTAACTATAATCGTTTTATTTTCAATAGAATAACTAAAAGGCTGGCCTTTAAAACTTACCTGCAAGGCTTTTTCAAGACTTGCTGCTTTTAAATTTAAAGTAACTGGTTTGGCATTTACCAACTCATTATACTTATAAAAAAAGAAATAGCCACTTTGCTCGCCAATGGTAGTAAGTGCTTTTTCTAAAGAGATATTTTTTCCAGAAATACTAATACTTTGCGAAAAACTTTTTGCGCTAAGCTGTAAACATCCAAGTGTTAATAAGATGGCCGTCAGTTTCATAATACGAAACATTTTCGAAGGGAATAATCCGGATACATTCCGGATTTTACCGTAAACATTTAATTGCATACTTTTGTAAAGTTTGGGTTAATAGATTAAGTTCCTTCCACAGAATTTTTTAAGGGTTAATCCAAACCGGAAATAGCTTTTTTATAAAGCTTCCTTTAAGCCGGTTGTGTTGGTAGCACATCCGGTTTTTTTGTTGGATTATTAATAACAGTACTTATGTCTTCATATCATTTATAAATTAGGTTAAACATGATTAATTGGTTATAATAATTTTATTACCTTTTATGGTTGTATTGATTTTACTTAGTTCTAGAATTCTTAAAACTTCTGTTACGTTTTCGCTTCTGTTAATTTTTCCAACAAATAAATCTTCTGATATTTTTCCACGATACTCTACATCCACATTATACCATCTGGAAACCTGCCTCATAATGGTTTGGATATTATCTCTGTTAAATTTGAAATATCCATTTTTCCAAGCTATGGCGGCTTCTTCATCTGCTGCTGATACTTTGAAGCTTTTAGCGTTATTGGCTAAAACAGCTTGCTGGCCAGGCTTAAGCACAGCAGAAATATTTTCTTCTTTTCCTTGCATATTAAGCTTGTGTACCCTTACGCTGCCTTCTAAAAGCGTGGTTTTATCAGCACTTTCATCATCATAAGTGTTGATGTTAAAATGCGTACCTAATACCTCAATAACCTGATGAGCTGATACCACTTTAAAAGGTTTATGTATATTTTTAGCAACTTCAAAATAGGCCTCTCCGGTAATTTCAACCTTACGTTCTGCTCCGGTAAAAACTGTAGGAAATTTGATAGATGAAGACGCATTAAGCCATACTTGGGTACCATCTGCTAAAGTCAATTGATATTGCCCTCCACGCGGCGTACTGATCATATTTATAGCCGCAGATTGGTTTGCTTGTTTGGTATGATATACAATTTGACCATCTTTAGTTTTTACTATTTCTGCACCGGCATCTTGTGTAATTAAACCATCTTCTTTATCATTTAAGATTATTGATGAACCATCTGCTAAAGTTAAAACAGCTTTATTCCCACCAGGTTTAATTTCAACTTTTGCAAGTTTCACTTTTGGATTACCTGTTTCTATGCTACCGCTTTGCTTAAAAAACAGATAAGAAGCAACACCCGTAAATAATAACACAGATGCAGCAATCAACCATTTTTTCATCCAAATTACTTTGGAAGAGCTTTTACGCTCTTCCGCAGCAATTTGTTCACTCAAACCTGCCTTTATAGCATCTTTTAATTGGCTTTTAGCCTCATCTTGCATTCCATCTAACACATTTTCCTCTACCTCAAAAAGGTTATAGTAAGCATCTAGAAAGTCTATTTCTTCCTGACTTGCTTCTCCTAGCCTATATTTTCGAAGAATTTTATAAAATTCCTTTGGATTCATCTTGTATCGACTCTTAGTTTAATGAGCCTTTAAAGATATGACCGCCGAGAAACGAAAAGTCCCACGAGAAATAAAAAAAATTAAAGATTTTGAAGTAAGAACATCAAATATAAAGGTCCGAGAGATTCTCTTAGTTGAGCCATGCTCTTTCCTAATTGGTTTTGAACCGTTTTTCTACTGATTTGAAGCTTATCTGCTATTTGTTGTGTTGTTAAATCTTCCTGATATTTCATCCTAAAGATTTCTTGTTGTGATGGCGTTAAAGAGTTTATCAATCGCTCATACTTAATTAAAAACTCTTTTCTTAGTATTTCAGCGTCAGTTTGGTCTTTAGCTATGCCTAATTGAATTAAAACTTCAGGAATTGGTGTATATCTTTGCTCCTTTTCCATCCATTTAAAAACATTATTTCTTACTGATGTGTGTAAATAAGAAACCAGATTATCAATAGAAAGCTCTTTGCGGCGAAGCCATAATTGTAGAAAAATATCTTGTGTAATATCTTTTGCATAATCAGCATCTTTTAGGCGTTTGTAAGCTGCATTATACATTTGCTCCCAATATTTATCATAAAGGGTATCAAACGCAAGATTATCATCGTTTTCCTGCATTTGTAATAACAATAATTTATCTTCCTCTTTATGGCTTAGCAACATCTTCTTGGAGATCAGATTTATTCAAATTTATTGAATATTTTTAATAATACAATGTAGCTTTATTAAAACCTTTGCTACATACAACCGATTAAAAACTTATTTATTAATTTTTATCAAATTAATTATCTCATCACTAAACATATTTTTCATTAACGGTTTAAAAACACCTTCTAACATTTTAAAGTTGAGGATTTAAAAATCTGATGATTTATGCAGAAACAAATCGTGTTAAACCCTATTAGGATGGATGTTAAATAAAAAAGTCCTGAACATTATTCAGGACTTTCGGAACATTTTAAAGCTTTATGTTTTTAAACTTTCTTTACATTAATAGCTTGAGGACCTTTTTTACCATCAGCAATCTCAAATTCTACATCATCATTGTCTGAGATGGCATTTACCCCTCCAATAACATCTTTAAAGTGAACAAAAATGTCTTTTCCATCGCAAATAATGAAGCCAAAACCTTTTTGAGCGTTAAACCATTTTACTTTACCCGTTTTCATAATTAATTTTAGTGTTTTAATAATAATCAGACCTAAATTTCTTACTGATTGGGTAAAATAATTTAAGAAAGATTGTAATTCTATTTATTTCTTAATCTCTAAAATATAAAATATATTCTAAAAACAACAGATTTAATAAAAATTACTTATTAGGTTGCGGAGTTGTTCTTAAATATGGCTTAATTTCTTTAAAACCTTTTGGAAACTTAGCCGGAATATCCTCTGTTTTAATAGCTGGCGCAACCACTACATCTTCCCCATCTTTCCAATCTGCTGGTGTAGCAACACTGTGGTAAGCGGTTAACTGTAAAGAGTCTATTACCCTTAAAATTTCTTGGAAATTTCTACCTGTTGATGCAGGGTAAGATATAATGAGTTTTACAGTTTTATCTGGTGCTATAATAAATAAAGACCTTACTGTAAAAGTTGTTGATGCATTAGGATGCAACATACCATAGGCTTCAGAAATACTTTTATCTTCATCAGCAATGATAGGAAAATTTACTTCTACACCTTGTGTTTCATTAATATCACTTATCCAACCTTTATGAGATTCAACAGAATCAACACTTAAAGCCATTACTTTTACATTTCTTTTAGCAAACTCATCGTTTAAAGCTGCTGTACGACCTAATTCTGTTGTACAAACCGGTGTATAATCTGCCGGATGCGAAAATAACACACCCCAGCTATCACCTAAATATTCATAGAAATCAATTTCTCCTTCAGAGGTCTTTGCCTTGAAATTTGGAGCTACATCACCTAGTCTTAACATAATTCTAAAATTTTAATTCTCTACTAATTTAGTAGAGATATTTTAAAGAAACAAGAAACCACAATCATGCCATTTATTAAATGACATTCAGATTTTATTTCTATAACCTTAGCCCATGCTAAATAGTGGCTTATTTAGCTTAGTTGCCTGCAAGCGAGCATCAAATACAGCACAAACATTTCGTAAAAAGCGTTTTCCTATTTTGGTAACTTTTATAGATTGATATTCCTGAATGATCAAACCATCTTCTACCAACTCTGGTAATCCTGATAAATTTTCTCTGAAAGCATTGTTTTGTAAATCTTCATTAGTCCAGGTGGTTACACCTTTACACATGATATTTAAAATATGCCTCCTGATTAATAAATCCTCTTCATTTAACACATGTCCTTTTACTACTGGTATTTCTCCGGCATTAATCAAAGTCAAATACTCCTCTTCGCTTTTAACATTTTGGGCAAAGGCATCCCAGGTATCGCTAATAGAAGAAACGCCTAAACCAACCAATAAACGGGTGTACTGATGGGTATAACCCATAAAATTACGGTGTAACTTTTTGTTTTGTGCAGCTATGTTTAACTTATCATTGGCAAAAGCAAAATGATCCATACCGATATCTAAATAACCAGCAGCAAGAAGCATTTCTCTGCCTTTTTCATATAATTTTTGCCTTAAATGGGTATCAGGTAAATCGGCCTCGGTAAATTTGCGCTGACCAGATTTTACCCAAGGGACATGCGCATAGCTATAAAAAGCAATTCTATCAGGCTTTAAGCCGATAACCTTTTCTATCGTAGCTGTAAGGCTAGCAACGGTTTGTAAGGGCAAACCATATATTAAATCGAAATTTATAGAAGTATAACCTACGGCTCTGGCTTGTTTACTTACGATATATACCTCTTCTACAGACTGTATTCTGTTGATCATGATTTGTACTTGCTCATCAAAATCTTGTATACCTAAGCTTAATCTTTTAAAACCTAAAGCGTGTAATACTTCAAGATGTGCGAGAGTGGTATTTGCCGGATGCGCTTCAAAACTAAATTCTGCATCCTCATGAATGATACAATCTTCTAAAATACCTGAGATTAAAAGCGCTAGATTTTCTGGCGAGAAAAATGTTGGTGTCCCACCGCCTAAGTGTATTTCTTTTAACTGAGGTTGAGCACCAAAAATAGCTTTATACAATTTCCACTCCTTTATAACAGCTTGTAAATATGGTTCTTCTACCCCATGGTTTTTAGTAATACGCTTATTGCAGGCACAATAAGTACATAAACTTTCGCAATAAGGTAAATGGATATAAATACTTATACCATCATTCTGATTGCTGATATCAAAAGATTGTTTAACTTTTTGCAACCAAAAAGATTTGTTAAAAGTACTTTCATCCCAAAACGGAACCGTAGGATAACTGGTATACCTAGGTACAGGTACCGTATATTTAGTTGTGATATTTTGACTAAGCATATTAGGATTGGTGTGGTGATAATTGCTTTATTTTGGCAGCTTCCTTTTGACAATTTTTAGCACATGCGCAGGCCTTACCTACACATTTATTTTCTTGCCAAAGGTCTAAGCTTTTTATGGTAAGTTGTGCTATTTCTTGTAAGGCTTCTTTAGTTAAAAAAGCCTGGTGTGGTGTTATCATCACATTAGGGAAAGCCAA
This sequence comes from Pedobacter glucosidilyticus DSM 23534, assembly GCF_000425145.1. GTDB lineage: Bacteria > Bacteroidota > Bacteroidia > Sphingobacteriales > Sphingobacteriaceae > Pseudopedobacter > Pseudopedobacter glucosidilyticus. Next base: position 91,310 of record NZ_AULF01000011.1, read on the forward strand.
TAATTGCTGCAATAAGCAATCTTTTTGTTTGTCTTGATGGTGATTTTCAAAGAATAAGCCGTGTTCATATTCATAAACATCGGCACCTAAAGCTCCAATCTTGCCAGATTTAAGTGCTTGCAAAACATCGTTGGTATTTAATAAACCACCTCTTCCGGTATTGATGAGCATTACACCAGTTTTCATTTTCGCGAGATGCTCTGCATTGATGATATGCCTAGTTTCATCAGTTAAAGGAACATGTAAAGAAATAATATCTGATTTAGCATAAAGCTCTTCTAAACCCACATGCTTTATACCGGTATGCTGATGTTTTACTTGGTCATAAGCCAAAACTTTACAGCCAAAACCGTTAAATATTTTTGCTGTAATCAAGCCAATCTCGCCTAAACCTATTATACCTACAGTTTTACCATACAAGGTAAAACCTACCAAACCATCTAACCTAAAATCGAAGTTTTTGCTTCTTTCTGTTGATAATAAAATTTTACGATTTAAAGCCAATACAAGCGTTAACACGTGTTCTGCAATACTGTGTGGCGAGTAAGAAGGGATATTAGCTATTTTAATATTGGCTGCAGCCGCTGCTTGTTTATCAATATGATCTGTACCTACAGAACGTGTGGCAATATACTTAACACCGTAATGGGCAAGCTTTTGGATAACAGATGCCGAAACATCATCACTTGTAAAAACTACAACTGCATCCTTACCTTCTGCATAAGATGTAGTTTCATCAGTTAAAGGATTAGCTATTAGCGTAATATCATGCTTTTTTTGATTGGCTTTTGCCAGCAACTCTTTCTCAAAAGACCTCGTACTGTAAACTACAACTTTCATTTGCTTCGCTTTATACAAGCAAAGCTACCTGCTATATTCCTATTGTAACATGAGTGTAGTCAGCAAGAAAAGTGATAAAAATCAATTTTTCATATTTTTTAGACGGTTTACATCTATAATGTGTATCTCACCTCCTTTTTTCTCTATCAGTTTTTCCTCTTTAAAATCGCTTAAGGTACGACTCACCGTTTCTGTTGCCATGCCGGCCATCGCGGCTAAATCATCTCTAGAAATTTTAAAAATATCCTGATTTTTATTTACTTCTCTGATACGCATTAAAGTTTCTGCCAAACGCTTTCTTACAGAATGATAAGCTAATTGAACCAACTGCTCTTCCTTTTGATGAATGTGCGCAGAAAGTAACTGGATAAACTGCATGGCAACCGCTGTATTATTATTTAACAGCGCATTCACTTGGTCTTTATGCAACATACAAATGCTGCTATTTTCTATAGCTTCGGCAGTTTCTGTATGCAACTGACTTATCAAAGCATCATGCACACCAAAATATTCATCGGCATGGTAAATTCCGGTTAAAAGTTCTCTACCATCTTCACTTAACTTAACTGTTTTAATTTTACCCTCGAGCACTAAATAGATACCTTGAGCATGGTCTTGGTCGTAATAAATAATCTGACCCTTTTTAACCTGTCTTATTTTCTTTTGCGAGATTAAAGATTTTAAGTCCTGCTTATCTTCTACTTGTGAGGCAAAGTCTTCTAAACTTTTTAAACCTTTTGTGTAAAAGGCTTCTTGTTTTTGCTTTTTATTAAGCCTACTTTCTATAGCATTTAAAAGCTCCATATCGTCAAAAGGCTTAATCAGATAATCATCTGCTCCCATCTCCATTCCTTTACGCATATCTGCTCTTTCTGCCTTGGCCGTCAGAAAAATAAAAGGAATATTAGCCGTTTCCGGATTTTTATTCAGCAGGTATAAAACACCATAACCATCAAGTTCTGGCATCATGATATCACAAATAATTAAATTTGGAAGGTATTTTTGGGCTTTATCAGCACCAAGTTTGCCATTAACAGCAGTCTCAACTTCATAACCAGCCAAGCCTAAAATTTCGGCTGTACCTTCTCTAATATCCTCGTTATCTTCTATAATCAGGATTTTCTTTTTCATGCTAAAGATTAAAAATCAGGGTAAATTTAGCGCCTTTGTTTTCTGCACTCTCAAACTCCACCTCGCCATTCATCAATTTAATATAACGGTTAACAATATTTAATCCTAAACCAGTACCCGGGATGCTCCCCGTATTATTGGCTCTAAAGAAAGGTTCAAATAAATGTTTTTGATCATTTACAGGAATACCAATACCATCATCTTTAATCATCACCATACAGCGTTTTTCATCCAGCTCGGTATTAAACTCTATAAAGGTGTTTTCGCCAGAATATTTAATAGCGTTAGCGATTAGGTTGATGATACAATTTTTTAATAAGGCTGCATCTAAAGTAACCAAGCTGCTTTTTCCTGTATGTTGATAAATGATATTTTGATTTTGCTTGGCTATCAATTGCATTTCTTCGGTAATTTCTTCTGCCAGCTTCACCAAATCAAAAGGTACTGCTTGTGGATTAATTTTACCAGCTTCTAGCCTTTCCAGAGATAAGAAATCATTAAGGATATTGGTAAGGTTGCCCACACCAACTTTTATTTTGCCCACATGTTTGGCAATATTAGGATTTTGATACTCCTGTGCATATTTTTCTATCAACGATGCAGAGAGTTGTATAGAACTTAAAGGTGTTCTAAACTCATGCGATGCCATGGATACGAATCGACTTTTCAATTGGTTAAGTTCTTTTTCTTTTTCAAGAGATAAACTAACCTCTTCTTTGGCATTTTGTAACTGTGCAACAATAGATTGTAAAGCTTCTGTTCGCTCTTCTACTAAATGCTCTAGTCTTGATGTGTATTTTCTTAATTGCTCTTCGGCGTCTTTTTCTCTGCTTAAATCGTGTATAAATCCGGTATAAACTATCCTACCTTTGTACTGCACTTTACTTACGGCTAGCCTGAATGGAAATTGGCTTTTATCTTTTCTTAACCCAGTTACCTCTCTACCAATCCCAATAATATGTGCTTCGCCCGTTTGGTGGTAACGATGAATATAACCATCGTGTTGAGACCTATAAGGTTCTGGCATCAACATCGATATATTTTTACCTACTACTTCATTAACCTGGTAACCAAACAGTTCACAGGCCGATGGGTTAATGGCTTCTATTAATCCTGTTGTATCAATGGTAATGATCCCATCAATAGCGTTATTAATAATTGCTTCCAGTAAAGCCTCTTTATCCATTTGGCTAATTTATCTTAAAAGTATTACTAATAAAAATACTTATGAAGATTATTTATATCGCTCCTCAAATGCTTTCTCTAAAGCTTCTCTATGGTCTGGATGTGCTATTTCTATCAAAGCTCTTCCTCTTTGTTTTAAACTTTTTCCATACAAATTTACTATACCATATTCCGTTACCACCCATTGTACATGTCCTCTGGTGGTTACCACACCTGCACCTTCTTTTAAGAAAGGAACAATTCTGGAGATTCCTTTATTGGTAGTTGATGGCAAAGCAATAATAGGTTTACCACCTTGCGATAAAGATGCACCTCTGATAAAATCCATTTGCCCACCAATACCAGAAAATTGGTACGTTCCTATAGAATCTGCACAAACCTGACCTGTTAAATCAATTTCTATGGCACTATTGATAGCAATTACTTTAGGGTTTTGGCGGATAACACTCGTATCATTTACATAATTGATATTCATCACCCTTACCGATGTATTATCATCCACAAAATCATACAATTTTCTGGTACCAACCATAAAAGAGGTAACCGTTTTACCTCTGTTAAGCTTCTTCATACTATTATCAATAACGCCACTTTCTATCAATGGGATTACTCCATCAGAAAGCATTTCGGTATGCAGACCTAAATTTTTATGGTTTACCAAATTTTTTAGAACTTGGTCTGGAATACTACCAATTCCTAATTGTAAGGTAGAACCATCTTCTATCAAAGAAGCCACATTTTTACCAATTTGCACCACTACATCGCTGGCTTTTGTAGCATAATCTACTTCTGGAAGCTCTGCCTTTTGCCAAACTAAGGCATTTATTTTATTGATATGGATAAAACCATCTCCGTGTGTTCTGGGCATAAAAGGATTAACCTGAGCGATGACATACTTCGCATTTTCTATGGCTGCTCTGGCAATATCTACCGATGTTCCTAGAGAACAATAACCATGTTTATCGGGTACGGATACTTGAATAATGGCTACGTCAATAGGTAAATAGTTTTCGTTAAACAGGATAGGTATCTCACTTAAAAATACAGGTACATAATCGCCAAACTGGCTATTAGCTACCGCTCTGGAATTTGCCGATACAAATAAGGAATTGAAGAAAAAACTATTTCTGTATTTTTCATCATTAAAATTGACATCTCCTAAAGTGGTGATGCTAACCAATTCAACATTTTCCAATTCCTGATACCTATGTTGTAAGGCTTTTATAAGGTGTACAGGTGTTGCAGCACTTCCATGTAAAAACACCCTATCTCCTGACTTTACTGCTTTAACGGCCTCTGCGGCACTGATATAATGAACATCCATGTGGCTAAATTTTATGGCTCAAAATAGCTTTATTTTAAGCTTATAAAAAATGACAATCGTCATCAAAAAAGGTTTCTTTTATCTCTAAATATGACCAAAAAATAAAGCTTAAGTGACTAAAATCATATTCTAAAAGGATTATTAATCGGTATTTCGTAAAAAAAAATAATTTAATGAGTCATACATTTCATATTCCTGTTTTAGGTTTAGCATATTCTGTTGATACGCCGCTAAAAGTAGGCCGTTATGGTATTTCTTCTGTTGTATCTATTGTTGATGATCATTTAATAGAAAGAATGAGAGCATACCACGCAAAGCAAAACCAGGAAAACTATATCCCTATTCAAGATAACGAACCGCATTTTAGAGCCAAAAGAATTACTGCTTATTTAAATTTGATGCAAGACTTGCTTGATAAACAGTTTGAAGCTTTAAAACAACAAGCTTTTGAGCCCGGTACAGATTTGACAAGGTATTTTGATTTACAACCAGATCACGCTGTACTTAAAAAAACTTATTTACAAATGCTTAACATTCAAGATGATGAAATAAAAGCGATTGTACAAAAGCAATTAAAAGATAACATGCAAAAAGGAGCCATAGATGTAAATATTATGGCTAAAGTGGATAAAATGAATAGCCCTATCCATGGTGAAGAGCAGTTGAGTGATGCGTTGGCTTCTTTACAAGGTTTTGCGGAGAGTAAATTAAATGCTGGCGTGGTTTTATCTGCCGGGATGAATCCAAAACTATATGCTCATCTAGAGAATTTTAAGGATTTTTATCCTGATGAACATCAAAAGCTTCAAAAAACAATCATATTAAAAGTTTCTGACTTTAGGTCGGCTCTGATTCAAGCTAAATTCTTAGCTAAAAAAGGTTTATGGGTTTCAGAATTTAGGATAGAATCAGGATTAAATTGTGGGGGCCATGCCTTTGCTACTGAGGGTTATTTATTAGGCCCTATTTTAGAAGAATTTAAGGTAAAAAGACAAGAAATGCTTGCCGAGCTTGCCGGGATGTATAAAAATGCGCTATTGGCAAAAGGTTATACTGGCGATATAGAAATACCACAAATGAAAATAAGTGTACAAGGTGGTATAGGTACAGCAGCAGAAGACAGTTTTTTATTAAAGCATTATGAGTTAGATGCTACGGGCTGGGGCAGTCCGTTCTTATTGGTTCCGGATGCTACCAATGTGGATGAAGAAACACTTAACAATTTATCTGAAGCTACCCGAGAGGATTTTTACATCAGCGGCTCATCGCCTTTGGGTGTTCCTTTCAATAATTTCAGAAAAACTACTGCCGAAAAACTTCGTTTAGAGCGTATTGCAAAAGGAAAACCTGGAAGCCCTTGTACCAAAAAATACTTAGTTTCTAATACCGAATTTACCAAAGAACCTATTTGTACGGCTTCTAGAAAATATCAAAACTTAAAAATAAAATCGCTTCAAAACAGTGGTTTAGATGAACTAGCGTTACAAACCAAAATAAATGAAGTAACAGAGAAAATTTGCCTTTGCGAAGGTTTAGTAACCTCTGCTTACTTAAAAAACGAGATGATAAAGCCTAAAGAAAGCAAAGCAGTAACCATTTGCCCTGGTCCTAATATTGCTTATTTTTCTGGCAAGTTTTCTTTAGATGAGATGGTAAAACACATTTATGGAAAAATCAATTTACTGGCTGGTATAGAGCGCTCTAACATGTTTATTAACGAGCTTAATTTGTATATAGAGCATCTAAAAAAAGATATCAGTATGAGCTGGCAAGATTTATCTGACAAAAAGGTTAAATACTACACTAAGTTTAGAGCGCAGTTAGAACAAGGTATCCATTACTATAAACAGCTTATTCCGGAGATTCAAAACCAAACGGATGTGTATAAAAACAAGATGCTTAAAGAATTACACGAGGCAGAGGAAAAACTTAAAATGATGATTTTCGCTACTGAAAATACGTAAATCATAGATTTTTTCTTCAAAATGTCTTTTTGAAGACTTAATCCTAAAGCATATCAGCGCATAAAGTTCTTAAAAGCCAATCATCAACCATGACTATGGTATGATTGGCTTTTTTAGTTTAATATAAACAGTCATGATGAAGTAAAAACTAAAGCTACATGATAGGGTTAGGTATTTGGATAGTATTTTTGTTAAAAATATTAAGGATATGAATATTACCGTATATACAGAATCAACACCTAATCCGTCAACAATGAAATTCATTGTTAATAAATTATTAATCAACGGCAGTGTAGATTACCCTAATAAAGAAAGTGCATCTGCATCAAGATTTGCATCAGAGTTATATAAATTCAGTTTTGTTAACGGCGTGTTTTTCGCTAGTAATTTTGTTACGGTAACCAAAACAGAAGATGCGGAATGGAATGATATTGAGCCTATTTTAAAAGAATTTGTTAAGGGTGCTGTAGAATCAGAATACAACGTACAAGAAAAAGTACAGGATGAGAATGTGAATTTTGAAGGTACAGAGGTAGAAGTTAAAATTCAGCAAATTTTACATGATTATGTAAGGCCTGCTGTAGAGCAAGACGGTGGTGCTATCAGTTATAAATCTTTTGAAGATGGTATCGTAACTGTAGAATTAAGAGGCTCTTGCAGTGGCTGTCCTTCTTCTACCATTACCTTAAAATCGGGTATCCAAAGTTTACTACAAAGAATGGTTCCAGAAGTTAAAGAAGTAGTTTCTGAGGCGCTCTAAACATTTTTGTTAGATTATAGAAAAAGGGATACGCTTATCATCAGCTATCCCTTTTTTTAATGCCATTAAGGTTGTGGTGGCGTACCAGGCTGTATAGGAACAGGAGATGATGTTGGCGGATTAGGCTGACTTGGAGTAGGTACAGGAGTAGGCAAAACCGGCTGTTTATTGGGATTTTTAGTTGCATCGGGGTTTACTTTAACCGTATCCGTTGGATAAGGAGGTATAGGGTATTTAGGATCAGGAATAGAAGAACCACCAGGTACAGGTGCCGATTTTAAAATAGGCTTCCTTGTTGTATCTCTACTACTTTGGTTATTTTTATTCTTCTTCCCCATATCTACAGTATCCGCCCGAAGCTGATGACTATAAATGACTGTATTATCATACAATGAGTGTACTGTTGTAGCACAAGCAAAAGAACCTGCTAGTATTGCTGCTGTTAAAATGGATGTTTTCATAAGTGTATCAATTATTTAGTAAATGTTGATTAAATACTTAAAAAATCATTCCAAGATCTAAACTGCTTTAAATCAAACATTTTATCCTTCGTTTTTAAACCTTTTTGGCATTTCTGGCAATTGAATTGTAAGTATTTATTTGATTTAAATAACAAATTTATAACTACTAATCCCATGATAGAGCTCTATGTAAGATCGTTACCTCTTAAAGATGTAATAGCCAACCTAGCAGAAGAAATGAAAACTTCTTATGATAAGAACTGTAACGAATATATCTTAAACATCCCCACAGCCTATGGTAAAGGATTAATTAGAGGAATTAATTTTACGCAAGGTTTTGGACTTATAGAATATAATTGCTTTTTTAAGGAAGAGGTAAGTATTCATTTCTCTTTGAACAATATCCACCCTTTAAAATTTATTTATTGCAGCGAGGGCTTTTTAAAACATAGATTTGAAGAAAAAGAAGACCTCCATCAAATAGACCAATTCCAGAATGTGGTTGTTTCCAGCTCTTCTAAAAACGGACATGTTTTAATCTACCCTAAAAACATCCAAATTAGGATGAATAGTTTGGAAATAAACCGTACTGATTTTAAAGCCAAAATAGACTGCGATATTAATAATTTAGATAAAAGGTTAAGAAGTGTTTTTAAGGATTTAAGAGCTAAACATTTATTTTATTACCATGGTAATTATAGTTTGGCCATGGCTAAATGTATACAAGATATTAACTCGTCTAAACAAACAGGCTTTGCCAGAAGATTGCTTTTAGAAGGTAAAGCTAACGAAATTTTAAGCATACAGATTCAAGATTTTGAAGACGACCAGCGTAACGATTCGAGAAAACAAATACTTAGGAAAGCAGATTTAAGACAAATTGAAGAAGCAGCACATATTCTTAAAACAGAACTAGCCAACCCTATTACAATTAAAGATTTAGCTAAAAGAGTAGGTACCAATACAACCAAGTTACAAGAAGGTTTCCAGCATTTGTTTGGCACATCTGTTAATAATTATCTTAGAAATTTGAGATTAGAATTTGCCCGCGATCAGCTCATCTTAGGAGAATTAAATATTAGTGAGATAGCAGCCCAAATAGGTATTGTTAATAAAAGTTATTTTTCTAGAATTTTTAAAGAAGCTTACGGATTAAATCCTAAAGAGTTATCTCAACAAATAAAAAATATATCTAAAAAGTCAAATCGTTTAAATTTATAACTCATAAGCACATTAATAATAGTCTAATTAAGCAAAAGCTTAAGTAATAAGTAAGATACCCTTAATATTGCAGCATGTCTATTTATATGCGCATTGTTATCATTTTACTTATTATCACCATTTCTATTTTTTTAATGGCTTCTAGCCAGCTTTACACGCATGACATAGCTTATTTAATCTTAAGCTTTTGGATTGTTTTTACCCTACTGGTTATATTTATCATTAAGGTTATTATGAAAAAATGAGAGCACTCCAGAAACAGAGTGCTCTCTCTGGATAGATAGAAATAAAAAACGAATTAAAATAAGCTACGACACCCTTTGTTTAACCTTTGCATATCGGGTACTGTAACTTATAATATAAATTTAAGCATCTTTAAAACAATTATAAAATATTCTTTATCAATAAATTGAATAGTGATAAAATTTTTACGTTTTAGAGCATTATCTAATTAAGCTTAAAGAGTTGTATTTTGCAAAGTGCTTTCTATACTTGTTCCGCATTATAATTTCATTAACCAAACGCTGTTTACAGAATTAGAACAGCAGTGTTTAAGCTTATCCTTAGATTTCGAAATTATTGTTATTGATGATGCCTCTTTAAGTTCCTATAAAAACTACTTAAACCAGTTTAATAAGCCATATTTTAACATTATTTTTTTGGATAAAAACATCGGAAGATCGGCCATTAGAAATCTTTTAGCAGCAAAAGCCTCCTACCCTTTTTTATTATTTTTAGATGGTGATAGCTGTATCAAAAATCCTAACTTTATCAAAAACTACCTCAATTTTATTCAACAAAACCCTGCTGCCGATCTTGTTTGTGGCTTACGCAATTATCCCGAATGCTTAAATAAGGAATATTTATTACACCATTATTACGGTACTAAAGTAGAAATGCTTGCCTCAAAACAAGCTTTTCATAGCTCTAATTTCCTTATCAAAAAGGAAGTTTTTAAAGCCCTACAATTTGATGAACGCTTAACCCATTATGGTTATGAAGATGTTGTTTTTGGCTTAACGGCAAAGGCTAAAGGTTATACCATCAAAAATTTCGATAATCCAGTTATCCATCTACAGTTAAAAACAAATCAGCAATTTATGGCAGATACTGAGGACGCTGTTCAAAATCTGGCACAACTGATGCAATTGCCACAATATGAAATTATTTTGAAAGAAATACCGCTTATCCGTATTTACTTATTATTTAAGAAAACTGGTTTATGGCATTTGTTAGCAGGTTTAAAGTCTCGTTTAAGAAAAAATATGGAACAAGAAAAACCAAACGCAACAAGCATCAAAAAGCTACAGTTATACAAGCTATTACATTTACATTATTGCTTAAGCTGATATCCCTCTTCAGATTTAAAAATATCTCCGGCTTCTAGTAAAAGTCTTATCACGTTTAGTTTATCCTTCTCTGAACCCATTTTTATAGTTTTTACCAAATCCTCCAAACTTAATGGTTTAACGGCCAGGTTTTCTAAAACTGTTGCCATCATTTTGGCTTTTAAAAGGCTTCTTTTTTTATGGATACAAACATCGCAAATGCCACAAGCTTTGGTATCTGTTTCGTTAAAATAAGATAGAATTTGCTCGCTTCTGCATTTGTCTTGCGTTACATAAGCCAGCATGGCAGTCATCTTAGTTTGGTAAACGTTTTTCCTTTCTTTGTAAAAGTTAAAATCAAGGTATAAGTCTTCAGTTTTGTAACGTGGTTTTAAGAAAGTTAACAAAGGCTTATCTGTTTTTTTGATGTAGCTAATCACCCCCAAATCATGCAGTTCTTGCAGCATCTTCACCACATCATCAAACCTGATTTGGTTTTTAGAGGCTAAATCAACCTCTTTGATAGCCACAAAATAATCAAAAGCACCACCATATATTCTTAAAATACTTTTGATAAATAAATCATAACGAGCTTGCTCTACCTGAAATTTGTATAAATCCTCTCCGTTAACCAAAAACTGAATTCTGCTGGGCAATAAAGCCTGCTCGCTTAAAGTTATATAACCATTTTGCTCTAAGGTTTTTATAGCACTTAAAGCGGTAATAACATCGAGCTGAAATTTCTGACAAAAATCACCCACATGAAACTCATACATCACGCCTTCACCGGCTTCAAAAGGTATCTGTAAATAGTTACATAATAAGTGGTAATATCTCCTGATTTCATCCAGTGGTGGGAAATTTTGCTCAAAGCGTTTTTCAAACACCAATTTATCTATTTTTTGATAGAGTAAAACGGCAAAAGCTTTTTGCTCATCTCTGCCTGCCCTACCTGCTTCCTGATAATAAGCTTCTAAACTTTCAGGCATCTCATAATGTATCACCAAACGCACATCGGGCTTATCTATCCCCATACCAAAAGCATTGGTAGCCACCATTACCCTGAGCTGGTTGCTAATCCACATTTGTTGGCTTTTACTTCTAGCATCGGCATCTAAACCTGCATGGTAATAACTAGCGCTTATACCATGTTGGTAAAGATATTTGGCAATTTCTACGGTATCTTTTCTGGTTTTTACGTAAACAATACCACTTCCGGGTACTTTTTGGCATATTTCAATTAATTTTTGAAGCTTATTCTCCAGGTTTAAAACCGAGTAAGAAAGGTTAGTACGCTCAAAGCTTTTTCTAAAAACCTTTGGATGTTTAAAATCCAGCTTTTGCATGATATCTGCCTGTACCTGCTCTGTAGCCGAAGCTGTTAAAGCCAACATGGGTACCTCTGGATGCAAAGTTCTGATAGCGGTAAGCTGTAGATAAGGAGGTCTAAAATCATAGCCCCATTGCGATATACAATGGGCTTCATCTACCGCAAACAAATTTACCTTCATGTGCTTGATGCGCTCCCGCACCAAATCGGTAGCTAATCTTTCTGGCGATATGTATAAGAATTTAACAGGCCCATAAACACAATTATCTAAAGCAATATCAATCTCCCGTTTTCCCATGCCTGATATGATGGCTATGGCATTGATTCCTTTTTTTTGTAAATTCTCTACCTGATCCTTCATCAAGGCAATTAATGGCGAAACTACAATACAAATACCGGGCATAGCCATAGCCGGAACCTGGAAGCATATAGATTTACCTCCTCCGGTAGGTAGCAGTGCCAATGTATCATTTTTGTTTAATACGGCAGTTACAATATCCTCTTGAAGTGGTCTAAAACTATCGTAACCCCAATATTGCTTTAAAATTTCATGTATCGTCATAAGAAGCCAAGCCTACCAAAGCTATAAAATTTATTAAATTGCAGCTTTATTAAGATGTATTTGTGATGAAAAATTTTCTAAAACTAAGTCTTTTTCTTTGTGCTTTTGCTACGGCAGCGTTAGCACAAGAAAATCAAAAATGGAATATAGAAAAACCGGGTACTGCTTTAAAACCATTATCTTTTACTACCGATGAAGGAACCTGGATGAATTTAGATGTTAGTCCGGATGGAAAACACATCATATTTGATTTATTAGGCGATATATACAGGATGCCAGCTATGGGAGGCACTGCAGAGCTTTTGTCTGGCGGCTTTGCTTGGGAAGTACAACCACGCTACTCGCCCGATGGAAAATATATTTCTTTTACCAGCGATAAAAGTGGTGGCGATAACATCTGGATGATGAATAGTGATGGTACAGGAAAAAAACAAGTTACTAAAGAAGACTTCCGCCTGCTAAATAATGCCGTTTGGACATCTGATAGCAAATATATCATCGCCAGAAAGCATTATACCGGCTACCGCTCTTTAGGTGCTGGCGAGCTATGGATGTATCATATTTCTGGCGGCTTAGAAGGTATCCAACTCACCAAAAGGAAAAACGACCAGCAAGATTTAGGCGAACCACATACTTCACCAGATGGCGCATCGGTTTATTTTAGCGAGGATGTTAGTCCGGGCCCTTATTTCCAATACAATAAAGATCCTAACGGTGATATTTATGCCATAAAAAAACTCAATTTTAGTGACGGTAGTATAGAAACAATAGTGGGAGGACCAGGTGGTGCTGTTCGTCCGCAAGTTTCCAGAGATGGTAAAATGCTAGCTTTTGTAAAACGAGTACGTTTAAAGTCTCAGCTTTTTGTGCATAACCTAGAAACCGGAGAAGAATATCCTGTTTATGATGATTTATCCAGAGACCAGCAAGAAGCTTGGGCAATTTTTGGCGTATACCCCAATTTTAACTGGACACCAGATAACCGCTCTTTAATTTTTTATGCCAAAGGGAAAATCAAAAAAGTTGATGTACAAAATTTAATGGTTTCTGAAATTCCTTTCCAAGTAAACGTTAAACAAAATATAGCTGATGCTGTAAGGTTTAACCAAACTGTTTTTACTGATGATTTTGATGTTAAAATGATCCGGCAGTTGGCTACCTCTCCCGATGGTAAAATGGTAGCTTTTAATGCTGCAGGATATATTTACACCAAAACCCTGCCCAGCGGAAAAGTAGAAAGGTTAACCAATGGAAGCGATTGGGAGTTTGAACCCTCTTTTAGTCCTGACGGAAAATTTATCGTGTACACTACCTGGAACGATGAGCTCCGTGGAACTATCCAAAAAATAGATTTAAAAACAAAAAGAAGCACCACCATCAGTCCGGAGCGTGGCTTTTACTATTCGCCAAAATTTAATAACAAAGGAGACCAAATTGTATATGTAAAAGGTGTTGGGAATGATGTTTTAGGGTACACTTTTGGTAAGAACCCCGGAATTTATGTGGTATCTGCTAATGGCGGACAAGCAACATTCATCACCAAGAGAGGTACAAAACCCATGTTTAATGAGCAAGATAACCGCATTTATTACCAAGCCAGAGAAAATGGTAAAAAAACATTAAGCAGCTGCGATTTAAATGGTAACCACAACAAAACTCATTATACCTCTACCTACACAACAGATTTTATCCCTAGTCCGGATGGTAAATGGCTAGCTTTTCAGGAATTGTTTAATGTGTATCTAGTACCTTTACTCCAAAACGTTCAAAACATAGATTTATCTGCCAATCAAAAAGCCTATCCCCTTAAAAAGCTTAGCAAAGATGCAGGCAGCTATGTACATTGGAGTAAAGATAGTAAAGCTATCCACTGGACCTTAGGGCCGAAATATTATACCCGAGAAATTAAAGATGCTTTTGATTTTGTAGATGAACCGGGCAGCAAAATCACCAAAACAGATAGCTTAGGTTTACCTATTGATTTAAAACTTAAAACAGCTGTACCTAGCGGTAAAATTGCTTTAAAAGGTGCCAGAATCATTACCATGAAGGATAAAGAAGTGATAGAAAACGGCACTATCCTTATAGAAAACAACAAAATTATAGCGTTGGGCAAAGAAAGCGAAGTTAATATCCCGGCTGATGCAAAAGTTTATGGCATGTATGGCAAAACCATTATCCCTGGTTTTATTGATGTACATGCACATTTACACACCAGTCCGGATGGTATCAGTCCGCAACAAGATTGGTCGTACTTTGCCAATCTGGCTTACGGGGTTACCACCGCTCATGACCCCTCAAGCAATACAGAAATGGTGTTTAGTCAGGCAGAAATGATTAAATCAGGCCGTTTAGTAGGTCCGAGATTATATTCTACAGGGACCATATTATATGGTGCAGATGGTGATTTTAAAGCCGTTATCAATAATATAGACGATGCCAGGTTTCATTTAAAAAGGATGCAAGCGGTTGGTGCTTTTTCTGTAAAATCTTATAACCAACCTAGAAGAGAGCAAAGGCAACAAGTTTTACAAGCTGCTAGAGAACTTAAAATGGAAGTGATGCCAGAAGGTGGCTCTACTTTTTTCCATAACATGAATATGATTGCCGACGGGCATACCGGTATAGAACACAATATCCCTATAGTGCCTATCTATAAAGATGTTACCACTTTCTGGAATGCCAGTAAAACGGCTTATACCCCAACTTTAATTGTTTCTTATGGGGCGCAGTCTGGAGAGAATTACTGGTACGATAGAACCAATGTTTGGGAGAATGAAAAACTTGCAGAATTTGTTCCTCGTTCTATCATAGACCCGAGATCTAGAAGGAGAAATACTTCTGAATATGGCGATTATGGCCATATAGAAGTCTCTAAAGCCGTAAATCAAATAGCTGCTGGTGGTACCAAAGTAAATTTAGGTGCGCATGGGCAATTACAAGGTTTAGGTGCCCACTGGGAATTATGGATGCTAGTACAAGGCGGAATGAGCGCTCATGAAGTTCTTAAAGCTGCTACCATTAACGGTGCAGATTATTTAGGTATGAGCAAAGAAATTGGCTCTCTAGAGAAAGGCAAACTAGCAGATTTAATTGTATTGAATGAAAATCCACTGGAAGATATCAGAAATACAGAAAGCATACAGTATGTGATGGTAAATGGTCGCTTATTTGAAGGCGAAACCATGCGAGAGCTAGGCGAGAACATACAACCTAGAGGTAAATTTTGGTGGCAGTACAGTAAAACAGAGAACTATCTAGTACCTGATGGTGAAGTACAAACCTGGACTTTTACCGTTCCGGAGTGTGATTAGGGATTAGGTGGTTAGATGGTTAGGTGGTTAGATGGTTAGATGGTTAGGTGGTTAGATGGTTAGGTGGTTGGTTAGGTATTAACTTAACGGTGAGTTTTTATCTTTTAATGCTTTAACCGCGGAGGGCGCAGAGGACACGGAGCTGGGTGGTGATTGTTATTTGTTAGGATAAAAATTATGTTTGTTAGCTTAGTTTTCTTTGTGATGGTATTTGTCTGCCTCTATCGCCTGAGGGGCTCTTTTTTAGGAGTATAAGTAATAGGTAGAAAGATGCCAGAAAATTAATATTTTATGTTTAAGGTATCGTTTTATAATATTAAATAATATTTAAGTCTAACAATCTCACCAAAGAACCATCTAACTAACTCTAAAAAGCAGAAAGTTAGATGGTATTATTTTTACCAGCTAAAACGATATTTAGACTGTGTTTTATAAAGATCCCCAGGCTTTAATATAGTGGAAGGAAAAGCTGGCTGATTAGGGGAATCTGGAAAGTGTTGTGTTTCCAAACAAAATGCTGTCCTAAAATCATCTTTAGCCCCTCCTTTAAATGAGTTTTTACTCATCATAAAATTGCCACTATAAAACTGCAAGCCCGGCTCGGTTGTAAAAACTTCCATATTGATTGAAGTTTTATCACCCATAACTTTAGCCGCCAAAATCATTTTTTCAGAAGGCTTGCTTTGTAGAACATAATTATGGTCATAACCTTTACCATTTTTTAATTGCTCATCAGGTAAATTAATTCTGGCTCCAATAGCCGTTAGCTCTGTAAAATCAAAAGGAGTATTTTTTACAGGTACTATTTCTCCGGTAGGTATTAAAGTACTGTCAACAGGCGTAAAAGCTTTAGCGTTTATTTGTAATTGATGGTTTAATATATCTCCGCTTCCCTCGCCATTTAAATTAAAGAAAGCATGATTGGTTAAATTAACAACAGTTTTCTTATCTGTTGATGCTTCATATTGCATGATTAGCTCATTATCATCATTAAGCTTATATATTACTTTAACAGCTAGATTACCAGGATATCCTTCTTCCATATCTGGAGATAGATAGCTAAGTTCTAAAGTTTGATTATCTATTTGTTTAGCATCCCAAACTACATATTGAAAACCTTTTTTACCACCATGCAAACTATTGGGAGGGTTGTTTATGGCTAGCTGATAATTTACCCCATCTATAGAGAATTTACCTTTTGCTATACGGTTGCCGTAACGCCCAATGGTAGCACCAAAATAAGGTTCTGTAGATGTTATATAATCATCAATACTTTTAAAGCCTACCACAACATCTACAAAAGAAGTGTCTGTTGTTGGGATTAATAAACTCACCAACCTACCACCATAATTGGTAAATACCGCCTTCATCTTATTGTTATTCACCAATTGATAAAGCTTAACTTCTTTTCCATCTATCAAGGTATCAAAAGCTGCTGCGTAGTTAGGTAGCTGTTCTTGTGTACTATTTTGTGTTGTTTTGGGTTGTTGGCAAGCATATATCAGCAAAGCTAACATAGCCATAAAGCTTATTTTTAAAATATTCATTTTCATTAAGTATTAGTTTGAATTGTTGTTCGATGCTGGTCGGCAAATTCTGTTGGTGTTAATTTAAATTGCTGATAAAAGCATTTAGAAAAGTAAGAATGCGAACTAAAGCCAACCATATAACCAACCTCAGAGATATTATAATCTTGAGTAGTTAATAATTTAGCAGCATTCTTTAGCCTTATAACTCTGATGAACTCATTAGGTACATGGCCTGTCATACCTTTTACCTTTTTATATAAGCTTGACCTGCTTAAACCCAGTTCTTTACCTAACTCTTCTACAGAAAGTAATGGGTCTGATATACGCAACTCTATAGCTTCTATAAGCTTATTTAAGAACTTTTTATCTTTAGTACCCGACGCTAAAATTTCTGTACTCTCAAAAGGATGTTGCGCAAAACGTTGCTTTAAATTAGCCTGAAGCTCTATTAAATTACGAGCTATTAAAGATAATTGCTTCCATTTAAAAGGTTTAGCAATATATGCATCAGCACCACTTTCTAGACCTTCTATTTCTGCATCTGAATTGGTTTTTGCTGTAAGTAAAATAATAGGTAAATGACTGTAATTGATATCGTTTTTAACCTCTTTACAAAAACTTATGCCATCCATTACAGGCATCATCACATCAGAAATAATTAAATCTACATGATGTTGTTCTAACAGTTTTAAACCTTCCTGCCCGTTATTTGCTTTAATAGGATGATAACCTTCTGAAACCAAACTTTGAGACAAGAAATTGAGTAAAGATTGATCATCCTCCACCACTAAAACAATTGGTTTACCATCATGATGCTCTGATTCTAGTTCTTCAACCCTATCTAAAGCGTGTTGTACTTCTTCTTTCTCCTGAAAAGGAATTAAAATGGTAAAAACAGTTTTTAAACCCTCTTGGCTATCTACCAATAATTTTCCTTGATGCTTTTCTATTAATGATTTAGCTAATGCCAAACCTATACCTGTACCGCCTAGATTACTGTATTGATGTTCTGCAGTGCTTACTTTAAAAAACTTGGTAAAAATAGAGTTGATTTGATCTTTAGGGATACCAATACCGTCATCCTCAATAGAAATAGAAACCATAGCTTGGTTATCTATCATTGCTATACCATTAATACTGATACTGACTTTTTTTCTGGTAAACTTAAAAGCATTAATCAAGAGGTTGCTCATGATTTTCATCAAGGCTTCTGGGTCTGCCATCATTTCTAAATGTTGGTGAGCAGTTTCTAAAGAAAAATCGACACCTTTTTGATAAGAAATAGAAGAAAAGCGCTCTTTTAAATTATTGATAAAAGAAACCAGCTCTATTTGTTCTTTGTGTATCTCAAAAATATCACTTTCTATTCTTCTAAAATCTAACAGCTGGTTAACTAAAGTTAACAGTCTATCAGAGTTTTCTTCCATAATTTGAAGTTGCTCTTCGCTTTCTGGGTCTTTTTGTTTTTTACCTAATAACCTTTCTAATGGTGCTATAATTAAAGAAAGTGGCGTTCTAATTTCATGTGCCATTGCTGTAAAGAACTCTATCTTTTGCTTGTAGAAATCCTGCTCGCTTTTATTTTTTAGTCGCTCTAGCTTAATTTCATTTTCTTTTCTAGCTTTTTCTGTAGCGTATTTTTTGAAGAGGATAAAGGATAGGATGGCTAAAATGGCGTAAACCATGTAAGCCCAAATGGTTTTATAAAATGGTGGTAAAATGGTTAATTGTACAGTAGAGATATTGGTGGTATTTCCCGTGGCGGTATCAGACTCTCTAACTTTAAAAACATAATCTCCGGCAGGCAAATTGGTATAAGTAGCTTTTCTTTGCGAACCAACATTATTCCAATCTTTATCAAAACCATCCATAATGAAAGAATATCTGATTTTGTTTGGCGAAACATAGCTTAAAGCGGCATATTCTATACTGATAACAGATTGATTATGATTAAGGACTATATTTTGAGCAAAATTTATGGTTTGCTTGATAGGGCTATCATCATCTGATAAATCAATATCTTTATTAAACAATTGGAAATTGGTAAATGCTACCTTAGTAGGCTGTGTAGCAGTTTTAATTTTCTGCGGATAAAAAGCATTAAAACCATTTATACCTCCAAAATACAGCTTGCCATCTTTACTTTTGTAATAAGATTTATAGTTGTATTGCTGGCTTTGCAGGTTATCCCATCGTCCAAAATTACGAGTGGTATTATTAAGAGTATTGAGCTCAAAAATACCACTATTGGAAGATATCCAAAGGTTAGATTTTTCATCTTTTAGCACTCCATAAACAACATCTGTTGTAATGCCATAACGTTCGTCGTAAACGGTAAATTTCTCTGCTTTTTTATTAAAAACGTTTAAGCCACCACCATCTGTACCTAGCCATAAATTGCCTTTATCATCATCTAAAATAGAAATAACTTTATTAGAACTTATAGCGCCCTCTTTGGGGGCATAGGCGTATTGTTTAAGCTTACCTTTTTTATCAATTTTGATTAAGCCATTATCATAAGTAGCTATCCATAAAACCAAATCTTTATCTTGATAAACCTGATAGATACAGCTTTTAGCTAAATATTTTTCTTGTATACGAATAAAAGAATCGCTTTCTGGATGGTACAGGTTTAAACCTGATATGGTTGATACCCAAATTCTTCCTTCGCGGTCTTCATCTATAGCATAAATACTATTATCGCTTAAAGTTTTTGGGTTTGATGGTTTACTTTTATAACGCTTTATTTTCCCTGTTTTGGGATTAAGAATATTCAATCCACCGGTATACATCCCTATCCAGATATGGCCAGCTTTATCTTCGTAAAGGGCATGAATATTATGGTAAGAAAGAGAATCCTGATTTTTACTAAAAGGATATTTCTGAAAAGTCTTATCAGTCTTGTTAAATAAGTTTAAGCCCCCATCTTCTGTACCTATCCAAAAATTTCCGTTTCTGGTTTCTAAAAAAGCACTTACGGCATTTCCAGAAAGCGAATTGCTAACCCCAGAAGGGTAATAATACTCTAAACCGAGGGCTTTTTCATGATAATAGTTTAAACCACCAAAATAAGTCCCAACCCAAATACCACCTTCTTTATCTTTAAAAACTCGGTAAACTGCATCATCACTTAAACTGTAGGGGTCATTATTTTTATTTTGATAATTAACAAATTTATTGCTTTTGATATCGAAGATATTAAGCCCTTTTTCTGTTGCTAAATAAAGAAGTCCTGGTTTTGGCTGATAGATACTTCTTACGATATTATCACTGATACTTTGCTTTCCAGATTTTTGGTAAACCTTAAATTTCTGGGCTTCCTCGTCCCATAGGTTAAGTCCACCAGACATGGTACCCACCCAAATATGCCCTTCATGGTCAAGATATAAATCTAAAATAACATCATTAGAAAGGCTACCGGGTGCAGAAGAAGCTTTATAATGCTTCATCTCTCTGGTTTTGGGGTTAAGCACATCTATACCTTTGCCATAGGTTCCTATCCAAATATGCCCAGCCTTATCTTCAATAATTTTTGATACTTCATTAGATGAAATACTGTTATTTACCTTTGGGCGATGACTAAACTGAATAAGTTTATTTGAACTAGGCTGATAGCTATAAACGCCTTTTTCTTTAGTTGCTATCCAAATTTGTCCTTTTTTAGACCTAAAAATATCATTGATGAATATCTTCCCCAAGGGCTCAAAAAGCTTAAATTTTTCTGTTTTAAGATCAAAAATATAAATACCTTCATCCGTACCTATCCAAAAGGTGAACTTATCATACTTAAAAATTTTTCTGATAAAGTTATTCCCAATAGTACCTGCTACATTTTTGTTAAACTGGAAAGATTTAAACTCGTAACCATCAAACCTATTTAAGCCATATTTAGTACCAAACCACATAAAGCCTTGCTCGTCTTGCGCAATATCCCAAATGGTATTGGCGCATAAACCGTCTGAAACGGTATAATTTCTGAAAAACATTTTTTGTGCTAGTGCATCCTGAGAGCCCAGGCAAAGCAAAAGCAACCAAATAAAACATGATTTTACGAAATATGGAGGCATTAAATTGGCTTTAAATAGTATGTGTTCTAAGTTAATGCATTTACTTGATTTCGTTTAACTTTTTAATCAGTTCTACTTCATCGTTACGGTAAGGTGTACCATCTTTTTTGAAGATATCATGAAACCATTCTATAGGTTGTTCTCCGTTTTCTAAAGGTGTATCCCAAGCATAAATGGTATTAGATTTACCTGCTACCAAACCCCAGTTTATGGCGCCTATATTTTCTCTCTTAAGCATCGGCATGATGTTCGCAAATCTGCTATTTCTGGTTCTTGCCATATACTCTGTACATATCATGGGTCTGCCAAAAGCTTTTAACATATCTATTACTCTTTTATGTAAATCTGGCTCTTCGTAATTGTGATAGGTGATGATATCAGAGTTTAAAGCTTGCATGGCATTTAATGCATGAAAATTCCATGCCCAAAGACCAATACTTATAGGTTGCTGTGGTTCTACTGCCCTAGCCCAAGTTATAACACTTTTTAATAATGGGAATGATGTATTTAATTTACCTGAGTTTCCCGGTTCATTATACAAATCCCATAATAATATTCTTTCATCGGTTTTAAAATGCGTCATCACATCTTTTACATATTTCTCTAAAGCCGGAAAATTACTGGCATTTTTTGAAGCTGGGTCTCCGGGGTCTTGTACCCAACCAGAGTTATGGATACCTATTTTAGGTTCTGGTTGTTTGCCTGCGAAGCCTTGTTTATTCCAGCAATCATCAAAAAAAACAAATATGGTTTTGATACCATGTTTTTGAGCTATAGAAAGGTATTGTCCTACCCTATTTTTAAAACCCGATGGATCTTTTTCCCAAGCTATGCTATGTAAATATACTCGCATGGTGTTAAAGCCAATGTTTTTTGCCCAAGCCAATTCTTTATCTATGGTAGCTGGGTCAAAAGTTTCGGCCTGCCACATTTCTAATTGATTGATAGCGGTACTTGGTAAAAAATCAGCCCCGTTTATCCATTTATGTTTACTATACCAAGCTTTTGCTTTTTCTATTGGCCATACTTTGCCAATAACACTTACCGTAGTATCTTGTGCTTTGATGGCGCTGCTTAAACACAAGAATAAAAGTATCAGTTTAATGATGTTTTTCTTTTTCATATCTGCTAAAATTTTGTTTCCTATTTATTTTCAGAGGGATTTTTTTGTGCTATTCCTGTCTTAACAGGGGTGTTAAAGTTTGGTGTACCATCTGCATTCCAAGTGAATTTTTGTGCTCGTGGAGATCTGTGACCACCGCAACCTTGACCCGGAGCCGAATTTGCATGATACAATATCCAGTCTTCTGTACCATCAGGAGATTTAAAGAAAGAATTATGCCCCGGTGCATACACGCCATTTTCTGGCGATTGTTTAAAAACAGGTTGTTGGTTTTTCTCCCATGAACTAGCTTTACGGATGTTTTTACCATTTAGACTAAGCATCCCTAAGGCATAAAAATCTGTCCAACAACCACTTGCCGAGTAAATGATAAAGGTTTTAGCTCCATTTTTCAGGACTTGCGGACCTTCATTTACAGCTACATGTGGCGGATTATTTGGGTCGTTTAAATCTCCATGAAGCTCCCATGTTAATTGTGGTGTTGATATTTTATAGCGTTTACCTTTTATGGTATAAGGATTTTTCATTTTGGCAATAAAAATTTCTTGCTTTCCATTGGTATCTCCCTCCCAACCAGACCACACCATATACAACTTATTTTTGTGGTAAAATACAGAACCATCTATAGCCCATTTATCTGTTTTGTCATGTACTTTTCCTTTAAATACCCAATTTCCTTCAAAAGGATTGGCAGCATTATTTTCCAAAACATACATTCTATGGTTTTGATTATTACCATCATCAGCAGCAAAATACACATACCATTTACCCTCAATAAAATGAATTTCTGGTGCCCATATTTCTTTAGAATAGTTGGTTCCTGCCGGAGGTACAAAAATGGTTTTTCTTTCTGCGTTTTTTAATTCAGATAAATTCTTGGTTTTCCAAATTACTATGCTGTCTTGTAAAGTATGGGTATAGTAGTAATAACCATCCTTATAAATACTCCAAGGGTCTGCACCGGCCTCTAGCAATGGATTAGTAAATGTTTGGGCTTTTAGGGGCTGGTACCAAAAGAATAGCATCAACACCAACACATAACTGTGTATATATTTAGATTGTATTTTCATATTATTTCTCTCCTGAAGGTTTTGTAATTTGTAAACCTATAGCTACAGGCTCTCCAAAATTTGGGAAGCCATCTGTACCTATCGTTATCTTTTGCATCCTCACGTTTCTTTGTTCTGCGCAACCTTGGTTAGGATTACTATTTGCGTGGTAAATTATCCAGTTTTCGTTGCCATCTGGCGATTTAAAAAAAGAATTATGCCCTGGCCCGTAAGCTCCACTTTGCGGCTTTTTAGTAAAAACAGGCTGATTGCGTTTTACCCAATCGTTTAAATTTAGAGGATTACCGCCATCATTTAAACTCATCATCCCCAATGCATAATCATCTGTTCCGCAGAAACTTGCAGAATAAACCATAAATACTTTGTTATTGATGGTTAAAACCTGAGGAGCTTCATTAACGCCAAAACCATTTCTCTCCCAAGCAAATTGCGGCGTAGTTAAACGGGTAGATGAGCCTTCCAATGTCCAAGGATTGGTCATCTTTGCGATGTAAATGTTTTGTGTTAAATCTGCATTATTTGGGTCTGGTCTTCCGCACCAAAGAAAATACCTTTGGCCATTATGTTCTAAAACGGTACCATCAATAGCCCAAAAATCAGTATCGGTATTAAAAATTCTACCTTTATTTACCCAAGTTCCGGTAGTTGGGTCGGCATTACTATTTTCTAGTACCCAAGTACGCTGTGTTCTGTCCTCGCCATTACCCGCTGTGTAATAGATATACCATTTGTTATCTAAGAAGAATAGTTCTGGTGCCCAAATATTTCTTGAATTAGGCTGCCCGTTAGTTGGTGTAAAAACGGTTACCGCTTGCGCTGATGAAATTTTAGACATTGCCTCTGTTTTCCATAATCTGATAGCGTTTCCTACCGTATGCATGTAATAATAAGTACCATCTTTTTGGTAAACTGATGGGTCTGCACCGGTAATTAAAGGATTTGTAAAAGTAGTTTCCTGTGGTGGCACAAAAGGCTCTACAACAGGTTTATCACTACTTTTACATCCTAACCAAAAAACTAATGAATAAACTATATAAATTCTAAAAATCACTCTTACATTCATTATTTCTTGTTTTAAATGGCTTAATAAGTTTAGCTCTTTTGGAGGATGCCTAAACCTATTAAGCCTATTACTTTATACTAGTATCTTGGGTTTTGTTTCAAATTTGGATTTAAGTCTATATCCCTTTGTGGTATAGGGTATAGCTCGTGTTTCCCAACTTCAAAGTTTGTAAAATCAGCATCTCTGCTTGCTAATGCAGGCCCTAAGTCTCCCCATCTTAATAAATCTGCCCAACGCCAGCCTTCACCTGCTAATTCCACAATACGCTCGTGTTTAAGCTGGGTTAAGAATTGTGTTTGATTTAAACCTGGCTTAGCAACAGATAAAGGTGCTAAACCTGCTCTTTGTCTAACCCTATCTACCAAAGGATAAGCCTCTGATGTTCTGTTCAAACCATTTAAACATTCTGCCTGCATCAATAAAACATCGGCAAAACGTATTAATCTGTAATTGTTTGGAGATCTAAAACCTTCTTGATCTTTCCAATGGTCGTTCAATAATTTTCTAAACCAAACGCCATTAGCATCAGGGCCATTGCCATAACGGTCTGCAAAGCTTCTTCCATAAACCATGGTTGCTTGCGGACCAGCAGGGTCTGTAAAGTTATAAATGAATGAAGCTGCTAAACGTGGGTCTCTTTGCCCAGTGGTAGTTTGCTCTTGTAAAAATTCATCTATTAACCATCTACGGGCTCCACCATCAGAAAAACCAACTCCTGGAGGGGCAAAAAACTGAGCAATAGAAGTTCCCGTGTTATTAACACGACTTTCATCTACATCATCATCTGTATTTTCTGCCAGATTTTCATTAAACTGAATTTCAAAAACAGACTCCTCATTGTTTTCTCTGCTGATGATAAAGTTGTCTCTGTAATTGGTGGTTAAACGATAAATAGCAGCGCCAGGGCCTGTAATTAACCAATCAAAAGCGTTAAAAGCCAATTGATACTGTTTTTGTTGTAAATGCGTTTTACCCAGTAAAGCATAAGCAGCACCTCTGGTTGCTCTTCCTAAATCATCTCCGCTGTAAGAAAGTGGTAAATCTGGAATAGCCTCGTTTAAATCTTTAGCAACTTGCGCATAAGCCTCTGCTGTAGTAGCATTAGGCGGTACATCTGTTGGTTGCGATGGTGTTAGTAATAATGGTGGGTTACCAAAGTATAAAGTTAAGTTGAAATAGAAAAGTGCTCTTAGGAACTTCGCTTCCGCTATTACTCTTTTCTTTAGTGTTTCATCCATCTGTATGTTTGGAACATTAGCAATAACCTGATTAGCTCTAAAAACACCAACAAATAAGGTTTCCCATGTTAAAGAAGTTAAACCGTCATTATAATTGGTTTGGTTAAAACGCATCAGGTTGTTTAGGCCTCCATCTCCTCCAGAACCAAAACCTTCATCAGATTTTAATATTCCGTGATAATAAATCCAACGAGAATAAAGTCCGGGTGTTCTGTAAAAAGTACCATAAGCAGCATTTACTCCTCTAACAGCATCATCAGCATTTCGCCAGAAACTGGCAATGGTTGGTGCATTAGGGTTAACTTCATTAAAATCTCTTTTACATCCCGAGAGGACTATAAGAGCTAATGTTAATATCGTGATATATTTTTTCATGATTTTCTTTTTAAAGGTTCGAGATTAAAAGCCCACACTTAAACCAAATGATAAAATTCTTGATGATGGGTAATTTCCGTTATCTACACCAGGCTGCAGGTTTACATCTGCTCCAACAACATCAGGGTCTAAACCTTGGTAATTGGTAATGGTAAAGAGGTTTTGCCCACTTAGGTAAACTCTGGCATTGCCAATTTTTGCCTTTTCAAGAAATTTAGTAGGGATATTATAACCTAGCTCGATATTACGTAACCTCAAGAAAGAGCCATCTTCAATCCATCTGTCAGAATCTCCTCTGGCATTTTCATTTATACCTCTATCATTAGGTGCAAATTGATAGCCTAATCTTGGGAAACTGGTATTGGTATTAGAAGGTGTCCATGGGTTAATATCTCTTCTGTAATTAGCATTACCATAGCTATCTAAATCCCTTAAAACATCATTATACAATTTATGACCAAAAGCACCATAAAACTGCATGCTTAAACTAAAGTTTTTGTAAGCCGAGTTAAATTGTAAGCCTGTGGTAAACTTAGGGAAAGGCGAACCTGCAAATACCCTATCAAACTCATTGATATCATCATTTGTTCCGCCATCTACAGCATTAACATAGCGGATATCGCCTGGCTTAGCATAAGCACTTTGCGCTCTGTGAGCATCTATCTCTGCTTGATTTTGGAAGATACCATCGGTTTTTAATACATAATACTCACCTATAGACCGACCTACCTGAGTACGTGTAACGCCTGATGGAATATAAGCTCTAGGTAAACCCGTAGCTAAATCTATCCCCAGATTTCCAAGTTCTAACACTTTATTTCTGATGAAACTAAGGTTTGCCGCAACATCCCATTTGAATGCTCTGCTTAATTTTGGACGATAGCCTAACTCAAACTCTAAACCTTTATTTTCTATAGAGCCAATATTTACAATAGGGTCTCCCTGTAAGTTTCCTAAATATTGTGGCAATGGCTGTCCTACCAACACATCTCTTGATACCGAACGGAATGCATCAATAGCTACCCTAAAACGGTTATCAAATAGTGCCGCATCTATACCAAAGTTGGTGGTTTCTTTCTCTTCCCATCTTAAATCTTCAAAAACCAATCTGGCTTGGGTAGCACCTGGAAAAACTTGTTGATTTGGACCAAATACTACACTTGGAGCCTGATTTAAGAAGCCTGTAAATTGGTAAGCACCTAAAGTGTTAACCCCTAATATACCATAAGAACCTCTTAATTTTAAATCAGAAATCCAATCTACTTTAAAGAAATCTTCCTGAGATAATCTCCATGCTAAAGCTACAGAAGGGAAATAACCTGTTCTAAATCTTTCAGAAAATCTAGAATCTTTATCAGCCCTAAAGGTAAATGTAGCTAAGTAACGGTCATCGTAATTATAATTTAACCTACCTAAAACAGAATTAAGTAAAAATTTGGTTAAACCACCAGATGAATTTCTATCGCCAGGGACACCACTAGTAGAATTTAAAGTAGTGAAATAATTACCTCCAAATTGAGATAGTCTTAAACCGCTACCTAAAGTATTATCTATCTGGGTTGTTTGCTCGGTATAACCTACTACCCCATTAAAACGGTGTTTCTTAATGTTATAGTTAAAATTAAGCGTGTGCTCAAACAAATAGCTTAAAAATTGGGATCTGTTATCTGTTAAGCTGCTAAAATCTGGAGATTGATTTTGATACCAAGAGCCATCTCTTCTTACCGCTTTTGATTTATCAAAGCTGGTTTCTAAACCTGCATTAAATTTATAGGTTAGGCCATCTAAAATCTTATACTCTAAAAAAGCATTACCTAACAACTTAACAAAGTTGCTATTTACTGAAGTAATATTAGCTATTGCTACCTGGTTACGAGAAAAGGTATTGATATTTCCATTGTCTCCATAGCCCCATCCGCCCGGGTTGTTGGCGCTTATCAAACTATTGCTTCTAACAGGTATTAAAGGCACACTAGACCACATATCATACCAGGGGTTACCCTCTGCAAAACCTCCCTGAAAAGGAGCATTTACATTAGAGCTTGATAAAGCGAAGTTCTCACCAAATTTGAATTTCCCTTTGGTTGATTCTGTATTGATACGAAGTGATTTTCTATCAAAATCACGAGCTATTAATGTTCCTTCGTCTTTGAAATATCCAGCAGATATCAAATAAGAAGATGTTGCCGAACCTCCAGAAATACTAGCATTAAAATCTTGAACAGCACCTGTTTGTAAGAGCTCATTTGCCCAATCTGTATCTATACTACCATTGTAATTAGCCACACCCGGTTGTAGTGGAATACCAGAATTGGTATAAGCTCTGGCATTGGTAGCTGCATACTCTGCACCATTCATCATATCATACTTCTTAGGTATTTGTGAGATGCTATATCTTGAGCTTACAGAAATTTTTGGAGTACCTTCTTTACCTTTTTTAGTTGTGATGATGATAACCCCGTTACCTGCTCTAGAACCATAAATAGCTGCTGCTGATGCATCTTTTAATATTTGTATATCAGCAATATCATTAGGGTTAACGGTAGTATTTGGGTCTGCAAACATTCCATCTATTACATAAAGCGGACTTGCATTACCAAAAGTTGCTAAACCTCTGATGTTAACCACTGCTTCTTGCCCTGGTGCACCACCATTTCTAACCGCAACACCTGGTGATAGGCCTTGTAATGCCTCTGGCATAGAACGAGCTACTAATTTTTCTGTATTATCTGTATCAATAGATGTTGAGGCTCCGGTTACATCACTTTTTCTGATGGTTTGATAACCAATAACCACCACCTCTTGTAAAGCTTTCACATCTTCTTCTAAAGTGATATTGATACTTGCTCTGCCATTAACAGCAATTTCCTGACTTAAAAAGCCTAAATAAGAAAAAACAAGAACTGCGTTGTTATCAGGAATGTTGATGCTATAATTTCCATTTGCATCTGAAACCGCACCTACATTGGTATTTTTAATTTTAATACTTACCCCCGGTAATGGCAAACCAGCTTTATCAACTATTTTACCCTTTACATTTGTGTTTTGTATAATTACTTTGTTTGAAATTTTATTCGTTGCAAAAATCGGATAACATCCAAAAGAAACGAGACCTGCAACAAGTGCAAGTTTAAGAGGCCATTTTAGCCTATACGTATCATTAAAAATTATTAGTACTTTTATTAATCTCATCATTGGTTTATTAATTTTATGATTAGTTTATTGTTTAAATAAGAGAAAGTAAAATATAATGTTTATTAAGCCCTCCTTTCTTAAGTTATAAAATAATTGGTTACCGCCATCAGCTATTTGGGATTTTACCTGATTTGCTTAAACCAAAGGACGCTTACTTAAAGCTTTAAGGCTATAAAATTTGTGTCTATTTTTGTAAAAATTGATGATATATATGGTTTAATCTCAAAATATGAAAAACTAGAGTGTATATCTTCTATAAAGCTATAGGTAAAAAAACACCTCTTATATTTAATCTAAGCTTTTAAGCTCCACCAAAGCCCTAAAACCACCAAGCCTAAGAAAATCATAGCCAGTAGGATTAAGGTAAAACTCCCTTTCCTTTCCACTTCCTTTTCTAATGTTTTATGAGTTGTTTTCTTTAACAGTTCTTGTTCTTGCTGTTGGGCTTTAACCGTACTGCTTTGCTGCTGATGGCTTTGTTTTACTAAACTGTCTTTACTACTGCTTTTGTAAACTTTTACTTTGATATAGCCCGGTTGCTGCTGTAAGCCACTATCTGGATGCCAATAAAAGAGTTCGTCCATTTCTAAGACGATACCTTCTTTTACTTGTTGTTGTGTTGCGTTTATCGTACTGCTTTGGCTTTGCAGGCTGTCTTTTACAAGTGTAGCCTGTTTGGTTTTTTCCAATGCTGTGATGAGCTGCTGATACCTGGATTTCTGGCTGGAACAGGCTGTTAGTATAAGCATCACCAATAGTGTATAAAACTTTTTCATATACTTTCCCTCCTTGCTGTCACCCAATCTGCCACGGCATATAAAGTACGTTTTAGCCTACGTTTGCGATAAACTCCATCTCCTTCTCTGCTTCCGGCTTCATTGGTATTCCCTTCAACCGTGATGATGATACTATCTCCCCAAGCATCTATAAAACCGCAATGGGCAATGCGTTTTTTGGAGGCGTACCAAATACCAAAAACATCTCCTGCCTGTGGCTGTATCTTTTCTTGCTGCCAAGTGTTCTTCCAAATGATACGCTTTTGAGGTAATAATGCCGGACTCCATGCAGTCTGTGGATTGCTGATCCCTGCTTTGCCTAAGCACCAGCTTACAAAGGCGGCACACCAAGGTGCCCCTTTGCTGTGGCCTGTATATTGGAGGTAGCTTTCTACCCGGCTACCGTCGTTACGGTTGCTTTTTTCTCTGGTACCTATTTCTTGGCTGTAGATGTTTTTGAGCCTTGTTCTGCTTGCTGATCCTATTCCTGCTTTTACAAAATGGCTATGAGTGTGCAAATAAAGCCATAGAGAAGTAATAGATAGAAGCTTAAATAGATGATGATTTTTTGACATGAGGATAGATGGTTAAAGTGTGAATGAAATTGTTCTTTGGAGAAATTGCCCAATACCGGCCAGATATTTTCAATTAGCCACCAAGTAAGTGCTTTAAAAAGTAGGAAGGCCAAAATAGCTACTAAAATAGCACTGAGGATGCCTGCATCTAGTGGGGCTGCTGTTTCGTCTACCAATCTTAAAACTGTTGAACTGCACAAAAAAAGGATTAACAGAAATAGAATACTGAGTAGTTCTTTATGAATACGAATGGGAATACTGTAAACCCATTTTGTCGTTATAGATATACTTTTCATTTTAATTGCTTTTGATTTTTACACAAGGCACTGGAAACCTCCGAAGTACTTACTGTTGGATACTGCTTGTCTGTTTACATCTCTTAGAAATGCGTAACATTCAAAACCATCATGAAAACTATTTGGGATGGTAAATTGATGACTTTTTTCATCTTTTTTGAATTTAATAAGCTTGGTTATCCAAGAGTTTTGGATGGCACTATAACAAGCGATAACCAGTTCGCTTTTCTTGTTTACTTTTTTTCTGGGCCAGATAACTTGAAGGCTTTGTGCTTCCAGCTTTATATTGAGCTTATCTGGTAAACTCATCTTGCCCTTAGTGAGGATGACTTTAGAAAAATCTATAAATAAATGAGGATAAACCCCTCCTACGATACTTTTTCTAATTGCAGAACGATTCTTTTTTTGGACTTCGATTTCCTCATTTTCTACAGCTCCCATTTTAAGGACATGGGCTGCCGTTAGCAGAAATTTATTAGCCATTGTAAAGCGTTTTCTATTTTCTTCCTGCCCCGGTGTTGCAATGAGATTAGGATTATTCTTTGGGGACCTTCTTACAATGGTACCTTTTTTACTTTTACAGAATATAAGGTCGCCTACTTTTCCGGAAAGACCTGCATAAATACTGTCTGATTTTATGAATGCCATGGTATTTGTTTTAAAAATGAGGCTGTCTTAAATCACGATTTATATATGATGAAGAAATTAATATATAATCTTCGAATCCGTTACTATCGACGTTTTAAAATATTTCAAAATCAGGCATTCACCCACTAGCTACTCCGGCCTCTTGACCGGCCATGTCAAGATACTTTTTTCCGCAAAAAGTATCCAAAAACTCTCCGCTGCGCCGCTTGCTTCTAGAGTTTCTGCTAAGGCTAGTTCCGTAGATACCGCAACCGCCAAGGCGGAATAGGGCGTAAACGGTTGTTTATGCTTAGGCTCGATTATCGAAATACTTGAACACGTCATTACATATTTATGAATATGAAATACTTGTTGTAGTCAAGTGTTAAGTTTCAGAATCATAAATCGATCTTTAAGACCGCCTCATTACTTGATTAAAGTTGGGTTACTTGGATGGTTTCATTTTCGGGCATATCATAAGCCTTAACAATGATACTTGAGGTGGCGTAATCTGGGTTGGCTACCGTTGTTACATATATCCATTTGGACACATCTTCTTGTTGGATGGCCTCACCTTCCTCTATCAAGGTATTAGCAGCATCTCTGATTTCTACTTTTACGGCTGTAACCATAAAATTATCATAAACGGTTGCTTCTATTTGATAACCTACCTGACCAATGTACCCGCTGTAGTTAGGTTCAGCTTTGATTTCAGGGGCTTTTTGATAATCTGCAAAAGCCACATTGTAAGCACTTTGATCTGCTTCTGCAGCAGCTCCATAGAGTGCCTTTTTAGCAAGATCGCTGATAGCAGCTTTTGCATACCTAGCGGCTTTGATG
Organism: Pedobacter glucosidilyticus DSM 23534; assembly: GCF_000425145.1. Taxonomy (GTDB): domain Bacteria; phylum Bacteroidota; class Bacteroidia; order Sphingobacteriales; family Sphingobacteriaceae; genus Pseudopedobacter; species Pseudopedobacter glucosidilyticus. The sequence continues at coordinate 123,504 of NZ_AULF01000011.1, forward strand.
AAGCGTTCTCTTACGCTTAGCTGATTGGCATTTGGGTTATCTACTCGGGCCTTTGGACGATCTGATACGATCGTTTTTCCTCCTCTTTGTCTGAAGACTAATAGATCTCCTATTAATCCTGATAAACCATGTGTGATGACGTTGTTTCTTGACTTTGCCATGTTGTTAAAATTTTAAGTGAAATAAATAAACCTGTCTTTGTGCTGCTACCGGTATAACGCTTTGGACATGACAAACCTAAAACGCTGATTATTAATATCCTATAGCTGTTCTTTCAAAAGAACCAAATAGAACCTTATGCAACCTTTATAGAACATAATAGAACCTATCAGCTCTTGATACTGCTACTGCTCTTGTTACTGAAATGAGAAGAAAATGGTGAAAAGTGTGATTTTTGGTGTTTTCTTCCTTCGGTGTTCCTTCGGATTGATATGTGTGATCTATGTGTGATGTATGTGTTAGGGGGGGGTTAGTTGGTTAGTTTGTTAGATGGTTAGTTTGTTAGGTGGTTAGTTTGTTAGGTGGTTAGTTTGTTAGGTGGTTAGTTTGTTTGGGGCTGGGTGGTTACTTGTAGGTTGTAGGATTTTTTTTGTTTTTTTCTTGTGCTCGTTTGCAACGAGTACTTAACATGGTGTGGCGATTGTATCGCTTTTATGATCACAAAGATGTAGGAGATGGGTGGTTACTCGTATGTTGTAGACCTTTTTTTGTTTAACCACAATGATTTTTTTAATGTTTTAACCACGGAGGGCGCAGAGAGCACTGAGCTGGGGGGTTACTTGTAGGTTGTAGACTTTTTTTGTTTAAACGTTCTGGTTTGTGAAGCGGAGAATGATGCCTTTCTTATCGTACGTAATGAGCCTTGCGTGATGAGATTGCTTCACTGTGTTACGATGACAAAAAAGGGTGTTTGCGATGACTAAGCAATTGGGATAGCCTTGCGTGATGAGATCGCTTCACTGTGTTACGATGACAAAAAATGGGTGTTCGCGATGAAAAAAGGGGTGTTTACGATGACAAAAAAGGGTGTTCGCAAAAATATGTGTTCGCTGTGAGAAAGCAATCGGGATAGTCTTGCATGAAGGGATAGCCGCTTAGTTCCTCATCGATGATAAAAAAATCATGTTTTTTACTAAGCAGCGTCTCTCACCAAAGAAGACGCTGCATTAGGATATTTAGTTTGGTGGGCTTTAAAAGTTGAAAAAGCTTTGTAAACGGGATTCTTTGATGACTTTTTCCACTTCTGAACGTAGGTACATATCCTTTCTCCCAACTTTAGCTGGACAAAGAATTTTTTCTCGTTTCCAACGGTACAGGGTACTTCTGTGGATATTGAAATAAGATTTTACTTCATAAGCATCCATCCATACTTTTTCGTTTGTTTGAGCCTTAGGTTCTAATTGTTGTAGGGTTTCAAGTATCTGGTTTAAAACGGTTTGGATGTTTAAGATAATGGCGAAGAATCGTAAGAAATGCATCATAAACGGATTCCTTTCTTACTTGTGCAGTGACTTTTGAGGAGGGAACTATACTGCTTTTTATACGTTTTAAGGTGATTAATACTGTGAGTTTTAGGGTGAGGCGTTTTTTTGTTAAAGAAGATGTTTTTTGCAATCATATTAAAATTAATTTCATAATGAGGCTGTATCAAAAATCGTATGAGGTTAGATTGAGCAAACCTTTATAGTCATCCTGGGCGAAATCGAAGGATTAAAAAGGCTTAAATAATGTTCTGCCTGATACAAAATGGTGATTTGAGCCAGTCTCGTATTCATTTCAACAGCTTGGTGGCTGTATGTCTAGTTTAGAGACAGCAAAGCAGTTAGATGAATTTCTTTAGCTGCTTTGCTTTAGTTTTTGGTTTATCCTCCGGTAATGTAAGTTACTGTCATGGATACAGAGACGGTTGGATCGATACGGGTGGGAAATCCAGCATCGTTACTAACAGTTAAGACTCTTTTCTTTTTCTTAAGTAATGGTTTGTTTTTTTGTAATTTTTTCATATTTTTATCAATTATATTACAAATTACGTCTCTCCGATTAATATTTTTTAACCTGTTGATAAAACACATCAATTTGTGGATGAGATGGTATATTCGTATCATGAACTGATAAAACCTTCTGGAAAATCACTTTGGAAACATCTTTTGTTTTGGTTTTTTTATATTACCTATGAAATTTTTATCACAAGATATGTTGCTCATGTTAAGGCTCATTTTTTAGATTATTTATTGCATTATGTAGCCTATATCGCTTTCTTTTACGCCCATATTTACCTGCTATTTCTAACTATTAAACCCGGAAAAATCTATTACCTATGGCTTAGTTGTGGCGTTTTGATTGAGATTATCTTGCTATACGTATGCAATACAGGGATTTATTACCTTTTACAATCTTTAGCCATCCCTACTGTAGCAGTTTCACCTTTACTGGTAAAATCATTTATGACTACCGTTTACAGAGCAATTTTGCTCATGATATTAAGTACGGGGTATTTTTTGGCGATATTTTCTTTAGTACGGCAGCAACATGCTTTAATTGCAGAAAGGGAGGCAGAACGCTTGCGGGCAGACCTTGCGGTTGCTGAATTAGCTTTCTTAAAGGCACAAATAAAACCTCATTTTTTATTTAACAGGTTATTTGAGTTGTATGAGGACCTAAAATCTATTGATTTAGCAATAGCAAACAGAATCATGTCTATGGCCGAGCTGATGCAATATGCCATTGTTGCGGATAGCTCGAATGTTAAAATACCCTTAAAACAGGAACTCCAATACATCAAAAACTATCTTTTTCTTCAACAACAGAGGTATCCAAAGCTCATCAATGCTAAGCTTTTATTTGATGATGAAGTGGAAAACTTAAAGATTATCCCGCTCTTACTGATTACGCTGATAGAAAATGTTTTTGATCATGCTGATCTGGATGGACCACACCAGGTCAGTATTGCCGTAACTGTACGGGCGGATACGATAGCCGTACATATCCATAACAAGGTAAGGGCTATAACACCCCGCAGGATACCCGGTATTGGACTTGCAAACTTAAAAGATAGGCTGGCACACTATTATTCTGGTGCCTATCATTTTTCTGACCACACGTATGATGGTTATTATCATGCCCAATTATCTATTTATCTAAAATAAGTTTTATGAATTGTTACATTATTGACGACCAAGAATCTGTTATTAAAACCTTAAGTGATTATATCCGAGACACGCCTAAGTTAAATTTGGTATATAGTACCTTAAAAGCACAGGAAGTCATTGCTCTACTCCCTGAGATTGCAGAACCCTCTATTTTTTTCTTAGACATAGACATGCCAATGATTAACGGTTTGCAAATTGCAGAAATGGTGAATGATTTTACTGCCGTTATTTTTATTACTGGCCATCCGCAGTATGCGGTAGATGCTTTTAACCGGGGCGCCTACGATTACCTATTAAAGCCATTTTCTTACGATCGCTTTTTAAAAGCCATCAATAAGATCAACCATAGGTATAAACCTAAAGCCATCAGTGATAAAGCCTGTACACATACTTTTGTATTTAATAAATATGGAGAATTGGTAAAACTCAATTATGATGATATTTATTATGTAAGAGCAGAAGCTAATTATGTAGCCATTCATCGTTACAACAACCATATACTAAGCAGAATAAGACTTAAAGACATCATCGCGGAGTTTCCGATGGCTCAGTTTATACAAGTACAAAAGTCTTATGTTATAGCTATAAATAAGATACATAAATTATCTACTGACGATATACTGGTTATGGCCGACGAGCATAAGACCCAAATTACCATAGGAAGACCATTTTTAAATCAGTTTTTGGAATGTATTTCTGCTTCTGTAACCAAACATGAGAAAAAATCTTTATTTGGCTTGGGAAGATAGGTGATTATGGCTTAACGATAAGCTACTGGGCGTTTTAAATATTTTGACAAAAAGTAAAAGCTGAGTGCTTCATGGGTTTTATGGTTATTACTGAATTGCCTATTGATGTGCATGTGGAAGATTTCTGCCAGAAAATTTAGTTTTGAAGCAGCATCTTCGGCATGCAGTGTCTTTAATAGTTCCAATAGGCGTAATTCGGGTTCGAAGACTGGAGGTTCTTGCTGTATCAAGACGAAACCATCTTGCAACAGCCGATAACTTTGATCATGCTCTCGTTTTGCTATACCTGAGTGCTGGTTTTGTTTAAGGAAGATATCAAACTTATGAAGTGCCGAAGTAATCATCATGGATTCTTCAATAGCCAAGGCCTTCATCATCAGGCATAGTAAGCGAACTGCACATACTAAAAAATGGCTCTCTTTGAAGTATTCGCCTTCAAAATCATCAGCATAAGCTATTTCTGATAGGGCGATAGCAGAAGAGCAGGTAAAAATTTCTTCCGCAGTTTTCATTCCGGCAAGTGCATATTTTTCTATTTCTGGTTGATAGGCTGCTACCATCACATCTCGTATGTTTTTCATGCTACTTAGCTCGGTTAAGAAAGGACGCAATAGTAGCAGTAGTTTGTCCATCCTTTTGCCAGGTGCATACAAGCGCAACCTGATATGGTCTTCCGGATCTTGATAACGCAAGTAATGCCAATTATTTATGAGCTTAGCCCTATGGCATCTAGCGATAAAGGGGTCTATTTTCTCTAGCAATAGGCTATTCATACCTGCCGGATGAAGATAAATTTTTAAGTAAAGCCAGTCTTTAAGTGGTGCAAACCTATGGATTTGCGGTTTGCGTAAAGTTTTTGCTATATTTTTCGCTGCAAATGCTTCTGTTGAAGGGTTGATACAGTTGTTTTTAGTTAAGCAGGCAACCAGTTCATGCGCATAAGCTTTACCTAAGCTATCTTTAACTAGTGGCATTTTATCTTCGGTAAATGGACATTCTTTAAGTACCAATAGCACATCTTTTTTAAGTAAAGAAGAAAGTAAATCAATATCTTTTGGATGACGAAGCCTAAGCACTAAATTTTGATCACCGTTTTCTACCATGAAATTTTCGGGTAGTTTTATGGCTTTTGCTATGGCTAGGAAAGTAATATAAAAATGTGACTTTGCCGCGGCTCGGAGGCATGTCATTTGTTCTGGTGTTAATACCCAGCAAGCTGCTGAGATCACTACACCTTCATAAACCACCCTAGGATATACCTGTAAATCTGGCAAGAGACTTTTCAGGTCGAAAGACAAACAACTTCCTAAACTCATTAAAGAAAGATCACCTAAAAATTTAAATATAGAGAAGTCACTTCTTTGAAAATTATAGGCATTATTCATACGAGGAATAACCCTTTTACCCTTCAACTTTTTGGATCTTAAAATCAGTTCTCCGCTTTCTACTCCGAGATAGAGATCATGTAGGGGTAAAAGACGAGCTTCGTTAGGATTGGTATTGACCAACAAGGGAATTTGGTACTTGCTGAGGTTTGCCGTCCAGCTGAGCTTGTGGTAATTAGGCTCTGCTTCGTGAAGGATATCTGCAAATATGGTATTTGGGTTTGTCTTTTGCTCTAAATCGCAAATGTTACGGCAATAGTTTGCCATTTCTTGATGGAAGACTGAAAATCTGGCTGTTATGGCTGTAGCGCAAGAGCTACTTGCCTCACGAATAAATAATTGGCCGTTTATGATACTGAATAAAACGGTAAGGCCTGGTGGTAGTTGTTCAGTTGATTTTTCAAACCCTCTGAGGTCGCTCTCCGTTAGGACCAAAACCGATTGCTTACCAACATGATGGAGTATTTTTTGGATGATAAGACGTTGCACTGGTGTTGGGCCCTCCTCATGCTGATAAGGATGATGGTGGCTAAATTTATGGTAGTCTAATCCTATTTCTGGATCGAGCGCTTCTAACAAGGGTATTTGCCTATGCTCGAATAAATTAAAAAAGGCTTTTGTAAAAGTTGCTATTTTATGATTTTTTGGGGAATCAGCCAGTATTTGCAGGGCATGTAATCCTTTACTTAAATCATGCTGGTAATGTGAAGGAACCTCGCCTATGGTTTGGTGAAAGGTTTGGGCATATTTTGCTGTACCATACCCTAAAAGCTTGGTTAGCTTGGTAGTAATTTTATGACACAGCTTGGTTTCTATTAAAATTTGCTCTTTTAAAAGATCGTTTAGGTAGGCTTTTGCTATGCTTTTAGACATGCCAGTTTTTTCTAAGGCGAGCAGCATCTGCTGATGATTAAGTTTCTCTCTGTTGCGAATAAAATAAGCAGGTAATACCATCCCCTCCATATCAGAAAGCTGTATGGTATGCGCATCCTCGTTAGGTAGGCGCTCGAAGTACCTCCAGATTTTGCCAAAAGGGTAAAGTGTTGGATTTAGTTGATAAGTTCTTTGATTGGGTGCGCATCGTTTTTCTGTACGTTCATGTTGTAAGGTTATAAAGCTATTGGCTTTTATCGTTAATCCATTATTGCCATTGCTGTTTCCCCAATCACAAAGACTTAAAGAAGATGAAGCGCCAAATGGTGTTGAGCGATAGCACATTCTGATGAGGTATTTGTAAAGTGTATGTTGTAAGGGTTTTGAACATTCATGCCAATTAAAATCAAGTTTTTTGACTTCGTTATATACAACATCACTAGAGAGGTATAGTGCTTTTTGAAAGTTTTTATCTTGAAGTATTTCTGACATGGCTTGTTGTGCTGTGTCTTTACAAAAGCGAGGGGTACGGAGGAAGAGCTGTGGAAAAAAGTGATAGTTTTTCATGCTCGTAAATTAGAGATGTGCTTAGGAGTGCTGAAAAATCTTATTAATTGTATGAGGTGTTTCATTATGCGGATGAGGTAGTTCATCAACAGTGTTTTGTTATTTCTATTTTTTCATGCCTAATTGCGTGGGATGAATGCTTTTAAATCTTCTCAGTTTTATAGTCTTAAAGTTTTATCTCCAAAGGTTCCTTTTGGCATTATGAGGCGTATTTTAGAAAGGGAACCTTATCAATATTTTAGAACTGGTGAATGTCTTGTTAGGCCAGGCCAGTTGGTAGAACATATTTGGTATTTAAAATCTGGATTGGCTAAACGTTACTATTTTGATGCTTCTGGGTGTGAAAAAGTGCATGATTTTTACGAGGCTGGTAGCTTACTTTGTATTACGCAGCCTTTAGGCATGGGAGAAAGATCTGAGGAGTATTTGGTTGTTTTGGAAGATGCCAGTCTTATTCCTATAGCTTACCGGTATGGTATAGCTTTATTAAAAGAACATCCAGATTTGTATCCGTGGCTGATTCATTTTTTTTGTTATACTTTGTACCGAAGAGATTGTAGAATATGGCTTTTGGGTTTGCCTGCTGATAAACGTTATTTATCTTTTATTCGCTTATTTCCTGCTTCTCGTTTGCTCACAAAGGATATAGCTTCATACTTGAATATAAGTGCAGGAGGTTTGAGTAGGATAAAGGGGAGGGTTTGAGTGGAGGGTAGAGAGTATTGAGTAGAGAGCATTGAGTAGAAAGTACAGAGTATTGAGTAGAAAGTACAGAGTATTGAGTAGAAAGTACAGAGTAGAAAGTAAAAAGATGCCTAAATATCGGATAGTTTAAACTTATTTAATAACGGATTTTTATGCCTAACGACCTAAACAAATTCAACTAATGAACTGATTGTTGCCTATGAGCTTCGGTTTGTGCTGTAGAGGTTTGAATGGGTGTTCTTACAGCTTCGCTGTGTTCGCCTAGTTTGTCAAGCGAGGTATGTGGCAGGCTTTGTTATTACCTGTATGAGGGAATCCTATTTATCAGAAATTAGGTTAATTTTCTCTGTGATGTGATTGTCCGCCTCTATCGCCGGCGGGGCTCGTTCCTTTTGCGGGACCAAAAGGAACCAAAAGTCCTGAACAATCCCGCAGGAGCCTTTGCCGCACATCCCCAATCCACACTCAAAAACAGAGAGCGCTTATTTTTGCTCGGTTATAGCTTATGAATGTTTATACAAACTCAGACGCAAAACCGCATGCGCTATAGGCTTGGTGGTACTAGCTTTTTTGTTTCTGCTGCTGTTTTTGAATTTTTTCCGGCTCTCGGGGATTGCTCATGTGCTTCGGGATAGTCTGTTTTTTATGAATGGTTGTTCTCG
>NZ_AULF01000012.1 GCF_000425145.1 Pedobacter glucosidilyticus DSM 23534
TAATTTTAGAGCAGCTTCATCAGTCATATTTGTTGGCGTATCCCACCATAAAACGGCTATATCGCCATAATTCGTCATCAATTCTTTTACCTGTGGAACTGCAACTTCATCAATATATTGTGCAAATGTTCTGGTTTCTTGAGCCGGGTCCCAATGCCCTTTATGTTCCTTCGTATAATCATCAATCTTTGTACTATCAGGATTAGGCCAACCTTCTGCCATTAATTTCCTAGCTGCAGAACCTCCTGGGTTTACCCAATCTTGGGCTTGGGAATAGTAAAAGCCTAATTTTACATTATATTTTTTACAGGCCTCTACCAAAGGTTTTAACAGATCTTTTTTGTAGGGCGTTGCATCCATAATATCCCAATCACTAGCTTTTGAGTCAAATAAAGCAAAGCCATCATGGTGTTTAGCTGTAATGATTAGATATTTCATCCCGGCATCTCTGGCCATTTTTACCCATTCATCAGCATTAAATTTTACCGGATTAAATTGTTTGGCAACTTCTTTATATTCTGAAACCGGTACTTTCATTCTATTCATAATCCACTCGGCCCCACCTCTAGCCTGTTGATGCCCTTTATACTCTCCGGCCATTTGCGCATAAACCCCAAAGTGGATGAACATACCGAAACGAGCCTCACGCCACCATTTCATTTTTTCATCTTGCGATATGGGTTGTGCTAAAACAGAAGTACTTGCATAACAAAAAACTAAAAAGACTAATAATTTTTTCAGGTTCATGGTGATGGTGATATTTATAAAAGTAATTAACCGAATTAAAAATATACGTAATGTAAATAACAATTCATTTGTTATTGTTTCTAAGTAGTATTACATCGTCATTTACTTAGAATAACACAACTAATTATAACTCATTTATTATGGATTTTAATTTTGATATAATAGGTTGTGCGAGTAATTCAGAACCTTTCTCCGTGTAATGAACATTATTAGGATATGAGTTTAGTGGATGAACCCTTAAAGACGTTTCATATAGGTCAAGTATATCTATTTCATTCCTATTCATAACTTCTTTAGCTATATTATTGTATAAAAGTGGTGATTCTACCATTCTTCCGGCCGCATTCTCAGGAACAGTTGTTGTTGTTATGAAAACTATATGAGCCGTTGTTTCCTTTAATTTATTTACAATGATTTGTAAGTTTTTTCTATAATCCTCTAAAGAAACTGCGATTTTACCATTTTTCAAATCATATCTATTCAAAGTATCCTTATAAACCATATCATGCAGTCCGAAGTTAAACATTACTACATCCCATTCCCTTTCTCCAAGCCATTTTTCAATATTTTGTACCCCTTTAAAAGTAGATCCTCCATTACCAGGATTATGCTCTATATTTATACCTATAAATTTCTTTTGAATAAAAGGCGTATAGCCAATCGAAATGGAATCTCCGATTATCAAAATATTTTTACGCGTTTGAAAAGTCGCTGATATAAAGGTGAAGCACATTAATAATATTACTAAACTTGAATATTTTTTTATTTTTTTGTCCATGTTTTTTATTTAAATCAAATTATAAGATTTGATATTATATTTTATTTAAGTTTTTATATCGAATTAGAGCTTCTAAATAATAATAATCAGCATATACAAGAGGTACATCAACCTCCTTGTTATGGGGAAAACTGCCAGTACTATGTTTTAATAAAAACCCACCATTAGTGCCTGGACGAGCTAAATACCGTGATGTACTTAAAGATTTTAGAATTTTTTCAGCTGCTTCTAAATAAATAACTTTCTTCTTAAGAGGAACATAGTTACAAAGTTCTAATAAAGCAGAACTAACAATTGCAGCTGCGGAGGCATCTCTTGGAATTTCTTTATAAACACTAGTATTATATTTAAATTTTGGATCGTAACCTTCTTCACCAACATTAAAGTCCCAATAAGGAATATAATCTTTTGGTAAATTTTTATGTTTTAAAAAAAAATCTGATAAACCTATAGCAGCATCTAAAAACTTTCGATCTTTTGTTTCTCTATAAATCATAGTATAACCGTAAATACCCCATGCTTGACCTCTAGCCCAAGTAGAATTGTCTGCGTATCCTTGGCAAGTTTCACGATGTAAGACTTTACCTGAAATTGTATCATAATTAATAACATGATAAGAGCTAAAATCTGGTCTTATATGATTTTTTAAAGCTGTTTCAGCATGTTTAATAGCTATATCTTTATAGCTATTATCTCCTGTTTCCTTTGATGCAAAAAACAACAATTCTAAATTCATTAGATTATCAATAATTACGGGATAATCCCATAAGGTTTTACCATCCCAAGACATTCTTGAATTCCACGATTCTATACTTCCTACCCGAGTATTAAATCTACTTTTGAGAGATTTAGCTGATTGTATTAAAACATCTTTATAATTTGGACTTAATGTTCTTTTGTAAGCTTTACCATAACTGCAATACATCATAAATCCTAAATCATGGTGACTCGTATTAAATTGGTTCTTATTTAAAGATTCCGTCCATTTAACAGCTTGATCCTTCCAATATGTATCTTTTGTTAATTCATACATGTACCACAAGTTACCAGCCCAAAAACCTCCTGTCCAATCATTAATATTTACATATTTTAAGGATCCATTTTTATCTTGTGTCCTAGGATATTTTGTTAAATCTTGAGAAACCTTTAAAACATTTTTATACTGGATATTTGCTACAGTCAGCATCCTATTTATATCAATATTTTTTAAGCCTTGTGTAAAGCTGAACTTGTTTAATGAAAGAAAGAAAAAAAGAAAGAAAATTTTTTTCATAAATTAATTAAAGTTTAATATTGTGAATATTATTATTTCATTTTACTTATATATTATAAACTATCTCTCTTATACTATTAAAAGAGATAGCTTATTCATATATTATAAATGATGTTTTAGAAATCAAAAAAATGTAGTATAAAGCTCTTCAATTAGGCCTAATAATTAGCATTGAAGGTTTTATGATAAAAAATAATACATATTTGAATAAAAAAATCATCTATTAACTAATCTGGGTTACTAGGGTGCAATGTTAACTTCTAACTCTTTAATAACTCTACTTTCTCCGTAAACATTAATATTAAAAGCTTCAAAAGTAACTTTGTAATTACCCGGCTGGTTATAAATGAAAGTATATTCATCTAAACGTGTACTAATATTTTTAAGTGGTGTACCTATATCTGATTTTACACTAATAAGATTAACAGCATTAGAAACTGCCCAAACTTGGTTACTCAATGCGGTTGAGCCCCCACCCACTATTTGCAACACTCCGGAATTAAATGTAAAATTGGATGGTGAAGTGCCGAATTTAACTGTGTTCCAACTCATACCACTAATACTAATTACAGGTATAATTTGGTTATCTGTATTAGTTGTAAGTTTAATATCGAATCTATTGATCCTCCAAGTCCTTTGCGTACTTCCTGTATTACCTGTAAACTTAAAGGCAAAATAAATAGGCTTAGTTTTATCAATAGTTAATCCCAAAGATCCTAAAGTTAATAAATTAACAACGCCAGAATTAGTATAAACATCTCCGCTAACAGATGTAGATAGTGTAAAAGCTGAAGTAATATCCACCCAATCAGTAGTCTCATTAATACTTGCCTCCAAATACTGTCCATTAAACTTTTGAGAAGCAAAAAGCTTTAATGATTGAGGCTGCTGAGCATCAGTACCTAGCCTTCTGTTAGTTGCAAAATCTAAGGTTATATTATCACTTTCGGCAATAGTTCTATTTCTATAAATAAACCTACTCCCTTCTAAACCAGAATAAAATAATAACTGGTCTGGATTACCGGATAATATAAACTTTACGGTATCTCCAACTTTATAGTTTGTTCTCTCTGTTTGAACAGAGAAATCTAACTTTACTACCTCTTTTTTATTACATGCTAAAAAAAGCAGTAATAATGGTATTATAAATATATTTTTCATCATCATTAATTAATTAAATAGGTTTTACCATCCGGGATTTTGAGTGATTAATCTATTCAAAGATGTCTCTCTAATGGGTATAGGAAATAAATTATCTCTTACAGTGACACTTCTTCCAGCAAGAGAAGCGTACCTGAAATTGGTTGGTGCGGTTGTTTGTATACTATTTCCTAGTTGATTCATAGTAGAAGTAAAAATACCCCATCTAATTAAGTCAAACTTTCTATTTGCTTCAAAAGCAAGCTCTAGGAAACGTTCATTCTGAATTAATTTTCGGAGTTCTTCTTTACTGGTAGCTAAGGCGCTAACATTAGAAGCATTTGCTCTATCTCTAACTTGCTTTAAAGCATTTATAGCAATAGTTGTTGGTCCATTAACTTCATTTTCCGATTCAGCAAGCATTAATAATACATCAGCATAACGTAATAGAGGAGCATTGATTGGCGTATAATTTTTATTTTTAGGTTTTACTTGTTCAAAAAGTCGTCTATACTTACCACAATTTCTTTCGTAGATTTGTGTATTTGTTAAAAAAGTAGAATCTCTAACTCGTTGAAAACCATCAACAGTGATATGGTTATAACGGTAGGTAGCTATATTCCAGTCTCTTCTAACATCATTAGCTTCATAACTATTATATAATTTTGCTGTAGTATTAATATATCCATAGCTAAATCCTACTGATTCATCATTACAAGCTAAACCAATGGTATTACCTACCCTTCCACCTTCCAAATCTCCAAATCTATTTCCATAAGTTTCAGCCTCCCAAATAGACTCTTTGATGTCATATTTATCAGCCGCTAGGTTAATAAAAATTTGCTTATAATCTGGGTTTAAACTATGCTCAGTAGGGCCATTTTCTGGAAAAACAATTTTTTTAGCCCATTTTAAAGCTTCTGCATATTTACTAACATCATTTAATGGTGCTCCAGCCATTTTTAAATATACCTTAGCTAGTACACCTCTTACCGCAGATTTTGATACTCTACCACCAAAACCAATTTGAGTTGCCGTTTTTACCATTCCTTCCGCTTCTTCCATTTCCCTAGTAATAAAATTATACACTTCTCTTTGCGGTGTTCTTGCTATATCAACACTATTAACTGATGGTGTAGCTGTCGTCTTGAGTGGTACATCACCAAAATAGATAACCAAGTTGAAATAGTAAAAAGCTCTTAAAAATTTAGCCTCACCTTTTATAGCTTCTTTTTCCGCTTCTGGCATATCAACTTTGTCAATATTATTTAAAAGAATGTTAGCTCTTTCAATTCCAATATACATTTGTTGCCAAAATTCTGTTACCTCTGTACTTGTTGCATCGTAATTGTAAACACTTACACCAGAAACATTTCCGCTTCTAGCATAAAACCCTTCATCTGAGGTATTAAGACTTTCTAAAACCTCACCAGTAAAAGTTTGCTCTCTTCCTAAAACATCATAAACTGCAACCAGAGCTGCATTAGCATCATTTGCATTATTATAATAATTCTCTTTTACTATAAAAGTGGGGTCCTTTTTTAAATAATCTGTACACCCAGACAGCAACCCAATAATAAAAATAACAAGGGATAAAAATCTATAAAAATTATTCATTTCGCTATTTAAAAAGGGGATTCTGAAGCCATTTCTTAATTTTTCATTTTTATTGATCATAACCATATAATTATAAAGAAACATTAAAACCTAATACAAAAGTTCTTGGACGAGGATAAGCAGAAAAATCATATCCCGGAGTTAATGGTGTATATAACACGGCAACCTCTGGGTCATAACCACTATATTTAGTAAATGTGAGTAAGTTTTGTGCTGAAGTATAAATACGAGCTGATTTAATTTTCAACTTCTTGGTAACAACATCCGGTAAAGTATACCCTAAAGCTACAGTTTTCAACCTTAAAAACGAGCCGTCTTCTACTACTCTACTAGAATAAGCAGCCGGTCCTTGTCCTCTTAATCTTGGAATATCTGTATTGGTATTATCAGGAGTCCACCTGTTGGCAAATGTTGCAAATTGATTAACTCCTGATCTTTCACCAGATTCCATAAATATTCTATTAGCATTTATGATATCATTACCGTAAGACCATTGTAAGAACAAATTTAAATCAAACTTTTTATATCTAAAGTTATTCGCAAGCCCACCAATATGGAGTGGGTATCCCCGTCCTATTACAGTTCTATCTAAATCGTTTACAACACCATCCCTGTTTAAATCCTTATATTTAATATCACCTGGCCTAATATTAGCTCTTGCATTTCCGTTAGTTGAAACTTCATCTTTAAGAGATATAGCTCCATTTGAAGACACATTAAAATCCTCCATTTGATATAAGCCATCCCAAATAAAGCCATACATCTGCCCTAAAGGCTGGTTAATCTTGGTAAGATATAAAGGTAAATTTCTGTAGGCAACATCTACCTGTATATTATTCGTAATACTTTCTTGATTCTCGGTTAGTTGTAATACCTTGTTTCTATTAAATGATATGTTAAAAGAACTTGTCCATCCGAAATTTTTATGATTAATATTAATACTGTTAAAGCTAAATTCTAATCCTTCATTAGAAGTCTTTCCAATATTTTTAAAGCTATTAGTATAACCCGTTGATAATGGTAATGATGCGTTTAACAATAAATCACTAGTAACTTTTTTGTAATAATCTATTATTAAAGTAAGTCTTTGATTAAATACTCCTAAATCTAAACCCAGATTACTTTGTGCCGTAGATTCCCACCTCAAATCAGGATTAGCAATAGTGCTAGGATAAGCACCCTGAGCAAGAACATTATTAAAAGAATAATAAGCTCCTGAAAGATCAAAATTCAACCCACTGTAAGATGCATAATCTGTTACTCTATTGTTTCCAGTTACACCATAGCCTATACGTATTTTAGCATCAGAAAGTAAATTTTGCTCCTTCATAAAAGCTTCGTTAATTATTCTCCATGCAAACGCTCCTGATGGAAAATACCCCCACTGGCTGCCTTCTCTAAATTTTGAAGAACCATCTGCCCTAAAAGATGCTGTCAATAAATATTTACTTTTATAATTATAATTAAATCTGGATAAATAAGATATCATAGACCATTCACTTTTCACAGCTGTAACTGGTAATGGATTACCTTGTCCTAATCCTTCAAGACCTAATATTTCATTTGGTAGTAAATTAGCAGAAAGACCATTGCTTTTGAAAGTATTTTGCTGAAAAGTAACACCACCAACTATATTTATGACATGGTCTTTATTAATTTTCTTATTGTAGGTTAAAAGATTCTCATTTAATAAAGATTGAGTTCTGTTAAAGGATATAGATCCATTAACTTTATTTAAACTAAATGGACTCCCCCCCCTTGTTAAAGAATTATTAAAAGCGCTACGTTCTGAGTTATTTTGATTAATACCTCCTGAAGCTCTAAATTTTAAGTTTTTATTTAAAGCGTATTCTAAAAAGCCATTAATAACCAACCTATTATCTAGTAATTCTCTCAGCTCATTTTTGGTAGATAATACAGGGTTAATTCTATAATCTGTAATAGGGTCAATATTAGGGTCTACCAGCTCATCCTCTAAAGATACACCACTTGGTGAAATAGGGAAATAACCCCATACACTGTAAAATAACCCACTCATTGCCGAATTACTAGCACCACCACTACCAAGGTTTACAGGGTTATTACCAGAAGTTCTAGAAGAAGAATAAAGAGCATTACCTCCAATATTTAGTTTATTGTTTATGGTTTGATCTATATTAAATCTACCTTGCTTTCTATCAAATGAAGAGTTAACAATAATTCCGTCTTGTTTGAAAAGATTTCCCGAAAGCGTATACTTAGTTGTTTTGGTACCACTAGACACAAGTATAGAATGATCCTGCATGGGTGCTGTACGTAAAAGTAGATCTTCCCAGTTTGTACCTGGTATATTCCTATAATCCTCTAATGTTTTACCATCATTAAAATAACTTGTCAATATTCTAACAGGATCTCTTTCTGCTTCCATCCTCACAAATTCATAAGGACTTAAAACATCTATAGATTTAATAACTTCTTGTGCTCCATAATATCCTGTATAACTTATGGTTGGAGCGCCAATTTTAGCTCTTTTAGTAGTAATTAAAATTACGCCATTTGCACCACGAGCTCCATAAATTGCTGTTGCAGAAGCATCTTTTAACACCTCCATAGATTCTATTTCCGCAGGGTTTAAAATTCCTGCGTTAGCATCTTCTGTAGGGAAACCATCAATAACATATAAAGGCGAGTTATCTTGAGTAAGAGAACTAGCTCCTCTAATAATAATATTAAAACCTGCTCCTGGTTGGCCGCTTTCAGAAGACACTTGTACACCAGCTACCCTACCAGCTAAAGCTTCTATAGCAGAACCTACCGGAGCTTTCTGCAGATCAGTTATATTAACAGAAGACACAGAACCCGTTAAGTCTCTACGCTGCACTTGCCCATAACCTATAACAACCACCTCTTCTAAGGTTCCAGTACTTTGCTTTAGCTTTACATTCAGTACTGTTTGGCTGCCCAAAGCTATTTCCTCAGTAGTGAACCCTAAATATTTAAATTGTAGGACAATATCACTTTTTTGTGGCACTTTAATGCTGTAATTACCTGAAACATCCGTAACCGCACCATTACTTGTACCCTTAATGGTTATGTTAACACCGGGAAGTGGTGAGTTACTACCCTCTTCAATTACTTTTCCTGTTACTTGCTTACTTTGTTGAGCTTGCAAACTTTTAAATGTAATTAGGGGTATTAACAAGTAAAAAATTCTTTTCTTAATCATAGTTTTATTATTGGTTTTATTGGTTTGTCAAATTAAATGACTAAAACCTGTAATTAGGGGGATTTTATGATACAATTATGGATGAATTTTAGAGCAAAACTTGTAAAAACGGATTATTTTATAAAAGCTCATATCTTGAAACAATAAAAAGAAAACGCTCTAATCGTTAACCATAATAAACATTAATTATGAGTACTCTCAACAACTAGGTCTATACAATAAGGAGTAGAGGAAAAACTATTATCTCAACTGAGCGTATTTGTGTAATAATTAAAATTAGCCCTAATAATAGTTTTTCCTCTTATTTAATTTTACTCGTTTTTATAATTATTTAGTCAGTTTACTTAATAAATTTAATTTGTTCTACAATACCTGAATTTTGTAAAACAGCTATATAAACACCTTTTGTTATGAAGGCATCTCTAACTTGTATTTCATTAAGCCCTTGGTTTATTTTAAGTGCTGAACTATAAACTTTTTTACCGGCAGCATCATAAATAAAGAAATTAGCAACTCCAGTTTTTCTAGATATATATTTACCACATATATTACCATCTGAATCAATAAATACACTAAAAGATGTTTTTGGCAAATCAGCTTTCGTTAATGATGTGATTTTTGATAATGCTACTGATGAAGAACCGGTATTTAAATAGCTAACAGCAGGGTAGTAAAGTGTTATTTTACCTGTTGAATTACTTGATCCATTATTAGATAAAAATAAGAATGAGTTAAGAGTCTCACTATTTGCCAAAGCAATAGAAGTACCCGAACTTAAGCCAGTACTGCCATTTACTTCAATAGAACGAGGATAATCTCCTCCAATTTTCAATCCGTTTACCCATACATGATAGGAATTATTAGGCAATGTATAAGTAGTTTGTGACTCTTTGTAAGTTTGTAACGAACCAGAATTATTGCAATAAAGCTCTATATAATATTTACCACCCTTTGAAAAGGTTGTATTATTAATTAATGAGTAGGTAGTGGTTGAAGTTGCATCGCTACCTAATCTGTAAGAAAAATCAATTGTACTTGACGTGGCTGAAGTATTAGGAGTGAAACGTAATGCTGTAAAAACCTCATCACTGGCTCTATAAACAGATCCGGCGTATGACGGAACGAATAATTTCCCTTTATTATTACCTACAGCAAAAATATAATTCCCCACGTCAGCTTGGCCTGCTGAACTAAAATCTATATTAAATGAAAACTTTGCAACTGAAGATGCAACACTAATATTATTAACAGAGTAACGAGATAAAGTACCTGCTGTAGAAGTATTTAAAGATAAATTGTGATTTCCATCTAAAGTAAATACAGCATTTCCTGAGCTTCTTATATAAACACCTGTATTAGCTCCATTAGGAACAGGTAAAAATCCATTATTAGTACTATTAGACAAAGAAGATACTCCTGTAGTTCCAACAGTATTTACAAAAGTACCTGTTTGGTTGCCGAAAGTGTAGCTCCAATTTGAACTATTAAGCCAAGGAGCTAGTGATTTTCGCTCATTTAATTGGACTTCATATAATGATTTAGGATAAACAAAAGCTCCTATACTTTCAGATCCAACCCTTATATGACTAGAATTAAAAGTACTACCACCTATAAAGCCTGCTATTATTGGATTTGGTATACGCCAATCCCAATTAGTATTTTTCCAAAATTCTAAATTTGTATATGGTGTATTAGTTTGCTTATAATTCCAGAAGATAAGATTGCTAAGATGGTGAGGAAAGTCTTTTGATGCACCTCCTGCTCTATCAAAATGTATACCCCCCTCAACATTGTCTAGCAAGGTATTTCTTGGTTGAGAAGAATGAGATTCAAAACACGTTGATGGGGGATATGTAACGTTGTGCAATACTGTATTCATAGAAGTTCTAGCAACACCTACAGAATGCTCTTGTGAAGCTCTATCATGTACATTACTAAACAGAACATTTGTTGCACCATTATTAAAAATAGCTTCATGCCCTGGATTACCAGTTACTTCACAATTTAATACACTTATATTAGAACCAGAACTTATCTGCGCAGCAATATTAACGTCTGTAAACCTGCAATTGCGTATCCAGCTATTGAATGTATTATTCATTAGAAGTATGCTCCAGCCAGAATCATCAACCCAAGATCTGTGATGATAAAAAGTGTCTTTCCAATTTCCCACAAAAGCGATATTCTCAAACCCTATTTCTTGTATTACGGCTGTTTTGAAAACAGTCCAATTATGCGTAGGATTAATAGGATAACTTATAGGTTCATTGAGGGTTAAAGTATTACCGTTTATACTTTTTATACTATGATATATTTTTAATTGCACACCCTGAGTAGTAATCAGCCAATCAGAAGATAATGGATGTGTACCTACTTCATATTGCAACAATGATGGGTCTGTACTATTCATAGTCAACAATATCCAATCTCCAACTTGCAAAGTACCTTTATTTGCTAAAGTAATATTAAAATCTCCGATGTTTGCAGCGGTATTAATTGTGCTAATATTTGTATTCCATGTTAGAGAATTAGTGGAAGGTCTCACTTCAAATAATCTTTTGGTAGACCACATCTTACTCGGGTCCGTTGGTTGCATTGTTCTTCTCATAAAAAGTTCTGTTCCTCCAGGTCCAGATCCACTTCCTCTAAATACAATATTACTCCCATTAATTGTTATACTTTGCGTATCAGAATCTCCAGTTTCATTTACTAAAAACCTCCCTGGAGGGAAAAAAATGATTCCCGAACCATTTGCTTTTGCAGCTGCAATAGCTGCTTCTATTGCAGCTCTATCTGATAAAGCATCATTTGCCACGGCACCAAATGTTGTTACATTGTAAATATTATGTGTAACTGTAGGAATAGAATCATCACCATGATGATAGCCTACATAAGAAAAATCAGGAAGTATTGAACTCGACTTATTATACCGATAAGCACTATATAAACGAGAGTTTTTTATTGTTTGAGCATGAACTATAATATTGAATAACATACTCATGATAAGAATTAGATTTTTTTTCATGATTGGTTTGTAAAGGTTAAAACAATGGCTACAGATTAAAGGATTGCTGTATTTTTATAATACTTTTAAAAGTTACCGGGACAGTAAATTCAAATCCTGTTTTTCTACCCAGCATATAGCGTATTCTTTGAATAGCTAAAACTGTCATACACAAAAGTGATTTAATTTTCATATTATTTAGTTTTATTGGTTTATGATAATATATCATACATTGAGGAATGTTGATATATCATGTATTTTAAGTTTAATAAACTAATTTATATACTTAGCTCCTATTGATGGGGTAAATTAGAACACTAATAAGGGGTAAAATCTGTACAATTATTAGTAATAAAAAGTTATATTAAATCAATATTCTTTGGATACTTACTACTATTAATAGCAAACATTAAATTTCCAAACACGATTTTTTGTTATGGATAATTATCTTAAATGTTATTAAACTTAGCTGATATATCTAGAAAAGTTGCGGATTGTTTTAGTAATCCTTTAAGATGCCAGTACTTATACTTGAAGATATAATCTTAACTTAACATTTAATTGAAATAGGCATTTCTTTAGATGATATAAATTGTTCTATCCTTAATCGAATTGTATATCTGTAATATTATTAAATTTAAAATCGTTTTACTGTTATTCTTCAAAAGAAAATACTTCTTAAATCAGCTCAAGTATTAATGTATCTTCTCTATTTAATCTTATGTTTTTTCATTAAATTAAAACAACAAATAAATAAGAAATATTGTAGAATTGCTTTTTTAGAATCGCTATTAAGTAAAAATAAGTTGATGCATTACCTAAAATTAAACACTAATAACCATCAACTTTTTAAGCTATTTTGATATTCTCTTGGCGATTTACCAAACTGTTTTTTAAAAGATTTAGTAAAGTATTTAGGATCATTAAAACCTACTGCAAAAGCAACTTCAGAAACATTAAATCCTCCATTCTCTAATAATAAAACTGCTTTTTTTAATCTTATAGATTTAATAAAGTCTGCCGCTGTCATATTAGTTAAAGCAGATAGCTTTTTATATAATACCCGTCTACTCATCCCTACTTTATCAATAAGCTGCTCTACATCAAACTCAGAGTCATCTATATGGTCCTCTACAATTAGCATTAAGCGCTTTAAAAACTTTTCATCTGCATGATTTATAATGACTTTAGTTGGTTCAAAAGTCATTTCTTTACTAAAACGTTCTCGCATTGCCTTTCGAGTTGCTAAAAGATTTTTAATATTTAATCTTAATATTTGTAAACTAAAAGGCTTTGTTAAATAAACATCAGCTCCATTTTCTAAACCAGAGAGTTGCTGAATGAAGGTTGTCCTCGCTGTTAGTAGTATAATTGGAATATGACTAGTTGTTTCATTAGATTTTAAAATTTTACAAAGTTCCAATCCATCTTTCTCGGGCATTTTAACGTCGCTAATAATTAAATCAGGTAAACTTTCAAATGCTTTCTCTATACCTATTGCTCCATTTTCTGCTGTCTCGATGTTATAGCTTTTATTTAAAGAACTTCTAATATATTCTCTTATCTCATCATTATCCTCAATAACTAATATCTGAACATTTCCAAATTCAGTATCAAAATCTATCACATCTTCATTGATGAGATCAACATCGTTTATCAGCTTGTAATTTTCAAGAGAAACACTTTGTTTGAAACTATTTTTATCAAAATGCTTAACTCCTTTTAATAATTCGACCTGAAATATCGTATAGCCATTTTTACCATCTTGTGCCAATTTACTTTTGAAGTTAATGGTGCCTTTATGCAACTCCAAAATACTTTTAGAGAGCGCCAAACCAATACCACTACCTGGAGCTTCTAATTGTTTTAATTTAGATTGAAAAAATTTACGAAAAAGATTTTTATGATCATCTTCGGCAATACCACAGCCATTATCAGCTATTTCTATAATACAAACATTTGTAGAATCTTTTATAGAAATAACTATTTCTCCACCATCTGATGTAAACTTAAAAGCATTGGATAAAAGATTAAAAAAAACTTTTTCTAATTGACTTTTATCAAAATAAATGTTTAATGAATTTACATCGTGATAAAAACTGTATGTTATTTTCTTGTTTCTGGCTAAAATACTGAAGGAATTGTAGATATCATTTAAAAAATCGACTAGGTTATGCTCTTGTACCTCTAAATCTACCTTGCCAGCTTCAATTTTTCTAAAATCCATTAATTCGGTAACTAACCTTAACAGTCTATCTGTATTGTTTTTCACTTGCATTAAATACTCCATCTGCCCTATATTCTCATTAGAACTCGAAATAAGTTCTTCTATTGGAGCTTTAATTAATGTTAAAGGCGTTCTTATTTCATGAGAAATATTGGTAAAAAAATCTAGTTTTAACTTATGCATTTCTTCCTCACGCTTAAGCCTAATTCTTATATTTAAATATCGGATTAATAAAATCAATATAATAAGAATTACCACAAAATATAAGAAATAGGCCCAAACAGATTTCCAAGGAGGATTTAAAATCTGAATACTTAGCTCTTTAATATTTGTAGTCCATACTCCATTATTGTTACTTGCTTTAACTAGAAATTTATATTTGCCCGGAGGTAAATTGTTATAAGTTGCATAAGCAGCAGTACTATAATGCCACCGCCTATCATAACCCTCTAATTTATAAGCATATTTATTTTTATCAGCCTGGATATAATTAAGTGTTGCAAATTCGAGAGAAAAACTATTTTGATTATACTTAAAAATCAGATTATCAGTGAAAATGATACTTTTTTTAAGTAAATTATCTAAACCATTTACTTTTACTGATTTATCAAATAATTTTAAATCTGAAAGTAACACAGGGGGAACAAAAGTATTAACTTTTATATCATCAGGATTAAAACTTACAATGCCTTTATAACCTCCAAATAGAAGTGTACCATCTTTTAATTTAAGGCAAGAGCCCTTATTAAACTCATTACTTGGCAATCCATCCTTTTGATCATAATTATGAAATTCTTTTTTATCAACATCAAATCTTACTAATCCGTTATTAGTACTTAACCAAAGCATACCTTTATTATCTTCAAGAATACCAACTACATTATTATTAGAAAGTTTCTGATTTATATTATAGGTTTTAAAAGCCAAGGTAGCAGGATTAAAAAGCGTTATTCCACCGTAATAATTAGCTATCCAGATACGTTTTTTAGAATCTTCATACATGTAATTAATTTGGTTACTATTTAATCCTGCTTTTAAAGCATAAGGTAATAACTTGAAAAATTTAGAGTTTTCTTTTAGAATATGTATTCCAAGTAGATTACATACATATAAATTTTTTTGAGAATCTTCAAAGATGTTCATAACATAGCTACCCGGCACACGATATTCTTTAGCTATAATTTTACTTCTTTTAAATTTACCTGTTTTGGGATTAAATAAGCTTAAGCCATATCCTGTACCAATCCAAAATCTATTTTTACTATCTTGTAAAATAGTATAAATATTATCTGCATCTATGGTGGTGCTATCTTTAGGATTAGTTTTATAACTTACAAAATGACCACTCTTTTGGTTAAATAAGTTTAATCCACCTTTATGAGTTGCTATCCACAATCTACCCTCATTATCTTTAATAATACATTTAATAGAATTTGAAGATATAGAATTAAAATCATATATATTGTTTTGGTACGTTTTTAATTTTTTAAAATCTTTACTAAAATAATTCAATCCAGAACTTTCTGTTCCAACCCATAATTTTTTATGATTGTCCTCATATAGAGCACTTATAACATTTACATTAAGATTTTTATAATGATTCTCAATAGCATAAACTTTAAAAGAGAAAGGAGTTTTATGTACAATATTTATTCCCCCATAATATGTTCCTATCCAAATTGAACCATTTTGATCTTCGAATAAATCGTATACTGAATTTTGACTTAAACTTTTGATATCGGATGGTGTATTTCTATAGGTAATAATTTTATAAGAATGTGGATTAATAACCGATAGTCCATCCTGAGTTCCTATCCATAAATAACCTGTTTTAGAACTAATTATTTTAAAAATATCATTACTAGGAATTGAATTAACATCCTTTACTTGCTGACTGAAACGTCTGATAAAGCGGCCTGTTTTTATATTTAAGATACTTACTCCTTTACCTTTCGTACCAATCCACAGATTTTGATAAATATCCTGTGCTAAAGAAGTAACATCTGTTTCGATACTTGTAAGTTGATTCTGATAGTATGGATAATAAGCGACTTTACTATTTTTTATGCAAAATAGCCCCTTATTAGTACCAATCCATATCCTCCTTTGATTATCTTCAAATAAAACATTTATAATTAGTCTTTGATGGTCAGAAGTTAAAGGAAATAATGTAAATTTTGAATTTGATGAGTCTTCTGAAAATATTAAACCGTTTTGAGTGCCAAGCCAAATTCTCCCTGTTTGGTCTTGCAAAAAACATTTTAATATACTGGAGTTATAAAATCTAGTAAAAGTATCTAACTCCTCATTATAAACATCTAATCCGGAGAATGAAATAGCCCAGATTTTTTTTTGTTTTCCTCGATAAACTTTTATCTTATTATCGGGAGAAATCCTTTTACTATCATCATGATGGTAATAAATTTTAAATTTTTTTCCATCATATTTATTAAGCCCGTACCTACAACCAAACCACATAAAGCCTGTTCCATCTTGGGTTATTGATAGAACGGAACTTTGGGAAAGACCGTCTTCAACACTTAAATGCTGAAATTTAATTTGAGCCTTAATTGAATTAGAAAAATTCAATACAAAAACAAAAAATAATGCAAGAATTATCCCTTTGTTAAATGTCATAAAATATTAGAGCTTCATTAATTGGTTAATAAACTTAATTAATATACGGATAATTGTATATTACTTTCTCAGTTTTTTAACTTATAAGTTTATTCTTTCTAAAAGATCTATTGGTTTAATTTTTCATATTTATAAATACAAAAACTATTTTTTGGTTTAAGTTTCAATTTAATTTCAGATAAACTATTAACTTTTGCATTAAAAGATTGTTGGCCATTCATTACAGGTATTAATTTAATTCTTTCGTTTGGCTTCAAGAAGGTTTTAATAATTATCTTTTTTGAAGATTTAGGTGTATTAAAAAAAATAAAATATCCTCTGCTATCTTTGATAGATTGAAATCCTGTCAAAGAAAAACCGTCAGGCATCTTACCTATTGGAAGAATTACACCCTCATGCATATCATGCTGCAATCCTCTATAAATTTTTATAATATCAGCTATCTTAAATCCTTCATCTGGTAAATTACTTATTTCCATCCACGCTAAAGGTTGTGCCATAAAAGTAGTTGCAACTATATATTCCATCGGTATTTTTGAGGGAGCTAGCATATCTTCATTAGAGTATTTACTTATATTTCGCCAAGGATTAAGCCACTCTATCTGTAATTTTTCTGACGGCAAATATCTTGATAGCATCCATAAATTTCTAAGTGTCGTATGTGGGTAATAATTTGACCAGTCTGTATACCTGTTTTCTAAGAATATATTTCCATATTCATTAAAGAAATGAAACCCGGATCTCCTTCCTGCGGTAACATCTAAATTAAAGATTGCATTTCCATCTGTCTTCTCCATTACTCGTTCAAAAAATTTTCTCAAGTTCTCTTCTGCTTCTTTACTTTTCAATTCTACTCCATCAATCTTAAAAGCTGAAATTTGAAATTGATGATAATAACCTATTAATATATCCGCGTCTCGCTCCCAAGTTTTATAATCATTACCACTACTTGGATTAAACCATAAACCCAACTTGATGTTTAGTGATTTTGCTTTATCAGCAATCGGTTTTAGCCCCCTAGGAAAACGTTGAGAATGTGCTTGCCAATCCTCTTCTGTCCAACTATCCCAGTTTTTGCCTCCCTTCTGTGCTGAATTAGAAGATAAACCCTGTTGCCAGCCATCATCTAATTGAAAATGTGTAATCCCTAATTTTGCAGCAGCTTCAAGTTCTTTTAAAATGAAAGCTTCATTCATACGGCTGTCTTTATTTCTATCTCCCCATGTATTACTCATAATCATCTCATCACGATCAGTTCTTAAAGAACGTATTGCTTTTTGATAAGTTCTTAATGCTATTAACTGCGAAGTTTCATCTGCTGAAGAAACACCAATAACATAACCATATGATCTTTGCCATTCTTGATTATTCATAAAAGATTTTTCAATACCTGTACCTAGAACCTCTACCCTATTAAGACTTAAAGAAAAATCAACACCAGGATAAGCTTGTTGAGAAGAACTTATAGGACTTTCTTTGAGAATAAATATTCCTGCATTATTAATACTATTTCGGAGTAGTAATATATTGGCTTTTATCTCTATAGGCTTTGAATACGGTAAGTAATCATCTTCAAATACTAAAGTATTATTGTGATCTGTTACATCCCTGAACGAAACAGCTTTAGCCTCCCAATGCTTCCCTATTAAAGGTACACAGCCCAATCTCTGATAAAGCATTTTATTATTTAGTGACGACAAGTCTTCGATTATTTCAGTCCCTACTTGTTTTTTAGTAATATTTATCCAACTCTCTTGTGGAGATCCTTTTACATAATAATAAGTCCTTAAAGATGGGCTATTAGGAAAAATCTCTATAATTCGACGTATATTAATGCTATTAAGCTTAAAATTAACAATTACTTCCAGAAATTTCTGCTCGCCATTAAAACGCTTTTTTACTGAGCTTGTTAAAGTAGCACTTTCTGATAAAAAAGGCTTTGAAAATAATTTTAAATCTTCAATTGTTTCATTAGCTTGGATAATAGAAGAACCTTTCTCTTGATATCCCTTAAATTCAATATTTCCATTGTTCCAATTATAAAAGAAACTTACCAGATTGTTACTTATTATTAAGTTATCGCCTACTAGCTCTGCCTTACAATCTATGGATTGGGAAAATAATGGCCTAAATAAAATATTTAAAAATAAGAAAACGACAGTTGTTTTTTTCATAATTGGAATTGGTATTAAAAAAATCTATGTGTTAAAAACCTCTTTTATAATCTATCTATATAATGTCTATTCTAGTATTTCTACAAAAATCTTAAATAGATTTTTGTAGAAATTATAATCTATCATTTGTAATTTACATTTTAAAATATAGCGACCCTTTAATAGGATTATTAAATTTTAAAATTATTACATACCATTATTTTCAATCATTCAATTGATTTTATTTTAGTATTGTGATAAAAAAATCTAGTTTAAACAAAAATCAAAAAAAAACATCTACTATTCTTCTACAGGTTGGTGTTTTACGGATTATTCCACCTTTTAGGATCATTTATTCTACCTATGCTCATTAAGTATATAAGATTTTTGTACTACTATTAGTAACGTTACAATTAAAACTTATAATTAAATAATATATTAACAATGACATTAAAAGCAAGATTACTTACTTTAATCTTATTCTATTCCCTATCTTCTTATAGCCAAACTCGTATTATAAGATCTATTAATAGCAATTGGCTTTTTTATAAAGGTGATTTAAATAGTTTTCCATCAAAGACACAAAATATAAATTGGACAAAAATATCTTTACCACATAGTTGGAATGATAAAGATGTATTCGATGATGAGCCAGGTTATTATCGTGGTATCAGTTGGTATAACAAAACATTATATATTCCCAAAGAATGGAGTTCCAAAGCCATTTACCTTCATTTTGAAGGTGCCGCACAAGTAGCAGAAATTTATATAGACGGTAAATTTGTAGGAAAACATATAGGAAGCTATACCGCTTTTAGTTTTTCAATAAATAAATATCTAGATTTTAATAAGGAAGGGAATAATAATTACGAGCTTACTGTTAAATTAGATAATAGTCATAACGAGGATATTGCTCCATTATCTGCGGATTTTACATTTTTTGGAGGTATTTATCGTGATGTTTATCTTAAAGTTATTGATGAAATTCATTTTGACATGGACAATTATGCTTCCAATGGGCTATTCATTACTACTCCTAGCGTTAATAACACCACGGCAAACATTAATGTAAAAGGTACATTAACCAATCATTCTGAAAAATCTGAAGAATTAATAATAACTCATACCTTAAAAAATCATTTAAATGAAATTGTTTTAAAGAAAAGCCTAAAAATACAGTCTCAGAAAAATAAAAATGTAGATTTTAATATCCTACTTGAAAGCATCAAATATCCTCAATTATGGTCTCCCAAACGACCTTATCTTTATACACTTGTTTCAAGTATTAGCGAGAAAGCTACAGGAAAAATTCTAGATGAATTAAGTCATCCGATTGGTTTTAGATGGTTTAGCTTCGACGCTAATAAAGGCTTTTTCTTAAACGGAGAGCCCTTAAAACTTATTGGAGCGAGCAGACATCAAGATTATATGAATAAAGCAAATGCTTTATCTGATGCATTACACGTAAAAGATGTAGAATTACTTAAAGAAATGGGTGGTAATTTTTTAAGAGTTGCACATTACCCGCAAGACCCCGCTGTATTAGAGGCATGTGACAGGCTAGGAATATTAACTTCTGTAGAAACGCCCATAGTAAATAGAATTACAGAGTCTGAGGCTTTTTCTGAAAACGCTAAGAAAATGCATCTAGAAATGATAAGGCAGAACTATAACCATCCAAGCATTATTATTTGGGCTTACATGAATGAAATTATGTTGAGGCCCAGATATGAAAAAGGCTCTGGACAGCAAAACAATTATTTTAATAAGATAACTAAACTTGCAGAAGAGCTGGAAGATATTACACATAAAGAAGATAATCTCAGATACACACTTATTCCAAATCATGAGAATTTCGATTTATATAATAAATATAAGCTAACAGAAATACCACAACTTGTTGGTTGGAATTTATACCAAGGTTGGTATAGTGGAAATTTTAAAGGTTTTGATAAGTTTCTAGATCAGCATCATGAAAAACTACCGCATAAACCTTTGTTGGTAACAGAGTATGGTGCTGATTCTGACACTAGAATACACAGCAATATGCCAGAAAGATTTGATAAATCTATAGAATATTCCACCATGTATCATGATTCTTATTTACAGGCAATAAATTCAAGACCTTATATAGCAGCCGCTCTAATTTGGAATTTAACAGAATTTAATTCCGAAGAAAGAGCCGACGCTGCACCTCACATGAATACTAAAGGTTTATTAACCTACGATAGGAAACCAAAAGATACTTATCTATTTTATCAGGCAAATCTTCTAAAAACCCCTTTCTTACAAATTGGATCTAAAGAATGGAATTTACGCTCTGGCTTTGTTGATTCCTCAGAAAAGTTCATATCAACACAGGATGTACAAGTTTTTTCTAACGCTCCGTTAGTTACTTTAATTGTAAATAATATTATATCGATAGAACAAAGCCCTGTAAATGGAATTGCAACATTTAAAGTCCCTTTTATTAATGGGAAAAACATTTTAATTGCAAAAGCTACAATTCAGAATCGAAATTTAGAAGATTTGCAGATTATTGATTTTAAATTACTAAATCAAAATTTAAAAAATTCTAACTACCCTTTCAGTGGATTGAATGTTAATATTGGAGATAAAAGATTTTTTTGTGATTATGAAAATAAAGAAATCTGGATTCCAGAACAATCGTATAAACCTGGAAGCTGGGGTTATATTGGAGGTGAAATTTTTAGAATTCCTAATGCTATTAGACAGTCTTATGGATCAGACAGAAATATACTAGGCACTAATTTAGATCCAATTTATCAAACTCAACGTCTAGGTATTAGCGAATTTAAATTTGATGTTCCTAATGGCCAATATGAAATTACTTTACATTTTGCAGAATTGCTATCAAGCGTTAAAAAAGAAGAGTTAGCCTACAACCTTACTAATCAAAGCTCATTTCAAAAATTTGAAGATCGCGTATTCGATGTACTTATCAATGATATAAAGGTGTTATCCAATTTCAACACACAAGAAGATATAATTCCCGAAACCGCTGTTAAGGAGAAGTTTCTTATAAATACTCAACACGAAAAAGGTATCACTATTAGTTTTCATGAAAAAAAGAATAGAAGTATTATAAATGCAATTCAAATTCAAAGAATTTTTTAGAAAACAACACTTATAGACTATCTCTTAACCTTAGTACAGTACCCTTATATTTCAATTTTTATTTGATATAACACCCTTAATAAATCTATTTAACAAATACAAACTATCATTTTGCAGTAAATAGTTACAGAGAATCGTCCTAAACTAGACTTTGCAGTTTGTATGACCTCAGAGAAATAGGATTTAATTTGATTAAAAAGACATATAAATAATAACAATTCATTATTAGAGAATAGAAGCTTATATAAAATAATTTATGCTATCATTTTATACTTAAAGTATCATTAAATAAACAATGGTAAATATAGGCAAGATTAGTTTCTAAAGTAGAATGACCGAATCCTACATAGGCGCAGATTCTAAAATTGAAGCAAGGCTACTGTTAAAAAGTAAACAAATATTAAAAAAAGCGAAACAATTTATTTAAAAAAATTTAGGCATGTTCAAATATTAATTAGCTAATGTATCCATTTATGAAATATTACTTCTGCGTATTCTTATGTTTTAAGCTTACAATGGTAAACTCACAACAGCACCTATTCAAAAATTTGGAAAATAATATTAAGAGTTATTATTTAAAAGCAGATAGCCGCTCTAAGGAAATTAATGATATTATAAAAAATCATAACAAAGACTTAAAAATCATAAACCAAGTTTCTAATAAAGAATATTTGAAAAACAAAAGTGATTCTTCCTTGGTCGTAACATATTTAAGATTACTAAATAATAATGGAAGTTGGAGCGATATTAATTATAAAGATGATAAGAGATCTGGCTGGTCACCTAAACAACATGTTGATAGAATTCTTGCATTAACCATGATCTATTGTAATCCAAAATCCGAAAATTATCAAAATCCAGAAATAAAAATAGCTATACATAAGTCAATGGACTTTTGGTTTAAAGCAAAACTTGTTTGTTCAAATTGGTGGTACAATGAAATAGGAATACCTAAAATCTTAGGATTAGCATTTATTTTCTTGAAGCATGAACTTTCTCCGGATGAGATGCGAGAAGCGATTATCGTCCTTAATAAATCTAGTTTCAGACAAACTGGTCAAAATAAGGTGTGGCAAGCTGGAAATATTTTATTTAAAGCTATTTTATTAGAAGATGAGAAATTAGCAAAAAGAGCTAGAGATACTATTTTTTCCGAGTTAAGAATTACGAGCAAAGAAGGTGTCCAAACCGATTTTAGTTTTCATCAACATGGTCCTCAACAGCAATTCGGTAATTATGGGCTTAGCTTTGTTACCTCAATCAGTTTTTGGGCTCGAATACTATCTGGAACATCCTTAAAACTTGAAAAAGATAATATATTTATTATGAGAAATTTCATCTTAGAGGGCTTAGGCTGGGTGAGTTGGAAAGGAGCCTTTGATGTTAATTCGCTTGGCAGACAATTTTTCAAAGACATTCAAACATCCAAATCACTAGAATTAGCCTATGCAGCTATTGATATGATTTATGTGGATAAAAATTTTAGAAATATCTATAAATCCCTTATTATTAATAATTATTCACCTTTACACATATCCCATTTTTCTGGAACTAAACACTTTTGGCGTTCAGATATGACTGTTCATCATACATCAAAATGGTTTTCCTCAGTCAAATTATCATCTAATAGAATAAAAGCCACAGAAGCTTTAAATGGTGAAAATTTAAAAGGTTATTATTTAGGGGGAGGGACAACATTTATCTATGTTGACGGTACAGAATATGATAATATATATCCTGTTTGGGATTGGAAAAAATTACCCGGAGTAACTAATTTTCAAAAATTAGGACCATTACCGATATTAACAATTGATGGATATCGTAACAAAGGAGATTTCTCAGGTGGGATTACAAACGGCAAAAACGGAATTACTGCCTTTAAATTAAATAGAGACTCACTTAAAGCTAATAAAGCATGGTTTTATTTAAATAATAAAATAATCTGTCTCGGATCAGATATTACAACAAATCTTCCTGATGCAGTATCAACTACTATAAATCAAACCTTTACCAAAGGAGACATTCAAATATTTGATAATCAAATTAAAACTATGTCCAAAGGAGAATTAACCTCATCTACTCTTAACTGGATTTATCATAATAAAGTTGGATATTATCCAATATTATCATCAAAATATAAAATAATTAATCAATCACAAAGTGGCAGTTGGAGAGATATTGCGCTGATTTATGAAAAAGAGAATAATATTAAAAAAGATATTTTTACAATAGAAATCGAACATGGAAAACAAGTTAAAGATGCCAAATATGCATACGTAATATTACCAGGTATTTCAATTTCTGAGATGTTAAATTATACGCCTGATTTTGAGGTTCTGTCCAATACAAAGGAAGCACAGGTTATCATAAATAAAAATAATACGCTCTGTATGGTAGTTGCCTACCAGCCAATTGAGATAAAAATTGTCGGTCTTAATAAAATTAACTTTAAGCAAGCAGGTTTATATATGCTAGAAAAAAAAGGCAATAATTGGATTCTCAATATGGTAGATCCCACCCAAAAATTAGATGTTTTTAACTTTACTATTGAAAATGAAATCTTTTCTGTAAATATGCCTAAGGGCCTGAATGCTGGAAAAACTACTAGTTTTAATATAAAAAGTACTCTATTAGAAAAATAGTACTTTAAAAGTATCATGTGATAAAAAGAGCATAATTTCAAACTCAAGTGACTTAGCCGATTTCGCACTGATTGGACTAAAACAAAACAGTCTCTTGCAAAAATGGCAGGCAACGTTGGGTTATAATTAGTTTGACACCTTAAGTTAAGAACCTGACGAAGTCAATATCAGTGGTGGTGTTGACATCGTAAAGTTAAATACATTATTGCTTGCTTCTACAGAGTCCAGTCCCATGAAGAACAAACGAGTTTCAAAAGCCGCATCGGCACCAGATGAAAGAGAAGTTTCCTTCCATTTTGCAAAAGCTATTTCGTTAACATTAGCCCATAAAAGGCTTTCATCTAAATCTGGGTAAATATTTTTGAGATTTTGAAATACGATGTCTCCATCAAAAACAGATGTGCCCGGAGAAACCATTGAAGCAGAGAGTGTACTCTTACCTGCGCCATTAGGCCCTGCGAAAACATATAATTGAGGCTGTATCATCCAATAACCTTTACGGTTATCGTAGTTCCTGTTAAAGCGTCTATGCGCACCAATACCTTATGATCGGGATATTCATGGATGAATAGATCTTTGCTTACGCAAAGTTCATTTCGATAACTATTATAAAGGCCCATGCGAAGATTGGTTGACTGAACTTCTGCTACATGAGGTGCCAACACCTGAGATTGCTCTCTTAGTGAACGTTCAAATAAAGGTTTGAATTTATCACGTACCATATAATCAAAGATACAAAAAACGAAATAAAAACAAAAGCCCATCACTTTCGGCGATGAGCTTTGTAAAATTCTAACAGCTTCCTTGAGTAAAGTTGAATTGTACCCAACTTTTCAAGCTCCCGAAGCTGGGCTCGAACCAGCGACCCTCTGATTAACAGTCAGATGCTCTAACCAGCTGAGCTATTCGGGAATTTTAAGCATTTATTTATGCTTCTGGTTAAGGGACTGCAATATTCGGGATTTTAAATTTATTATGCAATATTTGTAAAAACTTTTTTGAAGATAATATATGAGCTTAGTTGTTATAGGTACTGTGGCTTTTGATGCTATAGAAACTCCGTTTGGTAAAACCGATAAAATTGTAGGTGGTGCAGCTACTTATGCTAGTTTAGCAGCCTCTTATTTTTATAAAAAAACAAAAATTGTGGCTGTTGTAGGTGAGGATTTTCACCAGGAAGACATCAACAGCATTAAAGAGCATGGTATTGATGTAGAAGGCTTACAAGTAAAAAAAGGAGAGAAATCTTTTTTCTGGGCTGGTAAATATCATAATGATATGAACAGCCGCGATACTTTAGCCACTGAGTTAAATGTTTTAGCTGATTTTGACCCTATCATTCCAGAATCTTACCAAGATTGCGAGTTTTTAATGTTAGGTAATTTAACGCCGCAAATACAACAAACCGTTATCAAAAGGTTAAAAAACAAACCTAAGCTGATTGTGATGGATACCATGAATTTTTGGATGGATATTGCCATGGATGATTTATTGGAAACCATTAAAATGGTAGATGTTTTAACTATTAATGATGCCGAAGCTCGACAATTATCGGGTGAATATTCTTTGGTTAAAGCGGCAAATAAAATATTAACCATGGGCCCTAAATACTTGATTATCAAAAAAGGAGAACATGGCGCATTATTATTTCATGAAGACCAGATATTCTCTGCTCCGGCTTTACCTTTAGCAGAAGTTTTTGATCCAACCGGTGCTGGTGATACTTTTGCAGGTGGTTTTATTGGGTTTTTATCACAAGTAGGTACTGTAAATTTCAATAACATGAAAAATGCCATTATCTATGGCTCTGCCCTAGCATCTTTCTGCGTAGAAAAATTTGGTACCGAGCGTATTAAGAACTTAACTCAGGAAGAAATAGCTGCTAGAGTACAAGAATTTGTAAGGCTAAGTAGCTTTGTTATTTCTAAATAAGATTTTAAAAAAAAGAGGCAGTCTCAAAAATCATATTTGTCACATTGAGCGGACCTTTGTTGTCATCCTGAGCGAAGTATAAGGATAAGAAAAGGCTTCGACTCCGGTACCATTGACGCTATTTATAAATGTTTAAAAATTAGGCATTCACCCACTAGCTTTCCGGCCTCTTGACCGGCCATGTCAAGGTACTTTTTTCCGCAAAAAGTACCCAAAAACTCTCCGCTGCGCCGCTTGCTTCTAAAGGTTCTACTACGGCTAATCCTGTAGAAGCCGCAACCGCCAAGGCGGAATTGGGCGTAAACGGTCGTTAATGCTTAGGCAGGACTATCGAAATACTTAAACACGTCATTTCATATTGATTTATATGAAATGTATTAGACCTCAGCCTGACACAAAGTGATGATTTGAGACAGCCTACTAACACACTAACCAATTTATTTTATTTGAAGAAGATATAAAGTATCTCTTTAATTTCTTGATCTTAAAAAAAGAGGCAGTCTTGATGGGCAAGACCGCCTCTTAACACTTAACTAACTTATCGCATTTATTTGGAGTATGAAGAAGATTTATCTTGCTCTTTAAAACTATTCTTTGGTATCTCTTTAGCAGAACTTAAAAAAGAGGCAGTCTCGCTTATCAAGACCACCCCTATAACACACTTAACTAACTTTTCTTTTTTACTTTATGCTGAGGAAGATTCAATAAAGTCTCCTGTAAAAATTCTACTTTACCTGTATGTATATCATAAACGGCACCTACAATTAAAATCTCTCCTTCTACATACTTTTTATGTAAAATAGGTTCTAAATCTCTTAAATGATTTACTTGTTCAATTACATTTTGACGAACTGCGTTATTCACAGGATCGCCCGGTAAATGCGCACATTTGGCAACTGCCGGTTTTATATCATTAATAAGGGTAACAATATGCCCTGGTACATTTTCTGGTCTTTGTACGGCTGCTGCTACTGCCCCACACTCGGTATGCCCTAAAACTACAATGAGTTTTGTATTAAGCTTTAAGGCAGCAAACTCCATACTTCCATAAGACGCAGCTGCCGAAACCTGCCCTGCCGTACGGATGATAAATAAATCTCCCAAACCCTGATCAAAAATAACCTCATTGGGCACTCTAGAATCAGAACATCCTACTATGGTAGCAAATGGCTTTTGTCCGTTTTCTAATTCTTTAATGGTTTGTGCATCTTGTCTTGGCTTAATACTTTTACCTTCAACAAATCTTTTATTACCGCCCATTAACTTCTTTAAGCCTAGGCGTGGGTCGGCATAGGCAGAATCTCTGTTGATAACATAATGCTCTGCTCGCCATTTTACCGAATCTATTTTAGCAACTACTTTACTACTGCTTTTTCTATTGGATTGTGCTTGTACACTTAAACTTGCTATAAACAAGCATATTAAGGTGATATAATAATTGATTTTCATTGTCTTGCTATTAAAGTGTATTTTAATGAGTTTAAAAATTAATCTTTAGTCCGCCATAATTTCTTTTGATAACATTTGTAGGAATAATAGGATTATGATGCACATCCAAAAATTTCAATTTCTTGAGTTCTTTAAGCTCTACCGGTATGGCTTCTAATTTATTGTCTCCTAAATACAAAGCCTCTATTTTCTGAAGTTTATTGATATTTTTTGGTAGAACGCGAATTCCATTATTCTCTAAATGCAATATTTTGAGGTTTTTCATCCTACCTAAAATCTCTAAATCTTCTTCCAACTGTAGATTTTTCTCTTTATCCAGATACAACTCGGTAAGATTTTTTAAAGCGTCAAAGTTTTTAGGAAGCAAGGCAATCTCATTATCCCCAATATCCAACACTTTTAAGTTTTGAAGTGTGGTAACCTCAGGTGGAACACTAGATAAATGGGTATTCCTGAGATTTAAATATTGCAGATTTTTAAACTTGGCAATCTCCTCTAAATGATCAAGCTGTTGGTTTTGTAAGTTTAACCTAAACACCTTTTCAGGCTCTTTCAAAGCCTCCTCTAGGGTATTATACTCTTTAACTGTTACTTGGGCATCAGCCTTATGAGGCAATACCGCCAGTAAAACACATACGATAATGATTAATAATTGTAAGTAATCATACACTGTAAACCGCTGTAAGAAAGGTTCTTTTTTAGGTCTCATGATTATTTATTTTAGAGATTGCTGTGTTTTACTTTAAAAGCTACTTATCTTCTGTATTTAAAATGATAGGCGAATCTCCGTTGGTGATAATGGTTTTAGCATTTGGAGATGTAGATAGCTTATTAAAAGCCTCTATAGCCTTAAATCTTAATAGCATCGGAGATAAACCTTCTGAAATAATTTTTTGAGCATCTCTTACACCTTCGGCCTCAATGGTTCTACGTGTAGCTTCTTGGCGTTCTTTATCCAAGATAAATTGCATTCTTTGTGCATCCTGTTCTGCTTCCAGCTTTTCTTCAATAGCTTTGGTTAAACCCGGAGGCAATACGATACTCTTTAATAGTACCGATTCTATCACAAACCCTCTGCTTTGTAATTGCGACATCATCAACTCTTTAATAGATTTTTCTATCAAAGTTCTTTGGCCAGTGTGCATATCTTTTGCAAAGTATTGAGAAGAAACATCAGCCACGGCAGATCTAAATACGGGTATGATAACTACCTGCTCATAACTTTTACCCAAGTTTTCTACGATTTTAGGACCATAATCGCCAACCAACCTATATAAAATAGATACTTCTGATTGTACGGTTAAACCTTCTTTTGATGGCAATGGCAAGCGTACTTCCATATTAATGGTACGTGTTGGCAGCTTTATAATGGTAGTTGTAAAGGGATTAAATACCCTTGCACCTTCCATTAAAGGTTTTGGATTTATTTTACCAAAAGAGCGTTTAACACCAATCTCACCTTGTTTGATGATGGTACAACTACTTAATGATGCTACCGCCAGGCATGCTGAAAATAAAATAACTTTAGTTTTCATCTTATTAAAATTTAGATTACACATTCATTTTCTTTTATAGTGTAAACATAAATTTCTCTTATTAGACTAAACTTAAGCTGATATTAGGATGAGCTTAGAATTTATTGAGGATTTCCTTTCGGTAAGAACAAAATAAACTCTACAAATTCTGCTTCTTCTAAATGGACGTTTAAATGACCTTTATGGATATCAATTATCCTCTTGGTAAGCGATAAGCCTACACCATGTCCTTTTACGTTTTTAGAATTTGAGCCTCTAATAAAGGGATCAAAAATGATATCATTACTTAAATTCAAAGGCATGTTTAATTTGTTCTGAAATTTTATCTGAATTTCTTCCTTTAAAGTAAGCAATTTGATATGCGCCATTTGGTCTGAAGCAAATTTTACAGCATTTTCTATAAGATTAATAAAAGCACTGTATATCAAACTTTCATTAGCGTAAACTTCCGGTAAATAATCTTCATGATCATCCAAATGCAGGTAAATTTTACTCTCAGGGTATTTTTTATGAACCTCGGCCTTAGCTTGTATTAATAAGTCTACCACGTTAAGCAGGCTTGTTTTAATTTTGATATCATCAACATCAATACTATTTAGTTCTAATAAATTATTGGTGAGGATATTGAGTTGATTTACATCCTCTAAAACAGATTTTGCCATGCTGCGTAGTTCTTCAACATTATCATTGGCAAGCAAAGAAACTTGAATTTGCCCTGTAATAGCTGTTAAGGGTGTTCTTAACTCGTGTGAAGCATGAGACACAAAAGCCC
The DNA here is from genome assembly GCF_000425145.1 of Pedobacter glucosidilyticus DSM 23534. Classification (GTDB taxonomy): domain Bacteria; phylum Bacteroidota; class Bacteroidia; order Sphingobacteriales; family Sphingobacteriaceae; genus Pseudopedobacter; species Pseudopedobacter glucosidilyticus. The sequence goes on from NZ_AULF01000012.1 coordinate 30,250, forward strand.
TCTGTTTATGAAAAGCCTTTTGCAAACGGTCTAACATTTCGTTAAAACGTTGTGCCAACTGCCCCAATTCATCTTTTTTACTTCTTTGGCTAAGTCTTAAACTTAAATAAGACGCATGGATGGCATCTATTTCTTTAATCATTTGTTGCATAGGTTTAAGCAAGCCTCCTGCAAAAAATCTTCCTAAAATAGCGCTTAAAGCAATCAATAAAATACTCCCGAAACTAAGTAAAATAGCTAAATTATGTTGTTTGCTTAAGCCATATTGATCTACTGCTGATACGATAACAATATAATCTTGAGCCCGATTTTTAATGATCATTCCAAATTCTTCTACCTCACCTTCTTCCCAAAAAACTTCTTGGTTGAGTTTTATCTCTCGTAATTTGGACGGAGAATAGCTGTTATTTTTTAATCCACTTTGATAGATTATCTTATCCTGAGCATTAAAAATAACAATGTTTTCTTTACTAAGTGCGGTCATCTGATTACGACTTAGTATTTTAAGTAAATCAGGACTTACTTCTTCTTTATTAAAGACAATGGTAGCGGCAGTTAAAGCTTCTCTTTTTAGCCGAGTTTCAAATTCAGATTGCCGGTAAACATCACTTAAAAAGTAAATGGTTACGCAAAAAACCAATAATAAAACGGTAACGATGCTTAAAAATAAGACCGTCATTTTGGTTCTGATTGTCATTTCTGTTTTAAAATATAACCCATTCCTACTACAGTATGGATAAGTTTGTTTTGATGCCCTTTATCTACTTTATTACGGATATAATTGATATAAACTTCAACAAAATTGGTTCTGGTATCAAAATTAATATCCCAAACCTTTTCGGCCAACTCTATTTTAGAAACCACTTTACCCTTGTGTAGCATTAAATATTCTAGCAAACTAAACTCTCTGGCGGTAAGCTCTATTTCTTTACCTGCTCTACGGGCAATTTTTTCGTTTAAATCTAGTTCTAAATCTGCTACTTGTAAAATTTCTTGTTGCTTAATCTTCTCGGGATAATACTTCAAAAGTGATTTTACCCTTACCAAAAGCTCCATAAAATCAAAAGGCTTAACCAAATAATCATTAGTACCAACCTCAAAACCTGATAATTTATCAGCCAAGCTTCCCATTGCAGTTAACATCAAAATAGGAATCCTGTTATCGCTTTTTCTAATTTGCTCGCAAACTGCCAAACCACTCATATCTGGCAAACCAATATCCAATATCACCAAATCATAATGGTTTTGATTAAAAAGACTAAGTGCCTGAAAACCACAATCTGCAATATCACTAGAGAAATCTTGAGTTTGTAACCCTTTATGAATAAAGGCTGCTACCTTTACCTCATCTTCTACAATGAGTATATTTTTTTTTTCTAACATGTTTGTACAGCATTAAGATGTTTTGATGAAGATTAAAATGCTCTTGTATATCATCCTCAAAAACAACATAAAACTAATTGATTAAATTAGGTAGAAATTATATCAACCTTAGAAATATATTAGAATTTATTTCTATCCGGGTAAAAATCATGAATCTAACGTTCTGCTTAATCGTAATGGCACTTTCTTTACTTAGGTTCATCCTCGTTCAAAAAAGTTATTTATCATCATTTTAAAATTAATTTGGATTAGTTCTAAATAAAACAGAAATTTGAAGTTCTATGAATCAACTAGCGCAAATTACACAAACAGAAGTCTTTAGCACCAATTTTGGCTCTATTAGTCATTGCCCTAGAACAGATTTACTGACTTTAACATTTTCAGGCAAAACGGTTACTTATAAATATCCTTGTTTACAAAGGCTAAATAAAGTTATTAACCAAGTTGATTTAGCTAAAATGACTGATGCTAGCCACTCTGGCTTAGAGATTATTTTCTTGTGCGGTGCCGAGGATTGCTTTGTATTAGATATTCATGAAATTTTAGGGCTTAAAGATTTATTACATGGTACTTTTACCATGTTTAACTTAAACAGCACTATTAAAGACTGCCTTCAAAGAGTCATCTGATAATTAGATTAACTCCAAATTACTTTTCTAATCTGCTTACGGTGTAATATTTGTTATATTTAGGATATAAAAATTTACATCATGAAAGATTTAGTACGTCATAAAAGTTTACTTTCTACCGAAATAGAAAGCAGCTTAAATCAGCAAATAAAAAAAGAAGCTCATTCATCATCTCTATATTTAGCTATGGCTTCTTGGTGTGATAGAAATGGTTTTGATTGTTCTGCTCAATATTTCTATGATCAATCAGAAGAAGAGCGTAAGCACCAAATGAAATTATTTCATTACGTTTTAGATATGGGTGGTACAGCTATTTCGCCAGACATCAATAATATCAAAATTGAGTATATGAGCTTTAGAGAGGTTTTTGAGGATGCGTTAGAACAAGAGATAGCTATTACACAATCTTTTAAAAATATTGCTGCAAAATGCCATAAAGAACAGGATTTTGTAACCTTAGAGTTTTTAAACTGGTTCTTTAAAGAGCAACGCGAAGAAGAATTTAAAGCAAGAAGAGCTTTAGAATTGTTTGATTTAATTGGTGAAGCCGGAACTGGTCGTTGGGAAATTGATAGACATATAGCTAAAATAAAATATAGCGAAGGTGAAGAAGCTTAAAAAGCTCTAAACCAACATTAAAAAAGCGATAAAAAATTATCGCTTTTTTAGTTTTAGCTCATCTAAAGTTTTGAAAACTTGCTTTTCTGTATATTCTTTAAGCCAGATATTTTGAGGTTGTAGGTTTAAAATGGGGGCAAACTTGCATCTATCGGTACATTCTATCCTAATAACTTCTGTATCTGTATGTTTTACATAAGATTTTAAAGATTTATAACAATCCTTACCACCTCTTTTAGCACATTTGCTTCCGGTACAAACGTAAATGATGTTTTCTGGTTCGTAAAACTTACTCATGCTATGGTATGTATTTCTTCGCAACTTACCTCATCCAGAGGATATGTTTTTTGCTCTATCAAATCTTTAATTTCTCCTTTGGCATTAACCACTATTGCAGAAAGTTTGTTGCATTTATATGCGCCAGTATCTATACAGATAGCATTGGCAGCTTCGTCATATTTAGCTTTTTCTGCGGGTGTATGCCCATAAACCTGTAATTGTGGAAGTCTTTTTATACCGTTTCTTTGATACAAAACACTATCTACATGATCTGGATTAAAGGGTTCTGCTGTTTCACAAACGCCGGCATGGCTTACCAATAAATGAGGCGTTTGGTAATACAAAGGCATTTTTTTAAACAACTCGGCATCAGGCTCTATTCTTCTGCCATGATATAAATACTGAGAAAATGTTTTCTCTCCAGATTTTTGAAACCACTCTTCGTTATACTGGTTAAGTACATGTTTGTAAAAATACTCTTCGTGGTTACCTCTAATAAAAACGCTATCAGGTTCTTCATCTTTAAGATTAAAAGCCAGTTCTACTACTTGCGGACAAAAATTACCATGGTCTACCAAATCTCCAACAAAAATAAGCTGTTGTGTATTGGGTTTCCATTTTTTTAATAAAGCTTGTAAAGTATGTAAACACCCATGAACGTCTCCTACAATAAAGTGTTCTTTTTTCTTTTTCGGCATGAACTTGTATGAAAAATATTAATTGAAATCTTTATTCAACAAACGTTCCAAATCAGTAAAACTAATATTCATTTTCACCCTCCCCTGCTGTGCATAAGAAATCTCGCCTGTTTCTTCAGAAACGATTAAGGCAGTAGCCTCGCTAGACTCGGTTACGCCTATTCCGGCCCGGTGTCTTAAACCAAATTGCGGTGGCAACTTATCATTCTCTGTTAAGGGTAAAATACAGCTGGCAGATTTTATTTTGTTTTCTGATATGATAACGGCACCATCATGTAAAGGACTATGTTTTTGAAAAATACTTTCCAATAAACGTTTAGAAATTTTTGCATCCATCATTTCACCACTATTGGCAAAAGCATCTTGATCAAAGTATTTTGCAAAAACAATTAAAGCGCCTGTTCTTGTCTTTTTCATAGATTTGCAGGCATCAATTATGGGTTTAATTTTGGCCATATTGTTTTTCTCGAGCTCTTCCTTACCAAACATCAGCTTTAGCCAAATCTTATTTTTTAAAGATATATTTTTACCAATAGTAAGTAAAAACCTTCTAAACTCTTGTTGAAAAACAATGATTAAAGCAATAAAACCTACACTAACAAAACTGCCCAAAATACCTGCAAGCAATTTCATGTTCAATTGCTCTACTACAAAATAAACCACATAAATCAGGATGAAACCTATAAAAATATTAACGGCAATAGTCCCTCTTATTAAATTGTAGATGTAATAAATGATAATAGCTACTAAAAGTATGTCGATTACATCTAATACGGTAAGTTTTAAAAAGCTAAAGTCGAGAAAATCCATATTTTAATATTGTGCTCTCGTAATTTATCAAAAATTATTGAAAAATTGCGGCTATTGTGCTTTAAGGTAGGTTTGATAAAGGCTAATACTCTCTTTTGCCGCCTTCACATCATGAACTCTTAAAATAGCTGCTCCGTTTTGTAATGCTAAAGTATTTAAAACTGTGGTACCATTTAATGCTTCTTCTGCTGTGGTATTAAGCGTTTTCCAAATCATTGATTTTCTGGAAAGGCCTGCTAAAACAGGAAAGCCTAAGATTTTAAAAGTAGCCAAATGCTTTAATAAACTAAAGTTTTGGGTAATGTCTTTGGCAAAGCCAAAACCTGGGTCTATCATGATGTCATGCACCCCATAAGCTTTTAATTGCTGAATTTTAGTTGAGAAATAATACATCATCTCTTCCATCATATCTTCATAATGGGTTTGAGATTGCATATTTTGAGGTGTACCTTTCATGTGCATCAAGATGTAGGGGACTTTTAGTTTCCCCACAGTTTCAAACATCTTTAGGTCTAAATTACCACCTGATATATCATTAACGATATGCGCACCAGCATGTATAGCTTTTTCTGCCACACCAGCCCTAAAGGTATCAATAGAAACAAAAGCTTGCTTAAATTCTTTACTGATGAGTGTTACTGCTGGTAAAAGTCTGGCTTCTTCCTCGGCTTCGCTTATATCTTGCGCTCCTGGTCTTGATGAATAGGCTCCTAAATCTAAAAAATCTGCCCCTTCGGCAAGCATTTTTTCTGCCTGTTTAAGAATTTCATGGTTAGTATTTACCCTACTGCCAGAAAAAAAAGAATCTGGCGTGATATTGATAATCCCCATAACCATAGGTTCACTTAAATCCATCAATTCTCCGCCAATATTTAATGTGTTTTTTACCTGAAGCCTTGTATCTTTAACCATTATTTTAAATATAAATACCAACAGAGCCCTCTTTCATCTATAATCATGATAAATAAAGGGCAGAATTTTTAAAAGCAACAAAATAGCCATAATTTTACGATTTAAATAAACCCGATATCAGATTGGCAGCTCAAACATCAACACAATACGACGCAGTAATAAAGGTATGTAAAGACCTTTTCATGAAAAAAACCCGTGATTATGGTACCGCCTGGAGAATTTTACGTCCATCTTCTATAACAGATCAAATTTTTATTAAAGCGCAAAGAATAAGAACTTTAGAGGAGAAAAAAGTGAGTAAAGTTGGTGATGATATTAAGGGAGAATATATCGGTATCATCAATTACTGTATTATAGCTATGATACAGCTAGAGCTTGACGATAGTGCTACTACCGAGCTTGAACCTAGTATTGTAGAAGTTAATTTTGACCAAAAAGTTACCGAAACAAAAGAGCTGATGTTTGCCAAAAACCATGATTATGGCGAGGCCTGGAGAGATATGCGTGTAAGCTCTTTAACAGATTTAATCTTGATGAAAATTTTACGTGTTAAACAAATTGAAGATAACAAAGGGCAAACAGAGGCTTCTGAAGGTGTAAAAGCTAATTATCAAGATATGATGAATTACGCTATTTTTGCATTGATTAAATTGTCTTAACTGATAAGCTCTTAACCTATGTTACATCATAAATACATCCTTTTATTTAGTCGGATATTTGTTGGTCTCCTTTTTATTTTCTCAGGACTCATCAAATTAAACGACCCTTTAGGTTTTTCTTACAAACTGGAAGAATATTTTGAAGTTTTCCATGTTGTTTTTTTAAACCCAATTTCAGTCTATCTATCTATCTTTTTATGCGCTCTTGAAGTGGTATTAGGGGTGTTTTTACTAACTGGCATATCTTCTAAAAAGGTAAGTTGGGGTTTATTGTTATTGATTATATTTTTCACTTTCTTAACTTTTTATTCGGCAGCTTTTGATGTAGTAAAAACCTGTGGCTGTTTTGGTGATGCTATACCTTTAACACCTTGGCAATCTTTCAGTAAAGATTTAATCTTACTGGTCTTTATCATTTACATCTTCTTTAATAAAGCGCATATTAAACCTGTAGCAACAGAAAAATCTGGCCGAACAGCCATTATCTCTTTAACCATTGGCTTAACCATATTATTTGGCATCTATACTTATGCCTATTTACCTATTATAGATTTTTTACCTTATAAAGTTGGCGCTAATATTCCGGATGCGATGCGTATACCTGAAGGTGCGCCACAAAATGAGTATGAAATTATCTATACCCTAAAAAACAAGAAAACTGGCGAGCAACAGGAAATGAGCGATAAAAAGTATCTGGAAACTAAAATTTATGAAAATCCGGATTGGGAGTTAATCAGTTCATCAGAACCTAAGCTTATAAAACAAGGCTATCAACCAAAAATAAGCGATTTAAATATTTACGATTCGCAAGGTGTAAGCTATACCAAAGAGTTGGTAGAAAACCCATACTACAATTTAATTGCGGTTGGTTGGAAGTTAGATAAAACTAATAAAAAAGCTGCTGGAGATATTAATGCTTTGGCTATAAATGCTGCTGAAAATTTTAATATCCGTACGGTTTGGCTAACAGCAAATTCTGCTACAGATGCCGAAAAGTTTATCAAAGAAAATAAATTGGTAATGGAATTTTTTTATGCCGATGCTGTACCGCTTAAAAGTATGGTAAGGGCTAATCCGGGCTTGATTCTACTAAAAAATGGTACTGTAATCAATAAATGGTCATCTAATGCTTTGCCCAATTATAACCATTTAGTAGAACAATACTTCAGTAAAAACTAAAGATGAAAATATTCTTAATAGGTTTTATGGGTTGCGGAAAATCCAGAATGGGTAAAAACCTTTCGGCCAAAATAAACCGCCCTTTTATAGATTTAGACACTTTAATAGAAAGTACACAGCATAAAACTGTACCTGAAATTTTTACTGAACTAGGTGAGAATGGTTTCAGAGAAATTGAGTGTGATTTACTGCAAAATAGCGCTATTGCTGATGACGCTATAATTTCTACCGGTGGTGGTGCGCCTTGTTTCTTTGATAATATGGATTGGATGAACGCCAATGGGCTAACCATTTTTATTGACCCACCTGTTAAGGTTTTAGCAGATAGATTGATAAACGCCAAAACCGAGCGCCCTTTAATAAAAGGTAAAAGCTTTGATGAGCTGGTTTTGTTTGTTGAAGATAAACTAAAAGAACGCAGACCTTTTTACGAGAAAGCACAAATTTCTTTACATGGAGTGAGCTTAACACCAGAAATATTACTAGAAGAACTAGAGAAAAAAGGTATTAAACTGGTTTAAGCCAGTTATTATCTAATAATATTTTCACATGCATAGGATACATATTTTACACCTTCAATTTAGGAATTCCATAAGGATAATGTAATGCTGCCCTAAAGGGGAAATATGTTAGCTTTTTTTGATAAAATTCATTACATAAATCCTTTTGAACAACTCTTCTTGCTACTAAAGTAGTAATGTCAAGATTATTAAAGATAGCTGTTTCCTCATCAGCAGATCTTAGGTAAATATCTATCTGCTGATAATCCTTTCATGTGGACAAAAAAACATAGTCATGAAATCCCTGTAATAAAGCTACAAAAAAGGTCATTGCGCTTGATTCTGAGCTTCCAAAAGCAAATTAAAGTCTTTCATACAGGGCTTAATAAAGTATTAAGGTTTGTTAAAAGCCGCTACTGACATGGCTAAACCAGCATAAATGTTCTATTTATTCCAAATTGGGACCCTTCCCAAAAAACAGGAACAATCTCATAGAAAATCCAAGCTTTATTATTCGTTTATAGGTTTAAGACTTTGTATTTTTATTAAATAAACTATTTAATTATGGATTTTTGATTTTTTAGCTATAAAAGCGGAAGTATTTCAAAAATTTTTATAGCTATTACAGTAGCAAAATCAGGAATAAAAGCTGTTTTAATTCAAGACCGTTCAGCTACCATGGTATAATCATACAGACATATTTATCTTGGGTAAATACAGAAAGGGAAATTACCAAATCATGAAAAACTTATGAGTAGATATTCTGAATTAAAAAGCCATCAATGAATGTTCTAGCCACAATTTGTTGGGTTTTAATTTACAATTAATGTATAAAAAAATGATGAGATTACTAACTATATTTTTAATTGCTGGACTTTTAAAAACGGATGCCTATGCAGCTGTATCAGATACTATTTCTTTAAACGGTATCTGGAAATTTAAAACAGACCTTTATAAAAATGGCGAGCAGCAGAAATGGTATGATCCTAATTATTCAAAAGACAACTGGACAGGGATGGAAGTTCCTGGTAATTGGGATTTAAAGAATGAATTTTCTGACTATACAGGGGATGCTTGGTATAGTTTTACTTTTAAAGCCAATAACAGCTGGAACAATAAACATATAAGATTGGTTTTCGAATCTGTTTATAATGATGCTGAAGTTTGGCTTAATGGTAATAAAATTGGTGAGAACCATCTTGGTTTTCTTCAATTCTATTTTGATATTTCCAAACAATTCATAAATGGCGAAAAAAATGAAATTGTCGTAAAAGTTAATAATGTATTTAAACGTGGTGCTATTTGGAATTGGGGTGGTATTAGAAGGCCGGTTTGGCTAGAAATTACCGAACCACAACGAATTAATAGAATAGCTATAACCACAAATCCAGATTTAATAAAGCAAATAGCTACTGTTAATGTTAAAGCAGCAATTGCTAATTATTCCATCAAGCAATCAGAAATATCTTATAGTCTGGAGATTCTTTATCAGAATAAAAGTATTTACAATTCTGGTATCCCAAAGCCTATTGCTCTAAATGGTGGCGATAGTATAATACTATCAAAAGATGTAAATTTAACTAAAACAAATACTCATTTATGGCATTTTGATCATCCAGAATTATATACTGCAAAAGTGGCTATATATGAAGGGAAACAATTATTACATGTTTATAAAGATAGGTTTGGTATAAGAAAAATAGAAGTTGATGGTTTAAAGTTAAGGCTTAACGGAGAAGAGATCAGACCCGTTGGTTTCAATCTGGTACCTGAAGATCGAATTACTGGAAATACACTTCCATTTGATAGGATCAAGAAAATGGTAGACATGATGAAAGAAGCCGGAGCCAATATGGCAAGACTGAGCCACATGTCTCTACCTAAAGAATTTCTCGATTACTTGGATGAAAAAGGTATCATGATCTTCGAGGAAGTGTTTCTTTGGGGAAAGGACGCAATGGTAGACCCTTCACATCCACTACCAAAATTATGGCTAGAAAGATTAATCCGTCAAGAGTATAACCATCCTAGTATAATTGGATGGAGCGTAGGTAATGAAATAGGCTCTTTAGATAAAAATCCCTTAGCCAACGAATATATAAAAGTAGCTATAGAAAATGCTAAAAAATTAGATCCCCATAGATTGGCTGTTTATGTTTCAAACTCTGTATCCGTACAAGCAAATGACGCTTCTCAATATAGTGATTTGATTATGCTAAATAGTTATAGTAATTGGGTAAAAGCTGCGGAAAAAGCTCATGAATATTTTCCAGATAAGCCGATATTCTTCTCTGAATTTGGTGAGAATTTAACTACCGAAGATCCTAACGAGTCTATTATCGATTTCAATAAAATGTTAAAGGGAATTAAAGGTAAAGATTATATTATAGGAGCTTCATTATGGACATTAAATGATTATAGAAGTAGTTATTGGTCGCCAAGAAAAACATGGGAAACCCTCCCTTCACAAAACAGAACCTGGGGCGTAGTTAATACTTTTCTTCAAAAAAAGAAAAGTTACGCCGCTATTCAGAAAGCTTATTTACCATTTTCTTTAGTCAATTTAACTTATTCAGTGATAAACAATAAAGCTTCAGGCAAAATTACCTTAAAGGTGAATGAAAAATTGGATTTTCCAGCCTATCAATTAAAAGGATACCAAATTCTAGTAAAGGCTTTAACGTCTAATCGAGTTACACAAAATGCAGTAATTAAACTCCCATTATTAAGTCCTGGGGATGCAAATAAAACTTTTAATTATCAAATCAATCTATCAGAAGAATCAACAGCAGTTAAAATTAGCTTATCAGATCCTCAAAATTATTCACGATTTGATACTACCATATACATCAAAGAACCTTTAGATGTAATTATGAAATCTGTTCATACCAGTGCAGATGCAGCAAGAATTGTTTTTGAACCAAATCCTTCTGCAACACATTATACCCTAAAATATGGTATCGATAACCTGGAAAAGGAAAGTCTTGCAACCATTAACAATTTTGTACAGATTAATAATTTGAAGAGCAAAAGCAATTATCAGTTTCAGATTTTGGCGCACAACAATAAAGGAATCAAGGCTACAGAAATCAACGAATTTAGTTTAGATGAGGATGAATTACCTCCCATAATTTGGGCAGTTGAACCTGTAAAGAATGGCTTTTTTGTATCGTTTTCTGGTAATTCCCAAGATTACAGATACGAGATAAAATTTGGCGAAGAAGCTGGTAATTATACTAAACACCTAACCTTTAACAATTATGGTGTAATACAGATACCTGATTTGGATTCTTCAAAAACCTATTTTTTCAAACTTAGAAGAATTGTACAATGGGGGTTTGCAAGTGAATGGACAAATGAAGTTAGAGTAAAACCATTATAAGTCTTGTAAAACATTTATAATAATTCAATCAAGTATAAAATATCAACATATAATGTAATACTTAACTTTATAGCAGCTGCGAATCTCTTAAAATCTACAGTAAAATGGACTGAGAAAGAGCCTATTTGTAAGCGTAAAAAAAGCAAGCATTTTTTACATTGCTTGCTTTTTTATGATGAATGAAGAAAAATTATCTACAAACATTTAAATATCACATGTATTATTTTAAACAACAGTGAGCGCACTCAGAAACACTCACTGTTTAAATGCTATGGATTTAATAAAACAGCATAAGGATAATGTAATGCCGCTCTAAAAGTATAGTAAGTTGGCTTTTTTTGATAAAATTCATTGTATAAAGTTGCTTCCTCTTTTAAACCTAACCAAGAATCTTTATCACCAACGTTCCATAAAGTTATTCCCCAACGCTGTCCTATAGGAACAAGCTCTTGATAAGCCCTTGCAACTTTATAATATAAATCCTTTTGAACAACCCTTCTTGCTGCTAAAGTAGTAGCATCAAGATTGTTAAAAATAGTTGTATCCTCATTGGCAGATCTCAAAGAAATATCTAATTCAGAAATATGCACAAGTAACCCTGTAGTAGCCATTGAACTTATAGCACTTCTTACCTTAGCTATGGGAGTATTCCATTTAAGATGAAACTGCATTCCAATACCATTAATAAGAGGATCTCCTCCTTCTTTAATACTTCTTAATCTTAGAACTTTACTTCTAATAGAATCTAATTTTACTGTTTCCCATTCATGGCCATAATCGTTGTAGAATAATTTTAATCCATAATTACGATTAGCCCTAGCAGCTTGGCGAGCAAATCGATATGCTGAATCAAGATAACTATCACCTAAATACTTATGCCATATACTTCCAGGGTCGTTTCCATTTGGCAAAGAACGAAAATTTCCATTATCTCTTAATGCTTCATTAACTACATCCCAAGATTTAACAAGAGGAACGGAACCATTTTTGTAATTATTACTATAATATGTAATAGTTTTGAAAATGTGTCTTTTCATAATGTTCTTCAAAGTATCAGCTTTGGCTGATGAACTAATTGGTAAATTATCTACATCAGACACAAAAGTAGGTAGACCCGCATGCCATATTAAGGTGTGCCCATGAATTCTTTTATTACCATTTAATTGTGCTGAATCTGGTATTCTAGAATTAGTCCCAACAAAGTTCCATGTAAATTTACTAGGATTTAAGGCTTTCATCTTCATCTGAAACTCTGCTGTAACACTATTATATTCCTCTCTAGCTCTTTTAGAATATAATGAATCATTAAAATAACTCGTATTTAAGGCAACCCCTATTATAACGTTTTGATCAACATCCTTCAAAAATTCCGGAATAGAATCTGTAGTTTCATTAGTAGTTGTCACCATTTTTTGTGATGAACCTGTTTTGACTTCCTCTTTTATAGAACTTTTTTTACATCCGTACGAAAAGAGACATAAAACAATTATTATTCTTGATAAAACTTTCATATTTTAAATTTAGATGTGAATAAATACTTCTGAGTGTTCATAATTTACTAAAGCCCGTTAGAGCCGCTGATAAACGTATTTAGAATATATTAAAGCTTAATTATTTTCTTAGAAACTAAACCGTTTTTTCCTGATAAACTAATATTATAATAACCACTTGAATATTCCCTCATATCAACAATCTTTACATTATCATTTGGTCTAAGTTCAATTCTTTGCAAAATCCTTCCAGAAAAATCATATAAGATAAGCTGATTAAACATAGATTCTTGAAAGGAAATTGTTAAATATTCATTCGTGGGATTAGGATAAGTAGTAATTTCTTCTTTTTCAAGGTCAAAACTTATAACTTTATATCCAAGATTTTCTATCGAGCCATCATTATCTACTTGAATTAGTTCATAGTAATTATTCCCTGGTGCTGGTTTATCGTGAATAAAAGAATAGTTATTAATTTGATTAGAAAATTCTGAAGCATTTATCTTTCCTATTTCAATAAAATTCTTAGCATCTGTACTGTGCTTAATAATAAATTCTTTATTGTTATTTTCTGATAACGTAATCCATCTTAATTCTACCATATTTGATAAAGCTTTTGCTGTAAAACTTTTTAATACAATAGGTAAAGTAGTGTAGCTAAAAGAAGGATATCCGTTATTCAAAGAATTATCAATGGTCCAATAGTCATTAGACCCATTTGCTGTTTCGCCTGTGAAATCCCAACTTGCACTTGTATAAGTGAGTTGTGTTTTCATTTCTGCGGTTGTTTTACCGGTTCCGGTACCCATAGCACTTGTGATTAAACCACTAGTTTGTGTATCCCAAAAACAATTGGTTATTACTGCAAAGTTATAAGTTGAAAAACCCCCACGGTTTGCAGTTACTGCTCCGCCAGCTACAGAACCAGTTGAATAACAATTTATAAAAGAAAAATTACTATTTAAAACAGATCCCCTTATACGGCCAACAAAGCCAGCAACTCCAATATTAGTACCATTATTACTTGGTGCCGTAACATTTCCCTTAGCGTAACAATTTTGGATAGATCCTATCACGTCTGGATTTATAGCACCAACAAACCCACCTAAGGAGCCTTGTGTCGTCGCTGTTAAAGTTGCAGAACCTGTTGCAAAACATAAAGAAATAGTAGGTGAGCCAAGTAAATTTCCTATTAAACCACCACAGTTCCTTCCAGAACCTGTAACATTACCGGTCGCTTTACTTTTAGTAATTGTTGAAGTACCGGAGACATCGCCTATTAATCCGCCACAACTAGCTGCTCCAGAGCCATCGGCAACACTTCCAGAAGCAGTAGTTGCCCCAGATGCGCTACAATCTGATAATGTTACACTAATAGCTTGTCCTAATAAACCTCCTACAGAAAATTGGCCTGATATTGCCCCATTAGCATAACAATTAGAAATATTTGTATTAATATTTGCGAACCCTACTAAACCTCCTATTCTCTCTCCAGAACCGATGACAGTTCCTGTTGTATAGCTATTTCTAATAAAACCAGCAGTGCCTACAGTCAGAACTGATGTTTCTCCAATAAGGCCTCCAATTCTGTTCACTCCAGTTACATTAGCTGTAGAGTAGCAACCATCTATATTATTGTTAGATGATATACCTATCAAACCGCCTGTTGATGAAGTTGAAGCAGCATTACCAGTTACAGTACCGGTAACATAAACATCATTAACAGTACCTATAGCTGTACTGATACCATCCCCAAGTCTACCAGCTAATCCACCAACCAAGCCCCGACCAGTTATACTTACAGCCAATAGTCCTAAATTACTAATTGATGAACCATTAGCAAAACCAAAAAGCCCTTGATAATCTGTATTGGGTCTATTAATATTTATACCACTAATTGTACGGTTATTCCCATTAAAGTTTCCTGTAAATTTTGTTGTGGCATCGCCAATGGGTAGCCATCCCGTATTAGTATTAGCTGTAGATGAGGCGTAGGTAGCATAGTCTGCACTGTTTTCGTCTAAACTGTTTATCAAAATGTAATTTGCGCTTAAGTTTAATCGAACATTACTGAGCTGCTCCCATGTTGTAATTTGATAAGGATCACCCATAGATCCTGTTCCGCCTGCATATTGAGCTTTTACTTTTTGAGTTAAAGCAGTTAAAAGTATGCTAGCCACTATAAAAAGCTTGGCACTCAATTTAAAATGTATTAATCTTTTCATAAAATTATTGTTTAAGTTTATTATAAGTTGTTTAAAAGGTGTTAAAGTAATTCCCTAATAAATACAGCATCTATGTATATTGCTTTATCGCTTCCACCAAGATTGAATTTTAATCTTACATCAGATCCTGTAATAGCACTTTTAAAATTGTACTTATAGGTATTGGGCTGTTCCGTTAGATTTACTTTTTGAGAAAAATAAACCGCATTGCCAGGATATAATTGTTGTACTACTACTTTTATATCTCTTTTAGATTCTGATTTAGCCTTAAATGAAATTTCATAAGTTTTACCTTCTTTTAAAGATATTAGTTGTCCTAGAGCTAATTCAAAATCATTTGCTGGTTTAGTTTCTATGATAATTTTTGCAGCTTTTTTATTAAATCCATCTTGCAAATCTGTAACTACTGTTGCTTTTGCTTCTTTTTGCAGAAGTAGTTTCCATGGTGCTAAATCGTTTTCAAATTCTGAGTTTTTAATTAAGTTAACAGCTACCTCATTGGTGTATTTGACTTTACCATCTTTAGTGTTCGCCATAATTAATACTGTACCAGAGGTTAAGGCTGTAACTAGACCTTCTTTGTCAACTCTTGCTATCGAAGAATCGCTTGATTGCCAAATTAAATTTTTATCCCCTTTAAGCTTTAAAGTGTCTCCTACATTAAGAAGGTTAGGGCTTTCTTTTTGTTGTGGACTTTTAACTGGATTGGTTATTTTAAAAGCACACAAAGTAATGCAGGCTGCAATAAGCAGCAATGTAAGTTGTTGTTTCATTTCGTTAATTTTTGAGAAAATTTAGTTTATAATATCCTCCAAAAATAGGATGCGGATTCCTTTTGAACTTTTAAATTCTATCGTAATTCATTAAGATTTTAACTTTTTAACACCTAATAAGTTGGGCCCTATATTCTAGAGTAAATGTTTTAGGAATTAATGAGAGGTTTTTTTTGAAGATGTTTGTAAAAAAAAGAGCTGCTTATTTGATTTAAATAAACAGCTCTTTTAGCTAAGATATTTTTACTTTATTATTCTATAGAAGGATAACTAGTACTATTTCTATTATTATATTTTTTAGTCCAATTAATAATAGAACTAAAGAAAATAATTAGGGCACATCCTAAAATTACAATCGATAAAAATAAATTTATCCATCCTTGAACATAGGTTTCTGTATATCCTAATTGAGGTATATATATATTTAAAATATTTGTTAAACCAGCATAAACAGTTGTTATACTGATAAACAAAAAAGGTATAATGGTAATCCAAGAATACTTGAGTTTCCCTCTATTGATAATATAGGTAGTACCCACCGCTAGAGCAATAGAAGCCAACAGTTGATTAGCAGTACCAAATAAAGGCCAAATTGTTGATACGCTCCCGGTATAAATAAAATATCCCCAGCAAAAAACAATTATTAAACTAGCTATTATATTACCCGGTAACCAGTTAGTCTTAGCAAAAGGTGCATAAATTTTACCTAACATTTCTTGAAGCATAAAACGCCCAATTCTGGTACCGGCATCTATGGTGGTTAATATAAATAAGGCTTCGAACATTATAGCAAAATGATACCAATAAGACATCAATCCATTTAACCCTGGTATAGAAGAAAATATTTGTGCCATACCAACACCTAATGAGACGGCACCACCTGTTCTACCGGCAATCTCTTCACCCACTTCTTTAGATAATTGATTTAAATTAGAATCTACAAATCCCATACTTTTTAACTGTGGCAGAATCTCATTAAATTTTTCTACAGGTACATTTATTGCAAAATAGTCTAAGGGTAGTAAACTAGAAGCGGCAATTAATGCTAAAATACTAACCAAAGCTTCAACAAGCATAGAACCCGCAGCAATACTTTTTATATGAGATTCTTTCATAATCATTTTAGGGGTAGTGCCAGAGCTTACTAAAGCATGAAAACCAGAAACAGCGCCACAAGCTATTGTTATAAATAGGTAGGGAAATAGTGTACCTGGGATAATAGGTCCACCACCATGAATAAAATCTGTAACAGCCGGCATGTGTAAGGTAGGTGCTACCCAAATAACACCAATTGCAAGCATGCCTATAACCACTATTTTCATTATAGAACTTAAATAATCTCTAGGAGATAATAATAACCAAACTGGCAAAACTGAAGCTGCAAAGCCATAACCTATTAATAAAATGGTAAGCGTTTTATGATCATAAGTGAACCATTCTGCATATTGCGAGTCGGGTATATAGCGACCAATTATAACCGCAAGAGTTAAAAAAATAACACCAATAATAGTAGATTCAACCGTTTTACCAATACGAATCTTAAACATCCAAACTCCCATAAAGAGGGCAATAGGTATAGTGGATGCAATTGTGAAAAGTCCCCAGGAACTCTCTGCTAAAGCATTTACCACAACTAAGCCCAAGCCTGCCATGGCAATAATTAAAATTAAAAGTATTGCAATAGAAGAGGTATATCCACTTACTTTATTTATTTCTTTACGAGCAATTTCTGCCAATGATTTACCATCATACCTAACTGATGCATAAAGAATAATAAAATCATGAACGGCTCCTGCGAATATGGCACCAACTAACATCCATATAAAGCCTGGCATATATCCAAATTGAGCTGCTAAAACAGGCCCAACTAAAGGTCCTGCACCTGCAATCGCAGCAAAATGGTGCCCAAATAAAACCCACTTATTTGTAGGAATATAATTTTGTCCGTCATAAAGGCGGGAAGCCGGAGTCTCCTTTAAATCGTTAATGGTAATAAGCTTTGCTATTGCAAAACTTATGTAAAACCTATACCCTAGAACAAGGATAAGGATGGCAACAATAACCAAAGGCATTGCATTCATAAAGATTAATATTTAGTTATTATTTAATTTATTGCTAATGACGCTAATTCTTCGTCTGTTAAAACCCTATTAAAAACTGCTAAGCCAGCAATTTGACCCTTAAAGTTATTCCCCATACCTGATTTAAGCTGAACTGCGCCAACAGTAAAATCAGACCCTAGGTTACCCATTCCATTTGGAAAATAATAAGGGTTTTTAGATTGTATTAGCCCATCTGGATAGCCTTTAAAACCTTTAGTGTTATTAATTAGCTCGGGCTCGGTAGGTTCAAAAACTCCATTCATAAAAGATTTCATATAATTACCATCATAAGTAAATGCTACACTTTTCCATTCATTTGCTGGTACTTCTTGCTTACTTGCAGAATAATCAACAGAATATGGAAAGGGTGGAGTAGGTTTACCGGTGTCTGATATATGACCACATACTTTGTTTGCTCCATTATAATAAGGTAAAGAAACAAATAATCCATATTGTCTTTTACCACCATCTTGGTACTCATTCCACATGCCTCCAACAAATCCTTGCTGTTCACCTGTCCATTTTACCCAAGCTATTACTGTAACTTTGGCATCTTTACCATGTATATTTAACTCGCCAGTTTCAGAATGAGGAAGAGATAGATAGGTTTTTCCATCAAATTTAGATGAAAATCCTGATAGAGGCCCTTCATTTATTCTTGGTATACTGCCATTAAATTCTTTGAGAGGAAAATTTGAGGCACCAATAGCTTCTCTAGCCTGATTTTGATCTTCTTTAAAATCCCAAAGTGCTACTAATCCCTTCATAGAAGCTACTTTTTCTTTTAAACTTTGACTAGTATAACTAATCATATTTAATAGCAGCTTTTCTGCTACAACATTAGCAGCCACTATTTCTCTTTCATTTAAAGATTCTAAAGCGGCGTTTTCACCTTCAAGAGATTGATTCGATACAGCAGCAAGATTTTTATCGTTAAGGCAAGATAATATGTCTAAAGATGTGATAATGATTTTACCACGTCCTAACGGAATAACACTGAGAGCAGAAAAAACCTCTTTTTTATGATCGGTTATTGCAGCAACAATAGTCTCACCAGATTTTATTTGTAAACCAATGCGTATTTTATTGTAGGTGTTAAAACACTGATATTCCCAATTAAAAACGCCGGTTTGAGGTAAGTTTATAAAAAGGGGATGTGGTTTAGCAAAGAAATTTCCCCCCATCCAAACCTTACCTAATTCTTTACTACCTCTGTAATCAATAACTTCCTTATCCGCTAAATGCTGTGCCCATTCTGCAGCTTTCCCTACTATAATGAGTGACCCACCTTCATTTACCCAATTAATGATATCTGTTGTTTGGGTTCTTACATATTTAGGAGAAGCATTACCTACAATTAAATATTTACCCTCGGGTTTACCCTTTGTATAATTACCAGCTTTAATATTTTTTGATTTTAAGAAAGATGCTATTACTCCGCTAGAATCGTATACGCTTCCCAAAGCTGCTAATGAAGAAACTGCTGATTCTACTGCAAAAACTTCGTCTGATCCTTCAGATAAAATTTTGTCGCCCTTAAACAATCTGGCCTTAACAACAGTATAACCAGATTTTAAATTTGAGATAGCAATATCCGAGGCTATTAATTCTCCATATTTATTGCCGCCGGTTACTTTAACATTAACACTTTTATTAAAAATGCTTTTGTTTTGATGAAGCGCAGTGATTTCTAACCTATAATTACCCTTCAAAACGTTTTGATTAACAATAAAAAAGTCGGCCTTGATGGTAGAATTTTCTGCCACTACTTTGTTCCTAAGTTTAACAGCTATGTATAGAGGTTTGCTGTATTTAGCAATCAAATTAACGTCTCCTTTAAAATTTCTATAATTATCTACAATACCAGAATGGTTTTCTAGTTTCATACTCTCCCAACCATTTATCATATAGGCATCACTTATATTACCTATACGGGTATTTTCTATCATTCTACCCTGATAATAATAAGCTACATTCCCTATTCTCCTGCAAAGTGTATCCACATTTTTGTAAAACTTTTTAAAATCTGGGTTTTCATACAAGAAATCATCATAAGCTTTGTACCATTTTAAATAATCGTCTTTTTCCCAACCAGCCAACTTACTTTTTTCAATTTCTTCTTTTATCAACCCTAATCTGGGTGGGGTACCAATCGCCCCTTCTTCTCCCCAAATAACAATTTCATCTTTATGTGTAATGTGTTTATAAAAACTAGTTGGGCTTTTGTAGGTATTATCATGATAGCTCCCCGGTCCTCCTGCATGGTGTTCGTCCCACCAACCATAATTTTGAAGTTTAGCGTTATATGGTAAAACATGAAGCTTTTGTGCATAAGGTGTATAAGGATTACCTTTCAATCCGGGAAATAGATGAGGTGAATCATAAGTTATTATTCTTGTAGGATCTATTTTTTGAGCGTCTATTAAATCTAAAGAATCTTGTTTATTAGGCAAAATAGATCTTTCATTATGAAAATTGTAAATGATAAGCGATGGATGGTTGCGGTCTCTTTTTATCATCCTAAACATTTTTTCCCTACGCCATTGAGAGATAAAATCAATATTGGAAGCTATGCTATCTTTAGCAATAGGATATTGAGTATGATTACTTTGATATCCACCTGGCTCTTCATAAAGAAACAATCCTAAGCTATCTGCAGCATCAAAAACTCGTGGATCTCCAATAGCTCTATGGAAATTTAACATATTTAGACCTAACGTTTTTGCTGCTTTAATTTGCTTAATAGCTAACTCTTTTGTTGGAGTAATTCCATTTACTGGCCAAAAACTCCAAGATATAGCGGATAGAAGAAAAACTCTTTTCCCATTTAAGAAAAACTGGCTATCGCCATTATCTTTCCTAATTTCAAACCAGCGGAAACCGAACCTTTCTCTAACTACATCTCTAGAACCATCATCGCCTTTCCATGCTACTTGTAGGGTATATAAGTTAGGTGTTTCTGGCGACCATAAATTTGCTTTGGGAAATAGAATAGAGGTATTTAAAAGTCCATTTAACTGCTTAACCTTTAATGTTTTGGTTAAGACTGATTGATTGCCTTTTAACAATGTAAAGTTTAAGCTTCCCCAACTTTTATTTAGTAAATTAACTTGTACTTCTATTTCTTTAGGATTAGGCTTGTTTTTTATAAACACATTGTCAATATAGGTTTTATCGGTTACTACCAAATTTACGTCACCAGTTATCCCACCAAAACCATGACTAGCCATTGTAACTTTACTACCCCATTCATAATGTAAATTATCACGCCAATCAAATCCGCCATTAGGGTCTGTAATTCTTACGGCAATCTCATTCTCTTTACCAAAGATTACCTTGTCAGTGATATCTATTTCAAAAGGTGTCCCATCAACTAAATCATATCCAGATAATTTCCTATTTATATAAACCTCTGCCCGCATTCTTACGCCTTCAAATTGTAGGGTTATTCTACGGTTCTTTAATTCATTATCAACCTTAATTGTAGAATAGAACCAAGAAACGCCAACATAATTTCCTGTAACTCCAAAGGTGCTATTGTTATTTCCCCAATAATGTGCTTCAACAGTCGTAGGTATTTTAACAACTTTCCCTTTGTTTTTTAGAACTTCCCATCCTTCTGTAGGTTTATGAGGTTTTAACTTAGATAGGCTTACTGGAGGTAAGAAAATAGAATCATTCTTCCAATCTGCTTGAGTATCCAACCATAAATACCAATTCTGGTTAGAAAGATTTGTAATAATTCGAGTTTGTGATTTAGTAGTTAAGGAAAAACAACTAAAAAATATTATAAAATAAAATAAACTTCTCATATACGTGTTATACCGGGTAGAATTATTCTTTTTAGATTGTAAAATATTTATTCTAAAATAAAGTCTAGAGACGATTTTATATCCCTTGATGAAGAACCAATTAAAGCAGAGAACTTACCTGCCTCTGCAACCCACTGTTTTTTATTATCACTATAAAATTTTAAGCTGCTTTTATCAATTTTAAATGAAATTATTTTCTCCTCTCCTGGTAAAAGTTCTACTTTTTGGAACGCCTTTAATTCTTTTTCTGGCCTTAATTCTGATGACTTTTTATCATGAATATATAATTGAATTACTTCTTTACCAGCTATATTACTCGTGTTTTTTACTGGAACAGTAACAGTAAGCACATCATTATCTTTTATGCTTGTCTTATCTATTTTAGCTTTTCCATATAAAAATTTGCTGTAGCTTAAACCAAAACCAAATGGATATTGAGATGCAATTTTTTTTGTATCATACCAACGGTAACCTACTAAAATATCATCTTTATAATATTGATTTGTGCTATCGCCTGGGTAAGAAATTTCGCCAAATGCATGTGCACTATTATCGGTTAGTTTAACAGGAAAACTAAATGGCAGTTTACCGCTCGGGTTTACATCACCAGATAAAATATTAGCTATGGCATTACCAGACTCTGAACCTAAATACCAAGCTTGAATTAATGTTGTAGCTTTATTTAGCCATGGCATTTCATAAGCGTTACCACTTAACATCACCATTACTATGTTCTTATTTACTTGTTGCAATCCACTTATCAGTTGATTTTGGTCAAAAGGCAATTCGTATGATTTTCTGTCATCGCCTTCAGAATCTTGCTGGCTATTCTTATTTAAACCACCAACATAAATTACAAGGTCTGCTTCTTGAGCAAGTTTAATAGCTACAGTTCTTAAAGAGTCGGTATTATATTTTGGAGGGAGAACTTTATCATAAGCAACATCTCCAGAAGCATAACCCATAGTATAAGTGATTTTGGCTTTACCAAATTTGTTTGATATACCTTCTAAAGGTGAGACCTCTTTTTTTACTTTTAGCTCCGAAGAGCCTCCGCCTTCTGTTAATTTACGAGTTGCATTTTCCCCTACAATTACTATCTTTTTATATTTTGCTGCATTTAAAGGTAATAAGCCTGCTGAATTTTTTAAAAGAACAATGCCTTCTTCACCAACTTTACGAGCTACGGAATGATGCTCATCGTTAGCTAAAGACCCAAATGGCTTATTTTGTGCCATTGCGGTTCTAAAGATTAATCTTAAAATCCGTGAAGCCTTATCATCAATGTTGGATAGAGGTATTTCACCTGCTTTTAACATTTTTAAGTAAGGACTAGCTAGATAATAATTATCGTATGCTGCAGAAACATTACTGGTAAAGCCATTTGTATAAGTTCCCATTTCTATATCTAAGCCATTTAATGCCGCTTCGCGAGTGTTATGAGTACCTCCCCAGTCAGAAATAACGGTACCATCAAAACCCCAATCTTTTTTCAAAATTTTATTAAGTAAAAGATCATTATGACAAGCATATTCTCCTCGCACTTGGTTATAAGCACCCATAATTGTCCAAACTTTACCCTCTTGTACTGCGGCCTTAAAAGCTGGTAAATAAATTTCATTTAAGGCTCTGTCACTCACTTCAACATTTATATGGTTTCTCCATTTCTCCTGATTATTTAATGCAAAATGTTTTACACAAGCAGCTACTCCATTTCTCTGTACTCCTTGTATATAAGGCACCACCATTTTTGATGCTAAATATGGGTCTTCACCCATATACTCAAAGTTTCTACCATTAAGCGGAGTCCTATAAATATTAACTCCTGGTCCAAGAAGGACATCTTTTCTTCTATATCTGGCCTCTTCACCAATAGCATTACCGTATAAATAAGAAACCGAAGGATCCCAAGTGGCAGCTAAACAGGTTAAAGCTGGGAAAGCTGTACAAGAGTCATTGGTCCATTTTGCATGGTTCCAACTGTCCCATAAGATTTCCATTCTAACTCCATGTGGACCATCACTCATCCATATTTCGGGGATTCCTAAACGGGGAACACCATGGCTACTAAATTTAGATTGTGCTGTTGTTAACTTTACTTTTTCTTCTAGTGTCATTCTAGAAAGCGCATCTTTTACCCTAGTTTCTATAGGTTGGCTATTATCTAAATAAATTTGAGCTTGACTGTAACCACAGATACTAAATAAGAAGGTTAGAGATAAAGTTAGAATACGAATAGTCATAAATTTTTATTTTGTTTTTTTAGCGTACTTTAATCATACTATCAGGAAATAAAGACGATTTCCTAATAGTATTTTGGTCGCATTAGTTATATTACTTTTATATTGGCTGTAATGGTAGATGATTTTACAATCTGCCCATCTTTAGATGCTGATTTTGCGATTACCCATAACTTGTAATTTCCTCTAGTAGAATATATCTTAAAAAAATCAACGCCTGTACTAGACAGAGGGAAATTTGATCCAGAATTATTAAGGATACCGTAGTTTGCTCCAGTATCACCTGTCCAAATAGAAAAATGGGTGCCTTTACTAGTATTTTTAAAAACTAGTTGTTCATTTCTTCTTACCACTAAAGTATCTGTTCCTGGAATGTATTTAACAGTATCATTAACTAGTTTAGAATTTTGTAAATCAACATATTGCCAATACAATTCAAAAGATGCTACAGGATCTGGTACTTCTTCTGTTTTTTTACAAGAAACTACGGTTACCAAAAGAGATAATAGGCCACCAATTATTATATACTTTTTCATTTATTTATAATTAAAAACTACCAAAAAATTAACGTACTACGGTTAAAAAAACAACAGAGGTATCAATTAAGGCTCTACCATCTTCGTCCCAATTATAAGTGTAAGATTTCACTTTATAACGGCCTATTCTACTGTATCTGTATGGATAAATACCTGTATAGAATTGCCCATTTATATCTCTATAAATCTTTCTTCCGCTTGTACCATACTCTGCTTCCAAATCAATATTAGGTTTGGGGAAATAGGCAGCAGTTACATTTACAGTTTGCCCAGTAATTACATCTAAAAACCTAGATTGTGGTTGGTCTGCAATTCTAGCACCCGAGATACTTCCATTTGAATTAAATAAAGTATCGCCAGTATATATTGAAGAATAAGAGCCTGTTGAACTGTTTTTAAAAATGATGGTATCTGTAAGTTTAAATGTACGAGAAGGTACTTCTACTAATCGTATAGTATCACTTGCTCTTCTAGAAATTGAAGCTCCTTTAAAAACTTCAAAACTTGATTTTGGAGTTGATACCTTTTCGGTTTTTTTACAAGAGATAAAAATTGTTACTGCTAGTATTATTAAGAAGCAGTAAGATGTGCAATATTTTTTCATAATCATTAGTAGCCAGGGTTTTGTGTTAAATTTTTGTTTACAACTAGTTCATTAGCAGGTATAGGGAGCAAATAGTTATAATTAAAAGGTCGCCCATCCTGAACCTTACTGGTTAAGGTTCTTAAAGTCTCTAACTTTCTTTTTCTAAAAAGATCAAAAAGTCTTGTTCCTTCCCACAAAAGCTCATAATCATACTCATTCCATAATTCATTAGAAAAATCAGTATAATTAAGCTGTCTTAATAAGGTTTGGCTAGTGAGGTATAATCCTGTGTTATCTGTTGGCTTTCTGGTTCTTACACTAGTTAAAGCACCCGTTATACGTGGCATTGGTACACCTCTTGTAAGATCCACTGTTGCAAAATTTATACGTATATTTTGTCTCGATGTACTTATTGCATCGGTGGTTTCTTCAAACTCAATAAATCCTCTAGGCGTAAACTGTGTCTCGAATTTAGAGTAATTTGGTCTGTGAGTAGTACTTGTTGGTGTTGTTAATCCAGTTGATGTACCAAAAAAAGTAGACCCTCTCTTTCTAACCATAGATAAATACATTGCCGCACTATCTGTTGGTCCTTGGTTTACCTCGTTTGCAGCTTCAGCATAAATAAGCATAACTTCTGCTAATCTTAAAACAGTACCATCTACGCCTGTAATACCTGCATTTGTTGCACCTGGATCCCAGAATTTTGTAGGATAAAATGCTCTTCTGATAGTGCCATAATAGTACATTCTCCATTTGCGATAATCAAAAGGAAGTCTACGATAGGTTTCTATTAAAACGGAGCTACTCCCCATCCAACTAGGATTTCTTAAAGCAATTGGGTTACTTAAATCCATTGTTCGAGCCATGAACTGATCGAATAAGCCATTATTCAAATCATGTGGAAATGATAAAATAGTTTCAGATCCTTGCTCAAAAGCTACAGAATGATTTTTGGCATAATCATCAAATAAAGCATAATCATTATCTTTTAAAACAAGAGCAGCATAATGTTTAGACTTATTATAATACTCTGTTGCATTGCCAAAAGCATACACCTCAGGGAAATTTTTATGATAATCACCTAAGTATAAGTAAACTTTAGAAAGTAAGGCTCTAGCTGCGCCAGCACTTGCTCTAAATTTATCTATTGTAGCATAGGAACTTTTTTTAGGTAAGATATTTGCGCATTCTACTAAGTCCTTAACTATTAAATCTCTATAGATAATTTCTTTACTTGTTTTTGGTAAATTACTCTCTTGGTTAAGTGCTGTAAAAGCTTTAAGAGGCATTGGTACATCACCCCAAAAATTAACTGCGTAGAAAAAGCATAATGCTCTTAAGAATTTGGCTTCAGCAATAATACGGTCTTTAAGTTTATAGGTTTTACCATCTATTGCTTCATAAGTTGTAATTGATGCTGATGGACTTAATTCATCTGCTTTTTCTATGATATAATTTGCAGAGTTAATAGCCCTATAAAGTGTTTGATAAGGTATTTGAAAGTCTGCTGAGGAAGGAGATAATCTCCATGAGGTTGAACCACCAAGACCGGTTTCTGTTTGATGCGTCATCCCACTAGTTAAACGTACAATTCCATCAAAATCTAAGAATCCACCTCTTCCTCCTAAATTTCTATAAGCACTACCTAATGCAGCAAGGGCATCACCTTCTGTTTTAATAGTTGTAGCAGAATCAAAGATTCCAAAAGGTTTTTCCTCTAAAAGTTCTTTTCCACAAGCTGATAGTAACAAACTAATGACTATAGTATAATACAAGATTATTTGTTTTATCTTTTTCATTGCTTTATTTTTTAAATATGATGATTAAAAGGTTATAGAAATTCCTGACGTAATAGAAGCGGCAACAGGATATCCTCCAGTGTCGTAGCCTTTAATAAGGTTATCTGCTTGGCTATCACTTGGGTTATAACCTGGGTATTTTGTAAATGTATATAGGTTGGTTCCAGTAGCATATACTCTAAAGGCAGTAATACCTAAACGCTGGCTTTTAAGAGGCAATAGGTAAGAAAGTGTAACATTTTGTAGCCTAACAAAAGAAGCATCTTTTATAGACCAAGAAGATAATGTACTATTAAACAAAATGCCAGGGTTTGCATTAGAAGGGTTACTTTCTGTCCATCTGTTTTCCCATAAATCTGCAAATGAGTTTGTTAATGGATTTAAGTTAAACTGCTTATTAAGTAAAAACAACTTGTCATGCCCAATCATTCCTTGTAAGAAGACATTTAAACGAAACCTTTTATAGTTAAAAGTATTGTTTAGACCAAAGAAAAAATCAGGGTTAGCGTTACCTATAGGCGCAATATCATCTTGATTAAGCAAGCCATCACCATTTAAATCCATAAAATTTAAATCTCCATAAATTTTATTATCTCTAGCCATGTGCCTGTTTTCAAACAAGTCTTGATAACCGGGTTGTAAGATGCCTTTTTGCACTAAACCGTATAGATTATTTAGACGAGCACCTTCTTCTACTTTAGCTAAGATATCTGTTGCTCCTACACCCGCTACTCCTCCTGCTGATCCTAAAATCACATAAGGTGGTAAGCCATCCAAATTTGTTACTATTCCTCTATCTAAAGAGAAATTAAGATTTGACGACCATTTGAAATTTGGAGAAGTAAAGTTTTCGGTATTTAAGGTAAACTCAAATCCATCAATTCTCAATCCACCTTTATTAGATAGGTAACTTGTTTGGCCCGAAATAAGAGAAGGAGATGATCTTAGCAATAAATCGCTAGTGTTTTTCCGATAGTAATCAAAAGTTAAAGAAACTCTGTCTTTTAATACTCCTATATCAAAACCCAAATTAAATTGCTTTGTAGTTTCCCAACCTAAATCCGGATTCTCTAGGTTAACAATATTAAGAGAAGTACCAATACCGCCGTTTAATGCGTACGGAGCAGTAGTTAAATAACCTTTAGATAAGTAATCTGCAATACGATCATTACCAGATACTCCATAGCTTAACCTAAATTTTAAATTACTAATAGCATTTATGTCTTTAATAAATTTTTCCTCGCTTACTCTCCATGCAAATGCTACAGAAGGAAAAAAGCCCCACTTTTTATTGGTTCCAAATTTCGAAGATCCATCGGATCTTCCTGAAAAGGTAAAAAGATATCTATCTAAAAGCGTATAATTTACTCTTCCCAAATAAGATAATCTCTTATTTTGAATTCTGTTTGATGCCCAAGAATTAGCTAAAGCACCTAGACCCAAATTGTCATAAGATGTCTGATTAGTAAAAAAGTTAGATACTTGAAATTCTGAGAATGACCTTGTAAAACTAGAATACTCATAAACAGCTGTGGCATCTAGCCTATGGGCTTTAGAAAAGTTTTTCTTGTAGATGATTTGATTGGTAAGGGTAGAACTTTCTGATAAACTTTCATTAGATATTCCATAACCATTCCACATACCTCCAAACCAAACATTAGACGGAAAATAAGACTTATTATGCGTTGAACTTAAATTACTTCCATATCTAACACGAGCTTCAAAATTTTTAGAAAAAACATAATTAGCAAAGACATTACCTGTTAGTAAGAGATTCTTCCTATCTAGTTGGGAGTCTTCTTGTATAGCAACTAGATTTTGATTAATGTTTGTTATATTAATAATATTTCCCATCTCGCCCCAGTTACCTAAGTCATCTTTAATAGGAACAGTAGGTGCATATAAAAGAGCTTTAGATATATCAACACCTTGGTTTACACTGCTGGCCCAGGCATCTTTAACATTAGACAAATTAGCATTAACCCCTATTTTTAGCTTAGGCGATAATTGTAAATCCACATTAACCCTATTATTAAGTTTTTTAAGAAAAGAGTTAATCAATATTCCTTGATTATCTTGATAATTAGAAGAGATATTATACTTTACAACATCCGATCCGCCAGAAACTCTTGCCTGATAATTAACAGATGATGATGTTCTTAAAACTGCGTCTTGCCAGTCTGTATTTATATTATCCCCGTAAAATAGTGGATCAAATCTATCGATAGTATTAGTTCTTAGTGCTGCATTTCTATGCAACTCTGCATATTGTGTAGCATTCATTAAATCTAATTTCCTATCTACCCAGCTTTGTGTATTATAAACTTCTGCATCTAACTTCGCTTTTCCTTTTGCACCACCCTTGGTGGTAATTAATATAACCCCATTAGAACCTCTTGATCCATAAATTGCAGTGGCTGACGCATCTTTCAACACCTCTATAGAAGCTATATCGTTAGGATTTAAAGTAGACAGAATATTAACATTACCACTTGCTCCAAAAAAAGTACCGCTAGGAGAACCGGCGTCTCCCAAATCAAAAGGGATACCATCTATAACATATAAGGGCTGTGAACCAGCATTTACAGAATTTGTTCCTCTTACTCTGATATCTATGGGTGCACCTGGTCCGCCACCACTGCCTATAAACACACCAGCTGCCCTTCCTTGTATCATTTGATCAACGCTTATTAGAGGAACATCTTCTAAGTCTTTCATTTTAATAGAGCCTACAGCACCGGTTAAATCACTCTTTCTAACAGTTCCATAGCCAACTACCACTACCTCTTCTAAGAGTTTTTTAGATTCTAATAAGGAAACATCTAATTTACTCTGGTTATTGGTAGCCTTCTCTAAGGTTTCATACCCCATGAAACTAAAAATTAAAGTTGTATTTAAGCTGCTCAGTTCTATACTATATTCTCCTTTTAAGTTTGTAATAGATTTTTTTGTGCTGCCTTTTTCGGCAACTAATACACCAGGGATTGTTGTCTTAGTTTCTGAATCTGTAACAACACCCTTGATGATAAACTTTTTTACCTCTGTGGTTTGTGAGAATAAAGAGTTTGTGGTAAAGAAAATGAGAAATACAAAAGTTGCTAGTTTGAAGAAATGCTTAAATAAGTATTTCTTCTCTCGAATTCTGCAGTTCCTACATAATTGAGTTAAGGTTTTCATGAATTTGAATTTAATTGGTTTAGTAATTTGATTGCTTGGTTAGTATCTTTAAAAATTAGACAATAGCTTAATTTTCTTTGACTCTGAAATGTTATTTCCTTTTATATTTAGAACTATTAAATCTGTTTCTAGGTCAAAAACCTGAAAAACTTTAGTTTCTTCATTATTAAATATTTTTTGGGCTATCAACCTCCCATCAATAGAGACTATTTGTATAATTCCTTTAAAACTGCTATTTAGGTTTACCATAATAGATTTATCTCTGTTAAATTGCAGATTATAAAGAGGCGTTTTATCATTAGCAATTACGACAATATTACTTTTGGTTGTTTTTCCGTCATAATCATATCCTACTACTCTATAGTAAGCTATTGTGCTTAAAGGTTCTAAATCCTCAAATTGGTAAAAGGATATATTATTAATAGCTTGCTTAACGGGTTCTGTGTGTTTTAAATTAAATACTTTTCCATCTACAGATTTTTCAATTGTAAAATGACTAAGATTTACTTGATCTTGAGTTTGCCACCTTAAAACTGTTTTATTAAATTCTGATTTAGCCGAGATATTTAAAAAAGATACGGGAAGGGTAGCAGCTTGCGTAAATAATTCATTTAGCATACTTGTATATGCGGGTTTAGGATTATAGCTAGAATCAAAAGGTAAAGCATAACCATGTGTAAAACCAGAATAATTAGGTATCCAAGAGTACAAATCGGTGAATCCCCATGTCATAAAAGTCTTACAATTAGGATTGTTTAGACATAGCAATAACATTCTTCTATAATCTTCTGCCTGGCGACTGAGTTGTAGCGCACTATTGGTATCATAATCTGTATTTTTGATTCTAATATCTAGTTCTGTAATGGCAACATCTATCCCAATAGCCGCATAATTTTTTATATTTCGATCTATCTGTGTAAAAAATATATTATTCACAAAAAAGTGGCACTGAAACCCTACCCCATGTATGGGTATATTACGTTGCTTTAAAGAAGTTATAAGATTAAACATTGCGTTTGAGCGTACACTACCTGTTGCCTCTATATAGTAATCGTTTATATAAAGCTTGGCAGCCGGGTCTGCTTGGTTGGCCCATACTAATGCAGAATCTATGTAATCGTTCCCAATGATTTGTTGCCAAATATTAGCTCTTAATGTGCCATTATCTTCTATAGGTTCATTTACAACATCCCATTGTTGTATTTTATTTTTATATCTAGTAACTACTGTAGTTATATGATTTTTTAAGACAGCTAATAATGATTGTCTGGTATAAGCCACGCCATTTTCATCTAGGCCATCACTTAACCACGTTGGATTATTAGCATGCCAAACCAAAGTATGTCCTCGTATTTGCATACCATTTTGAATAGCAAAATCAACTACTTTATCTGCATTAGTAAAATTAAAGTTACCCCTTGTTGGTTGAAGTGCCTTAAATTTCATGTCATTCTCAGACACTAGTATGTTATAATTATTTTTAATGGTATTGATATAGGTATTGCTGCCTAGATAATTAGAGTAAAATGCACCTCCTACAGCAGTACCAATCTTTAAATTAAGACTATTAGCATACAGAGATAATGAAGCTTGTTGGCTATATCCTGTTAAAGTATAAATGATAAGAATAATGGTAACTAAAAATTGCCTCATTTCAAATATTCGTTAAAACCATTAATTATTAAAGCTTTATAAGTATTTCGTTTCCGCTATTATCTAGCTTTAAATACCTTTTATAATCTTTCCCATTATGTGAAACAGATATCTCATATTCCCCACAGTAACCTCGGGTATTAGCTTCTCCTAGAGCGTTTGTTGTTGTAGATATATTTGTTGTCCAAGTTTTATTAACCAGTTCTGTATAAACTTTTCCATGCGGTCTTAATGTCCAATCTTTATCCCATAAAGCTGCTTCTGGAAACCAATGCGCTCCTGCCCAAAAACCCCATTGTACAAAACCGGTTACAGAAGGATGGCTATAAATGGCTATCATAAAATCTTTGATATAGTTGGCTTTAAAATCATCGTCTATACTTCTTATGTCAAATTCAGTAATTTTAATAGGCAAATTAAATTTGCTGAAGTAATCTAATCTCTCTAAAACAAAAGGTATAGCTGGTGGAGCTCCACCTATATGGCCTTGTTCTCCTATAGCATCTATAGGCGCTCCTTCTTTTAGTAGCATAGCAATATTATCATAGAATTTCTGACTACCAGAACCCACTCCTTTACCATGAAATAGCGTAAAATCGTTTAAAAACAATTTTAAATCTGGAGCATGTCTATGAGCTGTCTTAAACCAAGTAACCATTTCGTTTTTCCCTAAAACATCTAAAATGTCATGATTAGAAATAGGTTCATTGACAACATCCCACTCACTAAATTCACCTTTCATTTTGGTTGTTTGATCTTGAATAACTTCTTTGATTCTTCTTCTTAATGCAGCTGTATCATTTTTAAGAGATTCTAAACCTGGCGAAAGTCTCCAAGAAGGCCAAACCATAACATGTCCTCTTGCTCCCATACCGTTTTCTCTTAGCCATTTATTGGCTTTTTTCGTGTTTTCTCCTCGTATAGATGCAGGCTGGGATGTCCAAGATTTCCATTTCATCTCGTTCTCAAAAACTACCTGATTAAAATATTTTTTTAGTGTATCTCTATAATGTTTAGCATCACCATTATTTTGTTCTAAAATAAAGGCAGAATTTATTGCAGTACCCCAGTCAAAAGAGTTTCTTTTTAAACTAATAGAAATTTTAGCATTAGTAAGCGGTCGCCCATTAGGCTGAAGAACTTTAATTTTTAAATCACCTTTACGGATTTTTTCTATTCTTTGCAGAGCATCTTTTCGCCACAGTGCATCTGGATGGTCGCCCTCATAGCGAACTTTTGAACGGGGCAGATCTTTAAGATTTACAGTCTGTTTATAATTATTTAAAGTTATCGAGCTTATTTGTAGCTGTTGTTCATAAGAATCAAACTTAATTACAAACTTTGCATCCGCAGCATTTACGTCTTTACCAATAATAAAGGAGAAACTAGTCTCCATCCAGTCTTTACCAATAGAAACACCTCTTACAACATGAGCTGGCCAAGCAGCTTTACCATTAACTAAATTATCTAAGCGTAATTCTATAAAACCTTCACCAGTTTCTCTCTTACTAACTAAGCATCTAGATTTAAAAGAAACCCATAAAATATCTCCTTTTTTTAAATTGGATGTTATAGGTGCCTCTATCCCATTAATTCTATTTCCAGAAAGTTTATTAAAAGTATTTACTTCTAAATAAGAAAAGTCTGTCCCATTATTTTTTATTTCGGTGGTTAACCCTTTATTGATGTCTGGACCATAACTTGTAAAGGTTTTAAAATCTTTAGATAATATTGATTCTGCATAAGGCAATTGAGCATGCAAATTATTTACATGCAGCACAGAGTACAGTATTAGTATACGGTAAATTAAATTAATCATTTGGTTTATAATTAGTGATGTAAAGGTAATCGAGTAATGCCCTTTTAATGATTAAAATTATGACGGAATAGTTTAAGAAAACAACTTATTTAATTAATAAAGGCGAATTTTAAATCTTCAATGATAAGCTTCTTTTGTTTAATTTAGCTAATTACGATCTAAAGCAAGGGCTACTTTAAATCACTATTTTGCTCCATAAAATTACTAGGTATAACACCAAAATAGTCTTTAAAATTATTATAAAAACTTACATAGTTAGCAAAACCCACCTTATAGCAGACTTGAGAGAGATTGTATTCTCCTGTTAATAAATATTGTGCAGCCTTTTTTAATTGTACAGATTTTATAAACTCATGTATAGTTTTACCAGTTAAAGCCTTAATCTTATTATTTAACTGTGTACGGCTCATTGCCATTTCAGAAATAAAGTCTTTGGTTGTAAACTCATAGTCTTCGATATTTTTTTCTACCACATCCAAGGCTTTCTGTAAAAATTTCTGATCGGCAACGTTTAACGATATTTCTTTAGGATTTACGTCTATACTTTTATCAAATTTTTCTATAGCTTGCTGTCTTGATTTTAACAAATTTGTAACCCTAACAATTAATAATTCGTCATTAAAAGGTTTATCTATATAATCATCGGCTCCTATTTCATACCCCTGAATTCTATGCTTTAAAGAAGAAAGAGCAGTAAGCAAAATAATAGGAATATGACTTGTTCTTTCATCTGTTTTTAATTTAGATGTTAGTTGTATACCGTCAAGCTCAGGCATCATAACATCTGTAATGATAATTGCTGGTAAATGCTCTAAAGCTAGTTGGTATCCTAATAATCCATTTTGAGCTTTAAATACTTTATACTTATTAGTGAATAAGCTCTCCATGTATACCAGCATGTCTTCATTATCTTCTACTATTAGTATACTATGTTTATCTTGTTTAGCCGTAGCATCATCTAAAATTAACTTCTCTTCTTTATAATCTTTAAAAGTATCCTGAGAATCAACCTTATCTAATAATATTACCTTATTACCAAAATCTTCGCTTTGCGTTGGCAAACTTACCATAAAACTGCTACCTCGGTTAGGTTCGCTCTCTACTTTTATGCTACCGCTATATAACGCAAGTAGTTCTTTAACTAAAGATAATCCTATTCCTGTACCACCAATATTTCTAGTTTTAGAATCATCAATTTGAAAAAATTGATCAAAAATTCTTTCTCTATTCTCAGAAGTTATTCCTATTCCGTTGTCTTCAACAATTATATTTAAAATAGATTCTTCTTTATAAATCTTTAATTTAACTATATTATTGGTAAACTTAAAAGCATTGGAAAGTAGGTTTCTTACAATTTTATCTAATTTATCAGGATCAAAAAAACCATCAATATTTTCTTCTGGTGCTTCAAATTCATACACTATATTTCTATCATCAGCTAAACCAACAAATACATCAAACAAATTTTTTATGTAAGTAGTGATATTTCCGTAACAAATTTCCAATTTTAAGGCTCCGCTATCTAATTTCCTCATATCTAAAAGTTGGGAAATTAAATTTTGTAATTCTTTTACATTCCTTTCAATTATATTATAATAAACCTGTTTTTGTTCTGATGTAATTTCTTCTCCTGATCTTATTAATTTGGAAATAGGTCCTGACAATAAAGCTAAAGGAGTTTTAAACTCATGAGATATATTTGTAAAAAACCTTAATTTCATTTGAGCTATTTCATTCAGCTTTTCTGCTTGTATACGCTCATTCTTGATTTTTATCTGATTATGGGAATATCTTAAAATAATAGTAAATATCAGTACGATACATCCAAGATATATTAAATAAGCCCACCAAGTCTTCCAGAAAGGAGGAGTTATAGTGATTTTTATTTGTTTCGGAGTTTGATTCCAAACTCCATCATTATTAGTTGCTTTTACAGAAAAAATATATGTATTAGGGTCTAAATTTGTATAGGTTGCATAGCTTCTGTCTGCTGTGGTATAGTTCCAACTTTTATCATAACCTACCATCATGTATGCGTATTGAGTTTTTTCTGGATGAGTAAGGTTAAGAGCGTGAAACCCTAATGTAAAAACTGAATTTTTATAAGAAAGAGTAATTTCTTCTGTCTCTAAAATTGACTGTTTTAAAGGTGAACCCGCAACTGCTGGTATAACTTTTTTATTAAAGATATTAAACTCATTTATATAAACAGGAGGAATATAATTATTGATTTTTATATTGTTAGGGTTAATTTTAATAAAACCACTTAACCCTCCAAAATATAAACTGTTATCTTTTGCCTTTAAATAAGCGATTCTAGAAAACTCGTTACCCTTTAATCCGTCTGCAACAGTAAAACTTTGGTATTTACCTGTTTTAGCATTAAGAAAAACTAATCCTTTGGTTGTTAAAACCCATTTATTTGATTGTGCATCAGGAATAATACCTACAACAGAATTAGAAATAAAACCATTTGCCTGATTGTGTTTATTAATATATCCATTAGGTTTTAATTCCCACAAACCAGCATCATTGGTACATATCCAATAAACTCCCTTTTCATCTAAATAAACATCATTAAGATTAAGATCTCTTAACGCTTCTAAAGTATGGAAACCTGTTTTTTCATCATGATAAACATAACCCTTTTGGGTTATAATACCCATGGTACCATCTACTTGTAACCTTATATTAGAAATGGTTGTACTCGGTAAAATATTAGCTCCAATTCTTTTTAATACACCTTTATTTTTATCGAATATTACAACACCTTCAGAAAAAGAAGAAAGCCATAACAAACCTTTATTATCTAATTCTATATCATAATATTTGTCATTCTGTAAAGCTTTAGCATTATTCAAATTAATATTATAGGTAATAAAACGTTTTGATTTCCTATCATATCTATTAATTCCTCCACCCCAAGTTGCTAACCAAATATCTCCATCAGCATCTTCGACTATTGATAAAACCGCATTACTACTTATAGATTTATTACTTCCTTTTTCACTTTTAAAGTTCTGAAAACTATTATTTTTGGGATTAAATAAACTAATCCCTCCACCGTCTGTGCCAATCCAGATTATTCCTTTTGAGTCTTCCATGATAGCTCTCACAGAATTATTTACTAAAGAATTAGAATCTCCATACTTATGAAAGTAGCTTTTAAATCTCTCCTTTTTAGGATTATAGATATTTACTCCTCCATTAAAAGTTCCAACATATAAAATACCCTCTTTATCTATATAAACTGCCCACAAAGAATTAGTGTTTAAGCTATTCTCTATCTTTTCATCAGAAAAACAATACTCTACTTCCTTAGTTAGTATATTAATTCTCACTAAACCACCATGGTCTATCGCTAACAAAAGATAATTACCTGATATTTCCATTCCTCTGATATCCTTCCCCTGTAAACCTTTTGATGGATTATAGGATTGAAATTCATTACTCTCAGGATTGTAAGAAAACAATCCATTATCAGAAGTTCCAAGCCATATTAGTCCATATTTATCAATTTTTACTTTTGAAATGTTTTTATTTCTATTGTAAATTGGGACTCTTGTTGTTTTAATTTCAGATGTTTTGGTATTAAAAGAAATTATTTCGCCTTTATTATTGGATAGCCATAGACATTCTTTATTATCTATCACTAAATCTGTTATCTCATCTATAAAATTCCGACCTTTGTGCAGTATAAATTGAATAAATTTACCTGTTTTACTATCTCTTTTAAGCAAGCCAAACTCTGTTGCAATCCACAAATTGCCATACTTATCACTAGTTATATTATTGATTCTAATAGAACTTAAAGACTTATTATGACTAATCTGAATATTAAATTTTTTAAATGATTCGCTTTTTCTATTGTATAAATTTAATCCAGCATTTGTACCAACCCATAAATTGTTATTACTATCTTCATATAAAGCATTGATATAATTATTAGAAATACTCCTGCTATCATTTGTATGCTCAAATACAGTTACATTTGAACCATCAAATCTATTTAAGCCTCCCATGTAGGTTCCTATCCAAACAAAACCTCTTGAATCCCTTAGTATACATTTAATTCTATTACTTGAAAGACCATCTTCGACCTTTAAATAATTAAATTTTGTGTCTTTAAATGCAGAAAAAGAATCTTCTAAATCAAAGAAAAATACGAATGAAAAAAATAAAAAAATAAGGGCACTACTTCTCATCGATAGTTATTTCAATAAAATATGGAGCTATCATATAATACTTGAACCGTATTATTGTCACAATAATTAAATTAAAAGTATTGGTTATTTATTTTACTAGCATTAAGAATATAACACTATTTATTAAAAATATAACTTTTGAAATAGATTATCAATGATATAATTAATAATCATTCTATCCCTCCTTCTATCAATTTGCTAATATTTTTCAGTTTAATAATCTAAGGCTGTACCAGCTTTTGTATTTAAAATAATATATGAGTTTTATAATTTCCTAATGAATGAGTAAGTAGCTTTTTAGAATTTTTAAGCCAGTATACCGATAACTTTAAAGCGCTCAAAAACCTGTTCTGTATGTGGTGCATCTTTTAACTCGGCTGTTAAATCTTGGCCAGCCCAATGCTCATAATGTTTTCCTTTTAGCCATAGTCTGCTTTGGCTTACATCATAAATTAAACCTAAATAAGCAACCCATATTTGTGGCTTATCTTGTCCGTTTCTTAAAGCTAACTGAGATTTGGTATAAACAGGCAGTTCTTCTTCTATCATGCAGCTTGTTTCTTATTTCTAAAGAATTCAAAGAAAAGCAAATTCATCAAAAATAAAGACATCGAATAAAAATGATCCTCAAAAGGAATAGTTCCAACTCTGAAACCCATATTTTCTGCATTATTATACATCACAATGGGGATAGCAGTTAAAATCCCATTTACAATATAGAAAGGCAATAAAGAAACCAAATAGGCTATGTAAAATTTACCCATATTTAAATGGTGCTTAGCAAAAATGGTATAGAGTAAAACCACCAAAAGGGTACTAAAATTTACCAAGCTGTAAATCCTATCGTAAAATAATACCAGCATAATAACGCATAAAACTATCAGTAGCCAACTGATGGTGTTAATAATTTTAGCTGAGATTTCTATCTTAAAATAAGCTATTAAGCACTCGTAAATAAAAATACAAGCAAAAGGGATGGTGATAAAAAACATGATTTCCTCTAGCGGTAAATCAAAAAACCTGATGCCTAGAATATAATCATCATTAAAAGACCAAACTTGGTTAATGGTAAAAATATAATCCCAAAGAAGGTAAAGAAGCCCAGTGATAAATAAGCCAGGCATGATAAATTTCCACTTTTTATAATAGTGTACTTTTTTATCAAAAGATAAGATAATAGGAAAGAAAACTGTTAAAACATTGATGAGCAGATAACTCAGTTTATTATCCATTTATGCTAGTACTTTTCTTAAAACATTTACTTCTGCCTCACTACATCTTTTACTATCTATCATAAAGTTAACCATATTTTTTAGGATGGTTTCGTCTACATGTAAAGCTTGCACATTTGATTTCTGTACCAACTCAATAATCTTTTTCTTATCTATATCTAAATGCTTGCTGTAACCTAAAAATGGAGGTAGAAAATGCTCTAAACTAAACCTTAAAAATCTTATTTCTAACTGGTTAGGGCTTAACTCAACAGCTTTATCAATAGTTTTGCAACCTTGTTTTAAAAAAGCCATTTTATTAACCGGGTTCCAAGAGTGTTTGGCCCTTACCGCATCTGCCGACCCTAAATATGCCATAATGAGTGGGCTTGGATTTTTTACTGCTTTTAAATCTTTATAAAGCTTATCGGCAACATCGGCATTTTTAATGGCTTCTACATAATCTCTTCTGATTTTTTGAATATCATAAGCAAAACCATTAACCGCAAAACACGCTATAAACAAAAAGCAAAAGACAATATTTTTCATAATTTCATATTCTTGTATAAACAAACGTAAAAAAGTTAAACAAAGTTTAGTTTGTTTTTAATCAATGCTTGTGCCATCAAGAATATCTTCTGCGTATCTGGAATACGTATTCTTTTATTTGCTATGGTTTGGGCTGATGTAGCTCTTATTTTCTCAAATAATTTAAGGTAATAAATATAGGCAATGTAAACCCCCAGTTTAGAACCTGCTGGAAGTTGCTTTATCCCTTCTAAAGCATCATCAAAATCTGCTTTGATGTCTTTTTCTATTTCTTGTTTATCAGCCTCTGTAAATTTTGTAAAATCAATACCGGGGAAATAAGTTCTGCCTCTTTCTTCAAAATCAGATTTAATATCTCTTAAAAAGTTAATTTTCTGAAAGGCAGAGCCCAAACTTCTGGCTTTTGGTAATAAAGTAGCATAAAGTTGATGATTACCCTCACAAAACACTCTTAAACACATTAAACCTACCACTTCTGCCGAGCCATAAATGTACTCCTTGTAGCTATCATCGGTATAACGGGTTTTATCTAAATCCATTTCCATTGATTTTAGAAAAGCATCTATTAAATGAAATTCAATATGATATTGTGTTACCACCAATTGGAAAGCATGTAGCACCGGATTTAAACTTATTTTACGCTCTATAGCTTCAACAGTATCTTTTCTAAACTGAGAAATTAAGCTTTCTTTATCCTGATCATGAAAAGTATCAACAATTTCATCA
Organism: Pedobacter glucosidilyticus DSM 23534; assembly: GCF_000425145.1. Taxonomy (GTDB): domain Bacteria; phylum Bacteroidota; class Bacteroidia; order Sphingobacteriales; family Sphingobacteriaceae; genus Pseudopedobacter; species Pseudopedobacter glucosidilyticus. The sequence continues at coordinate 70,205 of NZ_AULF01000012.1, forward strand.
GCAAAACGCACAAAACCATAGATGGCGTAAATGGGTGCTCTAAACTTTTTATAAAAAGCTTTAATACCCAAACTAAAAGAAGTACTGTAGTTGTTGGTAATAATTTTACTGCAATCTAGGCAGGTTTGGGTGTATAAATCCATCAAGAGCTAAAATTGTAAAATATATTCAGATTACAAAAATCCATCTGCTTTTGTTTGTCTTTGGTTGTATTGATTTTATCGTTTAGCTAATAAAAATCATAAATCAAGAAATTATAAAACAAATTGGTTTATTTTGGATTTATCAATCAGCATGGGTACTCAATCTAAAATTTCCGTTATAGGAGCAGGCTTTTCTGGTCTGGCAGCAGCTACAATATTGGCAAAAAAAGGTTATCAGGTAACTTTAATTGAAAAGAATGACCAAACCGGTGGCAGGGCAAGAATATGGCAAACCGAAGGTTTTACTTTTGATATGGGACCAAGTTGGTACTGGATGCCTGATATTTTTGAGAATTACTTTAACCTATTTGGCAAAAGCGTTAAAGATTATTATAAGCTTATACAATTAGACCCCGGATATAGAATTTACTTCGGTGAGGATGAAATCATGAACATCCCAGCCAATATGCAAGAACTGGAAGCTTTATTTGAACAGTACGAACCAGGAAGCAGCGTGGGTTTAAGAAAATTTATGGAGCAAGCGGCTTATAAGTATAAAACCGCCATGAGTGATTATGTTTTTAGACCTTCGCACTCTATCACCGAGTTTATAGATTTAAGAATGATGCTGGAAAGCTTACGCATACACATGCTTAAACCTATGAGTTCTCATGTAAGAAAGTACTTTAAAAATCCAAAACTGATACAATTATTAGAGTTTCCGGTTTTGTTTTTAGGTGCTACAGCACAAAAAATACCAGCTATGTACAGCTTAATGAATTATGCCGATTTAGCTATGGGCACTTGGTACCCGATGGGCGGTATGCACCAAATTGTGAAAGCCATGACTAAGCTTGCAGAAGAACAAGGGGTGAAAATATTGCTGAACACAGAAGTTGAGAAAATTGTAGTAGATAAAAACAGGGCTACAACTTTAGTTACGAACAAAGGAAATATTGAAGCAGATTTTGTTATTTCTGGTGCAGATTATGAACATACCGACCAACAACTTTTAGAACCAAAAAATAGAAATTATACTGCCGAGTATTGGGACAAAAGAACCATGTCTCCTTCATCTTTACTGTTTTACATTGGTTTAGATAAAAAACTGGAAGGCATAAAACATCATAATTTATTTTTTGATGAAGATTTAGACCAACACGCTAAAGAAATTTATACCACACCACAATGGCCTAGCAAGCCTTTATTTTATGTTTGTTGCCCATCGCAAACAGATAACACAGTAGCTCCAGAAGGAAAAGAAAACTTATTTTTCTTGATACCACTAGCCCCGGGTTTAGAAGATTCTGATGAATTAAGAGAAAAATATTATAACATCATCATGGATAGGTTTGAGAATATCACTAAACAAAAAGTTAGGGGATATGAAATCATCAAAAGAAGTTATGCCATGGAGGATTTTAAGAAAGATTATCATTCTTATAAAGGCAATGCCTATGGTTTAGCTAATACCTTAGCACAAACAGCATTTTTTAAACCTGCTATGCGAGCTAAGAAAGTAAACAACTTACTATTTACAGGTCAATTAACAGTACCAGGACCGGGTGTACCACCTTCACTAATTTCTGGTCAAGTTGCCGCGACAGAAGCCGATAAGTATTTAAAAGGAATTTAGGTAGAAAGAAAAGAAGTAAAACTTCTTAGGCTGCAACAGCCTCAGAAGTTTTACGGTCATAAGCTTTCAAACTCTTTTTAAGCAATTTTCTGGCTACGTGTATTCTGGTTTTAACTGTACCTATAGGAATAGCTAAGTGGTCTGCAATTTCGTGGTATTTGTAACCTTCAAAGTACATGGTGAAAGGTACATAATACTCTTCTTGTAATTTGGATAAAGCCTTTTTAATATCATCCATCACAAACTTAGGCTCACCACCGTTTACGGTTGCAGAATAAGACAGTTGTGAAGACGAAATCTCATCTGTTTTAGTTACAAAAGTATTAATCTTCACAAATCTACGATAGTTATTAATAAAGGTGTTCTTCATGATGGTATATAACCATCCCTTCAAGTTTGTACCTTCCTTAAATTTGTTATAGTAGGTAATTGCCTTTAACATAGTGTCCTGTACCAAATCATTGGCATCATCAGCATCATGTGTAAAATGTAAGGCATACATTTTAAGTGACGATGCTTGGCGCATTACTAGGGTGTTAAATTCTATCTTAGTCATTTTGTTTAACTTTTTTGATTAATACCTAAACAAACTTAGTAATTATAATTTGTAATTCGCAAATTTTGTTTAAGTTTTTTATCAAAAAAATTAAACAATATGTTGCAACACTTTTTCGCTATCAAAAGTTAGACCAAAGGTGTATAAATAAGGTTTTCAGGATTTTAATCTAATATCAGGTAGTAAAAAAATTACACACTTTACTAAAAAATGTTTACTTCACGTTCTAAGACAACGCCAAACTTCTGTTGAACAGAATGTATAATAGATGTAGAAAAATCATAAACTTCTTTGCCACTTGCACCACCATGGTTTACTATAACCAAAGCTTGCTGGTGCCAAGTACCCGTATGCCCTACCACTTTTCCTTTCCAGCCACACTGCTCTATTAACCAGCCAGCAGCCAACTTCACTTGATTGTTGGGTACTAAAAAGTACACTACTTCCGGAAACTGTTTATGTAATAGGTCAAATTGTTCTTTTGTTATGATAGGATTTTTAAAAAATGAACCTGCATTACCAATAGTAGATGGATCAGGCAATTTAGAAACTCTAATTTCTGATACTACTTTAGAAACATCACTTAAAGTAGGATGTGTAATGTTTCTTTTTGATAACTCTGCTTGTATAGCTCCGTAACTGATGTTGATTTGAGGTATCAAAGACAGTTTAAATTTTACACTGCAAATGATGTATTGCCCTTTTAAAGCTTGTTTAAAAACGCTCTCGCGATAAGCAAACTTACAATCGGCATGAGTAAAATGCTTAAAAGTACCCGTAGCAATTTCAAAAGCCTTACAACTTTCAAAAACATCTTTTAGCTCTACCCCATACGCCCCAATATTTTGGATAGGTGAAGCACCAACAGAGCCAGGTATAAGGCTTAAATTTTCTACTCCGGCAAAGCCCCAGTGTACACAATAATTTACAAAATCATTCCATACCTCGCCAGCACCCGCTTCTACCACAACTTCTTCATGGTTGATACGGTGCGCTATCCCTCTGATGTTCATCCTGATGACTAAACCATCAAAATCTTTTGTGAGTAAAATATTACTACCACCACCTAAAACCAAACGTGATGTTTGGTGCCATTGCGGGTCTAAGAATAATTCTACCAGCTCATCTTCTCTACTTATTTCAACAAAATATTTAGCAAAAACCTCAATTTGAAAGGTATTGAAATTCTTTAAAGAAACATTTTGATGAATTTGTAACATGGTGAAATTAAATTGATGTTCTGAAATGATGACTAGCTTTTGAAATATTTTTTGGATGCCCAAAGTAAACCAAATTCTTCTGAAGGCATTTTCTCTGTTGATTTATGATGGATTTTATGCGCTCTTCTGATACCTTTTAAATATTTATTTTCGGTTTTAAATGCTTTAAAACGATTGTGAATAAACCAATCGTGAAAAATGAAGTAAATGATACCATATACTGATATCCCCACTCCTATCCAAAATTTATAGTTTAAAGTTGTTTGGTTATCCCACATCAGCCAACAGGATAATATCCCAAAACCCAAACTAAAAACATCATTCAACTCAAAAAAACCATGTCTTTGTTGGTGATGTGTTTTATGAATAAACCAAAGTGGACCATGGAATAAGTATTTGTGCAAAGCCCAGGAAACTAACTCCATCATTACAATAGTAAGTGCAATTATGCCAAGTGCGTAATACCAAATCATAAATTAAATAAAAAACAAAGATGCATTTAAATTCTGTATCATTAATTTAGCTAAATTAATTTTCTGCATTTAAGATGGAGCAACAAGATAAAAAAAGAGAACAAATTATAGAAGCTGCTTTAAAACGTTTTGCCCATTTTGGTCTTAGCAAAACAACCATGAATGAAATTGCAGCAGATTTAAACTTTTCTAAAGCTCTTCTTTATTATTATTTCCCAGATAAGATAAATCTTTACGCAGGTGTTTTAGAAAAGATTTTTTCTGAAGTAGCACAACAAATAGACAAAAATATTGCGAAAGCCCGTTTGCCAGAAGATGCTCTAAAAGCTTATATGGAAGCAAAAAACAGCTTTCTAGAAAAATATTTCCCTATTCTTGATTTTAGTAAACTTACTAATATTGAAAAATATCAGGATTTAAAAAAGATTATAGAAAAAGCCAACCAATCAGAAATTACACACTTAAAACAAATTATAAATATTGGTATACAAACCCACCAATATAAAGTTACTGATGCTACCTACACCGCACAATTACTTTTTGATGCTATACAAGGTATAAGAGTTTTATACTTTAACCAAGTTCAAGTCCCTTTCGGGATAGATAAAAAATTCATTAGAATGATATCAGAAAGGCAAAAAGAAATTGTTTACATCTTTTTAAAAGGCCTTAGCTGTTAAAAATACAAACGTCATTTTATTATCATAAACAATAGCATTGAAACAAAATGTTTTGATGTGAATTTTTTTGGCTTTACTTTTGACTAATTAATTTAAAAAGTCAATAAGTTTAATATTCAAAAAGTAAATACATGACAGAGCAGATAACAGATCACAAGAAAGAGCAAATCATAGCTACTGCCTTGAAACGCTTTGCTCATTTTGGTATTGCAAAAACTACCATGAACGAGATAGCTGATGATTTATCGCTCTCCAAAGCATCTTTATATTATTACTTTCCTGATAAAACTTCTTTGATTTTAGCTGTAGGGCATCATATCCTTTTTGATTTTGTTAAGCAGCAGGAGGCCACCTTAAATAAAGCTTTAAATTTTAAAGCCGGCATGCAGAACCTTATTGATATCCGAATTGAATTTGGCAAAAAGTATTTCATGATGCATATAGGCGATGGACAAGGTGATTCTTATTTCCACGACCAACAACTACATCACCTGATGGAAGATGTAAGACAGCAAGAACAGTTGTTGCTCATGGCTTTCATGAAAAAAATGCAGCAGCAGGGCGAGTTAAAAGCTTTGGATATCGTTGCTACCTCGCAAATTTTTACTGATGTACTTACAGGAATTTGGGTTTTCGAAATTCATGTTCTTCATAAAACCTTAATCCCGTCTGATGATCAATTTAACAACATCAGAACAAAATGTTTAAACATGCTTAATATTTTTTACGATGGAATTAAAAGAGTTTGATTTAGAACAAAGAATATTAGAAAAAGCCCGAGCATTATTTTTCGTTTTCGGGATAAAAAGTATCTCTATGGATGATATTGCCAAAAATTTAGGCATATCTAAAAAAACGCTTTATCAGTACTATCGTGATAAAACAGCCCTACTAGAGCTTATTATTGATGATTTACTAGAAACACACGGTAAAGAAATTGAAAACGCACAGCAAGCAGGTAAAAATGCCATACAAGAAGTTTATTTACAAACTCAGGTTATTTTAAACCTCTTTAAAAACATCAGCCCAAATATCTTTTTTGAAATCAGTAAATATTTTCCGCTGCTTGATGAAAGATTTACCAAGCACCGCATACAATGTATAAAAAAATGTATCAGAGAAAATATCATCCGCGGTATGGATGAAAAGCTGTATCGTAAAGATTTAGATATAGATTTTGTAGCGCAAATTAGGCTTAACCAAATTACAGCTGCTTTTGATGAAAAGGCTTATCCTGCAGATGAATTCAGTATTTCTGACACCTTATTTAAGCTTACCGATTTCTATTTAAATGCTATTTGCCAAACAGCAGGCAAGAAATTATTAAACAGTATCAAAACACAGTATATATAAAAATGAAAACAATGAAAATCATGTTGTTAATGGCTATAAGCTTATCTATAGCCAAGCTAAGTACAGCACAACAAATAAATTTAACCTTAAAAGATGCCTTGCAGTATGCCATCAAAAACAATGAAAATATCAAAAAAGCAAAATTGGATATTGATGGAGGAAGGTATAAAACAGAAGAAGTTAGAGCCCAGGCTTTACCACAGCTAAATGCCAATAGTAGCCTTGCGTATAACCCCATTTTAGGACAAATTGTGTTTGGAGATCAATCTATACAAATTGGCCGTAGGTGGAATGCCCAAGCTGGCTTACAGGTAGACCAGCAGATTTTTAATCAACAGGTTTTTACAGGTTTAAAAGCAGCAAAATCAAGCGAACAATATTATGAGCTTAATGCTAACCTTACCGAAGAGCAAATTATAGAGCAAGTAGCTAACAATTATTATCAAATTTTAGTCAATAAACAACAGCTCTATGTTATAGATACCAATATTAAAAACGTAAAAGTTGTAGAAAAAATCATCAAAAACCAATATGCTAATGGGTTGGCTAAAAAAATTGATGTAGACCGTATTCAGGTAAACTTAACCAATTTATATACCCAAAGAGAGCAATTTGCCAATACCATTACGCAACTAGAAAATCAGCTCAAATACGCTATGGGGATGCCTGTTAAAACGGCTATTACCTTACCTCAGGAAGAATTACAAGAAGTTGTAAAAATCCCTTTTCTAACGGATACAGTTGATGTATCTGGCAGAACAGAATTGAGATTGTTGAACGTACAAAAAGACTTATTAGGCTTGCAAAGAAAAGCTTATCAATCTGAATACTACCCTACTTTATCTTTAACAGGTAATTACAACTATACTAGCCAGAGTGATAAATTTGATTTCTTTAAATCTGGCGAAAAACAGGCAATTGGCTTTGATGCATCAGCTATTGGGCTAACCTTAAGGATACCCATTTTTAATGGTTTTGCTACTCGCTCTAGAATAAAACAGGCAGAAATTGACATTCAAAAAGCCGAAGAAGACCGCAAGCAAACTCAAAATGCACTTAACGCTGATTATGAAAATGCAAAAATCAAACTCAGAAACAGTGTTAACACCATCAATTCGCAAAAGCAAAATGTTGCGCTAGCCCGAGAAATTTACACCAGTACCCAAAATAATTATAACAATGGTTTAGCTTCTTTAACCGATTTATTGGATACTGAAAATGCTTTGACAGAAGCGCAAAACAGTTATAATCAAGCATTATTAAACTATAAAATAGCAGAAATACAGTTAATTAAATCAAACGGTAACATCAAAACATTATTAAACTAAGATCATGAAAAAGATAATTATACCCGTAATAAGCGTAATTGCAGTAGTTGTAGTTATAGGTTGGGTTCTTGCTAATAATAAGAAAAAAAACGAAGAAAAAACCGCAGTTGTAGCTGCCGGTAAAGGTGCGGTAGCTGTAAGAACAGCTGTTGTCAAAAAAAACGAAATAGACATGAATTTTACTGCCAATGGTACTTTTGCGGCAGCACAAGATTTAGAATTTTCAGCAGAAAATTCTGGTAGGGTTACCCGTATCATGGTGGATGAAGGAAGCAGAGTCTCTAAAGGACAAATTTTAGCTTACATAGATGCTGAAATTTTAAATGTTGGTGTAAGAAATGCAGAAGCTGCTTACCAAAACGCCGCTAGAGATTTGGAGCGCTACCAAAGTTCTTTTAGTACCGGTGGTGTTACACAACAACAGTTAGATCAAGCCAAATTAGGTGTAGAAAATGCTAAGGCTGGCTTACAAGAAGCCAAAAGAAGATTAAAAGACGCCAATATTAAATCGCCCATAAACGGTATTGTAAACAAACGTTTAATAGAGCAAGGCGCATATATCTCGCCAGGAACCAAATTGTTTGAGTTGGTTGATGTTTCTAAATTAAAGCTTGCCTTAACTGTTAACGAGAGCCAAGTGGCTAACTTAAAAATTGGCGACCAAGTAAGGATAAAATCTAATGTTTTTAACGATAAAGATTTTAAGGGGAAAATCACTTTTATCGCCCCTAAAGCTGATAATACTTTAAACTTTCCTATAGAGATAGAGCTAAGCAATAATCCTAACAGCCAAATAAAAGCTGGGATGTACGGCACTGCCATATTTGAGTTTCCTAAACAAGCCGCTACCATTACCATTCCAAGAACTTCTTTTGTAGGTAGTGTAAGTAGTAATAAAATTTATATCGCACAGAGCGATGTTGCAAAAGAAAGAAATGTTATAGCTGGAAGAGTTTTTGGCGACCAGGTAGAAATATTAGAAGGATTAAAAGAAGGAGAAACGGTGATTACAAGTGGTCAAATCAATTTGGTTGATGGTACCCCTATTTCTCCGGTTAAATAATCAAAACATAGAAAACAACAGCTTATGCTGTTATAACGATATATAAAATGAAAATTACAGAAGTATCTATAAAGCGTCCTACGCTTGTTATTGTAGTTTTTACAGTGCTTACTTTATTGGGCTTACTTAGTTATTTCTCTTTAAATTACGAGTTATTACCTAAGTTCTCTCCCTCTGTAGTATCTGTAAGTACGGTATATCCTGGGGCATCACCCAGCGAGGTAGAAAATACCGTTACCAAAACCATTGAAGACGCAGTTTCATCAATGGAAAACATCAAAAAAATAGAATCAAAATCTTATGAAAGTTTATCAGTTGTAACCATAACTTTAAATAGCGGTACTAATGTAGATTTAGCTCTAAATGATGCCCAAAGAAAGGTAAATGCTATTTTAAAAGACTTACCTGAGGATATAGATGCCCCAGCTTTAAATAAGTTTTCTTTAGATGATTTACCTATCATTACCATGTCTGCTTCTGGCAATATGGCTGATGCCGAGTTTTATGATTTGATAGATAAACGTATCGCCCCAATCATTTCTCGTGTTCCGGGAGTTGCACAAGTAAACCTAATTGGCGGGCAAGAGCGTGAAATTCAAATCAGTTTAGATGCTGCTAAACTTGAAGGTTATGGCCTATCCATCCCGCAAGTACAACAGGCTATTTTAGGTGCCAATTTAGATTTCCCTACAGGTAGTACTAAAACAGAGGAGCAGGATGTTTTAATCCGTTTAGCCGGAAAATATAAAAACATTGATGAGATCAGAAATCAAGTTATCAGCACCACAAACACAGGAGCGCAAATCAGATTAAGAGATATTGCAGATGTACAAGACACACAAAAAGATGTAGAGAAGTTGGCTCGTGTAAACAGAAAAAGTTCTATTGCCTTACAAGTAATTAAACAATCTGATGCTAATGCTGTACTGGTAAGTGAGGGCGTTTACAATATCATCAGTAAAGTTGAAAAAGATTATCAAGACACCGGTTTAAAAATCAATGTCGCAAATGATAGCTCGGTTTTTACCTTACAATCTGCTGATGCCGTTATACACGATTTAATTTTAGCGATTATATTAGTTGCCTTTGTGATGCTATTTTTCTTACATAGCATACGTAATGCCCTTATCGTAATGGTTGCCATCCCACTGGCTTTAATTGCCACTTTCATTGGGATGAATATCATGGGTTACTCTTTAAACTTAATGTCTTTATTAGGTTTATCCTTGGTCGTAGGTATTCTGGTAGATGATGCCATTGTGGTATTAGAAAACATCTACAGACACATGGAGATGGGTAAAAATAAGGTACGAGCCGCTATGGATGCTACCAAAGAAATAGGTTTTACAGTAACTTCTATTACCTTAGTTATTGTTGTTGTATTTTTCCCAATTGCTTTAAGTACAGGTTTAGTTTCTGATATTTTAACTCAATTTTGTGTGGTAGTTATCATATCCACCTTATTATCTCTATTAACTTCTTTTACTATAGTACCCTTATTATCATCACGCTTTGGCAAACTCGAAAAAATTACTGATAAAACTTTCTTCGGTAGAATGATTTTAGGTTTCGAGAAACAACTACATCGTTTTACAAATTGGGTAACTCGTATTTTAAAATGGAGTTTAAACCATAAAAGAATTGCTTTAGGTGCAACATTTGGTTTATTGATAGCCTCATTTTATCTTTTGGGTGCTGGCTATATTGGTGCCGAGTTTTTCCCTAAAAGTGATAAAGGAGAATTTCTGGTTCAGATAGAGATGCCTAAAGATGCATCTATAGAAGTAACCAACCAAATGACCAGAAAAGCCGAGGATTTTTTAGCACAACGTAAAGAAATCACCTCTTTAATTACTACTGTTGGGCAATCTAGCGAAGGTATGGGCGGTTCTTTAGCTACGGCATATAAAGCAGAAATTAATGTAAAACTGGTAGAAAGAAAAGACCGTGAAGACGAAGCTTCCATTTTTGCAGCCAAAATTAGTAGAGCATTAGCTCAGGAATTGGTAGGAGCAAAAGTTAAAACGGTACCCGTAAGTATTTTAGGTACGGCAGAGCAAGCTCCTATTAATTTAATTGTAGTAGGTTCTGAGTTAGATAGCGTTTTAAAATTTGCAGAAGAAGCTAAAAACGTTTTAGCTGGTATAAGTGGTGCAGCAGAAACCAAATTATCGGTAGAGGCTGGTAATCCGGAAATCAGAGTGGAAGTAGACCGTGATAAAATGTCGGCCCTAGCTTTAGATTTACAAACAGTTGGTTTAACCATGCAAACCGCTTTCAATGGTAATACAGATGGTAAATTCCGTCAGGGAGAGTACGAATACGATATGAATATCCGCTATCAAACTTTCAACAGAAAAAATATTACAGATGTAAGCAACCTGATTTTCATCAATAAGCAAGGCGAGAAGGTGAAACTTTCTCAGTTTGCTACTATTGAACAAAGCTCTGGTCCTAGCCAGTTAGAACGTCGTGATAAAAGCACATCAGTTTCTGTACAAGCACAATCTGTAGGTAGGCCAACCGGTACAATAGTAGCCGAGTTCCAACAAAAAATAGAAGATATGCCACGCCCTGTTGGGGTAAGCTATGTTTGGGGTGGCGACCAAGAAAACCAAAGTGAAGGTTTTGGCACTTTAGGTATTGCCTTATTAGCCTCTATTTTATTGGTTTACTTTATTATGGTTGCTTTGTATGATAGCTTTGTTTATCCTTTTGTGGTCATGTTTTCTATCCCACTTTCTATCATTGGTGCATTATTAGCATTGGGCTTAACCAATAATACCCTTAACATTTTTACCATTTTGGGTTTAATTATGCTGATAGGTTTGGTTGCTAAAAACGCCATTATTTTGGTAGATTTTACCAACCAAATGAAGAAAGAAGGTAAAAGCACTTTAGAGGCTTTAATTTTGGCCAATCACGCTCGTTTACGCCCAATTTTAATGACTACCATTGCCATGGTTATTGGTATGTTACCAATTGCTTTAGCTGCTGGTGCGGGTGCCGAGTGGAAAAACGGCTTAGCCTGGGTAATTATAGGTGGGTTATTAAGTTCTTTATTCTTAACCTTAATAATTGTTCCGGTAATGTATCAGATTTTTGATAGGCTGATAGAAAAATACGGCGGTAAAAAAGCCGAAAAAACCATTGATGAGTTAATGGTAGAGCCTTATGACCATAAGGAAGTTAAAGAGTATGAGCATAGCGCTAATATGATTTAAAATCCAGTTCATCTTAAGAATATAAAGACCTTAGTAAGGTTTCAACAAATCCTCAATATTTACTCAATTTAATGGTTAAATATTGAGGATTATTAAATTTAAGAATCTTCTAATTTATAGTAAAGCGACTTCTTACAATTATATACAAAAAATAACCTTTACTTAGTTATCTTAAGGTTATATTTTAGTCCACATAAAATTGTCTCCCCATTTCTATTGTTTATAAACATTCCTCTTAAAATCAAACTATTGATAATATTCCATTCTAATCCTAAACTATAAATAAGATTTGCTCCAAATCCATCTTTCCCTCCAACACTAGCTGCTAATTGTTTTGCTGATTCTGAACTATAATTTTCAGGAATTTTAGAAAAATTTAAATTAAGATACGACAAACTTACACCTACCGTACCAAAAGGTCTAAATTTACGACTCAAAAAATTATTTTGGATTTCAATAGGAAGTTCAAATAAACCTGAACCAACTTGAATAATTTTCCTATTTTGATCAATAAGCTGATTATCAAAATAATGATATCTTAATCCTACATTTAAAGAAAAACTTTTACTTATAGAAGGAGAAAAAAGTCTTAGTCTACTTTCAAAATAATATTCGCTATTATTCCCAATATCATAACCTACACCCCCACCAGCGATTAGAAAAATAACTGGCTTCTTATTTTTAATTCTTATGTCTGACTGAACACCTTTTTCTCCATTATACTTTTGAACAATTTCAACCATACTCTTCCTATTAAATGTCAAAAGTTCGACTTCTGAAAATGAAACTTTAGAGTCTGAAACTTGCGTAAACAAAGTATTCTTATATCTATAAGAAGTAACTTTAGTATCATTAGCTAATAACTCATCATTTTGAAGCCAATAATTTTGATTTTGTTTCTGAATGATAAATATTCCAGACTCATTGTAAACACTTTCATACAATGAAAGATTGCCCTCAAGCAAAACAACTGCTAAAACTTTTAATGTATCTTGCGTTAGAGGGTGTTTAACAGATAAAACTTTATATTTTTCCCCACTTTCTAGCTTTATTTCATTTAATAAACTATCCGGTTTCAGGCTGAGGAACTTTTTATCTGATATTGAACTTTTAAATTTTATATCTTTATCAATTTTGGAAAGTTCAATATCCTTAATAAAGCCTTTTTCTACTTTTCCATTAGTAAATGTTAACGTTGCTTGGCTATAACTCTCTTGGATTTGAGAAAATGATTTTATATCAATAAGAATTAATATAACTACTAGTAGTTGTTTTAAATAGGCATACATAAATTTAATTTATTTAGGAAATATTATAACTCCCAAATAAATTAAATTTAATCGAAATAAAAAAATTAAATATGTATTGCCCTATTATCAGTAGCGGCTAAAGCAGCTTCTTTAAAGGATTCTGTAAAAGTTGGGTGCGCATGACTAATTCTACCAATATCCTCTGCACTTGCTCTAAACTCCATAGCTACAACGGCCTCTGCAATCATATCAGCCGTACGTGGTCCAATCATGTGTACACCTAAAATCTCATCAGTTGCAGCGTCTGCTAATACTTTTACTAAACCATCGGTATCCATACTAGCTCTTGCTCTTCCGCTTGCTTTGAAAGGGAAAGAACCTACTTTGTATTTCTTACCTTGCTCTTTCAATTGCTCTTCGGTATAACCAACAGAAGCAACTTCTGGCCAGGTATAAACTACGCCCGGTATTAAATTATAATTGATGTGCGGTTTTTGTCCGGCAATTACCTCAGCCACAAAAGTACCTTCTTCTTCGGCTTTATGAGCCAGCATAGCACCTTTAATCACATCGCCAATGGCATAAATACCTTTAACAGAAGTTTCTAAATGCTCATTTACAGGGATTTTTTTACCTCTCTCCTCTACCGTAATTCCTATTTTATCTAAACCTAAACCCTCGGTATAAGCAGTTCTACCAACAGCTACTAAGCAATAATCACCTTCTAAAACTACTTTTTCACCTTTCGGAGAATCAGCCGTAACCGTAACTTTTTTACCTTTTACTTCGGCACCTGTAACTTTATGACTCAATAAGAACTTAACCCCTAGTTTTGCTAAAGATTTTTGCAGCTCTTTACCCATGGTACTATCCATAGTTGGGATAATGGATGATGCAAACTCTACCACCGTAACCTCAGCACCTAAACGAGCATATACAGACCCTAATTCTAAGCCAATAACACCTCCTCCAATTAAGATCAAGTGTTTTGGTACTTCTGTTAAGTTTAAAGCTTCGGTAGAGGTAATTATACGTTTGCCATCGGTTTTTAAGAAAGGTAATTCGGTTGGTTTAGAACCTGTTGCGATAATGATATTTTTACCAGTAATTTCTTGCTCGCCACCTTTTGCTAATGCAATTTTAATGGTATTTTTATCCTTAAAAGAGCCTAAGCCTTCATAAGTGTCTATCTTATTTTTCTTCATCAGGAAAGTAATACCAGCAGTAGTTTGCGCTACCACTTCGTTTTTCCTGTTAATCATTTGCTTGATGTTTACTTTTACATCTTTAACATCAATACCATGTTCTGCAAAGGTATGGGTTGCATTATGGTAATGTTCTGACGAGTCTAGCAAAGCCTTTGATGGGATACAACCTACGTTTAAGCAAGTACCTCCAAAGGTTGAATATTTCTCTACAATAGCGGTCTTCATTCCCAATTGGGCACAACGGATAGCGGCTACATAACCGCCCGGACCAGAACCTATTACGATAACGTCGTATTGCATCTTATTAATTTTTTGTTTGGGCTAAATTAACGATTCTAATTTACGCACAGAAAGGTTATTTAATTTATTTGTTATCATGATAACTCTTATTTTCTTACCTTAATTAGAGTATCATGAAAGATTGTAAAATAGCTTGTTAAGCAGATGGCTTCATACAAATAAATGAAAAGTAGGTAGATTTTTTACTGCTAAAATTATCATAAATATTTGAGCCCGGTACTCCAACAAAATCATTTATTGCCTTTCTAAATGGCTTAGGGACATTTTTCTCAACCATTTCAATTTTGTAGTTGGCACTTTTATCCATAGAGCGCAGTACATTAGAAGTAATATCCTGTTCATCTTGAATGGTAAAACCAACATTTACCAACTGTATCGGGCGTTTATGATAGTGAACAGCACCCATAAAATCAGCATATAAAAAATATCCCCCTGGCCTTAAAACCCGATATACTTCCTCGAAAAATTTTATACGATTACCATAGCAATGAGATGATTCTACATTGATGACCACATCAAAACTATAATCCAGAAAAGGAATATCTTCTGCATTACCTGCTATAAATGTTAGAGGTTTTTCATGATATGTTTTCTGACAAAAATTTATCCCCTTTTCGGAGAAATCTAAACCTGTAATACTCCTAGGATGATAATCTAGCAATAAATCACAACCACCACCTCTTCCGCAGCCAACTTCTAAACTATCTTTACCAGAAAAATCAATCTTGTTAAACAAGTGTTTATACAAATTTGCACTTAAATCTTCATAAGACTCTGGGCTTAAATTTGTTTGATCTGAAAATCCATAATTCATGTATTTCCATGCGCTTAATTTGGAAAACCTAATAGCTACGATATTGTAAAAAAACTGCCAAAGCTTTAAACTTAAATTAGGAGATATATCAACTAATTTGCGGAATATTCTTGAAAACATTAATTTCTAATTTATTATTAAATAAAAATACTTTTGATAACTACAAATCATTCGTATGAAAAACTATCAAACATACTCATATTTGATGCAAGGTTACAACAAGAAAACATCTCTTTAAAGAGAATATCTCACTCATTATCACAAAATTGCATTTTAAACAAGATAAAATAGCTAATTAACACTATTTTTATATGATGAAACAGCGCCTATATAACATTATTTTTGAACACGATACTAAAGCCGGAAGAGCGTTTGATATAGCCTTACTGTGGGTCATTTTGTTTAGTGTTGTTATTGTTATAATAGAGAGTATTCCAGAAGTACATGAAGCTTTTTTTAAAGAATTTTATACCATCGAATGGATTTTAACCATCTTATTTTCTATAGAATACATCTTGAGGATATGGACATCACCTAAACCAATTCGTTATATATTTAGCTTTTGGGGTTTGGTGGATTTGCTTTCTATTATCCCAACCTATTTTGATTTATTTTTTGCAGGATACCATTATCTACTTACGGTAAGAATTTTTAGACTATTAAGGGTTTTTAGAATTTTAAAATTGGTACGCTTTAACCGCGAGGCGCAAATGCTATTTAATGCCTTAAAAGCCAGTTCGTATAAAATTAGTGTGTTTTTGATGACTGTACTTACCATGGTAACCATCTTAGGAACATTAATGTATGTGATAGAAGGTAGTGCAAACAACTTCACCAGCATACCACAAAGTATTTATTGGGCTATTGTAACAGTTACTACCGTAGGTTTTGGGGATATAGTACCGCAAACTGTTTTAGGCAAATTTCTTTCTTCTTTAGCCATGATTATGGGCTATGCTATCATAGCAGTTCCAACAGGTATTATAACGGTTGAACTATCTAAAAACAAAAGTGAAACTTGTGCTAATTGTGGACATCAAAACCCGGCCGAGGCAAATTTTTGTAACCACTGTGGTGAAGAAATTAAGTAATGATAGGATGCCTCTTAAATTCTTTTTCCCTATCAAATAAATAACGATAGGTATGGTGTGTTTTATAAATTTTACCCCCAATTTGTTCGGCTACATTCATCATTTTAGGATTAAAATCACCTATCCAATTCATCTGAAAATCTTCATAAGTAACCTTATTCTTATCTTGAATGGTTTCTGCTGCTTTAACAATCATGGCTACTTCAACACCTTTTTTCTGATGCTCTGGAACTATCCCAAAAACAATCCCATACATGGTTTTAGCCGTTTTTCGCCATTTATGATATAAGAATTTAATTTTCCCTATTATATCTAGCTTACCGTTAACATGCTTTACAAAAAGTTGATTCAGCTCTGGTATATTCACAAAAAAACCAATACACTCGCCCTTATAATAAGTATACCAAACTATTTTTTCATCTAAAACAGGTTTTAGTTGTAACATAATAGCTTTAGCCTGGTGGGTACTCATTTCTCTTACTCCTTTATGCTTTACCCACGCTTTATTATAAACCACCCTAAAATCCTCTATATATTTAGCTAAGTTAGATAGCTTCATGTGTTCAAAAGTATAATCAGGATTTTTTAAAATATGCCCAGCCTTATCAGCGTAATTAGAGGCTAGTTCTTGTGCTACTTTACGGTAATAAGTGTATTGCTTAAAATAAACTTTAAAGCCATAATCTTCAAAGAATTGCTGATAATAAGGCGGATTATAGTTACAGCAATAACAAGGTTCATAAAAACCATCAACCAGTAAACCCCACCATTTATCCCGGTCACCAAAATTAATAGGTCCGTCCATAGCTTCTATACCTTGCGCTTCAAGCCAAGCTTTGGCAGTATCAAAAAGTAAAAAGGCAGCACTTCTATCATTTATACAGTCAAAAAAACCCAAGCCGCCGGTAGGCTGGTCAAAACTATTTAAGGTTTTTCTGTTGATAAATACAGCTATTCTTCCAATGGTTTTACCTGTACTATCCAGTAAGATAAAGCGGATACAACTTCCATGTCTAAAATACTTATTACGCTGCTCATCAAAAACCATTTCTATATCCTTATCCAAAGGTCTGATAAAGTTCTTATCATTCTTATATAAGTGTAGCGGCAACTCTAAAAATGCTTTCTGCGTGGCTTTATCCTCTACTTTAAGTATCTTCATTTAAAATTTGTAAATGCTAATTCGTATAACAGATTTTTTAAAAATACGTTTTTGGATATTTAAATCAACCATTAAAATTGCCTAAATTTTATACGATGTTTAAAGACATAATTCTTTTTGTGCTCATCTTTATATCTGGAACGGCTTATAGTCAGCTTTTGAACGACACAAAAACTACCTTAGCCGACTCTTTGCGAGGCGATATCAATAGCCCTTACAGAACTTGTTATGATGTTAATTTTTATCATCTGAAGGTGAAGATAGATGCTGATAACCAAAACCTTACAGGCAGTAATATTTTTCAGTTTACAGCCACAAAAAACTTTAAAACCCTACAGTTTGATTTATTGGATAGCCTTCACATAAATAAAATCACACATGAAGGAAAGAACTTAACTTTTACCAGAACCCATCATGCTGTTTTTTTAAACTTTCCAGATAGCATCAGAAAAAACAGCAAACATACATTTGAAGTTTATTATCAGGGCAAACCCAAAATAGCAAAAAATGCCCCTTGGGATGGTGGTTTCACGTTTACCAAACATCAGGATAAAGATTGGATAGTTACTTCATGCCAAGGCTTGGGTGCTAGTAGTTGGTGGCCAAATAAAGATCAACAAGCTGATGAAGTAGATAGCATGCTCATGAGTATAAGTGTACCCAAGGATATCATGAATGTTTCTAATGGCCAATTACGCTCAGTAGAAAATCATCCCGATGGTTATAACACTTATCATTGGTTTGTAAGCTCGCCTATTAACAATTATAATGTAGCTGTAAACGCAACCAATTATGCTCATTTTAAGGATGTTTACAAAGGTTTAAAAGGTAATTTAAGCCTTGATTATTATGTCTTACCAGAACATTTAGAAATTGCTAAAATACATTTTGAAGCCGATGTTAAAAGAATGCTACAAGCTTTTGAACATTGGTTTGGGCCTTATCCTTTCTATAAAGATGGTTTTAAATTGATTGAAACGCCTTATTTAGGTATGGAGCATCAAAGTGCGATTGCTTACGGCAACAAATTTAAAAAAGGTTATTTGGGTAGAGATTTATCGGGCTCTGGCTGGGGATTAAAATGGGATTTTATTATTGTACATGAAGCCGGACATGAATGGTTTGGCAACAACATCACTACCCAAGATATTGCCGATATGTGGGTGCATGAAAGTTTCACCAATTACTCAGAAAGTTTGTTTATAGAGTATTATTACGGTAAAAAAGCCGGAGCTGAATATGTGATAGGTTTAAGAAACAATGTCCAAAATGATAAACCTATTATTGGCCCTTATGGTGTAAACCAAGAAGGCTCAGCAGATATGTATTATAAAGGCGCAAATATGCTTCATACTTTAAGAACCATCATAAATAACGACACTCTATGGCGTAATTTATTGACAGGACTTCAAAAAGATTTTGCATTAAAAACCGTTACCGGTAATGATATTATCCAATATATAAATCAAAAAACAAACACAGATTTTAGTAAGGTATTTCAACAATACCTAGCATACAAAAATATCCCGGTATTAGAACTAAAAAAAGAGAAGAAAGGCTTCAGCTACCGCTGGAATTGTGATGTAGCTAATTTTGATATGCCTTTACAAGTAAGTATCAATAAAAAACCTCTACTATTAAAACCAACAACAAGCTGGCAATATGTACAAGGCACCACTTTTATTGTAGATGCTAACTACTATATTGAGATTAAAAAAATATGATTTAAATCTTCTATAAAATTTAAATTATTTAAAATTTAGCTTAAAAATATAGTTAATATTATATTTGCTGTTTATTTGAAGCTCTTTAATATGTTAAGGTTTTTAAGAGGAAATATTTATTTCTCTTTATTATTAAGGCTACTCATTGTTGTTGCTTTATATGCTATTTGCAGGATAGCATTTTATATTGTTAATGCTTCTTCTTTTCCCGAGTTTAATTTTTTGCATTTTTTAACCCTTTTGTATGGAGGCTTAAAGTTTGATATCAGTGCAATTATTTACTTGAATATTCTTTTCATCATTAGCCAGATTATACCTTTAAAAATCAGATACAGTAAAAGATATCAGAAAATATTTACAGGCATTTTTTTCTTTTTTAATGGCTTAGGCCTAGCATTTAATGTTGCTGATATTGCTTACTTTCCCTTTACCCTTAAACGTAGTACTTTTAGCATGTTTGCCCAGTTCTCTAACGAGCAAAACTTAGGTGAACTTGCTATAAAGTTCATTTTTATGGATTATTGGTATACTACCTTGCTATTTGTGCTTTGTATTTACGTCATGTATTGGGCGTATATGCAAATCCCCATAAAAAAACCAAAAATTAAGAACACAGTTGTTTATGGCAGCAGCGCAGCTGTAATGATCTTGATGATTATATGGTTCTCTATAGCCGGTATGCGTGGCGGTTTTAGGCATAGCACCCGCCCTATTACCATAAGCAATGCAGGCGAGTATGTGCAAGACCCCTCTGAAATTAATATTGTTATTAATACACCGTTTTCCATCATCAGAACTTTAAAAACCAAGCCTTTAAAGGAGCAAAATTTCTTTACTGAAACAGTAGCAGACAGCTTATATAACCCTATAAAAAAGCCTATCACTAAGCAAAAGTTTAAACCTAAAAACATTGTTGTGATTATATTAGAAAGCTTTAGCAGAGAGTTTTTAGGCTCTTTTAACCCTCAATTAGATGAAGGAAAATATAAAGGTTATACACCGTTTTTAGATTCTTTGGCTCAGCATGCTTTATGTTTTACAAATGCTTATGCAAACGGCAGAAAGTCTATAGAAGGTTTGCCATCTGTTTTATCAAGCATACCAGGCATAAATGAACCTTTCGTTTTATCTTATTATTCTGGTAACAAAATCAATAGCTTGGGAGGCTTACTGTCAGAAAAAGGGTATCATACTTCTTTTTTTCATGGTGCCCCAAACGGCTCTATGGGATTTAGTTCTTATACTAAAATGGCTGGCATTGAACACTATTTCGGAAAATCAGAATATCAAAATGACGATGATTTTGACGGTATTTGGGGAATATGGGACGAGCCGTTTCTACAATACTGGGCAAAAAACATCAATACATTTAAGCAGCCCTTTTTTACTTGTGTGTTTACACTTTCATCACACCATCCTTTCAAATTACCTGTGGCTTATGAAGGTAAATTTCCTAAAGGTACCTTGCCAGTACATCAAAATGTTGGCTATACTGATATGGCTTTACGCAAATTTTTTAAAACTGCATCTAAAAGCGATTGGTATAAAAACACTTTGTTCATCATTACAGCAGACCATTCTACCTTGGCTAGTCACCCAGAATATCAAACATCATTAGGTGCCTTTGCTGTTCCTATCATCATTTTTGACCCTAGCGGCGCTTTAAAAGGCAAACGAGACTATCCGGTACAGCAAATAGATATTCCTCCTACTATTTTAAACTATCTAAATTTTGACAAGCCTTATTTTGCTTTTGGCCATGATATGCTTCATCCTCAAAAAAATCATTTTATTGTCCATACCATTGATGGCAACTACCAAATCATCAAAGATCAATACGTGTTGAAGTATCATGAAGAAAACAGCAAGCTGCACAATTACAAAAATGATGTGCTGTTGAAAAAAGACATCAGCCATCATCACCCCAAAGAAAAACAAGAATTAGATACTTATTTAAAAGCTTTTATACAGCAATACAATAAGAATATGATTAAAAATAGCTTAATGGTAGAATAACAGTAAAGTTTTGTAAAGAAAAGGAAATCCCAGCCTACTTAGAGCGTTCACGTTCGGGAAATGGTTATCATCTATCATATTTATTAGCAGAGTCGAAATATTATCTGATATGCTCAGAAAGGACTTCGACTCCGCTACTATTGACGTTTTTTATAATAAACTGATTATCAGGGTTATTGTATTTTGTAAAAAACGTCATTACATATTGATTTATATGAAATATATTAGACCTCAGCCTGACAAAAATGGTGGTTTAAAACAATCTTTTTATTTCTTATAACAACCCATAATTTACGCCTCTGGCAACGTAGGCGGAATAATTTTATTCACTCTGGTGCTAATAGAGCGTAGGAAAGCTTCTAAGGCTTGTTGCTCTTCTAGCGTTAGGTTAAGTTTTCTTAAAATGGATGACTTTGGTACGTTTCTGAAAGAATCTGGCACTATAGCCGCTTTTTGTATTGGGCTAGGGTTGCCTAAATTATAGAACTCTACCACATCTTTTAAAGAAGGGAAATTACCATGATGCATCCATGGACCTGTAATATTGGTTTCTCTTAAAGAAGGAGTTCTAAATTTGCCTAAATCTTCTAGTTTTTTGGTAACATTATACCTGCCTAAATCTTCCATTTTAGAGCCCAATAGCGTTTGCCCATCGTTATGGAATTGGTTATCACTAAATAGAGGAGAGTTATGACAGTTGATACATCTGGCTTTGGTTCTAAATAAGTGCATACCTAAAACCTCATCATCTTTTAAGGCTTTAGGATTGCCTTTCACAAAAGCATCAAAACGACTATTGGTACTGATGATAGAACGCTCAAAAGTAGCAATGGCTTTTTGTATTTTATCCAAGGTAATTTTTTCGTCGCCAAAAGCTTGCTTAAATAAAGGTTTATAGCCTTTTATTTGCGAAACATGTTTCACCATGGTATTCAAATCCTGATTCATTTCCAAATGATCTTTGATAGGGAATTTAGCTTGGTCTTCTAAACTTTTAGCTCTACCGTCCCAAAAAAAACTCTCGTAAAACGCTACATTTAATAAAGTCATAGCGTTTCTTTTACCAGTTTGGCGGTCATGTCCGTAAGCTACCCTACGTCCATCTCCCCAACCTAACTCCGGGTCGTGGCAAGATGCACAAGCAATTTGTTTAGAAGCAGATAACCTAGGGTCAAAAAACAATAGTTTCCCTAATTTTTCTTTTTCTTCTGAGTGCGGATTATCCTTTGGATATGTTGGTCTTCCTAAATAACCTATATCTTTAAAATTCTTTACAGATTCGTCTACATCCGGAGCCGGCCATTTGGTTGGGTCTCCGCTATATAATGCCCTTAGTTCTGCTATACTGTAAACTTTAGGGTTGTCTTGTAAAAAAGCTGTAGTGATGATAAATGTTATCACAACTACCAAAACACACATGATCTTTCTCATAGATTTAAAGTTTGCGCTTCTACACTCATAGTATATTTTCTTTTAACCTCGGCAGGACCACCAATAGCCGTTTCGTTGAAAATAACCTCTAGATTAATTATTTTTGTTCTTTCATCATAAGTACCTTCCCCGCTGATACCAATTTTAAAAGTGGGTACACCTGGCTCAAAAGTTGAATTTGGATTTTTGCTTACCGTAATATCTTGAGGCACTACTCTTACAATTCCAGTTTTAGCACCTTCAAAGTCAGGGAAAAAACCAATGAATTTATCTACATTTATTTTTGCCGTAACCGCATTTGTACTTCCTATTTGGGTGGCATATAATCTATGCATATCTAAAAAAGTAACCCCACTGGTAGCCACCGGATGTACAAAACCTAAATAATTAGGGTCTTGGGTAGATATAATAGAGAAGTGCCCTATTATTCTGTTAGACCATAGTTTCGTATCTTCATTATATCTATAAACAAATAATTGATAATTTGGTATATTCTGATGAAATACATTAATAGCCGATGAAGATGGTGTAGAAAGTGGCTCTTCTGGATATAAATCTTCTTTTAAAGGAGGTTCTTCTTCTCTGCACCCAGCAGATAAGGTAACCATGAAAATTAAAAATATTAAAAGCTTATTCATATTGTAATGATTAATAATCTGTATTTTGCTCCATTCCTGGATTTACATCAACGGTATTGATAGGTATAGGCATGACCAATCTATTATCAGTAAAAGGTAAACTACAAGTGGCAGCATTACAATCTACCCTATTGATATTTTTGCCTTTCCTTAGCAAATCGTAAAGTAAATTACCTTCAAAAGCCAATTCTTTTCTTCTTTCAAGAAGGATGGCATTAATTAAATCTGCTTTGTTGGAAAAATTAGCATCAGCAGCTGTCGGGTCTGCTCTCTTGATGATTAAAGAAAGATCTGCATTAGCTTGTGTAAAGTTAGTTGGTGTTCTTTCTGCCGCGGCTTCTGCCCTTATCAGGTATAATTCTGATAATCTTAATACTTTAACAGGAGTGGCGTTAAGACCTCCAATAGCATATTTTTTTGTAAACGAGTAGTTTACATTATTAATAGTAACTGTATTAAATAAAGATGAATTTCTACGAATATCATTTGCACTATAGAGGGTCAAAATATCATTAGTAGCTGCGTACATTCTGAAACCTCCGGTATTACTTACCTCATAATATGACCCTAAACTAGAGCCAGAAAAATTGCTTTCCAGAGCAATTTCAAAAACAGACTCTACAGAAGGATTTCTAGTAGCCCAGCTCGCCACATAATTAGCATTACTTAACAAGGTATAGCCTCCGTTTCTAATCACATCATCTGCATATTCGTAAGCTTTATCCCAGTTATTGGCATATAAATACACTTTTGCCAGTAGGGCTTTTGCCACATTTGCAGAAAAATAGGTTTGTGGTGTACCCGATGAAAACACTGGGCTACTATTCTCAAATAAAACAATAGCTTCTAATAAATCGTTGATTACCGCTTCATAAGATTGAGCTGCGGTTGACCTAACAGGTAATGGGTCTGTTATTAATTGTGGCTTAAGTATTAAAGCTATACCTAAATGGCTAGCATCTGATGTTGTATTGTAAGGTTTAGCAAATACTCTTAATAAGTCAAAATGTGCCAATGCTCTAAAACATTTAGCTTCTGCTAAAATTCTATTTTTTTGAGCTGATTGTCCTTCGGCACTTGGTGTATAAAAGATAATATTGTTTACATTATTTAAGTGTTGATACAAATCTGTATATGTAGCATTCATAGAGGATAAATTTGCCCTTTGAGTTAAATTATAAATATCATCTAAAGCAATATTTACGGTACGGCTGTATTTGATATTTCCACCCATTAAATCAGGGTAAACCATTAAGTTTCTATGGTATAAATTTATGGATAGCAAAGAACGATAAGCTCCGGATAATGCGGTTTTTGCACCAGAAACATCACTAAATAAATCTTCAATAGAAAGCTGCTCTATAGGGTCTTTATCCAATAGCTTTTCGCAAGAAGTAAAGCTTATTAGAAATACGATATTGATATATATGAAAAACTTCTTCATGATTTAAATTTTATAATCCTACTCTTAATCCACCGGTAATTGCCATAGTTTCTGGATATGTAAATCTTCTCTTGGCTATACCATTTCTATTTTTTACGCCTGGTTCTTTATATACGTAAAACAAATTGGTTGCATTGGCAAATACTGATAAATTATTAAGCCCAATTTTTGCAACTGTTTTTAGAGGTAGTTTATAGTTTAATGATACGTTAGAAAGTTTAAGATAACTAGCATCCAACACATACCTGGATGAATTACTTACCCTATCTCTATTGATATTTAACCTTGGTATATTGGTAATATCACCTGGTCTTTGCCATCTATCTATCAAATTGATACTTTGGTTTCTATTTTGCAGATTTCTACCGTCTGTCTCATCAGCGTTTTCAAATTTAAAATCTGCACCATAGCTATATAAGATGTTAAATGAAAAGGTAAAATCCTTTATCGTAAAATTATTGATAAAACCTCCTTGGAAATCTGGTAATCTATCACCTATTACAACAGTTTCGGTAATAGGAAGTGCATTAACCTCTTCTGCTGTTTTAATATTTCCGTTTTTATCAAAAAATATTTCTAAACCCGTTTGAGGATTTACACCACCCCAACGGTAACCATAAATAGCATTAGCACTATTACCCACTTTAAAGCCTGCTGCTTCATCTCTACTACCAAAAAGGGCTGAAAAACCATTATTAAATGCAATAATTTTATTTTCGTTTGAACCAAAATTGAAGGAGCTGCTCCAGGTAAAGTTTTTGGTTTTGATATTTTCTGAACTGATAGACAATTCAAAACCCTGATTTCGCATTTTACTAGTATTAGATAAAATATTTGTAAAACCTGTTTCAAGAGGTACATTAACATTAGATATTAAATCTACCACCGTGTTATTATAGTATTCTGCCGTTAATTGAAATCTGTTGAAAACGGTTAAATCTAAGCCTAAATTAAATTTAAAGTTTTTTTCCCAGCCTAAATCTGGATTTGGAGCAGAGGTAGCTCCTGGTAAAGAAGAAACATTACCGTTATAGGTACCGCCATCAGAAGTTTCTATATTGTACAAACCACGGGCGGCATAAGAACCAATTCTTGAATTTCCGGTTGAACCATAAGTTGCTCTCAATTTCAGTAGATTGATGGCTTCTACATTTTTTAAGAAATTCTCTTTAGAGATAATCCAGCCTAAACCTAAAGAGCCATTTAGCGCCACTTGTCTATCGCCACCAAAAACAGAGGATTGATCTACACGACCATTGATATTAATGTAATATTTCTTATTTAAATCGTAGCCCAATTGAGAATAATAAGAAACCACTGCATTTTCTGAAGGAGAAGAGTTTGCCGATTGCTCTGCAGCGGCACCCAAAACACGTAACCTATCAAAACTAAAGTCAGTACCTGTTCCGCTTAGTAAATTAGTAGTTTTATCTTCTACTTGCGTACCTGCAACAAAACTTACTGTATGCTTATTATTATAAACCTTATCGTAAGTAGCTTGTAAAAAGCCCGTATAGCTACGATAATTTCTATCAAAAATGGCAAGCCTACCATTAAGATTTGCTCCTGTTTGGTTCAAAGCAGACATATACATCGTTTGCCTGTTCTGATAAAAATCTGCACCAAAGGTACCAGATATTCCCCAAGAATCGGTTATTTTATAGGTTGCATTTAAATTACTTAACAGTTGTAAACCTTTGTGAAAATTATCATTTTGTGCTAAAACAGCTAATGGATTTGGAACACCTTGAAAAGTGGCAAAAGTACCATCTTCGTTATAAGGAGATAAATTTGGAGGTAATAAAACGCCTCCATAATTATTAAGCGCATTTTTATTAGTTAAAGTAGGACTTAAAGAAAAACCAACTTTAAAACGATCTGATAGGCTATGGTCTAAACGTAAACGGATATATGTTTTTTGTAAATCGTTACCTATGGAGCTGGCTTGCTGATCTCTGTAACCCGCAGAAAACCTAAATGTGGTATTTTCCTTCCCTCCAGAGATTTCTAGGTTTGCATTATGATAAGTTGCATTTCTATTAGTTAAATCAAACCAATCTGTATCAATGGTATTACTTCCTGCAAGTTGCGAGGCAGAGGTTACCGATCTTCCATCATTGATATAAGTTTCTCTTAATAAACTGTAATATTGCGGACCAGATAACCACTTAAACTCGTTAATGAAAGTGGCTACGCCAGTATCATAGCTAAAATTTACTTTAGTTTTACCAGCTGTTCCTCCTTTTGTGGTGATGATGATTACGCCATTAGCAGCATCGGCACCGTAAAGTGCAGAAGCAGTAGCATCTTTTAAAACCGAAATACTTTTAATATCATCAGGGTTAATATTGGCTAATGGATTTAGGTTTTCTTCTCTATTAAAAATCTGATTTTCATTTCCTCTCTGCTGTTCGTACATCGGAATACCATCTACTACATATAAGGGTTGAGAAGAAGTATTTGATACTGGTCTTGAAGTCCCTCCAAAAGCAGGTAAAGAACCTTGTCCTCTAATATTAATTTTTACAGGGGTTCCTAGCTCGGTATTGGTTTCTACATAAACACCAGCCACCAAGCCTTCCATCATTTTATCAAAAGATTCTATTGGCCTATCTACCTGAAGTTGGGCATCTGTTAATTGCGAAATACTTCCTACCACATCTTCCCTCCTTTTATTAGCGGTATAAGAGCTGGTAACTACAACTTCGTTGATACCTATAGCATCAAGTTCTAGCTGGATACTAAAAAAAGTTTCTTTACCAACTCTAAATTCCTTTGGCTTGAACCCTAAATAAGTAGCCTCTAAAACTGTACTCTCAATGTTATCACCTACCAATTTAATGGTAAATTCTCCATTGATATTGGTTACAGCGCCTTGCCTGGTTCCTTTTATCAAAACATTAACACCGGGTAGGGTTTCTCCATCTTGTTTAGAAACTATTTTACCAGTTATCATTTTAACAGTTGGTGAAACTGGTCTTTGCGCCTTTCTGATAGATATGTTGTTGCCTACAACACCAAAATCTAGTCTTAACTGCCTTGATAATATGTTAAGCGCATCTTTTAAAGAGCCAGAATGCCTAATGGTAGCTTTTTGGTTAACATCAATAACAGAACCATCATAATTAAACTTTACATTACTTTGCTTTTCTATAGCATTGAGTACATCAATTAAAGCAACATTATTAAAGTTTAAACTCAAATTATTTTGAGCTTTTAAAACTCCTGTTAAAAGGATAAACAAAAATAATATAGGTAGTAAACTTTTTTGAGCTATTTTATACATTTATTTATTGATATAGAGCGTATCCTGAACTTGTTTATAGGTTAAATTTTCTGAAAAACAGATACTTTTAATCAAACTGACGTAATCTGTATTCTTAAACTCGCCTGTGTATCTCCAGTTGGCATGTTTACTTAAATTTATAAGGGTTATCCCATAGGTAGCATAAACCTTCTTAGCAATCTCTTCAAAAGAAGCATCCTTAAATTTTAAAATGCCATCTTTCCATGAGGTTAAAAGTTCAGTATCAAAATCAGACTTGATGAGTTTGTTAGTTGCCTGGTCAAATAACACTCGCTCTTGAGGCTTTAAGGTTAACGTATTACCCGTTAACTGATCATTAACTTTAACACTTCCTTCTATTAAAGCTACTTCAATTTTACCTGATGCTAATTGGGTATTCACATTAAAAGAAGTGCCTAAAACTTGTGTAGTTAAAGCACCTGTATGCACTACAAATGGCTTTTTAGGATTCTTCATCACTTCAAAATAGGCTTCACCTTCCAGTTCTACATTTCTGATAGCGCCAAAAATTTTAGGATACTTGATGGTACTATTGGCATTTAACGTAACTTTTGTACCATCACTTAACTGGATGATACTTCTTTGCCCAAAAGAATTATGTTTAGTGATATAAGTTTGAGCTGTTTCTTTTGCCTTTGTAAAACGCTTCACACCAATAAAAAGGGTTGGCACCAATATGAGGAGCACTAGCACTACATAAACACCATTTATAGAAAATTTTGAAGGCGAGCTCGTTAATAGCGCTTCTGGCTTAGCTTCCTCTGCCTTCAAAAAAGATTCAAATTTATTCAACTCTATATCCAGCTCATGCTCTGGAAGCTGCAAGTACAGCATATCCAATAAGCGTTCTGCTGTTAAAACTTCATCCAGTTTTTCTGGATTACAGCTGATCCACTCTGACCAAAAACTCACATCATCAACATTACTTTTGAGGTAATAATTGATAAATGATTCGTCTGATGCAAAATCTTCTGCCGTATAAAGGTTATAGTGCATAAATTTTATAAATATTATATCTTGATGATCTTTTTAGCGATATAATTTAACTGGTTAGTTAAAGTTAAATAATACGTACCTGCGCTAAATGAAGATAAAGATACACCTAAATCATTTAAACCTGAATTTAATTCGATAGCTTTCTCTAGTACCACTCTACCGCTTTGGTCTACAAGTTTTATTTGATAATTACCCGCTTTGCTGATAGTAATATTTAATCTGTCTGCAGTTGGGTTAGGATAAACGCTTACTACATCTGAATTTAAAGCACTTATTTGGACTGTTTTTACGTCAGAATAAGATAAGGTAGCATCAAAATCTTTGGCTTTAATGCGATAATAGTTATTTCCTAATAATGGATTTTTATCAATAAAACTGTAAGTGTTTAATTGTTGAGCTTTTACACTTCCGATAGTAATAAAATCTCCAGTTTCTCCTTTTCTTTCTATTAAATATTCATCTGTATTAATTTCAGAAGCAATATTCCAAACTAAAGAAACTTCGTTTAAAGTGTTTTTAGTAGCGGTAAAGGAGGTGTAGGTTACGGGTAGGGTGCCGTTGGCATAGAGACGTGAAGCGTAGATTTCACCGTTAGTTGATGTTCTAGAATCTTGCCATGTTATTATGGCCCCACCCAAGCCATCCGATATTAAAAATGGGGATCTTTGATTACCTACAGCAGAGGAAATTAAAACCCCATCTGTTGTATAAGCTGCGGTACCATCAGAGTTTAACTTTTGTGCATAAATATTATAATCTGAAGTACTTATTCTAGGATCTGCCCATGTTACTATACAAGTGCCAGACCCCGAATCAACCACTCTTATCTCAGCACCTGATACACCTTGATTACCAGTTGCAGCAGTAACGATAACTCCCTCATTATTGACAGTATTACTCCACAAAGCAGTACCTAAGGCAGAAATCTTTTGTGCATATATATTTCTATCTGAAGTATTAACTCTCGGATCACCCCAAATAATAATATAATCAGAAACACTATTGACTATAAAAGGTTCCGTTTGACTACCAGTGGCTGAGCATATTACAACACCATCGACTGTCCAACTTACACTGCCATTACTTAATACTCGTTGTGCATAAATATCTGATACATTACTATTTCTATTATCAACCCAACTAACAACAATACCTCCAGCATTATCACTAACACTTTTTGCGGAAATCTGATTATTTGCTGCTCCACAGACTTCAAGTCCAGACGCCCCCCACAACAAACTTCCATCGTTAGCAACTTTCTGAGCATATATATTAGTATTGATTGTCCCTAGTCGAGGGTCTTGCCAAGTAATACAAACATTTCCACTTCCATCAGGAACTAAAGTCGGTAAACTTTGAGTGTTGAGCTGATCTCCATGAATACTTATATCATTAGAAAATTGTGGTAAACCAGTATTTATTAAACACTTTTGTATATATAAATCTGGTGATGTAAGTCTTGTTTCCCTCCAAACTACTACAAATTCAGTAATCGATATTTTAGCAACACTTGGTATAGCTTTAACAACTGTATTTCCAGTTGAAACAGTTAAAATTCTCCCATTTGCTGTCCAAGCCATACTTCCGTCTGAATTAACTTTTTGCCCTACTATATCTTTATTAGAACTATTATTGCGGGAATCATCCCAGACTATAATTGCACCACCCTGTCCATCATCTGTAATCGATAAATTATCTTGATTACCTGCTGCATCGCAAACTAATTTCTCCGCCCCCCACGGTAAAGTTCCATCTCGATTAATTTTTTGGACATAGATATCTGTCCCTGTTGTTATACTATTTCTATTATCAGCCCATGCAATTATCATGTTTCCATTACCATCATTAGTTGACACTATACCAAGTTTGGTAGTTGAAGAACTTGTTGTGACAATTGGGTTATTCACAGCTGGGTTACCATTCCACTGCCCTTTAACCACCATACAAGAAATTAAAAGGGGGATAAAAAGTAAAATTTTCTTCATCTTAATTTGTTTAGTTTTCTGACTTTTATATACAGTGCAGAAAACCTTTACTTTTTACCAGAAAATTTTGAACTTTTTTTCAGAATAACTTAAAATCACTTCAAAAAAGGAAGAAAAAGAATACAATGAATGATTTTAGCAGCTTTCTTAGCACTTGCAGTGCTTCATAAACGTGGTTATACACAGTACGGGGTTGTAAATTCAGCGCAGACGCTATCTGCTCGTAGTTTAAACCCTCGTAAAACTTGAGTTTGATGATTTCTCTTTGATTTTTGGTCAGATGGTCTAAAGCTAACCATAGCTTTTTCTTCTTTTCATCACTCTCTTGGGCTTCTATCAATAAGCTTTCATAAGATTTTTCCTTGCCTATACCTTCATCAACTTTAGTTAAGCCCTCGTGATTATGGTTTTGATAAATTTCTTTGAGTAGCTTTCTCTTTAAATAAGTACGGAGATATGCTTTCACTTGCTGAACTTCTGCCAGAGCATGACGCTTTTGCCATATCTCGCAAAACATCTCATGAATACAATCTTTTACCTGCTCTTTGTTAGCACAAATTCTAAAACCAAAGGCATACAAATCCTGATAGCTATTTTTATAAAGTAGCATCATGGCTTGCTGGTCGCCCTGTTTTATATTATACCAAGTTTGAGCGTTCATGTTTTTAAATTGCTAAATAAAGCAACTTTTCATTATAAATATCTTAATCTTATTTCAAATATAAAATTAAATCATCAAAAAAATTAATCCTCACATGTAAATTTTAAATCTCCTTTTACTTTAATTAAATAAGTTTACCTAACATATCCTTACATTTGCAAAATGGCAGGTATTTATATCCATATTCCTTTTTGTAAGCAGGCTTGCCATTATTGCGATTTTCATTTTAGCACTTCTTTAAAGTATAAGGATGAAATGCTGGCGGCTATCCTTAAAGAAATTCAAATACAAAAAAACTATCTTGAACAAGAAAAAATAGAAACCATTTATTTTGGTGGTGGTACGCCTTCTATACTATCTGAAACAGATTTAAACCATATTTTCCAGACCTTATATCAAACTTTTGAAATAGCAAAAGGAGCGGAAATTACGCTAGAGGCTAATCCTGATGATTTAAACCTTACAAAAATCAAAGCTTTAAGAAATACGCCCATCAACCGTTTTAGCATAGGCGTACAATCTTTTTTTGAGGAAGATTTAAAATGGATGAACAGGGCGCATGAGGCTAAAGAAAGTGAATATGCTATTAAAACTGCTCAGGATGCTGGTTTTGAAAACATCACCATCGACTTAATTTACGGGTACCCTTTGTTAAGCGATGAAAAATGGCTGGTTAATATTAACCAAACGCTAGCATTAGATATACAACATATTTCTTGTTATAGCATGACGGTTGAGCAAAAAACAGCTTTAGCTTCTTTTGTACAAAAAGGGTTGCAGAAACCTATGGATGATAGCCAAAGTGCCCAACAGTTTCAAACTTTAATGGCAAAACTAGCAGAACAAGGCTTTGAACATTACGAGATTTCTAACTTCGCTAAAAACAAAAACTATTCTAAGCACAATACCAATTATTGGAAAGGTGTTAAATATTTAGGTATCGGACCATCGGCACACTCTTTTAATGGCATAAGCAGACAGTGGAACATTGCCAATAATGCTAAATACACCGATGCTTTAATGCAAGATACCATTCCTTTTGAGATAGAAGAATTGAGCTTTGCTAACCGTTTTAACGAATATGTCATGACGGCTTTAAGGACCATGTGGGGTATAAATTTGCATGATGTTATCAATAATTTTGGTGCCAATACCACAGAAATGTTAAAGCAAAATATAGAAGAATTTGTTAATAAAGGCTGGGTTAAGTTTGTAGAAAATCATTTTATTTTAACACCCAATGGCAAGCTGTATGCAGACCATATTGCTGCCGAACTTTTTATAGAAGACCATGAACTTTAAAAATAAAATTGTTTGGATTACTGGCGCTTCCTCTGGCATAGGGAAAGCATTAAGCATTATACTTTTTCAGCAAGGTGCTAAGGTTATTTTATCTGCCCGTAGCAGAGAAAAACTGTATGATTTAAAGCAAAAACTAAAAGGCAATCCTTTAGATATTCATATCCTACCTTTAGATTTAGAACAAAAAGAAACTTTAAGCCAAAAAGCAGAAGAAGCTTGGAAAATTTATGGTAAAATAGATATCCTATTTAATTGCGGAGGGATTAGTCAGCGTTCTTTAGCCTTAGAAACCACCACTGCTACAGAAGAAAAAATAATGAATACCAATTACTGGGGAACGGTTTTATTAAGTAAGGCAGTAGTAGCCAAAATGGTAAACCAACAAAGCGGGCATATTGTAGTGATGAGTTCTTTGGTAGGGAAATTTGGTACGCAATACAGAAGTTCTTATGCAGCATCTAAACATGCTTTACATGGCTATTTTGATTCTTTAAGGAATGAAGTTTACCAACATGGTATAGCTATTTCTATCATTTGTCCAGGTTTTGTCCGTACGGATATTACCCTAAACTCTGTTACCGGAGATGGCTCTCTCTATAATAAAATGGATAAAAACCAAGAAGAAGGCTTATCTGCTTTAGACTGTGCTACACAAATTCTAAAAGCTGTTGAAAATAAAAAAGAAGAAGTTTTAATTGGCAAAAAAGAAAAATTTGCGGTGCTTATAAAACGTTTCTTCCCGGCTTATTTTTCTAAAATGATTAGAAAAAGAGAAGTTATTTAGACATACAAGCCATTAACTATCAGTGATGTAAAAATATTTTTCATTTTTTAAAATCCAGAGTTTGTTTTACAGCGTACATGCTCCCAAACAAACAAGAAGAAAATGAAGAAAATATTTTTAGCTGTATTTGCCTTAGTAGCTATGGCAACTGTAAATGTACAAGCACAAGAAAATCCAATGGTAGGTGGTGCACCTATGTATGCCTCTAAAGACATTATTGATAATGCGGTTAAATCTAAAGACCACACTACTTTAGTAGCTGCTGTAAAAGCTGCCGGTTTAGTAGAAACTTTAAAAGGTAAAGGTCCGTTTACGGTATTTGCACCAACCAATGCAGCATTTGAAAAATTACCTGCCGGAACGGTAGAAACGTTAGTTAAGCCAGAAAACAAAGCAAAATTAACTAGCATTTTAACATACCATGTTTTAGCAGGGAAATTTTCTGCTGCTGATGTAGTTAAAGCTATCAAAGCAGGTAACGGAAAAGCAACTTTTACAACTGTTAATGGTGGTAAATTATATGCTTCATTAGATGGTGATAAAGTAAAACTTTGGGATGAAAACAAAGGGACTGCTTATGTTACCATTGCAGATGTGAATCAGAAAAATGGCGTTATTCATGTAATTGACAGCGTAGTATTACCAAAATAATTTTTTCGTAATAGTGATGTGGGTAAAAGCCTAGCTGTAATAGCTGGGCTTTTTGGTTTTAGAAAGCATTCTATGAATATATTTATAACTATTTTTTTTCATAAGACAAATTATTACTTTAGCAAATAATTACCTTATGGAAGCACTAAATAGATTTATTGAATCTAACTTATTTAATAATATTATAACCGGACTGTTTTCTTCTGGGTTATTCTTATTAATTCTAGCACTTTTAAAGCCTAGAGTAGTTATATGTGATAAAATCGCTCACAGTTATGACGAATCACAACCTTTAGAAACCCAAAACAGTTACTTTTTTAAAATAATAAACAAATCTTTATTTTTTAGAATATATGATATTCAAGTAAGAGTTTGGAATACTGAAATAATACCATCAAAAAATGCCGAAAATTTCCATTTTAAAACTATTCCGCTTGTTAAAGATTTTCAATGGGTAATCAATAGATTGTATGTAGGACATCTATTTCAAAATCTTATTCTTGGTGAAAAAAGATTAGAAAAAAGAACTGATTACGCGGCACAATTTTTGACTTATACAGACATACATCATTTAATAAACAAGAAAAATTTTATAACTATTGAAGTTATTGCTAAACATTCATTAACAGGTTTTACCAGAGTTATTAAAAAAACCTACAAGCATAAAAATGATATTGTGAAAGGAGAATTTTTTAGTGGAAATTCTTGCAAAGTAAAATAAGCATGTACCTAATCACAAACAATTATTATTATTTTTTGTAATTAAAGTGTTAATACATATATTTATACAATCAACATTTAAAACTATGGATATCATCGTAAAATAATTAATTGATTTTAATTGAAAATTTACATTAAATATAAAGCCCTATAAGGGCTTTTTTTATATGAGATAAATACGTGATATATACATCTCTACTAAAAACACTTGTAAAATTAACATAGCAACTAGATGTTGTAAAATGGCATTTTACAAAATTCTTTAAACAATATCTAGTAACCTTCATCTCTAGTACTAAATAGTCCTTAAATTCTATAAATCTATACTTAAATAGCTGGGTCTTTTGGTTTTAAAAAGCATCTACAAAAGCAATTTCATGATATTGCTGCTTCTGATACATTTCTGAGATGGTGCTATCATGCTCGCCATTAAGAGCTTCTTGCAAATTGAATATCCGAATATGGTCTTTATCTTGAGCTTCTAGTAGTATTTGGTTAAAATAAATTTTACTATGATAACTAGTTTCGTCTAAAAAAAGTAGTACCCAATGATGGGAAGAAATAGAAGGTGATATAAAAGCTTTTTCGCATTTTAGTGTTTCAAATACGTTTTTATACAAGAACCGTACTTCATTCATTTTAGCTAAATAAGCTGCTCTTCCGCCGTAGTATTTACCTGTTTTATCTAAAATAGTTTCTATAAAAAATTGCCAAGACTGCGTAAACGGAATATGTATCATACTGATGATACCATTTGGATAAAAAGCTATATTAAATTCTTTTTCATCATGCGCAATAGGAAATTCTACTTCATAAGTATTGTCATCATTTCTGTCTTTATTCAGATAGATAGTTAACACTTCTTTATATCCGTTTTCTATCATGATTACTTCATCTGGTGTATTTTCTTGAATATCATAAAAGCATGCTTTAATGTTCCTTTCTAATGCAGTAGATAAACGCTTTAGAAATATTAAAGGCTCTGGATGATACAAGGGGCTTACACTATAAGCATAAAAAGATTTCCCTTCTGCCATTATATTTTAAACAAATTACTTTCGGATATTTTAAAATCTTCTCGCTTCACCATGTGTGAAGATTTAAATTCTGGCTTCTTTTTACCGAGATAATTCAAATCCTCATCAAATATTTTCTCCCAATCATCCTCGTCTTTTCTATTTAAATCATACTCTCGAGTTGGTTTTAAATTTCTAATATCAAAATCTAAAAATTCATTTGGAGAAGCAAAACTATAAAAATAAGGAATAACAAAATGGTCAGAATATTTGATAATCAGCATATTGCTGTGGTAACAATCTTTAATACCGCAAAAACAAACTTCTCGCATACCGTAGTAGGCATAGTTTTCAGGGATATTATCTATTAATGTTTGGGTAATTCCTGATTTTATAAGATGTTTAGTTACTTTTTTAAAGGTATTTCTTTTAATAGTTTCATCTAAAAAATTTGGATGCTCATGTATCTCTTCTATCCTAGAGTTATGGTTATCAAAAAATGATAATTTTAGAAATCTTACTTTTTCTAATAGTTTATAAGGATGATTTCTTCTTAAATAAGTTGGAAAATCTATATTATTAGCATTTAAATTTGGGCAGATACATTCTTCAAAACTTTTATGTAAAATGGAATATTGTATAATTGCACCTTCAAATAGGTCTTCATCTTTTTGGAATGTTACTATCAGATTGTTTAGTTTGTTTTTTTCGTTTGGTAGTTGAGGCATATTAAAATTTAAATTTAATTTTTGCTGCTCGCCAATTCTTTTTCAAAATTGGCGATTTATAACAGGTTTCTCCGTAGCTTTCTTCGCCAGTAAAATGGCAAAACTTTTCTTTGTATTCATCATTACTAAAACGCATCCAGCTTTTAAAAGCTCCCTCAGCATACGGTTTTTTTACATTGAACGGTATGCTTACCCCAGTTCTTATACAAAATGCTGTAGATGGTTCAACTGTTTCAAAATTTTTATATCCAATTGGTTTAGCTCTTTCATAAAGTTCATCCATTTCATTTACTAAGATATTAGATGATATATATTCTTTATTAATACCGAGTAAGCCTGTTTTAAATTCTGGAGATTTATCAAATTTTAAAGTTGCTGTATCAATAACTTCATTAAAGAAAACATGAGCATCTAATTCCGGATCATAATTGTTTAAAATCCTATCACTTATAGATGCTAATTTGCTTTTCACATCAATCATAATACCTACCTCAATATTATTATTTTGAGAATAGTCATATAAATTCATAGAAGTAAATATCGCTCTATCTTCACTTGCATAATATTTTGCATGTAATCTAGAAGAGTATCTTATTTCGATATTTTTAAATTGCTTAAAAAATTCAAAGTCCTCCTTTAGTAAACTTTTATGTAATCCATCTTCATTTTTACCGAAAACAATGATAATACGTAGCTCTGGATAATTGATTTTGGTTAATAAATCTCTTTTTAGCCTTTCATGTAACTTTATAAGGCGAAATCATAATTAGATACTTATCAGCATCTCTTATTAAGTATTCTAATTCTACATTAATTTGGTTATCTGCTATAAATTTGATTGCCATTATTTAATTAGTTTAATTTGGGTTCGAGTCCCTTCTTCCGCACCATTCTTAAAAATCTATCCCCTAAACCTCTAAAACCCTATCAATTTTCACCATTAAATCAGCCGTTTTGGTTAAGGCTACAATCATTTTTTGGTAATGTAAAATATCCTCAAAACTTAATGCCCTGCCTTTACGGTCTTTTAGCCATTTTTGGGCTGGTTGGTAGCTGCCTATGTAAAACTCCC
Source organism: Pedobacter glucosidilyticus DSM 23534 (assembly GCF_000425145.1). Lineage (GTDB taxonomy): Bacteria > Bacteroidota > Bacteroidia > Sphingobacteriales > Sphingobacteriaceae > Pseudopedobacter > Pseudopedobacter glucosidilyticus. The sequence goes on from NZ_AULF01000012.1 coordinate 108,181, forward strand.
AAGCTATTTTGGGTACTTTATCAAAATATTGGGTTGGGTTGATGTAAACTCTTCCGACCTCTCTTACCCCTTTCGAGGGAGGTAAGTTTGCAAACGTAGGTTTCTCTACCACATTATCTCCGTCTACAGGGTATTGGGTTATGTAATTTTCTACTTCTGGACTTTCTAATAAATGTAGTGCTCTTAGTTTGCCACCATAGTCTTTAACCCTAAAAAACATTATTTTACTTTTAGGGAAGGGAACTCGTGGGAAATCTATTTTTAAAAATTCTTTATATTTCTCTCGGTAATTTGGACTATGTAATACTCCATAAATATAATCTAGTAAATCTAAAGGCCCAAAGTACCAAGGCAAACCCTCCAAATATTCTTCTAAGATTACATTCCGCTCCGGCTCGAAATTAATATCCAAATGCTTTGTAATTTGGTTTACAATATCCATATTTAAATTAGGCACCCGGTTTTGGCTTTCGCCGATGCTTAACTGGCCGCTAGTTTCTGGGTAAAGGTAGAGAGGGAAAGTTAAACCCGCACCAAATTGTCCCGCTGTACCTGTAAAGTTTATATCAGTTAGCCCTTTCGTTACAAAAAAACCAAACTGACCTGTAACAGCTTGTCTTGGAAGTAATAATCCTAGATTTTCTTTTAACATATTTCTCATTATAGAGAATCTATGTCTCACTACTTTTTTAAGATCATAATTTATATTTTGTATATCAAAAGGTCTATAGTAATAAACTTCATTATGTTCTAAAAATTTTTCGCTACTTATCAAATTTTTATCATCATGTGTCTTGATACCACTCGTATAAATATTGAATAAATCACTACATTTAAATCCCTTATCATAATTATCAATCTCATCAAAATCCTTCTTAACAAAAAAATAATTGGGTTCTTCCAAGTCTAGCTCTTTCCACTCTATACTCTCCAAAGAATTTTCATTCAAGAAATTGTATTTGTCATCACGTTAGCCGTAAAGGTCAAAATGAAATACTTGGGCTAATTTATCTTTACTCATTTGGTGTATTTCTTAGGTTTAGTAAGGCTTTTTCGCGTTCTATTTCTGCAATTAATTCTTCCTCGGTAGGTAAATAAGGCAAATATTTGGTAGCAAAAAGTTGCTTATTTTCTGCCAGTACAGAGTATTTAGCTATGGTTTTATCAGTCTCGGTACATAATAAAATACCAATAGTTGGGTTATCTGTGGTTTGCTTTTTTAAATCGTTATACATACGCACATACATATCTAGTTGCCCCACATCCTGATGCGTAATTTTTGTGGTTTTGATATCTATAATGACAAAGCATTTTAAAATGTAGTTGTAAAACACCAAATCGATATAAAAATCGCTAGTTTCTGTTCTTACCAATTGTTGGCGCTCTACAAAAGCGAACCCCTTACCTAGCTCTAAAATAAACTTTTGTAAATTATCAATTAACGAGCTTTCCAAAGCTTGTTCTGTATAACCTAAATTATTAGGAAGGTTTAAAAATTCTAAAACAGCTGGGCTTTTTATAAATTCAAAAGCATCTTGTTGTAGAGATTGCGTTTTTTCTTGCATTTCTGCTTCAACAGGTTCTTTTACTTGAGATGATAAAAGCCTATGGTAATATAAGGTAGAAATATTTCTATCTAAAGTGCGTACACTCCACATATTTTGTGCTGCTTCTTCTAAATAATACTGCCTGGCATTGGTGTCATTTACTCGCATAATGCGCTGAAAATGAGACCAACTTAATTGTGCGGACAGTGTTCGCACTATTTGAAATTGAGGAAAGCAAAGGTAAAACTGTCTTATTTCCCATAAAGTTCTCGCACTAAAGCCTTTTCCAAACTCTTTAGTAAGTTCAATAGCAACATTTTTAATAATTTCTTTACCGTAACCAGCTCTATCCTTTCCATTCTGCTCTTCTAAAACAATCTTCTCGCCTATTCTCCAATAAGCTTCTACCATAGCTGTGTTTATAGCTTGGTAGCTCCTTTGCCTTGCTTGAGCTAAAATTTGTTTTATCTCTTGTATGTATTGCATAAATTATCAAAAACTGAATTTTCTGGCAGTATCATGTAGTAATGATGAATTTTATTTGAATCTTAATAAGCCAATTTTTAAATCATCCTAGGCCTATTCTAGTCCAATAACATCCAATATTAATGAAATTCTGTTGCTTAAAATAGCTTTTTAAGAAAATAAATGAAGTAAGAAGTTAATAGATAGGGAAACGTTAATATGACAGCAATTTAACCTAAAAACTTAATCACTCGCCTTACAAACTTTTAACTTTATCAATCGTTAAATAACCAAACATTTGCAGCAATGAGAGGATACGGGTTTTCTAAATTTTCTGAAGAAGAATTGCCTAGAGGTGGGTTTGAACAACTGCTTAAGCTTTTTCTTGAACTTCTAAACTATACCGCCGGAGACGCCAACGAAGCTTTGGCTTGGCTTAACGAGTTGGATAAGCAACATAAGCTTACCAATAACGATTACGGCATGGGCGATTTTATTGAAGACCTCAAAAATAAAGGTTACTTAAGTGATGATGACCCAAAAGGTGGTTTTAATATTACTGCAAAGACCGAGCAAACCATCAGGAAATCTGCCTTGGAAGAAATTTTTGGTAAGCTTAAAAAATCTGGAAAAGGTAACCACAATACCAGTAGCTCTGGCAGCGGAGAAGAGAAAAATGCCGATAGAAGAGAATATCAATTTGGCGATAGTTTAGACCAGATTGATATGACCAGCTCTATCCATAATGCGCAAATCAACCATGGCATCAACGATTTTATGATGACCGAGAAAGATTTAGAAGTAGAGGAAAGAGATTATAAAACTCTTACTTCTACAGTCTTGATGATAGACATATCACACTCCATGATTTTATATGGTGAAGACCGTATTACACCAGCAAAAAAGGTGGCTATGGCGCTGGCAGAGCTCATCAGTACTAAATATCCTAAAGATACCTTAGATATTGTTGTTTTTGGTAACGATGCATGGCCTATCAGTATTAAAGATTTGCCTTATTTACAGGTTGGTCCTTACCATACCAATACTTATGCAGGTTTAGAATTGGCTACCGATATTTTACGCAGAAGAAAAACACATAATAAACAAATCTTCATGATTACAGACGGGAAACCAACCTGTTTAAAAGAAGGTTTAAAATATTATAAAAATAGCATTGGCTTAGATAGAAAGGTGATTAACAAAACCTTAACCATGGCAGCACAGTGTAAAAAATTAAATATCCCTATCACCACTTTTATGATCGCCCGCGACCCTTACTTACAACAGTTTGTAAGACAATTTACAGAAGTAAACGGCGGCAGAGCTTTTTACAGTTCTTTAAAAGGTTTAGGCGAATACATATTTGAAGATTATATCAAAAACAGAAGAAGAACAGTAAGGTAGATGGTTGATAGTAATTGGTGGATGGATTAGTTCATTAGTCAATGGACTATGGACAATAAGCGATGGTCAATGGTTAATAGATAAAAAACCATGCAAAGCCTAACCAACTAACCAACTAAAACCTAACAAACTAAAAAAAAACATGACAACATTAGGAGAACTAAAAAAATCAGAATACAAGAGCAGATCCATTAAGGAAGAGTTAAGAGAGAATCTTATTAAAAGATTAAAAAGTAAGGATTTAGGTTTTGAAGGCATCATTGGTTTTGAAGATACCGTTCTGCCTGATTTACAAACGGCTATATTAAGCAGACATAATATTTTGTTATTAGGTTTAAGAGGACAAGCAAAAACGCGTATTGCCCGCTTAATGGTTAACCTGTTAGATGAATATGTACCTTATATTGTAGGTTCTGATTTGTATGACGACCCATTGAACCCTATCAGTTGGTTTGGTAAACATACCGTAGAGACCATGGGCGATGATACACCCATCGCTTGGTTACACCGTAACGATAGGTATACAGAAAAATTGGCCACGCCAGATGTTACCGTTGCAGATTTAATTGGTGATGTTGACCCTATTAAAGCTGCTACGCAGAAATTAAATTATTCTGATGAAAGAGTAATCCATTTCGGACTAATCCCGAGAGCGCATAGAAGCATCTTCGTGATTAATGAATTGCCAGATTTACAAGCCCGTATTCAAGTAGCCTTATTCAATATCCTTCAAGAAAAAGATATACAGATAAGAGGTTTTAAATTACGCTTACCGCTTGATGTGCAGTTTGTATTTACAGCCAACCCAGAGGATTATACCAACCGTGGATCTATTGTAACGCCTTTAAAAGACCGTATAGAGAGTCAGATTTTAACACATTACCCTAAATCTGTAGAAATATCAAGAAAGATAACTCAGCAAGAAGCTGCCCTTACAGATGAACAACGTTTGATAGAGGCAGACGGCCTAGTAAAAGATTTGGTAGAGCAAATAGCTTTTGAAGCTAGAAATTCTGAATATATAGATAAAAAATCTGGCGTATCGGCTCGTTTAACCATTTCTGCTTATGAGAATTTAATCTCGCATGCAGAAAGAAGAATGCTGCTGAATGATGAAAAATCTACTTTTGTACGCATTACAGATTTTTTGGGCGTTATACCAGCCATCACCGGAAAAATAGAATTGGTTTATGAGGGCGAGTTGGAAGGCCCAGCAAAAGTGGCTAACATCCTAATTGGTAAGGCTATACGTACTTTATTAGCTACTTATTTCCCAGATCCGGAGAAGATGAAAAAATCTAAAACCGGAAATTTATATGCAGAAATCATCAATTGGTTTAGTGCGGGTAATACCATCCATATTTTAGACCATTTAACGCAGAAAGAATACGAAAAACAATTAAACAGCGTTCCTGGCTTGAAAGATTTAGTAAAGAAAATACATCCATCCTTAAGTAAAAACCAACATCTTTTATTGATGGAATTTGTTTTACATGGTTTGGCCGAATTTTCTTTAATTAGCAAAGGCTTTTTAGAAACTGGTTTTGAGTTTAAAGATATGTTTAACAGCTTATTCACTGCCGAGTTTGAAGACGATGAAGAAGATTATGATGATAATTATTAACAATTAAATGGGCAGAATATATTCTTTAATCATCATTTCCATTTTATTAGTGGTTTTTGATGTGTATATCTATAATGCAATTCGCAGTATTTTTCCAAACTGGTCTGACAAAAAGAAAAAAAGATTCAAAAATATCTGGTGGGGTTATACCATCATTTTATTGATTGGGGTTTTCATATCCATATTTTTCAATATCAAATTAGGTATACGCTCGGTTACTTTGGTAGCGTTTTTCTTAACCTTCGTCAGTAAGTTTTTCTTCATCCCTATTTTATTGATAGATGATTTTAGAAGGCTCATCATTTGGTTTAAAAGAAAATCAAATAAAAAAGAAGTTGCTGTTGAAAACACCCAAAGCGAAAGTAACATCAGTAGGTCTGAGTTTTTGGTAAAAACAGGTATGGCCGTTGCAGCTATTCCTTTTGGTACATTAAGTTGGGGTATTGCTTCTGGCGCACATGATTATCGCATTAAAAGACAAACTTTAATCTTACCAAATTTGCCTAAAGCTTTCGATGGTATTAAAATAGCGCAACTTTCTGATATACACTCGGGTAGCTTTTACAATAAAAAAGCAGTTTTGGGCGGTGTAGAAATGTTGCTGAATGAAAAACCAGATATTGCTTTCTTTACCGGCGATTTGGTAAACGGAAAAGCATCAGAACTTAGAGATTATCAGGATATTTTCTCAAAAGTGAAAGCCCCTTTAGGAGTATTCTCTTGCTTGGGCAACCATGATTATGGCATGTATGAAAAATGGCCATCACAAGCAGCACAAGACAAAAACCATCAAGACATTATCAAAAGCCATAAAAACATGGGTTGGGATTTATTGATAAACGAGAATCGCAGAATTAAAGTGGATAACGAAGAGATAGGGATTTTAGGGATAGAAAACTGGGGTGCTGGACGTTTTCCGAAATTTGGAAAGATGGAAGAAGCTGTAAAAAACACTGATGACTTAGCGGTTAAATTGCTACTTTCTCACGACCCATCACACTGGAAAGCACAGGTCTTAAAAGATTATCCTCAAATAGATGTGATGTTCTCTGGACATACCCATGGCTCGCAATTTGGAATTGATACAGGAGATTTCCAATGGAGCCCCGTTCAGTATATTTATGAACAATGGAAAGGCTTATACCAGGAAAATAACCAACAACTATATGTTAACGTAGGCTTTGGTTTTATTGGATACCCAGGTAGGGTTGGAATGTTACCCGAAATCACGATATTTGAATTGAAGAGTGCTTAAAAAAAGCACTAAAACGATGATGAACCAGCTTAAAAAATTTCTTGATTTTTTACTGTTCAGCAATGTTTTTATTGCTTTAGGCGCTGTTGCACAGGGTTTAGTAACTTATTATTTATTAGATATAAAGCCAGTTTATACCATACTGGCTTTTTTATTTTTTGCTACCCTAACCATTTATAATTTCAGTATTCTGATTCAAAAACCTCAGGATTATTTAAACTCGCCTTACCGCAGGGTACGGTGGATTTTTAGTCATTACAGATTAAACATCTCTATTACCTTAATTGCCGTATTATCATTAATTCCATTATTTTTCTTACTGAGCTTTGCTTCTAAAGTATTATTATGCCTGTTAGGCTTGGTTTCTTTTGGCTACTCTTTACCCCTGTTTAGCCTTAACAATCAAAAGTTTGGTTTAAGAAATATACCAGGGTTAAAGCTTTTTTTAATTGCCGCTGTATGGGCTGTAAGTACAGTTGCTTTGCCTATTTTAGAAATTAACGAGTTACACATCAGCTTTATATCTTTACAGGATACCACCTTGCTAACAGCTAAAAGATTCTTATTTGTTGCAGCTATTACTGTCCCTTTTGATATTAGAGACCTTTTTCAGGATAAAAATTCGGACTTAAAAACCATCCCAACAGTTTTTGGGGAAAGAAAAGCTTACCTATTTTGCCAATTGCTACTGGCTTTATATTTAATCATGCTATTTGTTTTCAATAGTGGCTTTAATACAAGTTTTTTTGGTTTGATGTTTACCATAGTGCTTGCTGGTTGGCTCATTTTAAAATCAACATGGGAGAAAAACGAGTATTATTATTTCTTGTATCTGGATGGCACTTTAATTTTACAATACCTGATGTTACTACTTTTTAACTTAGCGATATGAGTATCATCCCTATTAAAACTATCAATATAAAAGGTAAGGCAGAGCGTTTGGTTGCCGACCATCAATCTACCCGAACAGCTTACAATAAAGAGCCTATTAGCACTCCTGAAATTTACCTCACCCTAACAGGTTTTGAAGGGGATACAGTAGTACACACTAAATATCACGGTGGTAATGATAAAGCTATTTGCTGTTATAATGCCGATAGATTTACATATTGGAATGAAACCTTAAATCTGGATTTACAAAGTGGCGCTTTTGGCGAGAATTTAACTTTAACGGGTGATAACGCATTAGAAGAAAATGTTTTTATTGGCGATAGATACGAACTTGGAGAAGCTGTAGTTGAAGTTTCTGAGCCACGTGGTCCATGTTACATCATTGGTATCAGACACAATTTAAAGCAATTTCCGGTACTATGCCAAGAAACTGGCTTTACAGGCTTTTATCTGAGAACCATAAAACCCGGTAAAGTAAACGTAACAGATAAATTGGTTAAAATTTATAGTCACCCAGCTAAAATTTCGGTGATGGATATCAATCGTATTCGTTACCACGATAATAAAAATAAAGCTTGGTTAGAAAAGTTAGTTGCCTTACAAGAGCTTACTGCCGAGTGGCGAGAAAAGTTTCAAGTACTCTTAAACAAGTTGAAATAGCTATATATATTTAAATTCTTTTGCCCTTGCGATAGCATCTTCTTTATTATTTACCTGTAATTTGATATAAATATTTTTAATATGGAATTTTACTGTATCCACACTAATATCTAAGTTTACAGCAATAGATTTATAACTTTTACCTTCTGCAAGCTGTGTTAAAACCACAGTTTCTTTTTTTGATAGCGGATTTTCAATAACATTCTTTTCAAAAGACTTTACTATCATTCTAGCGATATTGGCACTCATAGGCGCTCCACCTTTAGAAGCCTCATCCAAAGCTCTTATTAATTCTTGGTAGCCATTATTTTTGGTAAGATAGCCAACCGCACCAGCACACATAGCTTCAAACACACGTTCGCTATTTTCAAATACAGTAATTATGATGATGTCTATTTTAGGATAGCTCGTTTTGATGATAGAGGTAGCTTCTATCCCACTCATTCCGGGCAAGTCTATATCCATCAAAATAATATCTGGCTTTAACTTTTTAATATCCTTAATTGCATCTTCACCATTATCATAAACCGCAATTACCCGGTAATTTTCACTATTATTAATCAAAAGCTCAAATCCTTTAGCTACATCGCAATTATCCTCTACAATGATAATTTTCCTTTTTAAATCCATATTAATCTTTTGATGCTAAGGGTGCCCACACCGTAAATATTGTACCTTCATTTAAAGAAGAAGAAACTTTTAAAATAGCTCCAATCTTTTTAATTCTGTTGTTGATATTATTGATACCACGTTTACAAACTTCATGATCACTAAAACCTGATCCATTATCAGAAAAATAAATTTCTACGCCATCATTAAGCTCTTTCATTTTAAAAACTATTTGCGTGGCGTTTGCATGCTTGGCGGCATTAGTCATCATTTCTTTAAAAATGTAAATTAACTGCCTGCTTACGGTAGCCTTAAACCTTAGGTTATCTTCTGGTTTGATAGCAGATGCTGAATAAAAGCTAACTCCAAGCTTTACAAAAAAATCTTCACCAAAATCTCGCAAATAAATAAACAACTCATCGGCATAATCACTTTTAAAATCTATAGACCAAATAAAGTCTTTTGTACCATGATACAATTGCATAGAACGTTCTTCTATGCTATGTAGAAGTTGCTTTATTTCTTCTTCATGCCCTTCCGGATTGTTGATTCTTAAACTTACAGACTGGGATAAAATGGTAATACTGGCTAGTTTGTTACCCATCTCATCATGAAAATCTCTAGCTAATTCATTTCTTAATTTACTTAGCTCTTCTGTTTTAGCTTTAATTTTCTCTTCTAATTCCTGAATTCTCTCTTGCTTTAAACTTTGTATTTTATGGTTAGCCTTTTCTAATACTTTTTTGAAAGCGATAATCAATCCCGATAAAAACACAATCACAAAAATATAGGTAAATACATTGTGGGTTGATGTATGCTGAACGACATAGGCTTTAAATGGAAATGTTTGATAGATATCCAGCATGTACAGCGTAATCATAAACGCCACCACAAAACCTGATAAGATGTTACCTACCGTTACATTGGTAAACAAGTAAGCACAAACAATAAGTAAAAGCAGCCATATATTATCAACAGAATATATACCGCCTGTATGGTAAACGCTTACTAAAACAGGTAAGGTACAAATGAACATAAAAAAGCCTAAGGAACTACTTAAATCAGACTTTAATCTAAAATAGATTGCAGCAATTAAAAACCCTAGATAACCTAAAATATTGGTAGCAATTTTTATATGGTCTTGATGATGGAAGACAAAAAAGTAAGCCAGGTAAAAAATCAGAAAAACATTTGTTACTACAAGTGCATAAGCAAAAATTACTGCCTTTTTGTAATCTTCATGTAAGGGATTATTAAGCTTTGGATGAATTAAATACTGTATTAAACGCATTTTTATAGCATTTACATTTTATTTAAATGTAAGGCTAAAATATGAATGAGACTTCAAAAAAAAACTACCCGTTTTGGGTAGTTTTTATGCGGTATTAAGGGTGTAACTTTAACCATTAATTTTTTGATATGAATAAATCATCCACAAATAATAAAGGGTATAAAGTTTATCAGTTTTTTTCTTTTCTATTTGGCTTTATCAAATTTATTTTCAACACTTTAAAAATAAACTAGGGTAAAAGTTTGTTTTAAACGTGAAATCTGTAACCTACGCCTCTAACTGTTTGTAAAAACTGCGGGCGGTCTGGGTTGTCTTCTATCTTTTTTCTTAACCTAACAATGTGCATATCTAGGGTTCTGGTATTTACATCAGAATTATAGCCCCATACTACCATCATTAAATCATCCCTACTGATAATACTATTCACGTTTTTCAGGAAATAAAGTAAAATTCTGTTCTCCAGAATGGTTAACTCAATTTTCTTATTGTTTTTCAATAAAGAGTGAGTATTTGGGTGATGCTCCATATCACCAAATTTGCTGATTTCAGATTTATCGTGGCTTACCACATACTTAATCTTACTGTCTAACATGGCTACCAAAACATCCATATTAAAAGGTTTGGTTACATAGTCTGAAGCACCAAAATTATACGCATCTATTTTATCTGGGTCTTGTGCTTTGGCCGTCATCATAATGATGAGGTTTTCAAAGCCTTTAGCCCTAAGTCCTGCACATATTTCTGAACCCTGTTTTCCAGGCAGCATCCAATCCAGAAGCACTATAGCAGGTTGCTCGATTAAAACCATTTCTTCTGCCAAGTTACCATCTGCACATTCTACTACCTTATATCCTTCTGTTTGTAAACGGTGCGAAACTAAAAATCTAAGATTTTCATCGTCTTCAATAATTGCTATTTTAATATCTTTCTGCATCATTATTTATCGTATGGCAAGGTTATTTTAAAATGCGAGCCTATGCCGGGCTTGCTGGTTACGGTAATATCGCCATCCATAAAATTAACCAGTTCTTTACAAAATGCCAAACCCAAACCTACACTGCCCTGTTGGTTATATTGGCTTTGGATGCGATAAAATTTCTTAAATATATTCTTTATTTCCTTACGTTCTATACCGATACCTTTATCTTCAAAAGAAAAAATAATATTCTTCCTGAACCTATAAATGGTTATTTTCAAGAATTTACTTCCTGGCTTGGCATATTTATAAGCGTTTTCAATTAAATTATCAAATAAACTACCTAATAACAACGGATCTGACTTAAAAGTTTCAACTCCTTTTATCAGCAAATCTATCTCATAGTCTTTATATTTAATTTGAAAAGAATCTATGATGTTTTGGGCAAAAACTTCTAAGTTAATTTCTTCATTTTTAAGCTTGATAGCCCTATTTTCTATCTGGGTAAAAGATAACAACCTATTCATCAAATCGTTCAAGCGATCGGCCTCTTCATCTAAAATTTTCCCGTAATGATTTTTCTCTCTTTCTGATAATTCCTTAGCACTTTTAATATTGTTACCAGCAATTTTGATTACAGAAACAGGCGTTTTAAACTCGTGTGTAAAGTTGTTTATAAAATCGTACTGTAGTTTAAATAGTTTTTGGTTGATGTTGAGATTACGATAAATTAGAAAAGTAATTAACGCCAGAATACAATAAATAAAAAACACACCAAAGGCAATAGGCATAAATCTTCTGCCCACTTCTTTAATTAAGAAATCTTTCTCACTGGCAAAATAAAGCTTATAATCTGCAAAAGGACCTGACAAAGAAATATCTGTAGTTAATAGGTTTGGTTTTTCTAAGATAGGATCAAAAGATTGCTTACGAATATTTATAAATTGGTAAATCTCTGGGTGTGGATTTTTAATAACCAATTGGTAAGGATTAAGCTCAAAAGTAAAAATATCCTGTTGGTACCTTGGTGATGGTGGTAGCTTTTTTAACATTAAATCCTTGTAAACTTTAATCTCCTCCCGCCGCGGCACATTCATGTAAGTAATACGGTTAGGGATGATGTTATAAAAAGTTTTAAAAATTGTTTCTTCTGATAAAGCCTGGGTAGTATCTGCCTGCTCTATATAGTTACCTAATTTTAAACCTGCTTTATTAAGCTCTTCTGCATTATTTAATGATAAACCACCTGGATTAGAATTATCAAAAATCACGATGGAGTCTTTAGAAATATTACGCCCATATCTAAAAACATTCTTTATACCCAAAGAGAAATTACCTAGTGTTAAACCATCTGCTATAGGTCTGTTGCTAATTTCGGCATCGTAAAAGATAATACGCTCTACAAAACGGTATTGTTGAAGTACAGAATCTGCATATTTAGAGGCAGAGGTAGAATCTAAATAACCTTGATAGAAAGAAACCTCAGGAACAGTATTTTGAAAAAAAGTATTAAATGGCGCTAGCGTTTGTTCTAAAACTTCAATCTTATTTGATGAAAACTCGTTCTCGACATATTTTCTAGTAAAATTATAGCCCAAAAAAAGTGCTACTATCAATGAAACAGAAATTAAAACCATAAAAACGACAATCAGAAGGAAGTTTTTACGATATCTTAACTCTTCTGCCTTCATTTATTTAGAACGGTTTAAATATTTATCAAAAAACAAATCTACTTGTGTATAGAAATTTATTTTATTCTTCTCGTCGCTCAGATAATGGCCTTCGGTTTTATCAACAATATAATTTACTTCTACTTGATTTTTACGCAGTTCCTTTACAAACTGGTTGGTTTCGCTTAAATTAACTTTCGGGTCTTTACCACCCTGCCAAATAATTAATGGCGTTTTAATTTTATTGGTCTGAAAAACCGGTGATGAATAGCGTAAATATTCTACATCCTTTTCTGGGTTGCCAATTAGCACATCAAGCATTTGTTGGTAAGGCTTATAATAAGCCGGAAAACCTTTTAAATAAGTAAACAAATTAATATATCCAGAATATGAAGCTGCACAAACGTAAAGATTGGGATTATAAACCACTTGGTTTAGGGCAGAGAAACCTCCAAAACTATAACCAAAAATGGCAATACGGTTAGCATCAGCCAGCTCTTCTTTAATTAACCAATTTACACCATCAGTAATATCATGCTGTATATTTTTACTCCAGTTTTTGAAACCCTGTTTTAAAAATGATTTACCAAATCCGGTAGACCCTCTGAAATTAATCTGAAAAACTGCATAACCCCTATTAGCAAAAAATTGTACCTCTGGAGAGTAGGCCCATGAATTTCTTAGATTTGGCCCGCTGTGCGGATAGATAACTACAGGTAAATTTTTAGATCCTCTGCCTTTAGGTAAAGTTAAAAAACCTTCTATCTCTAAACCATCTCTATTTTTAAATTTTACATGCTTCATCTCGCACATTTCAGACGGCTTAATATCTGGGTTTACATCTGCCAGCTTCATCAAATTTCTATCCTCCAAGTTATAGAAATAATAAGAACCCGGGTCTCTGTCTGTAAAAGTTCTGATAATTAAATGCTGCTCCTTTTGGTCTTTATGTATCAGCCTTATTTCATCATTACTTAATTTCTTTTTAATATCAGCGAAAGCCTCTTTTAACTGCTTATCAAAAAAATAAATTTCTCTTTTCGGATTTTCAAAAACAGCGAAATTTAACGATTGGCTTTTTCTAGAATAACTTACCTCCAGCACATCTCGTTCTTTATTCTCATACAGTACTTTGGTTTCTTCTCCGGTTAAGCAATTAAGTTCTACCACTGCTTTTTTGTCTCTATTGATATCAGAAAGCGCAAAAATATGATGCATTTTACTGCTAAAGCCAATAGGCTTTAAGGTATTGATAAAATTGCTTGATTTAACAGGTTTGAAAGCTTTGCTTCCCTTTTCGCGGTAATATAAAGTTTCGGTTACACCATCGCTACCAATAGCCATCCTTATTTCACCATCATTATCTGCTATCCAATCTATAATACTACCCGGATTTTTTTCTACCAATATCTTTTTACCCGTTTTTAAATCTAAACTGTAAACATCAAAATTCTCTGGGTTACGCTCGTTAATAGCTAGCAGAATATCATTAGAATCATACTTTAAATAATCTAAAAAAGTAACTTTAGTATCAGGTTTAAGAGATATTTTGATAGTTTTACTGCCATCATAAATAGAAGAAAAAAGCTGGAAATTCTCTCTAGCACCATTGTCTTTATAATAAAGCAAATGTGTATTACTGGCCCAAAAGTAATTACGTACAGATTGATCTGTAAAAGAACTTATCCTGAAAGATGCTTTGGATGTTAAAGATTGCACAAAAAGATTGAGCTTACCTTGGTAAGGTTTTAAATAAGAGATAAACTTACCATCCGGAGAGATTTGAAAATTAGATTGCTGAGGGTTTTTAAAAAAAGTTTCTACCGAAACTTTAGCCGGCTTTTCTTCGTTACTACAAGAAACCAGAAAAATAAATAAAAATAAACCAGATAAAATTTTTAAAAAACTTCTCATCATCACTAAATAATCTGCTATCGCTTTCAAAAATTTAAAATAGCTAAAACAAGGCAATCAGCGTTATACATTTTAGTAACATTTAAAATACAAGGTCCGTTCTATAATTCGTCAAAAACCGTAAATATCACATAATAATTTCTAATTTAGTAGAAATGAGCATAAAGAAACTCATATTACTATTTGCCTTTTTAAGTTGTTGCACTACATTGTTACAAGCGCAACAAGAAAGCGCTATGATACAAGCGCAACAATACTTCTTTAGTGGCGATTACCAAAACGCCATTAAGCTTTATGAGCAGCTTTACCAAAACCAGCAATATCAAGCATTTATATTTGATAATTATTTCAATAGCCTTTTAAAAATCAATAATGTTGATGAGGCTACCAAACTGGTAAAAAAACGTATCAAAGAAGAAGGTAATACACCTGGTTTGTTGCTGTATTTAGGACTTATACAACAACACAAGGGAAATACTGCAGAAGCTGATAAAATTTATGCTGATGTGATTAAAAACCTACCCGCAGATGTTTTTACCATCAGTACCATTGCCAGCAATTTCTATAATATCAACAACATAGAAATGGCTACCAAAACATTTCTAGCAGGCCGTAAGCTTTTAGGTAATGATACCCAGTTTAGTATTGAGCTGATCAATATTTACCGTTACACTAAAGATAAAAACAACCTATCGGCAGAAATTCTTAACATTATAGAAACTACACCAGAATACTTGCAAATAGCAAAATCTAACTTACAACGCACTTTTGATAGCACAGAAGATTATCAAACATTCAAATCCATCCTCCTTAAAAGAGTTCAAAAGGTACCGCAAAATATTGCCCTTTCAGATTTACTAGCATGGACATTTACCCAACTTAAAGAATATGATTTAGCACTCATCCAAACCATCGCTATTGATAAAAGAACACAAGATAACGGTGCTAAAGTATTTGCCCTAAGTAACATCCTGGCGGATAATGAGGCTTACGAAGCAGCTATAAAAGGCTACAATTATGTTGTAGAAAAGGGTAGTCAAAACAGTTATTATAGCCCCGCCAAGCTGGCCTTGCTTAACCTCCAAAAAGAAAAACTATTAAACAGCCAACACAGCCCAAGCTTAGCCGAGTTAAAAGAACTAGCCAATAGCTATGAAGATATTTTAGAAATGTTGGGTAAAAATGCTCGTTCTATAAACGCTTTGGTAGAACTTGCTCGCCTAAAAGCCTATTACCTTAACCAAACCCAAGAGGCCGAATTACTTTTAGAACTCGCCTTAGACACCAAAGGACTTAACCCAGAAGATTTGGCCGAATTAAAAATAGAGCTGGCAGATATTTATACCCTTAATCAAAATTTCTGGGATGCCTCACTCCTACTTGGGCAGGTAGAAAAAGCATTCCCCAACCATCCACTAGGGCAAGAAGCTAAGTTTAAAAATGCAAAAATATCTTTCTATAAAGGCGATTTTAAATGGGCAAAATCTCAATTAGATGTTTTAAAAGCTTCAACATCGCAACTTATTGCTAATGATGCGCTAGATTTAAGCCTACTTATACAAGACAACACGTTTGAAGATACCAGCGGAAACGCCTTAAAAGTTTACGCCCGGGCAGAGTTTCTACGTTTCCAAAATCTAAATAACCAAGCCTTAAGCTTATTAGACAGCCTAACAAAAGCTTATCCAACACATGCTTTAGATGATGATATTTGGGTTTCCAAAGCCCGAATTTTCAGTAGTATGAAACAGTTTGAACAAGCCGCAAAAGCTTACGAAACCATTATAGAAAAACATAGTCAAAGCATCTGGGCAGACGATGCCCTGTTTAACCTAGCTCTTTTGTATCAAGATAAACTCAACAACACCCCAAAAGCCAAACAATGTTACGAGCAGCTTTTAGAAAAATTCCCTGGCAGTTTATACGTGGTAGAAGCCAATAAAAAATACCGTTTACTAAAAGAAGCTATTTAGTATTTGTAGCGCAACAGCAGTGCAAACCATTTACTTTGTTCCCGCTATCCGCTATACTCCTCGCTGCCCTCTTAAAATCGGGCGCTACGGGGTGCCGCTACTATCGGGGCTAAAATATATGGATACTGCTATTGATTAAGCATCCAAAAACTTACCTTTGCAACATGATAATCTATAATGTTACTTCTATCATAGAAGAAAATATTCAACAAGAATATTTGGAGTACATGTACAACATCCATATACCAGAAGTACTCTCTACAGGCAAATTTTTGGATGCTAAACTATTTCTCCTTACCGAACCACAAAATGAAGGCATCACCTATTGTGCCCAGTATTTTGCAAAATCCAAAGAAGATTTAGTGTATTACAGAGAACATTATTCGCCCAAATTACAGGCAGATATCAAACAAAAGTTTGGCAATAGCCTACTTTCTTTCAGAAGCGTTTTAGAACTTACACAAGCTACTATATGAAATTTATAGAAACCCCCATCAAAGATTTAATCGTAATAGAACCTAAAGTCTGGAAAGATGAAAGAGGTTATTTTTTCGAAAGTTTTAACCAGAAAACATTTGCTCAGGCTGGCATCAATTTAGAATTTGTACAAGACAATCAATCTTTTTCACAAAAAGGTACTTTAAGAGGTTTACACGCACAAGCTCATCCCTTTGCACAAGGCAAATTGGTAAGGGTTATACAAGGTAAAGTGCTAGATGTAGCGGTAGATATTAGAAAGAACTCACCAACCTACGGCCAATACCATGCCGTAGAGCTAAGTGCCGATAATTTTAAGATGTTTTGGGTACCACCAGGCTTTTTACACGGTTTTGTAACCCTAGAAGATCAAACCATATTTGCATACAAAGTCACTGGCTTTTACGATAAAGACTCAGAAATTGGCGTGTTGTGGAACGATCCAGACTTAAATATCGATTGGAAAATTAAACCCGAAGAAGCCATCTTATCTGAAAAAGACAAACAACTTCAGAATTTTAAAGATTTGAAAGCGTTTTTTTGATTAAAGAGAAATTTCATCAGCCTTACCTGCCGGTAGGCAGTATTTATTCATTTTTTAGTATCGTACAAACTACCATAAAAAAAGAGGCTGTCTCAGAAATAAACTGAGGCAGCTTTTTTATTTTCCATCAAATTTGTCAAGTATTTTTTGTTTAGGCTTATTACTTAGATATGTAATGGCTCAATAGAGAAGCTAAAGCCTTAAAATGGGAGAAAACAGCTTTTCTAAGCTGCTTTTTTTCTTAAGTTATGAGCAATAGCGATTAAACCCCATTCTATTTCCACTTTTTTCTTACCTCTGAGCATAAATCTCTTAAAGCCATGATTATGCTTGATATTTCCAAAGACCGGTTCAACATCATAATACCTTTTTTTTGCGATGCATTATTCCTTGTTCTGAATTTAGAAGCT
>NZ_AULF01000013.1 GCF_000425145.1 Pedobacter glucosidilyticus DSM 23534
TTTATCAAGATAAAGAAGGTTGTCAAACTTCATTTCTTCCTCAAAAGGTAATGTCGGGGCGTAATTGTCAATAAAATCTTGGGCTACAACCTTTAAGGTTTCCAATTCAGCCATTGTTTTAGCAGAACCTATATGTTTATAAACAACCCTTTTGCGATTTAGATAGTAGATCACCTGAACTGCTATGGAGCCAGAAGCTGTTTTTATTGTACGAATTCGTAGCATTAATATCCCTTAGTGCGACAATTTACATCTTTTTACAATATAATCAATTGATTATCAATGGAATTATTTTTATTAGTGCTGCATAGGGACAAGTCAGGAAAAATTATCAGCAAAAACGCAGTAAACCAAAGTCTTAAAATAATCTAAAAAAGCCCTAGCATTTAGTGCAGGGCTTTTCTTATTTTTCTTGTAGTTGTAATGATTCTTTGGATATGGCAAGGTAATCATTTAAAATGTAAATTTTAAATAGCTTCTGCCTCTTCTTTCATTAAATCTCTATCAAACTTTCTGATAATCAAACGTGTGCCTCTATCGTAACTGAAATAGTTTACAATCCAATTCATCAGGGTAACCATTTTATTTCTAAAACCTACTAAGAAAAGTAGGTGAATAAACATCCATGTTAACCAAGCAAAAAAACCTTGAAATTTCCAATATTTTAAATCAACTACAGCTTTATTTCTTCCTATAGTAGCCATAGAACCTTTATCAAAATATTCAAAAGATTTTGTTGGTTCGTTATTGATAATTCTGACTAAGTTTTTAGCTAACTGTTGCCCTTGTTGTATCGCAACCTGAGCTACACCCGGGTGTCCAAAAGGATATTCTTCACTTTCTATAGATGCTAAATCTCCGATGGCAAAAATGTTATTATAGCCTACAATTAAATTATCGGGTTGTACTTTAATACGACCACCTCTTACAATTTCTGCTTTGTCTAGACCAGGTATAAGAGCACCTTTTACGCCTGCACTCCATATCACTGCTTTAGTGGGTAAAATTTCGCCGTCTTTTAAAGTTACTTTGTCACCATCATAAGCTGCAACAAGTTTTTCAAGCATTACGGTTACACCCATGTTTTCCAAAAATTCTTGTGCTTTGTAAGAGGCCTGTTCAGAGAATGGTGTTAATACACGTTCAGAATTTTCTATTAAAAAAATACGCATCCTTTGTATATCCAATTCTGGATAATCAGCGGGTAAAACGTGGTTTTTAAGCTCGGCAAGTGCCCCAGCTGTTTCTACACCTGTTGGACCGCCACCTACTACCACAAAATTTAAAAGAGCATCTCTTCTTATTGGGTCTTCTTCTATAAGGGCTTCTTCCAAGTTTTGTAGAATTAAAGAGCGCAGGTTTAAGGCTTCAGGAACCGTTTTCATAGGCATGGCATAATGCTCTATTTCTTTTTGTCCGAAGAAATTGGTTTCTGATCCTGTAGCTAATACCAGATAGTCATAATCAAAATCACCTATATCTGTGCTAATGCTATTAAGCTCTGTATGGATAGCTGTAACATTAGCAACCCTAAAAGCTAAATTTTTTTGTTCGCGAAATACTTTACGAATAGGAAAAGCAATAGAATCTGGCTCTAAACCACCGGTTGCAACCTGATATAATAAAGGCTGAAATGTGTGGTAATTATGCCTGTCTAACATCAGTATGTTTACTTCTGCATGTTTTAATTTTTTTGCCAGTTGTATGCCTCCAAAACCACCACCAATGATGATGACTTTTGGGAATTTTTTATCGCTTTTCATATTTTAATTATTAAGCTTCTTCGCCTCTAATTTTTATTTTAATGCCATTTAATTGTTCGTTAACCTTCAACTGACATGCCAATCTACTATCGGTGCCGGCATCTGGTAAAGTATCTAGCATGTCTAGCTCTGCATCTTGCACATCTGCTAATTGTTCTAAACCTTCTAAAACCTGTACATGGCAGGTAGCGCATAAAGCCATACCTCCGCAAGTGGCTAAAATATTGTATTCAGAAGCTTTTAAAACTTCCATTAAGTTGAGGTTAATATCCGTAGGAATTTCAATCTCTTGCTCGGTATCATCCCTATCTATAACAGTTAATTTTATCATATTTAAAAAGTGTTTACACCATAAACGGTAGTGTATTTAAAAGATAATTTTTGATCTGGATAAACATATTTAAAAGCACTCTGGCACATTAAAGCAGCTTCATGGAAACCACTTAAAATTAGTTTTAGTTTACCAGGGTAGGTATTGATATCTCCAATGGCATAAATTCTTTCTACATTGGTAGAATAATCCTCGGTATTTACTGCAATAGCAGATTTTTCTATATTTAGACCCCATTCACCAATGGGGCCAAGTTTTGGACTTAAGCCAAATAAGGGAATGAGATAATCTGCATTTAGTATTCTTTCTTCTTTACTTTTGCTAAGCAGATGCACTTTTTCTAAATGAGTATCGCCATTAATTTTATGAAGATGTGATGAAAGAATTAAGTTAATTTTGCCCATTTCAGCAAGTTTAAAGACTTTTTCTGCCGAGTCTGGCGCACCTCTAAAAGTATCTCCACGATGCACTAAAGTAACTTCTTGTGCAATGTTTGCCAAGAAGATAGTCCAATCCAAAGCAGAATCTCCACCGCCAGCTAAAACCACTTTTCTATCACGATAAAGCTCTGGATTTTTTACCATATAGCTTACACCTTTACCTTCAAACAATTGAAGATTTTCTATATCTGGCTTTCTAGGCTCAAAACAGCCTAAACCACCGGCAATCACCACAACTTTACAGTGGATATTTGTTTGATCACTGGTAACTACTAAATAGCTTCCATCTTCTTGCTTGTCTAAACGCTCTACTCTTTCTCCCAAAGTAAAACCTGGATCAAATGGTTTAATCTGCTCCATCAGATTATCAACCAATTCCTGAGCTTTAATTTCTGGATAACCTGGTATATCGTAAATAGGTTTTTGGGGATATATTTCTGATAATTGACCTCCTACCTGAGGTAAAACATCAACCAAATGGCAACGCATTTTAAGTAAACCTGCTTCAAAAACGGCAAACAAGCCAACCGGACCTGCACCTATTATGCAAATGTCTGTACTAATTTGTGTGTTCATATCTCTAAAGATTGATAAATAGTATTTAAAATTCTTTTTAAGTCTTCGTAATCTTTTTCAGTAAGATTTTCCCAAGCTTTCATTCTAATTTCAGCAACTTTAGGAGCCCATTCTTCCATTTTTTGTTTTCCTTCATCAGTAAGATGTAGGGTAAAACATCGCCTATCACTAGGGAGTTGTCTTCTTTCAACCAATTCTTTTTTACATAGTAAATCAATAATACGGGTAAGGGTAGGGTTGTCTTTACCAATTTGCTCTGCTAGTTCGCTTTGGTTTTGATCATTCTCTTGGTTTAATGATTTTAAAACCAACCATTGGTCTACTGTAATATCAAAGCTTTCTTCTTTAAACCGCTTTTGTGCAAATTGTTTTATTCTTCTATTTGTACGATCTAGCAGGTAAGAGTAAGTATTAAAAGATTCTTTTGCCATAACAATAATTAGTACAACAAATATATGAGAATTGTTTTAAACTATATTATTTTAGTAGAGATTAATTTGATAAAATTTTAATGGTTACGAATTTTGTTTTAATCGTTTATGGCAGTTGTTTAGCATTGCAGAATTATATCAGAATTGAGCATTAAATGCTATATGGAGAGTGCTTAAATAAGGATGTTGTTAAATTTGATGGTGATTATAGATAAGCTAGGGATGAAAAAATAAAAAAGCGCCTCCTTAAAAAAAGAGACGCTTTGGAAATTATTTAATTAGTTTAATCTCTATCTTATTACCTGATTTTGCTTCCTTTTACAGCGTAAAACCAGATAAACAAATAGCAAGGCACCATAATCCAATAAGCTTGCTGCGAGTTAAAAGCATCTGCTAAGGCACCATATAATAAAGGAATAACAGCCCCACCAGCAATACCCATCACCAATAAAGAAGAGCCTGCTTTGGTAAATCTGCCCAAGCCATTTAAAGCCAAAGGCCAAATAGCTGGCCACATTAAAGCATTTGCTAGACCTAATAATGCAATAGCTAAAACAGAAGTATAACCGCTAGAAAAGATAGCCACCATTGCAAAAGCTATACCTAATACGGCGCAAAGTTTTAAAGCATTTTCTTGTTTGATATATTTAGGAATACAAATAATGCCTAAAATATAACCTACTACCATAGCTATTAAAGTATAAGTAGTAAAGAAAGTAGCAGTATCTGGCGAAATGCCTTGGCTCAAACCGTAACTAATAATGGTATCGCCGGCAATTACCTCAACCCCTACGTATAAGAATAAAGTGATAACTCCTAATACGAGATGTGGAAATTGTAAAACACTGGTTTTTCCTGAATTTGATGCTGCTACGCTTTCATCCTCAGCATTGGTATCAATTTCTGGTAAGCTAGAACGATAGATTAAAAAAGCCAGAATTGCTAAAACTGCTATGATAGCCAAGTAAGGCGTAATCACCCGAGAAGCCAATTCATCTAGCTGAGCTGCTTTAGCAACTTCATTTAAGTTGGTTAAATTCTCTTCAAAGCTTTTTGTGTCTTTTAAAATGATAGAACCTAAAATTGCAGGAGCAGCAGCACCAGCAAGTTTATTACAAATCCCCATGATACTGATACGCTTAGCAGCACTTTCAGCAGGTCCTAAAATGGTAATATATGGGTTTGAGGCGGTTTGTAAAATTGCCAAACCACTACCTTGTACAAATAAACCTAACAAGAAAAGATTGTAAGTTCTAGTCATGGCAGCAGGTATAAATATCAAAGCACCAATAGCCATAATAACTAAACCAACAGCCATTCCGTTTTTAAAACCGAATACGTTTAAGGCTTTGGTAGATACCGGAGCCATTACTAAATAAGCAATATAAAAAGCAAAAGCTACCAAATAGGATTGAAAATGGTTAAGCTGACAAGCTATTTTTAAATAGGGGATAAGTACAGAGTTTAACCAAGTAACAAACCCGAAGATAAAAAACAGTGCTCCAATAATAAATATTGGATTTAAACCTGACTTTTGCGCAGGTTGATAAGATGAAGATTGGGTCATATAATTTGTTTAGTTCTCGTTTACATTAATATTCCCATCTCACAAAAGCTTCCATTGCTTCGTACTCTGCCAAGCCTAATTGGTCATAAGCTTTAGCTGTTTCGCTAGTTCTTTCCTCAGCTCTCACCCAAAACTCTCTAGAATCGTCTCCAGGGAAAACTGGTAAATCTTTTTGAGATTGGTGTTTAAATATGGCTAAACGTTTTCTTTTTACCTCCTGAGGAGAAAGTGGTACCGCCATTTGAATTTCATGAATCTCAAACTCATGCCATGCACCACGGTATAACCAAAGCCAGCAATCTTTTATCCAATCTTCGGTAAGTTTTAATCTTTGTAAAGCTGTTAATATAATGTTAAAACAAACTTTATGTGTGCCATGTGGGTCGGCAAAATCACCAGCAGCAAATACCTGTTGTGGTTTATATTTTTTCAATAATTCCATGGTTTGGATGATGTCATCCTCAAAACTTACTTTATTGCTAGTTTTAGAGCGGTCGTAAAAAGGTAAATCCATAAAATGGATGTTTTCATCTTTTAAGCCTGCAAATCTGGCTCCTGCAATAGCTTCGCCTTTTCTTATCAAACCTTTAACGGTAAGTAATTCCTTAATGTCTGCTTGGTTTGGTTTTTTAGTAGTTAAGAAACTTCTTACCTCTTTATAAGTTTTTTCAAGTGTAGAAGCATCATTACCCTGTGCTTTGGCGAAATCAATAGCAAATTCTAAGTATCGTAAGGCATCATCATCCCAAACGGCTGTATTACCTGATGTTTGGTAAGCCACATGCACATCATGCCCTTGGTCTGCTAAGCGGATAAAAGTACCACCCATAGAAATCACATCATCATCAGGGTGTGGAGAAAATATAATAGAAGTTTTCTTTGTTGGATTAGCTCTTTCTGGTCTTTGACTATCATCAGCATTAGGCTTACCACCCGGCCATCCCGTAATGGTATGTTGTAATTTATTAAATATCTCTATGTTGATGTTGTAAACAGGACCTTTTTCTGTTGCTAATTGTGCCATACCGTGGTTATTGTAATCTTCTTCGGTAAGCTTCAAAATAGGTTTATTAACCGTTTTAGCAAGCCAGATAACGGCTTTTTTAATAGTTTTAGCATCCCAAATACAATCTCTTACTAACCAAGGCGTATCAAAACGGGTAAGTTCTGATGCGGCATCGCTATCTAAGATAAATTCTACCTGATCTGATAATTGTAAATAAGTTGCAGGAACTTCGGCAGAAATTTCGCCTTCAACAGCCTTTTTAATTATAGGTGCTTTTTTCTGGTTCCATGCCATCAAAATGATTTCGCGGGCTTTAAAAATGGTGCCTACACCCATGGTAATAGCTTTTGTAGGTACATTTTCTTTACCACCAAAATCTCTTGATGCGTCTCTTCTGGTTAAGTCATCAAGGGTTACTAACCGTGTGCCCGAGTTTGGTGCAGAACCTGGCTCGTTGAAACCAATATGCCCCGTACGCCCAATACCTAATATTTGAAGATCTAAACCACCGTAGGCACTTATCTTTTTCTCATAGTTTAAGCAGAAATCTGCAACTTCATTTTCTGGTAAAGTGCCATCTGGAATATGTATATTTTCTTTCTCAATATCAATATGATTGAATAGCTGTTCGTTCATGAAAGTAACATAACTTTGCACAGCATCTGGTCTCATAGGGTAATATTCATCCAGATTAAAAGTGATAACGTTTTTAAAAGATAAGCCTTCTTCTTTGTGCATACGTACCAATTCTGCATAAACACCAACTGGTGTAGCGCCTGTTGCTAATCCTAAAATAGCTTTTTCGCCTTTTTGTTGTTTGGCTTTTATCAAATTTGCTATTCTTTGTGCTACATTTATAGAAGCAGCATGCTGGTCTGTAAATACGGTAACGGGTAGTTTCTCAAAACGGGTTTCTTCAAGAAGGTTTAAACGAGACATGTTTTATTTTTTTTGGATTTAATAAAATATACTATTTTAATTCTATTTCAAACTTAATAAAAAAATCATATTTTGTTATAATCTTTTTAAAAAATTTATTAAGTTAGTATTGTTAAACTTTTTTCACATAATATGGAGCATTTCAAACCAGTTCAGACAAGGTATCTTTCTTTAGATGTTTTAAGAGGGCTTACTGTATGCCTGATGATTGTGGTTAATACACCAGGTAGTTGGAGTCATATTTATGCTCCTTTTAAACATGCGGACTGGCATGGCTTTACCGTTACAGATTTGGTTTTTCCAACTTTCTTATTTGTGGTAGGTAATGCTTTAAGTTTCGGTATGCAAAAGTTAAAAGCAGCTGGCGATTCCGTTTTTTTGAAGAAAGTATTTAAAAGGGCTATACTTATTTTTTTAATAGGTTTGATGCTTAATTATTTTCCTTTTATAAAATGGGAGGAAAATAACTTGGTAGCTAAAAATATATTAGAGCTAAGGGTTTGGGGTGTTTTACAAAGAATTGCCGTTTGCTACCTGTTTGGGGCTTTAATTGTATATTATTTTAGTCGAGTTTATGTTATTGTTGTAAGTGTAGGCCTTCTATTGTTTTATTGGTTTATTTTGAGCAATTTTTCTATAGGCGCAGACCCCTACAGTTTAGAAGGAAATTTGGTAACACAAGTTGATTTATGGTTGTTACCTGCACAAAATTTGTATAAAGGCTTTGGTATACCCTTTGATCCGGAAGGACTTTTAAGTACGCTGCCAGCTATTGTAAATGTAACTTTTGGTTTTTTAGCAGGAGTATTTATTCAGGAAAATACAAATAAGGGAAAGGCAGCCTTCAAACTTTTATTTATAGGATTGGCATTATTGGCAGTTGCCTTACTTTGGGCTACGGTATTTCCTATTAATAAACCTATATGGACAAGTTCTTATGTACTTTATACTGTAGGATGGGATTTGCTATTGATAGCTGCGTTAATGTATGTTATAGAAGTTATTCATATCAAAAAATGGACTTATTTTTTTGAGGTATTTGGCAGAAATCCACTTTTTATATTTGTACTTTCTGGTGCACTTATTAAGTTATTGAGTTTGATAAGATTTAACGATACTTCTTTAAATAAATTGGTGTACGAACAGTTATTTACCACTTGGTTGTCAGATAAAAACGCATCATTAGCCTTTGCTTTAACTTATATGCTTATTTTATGGTTAATAGGTTTTATGCTTGATAAAAGGAAAATATATGTTAAAGTTTAACCTCTTAAATATTTTTGGATTGAATTTGCTTTAGGCTTCTATCTACAGCCTTAGCTTCTCTGGGTTTAAAATACTAAGCAACTCGGATTTATGGAATAAGGGATTTACGTTTCATTAACGATCTTTATAAAATACAAAAACCGATTGAGCTTTTCAGATTCAATCGGTTTTTAAATATAGTTTAGTGGCGTTTAAACGATGTCGTTTTCGCCTTTAACATAACCGAAGTTAGCTAAGATACCACCATCAACAAACAAGATATGTCCGTTAACAAAATCACTTGCTTTAGAAGCTAAGAATAAAGCGGCATTAGCTACATCTTCTGGCTCACCCCATCTTCCGGCAGGTGTTCTGGTCATTACTAAATCGTTAAAAGGATGATTTCCTTCTCTGATAGCAGCTGTTTGTGAAGTAGCAATATAACCTGGGCCAATACCATTTACTTGAATGTTGTATTTAGCCCACTCGCAGCACATGTTAGCTGTTAATAGTTTTAAACCACCTTTTGCAGCTGCATAAGCAGAAACAGAATTTCTTCCGTAAATACTCATCATAGAGCACATATTGATGATTTTACCGTATCTCTTTTTAATCATGTTAGGCGCCACACGCTTAGAAATAATCAAAGGAGCAATTAAATCAATATCAATAACTTGTTTAAAATCAGCTATAGGCATATCTAAAATTGGAATTCTTTTGATGATACCAGCATTGTTTACTAAAATGTCAACACTACCAACTTCGTTTTCAATTTGGGTAATTCCGCGGTCAACATCAGCCTCGTCTGTTACGTCAAATTTTAAAGTATAAGCATCAATACCATGTTTTTTGTATTCTACTTTACAAGCTTCAAGTTTATCTTCAAAAATATCATTCACACAAATTTTAGCTCCAGCTTTTCCTAACATGGTAGCAATAGCAAAACCAATTCCGTGTGTACCTCCGGTTACAAGTACTACTTTGCCGGATAAATCAAATAAAGAGTTCATATTCATTGTTGTTTAATTATTTAAGTTGAAAAGGTTGTACAATATCCATATCGCCATAATCCAGGTTCTCGCCAGCCATACCCCAAATAAAAGAGTAATTTGATGTACCAGCACCACTATGGATAGACCAAGATGGAGAGAATACAGCTTGCTCATTAGTTAACCAAATATGACGTGTTTCATCAGGCTGACCCATGTAATGACAAACAGCTTGATTTTGCGGAACTTCAAAATAAAAATAAGCTTCCATTCTTCTGTTATGCGTATGTGCTGGCATAGTATTCCAAACACTACCTGTCTTAAGCTCGGTTAAGCCCATTTGTAATTGACAAGTTTCTACTACAGAACTTACCAATAGTTTACAAATTCTACGAGCATTACAAGTTTCTAAACTTCCCATCTCTACAATTTCTGCTTCATTAAGCGTTACTTTTTTAGTTGGGAATTTATGATGAGCAGGAGCAGAGTTGATATAAAACTTTGCAGGCTCTTGTGCATTTGCCGAGCTAAAACTTACCTCTTTAGTTTCTTTTCCGATGTATAAAGCTTCTTTATAACCTAATTCATAGCTAACACCATCAGCAACAACAGTACCTTTAGCGCCAACGTTAATAATTCCTAGCTCTCTTCTTTCTAAAAAGTAAGGCGCTTTTAAAGGATCAATAGTTTCTAAAACCAAAGTTTTGTGAACTGGTAAAGCACCACCAACAATGTATCTATCATAAAGAGAATAAACCAAGCTTATTTCATCTTGCTGAAATAAATCAGGCATTAAAAACTCTTCTCTGATTCTGGTGGTGTCGTAATTTTTGAAATCTGCTGGATGAGCAGCGTATCTTTCTGTGTATTTCATAACTTTTGAGTTGATTTTCTGATAATTAACTGTGGTAATATTTCAATATTTTGATATTGATCTGAGATTTCTTTGCGCTGTACTTTTTCTAGTAATAAACTAGCTGCTGATTTTCCCATATCTGTACTAAACTGCTCTACTGATGTTATGTCAAGTAATTCTGTAAAGGGTTCATTGGCAAAGCCTGCAACGCCAACCTGCTCTGGTACTAAAATGTGGTGTTGTCTTAAACATAAAATTGCTCCTAAAGCAGAGTAATCTCCCGAAGCAAAAATGGCATCAAAATCTACCTTTTGTTTCAGTAGTTCTTCAACTGCCGCAATTCCTTTATCTTTTGTAAGCGTGTTTTCGATGATAAAATCTGGATTAAAAGCTATTTGATAATCTGCTAAAGCTTTTTTATAGCCATTTAACCTATCCTGATAAATATTAATGTAAAGCGGACCACTAAAATGAATAATTTTTTGATAGCCTTGTTTGATAAGATGTTCCGTAACCTCGTAAGCTCCTTTAAAATTATTATTCACCACTTGATTGCTTACCAAGTTGTTTAAAGCCCTATCAAACATCACAAAAGGGATTTTATTAGTTAAGATTTCTTGAAAAGAGCTTTCATTTTGTGTTTCTTTAGATATAGACATGATGATACCCGCAACGTTGTTACTCAGTAAAGTCTTTACATTATCTTCTTCATCTTTAACACTTTCGTTAGATTGACAAATGATAACGTTAAAACCTTGTTGTTTTGCGATGGTTTCTACACCATGTATCACATTAGAAAAGAAAACACGATTAATACGTGGGACAATTAATCCTATTGTATTACTGTATCCTTTTTTTAGTTTTTGAGCAAAAGAATTTGGTTGATATCCCATCAATTTCGCTTGCTTTAAAACACTTTGTTTGGTAGCATCGCTGATTTTAGGACTGTCATTTAATGCTCTAGAAACGGTTGAATAATTGGTGTTCAACTCGCGAGCAATATCTTTTATGGTTACTTTCTTTGTCATTTAGGTTGCCCAAAGCTAAGCTATTTTTTATATTTGTGCAAACGTTTGTATTAAATATTTTGATACCTGATTTGCCAATACAATAAAATAAGCTTTTTAACAGTAGCAAAGCACCGCCTTCTAAATAAAAAATAATATTTTTTGTTTTTATATTATTTTTGTGCGCAAACGCAAAGCAATATGAAAGATAAAACAGTACGTATTAAAGATATAGCACTTAAAGCAAATGTATCTACTGGTACTGTAGACAGAGTTTTACATAAACGTGGTAGGGTGGCTAAAGATGTGGAAGAGAGAGTACTGCGGATTATTAATGAACTTAATTATGAGCCTAATTTAATGGCCAGAGCTTTAGGTTCGCAAAAAGTATACAGGTTTGCAGCTTTAATTCCAGATGCGCAATTTGATGTTTATTGGTATGGGCCTAAAGCAGGAATAGAACATGCTTTTAAAGAATTGAAGCAATTTGGTGTTGAGGTTAAAGTGTATTTATTTAATCCGTACGAGGCTGATTCTTTTATAACCGCCGCAAAGCAATTAAATGCAACCCAGCCCGATGGTGTTTTGCTTTCACCAATATTTTATCGCGAGGCTTTACCATTTTTTGAGCATTGGAAGGCACAAAATATACCCTTTGTGCTTTTTAATACAGAAATTACCGATCATCAACCGTTAAGTTATATTGGTCAAGACTCTTATTTAAGTGGAATGTTGGCCGCAAAAATGCTTCAATATGGTTTGCCCGAGCCTTGTAGTATTTTGATAGCACATTTTGATGAAGATATCAGTAATGCTGCCCATTTGGTAAAAAAGGAGAGTGGTTTTAGAAAATATTTTATACAAAACCAATTACACGATTCTTATAAGTTGATAAAGGGAGAATTTAACAGCGCTAAGTTTTCTGTTTTTCATCAACAATTGAGTGATGTTATAGAAAATAACCCCGATTTAAAAGGTATTTACGTAACTACTTCTAAAGCTTTTGAAATTGCTGCTTATTTGAAAGAGCGTCATATTCATGATTTTAAGATTGTTGGGTACGATTTGCTGCCTAAAAATGTACACTTCTTAAATAACGGTATGATTAGTTTCCTCATTAACCAAAACCCTAAAGGACAAGGTTATTGGGGTATTCATCAATTAGCTAATCATTTGATTTTTAAAAAGGAGGTTGCTGTATTTAAGTATCTACCTTTAGATATTGTAACCAAAGAGAATCTTAACTATTTCTTAGATAAACCTGAGTATTAACTTTTTTTTAACTTATTAGTGTGTGCGCAAACAGTTAAAATAACCTGGAATTTCACTATATTTAATTGTTTTTGAGAATTATTTTAAATTAATTGAAAAAATATTTAGAATTAATTTGCTTTTGTGTGTGCGAACACATTATATTTACTTTATAAATCTCACATGTGTAACGGCGCATGATCAAGTCAATATGAAAGCTAAAGCAAGGGCAGCAGACATCAAAAAAATAGTAGAGAACTTCTTAATCTCTGGTGAAGTTGAAACTTCTGGTTTAAATTATGGTTCGGGGCATATTAACGATACTTATTGCTTGAATAACAAGCAGCCTCTTGAGCCTGATTATTTGTTACAACGCATCAATCATCATGTTTTTAAAGATGTATTGGCTTTAACGGATAATATTTATCTGGTATTAAACTATCTTAAAAATAAAATACAGCATTTACCGCATAGCGATTTGCAGGTATTAGAACTTATTCCAGCAAAAAATAAAATGCTTTATCATAAAGATGAAGATGGTAATTACTGGCGGATGTATGTTTTTATAAAAGGTTCTAAAAGTTTTGATATTGTTGAAACAGAGCAACAAGCAGAAGAAGGAGGAAGAGCTTTTGGGCAGTTTCAGGCTTTGCTATCTGATATGAATGCTTCCCTTTTAAGTGAAACTATTGTAGATTTTCATAATATTTTATTTAGGCTAGATAACTTTACTAAAGCTTTAAAAGAAAATAAAGCTGGTAGAGCTGCAACAGTGCAACATGAGGTAGATTTTATTTTGGCCCGAGTTACCCAAATGCGCAGGATATATGACATGGGGCAGCAAGGTCTTCTACCTAAAAGAATTACCCATAACGATACGAAGTTTAACAATATACTTTTCAATCAGGATGATAAAACCATTTGTATTATTGATTTAGATACTGTAATGCCCGGTTATATAGCCTATGATTTTGGTGATGCGATACGAACCATTATCAATACCGCTGCGGAAGACGAGGCTGATTTAAGTAAGATTAAATTAAACATCCCTTTATTTGAGGCTTATACAAAAGGTTATTTGGCAGAAGCAGGTAAATTTTTAACCCTTGAAGAAGTGAAATCTTTGCTTTTAGGAGTTTTTCTACTTCCTTATATGCAGGCTGTGAGATTTCTTACAGATTACTTAGAAGGCGACCATTACTTCAAAATTGCTTATCCAGAGCATAATTTGGTGCGTACCAAAGCACAATTGCATTTGCTAAAACAGCTAGAAGAGCATGAAGCAGAGCTACTTGAAATTATATCTACTTACAGTATTTATCAGCTAAAATAATATGCAACATCACTCAAATGTTCAAAAAGGTGTTAATCCTATCATCATCATTGGAGCCTTATTTTTTGTATTCGGGTTTATCACTTGGTTAAACTCGGTATTAATACCTTATCTTAAAATTGCCTGCCAGTTAGATAATTTTGAGTCATACTTGGTAGCTTTTTCTTTTTACATTTCCTATTTAGTGATGGCCGTACCATCTGGTAAATTACTAAAATATACAGGCTATAAAAAAGGGATGAGCATAGGTTTGTTGGTGATAGCTTTAGGCGCTTTAATATTTATTCCGGCCGCTTTAAGCAGAACTTATGGCGTTTTTCTATTAGGTTTGTTTATACAAGGCACAGGTTTAGCTATTCTACAAACAGCTTCTAATCCTTACATTACGGTGTTAGGTCCGGCAGAGAGTGCTGCAAAAAGAATCAGTATTATGGGAATTTGCAATAAACTGGCTGGTGCTTTGGCGCCTATAGTTTTAGGTGCTGTTACTTTAAAAAATACCGATGCTATAGAACAGCAATTGCTTAACATGTCGGCAATCCAAAAGGAAACTGTTTTAAATGAATTATCTGCAAGGGTAATTATTCCTTATTTATTAATCGTAACTGCATTACTACTATTAGCTTTTTGGGTTTATCGTTCTAGTTTACCAGAAATTAATACGGATGAAGAAGATGCGCAAACATCGGCAGCTAATGAAGGAAAAAAATCAATTTTACAATTTCCACACCTGATAGTTGGTGCCATTGCTTTATTTCTATATGTAGGGGCTGAAGTTATAGCCGGGGATACCGTAATCAGCTACGGTGCCTCACAAGGCATCGCTTTATCAACAGCTAAATACTTTACCACTGCAACTTTAATAAGCATGATTGTAGGTTATTTAATAGGTATCATTTGTATTCCAAAATACATCAATCAACAACAAGCTTTAACTATTTGTGCGCTATTGGGTTTGGTGCTTTCTACGGCAGCTATTTTAACCTCGGGCTTTTTATCAGTAGTTTTTATTTCTTTGTTAGGTTTAGCAAATGCGCTAATATGGCCAGCTATTTGGCCTTTGGCTATGGCTAAATTAGGTCGGTTTACCAAAGAAGGCGCTTCCTTACTGATTATGGGTATTGCCGGCGGTGCTATTTTACCACTTTTATACGGCTACCTAGCTGATGTTTTAAATACCCAACAGGCTTACATCATCCTGATACCTTGTTACTTATTTATAGGTTATTTTGGGGTATATGGTTATCAATTAAAATCGTCTCATAAAAAATTATCATAACATGTTAAGACTTAATTTATTAGAAGAAACCCGTTTTGAAAAACTACCCGTACAGGTTTTTGAAAATCCACAAACAGCTTCTATCCATGTGGCTCATAAAATTGCTCAGCTGATTAAAAATAAGAATGCACAGGGCGAAAAAGTTGTTTTAGGTTTAGCAACTGGTGCAACTCCGGTTTTAGTTTATCAGGAGCTAATCAGGCTACATAAACAAGAAGGCTTAAGCTTTAAAAATGTTATCACTTTTAATCTGGATGAATATTACCCTATGCAGCCTGATGCTGCACAAAGTTATGTTCATTTCATGAAGCAGCAGTTATTCAATCATATCGATATTGATATGAACAATGTGCATATACCTGATGGGACTTTGCCTGAGGATGAAATAGCAGATTTTTGCCTAAGTTATGAGAAGAAAATTAACGATGCTGGAGGTTTAGATTTACAAATATTAGGAATTGGACGTACAGGGCATATTGGTTTCAACGAGCCAGGTTCTGCACCAAACTCGGGTACGCGTTTGGTAACCTTGGATGATTTAACCAGAAGAGATGCTTCCCGAGATTTTGGTGGTAAAGATAATGTGCCTCGTAAAGCCATTACGATGGGAATTGGTACCATTTTTAAAGCTAGAGAGATTATCTTGATGGCTTGGAACGAGAAGAAAGCGGCCATAGTAAAGAAAGCCGTTGAGGGTGAAATATCATCTGAAGTACCAGCAACCTATTTACAGCTTTCAGATCAGGTTACTTTTATATTAGATGAAGATGCAGCTTCGGCATTAACCCGTTTCCATTTACCTTGGTTGGTAAAAGATTGTGTTTGGGATAAAACCTTAATCAAAAAAGCTGTCGTATGGTTAGCTTCTACATTGCAAAAACCAATTTTAAAGCTTACAGAAGAAGATTATAACAACAATGGTATGGCACAACTGGCAACAGAGATGGGGCCGGTTTACAATATCAATATCGATGTATTTAACCAGATACAACATACCATTACCGGTTGGCCGGGTGGCAAGCCAGAGGCTGATGATTCGCAACGACCAGAAAGAGCTTTGCCAGCTAAGAAAAGAGCTATTGTGTTTTCTCCGCATCCAGATGATGATGTGATTTCTATGGGAGGTACTTTTATCCGCTTGGCAGACCAAGGGCATGAGGTACATGTGGCTTACCAAACATCAGGTAATACCGCAGTTTGGGATGATGATGCCCTACGTTTTGTTGAGTTTACGATAGATTTCTTGAAATCTCAAGGTTTTGAAAGCAATAGCGAGCAGCTGGCTAAGCAATATCAGGAGATGCGAGATTTTATCAACAAGAAAAAACCTAATCAGGCGGATACCATTCCTTTAAGAACCATTAAAGGTTTAATCAGAAAAGGAGAAGCTATTGCAGGCGCTAGATATGCTGGTTTACCTGATGAAAATATCCATTTCCAAAACTTACCTTTTTACGATAGAAATAAAAGTGCTAAGCAAGTTGATTATGAGGATGATATCCAAGAAACAATGGCTCTGTTGCAAAAAATAAAGCCTCATCAGGTTTTTGCTGCCGGAGATTTTGCTGACCCACATGGTACCCACAAGGTATGTTTTGATATCATCTATCAGGCTCTTAAACGCTTAAAGGAGACTGATGAATGGGTAAAAGATTGCTGGTTATGGTTATATCGTGGTGCATGGCATGAATTTGAAATACACGAAATAGAAATGGCAGTACCGCTTTCGCCTCAAGAAGTAGCTCGTAAGCGTATGGCTATATTTAAGCATCAATCTCAAAAAGATATTCCTGTTTTCCCGGGTGATGATGCTCGTGAATTTTGGGTGAGGGCAGAAGAAAGAACCAGCGAAACAGCTCAACGCTATAATCAATTGGGCTTGGCAGAATATGAAGCTATTGAGGCTTTTGTACGTTTTAAATTTTAATTGTTTGAGATGACATTAATAAAATCTATATCAGGAATAAGAGGAACCATCGGAGGTAAAGCAGGCCAGGGGCTAACTCCGCCAGATATTTTAAAATTTACCGCTGCTTTTGGTAAATGGATGCTATCTAAAACCAATAACCCGAAAATTGTAATTGGTAGAGATGCCAGAATTTCTGGTACTATGGTAAACAATTTAGTTACCGGTACTTTGCAAAGTTTGGGTATAGAGGTGATTGATTTAGGCCTTTCTACAACACCAACAGTAGAAATAGCAGTTCATTTGGAACATGCTGGTGGTGGTATTATTTTAACCGCAAGTCATAACCCAAAAGAATGGAATGCCCTTAAATTGTTAAACCATAGAGGTGAGTTTATTAGTGATGCTGATGGTAAAGAAGTATTGCAATTGGCAGAGCAAGAGTTTGATTATGTAAATGTAGATCAACTAGGTGCTGTTTACTATAAAGATAATTATGTACAACAGCATATAGATATGATTTTAGATTTGCCTTTGGTTGATAGGGAAGCCATTAAAGCAGCAAATTTCAGTATTGTTGTAGATGCGGTAAACTCTAGTGGTGGCATATTTGTACCTCAATTGTTAAAAGCGTTAGGCGTAAATCAGGTTTACGAATTATTTTGTGAACCTAACGGGCATTTTCCTCATAATCCCGAACCTTTAGCAGAACACCTCACAGAACTTTCTGCTTTAGTTGTAGAAAAAAAGGCGCATTTAGGAATAGCTGTAGACCCAGATGTTGACCGTTTATGTTTTGTTTGTGAAGACGGACAGATGTTTGGCGAAGAATATACTTTAGTGGCTGTAGCCGATTATATATTACAACACCAACCAGGTGCTACGGTTTCTAACTTATCATCAACCAGAGCTTTAAGAGATATTACCAGAAATGCAGGAGAATCATATTTCGCATCAGCAGTGGGTGAGGTAAATGTGGTTAACCTGATGAAAGAAAAAAATGCAGTTATTGGTGGCGAAGGTAATGGAGGTATCATTTATCCTGAATTACATTATGGTAGAGATGCTTTGGTGGGTATAGCTTTGTTTTTGACTCATCTGGCAAAAAAGAAAATCACGATTTCTGCTTTAAGAAAAAGCTATCCGGCTTATTACATGTCTAAAAATAAAATCACATTAAGTGCATCACAATCTATAGATGATATTTTGGAGCAATTGAAAAACAAGTATCAGCATGAGGATTGTAATACCATAGACGGTTTAAAAATAGATTTTGAAGACCAATGGGTGCACTTGAGGAAATCTAATACAGAACCTATCATTAGGGTTTATGCAGAAGCAACTTCTGAAGAAGCAGCTGAGGCAATTGCTCATCAAATCATAGAAGACGTAAAAGCATTATCATGATGAATATGACAGAAAAGACAGTATTAGTTACTGGTGGGTTGGGCTATATAGGCTCTCATACGGTGGTAGAGTTACTTGTGGCTGGTTATCAGGTTATTGTAGTAGATAATTTAAGTAATTCTGAACGTTTTATTTTCGATAGAATTATCAAAATTGCGCAAAAAGAACCTGTGTTTTATCAGGATGATGTTTGCGATTTAGCTGCCATGAGTAATATTTTCAAGAAACATCAGGTAGATGTAGTTATTCATTTTGCAGCGTTTAAATCAGTTGGCGAATCGGTAGAAAAGCCACTGCTTTACTATCAAAATAATTTAATATCTCTGCTTAACATCTTACAATTGGTACAAGAAAACAGTGTAGAGGGTTTGGTCTTTTCATCATCGGCGACGGTATATGGCGAGCCAGATGTATTACCAGCTACAGAAGAAACGCCATTTATAAAAGCTTTATCGGCCTATGGTAGTACCAAACAAATGGGTGAAGAAATTATAGAAATGGTAACCTCTTCTGGGGTATTTAAAGCAATTTCTTTAAGATATTTTAATCCGGTAGGGGCGCATGAAACAGCTTTAATTGGCGAGTTACCAAAAGGTATTCCTAATAATTTATTTCCTTATGTTACCCAAACAGCAAAAGGTAAATTGGCTATGTTAACTGTTTTTGGTGATGATTATAATACAGTAGATGGCACTTGTGTGAGAGATTACATTCATGTAGTTGATTTGGCAAAGGCTCATTTAGCTGCATGCAGAAGAATTATTAATCAGGAATGCCAAAGTGCTTCAGAAGTTTATAATATAGGTACCGGTAATGGAACAACTGTATTAGAAATTATCAAACAATTTGAAGCTACAACAGATAAGCTATTACCCTATAAAATAGGTGCCAGAAGACCCGGAGATGCAGAAGCTGTTTATGCAGATAGCAGCAAAGCCGAAAAAGAGCTTTTATGGAAGGCAACTTTAAATTTAAAAGATATGATACAGTCTTCTTGGGCTTGGGAAAACACTTTGTAAAAAGTGTTTTCTCGGTTTTCTAGCATGATAGTTTAAACTTAGTTTAGTATCTAAACTTTTTGGTATTTAATTATGTAGAATACTCATGAGTGATACTATATTTATCTTAAATTAGTATTTATTGTAAATAGCCTTAAATACTAAACAAAAATTATGTTTAGACGTAGCCTGTCAATTGTTTTTTTATTCTTTTATACCGCTATAGCTTATGGTCAGTTATCTTTTGACCATATATCCATCAGTAGTGGTTTATCACAAAGTACAGTGCTTTCTATTTATAAAGATAGCAGGGGCTATATGTGGTTTGGTACCAGAGATTGTTTAAACCGATATGATGGTAGAAGCATCAAAATCTATAAAAACAACCCAAAAGATTCGTCCTCTATCAGTACCGATGATTATATCTACAGCATTTATGAAGACAGAAGCAAAAATTTATGGATTGGTACGCAGGACGGTTTAAATAGGTATATCCCAGAAAGTGATTCTTTTGAACGCATTAAGTATAATCCTAAAGACAAAAATAGCATTAGCGATAGAATTGTATTAGCTATCCATCAAACTAAAGATGGGAAACTATTTTTTGGTACCAATGATGGATTAAGTATTCTGGAAGCATCTGAGAGTAGAAATTTTAAAAAGCTATATAAAAAAAATGGTTTGGCTGGAAACCAAGTTTATAGCGTATTTGAGGATAGCAAAAAAAGAGTTTGGATAGGTACTACTACAGGTTTATCTGTTTTAACTTTTAAGAATCATAAACCTTACATCACATCGTACTATCATAATAAAAATCTTAAAAGCAGCATAAGCGGTAACTCTATTAAATCCATAGCCGAAGATAGTGATGGAAACATTTGGATTGGAACAGAAACTAATGGACTAAATAAGTTTATAGAAAGTACCCGAAGTTTCATACGCTATCAGGTTAAACCTTTAGAGAAAAATAGTTTAAGTAGTAATAACATCCGTAAGATTATTAAAGATAGAAAAGGTAATTTATGGATTGCAACCATGACAGGTTTAAACATCCTAAATACCAAGGATATGAAATTTATGATTTATCGTCATGATTCTGAAAATCCTAATAGCTTAAGTGATAATTCTATCAAAGAGATTTATGAAGATAACCAAGGGTCTATTTGGTTAGGAACTATGTTTGGTGGCGTAAATGTTAAACATCCTAATACCATCCCTTTTACAGTAGAAAAATATAGTAAGTACAGAAATAGTATAAGCAGCGATATTATTAGTGCTATTACAGCCGATAAATATGGTAATTTATGGATTGGTACAGAGGGGCAAGGTTTGAATTTTTACAATAAGAAAACGCAGTTGTATACCAATTTCTTAAATCAGCCACTAAATTCTAATAGTATTGGTCATAATACAGTTAAAGATATTTTTGAGGACAGTAAAGGCAATATATGGATTGGTCTTTTTCAAGGAGGATTAGACGTTTATAATCCTAAAACAGGTACTTTTAAACACTATACTCCAGACCCCAATAATCCTAAAGCATTAAGTTATGGCTACGTAAGCAGTATTACAGAAGATAAAGATGGGCAACTATGGGTAGCAACTTCTTCTAAAGGAATAAATCTTTTTAATAGGGATACCGAAACTTTTACAGTATATGATACAAGTAAAAATTCTAGAATTAAGATAAGCAGTAGTTATATCAGACAAGTATTTTGTGACTCGAAGGGTAATTTATGGATAGGGACAGCGAAGGGTTTAAATTTAATACCTTATAAAAGTACAAAAGCAATTTATTTTACAAAAAATACAGCATCCAAAACTGCTTTACAATCAGGGCATATCAATGCTATTTTAGAAGATAGTAAAGGTCGTATTTGGATAGGCTCTCATCATGGTGGTTTAAGTTTATATGTGCCTAAAACCAATAGTTTTATAAATTACGATATAAAAAATGGTGTGGCTAGTAATAATATTATCAATATTTTAGAAGATAAAGAGGGATACTTATGGGTAAGTACAGATAGAGGACTTTCTAAATTTGATACGCAAAGAAAAATCTTTAAAAACTATACTGTAGCAGATGGCTTACCTGCAAATGAGTTTAATTACAACTCGGCTTTTAAAGATAAAAATGGAAAGCTATATTTTGGTAGTTATAATGGTTTGGTAAGTTTCCAGCCTAAAGAGATAGAGGAAAATAAAACCATACCTAAAGTAGTGTTTTCTGGTTTAAAGTTATTTAATAAACCAGTAGGCATTAATAGTTCTGATGGTTTGTTAGAAAAAGATATCTCCTTTACAAAAGAGATTGTTTTTAATGCAAACCAGAACATTTTTACCATAGACTTTTTAGCTTTAAACTATATCAACCCAGAGCGTAATAAATATGCATATAAATTAGATGGTTTTGAAAAAGATTGGAACTATGTTAGCACACCATCAGCAACTTATACCAATTTGCCTCCGGGTAAGTATGATTTTTTAGTTAAAGCCAGTAATAATGATGGTTTGTGGAATCCAGAAGCCACCAAATTAGTTATCATCATAAAACCACCATTATGGAAAACCTGGTGGGCTTATTTATTATATTTTATCATGGCTTCTGGCTTGCTTTTTTTAGTCATCAGATTTTTTAGAAGACAAGCCCGGTTAGAAACTCAATTATATTACGAACACTTAAATACCCAGAAAATAGAAGAATTATATCAGTTAAAGCTCGATTTTTTTACCAGAATATCTCATGAAATTAGAACACCTTTAACATTAATATTTGCGCCTTTAGAAAACTTAATTAAACAAACCGCAGAACAACAGGTTGTTAGCAAGCAAATTATACAAATCAAGAACAATGCAGAACGCTTGTTAAGGTTGATTACTGAGTTACTAGATTTTAGAAAAATAGAAACCGGTAATATGAAAATCTTGGTTCAACAGTATAACTTGGTAGATTTTTGCGAGACCATTTTCAACTCTTTCACCACAATTGCAGAAAGCAGGCAAATAGATTATAGCTTTAAAACCTCAAACCAGCAATTACTTTTATTTTTTGATGCTAATCAAATGGAAAAAGTGCTCTATAACATTTTATCCAATGCTTTTAAATACACACCAGATGGAGGTACAATTGTTTTAGCTTTAGCTGATGATAAAGAGGAAGTACACCTAACTGTTGAAGATAATGGAATAGGTATCTCTTTGGTCGATCAAAAAAAGATATTCACCAATTTTTATCAAGCTAATCAAAATACATATAAAAAAGAAGGGTGGGGTATTGGTTTAGCTTTATCAAAAAATATTGTAGAACAACATCATGGTCGTATTAGCTTGATAAGCAAGCCAGAAACAGAAAATACAGCAGGGAAAACTTCTTTTAAAGTAAGTCTTAAAAAAGGTCAGGCACATTTTAGTAAAGAAGAATTTGCCCAAGAAAATGATGTTTTTGAAAATCAGCCTGTATGGTTACCAGAAATTGATTTATATCCACAGCCTTTTATAGAAGAAGAGAAAGTTCTATCGCAAGAAAAAAAATATACCATTTTAATTGTTGAGGATAATGATGAGCTGAGAACATTTATCCGACAATCATTAGAAAAATATTACCATATTATGGAAAGCCTTAACGGTTTGCAAGCTTGGGAACTGGCTATTGAGCAACTTCCAGATATCATCATTAGTGATGTAAATATGCCGGTGATGGATGGTTTTGAACTATGCAGCAAACTTAAACAGGAAGAAAGAACAAGCCATATTCCTGTAATTTTGCTAACCGCTATGGCAGCAAATATGCATCAAATAGATGGTTTACAAGCTGGTGCAGATATTTATCTTACAAAACCATTCAGTATTCAGGTTTTAGAACTTAGTGTTAAAAACTTACTTGCAGGCCGCGAAGCTTTAAAAGATAGATACAGCAAGCAAGTGATGCTGATGCCAAGAAAGCTAGAGTTAGAATCTCCAGATGAAAAGTTTTTAAATAAATTGATGAAATTGATAGAAGATAACCTGGAAGATCCCGAATTTAATGTAACCAGTTTAGTAGTAGAAATAGGGATGAGCCAAACCGTCTTGTATAAAAAAATTAAGGCTTTAACAGATTTATCTATCACAGATTTTATTAAATCAGTACGTTTAAAAAGAGCGGCCCAATTGCTAGAAGACAATCAATTAAGTATTGCCGAGATTGCTTACTCAGTAGGTTTTAACGACCGTAAATATTTTAGTAAAGAATTTAAAAAACAATTCGGAAAAGCGCCTTCTGATTACAGAGATTGATGCTGTTTCATCGAAAGATTTATTTTTATATGAATGGATGGTTGTATCAACCATATCATCAATTTCAAACTACGCTTTTTATACACTTAACTTCTTTTTTCTTAAATAACCATTAATTCTTGTGGGACTTTTTCAGTTCTGGCGGTCATACCTCATATAGGCATAGGCCTAAAACCTATATATCCATAAATTAATAATATGAATAAGCTCTTTTTAACATTTAAACCAAGGTTTTATACCATTTTAACTCTGTTTTTATTATTAGCAATAAATAGTAAGGCGCAAGATTATTTTATAAAGAGAAGTTTTGCAACTGCGGCTCCTTTGTATGATAATTTATTAAAAACAACCGAAGGAAATTTTAAAGATTACCCACATGCTTTACATCCGGATGGCACACTAAAATATCTTCAAATTGATGAGTGGACAGGAGGTTTTTGGCCTGGTATTTTATGGTATATGTATGAATTTACCAAAGAAGAAAAATGGCGTAAGCATGCAGAAGCATGGACAAATTCTTTAGAAAGTAACCAATATAATACAGCCCATCATGATATTGGTTTTATGATGTATTGTAGCTACGGTAATGCTATCAGATTTAATCCTAATCCTAAATATCAGGATATTCTGATACAATCGGCAAAATCACTTTTAAAAAGGTATTCACCAACTGTAGGTAGCATCCAATCGTGGAATAAACGCAAATCAAAAGGAAACATTAATACTTGGGAGTATCCGGTAATTATGGATAATATGATGAACCTAGAATTGCTTTTTTATGCCTCTAAAGTTACCGGTGATACTATTTATAAACATGTAGCTATTAAACATGCCGAACAAACCATGAAAAATCATATCAGAACAGATAATAGCACTTATCATGTAGTAAATTACGACCCACAAACAGGTAAAGTTTTACATCAGCAAACTTTGCAAGGTTTTTCTGATAATTCTACCTGGGCAAGAGGACAAGCATGGGGTATTTATGGTTTTACAAGCACTTATAGAGAAACAAAAGATCAAAGATTTTTAAATACCGCCATAGCTTTAGCTGATTTTTTTATCCAACATCCAAATCTGCCTAAAGACAAAATTCCTTATTGGGATTTTAATGTTGGGCAAGCAGGTTATAAACCAGATTGGGATTTTAACCCACAACAATACCAACCTATACCAAGAGACGCATCGGCAGCAGCCATAACCAGCTCTGCTTTACTAGAATTAAGCACTTTTGTAAAAGGCGAAAAAGCAAAACGTTATAAAAATATTGCGCTTAAAATGTTAAAGTCTTTAAGTTCTGAGGCTTATTTAAATACTGACAATACTAATCCTTATTTTTTATTAAAGCATAGTACTGGCAATTTACCAAGCAATAACGAAGTAGATGTACCACTTATTTATGCAGATTATTATTTTTTAGAAGCATTATTAAGATATCAGCGTTTAACAGCTCAGTAGAATCATGAAGAAACTTATTTATACAATATTAATATTGTTATTTACCACAAAGTTAATAGCACAAGAAAAAGGTATCGTCCTAAAAGTATTATCTTTTAATATACACCATGCAAATCCGCCAGCAGATGAAAAAAGTGGAAAAATAGATTTAAATGCTATAACAGAAGTTATTAAACTGGTTGATGCAGATTTAATAGCATTACAAGAAGTTGATGAAAATACCAAAAGAAGCGGTAAAGGAAATCAAGCCAAGTTGATAGCGCAAAAGTTGGATTTAAAAGTTTATTTTGCTAAAGCAATAGATTTTGATGGCGGAGCTTATGGGATAGCCATTCTTTCTAAATACCCTATCAGTAAACACACCATTTATCGCTTAACAAACCAAGCCGATACAAGTGCCGAACCTCGTATCATGCAAACTGTAAAAGTAAAACTGCCGGGTAAAAAATACATACGCTTTGCCAATACCCATTTAGATTTTTTAGAAACCGGTAATAGAGAGCTACAAGCAAAACAGATTGTAAATATCGTTAATCAAGAAAAATTACCATTGATATTGGCTGGTGACTGGAACGCTGCTTTACCAAGTAAAACACTTGACATTATGGATAGTGCCTTAACCAGAACTTGTACAAATTGTCCAGCCACATTTTCTGATGAAAATAGTTTAGCCATAGACTTTATTGCTTACCATAAAAAGAGTTCCTTT
Organism: Pedobacter glucosidilyticus DSM 23534; assembly: GCF_000425145.1. Lineage (GTDB taxonomy): Bacteria > Bacteroidota > Bacteroidia > Sphingobacteriales > Sphingobacteriaceae > Pseudopedobacter > Pseudopedobacter glucosidilyticus. The sequence goes on from NZ_AULF01000013.1 coordinate 25,767, forward strand.
AAAGTGAAAAATCATGTTGTTTTAAACCAAGTTACAGCATCAGATCATTATCCTATTTGGGCAGAGCTTCTTGTTTTTTAAGAGTTAAAATAAAAGAGATTGTCTAAAATTGATGTTTTATCTCATACAGAGTCGAAATTTTTTCTGAGCATGTTTAGAGTAAACTCCAACGCTGTTTTATGTGATAAACAAGATTTTTGACAACCTCTTTTCAAAAGTTAGATTCTTAATCTCTCCCTTTATTTTTACCATTTCCATGTCCTTTTCCTTTATGGCCACCACGGTAGTAATCTCGATCATTTCGGTTATAAGAGGTATACTTTGATTTATAATAACGATTATCGTCATGATGTCTATACCTTGGATGTCCTTTTACGACATAGTATCTAGGATTATTACTTCTATAAATAATAGCCTGTGATCTATTATGTTTATATCTTGAATATCTTACTCTATGATCTCTAAAATGTAAATATGGTCTTGGAGAGTTAATTACTACTTTATAACCATTATACAAATCGTAATTTCTATATCTGTTAGGTAAAGAAGTGGCAAAAACCCAGTTTCCGTTACTCAGATAAATAAATTGTCTACTTGGTACGTAGTAATAACTTTCAATATCAGGTAAATAGTAATAGTCTACTCGGTCATATCCAACTGGCCCCCAAACCGGTTGAGCACCTATATTTACATTGATGTTTACTTGTGATTGTGCGCCATGAGTGATAAAGCCTATCATCACTATAGCAATGAAAATTGTCTTCTTCATCTTTATATCTCTTTCTAGGTTAAACATTTAGAAGGCAGGTTTTATACATCACCTGCCTTTCTGATATATAATTACGGTTTAAGTGTAATAACTCCTAAACTTTTTATCTGACCAGCCATGAGGCTAACATTTGTAATGGTAGAATCTTTAAAGCCAGCTACAGGTACAAATTTTACTGAGTAAATTCCAGCTCTTAATCCACCAACGGTGAATGCTCCAGTTTCTACATTAGGTATAGTACCAACAGTATCAGTACCTGATATCACTAAAACTTCTGGAGCGCTTTCTAATGGTAGAACAGTACCAGAAATTAAACCTGTTGTTGCTGCGGTTATACCTCTTACTACAGGTTTTAAAAGATATTTACCATTTCCAGTCTTAACAATTGATTTAGCTGCATCAAAATCTAACAAAAGGGAGTAAGCTACGCCTGATAATAATTCTGGATTTTCTGTTAGTTTAACTTTAAAACCTGATGATTGTCCGCTTGGCGTTTGTAGTGGCATTTCTTCACCATTAATTACAATGGTATTTCCTTCATCAAGTATCAGTCTTATTTCTGTAATTTCTCCGGCGGGCATTTCTCCGGAAGCCACTAAAATATCAGGCTTACTAGTACCAATTCTAAAATCAAGGATATTAAAAATATTGGTTGTTACAGGAAAAACATAAGTCTCATCTCCAGAAACTAATATAATTTCTTTAACATCCAGATTAATAGCGTCAAAACTACCTGGCGCATCAGTCATCCTGATTTCTACTTTACTTTTACCGTCAGTAATTTCTTCTTTCTGACAAGCAGAAAATAAACCTATACTAGATACCAATCCAATGATAGCGTATGCAAATTTCTTTTTCATGTTTTTATATTCAAATGGATAAATAATAAGTTTTGTATAATCAAAGTTGTGAGGGGAAGATGAAAAGAACATGAAAAAGAAATTTTTTTTTATTTCTAAAATTTCATCAAAATTTCATTTAAGGGGTACATCTTTGTTATACTTAACGAACTCCATGTTAAGGATAGGTAGATGAGTTTGTCTCCTCAGGGAGACAAACTTTTTTATATTTACAGCATGAACAGAATTTTCCATCTTCGGTTATTGGCTTTTATATTATTTAGCGTATGTGCTGATCATGTTTTTGCGTCTGAAATTGAGTTTTATCAAGAAAAAGATAAAAAAACGCTGGATGTAAAACCAGCAGACCCCAAAGAGACACAATCAAAGCCAGAGATAAAGCAAGTTCCTAAGGCAAAAAAACAACCTAAACCTGCTAGTGTGAAGCCAAAAGTACAGCCTAAAAAGGTTAAAATTGTTAAGCCGAATATTAAAAAACGATAATTAATAGCTATCTCATGATTAGAAAAATTACCTTTCTATTCATACTATTTAATGTGTGGACTTTAGCTTTAAAAGGGCAAACAGATACTTTGAAAGCGTCTAAAACATTAACATTAGCAGCTTTATATAATAGTAATATTAGTTATTACGGCCAAGTAACATCAGAAAGGTTGCCTTATGCTTTACTAAATGCAACACTAAGATTTCCATCTGGTTTATATTTCTCTGTAGGTTCTTATAGACTATTTAATGATAGTTCTTTCGTTTCGGAAGGAGATTTAGGAATAGGTTATGATTATGAAATTAATGATAAGTTAAGCGTTGGTCTTTCTTATTATAAATTCTTTTATCCTAAAAATTCCCCTTTACTACAAGCCGCCAATACCAATAATTTAAGTTTCATGGCAACTTATCATTTTCCTTGGTTTAAGAGTGTTTTTAGCACCGATTATTCTTTTGGTAAGGCAGATGATATTTTTATGAGTTTAGGCCAATCCAAAGATATTTCTTTGTTTAACATCACAAAAAATGATTTAATATCTATTGAGCCTTGTATAGAGCTGGTTGCAGGTAGCCGAAATTTTTTTGAAACTTATACCATAGAGAGGGCAAAAAAAGGGAAAGGTAAAAACCCTTATACAGGAAATGGTAATGCAGGTAATACTATTATCACAACCGAAATTATTGAGACTTCTGCTTTTACCATATTGGCCTATAATTTTAAACTACCTATAAATTACAGTAGGGCAAATTATTTAGCAGAACTTAGCTATCAATTCACCATTTTAGGACATGAAACCGAGCCTGGTGTAAAACGAAATCAGTCTTTTTTTGGTTTAGCATTTTATTATCAATTCTAATTCATTATGAAAGTTTTAATCATTGAAGATGAAAAAACCTTGGCTTACGAAATGGAAACCTTTCTTAAAAAGGCTTTTTATGTTTGTGATTTGGCGCACACCTTTCATGACGGGTTAGAAAAGGCACAAATAAATTCTTACGATTTTATCCTGATTGATTTAGGTTTACCCGATGGTGATGGTCTTGATATCCTGAAAAGGATAAAAAAATCGCATCCAGAAGCGGCATTTATCATCATTACAGCCAGAGGGAGTTTAGAAGATAAAATAACTGGTTTAGATTTGGGTGCTGATGATTATTTAGCAAAACCTTTTTATCTATTAGAATTGCAATCTAGAATGCAGGCTATTGCCCGTAGGAAGTTTAACGTTCAGGATGAGTTATTAACTGTAGGCGACTTTGAGATAGATATACAAAAACGCATAGTTATCCATAACAAACAAGAAATAGAACTGTCCAGAAAGGAATTTGATTTATTAAGCTATTTACTTCTACACAAAAACAGGGTGTTAACACGTATGCAATTAAGTGAGCATATTTGGGGTACCTTTGCAGATGTAGATTATGATTCTAATTATATAGATGCACATATCAAGAATATTAGAAAAAAATTGAATGTTTTAGCATCTACAGAATGGTTAGAAACCGTTAGAGGTGTAGGTTATAGGATAAGGAAATCATGAAGCTAGCTACCAAGTTACTCTTATTCATTGCAGGTTCTAAGCTTGTTGTTTCAGCTTTGTTTATTTTGTTATTGCCATTTTTGGTAGATCAAATTGCATCAGAATACACCAATTATATTTTAAGAGAGCAACAACAAAAAGTAATGGACATTGTTGCTAAAAACGGCATTCAGTATTATTTACAAGGAGAAGATAGTTATGGTAGTTATACACTTTTAAAGGAAGAGTATATTGCACTAGAGCCTCAGGTAGATAAAACCATCTTAGATACCATAAAAGACACTAAAAGAATTATAGAAGGAGATACACTTAACTATCGGGTTTTAAGTCATACATTCAATTATCAAAATAAACCTTATTTGTTAGAGGTTGGCAAAACTTTAGCAAGTATCCACCAATACAACCAAACTCTGCAACGTTTTGCAATTTACGTTCTTATCGGTTTAATTGTTTTTACGGTATCAATTGATATTACTTTTACCCGTTTATTGGTAAAACCTCTGGGGCAAATTATTAAAACCAGATTGGTGAACCGTAAATTTCCCTTTAAAGATCAAGAGATTAAAATAAATACTAGTACTACAGATTTTAGCTATCTGGATGAATCTATCTTGATTTTAATGAGGCAAATAAATGAAGCTTTTGCAAAAGAAAGAGAGTTTACTGCTAATGCATCGCATGAGTTAATGACACCTATCAGTATTTTACAACATAAGCTAGAAAACTTATTAAGAGATGAAGAATTATCAGAATCTGCTGAATTAGGAATACTCGAAACCATGAAAACTTTAGATAGGCTAAAAAAGATTTCGAGTTCTTTATTGCTTATCTCGAGGATAGATAATGAGCAATTTGTGAAAAGGGATGAAGTAAAACCCGTTGTATTGTTACAAGAAATTCTGGAAGAAATAAGTCATCGTTTAGAAGAGAAAAACATTCAAATTTATTTGAATTTAAAAGAAGATGTGCTGTTAAAGCAGGTTAATCACGATTTACTTTTTCAGCTTTTTTATAACCTCATTAATAATGCTATAAAATTCAATAAAGAAAACGGAACTATTGAAATCTTTGACGAGTTATTAAGCTTTAATCAATACCAGATAACGGTAAAAGATACGGGTAGAGGCATCGCTAAAGCGCAAATTCCTTTTATATTTAATAGGTTTAGAAAAAGTAATCAAGCAGAAAACCCTGGCTATGGTTTAGGCTTGGCTATTGTAAAAAGTATAGCAGCTTATCATCAGATAGATATAAGAGTAAATTCTGAGGTAGATAAAGGTACTAGTTTTAGGGTTGTATTTAATTTGTTTAATGATGCTTCAAAACTTTAAAAACTACATACAAAATCATTCTGATATTACGGATGAACAGTTTTCAGAAATTAGTCATTATTTAAAATCTAAATCCATAAAAAAGGGAGAATTTGTATTAAGACAAGGAGAAATTTGTGGCTATTCTTTCTTTGTTTCTAAAGGTTTATTGCGCTCTTACACCATTGATGAACAAGGTAAGGAGCATATCATCCAATTTGCGCCAGAAGACTGGATTATTGTAGATAGAAGCAGTTATTTCTTTAATGAGCCATCAGAATTGTTTATTGATGCCGTAGAGGATACAGAGCTGGTGATGTTAAATGAAGATTTTATTACACATGCTTGTAACATAAGTACGGTTTACAGAGCTTTTAACCATAAAGCATTACATAGTCATATCAGGCATTTGCAAAAAAGAGTAAATCTTTTATTGGGCGCTACTGCAGAACAACGTTATCTAGATTTTATCAAGCTTTATCCAGAACTTACGTTACGTTTACCACAATGGATGATAGCTTCTTATTTGGGGCTTACGCCAGAATCTTTAAGCAGAGTACGTAAGGAGTTAGCCCGAAGAAACTTCAAACCTCATTAATTTCTTATCATACATCAATGCTCAGCTTTTTTCTTTCCTTTAAATTTGAATCATAAAATTTAAAGAAAATGAAAACTAAAAGCATTGAACATATTTTTACTCCGCCAGCCCCACACATGGTAGGCGATGGTTTTAGAGTACACAATTTTATACCAGGAAGCTTTGGTTTAAGCATGCAAAGGATGAGTCCTTTTATCATGCTCGACTATAATTCTAAATTTTATTTCCCTCCAACAGATAAACCTAGAGGAGTAAGCGTACACCCACACCGTGGTTTTGAAACGGTAACGATAGCCTATAAAGGAAAAGTTGCCCATCATGATAGCGCTGGAAATAGCGGCATTATTGGAGAGGGTGATGTGCAATGGATGACAGCCGCCTCAGGTGTATTACACAAAGAATATCACGAGCAAGAGTTTAGCAAAGCTGGTGGTGATTTTCAAATGGTACAGTTATGGGTAAATTTACCTGCAAAGGATAAAATGTCTAAGCCTAAATATCAGGAAATCACCAAAGAAAATATTCAAAAATATCCTTTGGATAATGATGGAGGAACTATTGAAGTAATTTCTGGGGCTTACCAAGATACACTTGGTGCAGCATCAACCTTTACGCCGGTTCATTTGCAAAACGCAAAACTAAATACAGGTGGAAAAGCGGAATTTTCTTTCCCTCCTCATTACAATACAGCATTATTGGTTATAGAAGGTAGCATTAAAGTAAATGATGAAAAAACTGTAGCTACAGATAATTTCTTACTATTTAAAAACGAGGGAGAAGATTTTACCATAGAAGCATTAGAGCAAAGTGTGGTTTTGGTTTTAAGCGGAGAACCTATTTTAGAACCTATTGCAGCTCATGGTCCTTTCGTGATGAATACCCGCGATGAAATTATTCAGGCATTTGAAGATGTTAATTTGGGTAAGTTTGGATATTTGGATTAATAATTAAGTGGTTGGTAACTAACTTAAAATAGTTTTGAGATGTTATTTATAGACTAATTTCAATTGATTTTCATATCGTTGCTGTAGAAGACGAAGAAGTAATCTCTTTCTATTTTTTTTGCATTATAGGTTGCCATTTAATAATATTGGCACCAAAAGCTTAAAAAAATTAGTTGAGCGTATTAACTCTTCGTCTTTTGCTTTTAGCTTCTTACCTATGAGTTGCTTAAAAAACGATTATTTACCCCTACAATAACCAATTTTTAACCTTAATCAACAAGCTATTTATAGAATATTTGACATTAGAATAGGTTTTAAAACACTTGATACCTAGCTAACCAATTTTTTATAATAATCATGTTGAGACTTCAATTTTTACTTTTTTTATTTCTTTTTACTGCAAATACCTTTGCACAGCAACAGCCTAATATTGTACTTATTTATACCGATGATTTGGGCTATGGTGATGTAAGTTGTTATGGGGTCAACAAAATAAAAAACCCCCATATAGATAAACTAGCTAAACAGGGTTTACGTTTTACCAATGCCTTTGCCACATCATCCACCTGTACACCGTCAAGGTTTTCTCTACTTACAGGTAGATATGCCTGGAGAAAATCAGGTACAGATATAGCTCCAGGAAATGCCGGATTAATTATCCCAACCAATACCCCAACCTTACCTGCAATGCTGCAAAAAGCAGGTTATAAAACCGCTGCTATAGGCAAGTGGCATTTAGGTTTAGGTCCAGATGGTGGTCCCAACTGGAACGGTACTATTAAGCCCGGTCCATTAGAAATTGGTTTTGATTATTGTTTCCTCATCCCGGCAACGGCAGATCGTGTGCCAACCGTTTTTATGGAAAATCGCCATATCATCAACCTAGACCCTAAAGACCCTATAGAAGTTGATTATAAGAAAAAAGTAGGAAACGAGCCTACAGGAGAAGAAAATCCTGAGTTATTGAAAATGAAACTTACAGAAGGTCATGCGCAAACCATTGTAAACGGCATTAGCAGAATTGGTTATATGAGTGGGGGTAAAAAAGCACTTTGGAAAGATGAAGAACTGGCTTCCCATATCGCAACGCAATCTGTAAAGTTTATCGCTCAGAATAAAAATAATCCCTTTTTCTTATATCTGGCTACTAACGATATTCATGTACCCAGAGCGCCCAATCAACAATTTGTAGGTAAAAGTGGTTTAGGCCCAAGAGGGGATGTGATTTTACAACTCGACTGGACGGTTGGCGAAGTCGTAAGAGCTTTAGATAGCCTAAAACTTACTGAAAATACTTTGATTATTTTTAGTAGCGATAATGGTCCTGTTTTAGATGATGGCTATGCCGATTTTGCCAATGAAATGCTAAATGGGCACACTCCATCAGCTCATTTACGTGGTGGTAAATACAGCGCTTTTGATGCCGGAACAAAAGTTCCTTTTATAGCTTACTGGCCAAAAACTATCAAACCAGCTGTTTCTTCTGCGGCTATCAGTCAGGTTGATTTATATGCTTCTTTAGCAGCACTTACTCAACAACCTTTAGCTGTAAAAGAAGCTCCAGATAGTTTTAATATGTTGGATGCACTTTTAGGAAAATCTGCTAAAAGTAGGCCTTATATTGTTCAACATGCGGTAAATGGTACTTTGTCACTTATTAAAAACAATTGGAAATATATAGAACCTGGTAAAGGTCCGGAGGTATATCCGGTAACCAATATCGAGAGTGGCAACTCAGAAAATGGATTGCTTTTTAATTTAAAGCAAGATCCATCAGAGCAGGAAGATTTATTAGCTCAAAAACCTAAAAAAGCCTTAAAGCTGGCTAAAGAGCTTAAGCGTATTAAAGAAAATCAGGTTACCAGATTAAGCAAATAAATCAGCATCCCAAACATGAAAAAAATAGTATTTATACTTTGTTTGTTTATTGCATTACAGCATCAGGCTTTAGCCCAACTACAAAAAGATATTTGTGAAAAAGAAGTGCCTAAACAATGGCAAGCTAAAAACGGTAAGTTAGCTATCAGTACCCAACATCAGAAAATGGGCGAAAGTTCTGTTGCATGGGCTTGGACAAAAGGGAATGAAAGTACTTTAAACATTGTTTCAGATGAGTTTAAAAAGGTAGCATCAGATAAACGCAGTACTTTTGTTTTTTGGATTTATAATGAAAATCCGGTTGCAGAGAAACTAAGTTTTACCTTTTATGCTGCCGACAAAGAAGCTTGTAAATTTGATTTTAACCTCAATTTTAAAGGTTGGCGTACAGCTTGGGTGATGTACCACCGTGATATGCAAGGTACACCGCAAACCAATATGAATCGTTTAGAAATTAAAGCTCCGGTAACAATAAAAAAAGGAACTTTATTCCTAGACCAAGTGATGTATCAGGTAAATATCAATCCAAGGTCGCCCATGCGAGATTTTCAATTGCCTTTTGTGAATTTAGAAGGAGACCAAGCGGCCAATGCCCATTGGAATTCACTTTATAAATTTAGCACAACGCCAGACTATTTACCTCTAAAATCCGCTATAACTCCGCAAGATAAAAAAGAAGTTAGCCAAATTTATAAACGTTTCTTAGAAGTAATTCTTCCTTCAAAAAAACTTATAACAGATAGCATTATAAGTAAACTAGAAAAAGAATATGCTTTTTGGAAAATTAAAAGAAACGGGCAATACATTAACGGAAGAACAATTTTTTCTACCAATGATATCGAATTGTCTAATAGCAGAACATTAGATTCTGCAAAAAAGATAAATGTGAAAACCAATATCAACAGGTACAGTAATTTAATGCTTGCTGTAGCAGAAGCCCATCATTTTAGTACTACCCAAACCAATAAAGATAAGCTAGCAACAATGTTTATAAATCTGCTAGACCATGCAGAAAATCAAGGATGGTCTTTTGGGAGTGGTATGGGTGCTTTACATCACTTAGGTTATAATTTAGAAAGTTATTATACGGCATGCTTACTCATGAAAGATGTTATCAAAGCATCGGGCAAGCTTGAGCAAACCTTTAAAAGTATGTTTTGGTTTAGCGGCTTGGGCCGAGCTGTGGAAGTGACAGAAAAAATGCCTGAGTCTAATATTGATGTTTTAAATACACTTTTACAAGGAATGTTGAGTAGTATTTTAATTTTAGATGATACGCCGGAAAAAATGCGCTTCCTACAATATTACTCACGTTGGTTATCTTTCAACATGAAACCCAATGTAGCTATAACAGGTGCTTTTAAACCCGATGGAGCAGTTTTTCATCATGCAACTTTGTATCCGGCTTATGGCGTTGGAGGCTATAATGGTTTAGCCCCAATTGTTTATGTGCTGAGTAAAACAAGCTATCAGGTAGCGCAAGAAGCGCATCAAAAATTTAAAGAAAATTTATTGATGATGCATTACTATACCAATCCTTATAAATGGCCAATCAGCATTTCGGGAAGGCACCCAACGGGAACTTGGAGCATCCCTGACAAACCTTATGCTTACCTAGCACTTGCTGGTACTCCGGATGGTAAAGAGGCTATTGACGAGGAAATGGCTGCCGTTTACTTATTAGTAGCTAAGAAGAAAAATTTGGCTTGGGATAAAAAGTTTAAGCAAATAGGTGTACAAGCAGCAAAACACCCTTCCGGACATTGGAGTTTGAACTACGGTTTATTAGAAATTCATAGAAGAGATAATTGGTTGCTAACCGTTAAAGGTCATAATAGGTATATGGTAAGTCATGAGGCTTATCCTAAAGCAAATGTATTTGGTAGATACTTAAGTTATGGTCATGTAGAAGTATTGTTTCCGGAAACTAAAACCACAACAGGAAGTAATTTTGCTGATAAAGGTTGGGATTGGAACCGCATACCCGGAACAACCACCTTACATGTCCCTCTAGATAAACTAAGGGCAAATATCCTTAATGTGGATGATTATAGTGGGGTAGAAGAAATGCTTTTAACCGATGAAGTTTTTGCTGGAGGCAGTTCTTTAAACCAACAAGGGCTTTTTGCCATGAAGTTGAGAGGGCATGATAAATACAATTTAGGAAGCTTTAAAGCTATAAAATCTTGGTTTATGTTTGATAGCTTGTTGGTTTGCTTAGGTTCTGATATTGAGAATAGCATCAAGGAATATCCAGCAGAAACAACCATTTTTCAAAACTATTTAAACAAAACCAACGAAGTTGTATTGCTTGATCATCAACCAATTGATTTTCCCGCTCAATTATCAAAAACTTTAACAACGCCAGCTTTTGTATTAGATAACAGAGGGATAGGCTATTATTTAGCAGCCAATAGTAATATTACGCTAAGTAAAAATCAACAGCAATCTAGAGATCAAAAAGATACGCAAAACACAAAGGGTAATTTTGCTAGCTTAGTTTTACAACATGGTTCTGCACCAAAAAATGAAGGTTATGAATATGCCATGTTGATTGGTGCTGACGCACAAAAAATGCAGACTTTTAAAACGCAAATGTCTAGTAAAACGCCTGTTTATCAGGTTTTACAAAAAACCGCTGATGCACATAGCGTAAAATATACAGCGCAGCAGCTTACAGGTTTGGCACTTTTTAAAGAGAATAGTAAATCAACAGATCCGCTTATCATCAACAACAGTAAAGCTTGTTTAATTTTATATCAGCAAAAGACAGACAAATTAAATTTAGCAATTACCGACCCTGATTTAGGCTTTTACCAAGGTGCAGATGAAACACCGCTAAATAGCGATGGTACTAGAAAAGAGGTAAGTATTTATTCTCGTTATTGGTTTAAAACAGATGCTCAACCATCAGTAATACAGTTAGAATTAAAAGGTAATTGGCTAAAAGCCGATGATAGCAAGAAATATGAAGTTGCAAAAACAACCCAAGGTAATACTTTAATTAAAGTAAATTGTGCTTATGGTTTGGCTACTCCATTGAAATTAATAAAAGGAAATTAAATGAATATCAAGCTATTTATAACTACTTTATTGTGTGCTATAAATTTACAGTTAGTAGCACAGTCAAAGGCAAAACCAAATGTCATTGTTATTTTAAGTGACGATGCCGGTTATGCAGATTTTGGATGTTACGGAGGTAAAGAAATACCTACTCCAAACATTGATGCGCTAGCAAGAAACGGGGTACGCTTTACCAATGCTTATGTTACAGCAGCAGTTTGTGCACCATCTAGAGCGGGTTTACTTAGTGGCCGTTACCAACAACGTTTCGGTTTTGAGCATAATACTTCTACCAAACCTGTTGATGGTTTTCAGTTAAGTGATATAGGTTTAAATCCATCGGTTAAAACCATAGGAGACCAAATGCAAGCCAATGGTTATAAAACCATTGCGATAGGTAAATGGCATTTAGGCGAGGAAAAAAAGCATTTTCCGTTAAACAGAGGTTTTGATGAGTTTTATGGTTTTATTGGTGGGCATCGTAACTTTTTCGCTTACAATAAGGAACCTAAAAGAGAGCTACAATTGCTGCATAACAGAAAAGCTGTATCAGAAAAAGAGATATACTACCTTACAGATATGTTTACCGATAAGGCCATATCTTTTGTAAAAGAACATCAAAAAGAGCCCTTTTTTATGTATTTGGCTTATAATGCGGTACATACGCCTATAAATGCTCAACAAGAATTGATGCAACAATTTGCTCATATCCAAAACGCAGAAAGAAGAGCTTATGCCGCTATGATGACTTCCTTAGACCGTAACATAGGTAAATTGGTAGCTACTTTAAAAGAGCAAAAGCTTTACGAAAATACTTTAATTGTTTTCTTAAATGATAATGGTGCTGCAACCAATAACGCTGCTGATAATGGTGTGCTCAGAGGTTTGAAAGGTTCTAAATGGGAGGGTGGCATTCGTGTAGCCTACATCATGCAATGGCCTGCAAAATTATCAGCTAATCAAGTTTATCATCCTATAGTTTCTGCTATGGATATTACTCCTACAGCTATTGCGGCTAGTGAGGGGAAAGCCTTGAAAGGGCAGGTTTTAGATGGTGTAAATCTTTTGCCTTACTTGTCAAATCCTAAAAAAGCTATTCCTCACAAAGATTTGTTTTGGCGAAGAGGCGTAGCTGCAGCCGTTAGAAGTGGCGACTGGAAATTGATTAAAACAGCTAATAATCCTTTACTCTTATTCAATTTAAAGGATGATGTAAGCGAACAAAATAACCTGGCGAGTACCTATCCCCAAAAAGTGAAACAGTTAGAAAAGAAGCTTCAAAACTGGGAACAAAAAATGCAACAACCACATTGGGTGAGTGATTATGGCGATGACAATCAAATAAAAAAGCACCGTATGGAGGTTATTGGAAGAGAAATGGAAATAAAATATCCTTAATTAATAAAGATGAAAAAAGTATTCATTACCCTATTTTGTATCGGCTTTTTACCTTTTATGGTAAAAGCACAAGCGACTTATCCTTTTGGTACTATTATGAAAAGGATTTTTGACGACGCCAGTAAGTCTTTCGCTAAAGCAGATGCTTCGGCTAAAGCAACTTTAGACGCTTTACAGCCCGATGGAAGCTGGAGTGATATCAATTATCAAGCTAGAGATATCTCTAAATGGGCGCCCGTAAATCATTTGGAAAAAACACATTTATTGATACAGGCTTACGTAAATAAAGGCGGTAGTTACTATAACAATAAAGCTTTTTTAGATGCCATCATCAAAGCTTATGAATATTGGTATGCTACAGACCCAAAAAGCGATAATTGGTGGCACAATGAGATTAGCGTACCACAAAGACTTGGCGAATCTCTTATTTTACTCAAGTTTGGCGATAGCTACTTACCAGAAGAACTAGAAAAAAAGCTCTTAGAACGAATGAAAAGAGGAGTTGCCGAGGATAAAACCGGAGCTAACAAAACTGATATTGCGATGCACTATTTTTATAGAGCTTTACTTACAGAAGATAATGATTTGCTTAAATCATCCTTAGACCAGCTTTTTGAACCTGTTGTTTTAACCGAAGCAGAAGAAGGCTTACAGCATGATTATTCTTACCTACAACACGGACCGCAATTGTATATTTCTGGCTATGGTAATGTTTTTATAGGTGGTGTAACTAAAATTGCTAACTATGTAAGAGCAACACCTTATGCGTTAAGTGCAGAGAAGTTGGAGGTTTTCTCTAAGTTTTACAGACAAACCTATATTAATGCGTTTAGATCAAGGTATATAGATTTTAACGTAGAAGGGAGGGGTGTTACCAGAAAAGGAAATCTTAAGAAAACTTCTGAAAAATATCGTATCCAAACGGTAAAAGCCATAGATGCTAGTAGAGAAGAAGAGTGGGAAACCATCAGACAGCGAGTAGATAGCTTGGTAGCGCCAGATAATGAGCTTAAACCCTTTCATCAACATTATTGGAAAGGCGATTACACGCAGCATGTACGTCCTCAATACGCTGTTCATGTACGAATAGCTAGTAACCGTACCAAAAGATCAGAAAGTGGAAACAAGGAGAATTTATATGGAAGATACCTTTCTGATGGTGCAACCAATATACAAGTAAGAGGCCCAGAGTATTTTGATATTATGCCTTTATGGGAGTGGGATAAAATCCCTGGAACAACCAGTGTAGATAATCCGGAAGATGTTTTGTTAGAAAAACAATGGGGAGAATTTGCGCTAAATCCTTATGCTGGAGGTGTTTCTGATGGTATTTATGGCGCAACCGCTTATCATTTAAATTATGATGGCGTTACAGCTAAAAAGGCATGGTTTTTCTTTGAACAGGAAATTGTTTGTTTGGGTGCTGATATTCAATCGACCAGTGCTTTGCCTGTTACCACTACGCTAAACCAATCTTGGTTAAATGGTAATATTCAGCTTTCTGTAGGTAAAGCGCAAAAGAAAGATGAGTTAAATGAATACGCTTTAAGTAATAACAGTTGGGTACAGCATGATGGTATTGCTTATTATTTTCCTAGTGGAGCAAATGTGAAGCTTAGTTCTCAAAAGCAAAGCGGTACATGGCACAAAATCAATAACTCGCAGCCTAAAAATGAAGTTAGCGGAAATGTGTTTAAATTATGGATAAACCATGGTAGCAAACCACAAGCGGCTACTTATAACTATATTGTTTTACCAGCTGTAAAAGATGTGAAGGGTTTTAATCCAGAGCAGTTACAAACCATCAGCAATACGGCCAGTCAGCAAGTGGTATATCACAAAGGCTTAAAAATATTACAGGCCGTTTTACACGAGGCTACAGAAGTAAAAACTGATGAGCTCAGTATAAAAACTGATAAGCCTTGTGTTTACATGATTAAAAGTGTTAAAGGCAAAAAGACTTTATATGTTGCCGATCCTTTACAACAAGAAAAGCAAATCACATTCAACATAAGTGATATTAAGTCTGGTAAAAAAGTAGATTTAATAGTAAAAATGCCACAAAAACCCTTTGCAGGCTCAAGTAAAGAAGTTCCTTTATCTTTATAAGCTTTTTTAAATTGATAGAATAATTGATGTAATAAATTTCAATTATTCTATCATTATAGGTTAAGCCTAATAAGATTCCTCTCCAACTTTTATTTCTATCAACTCCTAAATAAGAGTACCAACTTTAAAAAATCAAGCTAATCCTAAAAATATTTTATTGAAAACCAAATTCTCAATAAAAGTTTAGTCTACTTCAATAACCTTCCTGTTACAGAGATAAGATGCTATAATTCTTAGAGAAAAACCTACAAAGAATAAGCCTTTTAATAACCTATTTTTGAAATCAATATGCTTAATAGCAATTGTTGTTAAGGTTTTTTTAAAAATCT
Organism: Pedobacter glucosidilyticus DSM 23534; assembly: GCF_000425145.1. GTDB lineage: Bacteria > Bacteroidota > Bacteroidia > Sphingobacteriales > Sphingobacteriaceae > Pseudopedobacter > Pseudopedobacter glucosidilyticus. The sequence continues at coordinate 41,052 of NZ_AULF01000013.1, forward strand.
GCAAACCTAAATTTTATATGAAGCTCATTCTCAGATTTACAGGATACACTGTTTGTATGATGTTTTCTTTGCTGTTCAACTCGGCAATTGCCAAAACAGCCAAAGAAAAAATTAATGTTGTAGTACCCGCACAAGCTAGCTCAAGGGTAATGTTTGGCGCTACACAGTTAGTGAAACAGCTTAATCAATTAGCTTATCAAGCTCAAATAGCTAAGAACAATAAGCCCAATATTAGAACAAAAAATATCATCTTAACCAACCAAAAAACAAGCGGTAAAGAAAGTTATTCGATTATTTCTGATACTAAAGGAAATATCAATTTAGCTGGTGGAGATGATTCTGGAATCTTATACGCTTTTACCACTTTAACAGAACAAGTTAAAGCACAAGGTAAATTGCCTGAAAACCTACAAATTAAAGATAAGCCAGAAATGGTTTTGCGTGGTACAGCTATAGGTTTGCAAAAGCCAGATTATCTGCCTGGTCGTGATGTTTATGAATATCCATACACACCAGAAACTTTTCCTTGGTTTTACGATAAGCAACAGTGGATAGCCTACTTAGATATGATGCTGGCCAACCGTTACAACTCTTTGTATTTATGGAACGGACATCCTTTTTCTTCTTTAGTAAAGCTAAAAGAATATCCTTACGCTTTAGAAGTTGATGAAGCTACTTTTAAAAAGAATGAAGAGATCTTTAAATTTTTAACCGAGGAGGCCGATAAGCGTGGGATTTGGGTTATTCAGATGTTTTATAACATCTTGATACCAAAACCTTTTGCAGAAAAACACGGATTAAAAACTCAGGATAGAAACCGCCCAATTATCCCAATTATTGCAGATTATACGCAGAAATCTATTGCTGCTTTTGTACAAAAATATCCTAACGTAGGTTTATTGGTTACTTTGGGCGAGGCTATGGAAGGCGTAGGGCAAGATGATATTGATTGGTTCACGAAAACCATTATCCCGGGTGTGCATGATGGTTTAAAAGCGCTAGGAAGTAAAACCGAGCCACCTATTGTATTAAGAGCACATGATAGTGATGCGCCTGCGGTTATGAAAGCAGCTTTACCATTGTATAAAAATTTATATACCATGGCTAAATACAATGGCGAGGCTTTAACAACTTATACACCACGTGGTAAATGGGCCGATTTACACCGAAGCCTTAGCAGAATAGGAACCGTACATGTTCAAAATGTACATATTTTAGCTAATCTAGAGCCTTTTAGATATGGCTCGGCAGATTTTATTCAAAAATCTGTACAGGCAATGCACCATGTTTATGAGGCTAACGCTTTGCATCTATACCCGCAAGCATCTTATTGGGATTGGCCTTATACAGCCGATAAAGCACCAAATAGATTGATGCAATTAGACCGCGATTGGATTTGGTATAAAGCCTGGGCAAGATATGCTTGGGATTCTAAAAGAGAGCGCTCAGCAGAAATTGCCTATTGGTCTAAAGAGTTAGGCGCAAAATACGGAGCAAATCAAGAAACGGGTAAACATATTTTAGATGCTTACGAAGAATCAGGAGAGATTTCCCCTAAATTATTAAGACGTTTTGGTATTACCGATGGAAATAGGCAAACCCTTACTTTGGGTATGCTTACTACGCAGTTTATCAATCCTTTCCGTTACGGAGTTTTTACTTTGATGTACGAGTCTGAAGCTCCCGAAGGCGAGATGATTATTGACTATGCCGAGAAAGAGTGGAAAAAACAAGGTCATATAGGCGAAACGCCTGTTCAAGTTGCTAAAGAAGTGGTTGAGCATGGTAGAAAAGCTATTGCCGCAATAGAAAAAGCAAAAGCTGGTGTAAAGGCAAATCAGGATGAATTTGATAGATTGCTTAACGATATGTATTGCTACGATGCTATGGCAAACTTCTATGCCGATAAAGTAACCGCAGCATTATGGATTTTGAAATTCAAATATTCTAACGATGTTAAAGATTTAGACCAAGCATTACCATTCTTAGAAAGTAGCGTTCAGCATTATCAGAAATTGGTTAAACTAACAGAAAATCATTATTTATACGCCAACAGCATGCAAACCAAGCAGCGTAAAATACCTATGCGTGGTGTTGATAAAACTTTTATCCATTGGAAAGAAGTATTACCTGTTTTTGAAACCGAATTGAAGAATTTTAAACATAGTATTGATTCTTTAAAAAGCACCAAAACAGCAAGTAATATCGCCGTTAAGGCTTATGAAAATGCAGGAGTTAAATTTCAAGACAAACAATTGTTTTATACCGTAAAAGAGCAAGCTAAGGCTTTCGCCGATGAAGATTTGAGAATAAAAGCTTTAACACCAGAGCTTGTTGGTTTAAACGCTTTACAATTATCAGCGGCAGCGCAAATAAAAAATGGTACGCAAATTACTTTTACCAATGCTAAGCCTGTAACCGTTTTGGTAGGATTTTTTAATAAAAAAGATGCTCAGTTCTCGCCAACGCCAGAGTTAGAGACTGATGCCAGTGCTAACAATTACGGACAAGCAGAAAGTAAAATTTCTAATGCCATCATCATAGAAAATTATCCGGCTATAAATGTACATGCTTATACTTTCCCTGCCGGAAAAAATACTTTAAGTTTAGCTAAAGGAAAAGCCTTAGTTTTAGGTTTTATAGATGCAAATCAAAAAATTAAAATTTTTGATGCAGGTTTAAACGGCAATGGCAGAGATATAGATTGGCTTTTTGGTTATTACGCACCAACTGATGTTAAATTGTAAACCAATGAAGAAATTACTTTATAGCTTGTTAATAATCTTATGTGCTAAAATTTCGGTTTTTGCACAGCAGGTAAACCTTGGTCAAAAATTAAATCAATACGTTAAGCAATTTAATGTTGATGATAACGAAGCGGTAAAAAATTTAGTGCCTAATGCCGATGCCTATCAATGGTTAAATGAGAATATCCCTTTATTAGATTTTCCGGATAAAGAGATAGAAGAGAAGTATTATTTCCGTTGGTGGTCTTTTAGAAAACATCTAAAACAAACACCTGATGGCTATATCTTTACCGAGTTTATAGAACCAGTAAAACATGCCGGAAAGCATCAATCTATCAGCTGTGCTTTAGGTCATCATATCTATGAGGGTAGGTGGTTAAAAAATCAAGAATACATGAAGCAATATCTTAATTTTTGGTTGTATGATGCTGATAAAGGACAATCAAAACCACGTTTCCATCAGTTTAGTAGTTGGGTAGATGATGCTGTTTTAGCGCAATACATGGTTCATCCTGATAAAGCATATCTCCAAAAGATACTACCCGCTTTAGATGCCGATTATGAAAAATGGGAGCAAGAGCGCAAGCTTAAAAACGGTATGTTTTGGCAGCATGATGTTAAAGATGGCATGGAAGAATCTGTTAGCGGAAGCAGAAAGGACGAGAATTTGCGCCCAACCATTAACAGTTATATGTATGGTAATGCAAAAGCTTTAGCTTTGTTAGCAAATGAAGTTAATAACCCAGTATTAACGCAAAAATATAGTAACAAAGCAGCTGTTTTAAAGCAATTGGTTCAGGATTCTTTATGGGATGCGAAAGATAAATTCTTTAAAACTAGAATGGCTAAAGGAGATACTTTGCATGGTGCTAGAGAAGCCATAGGTTTTATCCCTTGGTATTTTAATTTACCTGCCGATAAGAAGGAATATGCGAAGGCTTGGAGTCAGTTATTAGATACGGCTGGTTTTAAAGCTAAATGGGGCTTAACAACTGCCGAGCGTAGAGAGCCTACTTTTAGAACTCGCGGAAGCGGACATGGTTGCGAATGGGATGGTGCTATTTGGCCTTTTGCTACTTCACAAACTTTGCGTGGCTTATCCAATTTGCTGAATGATTACAGCAAAAAAGGTAAAATGAATGCATCTGTTTTTTACAACGAGTTACATAAATATGCTTGGTCTCAGCAGATGTATGGCAAGCCATATATCGGTGAATATCAGGATGAAAGTAATGGCGAGTGGTTAAAAGGAGATCATCCGAGAAGTAAATTTTATAACCACTCTACCTTTATGGATTTGGTTATTCAGGATTTAATCGGCTTAAAGCCACAGCTTGATAACTCAATTATTATTAAACCCTTAATCCCGAAAGGTAAAGCAGATTGGTTTCAACTAAGTCAGGTGCCTTATAAAGGTAAAATACTCGCCATCATTTGGGATAAAACCGGAGAGCGCTATCAAAAAGGAAAAGGTTTAATGCTTTTTGCTGATGGTAAACTTATAGCTCAATCTAAAAAGCTTCAAACTTTAAAAGTTAATTTATAAATCTTACAAATTTTCATCAACATCACATGTTAAAGATATTTAAAAGTATAAGTTTCATTTGCTGCTTAAGTCTTTGCTTAAATGCTTACTCGCAAAACTTCTACAATGTTGTAAAATATGGTGCAAAAAACGACAGTAGCAAGCTAGCCACACAAGCCATAAGCAAAGCTATAGCAGCAGCTTCAAAAGCAGGCGGTGGTACGGTTTATTTTCCTGCTGGGAAATATTTAACAGGTCCTATTCACTTAAAAAGTAATATTACCATTTTTATTGATGCTGGTGCCGAGCTTCATTTTAGCGATAATTTTGATGATTATTTGCCGATGGTGAAATCTAGATGGGAAGGCACAGAGGTTACCAATTTCTCGCCATTTTTTTACGGTTATGAATTAGAAAATATTGCCATTGTTGGCAGGGGGAAAATTGATGGGCATGGTAAAAAATGGTGGGCTTTTTCTGAAGTTCATGTAAAGAAATTAACAGAAGATTCTAAATGGCAAAAAGAGTTTAAAAGGTTAAATAAAGATGTTTTAGCTCCGGATTTACCGGGCTGGATAGAAAGAGGATTTTTACGTCCGCCTTTTATACAATTTATGTATTGCAAAAATGTACAAATTAAGGATATTACCATTGTAAACTCTCCGTTTTGGACGGTTAACCCACAATTTTGTGAAAATGTAACTGTTGATGGTGTTACGATAGAAAATCCGCCTTCACCAAATACAGATGGTATAAATCCAGAATCTTGCAATAATGTACATATTTCTAATTGCCATATTAGCGTTGGCGATGATTGTATCACGATAAAATCTGGTAAAGACCGCTCGGGTAGGAAATTAAATGTACCGGCAGAAAATTATACCATTACCAATTGTACCATGTTGCGTGGTCATGGTGGTGTGGTTATAGGTAGCGAAATGTCTGGCGGCGTTAAGAAAATTACCATTTCTAATTGTGTTTTTGATGGTACAGATAGAGGCTTACGTATTAAAACCGCTCGTGGTAGAGGTGGCGTAGTAGAAGAAATCAGGGTAGATAATATCATCATGAAAAATATCAGAGATCAAGCCATTGTTTTAGATATGCAATATGCTAAAACAGATGTAGAGCCTATTTCAGAAAGAACTCCGGCATTTAGAAATATACATTTCAGTAATATCACCGCTCAGGTAAATCAAGCTGGATATTTGAATGGTTTAGAAGAAATGCCTATAGAAAATATCAGTTTTAATGATATTAATATTGATGCAAAAAGCGGTTTTAAGATTAAAAATGCAAACCGCATTTCTTTCCATAATGTGCAAGTAAATACTAAAATGGGCTCTGCCATAGTTGCAGAAAATGTAAAAGATTTAGTTATTGATGATGTTAAATCTTACAGTCCTTTAAAAGGCGTTCCTTTAATTGATTTTATGAATGTTGAAGATGCTTTTCTTTACAATTCTTATCCTGTAAAAGGAACAGATATTTTCTTAAGATTAAAAGGCGAACAAACTAAAGATATTACCGTTAAAAACAACTTGTTAAAGCATGTTGTAACGCCAGTATTAAAAGAAAAAGAGGTTAAGATTGATGTTGTTGCTGATTAATCCATAATCTCTAAACTACATGTTTACGGCAAATTTCTGATTCATGAAAAATGTAATTCTAAAATACGGGTTTCTAATAGGCATCGCTTTAAGCAATATCACTTATGCCCAGCAAAGTCAACAACTTTGGTATAAGCAAGCTGCAGTAAAATGGACAGATGCTTTGCCTATTGGTAACGGTAGGCTAGGCGCTATGATATTTGCTGGCGTTGCAGAAGACCATATCCAATTTAACGAAGAAACATTATGGACTGGCCAACCACGTGATTATAATCGCGAAGGTGCAGCAGCTTATTTACCTAAAATAAGACAGCTTTTGGCCGATGGTAAACAAAAAGAAGCCGAGGATTTGGCTGCCCAGTATTTTATGGGCTTAAAAAGTAAAGAAGGAAATAAAGCTAGTTGGACAAAAGCTGTAAGCAGCCAAAAATCTTTTGCTGAGGTAAATTTTAACGATAGCCAATGGAAAACTTTCCCAGTTCCTACTTATGAAGGCTGGGAATCTACCGGATTAGAAGGTTTAGATGGCTCTTTATGGTTTAGAACAACTTTTACAGTACCAGAAAATCTTGTCAATAAGAAACTAGTTTTAGATTTAAACAGAATCAGAAATTACGATATAACCTATATTAACGGTAAATTAATTGGAAGCACAGAAGGGGATGGAGCTAGAAAATACAGCATACCGGCAGGTTTATTAAAAGTTGGTAAAAACACTATTGCCGTACAAGTACTCAATTATTATGATAAAGGCGGAATTGCTGGTTTTAAAGATACTTCAAAGCATATTGGCATTTATCCAGAAGGGCAAAGTATAAAAGAAGGCATTTCTTTAAATGGCAATTGGAAATATTTTGTTCAAGATGATAATCCGCCAGAAGTAGCACAATTTCAGGCAGCTTATCAGCCTTTTGGAGATATATACTTGCGTTTTAAAGGGCATGAAAAGTATCAAAACTATAAAAGGACTTTAGATTTAGAAACCGCCATTAGCACTACCAGCTATACCGTTAACGGAGTAGATTTTAAAAGAGAATATTTTGCTTCGCAGCCAGACCAAGCTGTAGTTATCAGGTTAAGCGCCAATAAAGCTAAGAGTTTAAATCTCGAGGCTGTATTGGCATCAGTACATCAAAATTTTAGCTTAAGTAAGGTTGATAACCAAACAATAGCTCTAAAAGTAAAGGTAAAACATGGCGCTTTACATGGCGAGAGTTGGTTAAAAGCAACAGTTAAAGATGGTGTTATCACTCAAAAAAATGGTAAACTTATCATCAATAATGCTAGCGAAGTGGTTTTGTATTTAGTTGCAGCTAGCAATTTCCAGAACTATGAAAATGTAGGAGGAAATCCTCAGTTGTTATGTCAACAAGCTATGCAAAAGCTTCAAACTAAATCCTTTGAGACTATTTTATTATCCCATTTAAAAGAATATCAAAGTTATTTTAAGGCATTCTCTATCACACTTGGACAACAAGATTTGAGCCATTTACCTACTGATGTAAGGATAGACAAATTTGAAGAAGGCAAAGACGCAGATTTAGCAGCACTTTACATACAATACGGAAGGTATTTATTAATTGCTAGCTCTAGACCGGGTACACAACCTGCTAACTTACAAGGTATTTGGAACGATTTACTATCGCCACCATGGGGAAGTAAATACACCACCAATATCAATGCTGAGATGAATTATTGGCCAGCAGAAGTCCTTAATTTATCGGCAACGCATCAAGCATTTTTAAAAATGGTTGAGGAATTGGCTGTTAGAGGTACAGAAACTGCACAAAAATATTATGGTGCCAGAGGCTGGGTTTTACACCATAATACAGATTTATGGCGAGGAACAGCACCTATAAACGCATCAAACCATGGTATTTGGCAAGGTGGTTCTGGCTGGGTAAGCAGTCATTTATATGAACATTATTTGTTTACACAGGATAAAGAATTTCTGAAAAACAAAGCTTATCCAATCATGAAGAGTGCGGCTCAGTTTTATGTTGATGTATTGATAAAAGATCCAAAAACGGGGTGGCTCATCAGTACACCATCAAATTCGCCAGAGAATGGGGGCTTAGTTGCTGGTCCAACTATGGATCATCAAATCATCAGAAATTTATTTAAAAGTTGTATAGCTGCCGCTGATGTTTTGGGGATTGATACAGATTTTAGAGATACCTTAAAGCAAAAATATCTGCAAATAGCACCTAACCAAATTGGTAAGCATGGGCAGTTACAAGAGTGGTTGCAAGATATAGATGATCCGCAAAATAAACACCGTCATGTTTCGCATTTATGGGCTGTGCATCCCGGAAATGAAATCAATTACGATGAAACACCAGATTTAATGAGAGCCGCTAAACAATCTTTAATTTACCGTGGCGATGAAGGTACAGGCTGGAGTTTAGCTTGGAAAATTAATTTCTGGGCTAGATTTAAGGATGCTGAGCATAGTTTCAAAATGCTTAAAATGCTCATTAAACCAGCAGAAAAAGGTGGTGGTGCTTATGTAAATTTATTTGATGCGCATCCGCCATTTCAAATTGATGGCAATTTTGGAGGTGCTGCTGGTATTGCAGAAATGTTAGTGCAAAGTCAGTTAAATTACATCGATTTATTACCTGCTTTACCAACAGCTTGGTCTAGCGGAGAAGTTAAAGGCATTTGTGCCCGTGGTGGTTTCGAGCTTAGTTTTAGCTGGGCAAATGGGAAACTTAAAGAAGTTAAGGTTTTATCTAAAGCTGGGCAACCTTGTGTACTCAAATACGGAAATGCACAAATGACTATCCATACAGAAATAGGTAGAACTTACACATTAAATCAAGATTTAAAGCCATTATAATTTTCTGATTTCTAAATCATGATAAAAAACATCCCGAAAGGTTATACATTATTTTTAATTGTCTTTTTACTGCTAATGAGCTCGGTTTTAAAAGCGCAAGAGCCTCGTATAAGCATTTCTTTAAATAGCAATTGGCGCTCAGTTGCAGATGATTATAACCCTAAGAGATATGACGGATTTGAAAATCCTGATTTTAAAGATCAGGCTTGGGAAAAAGTTCAAGTTCCGCACAATTGGGATAAATACCATGGTTATAGGCGTATGCTACACGGCAACAGACATGGTTATGCTTGGTATCGTAAAAGCTTTAAAATCAATCAACAACAAAAGAATAAGCGTTATTTTTTATATTTTGAAGGTGTAGGTTCTTATGCTACGGTTTGGTTAAATGGTAAAAAATTAGGTTACCATGCTGGCGGAAGAACAACTTTTACTTTAGACGTATCTGCAGTTATCAAACTCAATGGCGAAGAAAATATTTTGGCAGTAAGGGCAGACCACCCTGCAGAAATTCGTGATTTACCTTGGGTAGATGGTGGATGCTCAACAGAACGAGGTTTTTCTGAAGGTTCGCAGCCTATGGGGATTTTTAGGCCTGTACATTTAGTAATTACCGATGCGGTAAGAATAGAACCTTTTGGTGTGCATATCTGGAACGATAAACAAATATCAGCGAAAGCGGTAAAACTTTTCATCAATACAGAACTTAAAAATTACAGCGCTAAAAAAGAAGATGTTTTAGTGCTACAAGAATTTAAGAATCATGAGGGTAAAGTGGTTTTTACTTTACGTCAACATGTGGCTTTAGAACCTCAAGCTACTAAAATAGCCAAACAAGAAACTACTATTCAGAACCCACGGTTATGGTCTTTAGAAAATCCGTATTTGTATCAATTACAAACCAAAATCATTAGAAATAATAAAATTACCGACAAGCTAACTACACCATACGGCATCCGTTGGATTAGCTGGCCTATAGGCGAAGAAGCCCGACTTTCTAAACAGTTTTTGTTAAACGGAAAACCTGTTTTTATCAACGGAATTGCAGAATATGAGCATTTAATAGGTAATAGTCATGCTTTTAGCGATGAGCAAATACGGTCTAGAGTTTTACAAATGAAGGGGGCAGGTTTTAACGCTTTCCGCGATGCTCATCAGCCACATAACCTTTTATATCAAATCTATTGGGATAAACTGGGTATATTATCTTGGACACAAATGGCAGCGCATATTTGGTTTGATAACGAAGCTTTTAGAACCAATTTTAAAAATCTACTGAAAGATTGGGTGAAAGAACGAAGAAACAGCCCTTCGGTTGTGCTTTGGGGTTTAGAAAACGAAAGTACTTTACCCGAAGATTTTGCTAAAGAATGTTCAGCACTGATACGTTCTTTAGACCCAACAGCATCATCGCAAAGAAAAATAACCACTTGTAATGGCGGTAGCGGTACAGATTGGGATGTACCCCAAAACTGGACAGGAACTTATGGTGGCAACCCGCTACATTATGGCGAGGATTTAAAAAGACAAATTTTGGTAGGGGAGTATGGCGCATGGCGTACACTAGAAGCACATAGCGAAGGTCCGCATTTACCTAATGTGAGCGATTATAACGAAGACCGTTTTACCGAACTGATGGAAACTAAAGTAAGACTGGCAGATTCTGTAAAAAATGAAGTGGCAGGGCATTACTTCTGGTTATGGACATCGCATGATAACCCGGGTAGGGTACAAGGTGGCGAAGGTTTAAGAGAGTTAGATAGAATTGGGCCTGTAAATTATAAAGGCTTATTAACACCTTGGGAAGAGCCTTTGGATGCTTATTATATGTTTAGGTCTAATTTTGCGCCTAAAGATAAAGAGCCAATGGTTTACATTGCCTCGCATACTTGGCCACAAAGGTGGACGAGCCCTGGTGTAAAAAACAACATCAGAATATATTCAAATTGCGATGAAGTAGAACTTTTTAATGATTTAGATGCATCTTCTTTAGGCAGAAGAACGAAAAATGGTATAGGTACACATTTCCGTTGGGATGGAGTGATGATTAAGTACAATATCCTTTATGCTATTGCTTATGTTAATGGAAAAGCCGTTGCCCGGGATACCATTGTCTTGCAAAATTTACCTAAAGCACCAAATTTCAATCTTTTATATGAAGGTGCTCAAAATATAACAGCATCAGCGAAAGCTTATAATTACTTATATAGGGTAAATTGTGGTGGCCCAGATTATCAGGATGAAAACGGACAAACTTGGATAGCCGACCGTCAGTTGCAAGATAAAAACGTATGGGGTTCAACATCATGGGCATCAACTTTTGATTTGCAACCAAATTTCTTTGCCAGTCAGCGTAGAACCTTTGACCCCATAAAAGGCACAAAAGATTGGGCTCTTTTTCAGGATTTTAGGTATGGAAGAGACGAGTTAAGCTATCATTTCCCGGTGCCAGATGGTGAGTATTTATTAGAGCTTTATTTTACCGAACCTTGGTTGGGCACAGGTGGAGGAATTGATTGTACAGGTTTTAGATTGTTTGATGTTGCCGTAAATGATGAAGTTGTATTGGATGATTTAGACATCTGGAAAGAAAGTGGGCATGATGGGGCTTTAAAAAAAGCTATAAAAGTACAAGTGAAGGGAGGTGTACTAAAAATACATTTTCCAGAAGTAAAAGCAGGACAAGCTTTAATTTCTGCTATTGCGATAGCAAGTTTAAATCAGGATGTAAAAGTAGAAAATGCTTCAGTTGCTCTTATTAAAGAGTTACAAGTTAAAGGTGATGACTTAAAAGAAACTTATAGCTTAGATATTGGTCAGCACCAATTTACCCAAAGTGATGAAACTTTTGTGAGTTTACCTTCTGTACTATATGGTGCAAATTGGTTAAAAAGCTCCGGAAAAGCATTGGATGCATTAAGCTTTAAAGCTAACGCAAAACTCGATTTTTATATCGGCATAAAACAGTCATTAAGCTTACCTCAGTGGATAAAAGATTTTGAGGATACCCAAACCTTCGTAACAAATAATAAGGGAACACAATACCGTATTTATAAGAAAAAGTTAGCTCAGGACGAATGGTTTTCTATCCGTGATTTTAAACAAGAAAAAGGCATTTTTATAGCCTATATGCCAGAAAATAATCTCCAGCCAGCTTTTGATCTCAAGAAAAATACTTCTTACAAAGCCGCTCTTACCACACTGGATAAAGGTGTTGAAAAGCATCAGTTGATGAACCAAGAAAGATTGATATTTAAAGCAGATCATGCCCAAATAAAGTTTAATATTAAAGTTGGGGTTGCCGATACTTATTCTTTAACGGTAAAATATCATAATCCTTTTAAAGAGCTTAAACAAGCTACTATTAGTGTAATTGCTGCTGATGGTACTTTAATGAAAGCGGCAGAATTGTTTGATTTAGAACCAAGTAAAGAAGGTAAGTGGAGTTATTTTAACACCACTACGGGTACGATGATAAATGCCGGAACTTATCAGGTTATCATTCAAGCAAAAGACGCGATTGGTATAAGTGTAGATGCTTTAGATGTACAGTAAGCTATCCCTCATACAGGATAAGGCTACATCTAAAACACAGTCATTTTTTATATCTTTGCTATCCTTATGAAGTTTCCAAAATTTAAAGATTTAATCATTTTTGAGGATAATGATTTGATAATTGTTAACAAACCTCCATTTTTAGCGTCATTAGATGAAAGAGAAGGTGGTGATGTAAATTTATTACGATTGGCAAAGCAATACCATGCTGATGCTCAAATATGCCACCGTTTAGATAAGGAAACTTCAGGCTTAATAATCGTTGCTAAAAATCCTGAAGCTTACAGGCATATTGCTATGCAGTTTGAGCATCGTAAAGTAAAAAAAGTTTACCACGCTATTGTTGATGGAACGCATATTTTTGAAGACTTACTGATTGATTTACCTATTTTAAATGCAGGAAAAGGCAATGTAATGATTAGCAGAAGCGAGGGTAAAAAAGCCGATACTTATTTTAAATCTCTAAAATATTTCAAACATTACACGCTTATAGAAGCCAGACCAGTTACTGGTAGGATGCACCAAATTAGGATACATTTAGCTACTCAAAGAGCATCTATTACAGGCGACGATATGTATGGTGGAAAACCTGCTTTCTTATCTAAAATTAAAAGAGGCTACCGTTTAACGGATGAAGAAGAGCAGCCCATCATGAAGAGGTTTGCCTTACATGCAAAAGAATCAACCTTTACTATGCTAAATGGTGAGGAAAGAACTTTTGAAGCTCCATATCCCAAAGATTTTGCTGTTTTATTGAAATTGTTAGAGAAAAACGACGTTTAATTCTCCAAAATAAATTAGAATTCTAAATTTTTGTTGCATTCTCATAAATAATCCCTAGTTTTAGCGAAACTTTAGGGGTGTCCCGTTTGCGGGCTGAGATTATACCCTTTGAACCTGATGCAGTTCATACTGCCGAAGGGAAAAGTGAAAAGCTTTCTATAGCTTTTTTCGTTTGGCTTTCCATAGGTCATTCCTAAAGTGTGTTTTTAAACTGTTTTAGGAATGAAAATAAAAATCAACAATCAATTTTTCGAGTTTAGGGCAGCTCCAACTGTAAAAGAGCTTATTCAGCATGTTTTTCCTTCTGGAGATTTTGCTGGGATGGCTTTGGCAGTTAATCAAACTGTTATCCCAAAATCTCAATGGGATAGTTTACTCATCCATGAAAACGATCAAATAGACATTATAAAAGCTACTCAAGGCGGTTAATCCTCATCAAAAAAATCAGATTATGAAAACAGACAAAACTCCAAACGAGCAAAAGATATCGAGAGAGCCTTTTCCTGCATCTCAGAAAATTTATGTAAAAGGCGAGCTATACCCTATAGAAGTTGCCATGAGGCAAATCACGCTAACCGAAACTAAAATTCACAACGGTTTTGGTTTAACAGAGCCTAATCCGCCTGTAGCTGTTTATGATACTAGCGGTCCTTACACAGATCCAAATATAGATATTGATGTAAAAAAAGGCTTACCTAAGCTGCGTCAGCAATGGATTTTAGATAGAAATGATGTAGAGCAATTACCAGAGATAAGTTCAGAATACGGTAAAAAACGCTTAAATGATAGTAAGCTCGATGAGTTAAGATTTAGTAAAAATGCTAATCCGCTTAAAGCAAAATCGGGTAAAAATGTATCGCAAATGCATTATGCTCGTAAAGGAATCATAACGCCAGAGATGGAATATATCGCCATCAGAGAAAACCAACAGATAGCACTTTTAAAAGAGCAATTGGGTGATCAGTTTGAAACTATGGCAGCACAACATCAAGGAAATAGTTTTGGCGCTTTAACCCCAAAGGGGATGATAACGCCAGAATTTGTTAGACAAGAAGTTGCTAGTGGAAGAGCAGTTATTCCTTGTAATATCAACCATCCAGAGCTTGAACCTATGATTATTGGTAGAAATTTTCTGGTAAAAATTAATGCTAACATTGGTAATTCGGCAGTAACTTCAAGTATAGAAGAAGAGGTAGAGAAAGCCGTTTGGGCTTGTCGTTGGGGGGCCGATACCATCATGGATTTATCTACTGGTAAAAATATCCATGAAACCCGCGAATGGATTATCAGAAACTCTCCAGTGCCTATTGGTACAGTACCTATTTACCAAGCTTTAGAAAAAGTAAACGGTAAAGCAGAAGATTTAACTTGGGAGCTTTTTAGAGATACTTTGATAGAACAAGCAGAGCAAGGTGTAGATTATTTTACCATCCATGCTGGCGTTTTGTTAAGATATATTCCTTTAACAGCTAAGCGTATAACCGGTATCGTTTCAAGAGGTGGTTCTATTATGGCCAAATGGTGTTTGGCGCATCATAAAGAAAACTTCTTATACACACATTTTGAAGAGATTTGCGAAATCATGAAAGCTTATGATGTTGCTTTTTCTTTAGGGGATGGTTTAAGACCAGGTTCTATTGCTGATGCTAATGATGCCGCTCAGTTTGGCGAATTAGAAACTTTAGGAGAACTTACTAAAATAGCCTGGAAACACGATGTGCAAACCATTATTGAAGGTCCGGGACATGTTCCTATGCATTTGATAAAAGAAAATATGGAAAAGCAACTAGCTCATTGCGGTGAAGCTCCATTTTACACTTTAGGGCCTTTAACAACAGATATTGCTCCAGGCTATGACCATATTACTTCTGCCATTGGTGCAGCCATGATAGGTTGGTATGGTACGGCTATGCTTTGTTATGTTACACCAAAAGAGCATCTGGGTTTACCTAATAAAAAAGATGTTAAAGATGGTGTAATTACATACAAAATTGCTGCACATGCTGCTGATTTGGCTAAAGGACATCCGGGGGCGCAATACAGAGATAATGCTTTAAGTAAAGCCCGTTTTGAGTTTAGATGGG
Organism: Pedobacter glucosidilyticus DSM 23534; assembly: GCF_000425145.1. Classification (GTDB taxonomy): domain Bacteria; phylum Bacteroidota; class Bacteroidia; order Sphingobacteriales; family Sphingobacteriaceae; genus Pseudopedobacter; species Pseudopedobacter glucosidilyticus. The sequence goes on from NZ_AULF01000013.1 coordinate 56,198, forward strand.
AAGACCAATTTAACCTGTCTTTAGATCCTGATACGGCTAAAGAATTTCATGATGAGACATTGCCAGCAGAAGGTGCTAAAATTGCTCATTTCTGTTCTATGTGTGGGCCAAACTTTTGCTCAATGAAGATTACGCAAGATGTAAGAGCTTATGCAGCAGAAAACGGTTTAGATGAAACCAAAGTTTTGGAAAAAGGTATGGAAGAAAAAGCTAAAGAATTTACAGCTAAGGGAAGCGAAATTTATCTGTAATGGAATTAGTAGTTATTTCGAGTCCTATTGAAGTTTATGATGAAATTAATTTAGTTAAACAATTATTTAATAATGGTTTAACTAAATTTCATTACCGTAAGCCCACGGCAACTCTAGAGCAGTGTAAAGACTTTCTAAATGCTTTTGATAAAGCTGATTTAGCTAAAATAGCTTTACACCAATTCCATCATTTGGTGAAAGATTTTGATATCAAACATTTGCATTTTAAAGAGCGAGATAGGCATTACAGTAGCGCTTTAGAACTGGCAAATTTAAAGTTAGAAGGCTTTACTTTAAGCACTTCTATTCATGATGTTAAGGATATTCAGACTTTAGCTCATTTTGATTATGCTTTTCTTGGGCCTGTTTTTAATAGTATTTCAAAAGTTGGATATGAAAGTACATTGAATGAAACATGGCAAAGGGCTATTAAAAATTCTGACATTCTGCTTTATGCTATAGGAGGCATTAATAAAGCTAATATTAAACAGATCAATGCTTTAGGATTTAAAGGAGCTGCTGTTTTAGGTGCTATTTGGCAAGCCGTAAATCCTGTAGAGGAATTTAAACTATTAAAATTATGATACCTATAACAAGACCATATGTATTAAGTATTGCAGGCTTAGACCCTAGTTCCGGAGCAGGCTTAATAGCTGATTGTAAAGTTTTTGAGCAATTAAAGGTTTATGGTTTTGGGGTGAGTTCTGCTCTTACCGTACAAGATGAAGCAAATGTATATGAACTCAATTGGCTTACTAAAAATCAAATTATTAAACAGCTAGAGCCTTTGGTTGCTACATATCCTATCAAAGCCTGTAAAATAGGTATTGTAAAAGATATTAATTTATTACTGCAAATAGTTGATTTTCTGAAAGATAAACTCCCTCATATAAAGATTATAGTAGACCCAATTCTTAAAAGTTCATCAGGTTTTGATTTTATGAATTATAATGATGAACAATTATGGTTTCAACTTTTAACAAAAGTTGAATTAATAACGCCTAATTACATAGAAATGAAAATGCTATCACAAAGTAGAGATGTGTTGGAAGCAACAAAAGAATGGTCCAGATACGGAAATATTTTATTGAAAGGCGGACATCATGCTGAACATTTAGGTGTTGATTTACTTTTTACAAATCAAGAAGTTAAGCGCTTTATGCCATCAGAAACTTTAGTTTACCCTAAACATGGTTCTGGCTGTGTTTTGTCTGCCGCAATTACTTCATATTTAGCCTTAGGTTTTTGTTTGACTGAATCCTGCGAGTTGGCCAAAACCTATACAGAACAATTTTTAAATAGTGAAAAAGGACTTTTAGGATACCATCATTTATGATTTCGAAACTACACTATATCTCGCAAGGAGAAACTTCTGAAGCACATTTAATGGCTATAGAAAGCGTATTAAAAGCTGGTGCTAAATGGATTCAACTGCGTATGAAAAAGTTTGATGAAGCCATGGTTTTGGCTACCGCAAAAGAGGCTAAATCACTTTGTAATACTTATGAAGCAAAGTTAATTATCAATGATTATCCATTGGTAGCCAAGGAAGTACAGTCTTTTGGTTTACATTTAGGTTTAAATGATATGCCTATTCAAGAGGCTAGGGCAATTGTTGGTCATCAAATGATTATTGGTGGTACAGCTAATACTTTTGCTGATGTTGAAAAACGTATTACGGATGGTGCAGACTATATAGGTTTAGGTCCTTACAGATTTACCAAAACTAAAGAAAACTTAAGTCCGGTTTTAGGTGCACAAGGCTACCGCCACATGATACAAAAGATGAAAGAATATGGTTATAAAACACCAATTATTGCCATAGGAGGTATTGTTAAAACTGATATCCCTGAGTTGAAACGCAAAGGTGTATATGGGGTTGCGCTATCTGGCGAGTTAACCAATGCCAATAATAAATATCAACTAATTAGTGAAATACATAGCTTATTAGAAGCAGAATAAAATATAAAAACATCTATGTTAAAAATAGCAGATAAAACTTTTAAATCATGTTTATTTACGGGAACTGGTAAATTTGGCTCTGCCAAGTTGATGGAAGAAGCTTTATTAGTATCCGAGTCAGAATTGGTAACGGTAGCCTTAAAACGAGTTGATTTACAGCACAAAGAAGATGATATCCTTCAACATTTAAATCATCCACATTTAAACTTATTACCTAATACATCGGGTGTTAGAAATGCTAAAGAAGCGGTTTATGCCGCACAACTGGCTCGTGAAGCATTAGAAACCAATTGGGTTAAATTAGAAATACATCCTGATCCGAAATATCTGATGCCAGACCCGATAGAAACTTTATTGGCTACTGAAGAACTGGCAAAATTGGGCTTTATAGTTTTACCTTACATACATGCCGACCCAGTGTTGTGTAAGCGTTTAGAAGATGCAGGTACAGCAGCAGTAATGCCTTTAGGCTCGCCAATTGGTAGTAATAAAGGCCTAAAAACAATTGATTTTCTGGAGATTATCATCTCGCAAAGTAAAGTCCCTGTAGTTATTGATGCTGGCATTGGAGCACCATCAGATGCAGCAAAAGCCATGGAAATAGGTGCCGATGCTGTTTTGGTAAACACAGCTATTGCTGTTGCAGGTAATCCTGTAGAGATGGCTAAAGCCTTTAAAATGGCCGTTGAAGCGGGTAGAAAGGCCTATGAAGCCAAATTAGCAAAAACAGTAAACCATGCAGTTGCAAGTAGTCCATTAACTTCTTTTTTAGATGTCTGAGTTTTTAGAAATATTTAAGCAATACCATTGGGATGATGTTAAAGCATCTATCTACAATAAAAACCATATTGATGTTGAAGAGGCTTTACACAACCCCAAAAGAGGTTTAGAAGACTTTAAAGCCTTGGTTTCGCCAGCAGCATCAGCTTATTTAGAGCCTATGGCACAATTAAGTCATCAGCTTACGCAAAAGCGTTTTGGTAAGACTTTGCAAATGTATATTCCACTTTATTTATCTAACGAGTGTAATAACATTTGCACTTATTGCGGTTTTAGCCTCGATAATAAAATCAAAAGGAAAACGCTAAGCCCCTTAGAGATTATGCAGGAGGTAAGTGTTATCAAAAATATGGGGTACGACCATGTTTTACTAGTTACAGGCGAAGCCAACCAAACGGTACATGTAGATTATTTTAAAAAGGTTTTAGATTTGATTAGACCTCATTTCTCACATATATCTATGGAAGTACAGCCTTTAGACCAAGAAGATTATGAAGCTTTAATCCCGCTAGGTTTAAATACTGTTTTGGTTTATCAAGAAACTTATCATCAGGAAGATTACAAAAAACATCACCCGAAAGGGAAAAAATCAAATTTTGAATACCGTTTAGCAACGCCTGATAGGTTGGGGAGAGCCGGAATCCATAAAATGGGTTTAGGTGTTTTAATTGGATTGGAAGATTGGAGAACAGATTGCTTTTTTACAGCCTTACATTTGCAATATCTAGAAAAAACCTATTGGCAAACAAAGTACAGCTTATCGTTCCCGCGATTGAGACCTTTTAGTGGTGGTTTAGAACCAAAAGTAGCCATGAATGATAGAGAATTGGCACAATTAATTTGCGCTTATAGGATTTTTGATGAAGAGGTAGAATTGTCTTTATCTACCAGAGAGTCAGCTTCTTTTAGAAATCATATCATTAAAATGGGAATTACCTCTATAAGCGCCGGAAGTAAAACCAACCCAGGCGGCTATACCGTAGAGCCAGAATCTTTAGAACAGTTTGAAATTAGCGATGATCGTAGTCCGCAAGAAATTGCCCAAATGATAAAAAACAGCGGATATGAGGTTGTTTGGAAAGATTGGGATCAAGTTTTGTAAATTGCTGAGCTTTTAAATATGATAAGATGGACTTAAACGAGGCAGAAAAGATAAGATATAACAGGCAACTCATTTTACCTGAGCTAGGTTTATCTGGCCAGAATAAACTTAAAAATGCCAAAGTTTTAATGATTGGTGCTGGAGGTTTAGGTTGCCCGGTTTTGCAATATCTGGCTGCAGCAGGAGTAGGGCATATAGGCATTATTGACCATGATGTGGTTGATGAAAGTAATCTTCATCGTCAAATTTTATATAACCATTTAGATATAGGTAAAAACAAAGCTTTAGTTGCCCAAGAAAAATTGTCTTTGTTAAATCCTTTAATCAAAACTGATGCTTATTCCTTTAAGTTAAGTGATGAAAATGCTTCAGAAATTATCCAAAACTATGATTTAATAATTGACGGTTCTGATAATTTTAAAACTCGGTATTTGGTTAATGATGTTTGTGTTACCTTAAATAAACCGTGGGTATTTGGTTCTATTTTTAAATTTGAAGGTCAGGTTGCTATTTTTCATCCCGAAAGGGCAAATACTTATCGTGATGTTTACCCAGAAGCTCCAGATGAAAGTACAGTACCCAATTGTGCAGAAATTGGTGTTTTAGGAGTGCTACCGGGTTTAATAGGTTTGATAATGGCTAATGAAGCTATCAAGTTTATTTGCGATATTGGTGAAACTTTATTGGGTAAATTGTTGGTTTATGATACTTTAGAGAATGATTTTAAGATTTATCAACTTACACAACCCAAACTAAAAATAGAAGAAAAACCATTAAAAGCGGATAAAAACGTGGCCACAGAAATAGAATTTGACGATTTAGAACAATTAGGAAATTATTATTTATTAGACATAAGAGAAGAGTGGGAGTTTGAAGATTTTAATAAAGGAGGTACCAATATCCCTTTAAATCTTTTACCTCAGCAATTGCATGTATTAGCAGGAGAGGATAAAATTGTTTGCTGCTGTAATTATGGTAATAAAAGTAAAATAGCAGTAAAACTTATTAAAGACCAATATCCTTATAAGGAAGTTTATAGCGTAAAAAACGGTATAGAAGAGTGTTAAGCTACTTTTCTTTTAGATTTTTCCCATGCAGCAGATTGTTGGCCTTTAAAATATCTGATAGTGCCTGCCAAGGCTGCATAGTTCATTAAACAAAAATAATAAGGAATAAAAAACAGCTTAATTTTTAGTTTTTTCTGTTCTAAAAACCAACCCAAAGCTGATGCTGTATAGAAAAGCACTTGCATAAGCAAAATTACTTGGTATAAAAGTAAATCTGGATATTGGTAAACAATTAAACAGTTTAAAATAAAAGCTACCAACATTAAAGCTGGTGTAACTGCCCATCTCAATACTTTATGACTAATGTATTGAAAAGTTAAAATAGGATTATTAAAAGGATTAGCAGCCTTTTTTAACCTAAAAATAGATTGAATTCCGCCAGCTACAATTCTAATTTTTCTTTTAAGTTCTTCTGCGGAGTTTTCTGATGCGGTTTCAATAGCATAAGCCTTTGGCTCATAAGCAATAATATAACCTTGCTCTGCAATGCGCATGGCTATCATGTGGTCGTCTATAATGGTATCGCTTTCTACAGGTTGGTATAAAGCAGTTCTGATACTGAATAGCTCTCCAGCTGCGCCAATACTAGAATAAAGCTCGTAATCCCATTTTTTTAAAGCCGATTCATATTTCCAATAAAAACCTTCTCCGGCAGCGCTGGCATCAGCTTTTTCATCAACCATAATGCGTTTTTCGCCAGCAACAGCACCAACTTTAGCTAGTTGGTAATGTTTTACAAGTTCTTTTATCGCCTCGGGATTTAAAAAAGTATTAGCATCCGTGAAAACGGTAATTTCGCCTTTTATGTAGGGGATAGCCCTTTTAATAGCTGCCATTTTTCCTGCTCTACTATCTTGATGAAGCAGCTCTATATCTTTATACTGACTAATAATTTGCGGTGTTTGGTCTGATGAGCCATCTGTGATAAACAAAATCTGAAACTTATTTTTTGGATAATCTATAGCTAAACAGTTTTGTATTTTTTCTTCTATAAAATCTTCCTCGTTAAAAGCAGCTATCAATAAAGTTGTATTTGGTAAATGGTTATCTACTAGGTTTTTAATCTCTTTTTTAGGTTTAAAAAGTCTTTTTATTTTTATCAATACAAAAAGTAAAATTCCATAGCCCAAGAAAGCGTAAAACACCACAAATAAAGAAAACCAGAAAAAAGCTATCATGAATTTTTAATTTTAAAGCCTAAATTTTTGCTGTTTTTAGGGTTGGTAAAGTTCCATAAAACACCTTTTAAAACCCATTTTATTAAATCTTTTCTGCCTTTTAAAAGGTATTGAAGCATCATTCTAGGGCAGGCAATGCTACAATAATAAATACTAAAAGCAAAAGTGTTTAAAGAGCTAGTATTTTTTCTGATGAAAAGCATCCTGTTTCTTACAGAGAAATAGGTTTTTAATGCGCTCTCTTTGCCAACACTTACTGATTCTTTATGGTAAATATGTGTTTTTCCGGTAAACCATATTTTTTTACCCATTCTTTTAAACTTCTCGCACCAATCTAATTCTTCGTAATACAAAAAATAATTTTCATCCATTTGCCCAGCTTTTTGTAAATCGGTTTTACGGCACATTACAGCGGCACCGTGGCAATAACCAGTTTCGTTACTTATTTCTAGGTATTGCCCATTATTAGTTTCAAACTGGCCAATACAATCATTTCTGGCAGTTAAATAGTTCAGAGGAGTGAAACCTGCATATTGTATCAGGCTTTTATCTTCATGGTAAAGAATTAATGGAGATAGTAAGCCAATGTCTGGGTTTTGTTCCAATTCAGAAATCATGGTTTCTATGCAACCCGGGATTATTTCTGTATCATTGTTTAAAAGGAAGAGATAATCTCCTTTGACAACTTGTAAACCTAAATTGTTACCACCGGCAAAACCAAGGTTTTTTTCTGAGCGTATAAAAACTATTTCTGGGTAATGTTTAAGAAATGTTTCATGATGATTTTCATCACTGCCATTATCTATCAAAATAACTTCTAAATTAGCAGTTGAATAATGTGCCTTAACTGATTTTAGAAAATCTATTGTAGCTTGTGGCTGATTATAGTTTACAGTGATGATGGAGACTAAACGCATTGGTTAAAGAGAATAAAAAATATACAGCTTTCAAAATAAAAGATTTTGTCTGACGAAAAAAACATATCCGAGCAATTTAAGGCCTTTAAAGACCTTGAAAACAAAGATTTAAGTTTGGAAACAAAGTTAGATGAGTTAATTCTATTGCTTGAAAAAAATGAGTTAGATACAGAGAGCATTAAAAAGATGCAACAGAAATTTAACCATGTGGTTAATAAAAAGATTGCGCAGAAAGCTACTATTAATGAAATTAAGGATATATCCTTAAAAAATTTAGATCATATAGATAAGTTAAATCAGCTTGAAATTTTATTAAATACAAATCATATAGACTCTAAACAAGCTAGCAAAATCAAAATAGAAAATGGTCTAGTAAAATTTGTTAAAGTAATTATTGGCTTTTTGATGATTACACTAGGTTTTGCCATGATTATTTTACCTACACCACACTCTTTTGAGATGTTTACCATTTTTTGGTTTAACCCAAATGATGGTGTTACCTTAATGGATTTAATTTCTTTGATTATCATTGCTACGGGCGTGTACATAGTCATCAAATCTTATGTTAAATTTGATTAACAAAATAATACCACGTGAATAATAAAATACTTTTGGTAGACGATGAGGTTTTACAGCTAAAAATCATTGAAAGATTATTAAAATCTAATGGCTACCAGTGTGTTTCTGTCACATCTGTTCAACAGGCCGAGGAGGTATTGAAAAATTTTGTTCCAGATTTAATCATATCTGATTACGAAATGCCAGAGGCTAATGGCTTTGTTTTTAGAGAGAGATTACTAAAAAATGATGATTTAAAAAATGTACCTTTTTTATTCTTAACATCCTTTAATCAGGATGATTTGGTACAAAAAGGACTAGATTTACAAGCCTTAGATTATATTGCTAAAAATATACCTGCTACACAGCTTTTAGCAAAAATTAACAATATCATGAATACCGTTCATGAGCAATATCAGAAATCATTATCAGAAATAACAAATATTGCTAAAAGGCTTAATTTAAATATCGTTCCTACTAAAGCGCCATTACTTAAAAATTTTGAAATACATTATTTTAATCATTCTTACCAAAATCATCCGGGCGGAGATTTTATTGATTTTATAAAAGTTAATGATAGATATACTTTTTTAATATTAGGTGATGTGATGGGGAAAAAATGGGGAGCATGGTTTTTTTCTTTTAGCTTTTTAAGTTACATCAGAGCAGCTGTAAGAATATGCGTATTAGATGGTACGCTCTCTTTAAACGATATCCTAAAAAAAATAAACAAGGTTATTTATGCTGATGATTTTTTAAGAGATATTTTTTCTACCCTAAGCATGGTTTTAGTGGATGATGATGAAGCTAAGCTCATTTATGCGGGTGCCGGAGATTTACCTTTATTGAAATTTTCTTATCAGCATCAGCAATTATTGTCTTATAAATCTGAAGGGATTTTATTAGGCTTTTTAGAAGATAGTAATTTTCCTGAACAAGAAATTGCTTTTGAAGTAGGAGAAGAAGCTTATTTAGTTTCTGATGGGATGATAGATTTTGAAGTTAATGCAGTAAAAAAATCAGATATTAATTTACTGAAGCAAAGGTTATATGATTTAAAAATATCAGGAAAATCAACCGAAGAAATAAAAGAAATTTTATTTAATAGTCAAGCATCACAAATTGATGATTGTAGTTTTATCATCATCAAAAGAAAATAGTTAATTTTAAAACATGAAAATAAATAGTGTAAAACAAGATAATTGTCTGGTTATTTACATCAATGAAAATGAGGCAAATTTTTCAAAATCAGATAAATTTAAAGAGCTAGTTTTTCAAGAGATTGATCAAGGTAATTTAAATATCATTATCTCATTTAAAGAGGTTAATTATTTAGATAGCTCTTTTTTAGGTGCGGTTGTAGCAATTTTAAAGCATCTTATTCCGCTAAATGGTAAATTGGTATTAACACAACTTAATCAAGATATTAAAAACCTATTTGAGTTAACCCGCTTAGATAAAGTGTTTAATATTGAATATGATTTTTCTGAAGCTTTAAATGTTTTTAAATGAGTTTAACTTTACCTCTTATCATACAATCAGAAGCACCACAAAAGCCAGAAGAAATTCATGATTTTGTTATATCATTTACAGATTTACTTTGTAAGCATATTAAATTTTTAGAGGCAAAGGTTTTAGCTAATATCAAACTTATATTAATAGAATATTGCACCAATGCTTTAAAACACGTTGCAAATGAAGTAAATATCATCCAAGCCGAATTTGATAATCAAATATTACAATTAAAAAAAATAGATAAAGCACCCAAATTTAAAATGGGAAATTTGATACTTTCTCAAGACATTTTAAGAAATTATTCATTTATAGAACTTGATGCCCATAGTTTTCAATTTGTTTTAAAACAAGAGTACCAGCAAAAAGAAATACTCTTAATACCAGAACATTTTGGTTTTGAAATAGTGATAAGAGCATCTAAAAAATTTACTTACTCTTATCAGGAAGATACCAAAGAAAATATTTTTTGCGCTACGTTAACTTTCTAGTTTTAATAATTGCTACAATAGTTTGCCAGCTGCCTTTATAAAGACTTATAAAACTAAATTTTTGATAATCTTGTAAAGCAAAATAACCAACACCTACTGCTATTAAAGTAGGTACCAAAGTAGCTAAGGCAAGGCCATAAATATTTCCCAATGTAAATACCCCAATAATATCAAAAATGATATTTGCAGCAAGCATAACCATCACTTTGATAAAGTTAACTCTTGGTTTGTGTATAACATCAAGGGTAAGAGCCATAAACCTATCTGCTGGATAAAGCAATGCAAATAGCATGAATAACCTTAATACATTTGCTGCCTCTGTTTGGGTATATTGTGGTCCGCCAATCAGAGCAATGGCAAAATCTGCTAAAAACAAAGAAAGTATAGCTGCTGGTATTAAAAAAATGGTTAGCAAACCAATGTATTTAGACATCTCCTCAATAACCAGTTTGTTTTTTGCTTGATTATAAGCTGTAGATAAACTAGGCATAGCAGTAGCAGCAAAACTTCTTAGTGGAATTTCTATAATTTCTAGAAGTTTTTGCCCTAAATTATAAATTGCCAAAGCGGCATCGCCTAAAAAAACTTTAATAATAATAGTATCAGATGTTCTGAAAAGATTTGCACTGATAGTTGTTCCGACACTAAATTTTCCAAAATTGTATAAAGCTAAAACGCTTTCTTTACTTTTTCTATTAAACAATTGTATACCAGACCATCCTTTCAAGACAACAAATAAACTGGTGATAAAAAACGATAAAAGATAGGCATACAGCACATATTGTAGATTTACTTTACCAGTAATAATTAGCCCGGTAATAAAAATTATAAAAGAGGCTGTATTAATGGTTCTGATATATAAAAGCCTATCAAAACGTTGTTCGCCCTGCATCATATTGGTAGCCATATAATAGGGTAAAGAAACAATATAAGTAATGCCAAACCATTTTAACAGTAAAGAAAAGCCTATATCACTAATATAATCTTCTAAAAAAAAAGCAGGAATATTAAGTCCAATAAATCCTAAAGTTATCAGTAAAGCAATATACCAAGACGAAGCCACAATTTCCTCTGCTTTTTCTACAGACGCACCAGCATAAAACTTTATAAATGCAGTAGTTAAAAAGCCAGATCTAAAAGTTTCAAGAAGTAAATAGCCAGTGGTAAAAAAAATCCATATACCCATCTCTTCTAAACTAAGCGCATGAGACAGTAAACCATAAGTTACCATCCCTAAAACAGACATCACGGCATTTCCAGTTAAAGATAAAAAATGCTTGTTTTTGATGATAATAAACAGTTTATGTAGATATTTAAACATGAATTTTTATAAACAAAATAATTTCTTGTAAAAAAATAAATACTTCTTAAAATTTATAGCAATTTAACTAGTTTTAACAAAAAATAACAGCTAGCAAATGCACAATAATACATATAGTTTTGAAGATATTGCGCTTTTAATTACAGTTTACAATAGAAGCTCTTCTTTAGAGAGGTTACTTAAAGCTTTTGATGAATTAGGAATCTGTTTTGGAGAAATAATTGTTTCTGACGATTGTAGTAAAGCACAACATCAAGAAAAAATGAAGCTTTTGCAGCAAGATTATCCTTTTAAGCTTATTACAACCCCAATTAATAAAGGATTAGCCAATAATCTTAACAAAGGGCAAAATGCCGTAACCAAACCTTTTACGCTATACGTACAGGAAGATTTTATTCCTCAACCAGTTTTTATAAAAAATCTGGAAAATGCAGTAAAAATCATTAAAAAAGATACATCTGTTGATACCATAAGGTTTTACGCTTACTTTCCTTATCCTTATACAAAACCTTATGATACAAATTTTGATGAAATGATTTTTAAAAAATCTATTTTGTACTGGAATCACTTAAAATTTTATGTTTATAGTGATCATCCTCATCTTAGAAGAAGCAATTTTTTAAAAAAGTTTGGATACTATAAAGAGGGGATACAAATGGATAAAACAGAATTTGAAATGGCCTTATCATTTATAAAAGGTAATGGAAAAGGGCTTATTGCCAAAGATATTTATGCTTCTTTTGAGCAAAAAAATTCGCCCGATGAACCTAGTACTGTAAACCGGAAATCATGGAGAGAGGATAAATCATTAATCATTTTAGGTTTAAGAAAAGTATTTCTACTTTACAGGTTTCTTAAAAATACTTTCCAACTTTACAGCAAATAAAAGATGGCTATTTTTTCAAACATCAGTTTATTAATTACCCATTACAACAGAACGGCTTCTTTAGAAAGACTTTTAAATTCTTTTGTAGATATTGATATTTCTTTTGGCGAGATTGTAGTTTCAGATGACGGTAGTAAGCCAGAGAATTTAAAACGCTTAACTGATTTACAAACAAAGTTTGATTTTAAATTGGTAAGCACTCCCATAAATAAAGGCTTAGGAAATAATATCAACAAAGGGCAAAAAGCAGTTAGTAAACCTTTAACCTTATATGTCCAAGAAGATTTTATTCCTTGCGGGGATTTTTTAAATTATTTAACTCAAGCAGAAGAAATTATGATAGCAAAGCCAGAGCTGGATATCATCAGATTTTACGCTTATTTTAAATATCCATATTTAAAACCTTATAAAAATGGATTTAGTGAAATGATTTTTAAACTGTGGTATCCTGGGTATAAAAAGTTTTATATGTATAGCGACCATCCGCACCTCAGAAGAAGTAACTTCCTAGAAAAGTTTGGATATTATACAGAAGGAGTAAAAGGCGATGTTACCGAGTATAACATGATGATGAGTTTTTTAAAAAATAGAGGTAAAGGGATGTTTCATCAACATTATAGAACCATCTTTAATCAAGAAAACTCCTCTGCCGAGCCCAGTACGATGAAACGTGATTTTTGGCGAGAGTCTAATAACCCGCTTATCAAACTGATGAGACATGGTTACAGGCATCTGAAATTTAATATAGATTATTTAAAGTAAATATGTTATACTTAAAATTACCCACTTGGTTAAAGCAGCATTTGTACACACAAAAAGGCTTTGCTGATTTAAGCAACACAGAAATTGAAGATTTAAAACAAAGGATTAAGGTTTTTACTCATGATACACCCGATGTTTCTGTTGTTATACCTGCGTGGAATGAAGAGAATAACATTTTTAGAGCAGTTTCTTCTCTAGCATCTAACATCACCAATCTTAAGGTTGAAATTATTGTCATTAACAATAATTCTTCTGATCATACACAAATGGTTTTAGATACATTAGGTATTAGAAGCTATTTGCAGCCAGAGCAGGGCACACCACATGCCAGACAAATGGGATTATATAAAGCTAAAGGTAAATATCATTTATGTGCAGATTCTGATACTTTTTACCCACCCCGTTGGATAGAGTTAATGACAAAACCCATGCAAGATAACCATGATATTGTTGGTGTATATGGTAGATATTGCTTTATTCCGTTACCGGGAGGCAGTAGGTTAGCGCTTATCCCTTATGAAAAACTAACAGGTATTATGGTAAGGATAAGAAATATAAACAAGCAATTTATAAATGTATTAGGCTTTAATATGGGGTTTAAAACCGATGTTGCAAGGTCTACTGATGGTTTTAAAGTAGAGGGTGTACGTAAATTTGATAATGCAGCCGGTAGCGATTATTATATAGAAGAAGCAGAGGATGGGCAAATGGCTATTCGTTTAAAAACAAAAGGCAAATTGTTTATGGTAACACATCCAGATGCTAGAGTTTTTACTTCATCAAGAAGGTTAGTTGCCGAGGGAGGAATCTATCAATCTTTCATAAATAGGTTTAAACTTAATTTAAGCAGAATGAAAGAATTTTTGCTTGGTAAATAAAATTATTCATTTACTATGAAAATAATAGCGCTCAAAATCATCAGTTTATATACCAAAATTAGACATTTTACGGTGCCAGTTACATTACGGTATTTTTGTAGAGATACTTATTATTGCCGTTTTCAGCAGCTTAAATATATTTTTAAAGACTATTTTTTTAAGAAACCTTATAAAGAAATTACATTTAGCGGAGAATTTGCTCCAGAATTACAATTTGTCTTACCTTTTGCCTACTGGCATTATAAAAACGGAACTTTACTAAAAACACAATCTTCTGTACATACCAAAGCTTTATATTTTTTTTCTCCACAGCATAAAGAAGTATTCACCAATAGAACAAATGAAGGCAATTATAACTATGAAGTACCCAGGGTACTTTACAGTCATAATTACAATATGAGTAAATGGTGTAAAGTACCTTTAAAAAAGCATTATCAAAACAAGATTTATGTTTTTGAAAAGCCTACATTGATTATCGCTAACAGATATAACTCTGAGTGGGGTGGGCCTCCAATTAGCTTTATCCCTATAAACGTTTTACAAGAACTTATTCCCCAACTAAAAGAGAAATACACCATTGTTTACAACAGAGCCAAAAGTGATTATATTGTTAATGATAACAGCAATATATTTGATCTAGAGGATTTTGAATGGCTTAGTAAATATCATCCGGATGTTACCATCATGAATACGCTTTATGAGCGAGATAAACACTTGGTAGATAGCTTTAATCATTTACAATTAATGGTTTATGCCAACGCATCTTGTTTTATTTCTACGCATGGTGGTACGGCTACTTTGGCAAGTTATTTTGGTGGGATTAATATTATTCTTTCAAAAAAAGGCCCAGAGCATTATTTTAAATGTTATAAAAAATTATATCCAAAATTGTCTGATGCAGAAATTTACCACGTAAAAACTGACCAAGATTTAATAGCAAAAACAAAAGAAAAGTTTCTTGACAATGCTTGAAAAGTTTAAAAATAATTATTGGATTGTTTCTGGTACTTTAAATTTCTTACAAAATTTTTCTGGAGTCTTGTTTGGCTTTGGTTCTTTTTTTTTCTTAGTCAGAATTTTATCTAAAAATGATTTCGGTGTATGGACATTATTTATGTCTACCACAACCATTTTAAGTGTTTTTAGAGATGGTTTATTAAGAAGTGCAACCATCAAATTTTTAGCTTCTACAAACGATAAAGAAGAAAAAGGTAAGATTATATCGAGTTCATTCTTACTAGCTATTTTCATAACACTTATAGTCTTATGCTTACTTTTATTCTTGTCTGATGAACTTGCTAGCATATTTAATGCGGCAGAGTTGTCCTACATGCTTAAAATTTATGCGCTGGTTTTTATTTCAAATGGCTTATTAATGCTTTTTAATTTTATAGAGCAAGCAAACTTAAAATTTAAAGGTGTTTTTTTAACTAATCTAATTACTCAAGGTGTTTTTTTCGCTTATATCTTATATTGCTTTTTCTTTCATAAGTCTATTGGTTTAACCACCTTGGTAATGGTACAGTTTGTATGTTCTGTTTTAGCAACTATACTCTCTTATAGTTTAGTTAAACAATACCTGTACTTGTCTTTCCAAATTTTTAGAAATCATTTAAAGTCTATATTTAATTACGGTAAATACGCCTTCGGCACATCATTAAGTGCTATTTTATCCAATACTGTAGATCAAATGATGTTAGGGAGTATGATAAACCCGGCAGCCGCTGCTGTTTATAATATTGCAGTTAGAATATTAAATCTTATCGAGATACCTACCGGTGCTGTAGCTACCATTGTTTTTCCACAAAGCTCTAAAAGAGTAGAAACTGAAGGTTTAGTAGCAGTAAAATATCTGTATGAAAAATCTGTTGGAACCGTTTTAGCCATCTTATTACCACCTTTAATACTTATTTATTGTTTTACTGATTTAGTGATATTTTTATTAGCCGGAGAACAATATGCAGATAGTGCGAACTTATTACGTATAACTTTATTAATAGCCATATTTATGCCTTTTGGTAGGCAGTTTGGCGTTATTTTAGATTCTATTGGTAAAACAAAAACAACGTTTTATACCGTAGTGGTAACTACTACACTTAATTTAAGTTTGAATTATTTTCTGATTAAAGAAATAGGAGTTATAGGTGCGGCTTACGCTACCTTAATAGCTATGTTTTTAAGTTTTATTTGGGCTCAGGTATTATTACGGAAAATACTAAAAGTTAGCCTCTTAAAATGCTTTTACTATGCTTATAAGTTTTATCCAGATTTTTATAAGCAATACATAAAAAGCTATTTTTCTAAATGATGATGGATGATTTTATATAAATCTTTAATTCTGCTTTCCCAAGTATTTTCTGCAGCAATTGAAATCCTTTGATTTACTTTTTCTTCAATATTATTAGTCAATTCATCCTGTATAGCATCAGAAAAACTTTGTGCATCATTACAATATTTAACTATACCCTTAGTAAAAGGTTCTAAATCAGGATTAAAATTTGAACAAACAACTGGTTTTCCTACACCCAAATATTCAAATAATTTTAAGGGAAAAATAGTAGCGCTTACCTCGTCACTTTTAAAAGGTATGATAGCTACATCAAACTTCCTCATCATATATGGCACTTGCTCATAAGATACCCAGCCAAAAAATACAATATTGCTTATATCATAAATAAAATCGGGTACTTGCTCTTTTTCAACAGGGCCAACAAATAAGAAAGTTTTATCCTTATTCAAAAGGGCTAAATCTTTAAGGAGGTTATAATCTATTCTTCTCTCGATATTTCCTAGATAACCTATAACAGGACCTTTAATATCATTTAATTTTTTAATATCCTCTGGTATATGATGGGTTATATTATTAAAATGATAGATATCAGCCGCATTTGGTATGAAATAAGTATGAGGATTAATTTTTATTTTTTCTCTATAAAGTTGTTTACTGGTACATATCACCAAATCACATGCTTTTACTATTCTATATTCAGATTCAAAACCATGTTTCATATCATACTCAACTCTTATAGGGTCGATACAATTATAAATGTAAAGCTGAGGTTTTAATAAAGAACCCAATTCTGCATAATGAAAATTGAATGAGTTTATAAAAATAACTTTTTTAATATTTCTCTTTTTTATATGATATTGTAAGCATTTTAATACTATTTTCTCATTTAATTTTTGGATAAACCTATAAATTTTTCCTTCCGGAATAAAGTTTACCGATAAGGTTACAGGCGGAATAATTATTTTAAGATTTTTTATATCCGTATCTAATAATTTTCCTTCTTTTCTAAAGAAAGAATCTTTTCTTAGGTTATATTGTTCGGTGTTTTTTAAGGTAAAATAATCTTTTAAAGTAAAAGGATTATCAATTAAATAGACTTGGTTATGTTTGGCAAATTCTTTGGCAATATTATAACTTGTTGATTGCAAATCGCTATCAAACCTATTAAGACTTAAAATAAAAATAGCAGTATCCTTAAGTTCCATTATAATTTTTCCCAAACTTTTGTCGTGAAATTATATTTTTTTATAATCCTTGCCGGATTACCCCCAACAACACAATAATCGGGTATATCTTTAGTAACTACACTATTAGCCCCAACAATACAATGTTTACCAATTTGTACACCAGCTGTTATAACCGCATTTGCACCTATCCACACATTCTCGCCAATGTTTATAGGTTTTGTAATAACTTTTTGCTCTGCCGGTGCTATTTCTACATTTTCATAACCATGGTTAAGACCCGATATCACCACATGCTGCGCTATAATAGTTTTATCTCCAATATTTACAGGTCCAATAATTACTGATGATACCCCAATAACACATTGTTTACCAATGATAACATCGCCAACAGCATTATTTATAATCGAAAAACTTTCAATAAGAGATTGATCTCCTAATTTAAATGGATGATTAGGAAAAATATCTAATCTACAAGACTTTCTAATAATAGATGATTTACCTCTGTGCCCGATAAAAGGAACTACAAATGTTCTTACCCACCATCTGGGTCTAAAATCATTTACAGGAATAAGCATCCACAAAATAAACTTCTTAAGTTTAGGAGATTGCTTTATTTTTTCTACTAAAGTCATGATGTTATAACTTGGTTTATCGCTTTATAAATTTCAATTACAGAGTTTTCCCAGGTGTGTGATAATGCAAAATTTATCCTTTGTTTCTTGATATTGATATCGTTCTCGTTTAACGCTTGATTGATGTACTGGATGTACTCTGTTTTATCTTGGGCTAGGTAAACATAATCAGAAAATGTTTCCATAGCTTCTGTTTGGGTTGCAACTACAGGTTTACCTAAAGCTAAATATTCATCAATTTTTCTAGGGTAGTTGCCAATGGTAACTTTATTTAACTTTTGTGGATTAATACAAACATCAAAACTGTTAATATAACCTGGTAATTCTTTTATTGCTTTCTGACCAAGGAAGAACACATTTGGAATACGATGCAATTTACTTTGTTGAAAATCATGATCCATTGGTCCAACCAAAACTATGTTCCATTCTGGTTTGCCTGTTGCTATATGTTCAATAATATCTAGGTCTAACCGTAAAGAAGATAGATTACCAACATAACCAATAATAGGTTTTTGTGAAGGAATATCTTTTGGATGATAAAGTAAATCAGGATTGGTAAATAACTCAAAATCACAGCCTTGCCCTACATAAAATGCTTTTTCATTATATTGTTTGCAGTAATTAGCCAAGTAAACAGAATTGGCAACAGCTAAATCACTTTTTGATATCAATAAGGGTTCTAATCGGTTACCATGTCTTCTCCAAAAATCAGTTCCTAGCATAAAATCTCTGGAGTAATAAATGGAGATTTTAGGTTTTAAATAATCTTTCAGATAAAAGCTATCATAAATATCATTATCATTAAACAGTACAAAATCTTTAAAATCTAAAGCTTTTATCGCTTTTTGTATAGCTTTTGCAAATCTTTTATTATTTATTTTATTGATAACATCAAAAATAAAATTATCCGGTAAAAAATTTACTGATTCTAAGATGGTATCTGGATAAAGCGTATACAGGTTAGGTTCAACCTCAAAAATGTTTGTTTCTTTATTCTGAATTATTGAAATTCGCTTTTTGGTACTATCATCTTTTTCTTTTTTGAGTAATGCTTTGCGTTTTAGAGGCGAATTAACATAAAGTACTCTATGGTGTTTAGCCATCTCTACAGCAATATTTTTACAATTACTGCCAATTTCTGTATCCCATGCTTGCTGCCCTACAATAATAATATCCTGATTAAACAATTGCTCTGAAGACATATCGTCTATTTTTTAAATTTTAATTTAAACTTTTCCGGCCAGTTTTTATCCATAAAAGGTTTTTCTAAGATTAGAAAACAAATACCACTAATGATAAGAATGATGGGCAAAAATATGGCTAATTGTATAAGTAGGTTGATGGTGAAATTATTGGTAAATGCGATATGTTTTGTGAAAATAATTAGAAATTCTGCAAAAGGAAGATGAATAAGATAAATGGTATAGCACATGCCGCCTATAGCAGTTACCCATCTGTTTTTTATAAATTGATTGGTGATTTTCCCTTTAAAAGCGCCTAAGAAAATAAAAAATAAGGATACCATAACAAGGAGCCTGCTGTATAATTCATAATCCCAGCTCCATCCAAAAATTAAACAGATAAATGCTATAAACGTGATGATATCATAATTTAAAGTTTGTTTAATACCATTTTGCCAAAAGTTTAGAAAAATGTCAGCAATAAAAAAACCGAGCAAGAAATATTGTAAATGACCTAAAATAGTAAAACTGTAAGGGTTATAATAAAGTTTAAAATATTGCTGTATAAGAATAATGGATAACAGTGCTAAAGTATTTACTAACCATCTTAACTTTAAATTTTTAATATAAAAAAACGCCCATGCTATAAATGGTGCCAATATGTAAAATTGTATTTCTATTTCCAATGTCCAGGTAGGAGGGTTAAAAATAGACCATTCATTAAAAATTAAGGTGTGTGTATAGGTGATATTAGCTAAGTAATTAGGTAAGTATTCAACAAAAGATTTTTGTTTAACAATAAGAAAAATAATAAAAAAAATAGTCATCCATATTAAATACGGGGGTTCTAAGCGTGTTAATCTTCTCCAGTAATAATCTTTAAGATGTATTTTTTTTTGATTGTTTAAGTAATGCGCTGCAAAAGGTAAGGCTAAAATAAATCCGCTAATGACAAAAAAAATGTAAACGCCCAAAAAGCCTCTGTAAGCTAAAAAAAGAGAGAAATCTTCTTTTAAGTCTGTTGTAAATGGTATGGGGCTATTTCTGGCAAATCTTTCTGCCATGTGTTGTATTAAAACGGGTATAATTGCTAAAAATCTTAAGCCATCTATCTCATTAATAAATTTTCCATTAGAGGTAACTCTCCTCAGCTGATCAGGAATACTAGATAGAAGTTTTATCATTAAGACTTTTTTTGCTCTTAAGTTCGTTAATACCTTTTTTAAATCCAATAATAAAAAATAATATTGCAAAAGGTATAATTATTTCAAATGGCATATCAAATAATATTTAATTTATACGTATTCATCGTCTTTTAATTCTGGATTGTCAAATTTTGGAATTAAAAACACATAAGCCCAAGACATATACATAATGATAGATGATGGTAAGCCATTCATAACCTCGTTACCATAACTGCAAAAGAATAATCCAGCAACCCCCGATGTTAAAGCGATAGCTTTTGTCTTCAATTTTTTATCTTCTATATTCCAAACCAAACCGCATGATTTGCCTAATAAGTACATAATAAATGAAAACCAAATAACCAAACCAACCACACCATACATTACCCAAATTTTTACCCAATAGCTATCCGGCGGAATAGAAGATAAATATTTATCAGAGTTATACTTATCACCATTAACCCCTGTTATACCAACCCCTCCTCCAAAAGGTAAGTTTTTAAGTGCTTCTTTTAATTTAGCCTGATTCATTAATCGGGCATTTAAAGATGCGTCTTGTGGGTCTAATGCAGTTCTTAATCTTCTAATTTCATAATATTGATTTCCGTAGGTTGAGTATTTTAGAAAACTAAAAAACATCAGAGAGCATATCGTTCCAATAATTAAAACTTTGAAATTTTTTGTTAAAAAGATGGCGAAAAAAGCTCCTGAAACTAAGGCAAACAAAGCTCCTCTGGTTCCAGAAATAAGCATCCCGTAAATTAAAATCGAGGCTGCGATACCCAAAAGTACTTTTTTCCATAGTTTAAAAGGACCTAAAGCGAGTACTAAAGTTACCAAAGCCATGTGGGCTTGTGATGCTCCAAACTGTCCGGCATCAGTAAATAAAGAAAAAACCCTGAGCTCGCCAAAAACAATATGTGTAAAATCTGCCCCCTCATTTAACCATCTTTGCTCTTCTGATGATACCCCTATGTATAATTGTTTTACACCGTACAAGGCTGCAAATACCGATGCTCCGATCGTAACTTTAAAAAATGTATTTAAATCTTTTTTCGAATTAAAGATAATAAAGGCTAATGGGGCAACCATAAGCCAGTTTAGTGCAGTAAACCTAATTTCATTTAACCAGCCTAATAAACTTGCTCCGGCCGGATTTAATACTTCTAAAATATTAATGATAAACCAAATTAAAACAAGTAGACAGTAATCGTTATTAAGGTTAGACCATTTAAATTTATTGGCATTTATAAAAATTGATACCCAGGTAAGCCCTAAAATCATCTCCATAGATGGCCCTAAAGGTAAGAACGGGAAATTTTTCATAATACCTGACAGCAAAAAGCAATAAACCAGATAAAATAAAAAACCTATTCTAGGGTCTTTAATGGTGGCTATAATAAAAATTAATGCCGCTGTACCAATGGTAGAGGCAAAAAAAGTAATAATTCCGAATTGTATGGTTAATAAGCCCACAAGAAATGATAGTAATAAAGCACCTATGCTTATCACTACTGCTTTTCCGGTATCAGACTGTAAAAACGCTTGTTTCATAATTTATCTTTATTATACCCATGCTTAGTTGCTACAGATTTTTTATTTGCTTTTATTGAAAAAAACAATGAAATCACCTGATAATAAATAAATATAGGTATAGAAATTAAAGCTTTTTTAATGCTATCATCTGTTTTAGTTTGATAAATAGGAATAAGAAAACCAACAACAAAAATTAATATGAATATTATCCAAACTATAAATAATATTGGATTTATAAATATATTGACGAAAGCAAATAGTAAGGATAGTAATAAGAAAATAAATAGGGGAGGTCTTAATAAAACTAACCCAAAAAGAAACTGATTGACGTTAAACTTTATAGCTCCCTTAAAAATTAATGAAAAGCCAAATTTAAAATATTTAAACCAAGTGTTTATCCACCTAGAGCGCTGATTAACCAATTGGTCTGTGGCACTTGTTTTTTCATCAAAAATGATAGCATTTTTATTAAAAGCAATTCGCTTACCTTTCTTTAATATCTCATACTGCAAAACCTTATCAAAACCAGCACCTTTAATATTTAAATGAGCCAAGCATTCTTCATACAAGGCTACTTTAAAGGCCATACCAGAGCCAGAAAGTGTTGATGACGAACCTAGTTCAAATAAAATTTCACCATCGTAAAAATGATAATAAATATCTCGGGCTGCATCTAAGCAAGCATAGGTCGTATTAAGGTTTTTAGCTGCTCGTAAGCCTTGTACTGCTTCGTAGCCTTGTAAAAAGAAACGGTTTAATTCCTGAAGCATATTGGGGTTAAGCAGGTTATCGCTATCTACAATCACTAAATTATCATGTTTTCTGATAAAATTTTTTATAGCATAAAAATGAGAACCAGTATTACTAGCTATTATTTCATCAGGAATAAGTATACTAACTTTTTCGTGGATGATAGATAAAGCAGGGTTTTCTTTATCACAAGCATCAGCAACTACATAAATATGATAGTTTTGATAATTTGATTTTAATATAGAAGCTAAAACATCAGGAATTTGCTGCGTCTCTTGATAAGCGGTAACTATAATAGCTAAATCTTGTTCTTCATTTAATGTTACTGCTTTTTTTAATTCCTTTTTATGATGGAGTTTCCATAACAAAAACAATATAAAAGGAAGAACAAGATTTAATGCTATGTAAAACTGTAAAACATTAAAAGTATTTTGGATAATAATTTCTACAGCTAAATACATATTTTACATAGCTTAAATTGCAATTTTTGGATTTTTCTCAACTTTATTAAATATCCAACCTAAATAGTTAGGGTTAGAAACCAAATAATCGCAGTGTTCTATTTTTTCTTCCGGTAAAGAATTACCAAATTTAAAAACACCTATATTTTTATCGGTGTAAACTAACCATTCTTTAGCTTTATTTAAATCTTTTAAAGCACATGTATCTATCAAAATAATATCAAACTTACTTTTTAAATCATCAAAAAACTGCGTTATTTCTTCTTCTTTGATAACTTCTAGTAAAGATAAGTCTCCGCCTTTATTAGCTAAAATGGTAATAATGGTATCAGAATAAATTTGGTTTGATGCGCTAAAATCTTCTAAATAAACTTTAGTAACCACACTTTCTGAAATTGATGGATGATCAAAGTTACCATCTATCAATAAGACCTTTTTACCAAGCATCGCAAAAGAATAAGCTAAGCTTAAAGAAAAGAATGTTTTACCTTCTTTATGATCAATACTGGTGATACCTAAAACTTTATCTTTTTTGTATAGTAGATCTTTTTTGATTTCGAAACGGATAGATCTCATTTGTTTTTTAAACAAAAGCTTGTCATCATCCAAGTCTTTTTCTGTCCAAATGTCTTTTAAATCACTAAGATTATTAATTTTTGGAAGTTCTCCTAATATAGGTTGTTTGGTAACTAAAGCGAGTTCTTTAGCAGTTGAAATAGATTTATCAAATAAGAATATCACCAATAATATAGCCACACAGAAAATAAAGCTAATGATACCACTTAGTATTACAAGTAACATCTTTTTAGATGGTTGTGGTAAACCTGGCATGGCTTGTTGTATAAGCCTTAATTTAGCTTTATAATTAGATTGCATGTTAGCATCATTGTATTTGTTTAATACATCTAAATATTCGCTACTGGCAACATCTATATCTCTTTCATAAGATTGTACGATAGCCTCAAATGGCACAAGATTTTTAAACTTGGCATTTAAACCTTCTAAATGGTTATTGATACTATTGATACTATATTTAGCTAAATCGCTAGAAACCTCAAGATTAAGTTTTTCTAAAACCAGTTTTTCTTTTGATGCTAGCGGGTTAACAATATATTTATCTGTTGCGTAGTTAATTTGATCAGACAGTAACTCTTGTAAAGAATCTACAACTACCCTAGTATCATTTGTAAATCCACTTCTGATATGCCTGTCTGTTGCGCCTTTTAACTTTTGCTTGGTAGAAACTATTTCCTGATTAATTTTTGTTAAAGTTGCATCTAAATAACGTCTGTCTTTAGGATTAAATTTAGCATCGATACCGTAAAGTGTTTGACTAAAAGATTCTATATTTTTCTGAGCTTCAAGTTTTTTACTCTCGAAATCCATGATTTCTCCGTAAAGAATTTTAGACTGCTCGTGTAAATTAAGTACGTTATTGGCAATTTTGAAATTCTTTAACGTATTCATTTTTTTATTTAAAGAATCTCTTTTCTGTTGTAATAAATTACCCAAATAAGTAGTTCCTCTAATTTCGCTTTCTTTACTAATTCTGGTGTAATAATCAATAAACTCGGTTGCTAAAGTATTAACCACAAAGGCTGATAAATCGGGATTTTCAGAATCAAAAGTTATCGTAATAAAATCACTATTGTTGTTTCTGAAAATAGTTAATTTCTTTTTTAAAGCCTCTTCATGGTATTGCATAGAAACTAGCATTTCTTCTAATTTCTTTTGCTTTTTATCCCATAATAATAAAGGTTCATTATCAGCATACTTTTTTTCAAAAGCTTTAATAGCTGCTACCTTTTCTGCCTCACTTAAATCCGAAACAATATCACTATACTTTCTAAAAGGTTTCTTACTTTTTAAATCATGAATCATAAGTTTATAAGAAACTAAATCAATAGTTTTCTTTAATCTCATGATTTCCATTAAGTTGTTAAACTTTTGATTAACCTGTGATTCATGCGTATTGCTATTATCACTTTGCAATAACCTTTGCGTCTCATCAACTAAACCGGTAGCAATCTGCGCTTCAGATTGATAGGCATCCAACATATTTTTAGATAAAAAATAAGTAATGATAACCGTTACAATAGGAATAATTATTAAAATAAATTTTTTCCTATTTAGTACCTTGAAAAATTTATTAAAGTTCATTTTTTAATTTCTTCTAATGGTTGTCCTATAAGTTCTTCTAAAGCAGCTTTTGAAATAAATAAAGCACCTTCTGCATCAATTCTAAATTGTAACTCATTTGCTAAGGTTACGGATGATGATGAATAGGTTTCGTAGCTGGCTTCTCCTTTTTCGTATTTATATTTTACTTCTTGAGCCAAAGAATAGGCGTCTTGATAAGATTTGGTGCGTACTTTAACAAGTGTTAAAAACTGTACGTAAGAAAAGTATCTCTTTTTTACCTCATTAACCAATGTTAAAGTATATTGATCTTCTTCTAATTTTGAAATATTGTAAGCTGTTCTAGCAGCTTTTGTTTCAAAAGGTTTTTGTATCAACGAACCTAAATTTAAATTGATACCAACTTGATAACCATTTAACAGGTTTGGATTCTGAAGATTGATCGTAGAGTTGTCAAAGGGTCTGTACAAGTAAGTAAAGTTTGCAACATCTAACCAAGATACTTGTGCCCTAGATACATTGGCTTTAGCTATAGCAGATTGGTTGCTTAAAACTTTTACCCGAGGATAATTTTGCTTAGCTCTTGAAATTAAAGTATCAAGTAAAACGTAATCTATTTCCTCTGTAATAGAAACTTGTGCATTTGCAGTACATACAAAGCCAAATAACATCAAGATAGTTTTGAATATAATTTTTTTCATCAAACTTTTTCTTTTTGAATTAATGCAGGAATAGTTTTTAATATGATTTTGAGGTCTAATCTTAAAGAATAGTTACTTGCATAAAAGTTATCAAGTTTTTTTCTTTCTCTATCAGACATATCCTTTTTCCCTCTTTTACTAATTTGCCAAAGACCGGTTAAACCAGCCGGACCTAAAAAGCGCATAGACCATTCATTAGTAGTAAGTTGCTCTGCCTCGTATAAAGGTAAAGGCCTATTTCCAACTAAAGACATGTCACCTTTTAAAACATTAAATAATTGTGGCAGCTCATCTATACTAGTATTTCTTAAAAAATTACCTAGTTTGGTTACCCTAGGGTCATTCTCTATTTTAAAAAAAGCAGAATCTCCATATTGATTTTTCTTTGCTAGCTCGGCAACTAATTTGTCGGCATCTTGGCGCATAGATCTAAACTTATAAAAATCAAAGATTTTATAGCCGGTACCTACTCTTTTACTGATATAAAATACAGGTCCTTTAGAGTCTAATTTAATCAACACTGCTACAATAATGAAAAAAGGACTTAAAGCAATAAGTGCTAATAAGGATAAAACAATATCGAATAACCTTTTACTAAATGGAATTTTATATTGTACAGCAGATATTTCGGAGATATTGTTAACCTGAGAGCGTAATAATTTGTAAAATGTTAGAAATTTTATTCTCTCTCTAACGTCCTGAAAATGAATAGAAGGTTTATAGCAATCGCTAACGCCTAGTTTTAAAGCTAACTGGAATAGTTGCTGATCGTTTTCCTTTAATAGGAAACAAATAATTAAATTTCTTGTTAACCAATTATTTTTAATAGAACTAACTAAAGAAACAACTTCGTTTATATTGTTACTGCTTACTTCAATCAAGATGACACTATTTAATCCGTCTATAGATAAGTTCGCAATAGTTTCTTGTAGATGGGTGAGGGTTTCTAGAAATCTTAAGTTAAAAGATTCTTCTTCAAAAGCAGAACGTATATCCTGTTCATAAATTTCGGCATGACAAAATATACTAATCTTTGATAATTGATTAGAATCTGTAGAATTCTTAAAATTTTGGAATTGCATTTTAGTTAAGCAAAGTTTTAATTTTCTCCTTTAAAATACCAGGATTAAAAGGCTTAGCCATTAAGCCGCTTATCTCGTAAGGTATTTTAGTTTTGATATTTTCAATAGATTCTGAACCTGATAATACAATTAAAGGAATATCTCTATAAAAACCGCTTACTTTTATGGATTTAACTAATTCAGCGCCATCAAAATATGGCATTTCCATATCAGAAATAATCAAATCAGGAATGTTTCCATTATCTAACCAACTTAAAGCATCAAAGCCATTATTTCTAATGATGAGTTCGTAATCATCTTTAAGTATGAATTCTAATAATTTCAAAATAGCTAATTCATCATCAACTAAGAGAATTTTTTTCTTTGTAGAGGTTCGAGCCATATCTATTAGTTTCATAAAATTAATTTAAATATACAAAGCAATACGCACAAATAATGCCTTTGGTTGTAGGATTTATAAAAAACTATTTTCGTGGATGGATTTTATTTGTAATCAAAAAATGAATATTTGCTATAATTTTAAAAAACAACTGTTATTGGTTTGTTTTTGTAATGTATTTGCACTTTATTGTGTTTGTAATTATGATAATGGCAAATATAAAATACTAATCCTATTATTATAATAATTTAGATTTTGTTCTGTTAAGTGTTTTCTATAAAAATGAAGCATCAAATGAGGTTGGGGTTTTTGTTGCTCAATTGTGGAAATTTATCATGTTAACGGGGAAAATAAAAAAGCCCCACTTTTATTGGGGCTTTAAAATTTACTTTTTCTTTTTTTGTTGTTCTTTCAATTGTTGCTGCTGCCTCATCATATCTTCCAGCTTTTTCTGGAAACCACTTTTCTTCTTTGCACTTTCAGGCTTTTTCTTAAACTCTTGAATTTGTGCATGGATTTTTTCATCATCAACAAAATATCTAATTAAATATTGCTGTGCAAAAGTTAAAATATTAGCACAGAAATAATAATAATTAAGACCTGCCGGATAGGCATTTAAAACACCAAAGAAAATGATAGGTGTGATATAACCAATATACTTCATTTGCCCTTGCGCACCAGAAACTTGATTGTTAAAGTAAGTGTAAATCAAAGTGGAAATGGTCATCAATAAACACATTAAGCTGATATGGCTCCAACCTAAAAGCGGAATAGGTGCGAAGGTGATTAACTCATCATAAGTAGATAAATCTTTCATCCATAAGAAACTCTCATGTCTTAACTCAAATAAATTTGGGAAGAAATAAAAGAATGCAAGTATAAAAGGCATCTGGAATAATAGAGGTAAACATCCCCCCAATGGGTTTACACCAGCCTGCTTGTATAGTTTTAAGTATTCTTGTTGTAAAAGGGTAGGGTTATCGTCTCCAACTTTCTTTTTTATCTCATCCATCTCTGGCTTTAAAACTCTCATTTTAGCCATTGATAAGTAGGATTTATAAGTAAACGGAAATAATACTGTTTTTAAAATAATGGTTAACAGTAATATAATAATACCATAGCTCATGTTAAAGCCTTCAAAGAAATTGAAAACAGGTAAAACTAAGTATCTGTTTATCCATTTTAATGGGCCCCAACCCATTTTTACTTGCTTTTCTAAATCGTTACCTTGTGCTCTTAACTGCGAAAATTTATTAGAACCAAAATAGTATTCTAACTCATACTGATTAACTTGTTGGTTTTTAAAAGGAAGGTTTAAATTGGCTTGATAAGCTTTTACTGCCGAGTTATTAGCAACAGTTTGTACTTTAAGTGTACTATTCTTAAAGCCATCTTTGCTCATTAAAGCAGCAGAAAAGAAGTGTTGTTTAAAAGAAACCCATGCTAATGTCTCCTCTGCGAAAGCTTTTTCCTCACTTTCTGTTTCACTTAAATAATCTACATCTTCATTAGCTATTTTATAATAAGTGGTAGAGTAGATACGCTCGTTTTGAATATCCTTTTCTTGTTGCTGTAATTCAGCAGCCCAATTGATGGCCAAGCCCTTATCAGCGTTTACTTTATTTTGGAAACCACTTAATACAATGTTAAAATCAACTTTATTACTTCCTTTAGCTAAAGAATAAGTGTAATTAACAAAAGAGCCATCGGCATTTGTGGCTTTTAAAACTAATTTATCATCCTGTACAACTTCTTTGGCAAAGAAAAGGTTGCTGGTGTTTAGGTTTTGATTGTTTTGGCTATAGGCTATTCCGAAATTGTTTTGCTTGTTAAATAAAACCACTGGCTTGTTAAGCTGGTTAGTTTCATTTTTAAGTTCAACACTAGAAACTTTACCACCCAGTGTAGAAATAAAAACTTTTATTTTATCATTTTCTAAGGTTAAAATTTCTTCTTTTTGTACAACCTGATTTTGTGAATTGGTATCTATAGGTAAAGTTGTAGTTTTTGCTACAGCAGCAGGTTGTTGAACTCCTTTTTTTGATTTAGCAATTGAATCTTGTACAAATTCTTCTCTTTTAAGCTGCTCTTCAGATGGTTTTAGCAAAAATGTTGAGCCAACTAATATGACTAAAATCAGGAACAAACCTGTAAACGTATTTCTATCCATTATATCTATTTATATGCTATTCTTAATGCTTCTTTTTTGAATGTTCTAAAGAAGCGGCGACAAATTTAACAAAAAGTGGGTGAGGATTAGCAACTGTTGATTTTAATTCGGGGTGAAACTGTGAAGCAATAAAGTAAGGATGAGTTTTTAATTCAACAATCTCTACTAAATTATTCTCCGGATTAATACCAGAAGCTATCATACCAGCAGCTTCGTATTGTTTTAAGAAATCATTGTTAAACTCATATCTGTGTCGGTGTCTCTCTGTAATTTTTGATTTTCCGTAGATATTATAGGCTTTAGAACCTTTTTTAAGCTCGCAAGGGTAAGAACCTAAACGCATAGTGCCACCCTTTAAGGTAACTTTCTTTTGCTCTTCCATCATAGATATAACAGCATGCTCGGTATTTTCATCCATCTCTGTACTATGTGCATGCGTTAATCCTAAAACGTTTCTTCCAAATTCTATAACAGCACACTGCATCCCTAAACAGATACCAAAGAAAGGAATATTGCTTTCTCTTATAAACTTTATAGCCGTAATTTTACCTTCTATACCGCGGGCACCAAAGCCTGGTGCTACCAGTACACCATCTAGTTTACCTAGTTTTGCCTTTACATTCTCTTCTGTAATACTTTCAGAATGGATACATTCTACACGTACTTTACATTCATTAAAAGCTCCGGCATGTATAAAAGATTCTGTTATAGATTTATAAGCATCAGGTAACTCCACATATTTACCTACCAAACCAATTCTTACTTCTGCTGTAGGGTTCTTTAACCTGCCTAAAAAATCTTTCCAGCTTTCTAAATCAGGTTCGTTTTTAAGCGGAAGTTTTAATTTACTTAATACTGTACGGTCTAATTGCTCTTTTAGCATTAATAAAGGCACATCGTAAATGGTGCTGGCATCAATAGACTCTATAACAGCATTTAAATTTACGTTACAAAATTGGGCAATTTTTTTCCTGATATCCTGGCTGATGTGGTGTTCTGTTCTACAAACCAAAATATCTGGCTGTATACCATACTCTAACAACATTTTAACTGAGTGTTGGGTAGGTTTTGTTTTTAATTCTCCGGCTGCAGCCAAAAACGGGATTAATGTTAAATGGATAACTAGCGCATTGTTAGAGCCAACTTCCCATTTAAATTGTCTTACAGCTTCTATGTAAGGTAAAGATTCAATATCACCAACAGTACCACCAAGTTCGGTAATCACAATATCAAAATTTCCGCTCTCACCTAATAAGCGCATATTGCGTTTAATTTCATCAGTAATATGTGGAATAACTTGTACTGTTTTACCCAAGAATTCGCCTTGTCTTTCTTTATTGATAACGTTTTGGTAAATTCTACCTGTTGTAATGTTGTTGGCTTGTGATGTCGGGATGTTTAAGAAACGCTCGTAGTGGCCTAAGTCTAAATCTGTTTCGGCTCCATCTTCAGTTACAAAGCATTCGCCATGCTCATAAGGATTTAAAGTTCCCGGATCTATGTTGATGTAGGGATCAAATTTTTGGATAGTTACACTGTAACCCCTTGCTTGTAAAAGTTTAGCTAATGATGCGGAAATAATACCTTTCCCTAAAGACGATGTAACGCCGCCCGTAACAAAAATATACTTAGTCATTGTATGTGGATAATCTTTAAAAACTTAGAATTTGAGCCTAAAAAATGCCTCTTTTCTAAATCTTTTTGTACGGGATTCAAAAGTAAGGTTTTTTTCTGATAGTATAATAGGTGTGGAGAAAATACCCTTTGTGGATAAGCATGAATATGATCTTGTACTGCTTTTAAATGATTAATAATCAGTACTTCGCAGCAATTTTATTTTTTACATATTATTTCTGTTATTTTTGCCCTTAAATCGCATTTTATGGATCATATATTCAGAAACCTACTTATTAGATATCAGAACTATTTTATAGAGTTTTTTCAGTTAATAGAAGATAAAAATCTTATAAAAGAAGAGCAACAAAGTGCCGCACAAAAAATCAAGAATTATCTGGAAAGCATGCCAGAACTTGTGGGCGATTTTGATATTTTCTTTTCCATCTCTAAGCAAAGTGGAGCTTTAACGGCTACTTGGAGTATCAACATCAGTGAAAACGGTTTTAGCGTTCGTTCTTACGCTGTTGATGATTTAGATGAAATGGATGAGTGGCATTTTAATTATTATAGCCATACTCAGGAATATGAGGGTAACTTATTTACCGATGGTGATTGGGATTTGTTTCTAGACGAAGTAGCAGAAATTGATGACGCCGGTGGCGAGAAAATATCTTGTGAATTGAGTTTTAAAGTTTAATGCTGATAACACCTCCCATTGGCATTTGTGGTGTTACGTTTGCATCTGTCGCCAGCTTTTGTAACTCCTGAACATTGTACAGCTGCTGATGTTTTTAACTCAGCTTCATTGCTTTCATTTTGTTCTAAAAGCTGTTCTTGTTTGACAGTGCTTTTTTCGTTAATAGATGTTGTATTATCCCACGACCAGCATGGTAAACACAGTGTTTTTTCTATAACTTCTTCCTGCTCATTAGGCAATGCAAAAAAGAAATCAATACCTGTAAATTTTTCTACACTATCTACACTAACAGCATAATATTGAAGTGGTTGTGTACTACTTTTATTCTCTAAAATAAAGCCTATACCCTTAATATCAGGTAAGTTATAATCTAAAATAACTTTATAATAATATTTAGGTACGCTTACTTTATTTACACCTATACTTGGTAAGCTACCATTTAAAACAGGACCAGTTGCTATATATAAGGCTTCATTTTCTACAGCCCAAGTTCTAACTAATTCTTCCAGTTTTTTCCATATACCACGGTTAAAGCCAGGGTTTTGCGGACTCATGTTACTATAATAAAAGCTTTCTGCCATGGCTGTTGCAGACCATCCCATATCTGCTGCTGGGGCCAAATGTCCACGGTCATAGCCAGAAGAAGTGTAATCTTTAGATTGAGCTGTGCCGGTTTTAACTTTTGGATCTTCTATAAATTTATCTGTTCTGTTATAAAGTTTAACAGTTTTTTCTTTTGTGAGTTCGTAGGCTACCCAATTGGCTTGCTCGTGTGTCTCATTATAAGAAAGCGAAAATCCACTGTGGCGGATAACCACATCTTTAGACATCATTTTTGGAATTTCTAACTGAGCTATTTTAGCGATTTTAGGATTCCAAGTTTTTAAACTATCTGCATAAGTCCAAGTGCCGTTTTCCCATAACCAAACTTTTTTACCACTTGTTGTGGTAGCTTCCTGTTGCCCAAATACATCATAAAAAGTAAAGTACAATAAAAAAATCAATAGGAGTTTCTTCATGAGCGTTAGATAAGCTTTTTGTTTGGCTAAATTAAAAGATTATTTAAATACCTAGCATTTTGATTTTTTTAAATGATAGAGGATATATAGGGATAGAGACTTTTTTTAGTAAAAAATAGGTTTCATTTTGTCCTTCCATTAAAGCCTTTTACTTTTCGCTTAGGTTACCTCACTTCGTTTTGACTTTCAATAAATATTTACTTTATTTAATTTAAATTCTAACTTATGAATACATCCTGTGGAATTAATGATGATGAAATACAAGGAAAATTGTACTTATTGTAGTTTGTTTCTTTTTTACGTTTTTTAATTCTACCTGTTAAATAATTCTACCTGTTAAACAACAAAATAATATGATAAGAAAAATTTGGATTTTACTTTTGATAGTAGTTTCTAGCTTTAAATCAGATGCTCAAATTATTTTTGAGAGCGGCTATTTTATTACTGATGCAGATGAAAGAGTAGATTGTTTGATTCGCAATATGGATTGGATAAACAATCCATCAAAATTCCAATATAAGCTTTCTTCAAATGATGCCATTAAAGTAGGGGATATTCATACAGTAAAAGAATTTGGTATTAATCAAGTTTCTAAATATATAAGAACTCAAACAAAAATTGATAGATCTTCTGACCGTATAGAGGAAATGGATGCTGAGAGAAATCCTGTTTTTCAAGAAGAATTATTATTCTTAAAAGTTCTTATAGAAGGGCAGTTTTCTTTATTACAATATGTGGATAACGGTTTAGTAAGATTTTTTTATAAAACTAAAGACTCAACTGTAAATCAATTGGTTTTTAAACGATATATGGTAGATGATAAGGTTTTAAATAACGATTATTTTAAGCAGCAATTACTTATCCTTTTTAATAGTGAAAAAATAGCATTAGAGGATTTTACACGTCTTAAATATGATGATAGAGATTTAGAAAAGCTATTTATCAAGTATTATGAAGTAAATAATTTAACTTTTATAAATTATCAACCTAAAAGGAGTAAGTATCTATTTCATTTAACTATTAGACCAGGGATTAACTATAGCAGTTTGGAAATAGAAAGTGCTATAAACGATTTGCTGAATACTAATTTTGGAAGTAGTTTAGGGTTTAGATTAGGTGCCGAAGCCGAATTTATTTTGCCTTTTAATAAAAATAAGTGGGGAGTAGTAATAGAGCCTACCTATCAACATGTTAAATCAGAAGAATTTAAGCAAACAAATCAAGTATCTGGTGGTGTTTTAATTTCCAAATTTGATTATAAGGCGATAGGCATACCAGTAGGTATAAGGCATTATTTTTTTCTTAATCAAAAATCAAAATTGTTTTTAAATGTTAATTATGTATTTGACTTCGGTCTTAATTCAACCATTAAATTTTTAAGAAATGATAATTCGGTTTATTCGTCATTTGATATTAAATCAATTTCAAGCTTAGCTATGGGTATTGGTTATAAATTTAAGAATACATTAGGCATTGAGATGAGGTATCAACCTAGTCCCAATATATTGAGTGAATACCCATATATGACATCTAATTACAACACACTTTTGTTAACACTTGGATATTCGTTATTTAAATAATACCCATAGCTTATAGTTTATTTAATCATTAAAAGCAAAAAGATTTACCAAAGCTGGTGTACATCAGCTTTAATATAAGTATCGTAAATATGTTTAATCACATCTTTTTGTTGTTGGTTTAAAGTTGGGGCTTCTTCAACTTTTAAATTGTTTAACAGTTGTTGCGGACTAGATGCACCTGGTATCACGCAGCTTATCTCAGGAAACTCTAATATCCATTTTAAAGCTAAAAGTGGTAAATCATAATCAGGGAAATGCTTTTTAAGCTCTTCAACAGCATCTAATCCTTTGTTATAATCTATACCAGAGAAAGTTTCGCCTTTATCAAAAGCTTCGCCATTTCTGTTAAATGTTCTATGGTCATCTTTACCAAAAGTAGTTTCTTTGGTGAATTTTCCGGTTAACAAACCGCTGGCTAAAGGTACACGAGCAATAAGGCCGATGTTTTTCTTTTTAGCTTGTTCAAATAAAAGTTCTGTTGGGCGTTGTCTAAAAATGTTGAATATCAGTTGTAAGGTACAAACATTATCAAACTCTATGGCTTTTAGCCCTTCTTCAATTTTCTCAACACTAACGCCAAGATTCAAGATTTTTCCCTCTTCTTTAAGCTTGTCAAACAGCTCGAAAATTTCTGGACGGTATAAAACTTCAATAGGAGGGCAGTGTAGTTGTATTAAATCTATCTTTTCTAGATTCATATTCCTTAAGCTGCTTTCTACAAAGTTTCTTAAAGCTTTTACCGTATAAGATTGGTTAATATGTGGGTTAAGCTGGCGACCACATTTGGTAGCCACATAAATTTCTTCTCTTCTGGCTTTTACTATTCTGCCAACGGCTTTTTCACTTTCGCCATCGCCGTAAACATCGGCAGTATCAATAAAATTAATACCTGCATCAATAGCTGCATTTAAAATTTTATCAGCATTGTTGTGGTCAAATGCATCTCCCCATTTGCCACCAACTTGCCAAGTTCCTAGGCTAATTTCGGAGATTTTTAAGTTTGTTTTTCCTAAAATTCTGTAATTCATGTATCTTAAAATTGGTTTATTTTTCTGTTACTTTACTTGATAACGATAAATGGAGCGCCCAAAGTTGCCATTTTTATCCATACCTTCTACAACAATTTTACGAGGACCTTTATCATCACTATTAAAAAATTCAAAACTAGCCTTGCCTTCTTTATCTGTATTTATATAAGGATTCCAGTAAATGGTAGAACGTATATCTTGAGCTTGTAAACTGGTTCTTGGACCTGTATATTTAGGTTGGTAAAATTGTCTTTCTACTGCATAGCCTTTTGGTTTAATGGTTATAACATTGGTTGGCGCAAACAGCTCTTGTATTTGAGCCTTGGTAGCAGGTACTTTTTTTATCTCTTTCATGATGATAACCAAAACACCGCTGGTATTGCTTCTTCTATTGATACCTGATAAACCATCATTATTGAAAACCTGGACAGATTCTATTCCTTTTGCATCTAAACTATTGAGGTAAGCAATATCAACAGGCATATCGTTTACATAAATCTCTACTGGTATTCTTATCCCTTGGTTATAGGTTCTGGTGATGAATAAATTATTATCTACAAATGTTAAACCCGAGGCACTTAAACAGTTAACCAATAGGCCGCAGCCGATTAATTGGTCGCCGGTTGTTGTTCTATCAGCCATCATGTTTAGACCTGATAAAGCGGGGAAGTCTAAGTGGCTTTTTTTAGTTGTTGCGGTAGATTTTATGACAACTTCTCTCAGCATCAGCGAGTTATTATTAATCATTTTACTGTTTCTGAGGTAAGTATTCAAGGTGCTATCAATATTTAAAATGTCATCAGCAGCGTTTACATTGGCATAAATAGCAGGGAAAGCTTCGCCATCAACATGAATCCTTAAATCTTTAGAATTTAAGTTGTTACGGGCATTCACAATCACCTCGGCAGAATCTTTAAAAACCATATTACTGAATTTAAATTTACCTTCAGCATCTGTTGTGGTAGTGGTAGAATAGTATTTCTCTGGAATTTGTAACAGCAATCGGCCTTTGTCTAAAGGCATACCATTACTTTTTCTGATGGTTCCGGTAATATCAATACCCTGCTCTGGTAAGAAAGTTAAGTTTGGAGCTTTATCAGCAATAATATCTTTATAGCTAAATCTTCTGTAGCCTTGGGTAAGCATCAATAAATCTAGATGAGCAAGTTTTTGATCATCCATCTTATTGAAATAATAATTAGGTTTTTCTATATAACCTTCTAAATTTGAGGTTAACAACAAATTGCTATAAATGGTGGTTTCTGTATCTTCATCTGCCGGAACTTTGGTTTCATCTATCACAGCAACAGAAAAACTTCCTTCGGCAAGTTCTGTTCCACCGCTATTGGTTATGTTTACTTTAACCTTTTGTCGGCTATTATAAGCTTGTAAATCGGTACTTAAGTTTATTTTTAAGTCATCATTACGCTTTAAAAAAATAAGACGCTCACTTAAAGGCTCTCCAATAGAAGAAAATAAGGTAACCTGTAAAATACCTGTTGGGAATTTGTTTTTAGGAATTTGACCTGTAAATACAGTGCTTTTTAAATCGCTTTGTGCAGCATAATAGATAACTCCTGCACTTTTAGCAACAATATAAAAGGCTTTGTTCAGATTTTTATCTACATATTTTTGATTAGCATAAATTTTTAACACTAAGTTTTCATCAATAGTTTTAAGCGCTATGCGCATGCCTTCTGCTTTAACTTCTGGTAAGGGTATAGTTTTTTGGTTGCCATCTGCAAAAGTTACTTTTGCCTGATATTTTTTATTAAGCTCTGGTACAAAAGAAAATGCACCCATACCTAAGTGCTGTGAGGTAAATTGAGCTATCTCTTTACCGCTTTCATCCATAATAACACCTTTAGAATTAATACCTAATCCATCAGACTTTATTGCTTTAAAAGCTACTTGTGTAGGTATACCATCAATTAAGTCGCCTCCCTCAGGAAAAAACTGAATATCATGTTCTAATAATGCAGTTTTTAAAGGAAAAGAGGCTTTGTAACTGGTATTGCTACTAATCTCTACAGTGGTAAAAAGTTCGCCACGATTAATACCTACTTTTGGCGAAGTGTTTATTTCTATGTTCACAAAGCCTTTATCATCGGTAGTTTCTCTGCCCTTAGCAACACGTTCAAAATCTGCCATAACCTCCCAGCTTACTTTTTTATTGATGATAGGCATGCCACGGTCGTCTTTAAACTGAATTCTAGAGTTTACTTTAATAGCTTTATCTGTAACAGTGCCTTTATAAGTAATGTTGGTGTTTAGGTTTTTATTAATAGCATCACCAATAACTATATTTTTCGTAAATAAATAAGCTTGATTTTGGTTTAACATCCATTTGGTATAAGCCCTAATCCGGTAGTTTCCTTGTTTATAAGCAAGATAATTTAAAACAATACTTCCTTGTGTTACGCTGTTTTTTACAGGTAGTTTTAAACTTTCTACCAAAGAATCTTTAGCGTTAATTAATTCTACATGTAAAATTTTGCTTAGTGGCGAGGGAATATGTTGCTCTAAAGCAACATAAGCTTTAAACCAAATGGTATCTCCAACGGCGTAATAAGGTTTATCAAAATGTAAATGAACTTTTTCTGATGGGTAGGTTTGATAATACTTAGCAGTTTTTTCTAATATATCTTTTAATGGTATTGTTGTTTGTGCTAAGGAAATAGAAACTTGGCAAAACAAGAAAAAGGATAGTAATACGAGTTTAATTTTGTTCATCAGGAAAATTATAAGCTAATACAAAGGTTAAATATAAAGATAGCAGCTATTAAAATAGGATGTTTTAACATTTTTTTACAATCCTGTTTGTTTACTAAACAATTTATAATCAATTTTTGTAATCTTATTTTGAAACATACGTTATAAACCTTTTATCAATTTTTAATACACACATATATGAAAACAAGATTATTTTTATTAACACTACTAGTGGCTGGCTTAAGTAGTTTTGCGCAAAATGCTGATGCTGTAGTTGGTAAGTGGTTAAACAAGGATAAAAACGCTCATATCCAGATTTTTAAAAAAGGAAATGCCTATTTCGGAAAAATTGTGTGGCTAAAAGAGCCTTTAGATGAAGCAAAAAAACCTAAACTTGATGAACAAAACCCGAACGAAGATTTACGGAAAAGACCTATCCTAAACTTAGAAATTTTACAGAATTTTAAGTTTAATGATGGCGTTTGGGAGGATGGTA
The DNA here is from genome assembly GCF_000425145.1 of Pedobacter glucosidilyticus DSM 23534. Classification (GTDB taxonomy): domain Bacteria; phylum Bacteroidota; class Bacteroidia; order Sphingobacteriales; family Sphingobacteriaceae; genus Pseudopedobacter; species Pseudopedobacter glucosidilyticus. The sequence goes on from NZ_AULF01000013.1 coordinate 94,704, forward strand.
CCATTTACGACCCAAAATCTGGTAAAACTTATAGCTGTAAAATTTCTATGGAGGGTAAAGATAAACTCAATGTAAGAGGCTTTGTTGGAATTTCTTTAATAGGAAGAACAGATAACTGGACCCGGGTTAAGTAAATTTTATTTTTATTAATAAAATGCCTCATTACAAAATAATGGGGCATTTTTTGTTTTATAAACCCTATCATGAAAACAAACCAAACATTTTAATAAGCCAAAATCATAAGCAATTATTCGTTAAAGCAGTATTAGAAAAATTAGGTAAGATGGGCTTATTAAAATATATTTGTTTTTAAGGGTTATTATGTAGAAAAAAATCGGCATTTGTGATTTTTGTTCTACATATTTAAGGAAATCTTTAGAAGTGGATTTAACGTATAACAATTATATACTTATTATTTTGAGAAGACATGGCGAGAATATTACTAGTAGAAGACGAAGAATTGATGTTAAAAGCGTTAGAGTTTAGGTTAAAAAAAGACGAACATGAGGTAGAGATTGCTAAAGATGGTAGAGAAGCGCTACTTAAAATTCAATCAGCAGATTTTGATTTAATTATAACAGATATTATGTTACCCTTTGTAAGTGGCTTAGAAATTATTGGTAAAGTTAAACAAACACCACATTTAGCAAAAACACCTATGATTGTTTTATCGGCTGTAGGTTTAGAAAATGTGGTTTTAGAGGCTTTTGAGCTAGGTGTTGATGATTTTATTACCAAGCCGTTTAATTTAACAGAACTTACCATAAGGGTAAAAAAGTTACTCAAAAAATAGCATGTTATTAAGTGTTTCTGTAGGCGAATATTTAAAAAGCCTCTTTTTTGATAGATTACCGTTTTTTCCTGATAACATAAGAATTTCTTTGTTTATCATCATGTTTTGTTTGATAGCAACTATAGAAATTTACCTGTATGTTTTTCTTAAAAAAGCAAAAAATAAGAGAGACAATTATCTAAATGCCAATTGGAAAGAGAAGATAAGTAACATGTTAAGTAACATCATCATTTATGGTGATGAAGACGACGGATTAGAAAACGTAGTAAATCATTTCTTACCTCGTTTTAAAAAGTTACCACTTAAAAGAAAAAGAGTGAGGAACATTCTGATTGAAGAAATTAGAATCTATCACTCTAATTTTACTGGTTTTACGGCCGATGTTTTAAAAGAATTATTTATAAAATTAGAACTTCATAAATACACCCTAGAAAAGTTAAAAAGTAATTACTGGGAAATCCAAATTGAAGGTATCAGAGAAATAGCTCAGTTTTGGTTATATGAGTATGACCAATTAGTTTTTGCCTTAACAGACCACGAGCATGAAATTGTGCGTATGGAAGCCCAAACTGCACATGTGAGGTTAAATAGAGATAACCCTTTTAAATTTTTAGATCATATGAGAGGGAGAATTTTGCCATGGCATCAATTAATTTTATTTGAAATCATCACCAAAGCTAAATATGTTAAAATTCCTTCATTTGTTAAATGGTTAGGTTCTCGTAATGATTCTGTAGTGATTTTTTGTCTTAAATTAATTGGTTATTATCAACAATTAGATGCTCTAGCAGAAATTGTAAAGCTTTTAAAACATCCTCAAGAAGAAATCAGGAAAATGTCTGTTTGGGTAATTGGTAAAATGGAGGCCGAGTTTGTAGAAGAAGAATTGTTGAAAATCTATCCTAAAGAAACTCAAAAAGTTAAATTAGAAATTTTAAGCGCTTTGGGTAAAATATCATCAGGAAATTATCTCAGCTTCTTAAAAGACTGTTTGCTTACTCCTGATTTTGAGATTAAGATGGGAGCTACAAAAGCTATTTTAGGACATGGTAGAAAAGGTAAACTCATGTTACAAGAATTGCAAAGTGTAGTGTCAGCTAAAAATAGCCAAATTATTGCCCATGTGTTGGATGCCAGAATTTAAAATATAATGGAAGCAGGCTTTTACTTTTTCGAGCAAATTTTTAATAGTGCAATATTTTATTTTGCGCTGGTGGTAATGGCTTCCTATATTTTTCTTTGCTTTTTTTCGGCATTAGAGATGAAAGCCTACATGCGTAAAAATAGCTTTATTGATTACCGAGAAATATTAGTCTCACCCTTTGCACCATCAGTATCTATTTTAGCACCAGCCTATAACGAAGAAGCAACTATTGTTGATAACGTAAAGTCTATCATGTCTTTACATTACAGTAATTTCGAAATTATCATTATTAATGATGGTAGTAAAGACCATTCCTTAGAAAAATTAATACATGCCTATCAATTAGAAAAAGTTGATTTTTGCGTAAACGAGCAGTTAAATCATCAACCTATACGTGGTATTTATAAATCCAGAAATTCATCCTATGCTAAATTAATTGTTATTGATAAAGAAAACGGAGGTAAGTCTGATGCTTTAAATGCCGGTATTAATGTTTCTTCTAAAGATTTATTATTATGTATTGATGTAGATTGTATTGTTGAGCAAGACGCCTTATTAAAATTGGTAAAACCTTATTTAGAAGAAAAGAAAAGGGTTATTGCCACCGGTGGCGTGGTACGTATTGCCAATTCTTGCGAAGTAGAAGATGGCCGTTTGGTAAAAGTTCACATGCCTAAAAATATCATCTCAAGATTTCAGGTTTTAGAATATATTAGAGCCTTTTTAATGGGTAGGATGGCTTGGAGCAGGTTAAACGGTTTGTTGATTATATCAGGTGCTATGGGCTTGTTTGATAAGGAAATTGTTATCAAATGTGGAGGCTACAGCCACGAAACCGTTGGAGAAGATATGGAGTTGGTAGTACGTATGCGGAGGTATATGCATGACCATAATTTAAAATATCAGGTTGTTTACATCCCAGACCCCCTCTGTTGGACAGAGAGCCCTGTAGATTTTAAAATCTTAGGAAGACAAAGAAACCGCTGGACAAGAGGTACTATTGAAACTTTATGGACACATAGAGATTTATTTTTTAATCCTAAATACAGCATTTTAGGAATGTTAAGCTATCCCTATTGGTTGTTTTTTGAGTGGTTAGCACCAATTTTAGAAGGCATTGGTATCATAACTTTTATTTTATTAGCCTCTTTCGGTAAAATCAATTGGGAGTTTTCTTTGATTTTATTTACCATGGTTTATACCTTCTCCATCTTACTATCAACCATAGCTGTCTTGTTTGAAGAAAGGTCTTATCATCAATACACTTCTGGTAAGGATGTATTAAAATTATTATTACTAGCCTTTATAGAACCTGTAGTATATCATCCCTTAACTATTTATTGGTCTATAAAAGGTAATATTGATAAATTTACAGGCAAAAAAAATTGGGGAACCATGACAAGGGCTGGTTTTACCAGTAATCAAAAAAATAAATTAGAACCATCCTCAGCCCAAAATTTAAAAACTAAACAAGAACAAAGCGCTTAAACAATTTTAAAATTAATGAAAGACCATTATAATTTTGATGAAGAAAATCTAATACTTAAAAAGACTAAAAGAGCGCTAGTACAATTTGCTCATGTTTCTTTAGCTTTCTTTATCATGATTTTACTGCTAAGGTTGTTAGAAGTGGGTGTCATGGTCAAAAGCTATCAAAGTCCTGAAAATAGCTTACAAGTATTTGTTTATGCTTTTTTACTAGACCTCTTATTATTCCTTAAAATAAGTTTTTTCTCGTTTGTGATTTACCTCCTAACCGTTCAAATTATAATAGGAGATAGGCGTTTACAAGTTAATATTTATGCAAGTATAGCTAGTTTTAGCCTTGTTGTTGCCTTGTTGCTTACCAAGTATTACCATACTACTTTATTACCTCTTGGTGATGATATTTATGGCTATTCTTTATCAGAAATTAAGCAAACGGCTTTGGCTGGTGCTTCTTTAGATGTATTTTCTTTATTATTTTTTGTGATTTTGATGGCCGTCCTCTGGCTGCTGATCATTTATTTAAGTAAATTAACATTTATACCACTTAAAGCGGCCATCGTTTTTGTTTTGCTATCCTTTTTGGCTGTATTATCTGGATTTAGCTTTTTACCAGAATCTAAAAAGTTTAAATCAGAGTTTGATTATAATTTAGCCGTAAATAAAACAGGTTTTTTCTTTCAAAAATCTTATGATTACTTTACCAGAAACGAGCCGGAAGTAGATATTTATGCAGAAAATTATATTGAAGACGCTACATCAGAAAGCAGTGCAGACGGAATAAATAATGTTAAATATGTAGATGTAAAATATCCTTTTTTAAGAGAAAACAATACCGAAGATGTGTTGGGAAATTTCTTTCATAAATTTGATAGTCCTCCAAATATCATCTACATACAAATAGAAGGCTTAGGCAGAGCTTTTAGTGGAGAAGGTGCTTATTTAGGCAGTTTTACACCTTTTTTGGATAGCTTAGCACAAAAAAGTTTATACTTCGAAAATTTTCTAGCCGCACAGGGTAGAACTTTTGCATCCTTACCATCGGTGTTAGGCTCATTACCTTTTGCCGAACATGGCTTTGCAGATCTTGGAAATAGAATGCCTAACCATTTAACGCTCATCAATATCTTAAAAGCAAATAATTACCATACCAGATTTTTATCAGGTTTTGATTTAGATTTTGATAATGAAGGATTGTTTTTGGCTAAAAACAAAATAAACGAAACGGTTTCTATCCGTAACTTTGGTGAGGCTTATCAACAAATGCCAGCCAATAGCGGGGGCTTTACCTGGGGTTATGGCGATATGGATTTGATGTTAAAAAGTGTTGATTATTTAAATAAAGCACCAGAAAAACCAGGTTTAACCATCATTCAAACCGTAAGCTTACATACGCCCTATCAGGTTATTAATCAATCAAAATATCTTGAAAAATTTGAACAGCAACTGGGCATATTGGGTATAAGAGAAGATGAAAAAGAAGCGTACAGAAAATATAAAAATATCTATTCTACCATATTGTATAGTGATGATGCTGTTAAAACGTTTATAAACAGCTATGCTAAAAATCCATCGTTTGAACGTACAATTTTCATCATATCCGGAGACCATCGTTTACCCGAAATTCCGATTGCAACAAAAATAGACCGTTACCATGTACCGCTCATTATTTATTCTCCAAAACTTAAACGTACCGCTCGTTTCAAATCTATTTCTAGCCATTTAGATATAGCACCATCTATCTTGGCTTTTTTAAATGCTAATTACAACATCAAAACACCAAAACTGATTAATTTTATAGGCTCTGGTTTAGATACCGTAAAATCATTTAGAAATATACATAAATACCCATTAATGCAAACTAAGAATGAGCTTAGTGATTTTGTTTATGGTAAATTCTTCCTCAACCAAAATACATTATTTGCCATAGATGATAAAATGGGGGTAGAGGCTATAGAAAATGAAGATATGAGATTGAAATTGTTTAACGAGTTAAAACAGTATAAAGTAAGAAATGATTTAGTTTCAAAAGTTAATAAATTAGTTCCCGACTCTGTTTATTTAAAATTTGTGAACTTTTAATTCATAAGAATGTTAAATATCATAATCAATTTTTAAAATTTTTAATAGGTAATCACAAAAAATGATAAAACAAACAAATATTAAAATCTACTTTTTAAGTCTACTCATTTGTTTGTTATCAGTTTCTGGTTGCAGAAAAATTATTCCGGAAGCAGAAACAGATATTTTATTTCTCGGACATAAAGGTGCGGGTAGCAACAATTTTAACGATGTAAATATGGAAAACACCTTAAATGCGGTAAAGGAAGGCTTTGCCAATTTAGATGGGGTAGAGCTAGATTTGCAGATGAGTAAAGACGGCACCATTTGGGTTAATCATAATTTTAATGTTCATGACTTTAATTGTTTAGAAGGTTTGCCTGAGCAAAATATTCCATTGCTAACTGATGCCGAGATTGAAGAAATAACCATTTGCCATAAAGGTAAAACAGATAGGCTTTATAAATTATCAGAAATTATCAGTTATTGGAATTTAAACCCTCAGTATTATTTGTTTATGGAGGTTAAAGTTTTTTATGATCCCGCTTTTGAGTTAATTGGAGGGCTAGATGCCTACTTTAGAAGAATGGCTACTGCCATGATCAATACTTTAGCAAATGTTGATAAAACAGATAATTTGATTATAGAAATTAACAGTAAATCTTTTATTGATTTGATTAAAGCAAACGATAAAACTAAAAATATCAAATGCTTATTAATACGGTCTGGAACTCTGGAAAGAAAAATACAAATAGCACAACAAGAAGGTTATGATGGCTTAAGCCTAAATTATGAAGATACTGACCTAACAAAAGAAACAGTAAGAGCGGCAAAAAACCTAGGCTTATTTATCAATTTATATACACCTTATTACAAGTCGGAGATTGTGAAAGCTTTTGAAATGGAACCTCATGCTATCCAAACCGATAATATGGATGCAAAACGCTACCTTAATGTGAGGTAGTTTTTGGTTTTAAATCATTTTGATAATCTGTAATAATGGTGTTAATAAGTGGATAATAATATTCCCAAAAGAAACTTACCCTTTCAGAAGCGATACTTCTATCATAAAAAAGCTTTCTAAAAAAGTGTATGCCTTTAAAGCTCGAGGCATTTAAAGCAATAGGATTATCAGCAAAGTCACCAGCAAAATAAAAGAATTTATAATCATCTCTATAATGCTCTATAACGGCCGGAAATTGTGGGGGAATATTGTTGCTTTCTAAAATCGCTCGGCCTTTATCATTAACTTTAATATCATAAAAAGAAATGATACGATTATTCCTCGAAGTTTTAACAATATCAAACCAGAATGGATATTTCATAGTGGTAGGGATATTGTATTTTTCTCTATCCTCTTTAGCTGTTAAGATATAAGGTACTTCAGCATCCAAGTGTTCTATGTTTTCAAGAATTACAATTTTATCGCTCTCATTAACAAAAGCTATCCCAGATTTTAAGTAAGGCCATTGTTGATTATTTTGATTTTTGTAATTTTCAATAAGCCATCTAGGTAGTTCTTTGTTTTTATTGGTGTCTAAAGAATCAAAATATCTGCCTACCCATCCAGTCCATTGTATCTGAAACTCCTTCTCAAAAGCCTGCCTCAGATATTTTGGTGTAGGTGTGCCAATAGTATTAAACTCGGTAAGAACAAGTTTTTTACGTTTTTTCATTTTTTTTAAAAAGGCCATGTCCTCTTTAGCAAGTCCACCATAAATCAATTTAGAGCGCTCTGTGCTGGCTAAAAGCTCTTTCCATTCTTTTAAATAAATGCCATAGGTGTCTGTTACATAGGTAAGGTCACTATCGTCTGCCAATTGTTCTAGTTGTTTATCATCAAATCTTTCTAATCCTTTTAAGGTATATTCCTGATTGGGTTTAGGAAAAAAGCCAAAATAATCATTCCCAACAGTATACAGTTTTTCTGATGTTTTGGAATATTTGTTATACCTCAGGAACCAAGTTAATGAAGCGTGTTCTTGTCCTTTTTTATTCAGTACTGTTTTATCAACAATGGCAATAACAAGTTTTGTTTTGGGCCAAAAAACCCAAGTTAAATACATCCATAAAGGTGTTAAAATAATGATAAAAAACAGGATGGCGTTAAGTTTAAATTTCCTTTTTCCCATGCTTAAAACCTTCTGCTATAGCCAATACCAAAACTAAACTGATTTCCCCAAGTATCTGTACTGTACTCTTCATTAACCCAACTGATATCCAAACCTATCAGGTGTTTTCTTTTTAAAACCCTGTTATAACTGATAGCAGCTTTATAGGATTTTAAATTGGCAAAACTATTAATAAAAAGTACTCTTACAGGGTCATCAGGAGATACACCAGTTCCAGCAGCAATATTAAAGAAATCATCCATGTCATCAGAAAAAAATAATCTTGCTGATGCAGTGAAAGAGTATGACCAGGCGGTTTCTCCGGGCGATATGAATGAGCGGATGTTGTAAAAATTATTTCCCAGATATTTACCTATAGCACCGGTAAATAAAAACGTATTTTCAGAGAATCTTAAATATCTAAATCCGATTTCTGCCTCATAACTTTTAGGTAATGTAGCAAATAAAGAATAACCAGCCCTAAAACGTGGGAAAATAGGAGATTCAGAAATGGCAATGCCAATATATTGGTAACCTACGTTTTTTAAAGAGGGATAAGCTTCTATTTCGCCTTGTAAGCCTTCAGAGTCAAAGCGATTGGCATAATAAAATCGGGTATTTACCCTGCCTAGTTTTTTTGACCTATAACCATAACTTATGGTTGCAAAATGCCAGGGTTCATCAAAGCGTTTATCAAAATCAACATATTCATAACTTATACCTATCCTGTTTCTTAGGTTGGTAAGCTTTAAATCATCTAAATAAGCTTTAGCAAGACTATCTTTTAAGATGCTGGGCTTACTTTCTAGGAAATCTATAGCATCAAATGGTTTAAATTGAGCATTAAAAACTTTTGCTTTTTTGATATAAAATAAGGATGTATCCGGATGATAATTTATACCCAGTTCGGCAGTTTTTAAAGCCAAGTCATACCTATCTGCCCAATAATCAGCATCGTAAATACCACTTAAAGCATCTATATCATCATATTGCTTTAATAAAACTTTCTGAAATTCGTTTTTAGCACTATCTGTTTTATCGCTAAAGGTATACAGCCTGCCCAATAAAATTCTTAAATCTTTATAATCAGGACTTTGCTTAATAGCTTGTTTCATGTAAGCAATAGCTTTGGGATAATTATTAAGGGTATAAGCTTCTTTTTTAGCTAAAATCATCAAAGAATCAGAACTTAACCTAGCTGGATTATCCCAAACCTTCTTTCTTTCTTGATAAGCCAATGCTGCACTTTGAACAAAAACCTTGTCAGATTTAAATCTGTCTTGGATATCATTATTGAGTTTACTAGATGCAGCAATATCATTTTCTAGCAGTAATGCTTTTAGTTTTTTAAGGTAGAAAGAACTAGAATCTGGATAGAATTGTATACCCATATCTGCGGCTTTAACCGCTTGCTTATATAAATTATTCCAGTAATACAGGTCGTAAAGCCCATTAATAGCATCTAAATGATTTGGTTCTTGCTTTAAAACCATATCATAAGCCATTTGAGCACTATCTATTTGGTCAGAAAACGTGTAAATTCTCCCCAAAAATGCTCTTACATCGGTATAAGTGGGACTTTTTATCAGCGCTTTTTTTAATAATGTGATAGCTGCCGGATAATTATTATGGGTATAGGCCTCCTTTTTTGCCAATACCATTAAAGAGTCTGAACTCAAATCTTCCTGAGCAACCGTAATTTTAACATGTATAAAAAGAAATAGAGAGAGTAAAACAAGATTTTTAGTGATTTTAGGCAATAGTTGCATTTTAAAAAAGCTGATTTCTAGTATAAATATTATTCAAATGCTGTTCCATATAATTATCTTATTTATAATGATTCTAATTATATTAACATTCTTGATATAATTATACGTAAAACTTAGGGTTTTGTATTTTTGTAGAGATAATATAAAAAATAAATTTTATATACCCTATTAAACAAGCAAAATATTTCAAAGCTTCTGGTTGTATAAACAAATAAATAAAGAGATGAAAAAGAGTTCAATTATTGGGATGATTATAATTGCAATAGCAATTGGTGTTATCATGAGTACTTATGCTGATAGTAGTACCTATGGTTCATTTGGTGATGCGCAAGAAACTCAAAAAGAATTACATGTTGTAGGTACTTTAGTAAAGGAAAAAGAAATGGTTTACAACCCAGAGAAGGATGCAAATTATTTCTCTTTTTACATGCTTGATAATAAAGGAAAAGAATGTAAAGTGGTATTTAGTGGTTCTAAACCACAAGACTTTGAGCGTTCTGAACAAATTGTTTTAACCGGACAAATGGTTGGCTCTAGTTTCCATGCCAACAAAATTCTTATGAAATGCCCTTCTAAATACACAGAAGATCAGGTAGAGGTTGTAGAAGTTAGTGCACAAGCTAAAATTTAAAATTTTTTAATGGATATACAATTTGCAGGTGAACACCTGTTGCCGGGCAAGCTCGGCCAGTTCTTTATTATACTTTCTTTTGGTACATCTTTATTATCCTTAATTGCTTATTACATGGCAACGGTTAATAAAGATAAAAGCGATTTATCTTGGTCTAAAATTGCCAGATATAGTTTTTTTATCAATGTTATAGCTATCATAGGTATAGGTTCTTGTTTATTCTATATCATTTATAACCACATGTTTGAGTACCATTACGCATGGGCTCATTCATCCACCAAACTTCCTGTTTATTATATCATTTCTAGTTTTTGGGAAGGTCAGGAGGGCAGTTTCTGGTTATGGGCTTTTTGGCAAGCTGTTTTAGGCTTAATCCTAATTAAATATGCCAAAACATGGGAAAACGGTGTCATGACTGTGATGGCGTTGTCTCAGTTATTTTTATGTTCTATGCTGTTGGGTGTAGAAGTTCTAGGGGTTAAAATAGGTTCTTCTCCTTTTATTCTTTTAAGAGATGCCATGGAAGCACCAATTTTTTCCAGAGCAGATTACCTTTCTCTCATTCCTGATGGAAATGGTTTAAACCCTTTACTACAGAATTATTGGATGGTTATACACCCTCCAACCTTATTTTTGGGTTTTGCTTCTATGATTGTGCCTTTTGCTTATGGTATAGCAGGTATTTGGGAGAAAAGATACCAAGAATGGGTTAAACCTGCATTGCCATGGTCTTTATTTGCCGTGATGATATTAGGTACGGGTATCATTATGGGATCTTTCTGGGCTTATGAAGCATTAAACTTTGGTGGTTTTTGGGCTTGGGATCCAGTAGAAAACGCCTCTATCATTCCGTGGTTAACTTTAATTGCTGGTGTACACGTATTAATTGCATATAAAAATTCTGGACATAGCTATTTTACAGCCCTTTTCTTAATTTTCATCAGCTTTGTGCTGGTATTATACGCTTCTTTTTTAACCAGAAGTGGTATTTTGGGAGATACATCTGTACATGCCTTTACCTCTATGGGTATGGATATTCAGTTATTGATATACCTAGGCGTGTTCTTTATCATTCCAACTATTCTAATTGTAAAGCATTGGAAAAATTTCCCTATCACCAAAAAAGATGAGGATACTTATTCCAGAGAGTTTTGGTTGTTTATAGGAGCCATTACGCTATCCGTATCCTGTATCCAGATTATAGCCACAACTTCAATACCTGTATTTAATGCTATTTTTGGTACAGAGGTAGCACCCCCAACAGATGTTATCCAACACTACAATAAATGGCAAATTGCTTTTGCTGTGGCAGTAGCCGTAATTTCTGCTTTTTCACAATTTTTAAAATACAAAAAAACCGATGTACGTAAATTCTACATCAGCATAGCCGTTTCTTTTGTAGTTTCCTTATTGCTTACTGCAGTTTTGGTTTACGTAACTCAAGTATATACCAATTTCATGTACATTGTATTAACTTGGGCCTCAGTATTTGCAATTTTGTGTAACGCAAAAATTTTAGGCGAAGCCTTTAAGGGTAAATGGAAACTTTCTGGTTCTGCAGTTGCGCATATAGGTTTTGCTTTGTTATTGATAGGTGCTTTAGTTGCTGCCGCTACCAATAAAGTGATTTCTATCAACAATACCAGCATAGGCTTTGGCGAGGAGTTTGCAAAAAACAACAATCCAAGAGAAAACATCATCCTTTATAAAAATGATCCTGTTGTTATGGATAGGTATACAGTTACTTATCTGGGCGATTCAACATCAGGTGTTAATACCTATTATAAAGTAAATTATAAAGCTTTTGATGATAAGGGGAAGGTTAAAGAGAATTTTAATCTATATCCTAATGCACAACAAAATGCTAAAATGAGGCAAATTATTGCTTCGCCAGATACCAAGCATTATTTGTTACATGATGTTTACACTCACGTAAGTAGTGTGCCTCTAAAAGAAGAAGAGCATGTGCATGATGAACATACAGACCATTCTGAAGATGAGCACTACGAAGAACCTGTACCTCATGAAGTTTCTATTGGAGATACCGTAAGGTTTAGAGAGGGGATGATTATTGTGCGAGGTGTTAATAAAAATGCCGAAATAGAGAATATTGCTTTAACTAAAAACGATGTTGCTATTGGCTTACAGTTAGATGTTATCACAGAAAGTAGTACCTACAAATCAGAACCTATATTCTTGATTAAAGGTAATGCTAAAGTAGATTTTGGCAAAAAAGTAGATGAAGCTGGCTTAAAGCTGCGTTTTACCAATATCATGCCCGAAAAAGATAAATTGGAGCTTACCGTTTATCAAAAACCAAAACAAGATAAAAAAGATTGGATTGTGATGAAAGCCATCATGTTCCCTTATATCAATCTATTCTGGGGTGGTACCATCATCATGGTGATTGGCTTTATCCTTTCTATTTTTAGAAGACAAAAGGAATTAAAATAGGATGAATATTGCTGTTTTAGGAGCAGGAAATATAGCTTGGCATTTATCAAAAGCTTTGATACATGCCGGGCATCCCGTAAAACAAATCTGGAACAGAACAGCCGAAAAAGCAGTAGCTCTGGCCCTAGAAATTGGTGCCGATTCTATCACCCATTTAAATCAAATTGATGCCGATATTGATTTAATCATTATTGCGGTAAGCGATGAGGTTATTACCTCTATAGCTAAAGAATTACAGCTATTGCCTCAACAATTATTGGTACATACATCCGGCTCAACCGCTTTAGATGTGCTATTGCCTTATACCCAAAAAGTTGGGGTACTTTATCCTTTACAAACATTCTCTAAAGCTGTTCAAGTAGATTTCTCTCAAATACCGATAGCAATTGAGGCTTTTGATGAAAGCAGTACACAAGTTTTGTTTAATTTGGCCAAGGCTTTATCTACTAAAACTTATTACATCAACACTCAACAAAGGTTAATGTTACATACAGCAGCAGTATTTGCCTGTAACTTTACCAACCACTTTTATACCATTGCACAAACATTAATGCAGCAATCTGGTCTTGATTTTAATTTGATAAGACCATTAATACAAGAAACGGCAGCCAAGGTGCAGCAAATATTGCCATCAGAAGCACAAACGGGTCCGGCAAAAAGAAACGACCAGCTTACCATCCAAAAGCATTTGGAATTGTTGCAAACCCATACAGCATGGAAATTGCAGTATCAGCAAATAAGTCAAGACATAGTCAAAATGTATGCAAAAGACACGTCTTCGCTTAAATAAATTATTACTTTTGCCAAGGCATGAATATTTACAAGATTAAAATAAATTTCGAGGAAAAAGGTTTAGAGCCAAAAGAGCTGGCCATTGCAGAAGGAGAATCAGTCTTAGACGTTTGTCTGGATAATGGGATAGAGCTACAACACAATTGTGGTGGTGTTTGCGGTTGCAGTACCTGCCATGTGTATGTAAACAAAGGCGAAGACCATATTCAGGAAATATCAGATAAAGAAGAAGACTTTATTGATAGGGCTGTAAATCCCAGGATAAACTCCAGACTAGGTTGCCAGTGTGTGATGATAGACGGAGACATAGAAATTACAATTCCAGACCAATCTCAATTCTTAGGTCATTAAATATAATTATACATGAATAACGATAAATACGCTTTACCCATTCATTGGAATGACTATGAAGATATTGCCATGGGACTTTACGAAAAGTTTGGCGATGAATTTGGCGAATCTAAAATATACCGTATACGCTTTACAGACTTAATGAATTGGGTATTAGAACTACCTAGTTTTGCAGGCACTAAAGAAGAGTGTAATGAAGGGCATTTAGAGCAAATCCAATCTGCCTGGGTATACGAGTGGAGAGACAACCAATAAGTCTTCTAAATACCCATGCTAGATAAACTTAAAAACATAAACACATTCATTTTTGATGTCGATGGTGTTTTAACCAATGGTCATGTTTTGGTAACAGAAACCGGCGAACAGTTAAGGCAATTTAATATCAAAGATGGTTATGCTCTACAATTGGCCGTAAAGAAAGGGTATAACATTATTGTTATTTCTGGTGCTAAATCTAGCGGGGTAGAGAAAAGATTATTAGGTTTAGGTATTAAGCATATATTTTTAGGTGTTTCGGATAAAATGGCTGTATACCATCAACTTATCAAAGAAGCAAGGCTTAAAGCTGATGATTTTCTTTATGTAGGTGATGATATTCCTGATTTAGCGATTATGAAATTGGCACCTCTGGCCGTTTGCCCTTCTGATGCTGTAGAAGAAATAAAAGAAGCAGCACATTATATATCTCCAAAAGCTGGTGGTGCTGGTGTTGCCAGAGATATCATAGAAAAGGTTTTAAAAATTCAGCAAAACTGGTTTGATGCTCAGCCTAGTGCACATGATGGTGCCATCAGCAGGTAATATCTTTTAGTACATCATTCCATCTAAAATTACAAAGCCATTTTATATCCTTGCTAGAGGCATAAAAATTGGTTGTTGCTACAGGTTCAATCACTTTTATATGAGCCAAAATGGTATTTAATACTCTTTTAATACTAATCATACAATTTTCTACATCCGGTTTAAAATACCGGTCTGTTTGATATTTAGGGTCATCAGTAGTTTTTAAACTCATGATAACACTTTCTTCGCTGCTATCAAACTCATGGTTAAAAGCTATACTTTCTATCTCTAGCCAAAAGATGTTTTTTTGAGAGAAGCAGTTATTCAAAATCTTAATATAATCGCCAACCTGGGCAGTTCTTTGTACTTCATAACCAAAACGATCATGCAAAATAAACTGCGAATTTAAATTTTGTAAATGATGTTTACCCCAATGGTTAACATTTAATAAACGTTGTCTGCAATCTCTATAAAATTGCCAAATTTGCGAGGCATTATCCATCCGTATAAATGCTCTAAACTCTTTTTCATGATGCTTAGCATGCTGCAAAGGTTGAAATTGGTTTTTCATGTCTTAAACAATGATAGGTAAACTAGCAAAGCATCAACATAATTGATACCAAAAAATTAAATTTAAATTAGCGCTTTATTTAGGATATTTTTATCCGCATAAGGACTCAAAATTTATTAAAACCATGAATAACAAACTCTATTTAGCATCAAAATCACCAAGAAGACAAGAATTGTTAAACCTTATGGGATATAGTTTTGAGCTGCTTTTAAAAGATGTAGATGAAAGTTATCCCGCTGATTTAGCCCCTACAGAGGTAGCTGCTTTTATTGCCGATAAAAAAGCCGCTGCTTTTGACATCCCAGAAAATGGGTTATTAATTACTGCCGATACCATTGTTTTAATAGATGATGAGATTTTAGGAAAACCTACCAACGAAGCTGATGCTATAGCGATGATTGGCAAATTGGCCGGAAGAAAACATCAGGTGATTACGGGGGTAAGTATAAGATCAGCCACGAAGCAAATTACTTTTAGTGAAGAAACTTTGGTTTATTTTAATCCTTTAAGCCTTGATGAAATTAGCTATTATGTAAAACACCACAAACCTTTTGATAAAGCAGGTGCTTATGGCATACAAGATTGGATAGGTTTAATAGCTGTAAATAGGATAGAGGGTTCTTATACCAATGTGATGGGTTTACCTACCGATAAATTAAGAAAAGTTTTACTGGCAGAGTTTTAAATACCTTATGGTATAGCATCTAAACGGGGTTAAATCCATCAATTTCCATTATTTCTTTTTTTTAGAAGGATTAATTTTTCACATCTTATTCGCCACTGGTTGGGTGCTTGGCTTATTATAGTTATCATAAGCAGAATGAAAATTTAAAAGGTTTATCGTAAGAAATATCCATCAGGGGTATGTTTTTACAAGTATAGTCTTCTCAAACATCACAGCAATATTGCTGCTGGATATATCCTTTTAAATTTCGTTAATCTCATTTTTTTTCATTTTAAATTCAGCATAAACTGCATCAGAATTTTGGCTTTACCATTATAAAACTTAAACCATAGCTAACAGGGTACTAACAGGGTCATAACAGGGTACAAACTATATTTAATACCCTATAAATAACCTGTGATTTACAAGTTAGTATAGAGTAAGTTAAGAAGAAGCTAAAGTGTAGGGATGAAGTGTTGAATACATGAGTTTATAAAAAATATTTTTAAGCTATACTGATGATGAGTAATGCCTCAAATATTTTATAAAATCACTTTAACCAAAAAATAGAGTATTTACGAGCTTAACCTATAGTTTAATGAAGGAGTTTGTTTAGGTGTTACCGATGTAGATATGTTACTTACAAGTATATCATAAAATTATCCGTGTATATCCGTGTATATCCGTGTATATCCGGATATACACGGATAATAGTTTTCTTAATCCTTATTATTGTTGGAATTTTTAGATAAAGTAATGAAAATCGTTTTATATGTAAGGCTATCTAAACATCATGAAAAACAGGTTTATACGTATTTCTTTCAGAAAAATTTAGCCTTATTTAAATGGTTATTGAATTTAGATTTCTTTAATTATGATGCAAAGCTAAAACTTCTCTATACACTAGCAGATGATGATATTCTGGAAAAACTGGTGAGCTTATCAAATAATAAATTGGTTATAAATAAAAGTTACATACAGGCCGATGCGATTAAGCAAGCACAAAGAGTTAATAAGAAGGTTCAAAATCGTTTTGAAATACCCAAACATGATTATAAACAGTTACGCTTATTTGTTAAAACTGCTATTATACAGGATAAAAAGTTTTATTTGTTAACAACAGAGCATGTAAATAGATGTAAAGAAGTTATTAAAGGACATGATTTTATCCAGTATAATAGGAAGTTAGACGCTTTTTTGATTCCGCATCAAGAAAAAGACTTATTAAGTTTACTTAAGATTGTAAAGGGTAAGCTATTTATAGCTATTCATCAACACGTTAATATTCAAAGTTTGTATTTAAATTCTCTTATTTGGAGTCAATCTTATAACGTTGATATAGAAGTTCCAAATTCATATTTATTGCATCTGAAAGCTAATAATTATAGTTTAAACACCATACAAAATTACTATACATCTTTCTTTCAATTTTTATGTTACTGCCGTTATTTAAATCTTGATTATCAGAAACTTACTCCAGAAGAGATAAATAATTTGGTTGTTAAATTAAGCTTAAAAAACGCTCTAAGCACTAGTAGTTCTCATTCGATCATCAATGCCATTATGTACTATTATAGAAGTTTATTAGGTTTAAAGGCTTATCAAAATCAAATTATCAGACCTAAGAAAGAGAAAGTATTACCTAAGGTAGTGGATTCAAACACTATAGCCACTATCATTAAGAGTTGTGAGAACATAAAGCATAAAGCTATGTTATCGCTCATTTATGCTTGTGGGCTTAGGGCTAGCGAGTTAATTAATCTAAAAGTAGAAGATATTGATAGTAAAAGAATGTTGATACATATACACTATGCAAAAGGGAAGAAAGATCGTCAGGTTATGTTATCAGAAAAGCTATTAACAATATTGAAATTATACTATAAGGAACATAAGCCCAAATATTATCTATTTCAAGGGCAATACGAAGATCAGTATGCTGTAAGCTCTTTAAGACAAGTCTTGAAAAAAGCCTGTTTAAAAGCTGGAATTAAGCAACCCATAACATTACATTGGTTAAGGCACTCTTTTGCAACACATCTTTTAGAAGCCGGTACAGATATACGCTATATACAACAGCTTTTGGGGCATAGCAGCACCAAAACCACCGAAATTTATACTCATGTAAGTACAAAGCATATTAGCCAAATAAAAAGTCCTTTAGATAATTTGAATATTTAAAATCTAATACTAAATTGTAACTTAATCGAAAAATATGCGCTATAGTATAGCGGATATTTACTAGTTATAGCCAATTTTAAAATCGATAACAATGGGATTAGACATGATACCAATGGGGAAACCCAAACCTGGATTTGAGAAACGTTTCATTGAGATATTTGAAATGGTTTCTAAAGACAATATTCCTCAACCTTCATTTCTTGACAAACTTAAGGGGAAAAAATATCCGACCAAAGACGAACTTTTGCAAGAATGGTTAGCTAACCAAATCCAGACTTATGAGACAATTAAAGCACCGAGGGTTGGAAGGGACAAAGAGGCTGACGAATGGATTAGAAACAAATACAATGAGATTGAACAAAAGGTCCCTATAGAGCAATTCTTGAAAGACTATGACGGCTATTATGTAATTGAGCTTGCAAAAGAACAAGACGGAGTTCCTGTATATATTGCAATGGGACAGGACGAAAATGTGTTTCGTGGACAATTCCTTCAAGACTGCATTGACTTAATCGGCGAAGATTTGGTAAATGAAGCGTGGGAGACAAAACTTGCTGAAGCAACATTAGATTATGGGCAAAGACTTATGACAATTGCAGACAAAATCGCAAACGAAAAGAATTTACAATATTTAAAAGACCAGCGTTTACCACCCGATACAGACGAAGACAGTATTGAAAGTAAAATTCATATAGTTTTCTCTCTTGCAAAATGGTTAATCTTTTATGGAAAAAATGGACATGGCTATGAGGCTGACTTCTAAAAGAAAAACTGGCTATAACAGCACCTACCCAAAAGGCTGGGGTAGTGGTTTTTCCGAATGTTAAATGGAAAATCGAGAAGTAACAGAAATAAGAATAAATTTGAGTAAAAGATCAGCCCTCCGGGTAGCTGCGAAACGTCAAACTGTCTAAAAACCTCAAAATTGAAATTCTATATACGGACACCTATCTTACAAAATTCTTGTATATTCAATTCTCAGCGATTAGATTTAGGTTTTTAGACAAACTGACGTTATAGCCAATTTTAGGACGACACCAAACTAACGACAGAAACAGAAATTTGAAACGAAAAATCACATACGGACTTTTGACAATTCTACTTTTTGGAGGGCTCTATTTCGGACTTCGTTTTGCATACGGACTTTTTACGCCTTTCAACTTTTGGACAGCGGGACAAGACATTAAAAACGGAAAAATTCAAATAACTGAAATTGGAGAAATGCCATTGAACTTTGAGCAAAAACAAAAACTTGCTAACTCTTATGGTTTTGACTTTAATCTATTTGGTTGCAATGTGACAACAGACGTAATAAACGGGACAGAATATTACAATAAGACAATGGTTCACCACTTGGAAAGCAAATATGGTATTGGTTGGTGGGCAAAATTTAATGCTCAACTTGACAGCATTGACAAGGCAAATTCGGCTGACCTGACAATTGACAAAGTATTAGACCTTGTTGCAGAACGGAAGATAGTAAAAGACCAAATTAAACTCATTGACAGTTTATCAAAAAGCCAAAGACACATTTCACTTGTTCCGACCATGGACGACTCAACGAAAAATATTTACCTTGTGAAAGTTGGCGAAGACAACGGAATGAATTTAGTAACTTATTACAACTTTTTGGTGGACGCAAACTCAATGACAATTATTAACGCAGACGGAAAACTTGAAGGACAATGAAAAGAAAAACTGGCTATAACAGCACCTACAAGAAATTGGCGATTCAGTGGTTAAATGAAGTTTTGTGCTTCGTATCAAGTTCGGTGGTGGCAGACAGTTTTCGTCTCCGAAATCGCCAACTTCTTGTAGCTGCAAAACGTTATAAGCCATTATAAAAACTCGACATAAATGAACCACTTGAAATTCTTGATACTCACATTAGTCTTATTTTTTTGTGTAAACAAATCTAAGGCACAAGTCGACCATTTAGAACCAGTAGGAGGAATCTTTGATGTTTATAGCTTTCAGTTTGATTATTATTCCAGTGTAAGAAAAGTACTTTTCAATGGGTTGACTGATGACCCTGAAATAAGATTTTTAGTAATGCCATCATTTAGTCCAGAAAATGTTTTAGATATAATCAAAGACGAAGAAAAAGATAAATATTATATTGAGTATCACATAGCAGAACAGAGCATTTGGTATTCGAAAAATAAAGCTGATGTGAAAATATCTAAATTTCGAAAACAGTTATCAAAGTCTTCTGTGGAACTTATAAAAAACCTGTACCGAACTGCGATTTTAAATTCAAGATTTATCCATAAAGAAAGTTTAGGAGTTGACGGAACTCAATACTTTTTTTCAATTAACGACAGAGGTCTTAAAACTGGAACCGTATGGTCACCGGGGGAAAAGAGCTCAATGAGGGAATTAGTTGAAGTGGGATATGGTTTAATTGAATTTGTTAAAAGTGACAAAGTCGAAATCAATAACGACCTAGAAGAAAGAATAAGAAATTTAATTATAAAACTAAAATAACGGCTTATAACAGCAAATTTGTTCAAAAATGGCTGACGGTGGTTTACGTCGATTCATCAGTTATTTATTTAATTTAGTGCGGTACGACGATGGTTCTGCAAGCAATGCCATTTCTGCACAAATTTTCAAAACGTTGTGCGTCATTTTAATGAAAGACCTGCTAAACATATTAATTGCCGAAAGACAGACACTTTTACGTGGACTAACAATCTCGTTTTTACTTGTTTTTCCATTCACGTTCTTGCCGACAATAATTAGTAACGGTTGGACTTTACAACCAATTATTCAAAGAATTCCAGACTCGACACTTTATGCTTTTGGTTTTTCATTCATAGTGGTAGTTGCTTCTGTGCTTCATAATTACAATAACCTTGTTGACAGGAAAAGGATATTTGACAAACCAGCGTTTAAAAAACTTGACTTCTATGGACGACTTGACGGTTTAGGAAGCATTGTAAGCGAACTTGAAACATTCCTTTTAGGTAAAATTGACAAATACTACTACCGACTAAATATCATTGACCCTGACCTAAAGAAATTCAAAGTTGAAATCATACCGTTAATAGACTTCACAGACAACGAAGAATTGAAAGAAATACTAAAAAAGGAGCACAATTTCAGAGAAGACTTATTAGTTGGACAACTCATAAACCTAACAGAACAAGACCTTGAAAATGAAAATTTACTTCGGGACAGATTATTAAATTTGGACAAAATATTAATGGAATTAGGAGCAGTAAAACTTGACATTAACGAAAATGACCTTGACGACTAAAGAAGAAAAACGAACGCACAACAGCACCTACCCAAAAGTGGCGGTCCAGTGGTTAAATCAAGCTTTGTGCTTCTATCAAAGTTTGTGCTTGGCTGACAGTGAAGTGCTTCGAAATCGCCACCTTCGGGTAGCTGCAAAACGTTAGGCACAATTATAAACAGACACCGTAACAATGAATATTGCTTATAAGACAAGAAATTTTTATCCTTACGAGTTACGAATATTAAAGACATTGAAAACTCAGAAAGAAAAAGAAACAAGTAGTAAAATTAAGTTCTATCATTATCTTATTGCAGGACTTTTAGGGGCAAGTTTGACATATGTTACGGCTATAATTCCTGATAGCTTTTGGACTTTTCTTTTCGGGACAATTGCTGTTTTTGCTTTTGCATTTATTGTATTTATGCCTTACGAAATCTACAAAAAGAAAAATCGATATAAATTATTTTTGCGACAACTAAGCACAACTTTAGAGAAAGGAACGGTTGACACTTGTGTAGTTAAAACCAAAAGAATTGCAATAGCACCAGAATATGAAGATGAAAGTGACTTGTATATTATTGAACTTAACGACAACGAAGTTTTATATCTGTGGGACACCGAATACAATCTTAATAAAAAGTTCCCTTGTTTAGACTTTGAAATATACGAGGACAGCTTTTTCAAACTCATAGGCAGACAGATTTACCCGTTAAGCGAAAAAATCCAACCAGTGAAAATTGACAAGAACGCAAAATGGAATTTTATGAAAACATATGGAGCATCTGGACATTTAGAAACCGAAAATATAAACTTTGACGAACTACTACAGAAATATAATAACTGTGCCTAACAGCAGCTACCCAAAAGTGGCGGTTCAGAGACTAAATCAAGCTTTGTGCTTCTATCAAAGTTACAACTTGCTTGACAGTGAAGCGCTTCGAAATCGCCACCTTCGGGTAGCTGCAAAACGTTATATGCAACCCTAACGAACCACAGTGCAACCAACAAAATAAAAGAAAATAAATGCAAATAGACTTCATTGGACACGGACTTAACACGGACAACAGATTAAATGTTGGCGACCAGTTAGCGACTTCCTTTGGCAGTTCACACTTTGACAGTTTTATTGGTTTTGTTGCATTTGCTGCAATTTCAGGCGTAAATAAATTATTACCGTCAATATTAACAGCTCAAAGGAAATATAAGAAACTAGTTTTTTTTATTGGCGTTGACAACAAAGGGACATCAAAAGAAGCTCTTGAATTACTTTTAGAGAAAAATATTGAAACTTATATTTATCATAAGGACGCAGAACAGATAACCTATCATCCAAAGCTTTTTTTATTTGAAGGAATCAGACACACAAGAGTAATTATTGGTTCTTCAAATCTTACATATTCAGGTTTCTTAAACAACATTGAAGCATCAATACAACTTGACTTCAAAACTGGCACAGACAAGCAAGGAAACAAACTTTTGAAAGAAGTTAAAAGTTACTTTGCAAACTTAATTGACCTTTCCGACAATAGCGTTTTTAAACTTGACAAAGAACTAATTGAAAAATATGATAAGGCGGGACTTTTATATTCACAAATAAGAACAGGAAAAGGCACATCCGAAGAACAACCAAATGATGGCGAAAACCCTGAAGAAAAATCTATTACAACACCATTTTACACAGACGAATTTGGTGACGGTCAAGAACCAATTGAACGACCAACTTATGAAAGGAAAATAAACGTTACCGCAAACGATTATGAAGTATTTCCCTATTTTCTTGAACGATACAAAATTTACAAAAGAGATGTAAGAACTTCGGGAGTTGTTTACAAAGACACTAAAGTTCCAGAAGAAATGGAGTTGTTAGTTTGGTATCAAAGAATGAAAGAACTTATTAAACACAATGCTTTGCCTGACGAACTTGCAATGCAACTAATTGACGCTGATTTCCCAATTGAGAACGGTTGGATAAACACAATTAGAATGTGGTGGGACATTAAGTTTCAAAAACTACTGGAATTTAAAGAGAAAGAACAAAAGCATTTAGATTACACATACGTCATTCAGACAAAAAACCCTGATAGTCCGCATTATGAATTAGGTAGATGGATTGCCCAACAAAAACAAAGAAGAAAAGGACAAAATGGTTCTGCTTGGACTGATTACGAAGAAGAAAAAATGAAGTCCATAAACTATATGTGGGATGTTCCAGATTTTGGCGACTTTGGAAGCAAACCTAAAGATGATGATTGGGCAGACAGATTAGTTGAACTCGAAGAATATTATAGTGATAAGAATAATTTCAAAACTATTCCTCATCAAAGCACTAAACTTGGAAAGTGGTTAAACGAACAAATTACTTTAAAACTTACTGGAAGCAGGGGAAAAGTAAAAAAATTCTTGCATCCAATAAGAGAAGCAATGCTTGGTGATGTTTTAAGTAAAAATGGTGTAGAATGGAAATGGCAAGAACAAAAAGAAAGAGAAGCAATTATTAATGGACTTGCTAGATGGAACGAGTGGAAAGAATGGCAAAAAACGGTCGTAGGCAGACAACTTACAGAAGAAGAAAAAAAGTATCACAAGACAAATCAGGATTGGGTTTCGCAAACAAGACACAGAACTAAAAAATGGGAACCTTGGAAAATTGACTTGCTATTTAAAGCTGGTTTTCCAATACCAAAATCGGACGACAACACAAATGACTGAAAGAAGGGCAGCATATAACAGCACCTACCCAAAAGTGGCGGTTCAGTGGTTAAATCAAGCTTTGTGCTTCTATCAAAGTTTCTGCTTGGTTGACAGTGAAGTGCTTCGAAATCGCCACCTTCGGGTAGCTGCAAAACGTTAGCGGTCAGGCTAAAAAGACAGACACGATGATAAAGAAATGGTTACAAGACATATTTGACAAAAAAGAATCCATAGAGATTAAAGAATGGAGAACTGATAATTCTATTCTCAAATTCCTTTCTTCAAACTTGGACGAAAACGGTAATCTGTCTGAAAAAGCACACGACCTTCCAGACGAGAAAAAAGATGATGACAAGTTAAGATTTGCACCGGGACTGATGGATGCAATGTTTGGTGCAGATGATTCAGATGACTCTAAAAAAAGAATTAGAGAGTTAACAAAACACCTTAAAAGGGTTGCTTCAAAAGGTGACAAAATAAACGAACAGGAATTTTACCGACTAATCACAGAAAACGAAGGTGTGATAGGAATTATTGATGACTTTTTACAAGTTATAGTTAATGATTCATTACCGATTGAACCTTATCTTTTTAATTATGCAAAAGATTTAACCACAAAAACAGACAAAAGAAATGTAGTAAAATTTGGGATTGCAATTTTAGGATTGTGCCAAAATAAATCTGTTCTTAACGACATTAAGATTTTAGGCTTACACGATGAGTTTACTGTTTATTCAACAATTGCCATTGCAAATTTATCGGACAATGCAGAAAATGACCTTTGGGAATTAGCGAAGAAAGTTGACGGTTGGGGTAAAATTCAATTAGTTGACCGATTATCAAGACCTGAATTAAACGAGCCAATCAAAGATTGGCTGATTTATGAAGGGTATAAAAACAGCATTATGTATGAATACTTGGCATACACTTGTGCTATTAATGGAGAACTTCATAAGAAATTAGAACCCGATGAAATAAACCACAAACTTTTCAAGTCGGCTTCTGACATAATTGAAGCACTTATTGCCATTGGTGGGCCAGCTGAAGACATAACTACCTACCCTTTTGCTTCACAAGTCATCGAAGATTTCATAAGACACGCCAAAATCCAAGCTAACGACATTTCTGACTTTAACGCATTACACAAAATCAAAGACTTTCTTACAGAGTTACAAAATGACATTGGGGAACAAAAAGAAAATGGTTGGACTCAAGATATTATCTCAAACTGCTTAATTGAAATCGTTGAAATATTAAACAGTAGAGATTGGAAAGTTGCAGTATTTGAAGGATTAAAAAGCAATGATAATGTGATGTATTGGAACGCCAAACACGCAGCGGAAAAATTGGAGATTGATTTATGGGAAACAGTTTGGGCAAAACTGCAAGAGAAACCTTTGGATAGTTCTTCTTTGTATGACGTTACACATTATAGCAAACCAGAACACTCTGATTTAATCATAGACTTTGCTCTAAAACACTTGCCTTTAGACGAAATGGCAACGGGACCGAGAGATTCAATGGGTTTTGGAGAGAACTATAACAAATTTGGTAGTTTAGATTATGTCATTACATTTTTGGAAAACTATCCAAAAAAAGGAGAGCAAATTATTCTAACAGGATTAAAATGCCCTGTTACGAGAAACCGAAATATGGCTATTAAAGTTTTGGACAAGTGGAAAAAAGAAAATTGGTCGCCAGAGATTGAAAGAGAAATTAGGCATTTAGCAGAAATTGAACCGAACAACGACACAAAAGAGAACATTAAACGACTTTTGAATGGACAAGAACTCAAATAAAGCCCGAACCGCTAACAGGCGTAACTGTTGCACAACTCACTAAATAGTTAATAAAATCATTTTATTAAGTAAAGAAGCGTTATTTAAAGCTGATATAAGCGAGGCTCATTTTTTTTGGTGTTTTATTGTTTGTAAAAAAAGCGAGTCT
>NZ_AULF01000014.1 GCF_000425145.1 Pedobacter glucosidilyticus DSM 23534
AAAAAACAGGAACGCCAGGCTCGGTTTGAGCTGGGCGTTCCTGTATCAAAAAAATTCATCAGGGCTACTTTCCGTTCTTTTCAGCCTGCAGTAGCCTTTCATAAAGTTCCACGATCTTGTCGATGGGGTTGAAAGTAAAAGCTCCGTAAGGGCTGCAAGCACCTTGCCCGCTGTGGTCATGAAAGCTGTTGAAATAATTGAAAATAGCTTCCTCGTTAAAGTTTCTGAGTGCCTCGGTGCTGAGTCCAAGAGCAGTAGCAATCTTCTTGAGCACCTCTTCCTCAATTTCCTCACCCTGTTCCAAACGTGAAATCTGTTGCTGGGAAATGCTCAGCTCTTGAGCGATAGTTTCCTGTTTGATTCCTTTGATCTCTCTGATTCGGGAAATCTTTCTGCCGATGTGTGTGGTCTTGTCCATTTATAAAGGTTTGATGTTTATAGTGCCGCTACGTTGCTGTTAAAAAAATCTTTGAACTTCTTTTTGGTAAGCATGGTATCAATGATCTTGAAAACCACGTTCCTGTCCTCCTCGTCTAACTGACTGATGAGGTTGACCTGCTCAAAATTGGGTCTGTCCTGTATAGTAACCTCCACAGGTCGATCGTTAAAGTGCACTACCTGATCAATGGTCATCCCGAAAAATCCGGCAAAACGTTCCAGTTCGTCAATAGTGATTTCACGGGTACCGTTCTCCACCTTGTTGTAACTGGTGTAGGGGATATTAACTTCGCTAGCAATCTGCTTCTGCAGCAGACGCTCCTGTAGGAGGGAACTTGATAAGTCTAAATCCTAATCAAATTAATAGTTTTATTAATGGCGCAAATGGATTGGATTCCAGAACATTAGGGTTTGGCATGACCTTTATGCATGAATTAACTCATTCTGGATTAGGTGGGGGGTTAACTGACCCACCTCGCTCTGCTGGTTTTGGACCAACCGGTCCAACAGTTGATAGGATGAATATTATTAGGAGTGAGTTGAATGGTAAAGGGGGAAATTATGGTCAAAGATCTTCTTATCAGGCTGTAATGACTACCCCAGGAGGCCCTGCTTATTTACCATTTACTTCTAGTTCATTAAATTCATTACAAAGAGGGATTGTCCCTGCAATTACCGATAAGTTTATTAAATTCTAATATAAAGAGTATGAAAATTTTATCAAGCCTATTCTTTTTGAGTATCTCTTTTTTTGGATGCAACGCTTCAAAGGTAGAGTTATATACTTATAAGCATAAATCAAAGTATGCATTAGCATATAACTATTTAATTCAAGACCAAATAAATCAAAAAGTGGATTTTAATATTGCCGATTCTACAGTTAATATTGATTTGTCTCCTTTTTATGAAGAATTGAGTTTACTATCTCATAAGTCGAAAGAAAAGATGCTGTTTCTACTCGATAGTTTAAATCATTCTAGTTTACATGATCATAGTGTTAATGTAGGTCAGCTAATTCGACCTAAAAAAAATGTAAGAAACGAATCTAACTCTACTATATATTTTTCCAAAGTATATGATGATTTCTTAGGTGCTGAGATTTTAGATGATATAAGTAGTATAAAAGAGAACTATAAAAATGCTACGGTATTTAATAAAGGGATGCGTTACTTATTTTTATTTGATAAGTCGGGCGAAATCAAAAATGTCTATAAAAAAGAAATTCAATACGATTAAATTACCAGCCTAAACAGAGATGGAACAGGAGCAAAGACATATAACTACAGCGCTAACCAATTGCAGAGTGTAACAGGTGTAACAGCCACCAACTATATTTACGATGCCAATGGAAATGCTATAACAGACGGAAGAAACAATAAGACGATAAGTTATAACTATCTAAACCTACCCCAAACCGTAAGTGGAGGATTAAGTTATACCTATGACGCAACAGGTCAGAAACTCACGAAGAACAATAATGGCACATTACGCCATTACTTACAGGGTATAGAATACCAAGGAAGTACGATAGATATTATCCAGACAGAAGAGGGAATAGCCAGACACAATGGAAATAATGCATACAGTTATGAGTATAACTTAACAGACCATTTGGGTAATGTTCGAGTAAGTTTCTACAAGAACCCATCAACCAACAATCTGGACATCTTACAGAGAGATGATTACTATGCATTTGGTAAAAGAAAAGTTGTACAAGGCGGGACAAATAAATATCTTTACAATGGAAAGGAATTACAAGAGGAGTTAGGAGAGCAGTATGACTACGGCGCAAGGTTCTATGATCCGGTGATTGGGAGGTGGAATGTTGTTGATCCGTTGGCGGAGAAGGCATTTTCGTGGACACCTTATAGATATGCATTTGATAATCCATTAAGATATATTGATATTGATGGATTAATTGAGTGGCCTATTAAAGGAAATACCGCAGTAAATAAGGGTAGCGTTCCAAATGGAGGATTCGGACTAAAAAACACTATTGTAAGAACTTCGACATATTTGGATACAAATCGACCTCCTGGAGGGTCTAATCCGCATGTAGGAATTGACTATCGATCAAGTGTTGGAACTGAATTTTATTCTTTAGGAAATGGAGTAGTTTCAGCTATAGGGGAGACCAAGAAAGGTGCTCGTTACATTACAGTTGAATATGGAAATGGAGATAAAATTCGATTTTTACATATACAAATGCTCGATGGTAGTTTAGAGGTGGGGTCAAAAGTTTTTGAAGGGCAACCTTTGGGACTTACAGGTAAATCAGGTACTGAATTTGAACATCTACACGTTGATGGTGTTAATAAAGATGGTCAACAAATTAATCCAGAAAATCAAAATTATGGAACTGTGTCAAATGAAGAATTTTTTAATAAATATGGGGGAGACTACACTAAATTACCTGGTTTTCCAACTCAAAGTTCAGTTCCAATCCCAACATCTGAGTCTGAACCAATAAAGAGGGATAATACAAAAGTTGAATTACCAATATTAGAGCCGAAGAAAAAGGAGGATTTATAATGAAAAAAATCTTTGCAATATGCCTATTACCAATTGTTATTATCATTGCTTGTATAAATCAAAGTAAAAAAACAACTAAGCCTAATCAAGCTTATGTTCAAGATGATAGTATTACTTTGAAATGCAATTATACTATTAATGATCTACGAAGTGACTTTCTAGATAAAGAACTAAATAAAATCGTGAAGAATGATTCTTGTTATACGGTCAGAGATAGTATTCTCATAGGAGAAGATCTAGAATGGAATTCAAAAATTTTTTATAAAAATAACCAGATTTCATTTATGGTTGAAAATAATTGGAGAGACAAAAGAAAAATATCTAGAATCATTATTTTGGATGAAAATTTAAAAACATCTGACGGTTTGGGAATAGGAGAAAAATTTATAAATATTAGAAATTTTGTAAGTAAAAAAATTCCTTCTATGCCTGATGGGTACTTTGCGGTTATAGATGCCAATGAAAGTAAAATTTTTTATCACTTAGATGTAGAAAAATATCCTGATTTATCAAAAGGTCTGATAAATAATATTTATGAAATTCCCGATAGTGTTGAAGTCTCAAGTATCACAATACAATAGTCAATACGATTACCCCCCCCCACTGGTTTAAGTCTTATCGGTCTGAGAAAAAGAAGTGGATGACTTAAATCTTGAAAGTAGTAATTAACCCAAATCACCCATGACGGAACAGGAGCAAAGACATACAACTACAGTGCTAACCAATTGCAGAGTGTGACAGGCGTAACAGCCACCAACTATAGCTACGATGCCAATGGAAATGCCATAACAGACGGAAGAAATAATAAGACGATAAGTTATAACTATCTAAACTTACCACAAACCGTAAGTGGAGGATTAAGTTATACCTATGATGCAGCAGGCCAGAAACTCACGAAGAACAATAATGGCACATTACGCCATTACTTGCAGGGTATAGAATACCAAGGAAGTACGATAGACATCATTCAGACAGAGGAGGGAATAGCCAGACACAATGGAAATAATGCATACAGTTATGAGTACAACCTGACAGACCATTTGGGTAATGTTCGAGTAAGTTTCTACAAGAACCCATCAACCAATAATCTGGACATCTTACAGCGAGATGATTACTATGCTTTTGGTAAAAGAAAAGTTGTACAAGGCGGGACAAATAAATATCTTTACAATGGAAAGGAGTTACAGGAGGAGTTAGGGGAGCAATATGATTACGGGGCAAGGTTCTATGATCCGGTGATTGGGCGTTTTAACACCATAGACAGGTTTGCAGAGAAATATGTTGATATGAATCCTTATCAATATGGCGCAAATAATCCAATAAAAAACATAGACATTAATGGAGATTCAATTTGGGTTTCTATTACAACTACAGTTAATAATGCAGCCCAAACTGATAAATATTATTATGGTCAGGATGCTAAAGGTAATTATGGCTTTATAGATCAAAGTGGGTCAATGTATTCCGGTGGTAACAAATTTATAGGGCAAGTTGGAACTGCGCTTTCTGATTTGAGAAGTGGTAAAGTAGGGGCTGGTTTAGTTAATGATTTAATGACTTCAACTAATAATACAGAAATTGCGCAGCGTAGTTCAAATGCTGCTGATGAGAAAAATGGTGCGTACGTACTTTGGAATCCGAATGGGACAACAAGTGCTCCCGATCAGAATGGATCAACACAAAGACCATCATATATCGGTTTAGGTCACGAACTTGCCCATGTGCAAGATATTTGGAAGGGTACTGTTAATAGGAATACTTGGCAATCAGCAATAGATCCTAATGGAAATCCGATTAGTATTCCGAACGCTGAAATTTATTCGACACATATGGAAAATAGACTTAGAGCAGAACATGGGTTGCCTCTACGTACATCTTATGGCGTTGGGCCAAATGGCAGCTTAGATCCTGGTACGAGAATTATAAGATCAGGTACAAGTCAAAGCATTTACTATGATCAAAACGGGAATACTACTTTTAAAATGTTAAACAGAAAGCAGATACCTTTCACTTATTAATGAGAAATGAAAAAAATAATTGTTCCATTATGTCTTTTATTACTGTTTGGTTGCATAGTACAATCACAATCTTTTATCAATCTATCTAATGGTTTGAGTTCTTGTCAGTTAAAGAATGGAATTAGAAAAAGTGGAACAGACCGATTTAATGAAGTTCGTTTAAAACTTAATTCATTAAATAAACTGGGTTTTGTCGATTCAGCTAGTCAAACATTTTTCTTGGAAACTTATGATTTAGAAAGTGGAATGATTTATGGATTAATTTGGAATTCAAGAGGAAAGTTGATTTATAATTACCATCACGATAAATTTTCTTTTGATAAAAATCTAAGATTTTCTGAATACATGATTGAGCTTGTTGAAAATTGGGATATTGATGCTATAAGAAAAGAAGAAGAATTAAATGCACATAGTATCCCTAATCCTTCTATATATGCGACAAAGATTAATAGGAAAAGCAGTAAAGATGTGAATATAGAATGCATAATGTTTAAAGATTTTTTTAAATTAGGAAGGGATTAATAAAGTGATAGAATAGAGCACCTAGATTACGGAGCAAGGTTCTATGACCCGGTAATTGGAAGGTGGAATGTGATTGACCCATTGGCGGAAAAACACACGGGTATTACACCTTATAACTATGTTCTTAATAATCCATTACTGTATGCAGATGAATTTGGGATGGATACCACAAGGGTAGTTCAGCTAAAGGAAGTTGTTATAACCGCAAAGAAAACGACTGCCATGTTCAATGTTCTTACTCCTGGAGTTCCATTCAACTGGAATAATATCGATTATAGAGAGGCACAAAAGGCAGCTGGAGTTGGCACTAGGGAGGCTCTGAAGTTTGGTGGAGAACAACTTGCGTGGTCACTTTTTCCATGGGGGAGACTTGGAAAATGGGGAAAGACTGGATTTTCGCTTTTGGTACGTGGCGGGGAAGCAGTTCTCCCTGAAGTCGCTATACTAGGAACTCAAAAGATGGTGAAAATAATGAATTCGACACATGCTTGGAGTAAGGTAGCTTCTGGTGGAGAAGCCGAAATAAAATCTATAATGTCTAAAGCTTTATCTGAAGGAGTTGAAATGACGTATGGAAATACAGCAATGGGTTCCGGAAGTAAGATCTTAAATTATAACGGTGAAATAGTTCAGGTAGTTACAAATCAGGTAGGTGGTAAAACTGTAGTAAGCAACGCGTGGGTGATTACTGATCCTGCCTACAAATGGCAAGCGTTGAAACTTTTAAGCAAATGATAGTGATAGATATGAAGTATTACAAAGGTCTGTTAAATGACTTGAAGTTTACAGAGCTTGAGAGATTGTTGGCTGAGAAATCTTTTTCTGAGATGGAAGATATTCTTTATCAATTGGCCTATGATCCAACAACAGAAGAGGTAAACCTATTAGTATATGCTTTTCTGCAAACCCTTTTGTATAAGGGAGAAAGCGCCTCTATACACTTCTCCATTAGTAGATTGATGGGGACAATCCTGAATCATGTCTACAATGCAGAGATGTTAGGATTATTCCATGGGTTAAGGGCGGCTGAACTAGAACCTGAAAACGTGGATATATTAGAATACTTGTTATATTATAATCATATTCCCGAAAGGCTTCTGCAAGACACGCATGCTATTATTTTTGCCCGAAAGGTTATATCTGAGCGTCCTGATAGTAAAGCGGCACTCTTAACTTTGACAAAGGATCGAGGTAGAACTTAGTGGACAAAGCAAAAGTGCCGGAATGACTTAAATCTTTAACAATAACCAAAATCAAAGCCCGGTTCTTTAAAGTGAGCAGGGCTTTTGTTGTTAATGCGAATAAGCCTTCCCCGTTTTAGCATCCTTAAAAATAGTGTTAGCGAGAAACAGGAGTTTATCCTCAATTAAATAACTATAATCCAAGAGGTTGGTTAAAGAGCCAGACGAATACAGGTTTATCCTTCAATATGACTTTAAGTTATGAAGACGGCAGCAGCCCACAATACAATGGAAATATAGCAAATCAATATTGGGGACCATCAAGTAGCCACAATTACACAATTATACCTATCTTTATGATAAGTTGAACAGGTTAACGAGAGGAAGTTCGGATGAGAACTTTAATGAAACCCTAAGTTATGATGTAATTGGAAATATCAGTAGTTTAACCAGAAACCCTATGGGCACCAATACTTACAGCTATACAGGCAATCAGTTAAGTAGCATCAGTGGAGCGCTTAATAGCAGTTATGTATACGATGCAAATGGAAACCAAACATCAGACAGCCAGAAAGGTATAAATATCAGCTACAACTACTTAAACCTACCTCAAACGATAAACAAAGCCTCCACATCAGAAAGTATGCAAAATACGTGGCTATCTAATGGAGCTAAAATAAGGAAAACAGTAGGAAGCTTAATAAGAGATTATGCAGGAGGGATAGAGTATAATAATAGCAGTATAGAGTTTATCCAGACAGAAGAAGGTAGAGCTATCCCTAGTGGAAGCAGCTATAGCTATGAGTATATGATTAAAGACCATTTAGGTAATACCAGAGCGTTATTAAAACAAGACGGAAGTATCCTAGAGACGAATGACTATTATCCCTTTGGTTTACAAATATCCAGAGCAGGGCAAACAGTACCCTCACCAGAGAACCGATACAAATACAATGGTAAGGAGTTACAGACGGAGTTAGGCTTAATGCAATACGATTACGGGGCAAGGTTCTATGATCCGGTGATTGGTAGGTGGAATGTGATTGACCCACTTGCGGAGAAGAATAGAAGCTGGACACCTTACCATTATACAAAGAATAACCCTATAAGTAGAATTGATCCTGATGGGATGGATGATATTTATTATAATTCGAAGGGGGTAAAAACAAAAACAATCGAGCGCTCTTGGTTATTTGAACTTTTTGTAGGTGGGGATAGAAGCTATATAAATGACGATAAAGGAAAGTCTTTTAAATTAACAAATCAGGCGCTGGGGGTTATTAATAGTGGTAAGTTTAAAGGGTTTGAGTCTAATTGGGAAAACTCCGATAGCAAAACAGGCTTTAGTTCTCTTTTAAAAAAAGCAACGGAGCCTAAAGGAAGTGAAAATGCTTTTTTTTATGTTAAAAGGGAGTCTCAAGACGGGGGCGATTTAGATCAAAAGCAAAATCTTGATCCAAACAAGATATATGGTGCTTCAGGAAAGGCAATGAATAGAAATGAAGCCGGTAATTATCTTTGGGGAGCAGCATTAGCAAAGTTTGGTTTTTCCACTTCCGATGCTATAACTCTTGCACATGGCGGCACATTATACCTTGAAACAATATCGAGGCCAAATCGGGAAGGACGCGGTTGGAGTCCGGGCGATATCATTTATAGATTGGGTAGGGCAAGACTTGATGAGGCAGATGAAGTTGAAGCAATTGAAGCGGGATCTGTAAAAGTTCTAGGATATAAATTAGTCAAATAGATAATTATGAGGTTCATTTTAATGCTTTTAGCAATGTTCATTGGTTGTTTTTCTAATAACAACACATATAAGCTTTCCATCCCACAAGAAGCAGACTTGGTGCAGATAATTTCTGGATTAAAGAAACGGGAATTTGTAGGCTCGATTATTATTGATAGCAAAGAAATTAGAAATAGTAGTGCCGAAATTGTGAATTCACCTTTGTCAGATTCAATTTATAAAATTGCATCGAGGTATAGCTTTACGAGAATTGTAATGGAACCTGAGTTTACTTATTTTGTAATAAACGGTTTTAAAGGATCAAATTATGGATTGTTATTTACGAATGTTAAGGAAGAAGATATTAAGGGATTTTATGATGTGAAATTTATTAGACCTTCAAGAAAAGAGGCTATCGGTAAGTGGTACTTTGTAAGTTCTAAACTATATTAGTGTAATGATAATATATAAGTAAACTCGTAAGCTGATGCGTATGGGCTTAAAAGTAAGCTTCCTACTTCTTTTCTGAGCTAGGCTTTTGTTGTATTGTAGAACTCCTACATTCTTTTGAAAAGTTCATAAACCTCTTTTTATTAAGCAGTGTATCCCAGTATGGTGCAATGAGGGGTGAGAAAGAACGATAATCAACGGTTATGTAGATATTTTAAAGGATTTAGCTGTGGGAAAAGCAGCAGGTCCTTCAATGTTTGCAGAACTAAGAGATGTAATAGATTCGCCTCAGACTCTTAGTAGAATGACGGGAGGTAATACCATCGGCCAAAATATTGAAGCAGTTAGTAATCTAATGAAAAATATGATGAATTCTGTCAGTAAGACAGTTGAGGATATTAAGTATAAAACGTTAAGCGGAATACAATCATATCAGAATGGTAATTATAGAGGATTCTAATTATGTGTAAAATACTTTTGCTAACCTTTGTTTGTCTTTCACTTTCTTGTAGGGGTTATAAAACTACACATTATAGTACTGGCGGTAAGTTTGAAAAAGGACGGATGGTAAATGGTAAAAAAGAAGGGCTGTGGTTGGCTTGGCATGAAAATGGTGAAAAGTTGAGTGAATACCATTATAGAAATGGTGAACTTAACGGAGTTGGAAAGCAATGGTTTGTGAACGGGAATGTTCAAGTTATTGCAAAATATCAAAATGGTAAACTCATTGACACTATTAAACGCTACCATTCAAATGGTAAATTAAACTACCTTGCTTATTACAATAATAATGGTTTACGGGATGGTCGGTTTACTATTTGGTATGAGAATGGTAATGTTAGCCAAATCGGCAACTATACTATTGGGAAGAAGGATAGTATTTGGACAACATATTCTGAAACAGGTCAATTAGAATCTAGTTCTCGATTCAAAAACGGAGAAAATGCTGATTAGATGAAGTTTATTTTTAATAGTATAAAGTCTTTATTCAAACCAAATGAGAATGGTCATTATTATTATGGTCAAATATCGATGTGCATTGCGCTTATTGTTCTTGTTATAAAGTTAATTGTTTATTTATTTACGGGATCATGGTCATGGTGAATTGATAGCTTTAACTACGCTTTAAAAGTATAAAATTAAAACAAGAGTTCAACTTCAATCTCTTATAGATGCTAGTACTATATTATGGGAAAGTAGAAATAATGGTTTATACTTAGGCTATACAAATAATGTATACGTGGGTGATGATGATAATAACTTTATTCCTACAATTACAAATTATTATGATGATTATAGTTTTCCCGGTAATATTTTTGGTTTACCCATAAATCAGGAAAGCAACAATGTTAGGGGTCTTTTAACAGCAACAATTTTGGGTACAGCAACTTCAGGTGATGGGGTTTCAAATTATTTATCAGTAAATTACTACGATAGTAGAGGTAGGATAATAAGAATCAAAAGCCAAAACCATTTGAGCGGAACAGATCAAGTAGACAATACCTACAGTTTTGTGGGGGAGCTTTTAACCAGTACTAGAACTCACATCGTGGGAGGTCAATTACAGATTCTTCTAAGCATGAATGAAGCGTAGCAGAATGATGGACTAAAAATATGATGTTTATAAAAATTCAATTCAACCTCATTACAATAAGAGGTTGTTTACAAAATCATATTTGTTACATTGAGCGGACCTTTATTGTCATCCTAAGTGGAGTCGAGGGATAATAAAAGGCTTCGACTCCGCTCAGCCTGACACAAAATGTTGATTTGAGACAACCTTATGCACCTGCACAATTTCTGAGCTTCAAGAATTTAAATAAATTGAATTTACACCTAAGGTTAAACATCAAATTTATGGTGTTTTAGCAGGTTTTAAATCCGATGCTTTGATGTAAATTTTATTGCCTTTACCATCCACATAGTAAATGCGGTCTTTACCATCACGGTAAACGCTTTGTCCGGCTGGGCCAACTTTACCTTTTATTTGTTGGTCTAAGATTTTGGCTCCGCCTTTTACACCTAGCTCAGCAGTTTTATGACCGGCTTTTTTTACACCTTTTTTGATGTCGTTTACAACAGTATCTGTTTTGGTGTTTTTCTCTTGGGCAGATGCAACGCTTACCATGCCTGCAAATGCGATTGTTAAAATTAATTTATTCATAGTCGCTTATTTTCTGCTAGCATCATCCAAAAGAAATGCCAATGATGAAGGGTGGTTGTAGTTTATGAAACTTTCTGGCTGCTGTATATCCAATTTATAGGTTTTGCTTTGGTTTAACAATGCTTGAAAGCTGTGTTTAAATGATGCTTGATCGTGATAGTTTTTTAATGCTTTAGCCGTATAAATGGCACATAAAGGTTCCCAAAATTGTTGGTTATGGTAAGCGTAATAATCATAATCAGGAAACTGTTGATAGCTGTCTATCAGTTTAGTGATGGTCGCTGTTTGCAGATTTATCAAATCGCAAGCTAAAACGATAAAATCTGTTTTAGGGTATAGTTGATGTGCAGATAGTAAGCCGTTTAAAGGTCCTTCAACTTCATGCTGGTCTATGATAAAGCTGGCTGGGCTAAAATAAGCTTGATATTGCTCTAACTGTGTTTTATTGATAGAGATAAAGGCTTGAAGGGCAAAAGGTTTGACTTTATCGGCCATCAAGGTAAACCAAGGCTGTTTACCTTTTAAAATTAAGCCTTTATCGGTCCCCATTCTTTTGCTTTGACCTCCGCATAAAATTAATCCGCTTAAAGTTGGCATCAGCTTATTTTTTATCAGAATGACCTAAGCTTTTATCAGGATTTACCTGGTCTCTTATCAGTTGTTTCAGCTCTTTTACTTCTGGAAACCGACCTTCTTTTTTCCTATCAAACAGCTCTAGCTCATTAATGCTAATGGTATACTTACCACTTGTTTCGCTAGGTTTTAGGCTTACGGCAGCTACATCATCAGTAAAAGTTGATAAAATTTCTTGTGCCATGTAGGCTGCTCTTAACATCCAATTGCATTTTGGGCAATATTCTATGGTGATGGTTGGTTTCATAGCTTAGGCTTTATCTTCAAATTCATAAACGTGTTTATTAGCATCGCCAGTAATTTTTTGGCAAGAACAATTTCCTCCCCATTCTTTGGTTCCATCGGTAAAATATTCGCATTTCCAAATGGGCGCTTCGTGTTTTATCCTATCAATAATATATCTGTTTGCAGCGTAAGCTTCTTTTCTGTGTGGCGAGCAGGTAATCACCACCACGGCAGATTCTCCGGCCATCACTTTCCCCGTTCTATGTTGGGCTAGGGCTTTAGTTAAATGCCAACGTTTTGCGGCTTCTTCTACAATAGCGCAAATCATTTTACTAGCCATACTTTCATGTGCTTCATAGTCTAGATAGTCAACAGTTTTGCCAGTACTATTATCTCTTACTTCACCACTAAATAAAACCACAGCACCCGCTTTTGGGTCGTGGGCTAAACTTAGCAATTGAACCAAATCTAAATCTGTAGCACTCAAAGGGGTTATATCAACCTCCGCTACTTGGGGGAATAACGCTGATTTCATCATTTTCATGGATTAAATGGCTTAAAGCGACAAATTCATCATCTACGGCAAAGCGGCAAAGGTTTAGCAATGCCAAGGCTTTAGGTTGTTGTTGAGCTAAGTGAGCCTTTAAATCTGCAATGGTTTTAAGGTCTTCTTCTAAGAGAAAATCTTTATCGAAATAATCTTTAAGGGCGGCAAAAACTTTTATTTTCATGATGATGTTTATCCTCCAATTTCTAACATACTAAGGCTGCTTCCTGTAAATTTAAGGCTTTGTTTTTGTTTCATGGCATACTGCAATTTGTGCTTTAAAAGCTCTTCTGGCTCTTCATCGGCCATGTATACAGATTTATTGCTGCTTAAACAACCAAATAAATTTCCTTGTGCATCCATACGTAAGCGGTTACAATCATGGCAAAATGGTGTGCTTTCATTGGCTATAATTCCGAAGAAATAACCTTCCTGTGTTTGCCAGTAATTGGCTGTTGCCGATGCTTTTCTAATTACCCTTGTAAATTGATAGTGCTGAGCTATACTAGACAGAATTTCATCTTTAGTAAAAATTTGAGATACTGCTTGCTCATGCAAATGCCCCATGGACATCAATTCTAAAAACCTGATAGGGATATTTAACTTAAAGGCATATTGTAATAAAGGTAAAATCTCTTGCTCGTTTATCCCTTTCATGATGACGGCATTTAATTTAACATTTAAACCCACTTTAATAGCTGTTTCAATACCGTTTAATACTTCTTCCACCTTTTTTCTTTTGCTTATTTTTTGGAAAGTAAGTTCATCTATCGCATCTAAAGAAATATTAATACTATCTAAACCCGCATTTTTTAGTTTGGATGCTTGCTTGGCTAATAAAAAGCCGTTGGTGGTTAAGGTAATTTCTGGTATGTCTAGTTTATTAAGTTCATGAATAAGAATAGCAAGCTCGTGATAAAGTAAAGGTTCGCCTCCGGTAAGTCTTATGCTGTCTAATTGTAGGTATTGATGTAGTTTAGCTACTCTTTTCACAAAGAAATCTACTTTTTGTTGAGGTTTGCTAGCTACGTTATCGCTGCCCATAGTACAGTAAGAGCAATTAAAATTGCAATGGTCTAGCAGGCTAAGCCTTAGCTTTTTAAACTTTCTGTTGTAGATATCTTCAATCCCCTCCATTACATCAAAAATAAAAGTTTAAAAGAAGCAATCGCTAATACTACGGTTAATAAATATCTGATGGTAGAAATTTTAAAGTATCGACTACCAACGTATGCGCCTGCAAATCCTCCGGCTAAAGCCGAAAAAAACCAAAGCCATACCGATGAATCTTGTATTTCTAAAGCTTGTGTATAACCCAAAAGCCCTGCCATAGAGTTGCAAACAATAAATAAGGTTGAAACCGATGCCGATTCTTTACTATTTGCCCAGCCCATTAAAATAAGTAATGGACTTAAAAATATACCACCACCTATGTTTAACATACCCGATATTAAGCCCAATAATGCTCCCCAAATTAAAGCTTTTACTAAAGGAATAGCTTTTTTTATGTGTTTTTCTTGGCCGCCAAAACCTAACAACCTGATGACAGGAAACATTAAAGCTGCGCCCAAAAGGATATGATAGACTTTGGTGTCTAAGACGACTTTTGAGCCTAAAAATGCAAATGGGATAGAGCTTAGCAAGAAAGGCCAGCATAAATGCCATTTAAAAAATCCGGCTTTGTAAAACTGAATAAAACCTGCACCAGCTACCAAAATGTTAAGTAAAAGCACCATGGTTTTATATTGAGCCAGCGGAATAGAGAAAATAGACAGTACAGCTAAATAGCCACTAGCACCACCATGTCCAACAGATGCGTATAAAAATCCAACTGAAAATAAAGCTAATAACAATAAGATTTCTACACTCATAAAAATTGCTGTTTTGTTAAGTGAATTTCAACAAAATCTTGTTTTGGAGCATCACAAACAGGGCAAAAATAGGAATCTAAACTGTTAAAACTTGTTTTTGGAGCTATTTCTTGTGTAGGGTCTCCATAATGTTCATCATAAATGGTTAAACAGTTTTTACATTGGTAAACGCTGTGTTTTTGTACCTGCTTAGGTCGTTCTTTTTCTATTTCTGAGCTCTTACCCGTATTTTCTCTGAGGTGATAGTAAAGGTTGCATATTTCTATCAATTTGGGAGCCAGTTGCTCTAAGGTAATACCATCATGAAAAGTGATATATTCTTTTGAATTTGGATTGAAGTTTCGGGTATACAAAAGCTCGTATAATTCTTCTCCCTTATTGTTTTTACTATTTCTCTTTCTGATGACGATAGCACTAAATAAGCCTGTTTTAGGCTTGGTTTTTATGGCAAAACATAAACGATAGGTTCTTAAATCGACTTCTTCAAATTGTTTAACCAGTTCTATCTTCAGCTTTAAAGCTTCCTCGCATAAGTCTTCTACTTGCCAATTTAACTCGTTTGCAGCATGTCTAATATTAATTTTAAATTTATCTAATAGGCTACTCCAATAAGTCCTGTCTTTGATATTGATATTCTTGATAACTATAGATTTCCAGCTAGTGGTGTAAAGTTGTCCTATCCTTGTCGATTGACAAGTTTCGCAAATAGCTTTTAAAAACTTAATGCTGTATTCTTCATGTCTTCTGTAAATGCCTAGCCAAAGTTTATTCTCGCTATATTTATTTAAACCTTCATAATAGGGCAATTGAAAATCTGTATGGATTAAAGGTTTTTGAATCTCCTGCTGATGAAAATTATGGCTCTTGAGAACCTGAGCGTAAATATCTTCTCCGTTAATTTGTACTTCTTGCTTACTAACATCTTGATGGATATGATCTTCTAGAACCAAGCTTAAAGCAGCAATATCTTCAGAATAAATAAGAGAAGGCCAACAAAACATATTGTTGGTTTTAGGAAATCTGATGTACAAATACCAGAAATTATTGGTTTCTGAGGCTATAAAATTAAGGTTGCCCGTAAAAAAGGGAATTAAATTTTGATAATAATCTACAATATTGATTTTAAGCTTAGGCTGATGATTGAACCCATCTAATATGTCTTTATAAACACCTTCTGTTAACCATAAAGATGTTTGAAAAATTTCTTCTGTAACGTAAGAACTTACAATATTAGGAAACTCATCTTGGTCTATTTCATAGGGGATATCATGAACCATAAACCTATCTTTTAAGTCTTCCAGCGCAGTTTCTGCAATTTTAAATAAAATTTGTTGGCGGTTGCCAAATCTAATATTCTCAACATTGCACTGTTCTGCAATGGTTAAGATTTCATGCAAATCTCCGGTAGAAACAATGCCACCTGGTAAGTTTATTTTGACGATATGCTCTTCCATAGAAATTAGATTAGATTTAAAGCTACTTCCTCTTTTAGGGATGCTTCATCGAGGATTTTTTTAACTTCTGCTTTGCAAGAGCCACAACCTTGACCTGCACCTGTGGCAGTACATAAGGCGTTCAAATCTGTACAGCCCAAAGCTATTTTTTCTTCTAAATTACCTTTACCAACATTATTACAGCTACAAACCAATTTACCTTTAACTGCTTCTGCTTTTTTACCGCTTCTAAGCAGTTGCATTCTCTTTTCGCTTAGTTCTATTTTATTAGCAATAAGCTCTTTAAATTCTAGGAACTCAGTTTTATCTCCGATAAGGATAGCGCCAACCAGTTTATCTTGTTTAATAATACATTTCTTATAATATCGCTTAGCTTTATCGATAAAAACTATTTCTTCGTAAGTTTCGTCTGGGCATTCTGGTAAACCAATGCTGCACAAATCAAAACCATGAATTTTTATCAAGTTCATGCTGGTGCTTCCGCTATAATAGCTAGCAATATCTCCGTTTAAATAATTGGCAACAACGGTAGCTTGTTGTTCTGCCGCAGCGGTAATGCCGTATAAACTACCGTTAAACTCTGCAATTTCACCAATTGCATAAATGGCAGGGTCATTTGTTTGCAGATAATCATTAACCACAACACCTTTTTTGCAGTTTAAGTCGCTTGCTTTAGCCAGTTCTATATTGGGTGTAGTACCAATAGCTAAAATGATAGCATCACAGTTTATTTTTCTACCGCTTTTTAAACCAATGGCGGTAAGTTTAGATCTTCCGTAATACAATTGTACTTCATCATCATAATAAATATCGCAACCTAGGTCTACCATTTCCTCATGTAAAAGCTGACTGCCCAAAGCATCTAGCTGCCTACCCATAAACCTAGAACTTCTTTGGATGATGGTAATTTTAATACCTATCTCTCTTAAAGAAGCCGCCATTTCTAAGCCTAGCAATCCGCCGCCATAAATAGCAACATGGGCGTTTTTAGGGATATGATTTTTAAAGTTATCAGCATCTGTACGACTCCTCATGGTAAAAATGCCCTTTAAATTAGGTAAGTTTTTAGGAACCGACGCCCGACTACCTGTTGCCATGATGAGGATATCGTATGGGGTTTTTCTACCCAAACTATCTACCACAAATTTTTGCTCTCTGTCTATTTTTTCTACACTTACACCACGGTGAAGCCTAATTTTATAATCAGGTTCTTCTTCATCTGTCATCTTAACCAATTGTTCCCAGCCTTGTTCACCACTGATATAATCTGGTAGCATAACCCTATTATAAAAAGGAAAATTTTCTTTACTAAAAATGGTTATGGCATCTTCTTGGTTTATTTCTCTATAAGCCTTTACAAAGCCAAAAGCACCTGCCCCAGCACCAATAATAACTATCTTTTGTTCTGGTTTTTGATATTTGACAACCTTAACAGCACAATATTTAAAATCTGGCTCTTTAGAAATTGGGTCTAGCAAATCATTGGTGATATTATTTGCTCGGTTTAAATCATTTCCGAGGATTTTGCCCCAATGCATAGGCAAGAAAACAACACCAGGTTTTATGGTATTACCAATTTTAACTTTTGCTCTTACTTCTCCGCGGGCAGAAGTTATGATGGCGATATCATCTTCTTTCAGTTGTAATTGCTCTGCATCCTGAACATGAATTTCTAAATAAGCTTGCTTAATATGCTGATTTAGCTTATTTACTTTACCAGTTTTACTTCTGGTATGCCATTGGTCTCTAATACGGCCCGTGGTTAAGATAAAAGGAAAATCGGGATTTGGTTTTTCGCTAGTTAAAGTATCTGGTACGGCATGTAAGATGGCTTTTTGTGATGGTGTATAAAACTTTTTATCATCAAAGAGTCGCTTAGTGCCGTTTTGTTTATGCTTTTTATAAGGCCATTGAATACTTCTATGCGCTTTTAAAATAGTGTAGTTTAAGCCAAAAATATCTATGTTGGTGCCTTTGGTGAGTTTGGTATGTTCTATAAATATTTCTTCTACATTGTTATAGTTGAAGCTATTATAGCCCATTTTTTGAGCAAATTTGCAGATGATTTCAGCATCGGGCAAGGCTTCTCCGGGTGCATCTACAGCTTTATGTAAGTATGTAATTCTCCGCTCAGAATTTGTCATGGTACCTTCTTTCTCTGCCCAGGCTGCTGCGGGTAAAACAACATCAGCGTAAGCTAAAGTTTCTGGTTTATTGCTGATTTCTTGTACCACAACAAATTTTGCTTTTTTCAAAGCGGCTTCGGCTTGCCGGGTATTGGGTAAGCTGGTTAATGGGTTGGTACACAGTATCCAGATAGCTTTTAATTGCCCTGTTTCTAAGGCTTCAAAC
This sequence comes from Pedobacter glucosidilyticus DSM 23534, assembly GCF_000425145.1. Lineage (GTDB taxonomy): Bacteria > Bacteroidota > Bacteroidia > Sphingobacteriales > Sphingobacteriaceae > Pseudopedobacter > Pseudopedobacter glucosidilyticus. The sequence continues at coordinate 18,117 of NZ_AULF01000014.1, forward strand.
ATTTCTGTTGCTGTTAAACCAGGCTTTTCTTGTATTTCTTTTCCACCCCAAAATGCTTGTACTTCTTGGCGGTGTAGTGGGTTGTTTAAGTTGCGGTGGGCAGGTAGAAGGTTTGATAAGCCTCCAACTTCTCTGCCGCCCATGGCGTTGGGTTGGCCAGTTAATGAAAACGGACCAGCTCCAGGTTTGCCAATTTGCCCAGTAATTAAGTTGAGGTTAATCAAACTTAAGTTCTTGTTGGTGCCAATAGCACTTTGGTTAAGCCCCATGGTCCACATACTGATAAAGCCTTTTGCTTCACCAATATATTGTGCGGCAAGTCTAATATCATTGGGGTTTAGGCCGCAAATATGAGCCGCTTCTTCTAAACTTTTTTCAAAAACTACGGCTTTGTAAGCTTCATAACCTTCTGCATGTTGTTGAATAAAATTGATGTCAATATAACCTTGCTCTATAAGAAGCCGGCCAATGGCGTGGTTAAGGGTAATATCTGTGCCAGGGTTTAACTGCAAATGTAAATCTGCTATGGCACAAGTATCGGTTACACGCGGATCAACAATAATGATTTTAACATCCGGATTAGCAGCTTTATGAGCTTCAACCCTTCTCCAAATGATAGGATGACACCAAGCTGGGTTAGCACCTGTAACATAAAAGCAGTCTGCCAGTTCTATATCATCATAGCAAATAGGTACGCTATCTTCGCCGATAGACATTTTGTAGCCTACAACAGCGCTACTCATGCATAATCTAGAATTGGTATCTATATTATTACTGCCTATAAAGCCTTTTATAAGCTTATTAATGACATAGTATTCTTCTGTTAAACACTGCCCCGATGCATAGAAAGCAACCGAATTTGGGCCGTATTTTTCTATAAAAGTTTTAAAAACTGCTGCGCTACGTTCTAAAGCATCATCCCAGCTTACCCTTTGTAAAGGCATACTTTTATTGTAGCGCATTTGCGGATACAGTAACCTGTCGCTTTTATCGTTTACAGTATGATGCAGGTTTAAGCCCTTGCTACAGAGCATTCCTTTGTTAGAAGGATGATGTTTATCTCCCTCAACTAAAATATTTCCGTTTTTTTCCTTTTGGATAAGCACACCACAACCCACTCCGCAATAGCTGCAGGTAGAAGTAAGTTGTTCTGTTGTTTTTTTAGTGTGCGACATATAAATTTTTATTTAGATGTTTTCAACGATAAGTTTTGAGTTTCAAGGCTTGCTGTTTTTGAGGTGGAAAATTTTGTAATGAGGATAATGATAGAAACGATAATGATGATGTAGCCTATATATTGAAATGCCTGAACATAGCTGATGGATTCTACTTTAAACAAGAAGCCAAAGGCCATACCGCCCAAATTTCCACCGGCACCTACTATACCGCTTACCATCCCTACATTTTTTTCATTAACAAAAGGCACAATGCCATAAGTAGCACCATTAGCCATTTTTAAAAATAATGCGAAGGTTAACATAGAAACAATGGCTAATACAAACGAGCCTGATAAAGCAAATAACAGTAAGCCAAAACCTTCTAACAACAACATAATAGCCAGTAAAATACCTTTACCTTTTAAGCCGTATTTTAATCCGGTTTTGTCTGATACGATGCCGCCCATCGCTCTGGCGAAAATATTCATGAAACCGAATACACCAGCCCAAAAGCCGGCACTACTTTGCGATAGGCCGAAAGAGTCTACAAAATGAAGAGCAGCTATGTTGTCAAAGGTTATTTCCATACCAAAGCACATGGCATAAGCTAAAGTTAAAGCCCAAACTCGCCAATCTGCCAAAATAGACCAATCTGTTTTAGCTGCGGCTGATTTCTCTTTGTTAATCTCATCAAAATTTCCTGCCGGTGTATCTTTGGTATATTTCCAATATAAAAAGGCAGCTACAAGCATCATTAATCCGGGTACAATCATAGCGTATCTCCAAGCTTGAGCATCAGTATAGCCAAAGCCTACGATAGCAGCAAAAATTAAGGGCATCACCATATTGGTTACACCGCCGCCTAAATTTCCCCATCCTCCGGTTATGGCATTGGCGGTTCCTTTAATTTTTGGTGCAAACATCATAGAAGTATGGTATTGCGTAATCACAAAAGATGCACCTATAACGCCTATTGCTAGCCTAAACAGTAAGAAAGTCTCGTAAGAATCGGCCAAACCAACTAAAAACACAGGTAAAGAACCCAAGCATAATAACCAAATAGCGGCTTTACGAGGACCTATAACATCGCATAGCCTACCTATTACTAACCTAGCTATGATGGTAGAGGCTACTGAGGCTATGATAAGGTTACCAACTTGGGCTTTGCTTAAACCAAGCTCTGTTCTGATGGTTGGCATTAAAGGAGCTAAACCAAACCATCCGAAGAAACAAACTAAAAACATGAGCCATGTAATATGGAATGTTCTCATTTGTATACCTTTTATGCTAAATAAGTTGAGCTTTTCTAGTGGTTTTTCGCTTGATTTTATCATAATTATTGTGTTTGACTAGTTTTAAATCTGTTTAATCGAAAAATTTTGAGTGATTTTTAAAATTCATTCAAAAAATAGATAATAAATATTCTTTTTATTGATATAAATTTATCATAAGTAATATTTTAAGACAAATTTTTAAGTCAAATACTTAAATTTATATGATTTTAGTAATATTTATATGTTATTTATGTTGGTTTTTGATGATTTTTTATGACTTATGTTTAATTATTGATGATTTTTTAATCGAAATACTCAAAAAAAGAGGCTTGTTTTTGTAAAAATTACTTTATTGGTTGTTTTATTTGGTCAATTATTCTTAAAAACCTTTTTTATTTGAGTTTTTATCGATGAAAAATCAGTTTATTACTTTGATTATTTGCCTAATAATCAGAAATAGAGAATTTATCTATCAATAAGCTCAATAATTTATCATGTATCTCCTTATATTTTGGATGATGAACGATTTCTTTCTTATTTCTAGGCCTTTCTAAAGGTATATCTACAATTTCTTTAATAGTTGATGCTGGGCCGTTGTTTAAAACCACTACCCTGTCTGATAAAAAGATGGCTTCTTCAATATCATGGGTAACCATTACAATAGTTTTATCTCTATTGTCTAAATTCCAAAGTTTTAGAAGTTCTATATGCATAGCGCTTTTGGTTAAGGCGTCTAAAGCACCAAAAGGTTCATCAAGCAATAAAATTTTAGGGTTAATAGCAAAAGCTCTTGCTATAGCAACACGTTGTTTCATTCCTCCAGATAAATGACCAGGTAATTTGTGTTGATGCTCCCAAAGGTTCACCATTTTAAGGTTCTTTTCAACGATAGCTTTTTTCTCTTCTTTAGAGATGTTTTTAAAAGAAGAGTCTACCGCTTCATAAATATTTTGAAACACCGTAAGCCATGGTAATAGCGAGTAGTTTTGGAAAACGATACCTCTGTCTGGTCCGGGTCCTTTTACTACTTGTTCGTTGGCAATTACCTCTCCACTTGTTGGGTTTACCATCCCAGAAATGGTATTCATTAAAGTTGATTTTCCGCAACCAGAATGCCCTATTAAAGAAATGATTTCTCCCTTTTTAATATCCAAACTAATATCCTCTAAAGCGGTATATAAGCCCTTTTTACTTTTAAAAGAAACGGTAACATTTTTAATTTTGATAGCTGTTGGTGCTAATAATTTAGCTATTTCTTCTTTGGTTTCAGCCTCTTCAGCCTGTAAAAGATCTAGTTCTTCTTGTGTTAAATTTTTCATCGTTAAAAGATTTAAAAGGTTATTTATTTTCCCAGGCAAAAGCCATTTTTAAAGTATTAAAGAATTTATCTAGTAATAAGCCTACGCTGCCTATAATTAGAATAGCAACTAAGATTTTTTCTAGCGAAAGGCCGTTCCAGCTATCCCAAACAAAAAATCCAATACCAGAGCCTCCAGAAAGCATTTCGCCAGCTACAATCACCATCCAAGCGATGCCAATAGAAAGTCTTAAACCTGTTATCATGTGGGGTAGGGTATAGGGGATTAAAATTTTAGTAAGGTATTTAAACTTAGAAAAGCCAAAAGCTTTGCTTACATTTTTATGGTCTTCTGGTATGTGCACTACACCAAAGGATGTATTAATTAAAGTTGGCCATAAAGAGGTAATGGTAATGATAAATATAGTAGCTCCGGCAGCAGCTTTAAAAGCCAATAAGCCTAAAGGGAACCATGCTAAAGGTGAAACCGGACGAAGAATCTGAACAATAGGATCAAAAAGGCGCATGATAAATTTAGAAGAGCCCATTAATATCCCTAAAGGAATAGCTATTAAACTACCAATACCGAAACCTAAAAATACTCTCCATAAAGATGCGGTAAGTTGCAATCCTATGCCTTTATCGTTGGGGCCGTAATCATAAAATGGCTCTGCAAACATTTCTTTGGCCACTTGCCAGGTAGCAATAGGGCCTGGTATCTCGCTTTCGGTAAGGATGGTAATGCCTTGCCAAATCAAACATAATAAGAGCATACTGGCTGCAAAAGATACGATTTGGCCGATGGTGTTTTTAATGAATGTATTTTTCATAATGTTGTTTTTAAAGAAACCCTTGTACTACACTTTAGGGGTTTAGGTAGTACAAAAGGGTTTCAAACCTAAACTAAATTGATATTTATTTTTTGGTAGTTTTTAGATAAGCGCCAATGTTTGCAGGGTCAAAACTTACATCGTAGGTTGTTTTGAAAGTAAGCATATCTGGTTGGATAGGTACTTTCATTTCTTTAGCTACTTCGGCAAATAAATCATCGAGTACTAATTTTTCTGCAATGGCTTTGTAGTTAGGTTCTGCTTTTAGCATTCCAAATCTTACATATTGAGCCATAAACCACATACCGTATGATTTTTTAGGAGTATTTACAAGGCCTCCCTTGTAAAAAGTCATAAAGTCACCTTTGTATCTTTGAACGCCTAAATCGCATCCCAAATCGCTAGAACCCATTAATCTGGCTTCAATCACGGCTAATGGTGCATTAACATAATAAGGTTTAGTTAACCAAGAAGCTGCTTTTTTTCTGTTGCTCAATACATCAAGCCATTTGCAAGCCTCAATAATGGCTTTCATTACTTGTTTGAGTTCTTGTTTGTTGGTGTTGGCAAATGCTGCATTTACAACTAAAGCTTTCTCTGGATGATCTTTCCAAATATCTTGCGATGCTATGTGTGTAAAACCAATGCCTTGTGATGCTGCAACGCCATTCCAAGGTTCGCCTACAGAAAAACCTTCCATATTATCAACCTTCATATTGGCAACCATTTGTGGTGGTGGAATGGTAATAATACCAACCGATTTTTGATTAACACCAGCTGCTGCAAGCCAGTTGCGTAGCCATATATCATGGGTTCCGCCTGGGAAAGTCATGGCAAAGGTTACTTCTTTTCTAGCCTGTATTTTCTTGATGGCGACACCAACTTTAGCTATTTCTTTATATCCTAATAGGTTACAAAAATCTTTAGATAGGGTTATGGCTTGTCCGTTATTGCTAAGCACCATAGCAATTTTCATTTCTGAACCAGCCTTGCCGCCAATACCAGTATAAACAGAAAAAGGCATAGAAAATAAGCAATGTGCGCCGTCTAGCTCACCGTTAAGGATTTTGTCTCTGATATTTGCCCAAGATGCTTCTTTAGATAATTCTACATCTAAACCATATTTAGCAAAAAGGCCAAGTTCTTTTGCGGCTACCAATGGAGCGCAATCTGTTAAAGGGATAAAACCTAGTTTTATTTTTTTTGCACTAACTGTTAAGGTGTTAAGTGCTAATATGAGGGCAAAAAATGCCCCTAAACGGTAGTTTTTAATACGTTTCATGATATAAAAAGATTAATGTTATTGTTTAATAGCTGATGGTTTGGTATATAAGAAATCTGGTTTGATGTTAATCATCAAATAGCCAAAATGCCCTGTTTTATTATAATCTGCAGGAGATCCAGGTTGAGCTTTTGCGATAACCATATTATCTTCTGCTTTCATGATAGAGTAGCCCAGTTCTACCGTAGTAAATTTATTGAGGGTATAATTGATGCCTAAATCTACTTCTTGCCCGAGTTTTTGAGAATTGCTATTAGCTAAAGCTTGAGCTGTTTCAAACAAATGGTAGTCTGCTATAACATAAAATTGATTGGCGGTAAATTTGGTTTTAAAGTAATAATCTTTTAAACCGGCAGCAGGTGAGCCTGTTGGAGCGTAAAAATAATCCATGGTGCCCCAGAACTTGTGTGGTGTGCCATATAAAGGATCAAACCTCTTACTTTCAGTTGTAGGCGTTGTTGTTTTATTGCCCGATAAATAGTCAAAACCGGGACCTAAAGTAAATTTGCCTTTACTGTAATTAGCGCTAATGGTATAATGGTAAGCATCTAGCTTCTTGCCATCTCTATCATGTCCGTTTTGATGATAGTAAGCCGCTTGTACAGCTACTTTGCCAAAGCCTGATGCATTGCCAAAAACAGGTGTAATCATAGCGCCGAAGGTATTTCTGTTATGCGTTCCGTTGATGTCAAAAAATCTTCCGTAAACTTTTCCTCCTCCGCTATTTACACTGTCTAGTCGGTATTTTCCAAATTCATCATGAAAATAAAGAGCCGAAATTCTAGTTTGACCAAATTTTCTGGCTACATAAATACTAGTAAAGTTTTTATAATCTTGGTTTCCGCCATTAGTATTGGGCGGGTTTGTGAATGTAGGGGTGCCTGTTTTAGCACTATTACCTGCAGCATTTACTAAAGGTATCATGTTGGCAGGTGTGGGTACCAAAACGCCATTATTATTTTTTACACTTGCCGGAATATTTGCAGGCACATAATTGGTTCTGGCAAAGTTTTCATTATTTTGGTTAAAAGCATAACCAATATCTACTTGCCACCCTTGGTGTACCACTTTTAACAGCGCCATATCAAACCTGCGTCCTTGTTGAAGCCAATCTAAATTACCTATCAATCGGGCATCATCATAAATTAATTCTTGTCGGCCAATTTTTAAAGATAGGTTATCAAAAAGCTTAAATTTAATGGTTGTATCAGTTTTATTTGCCAAAGTTAAATCGGCCCAACTTTCATGAAGCATAAAACGGCTGCCGTCTGCCTGAGATATGGTAGAAGCATCTTGCCCCCAAACCCTTACATCTTGTGCGCTTACACCAAAAGTTAGCTTATCCCATTTATAACCAAAATTTAGCCTTGTTCTTTGTGAAATAAAAGCTGCTGTTTTAGCACCATTGGGAACTAAGTTAGCAAAGCCTTTTCTTACTTCGCCACGAGGTCTTATTTGACCAGTTAAAGAAAATTGTGCATGCGCTTGCGCTGATGATAATGATAGGAGGAAGATGTATAAGAGTTTTTGAAAGATTACTTTCTTCCTTCGGAGGATGTTTTTTTGGGGTGTAAAATCTCTGCGACTAGACCTTACACGGTTTGATAAAAATTTATACATTTGTTTAAGTTTAATTTGTGTGAGCAAGTTGACTATTTTGCCCATTAGGAATTGCGACTTCCTGGTGGGCTTCTTTTTTTTCTGTTTAGTTTGATTTATTCATATTATATATTTTAAATTTTTTATTACGTTTTTATGTCATAAATATAATGTATATAATAAAAATGTGCTAAAAATTTTACATAAAACCATAAATTTTATGTTTTTTGCAATAAATAACCTCCTTAATCTTTCTAATTTTACTTTTTTACAATAAAAACATTAAAAATATCTAAATATTTTAATAAAATAATAGTGAATTTATTGTTTTTGTATAAAATATAGAACATTTTTTAATGAAAAATATCTTATAATTCACTTTTTTAAAAAATTAATTCGATTTTTATATAAAATTATTGTGTTTTATATTGATTTATATAAATACAGCTAATTATTTAATAGTATTTATATGTTTTTTAAGTTATTTTCGAAAATTACTTTTAAAAATTACAATAAAGCTCGATTTTTTATTTAGAATAAGAATAAAATGAAAAAAAGTAAAGTAGAATGTGATTTGCAGACTTGTTTTATGTGTAAAATGTGTTTAAAAGAATGGCACCCGGCTATTCATGCACATCGGAAAACATTTCAAGTAAAAAAGGGTGAAAAAATTATAGAAGAGGGAGAACGTGTAACGGGCGTCTACTTTGTTTTTGATGGGATAGTAAAAGTTCATAAAAAATGGGGTGATAAAGAGCTTATTGTAAGATTTGCTAATAAAGGTGCTGTTATTGGGCATAGAGGTTTGGGTACAAAGAGTTCTGTTTATCCTATTTCTGCAACTGCTTTGGAAACTTCTACTGTATGTTTTATTGGGTTAGAGTTTTTTAACGCTACTTTAAAAGTAAATAACGAGTTTACTTACCAATTGATGTTGTTTTTTGCTGATGAACTACAGGAATCTGAACGTAAAATGAGAAATCTGGCTCACATGTCTGTAAAAGGGAGGGTAGCACAAGCTTTATTTAATTTGGAAGAGCAATTTGGAAGTACCCCAAATGGCGGCTTAAATATTAGTTTAACCAGACAAGATTTAGCTTCTTATGCAGGAGCCACTTATGAAACGGTTTTTAGAACTATAAATGAATTGGTAGATCATAAAATACTACGTCTGGAAGGAAAGGATATCATCATTAATGATAGACCTAAATTAGCGGCTTTAACTCAAATTATTCTTTAAAGATTACGGAATAGACTTGAAAAAAACGAGCTTCCCTTTTTCTAAATCGGTAATTTCAGCTGGATGCCATGCAATAGCGTTTGCTTGTAATCCTAATCTAATATCTCCAGAACCATTAATAGGTAAATACTGAAGTTCTTTTTGGTTATTGAGAACAGGAAAAAACTCGTCTAATGCTGTTTTTCCTTTTCTTGTAAAGCTTATAGGTAGCTGCTCGTCAGCGTTAGGTATTCCTAAGCAAGAAAAAATAAAAGGCTCAACAAAAATCTTAAAAGTAACCAAACAAGAGAAAGGATTTCCTGGCAAGGCAAAAACCATTTTATTATACAAGTAACCACACCAAATTGGTTTTCCGGGCCTTATAGCTACTTTATGAAATAGCTTTTGTATACCTAATTCTTCTAAAATTTCTGGTATAAAATCGGCATCACCAGCTGAAACACCTCCGTTTAAAATGATGATATCAGCTTTAAGCGCATCTTCAAGTGCGGTTTTGATGGCTTTTTTATCATCTAAAAGATGTGCTGCTTTTATTGGGTGTATGTTCAGTTTTTTAAATAAAGCTTTTAATAAATGTAAGTTGCTGTTGTTAATTTGCGTTGCCGATGCAGTTTGATGGACAGGTACAACCTCATTCCCTGTAGTTAGTACAGCTACTTGAGGCAGTTTTTGTACTTTTAATATGTGTTTTCCTAAAGCAGCTAATAAGCCAATTCTTGCTGTATTGATTTGCTCTGCTTGCTTCAAGACCAATTCGCCTTTTTTTAAATCTTGTCCCTTTTCGGCAATATTTTGATGAACTTTATAACTGTTAATGTTCAGCTTTGCTGTTCCATTTTCAAACAAAATATCTTCATTGCGGATGACAATATTAGCACTTTCAGGAACAGCAGCACCGGTCATGATTTTATAGCATTCGCCACTGGCTAATTTTTTAAAGCTTTCATCTCCGGCATAAATGGTTTCTATTATATGGTATGATAAAATACCTTTTTCTAAATCTTGGATGTGGATGGCGATACCGTCCATAGCGGCTCTGTTAAAAGGAGGAAAATCTCTTGGGGCAAAAATATCTTCAGCTAAAATACGGTCTAAAGCATCGTCTAAATGTACTTCTTCTGTACCAAAAGATTTTACTTTTGACTGGGTAATTTCTAGCGCTTTTTGATAAGAAATCATGATTAATGACCTCCGCCTTTCATCATTTTTCGGGCATGGAAAACTGCGGGTAATATAGCTTCCAGAGATTCTCTTGCACCATCTGTACTTCCTGGTAAAGTTATAATTAAGCTGTGCGAGATGGAGCCCGCTACACCTCTGCTCATCATGGCTAATGGGGTGCGTTGCTGGCCAAAACTACGCATAGCCTCGGTGATACCATCGGCATCTCTTTCTAAAATTTCTTTAACAGCTTCAACGGTATTGTCGCGTGGGCCTAAGCCTGTTCCGCCTGTGGTAAATATAAAGTGGATGTCTTGCTTTACCCAAGCTAAAATAGTTTCTTGAATTTTGGTTTTATCATCAGCAACTATTTGATAATCTGTTACATTAGCGTTAACATTGGTAAGCATTTCCTTGATAAGGATGCCGCTTTTGTCTTCTCTTTTACCTGCTGCTGTACTGTCTGAGCATACTAAAATAGCACAAGTAGGAGAGGTAGCGAAGAACTTCTTCTTATCGCTTTTACCACCTTTTTTGTCTAGCAGTTTAATCCCTGATATTTCCAATGCTTTATCAACAGGCTTTAGCATATCGTAAATTTCTAATGCTGCTACAGAAACGGCAGTTAAGATTTCCATTTCTATGCCTGTTCTGCCAATGGATTTTGCTTCGCCATAGATGATGATGCCGCTTTTACCTGATAAAGATTGGTTAAACCAATCTTGATGAAGTTCTGGGTTTAAAAATTCAAATTTTAAATCCATACCATCAATAGCAACAGGGTGGCAATGTGGTAGCAATTGTGGGGTAAGTTTGGCGCCAATAAATCCAGCTGCTTTAGCAACATCAAATAAATTTCCTTTAGGAAGTTGTTCTTCTTTAATAAGTGCAATGGTTTCTTGGGAACAAAAAATAGCTCCAACTGCGGTTGCACTTCTTAAAGTGATTTGTTTGCTGCTAATGTCTCTCATGCTTACTCTGCGGTTTTTACACTAATCTCTTTAAGCCATTTTAAATGTCTTAATCCATTGATGTTATCATCCATAGTGATTAATGCAAATGCTCCATTTTCTTCTAATGGTTTTTCGTTTTCTTCAAAAATAACAAAAACCTTTTCTCCAGAAGGATGATTAAAAATTTCACTCCAAGAAAAAACAATAGTATAATTATCTGATGCTGTAAGTTTGATATACAGTTTAGTTGCTTCTTTGTTATTAGAAGTAATGCGGGCTTTGTTTAGAATATCTTTTAATAATACACCTTCAAAAGAATTGATACGCCTTTTTATCTTATTATCTTTACCTATCAGGTTGAAATTATTGATTTTAATAGTTTTCAATTGCTTTAAACTATCAACACTTAATGTTAACGGCTTACTTACTAAGCCGTTTATGGATATTGAAGTTGTAATTAGTGAATAACGACTATCAGAAAAGTTTTGGCCATAACATTGTGTAATTACAAAGCATATAGTTATTATTAATAGTATTATTTTTCTTAGATTATTCATTATTGCTAAATGATGAATCTGTAAACTATTTGTCTATTCTGATATAAACTTTGCCTTCTTCAATTAAAACTGGGTAGATTTTAATAGAATAGTCATCGCCGCTAAGGCAATCTCCACTTTTTAAAGAGAAAGTTTTTTTGTGGAAAGGGCAGGCAACCTTAGGTTCGCAATCATGTCCGGTGCTGCCAATCATCCCTCTAGATAATGCCATTTGCTGCTTATGCGGACAAAGGTTTTGTGTGGCGTACCATTCTCCTCGGCGTGTAAAATTGAAGATAGCTATTTGTGTGTCTTTATATTTTACACAAGCTCCGCCATTTTGAGGAACATCATCTGTATAACAAGCAAAAAATAAATTTTCAGAAACTGCTGTGGTTTCTATTTGATGGTTTAATTCTAAAATCTCGCTCATAATTCTGGTGTTTAAATCTTTGTTTTTTTAATCTGTTATTGAAAATTACCAGGCTTCTGCCTTCACCTGCTCTCGCATAGGAGCAAATTTTACAGTAGGATCTTTTTCTTCTGGTGCATTAACAAAGTGTGCAAATCTTTTTCTCATCTCTGGATTTTCTATGGCTGCTTTCCATTCGCATTTATAAGTATCAACATGGTAATGCATAGCAGCTTCAAGTTCTTCGGCAATGCCTAAACTATCGTTTATGATTACATTTTTGAGATAGGTAATGCCGCCTTCCATCTTGTTTAGCCAAGTTGCTGTTCTGGTTAATGGGTCGGCAGTTCTTACATAAAACATTAAAAATCTATCTAGGTATTTGATACAGGTTTCTTTATCAATATCTGCGGCAAGCAATAAAGCATGTTGAGGTTTAGAGCCTCCATTGCCACATACATATAAATTGTAGCCCTTTTCTGTAGCGATGATACCAAAGTCTTTAGATTGCGCTTCGGCACATTCTCTGATACAGCCAGAAACACCACCTTTAAGCTTATGTGGCGAGCGTAAGCCTTTGTATCTATCTTCTACTTCTATAGCAAAACTTACACTATCTTGAAGTCCGAAACGGCACCAAGTGCTTCCAACACAGCTTTTTACAGTTCTTAAGGATTTTCCGTAAGCATGGCCGCTTTCAAAACCAGCATCAATAAGTTCTTCCCAAATAGCGGGTAAATCACTCAAGTGGGCACCAAACAAATCTATCCTTTGGCCGCCAGTAATTTTAGTGTAGAGGTTGTATTTTTGAGCTACTTGCCCAATCACGATAAGTTTTTCCGGAGTAATTTCTCCACCCGGAATTCTAGGTACAACAGAATAGGTTCCTCCTTTTTGGATATTAGCCAAAAATCTATCGTTACTATCTTGTATGGTGTCTTGTTTAAGGATTAAATCATTCCAAACGCCAGCCAAAATATTAGCGATAGCTGGTTTGCAAACCTCGCATCCATCGCCTTTACCAAAATGGTCAAGGGCGGTATCATAATCTTTAATTTTATTGAGTTTGATAAGATCTAGCAGCTCTTGCCTCGAATAATCAAAATGTTCGCAAATAACGTTTTTGATGTAAACGCCATTTTCTTGCATGGTTCCGGTAATTAAATCTTTAACTAAAGGAACGCAACCACCACAGCCAGTACCCGCTTTGGTACATTTTTTTATATCGTCTATAGAACTTGCTGTTCCATCGCTTACGGCACTGCAAATCATGCCTTTTGTAACAGCTTCGCAAGAGCAAATTAAAGCATCGTCTGGCAAGCTCATAACACCAGCACCACCATCAGTTTCTCCGCCACGGCTACCCAGTATTAAATCTTCTGGGTTTGGTGGTAAAATAATTTTGTTGTTAATCGTTTGTAATAGGATGTTATAAGCATCAGCATCGCCAATAAGAATACCGCCAAGAAGATATTTTCCATCATTGGTAATATTTATTCGCTTATAAATACCTTTATGAGTGTCCTCGAAAACAATAGTTCTACCTTCCGGCTCAGTAACAAAGGCATCGCCAAAGCTGGCAACATCAACACCTATCAATTTAAGTTTGGTGCTCATGTCAAAGCCATAGAAATACTTTTCTTGCCGACAAATATTTGCAGCAACAACTTCGGCCATCTCATAGCCTGGGGCTACTAAGCCGTAAATCATGTCTTTGTATAAAGCGCATTCGCCAATAGCGAAAATATTAGGGTCGCTGGTTTGTAGTTTCTCGTTAACTAAAATTCCGCCTCTGGTACCAACTTCTAAGCCCGATAGTTTGGCAAGTTCGTCCCTTGGTCTTATACCGGCAGAGATAACCAGCATGTCTAACTCAAGTTGCGTATCATCATTAAAAGCAAGAGCTTCTATTTTGCCATCGCCAACAATTTCGCTAGTACTTTTATTGAGATGTATTTGAAGGCCTAAATCTTGAAGTTTATTTTGAAGAAGTTTACTTCCTGCGCTATCCACTTGCCTAGGCATTAAGCGTGGGGCAAATTCTATCACGTGGGTTTCTGCAATACCTAAATCTAGTAGTGCTTTTGCTGCTTCTAAACCTAGTAAACCGCCTCCCATAACTGCACCTTTTTTAGCTTTTAAAGCGTAGTTTTTCATCAGTTCTAGGTCTTCTATGGTGCGATAAACAAAAACACCTTCTTTTTCTACACCAGGGATATTAGGTACAAAAGCAGAAGACCCTGTTGCTAGAACGAGGTAATCATAAGGTTGTAAAATGCCTTTTTGAGAATGAACGGTTTTATTTTGTCTGTTGATTTCTAATACAGGGTCTGATAAATGTAGGGTGATATGGTTCTCTTGGTACCAGTTTGCTGGAGACATGCTGAGGTCTTCGGCAGTTTTTCCGTTAAAATATTCGCTAAGATGAACCCTATCATAAGCTCTTCTAGGCTCTTCTCCGAAAACGATGAGGTTAAAATCATCAGACTTGGCAATTATTTTCTCACAAAACTTATATCCAACCATTCCGTTGCCAATAATTACGATGTTTTTTTTGTTTTTTGCGACCATTTGTATGAGATTAGAATTTTTTAATCATAAATATGATTAAAATCATATATTTTACTAAAACAAGTATAAAAAATTAATATAAATGTTTTATAAATCATATAAAATTTAATAAAAGACTAAAAAAAGTATTAAAATTGCATTGTAAATTTTATGTTTTTTAAAATAATGTATCTTTTAGTGTGAAAATATTAAGTATAATGTCTTTAAAATGTTGCTTTTATCTGTTTTTTTAGGCTATTATTTGGAGTTTTTGGACTTTTTATGGTTGTTTTTATAAAAATATGATGTAAAAGGAGATGAATTTTTAGATTTTTAAAGTATTGATAATAATTTCTAGCAATACAATTTTATTTATAGTTTTAAACGTTTTTATTTTAGTAGATGAGTGTGTTACTTCCCCAATTGTATGTAGTAGGAGCTGGTCCGGGTGATCCCGAATTACTTACCATGAAAGCTTATAAGATATTACAAACAGCTCAGGTAATATTGTATGATAATTTAGCAAATAAGGCTTTATTAGAACTTGCCCCTCAAGATTGCGAATGTATTTACGTAGGTAAACAGCCTTATGGCGAGTATACACCGCAGGAACGTATTTTAGAATTGATCAAAGAAAAAGCTTTTGAAAAGGGAAGGGTTATCAGGCTAAAGGGAGGAGATCCCTATATTTTTGGAAGAGGTTTTGAGGAGATTTTATTTGCTAGAACATATGGAATAGAAACTTTTTATATTCCAGGAATAAGCAGCATGCAAGCAATTGGTTTTGAAGATATTCCACTTACGCATCGCTCGGTAAGTGAAAGTATTTGGGTAGTAACCGGAACCAAAAAAGACGGTAGTTTATCAGCAGATTTAAAACTAGCGATGCAAAGTAACGCTACGGTGGTTATTTATATGGGGATGAAAAAAACAGCTGATATAGCACTTACTTATCTAGAGGCAAATAAAGGAGATACCCCAGCAGCTATTGTACAGCATGCATCTTTACCACATAAAAAGACTGTGAAGGGTAAAGTAAAAGATTTGCAGACCATGGCAGAAGATGCAAAAATAACACATCCAGCATTAATTATTATTGGTCCTGTGGTTGCCTTAAATACTATTTAAGCTCTGTAGGGTTTGATATAAAATGGAAGAAATTTTCGAACTTACTTTTGTAAGTATCTTTATCTAGTTTATAATAAAAAGCTCCCTTTTTCGAATTTAACTTGTCTTTCTCTTGTTGTTTGATGATTAAGCCAGTAGAGAATAATTTTCTGCTAAAGTTTCTTTTATCTAATTCGGTATCAAATACCTGCTCGTAAAGGGCCAGAATTTGTGGGATAGTAAATTTTTCTGGTAATAGCTCAAATAAAATTGGATGTAAGGCAGCTTTATACCTGATTTTTTCTTTTGCTTTTTTAACCATCTGGTTATGGTCAAAAATTAAATCGGGTAGTTGATTAATCTCAAACCACTCGGCATGATAATCATTGCTCAGTTGTTTTTCATATTGATGAATGTCTACCAAAGTATGGTATGCAATGCTTAAAGTACGTTCGATAGGATCGCGGTTAATATCACCAAAAACCTCTGTTTGCTCTAAATAAACATTCTCTAATCCTGTAAGTTGTTTTAGAACTCTATAGGCAGCATTTTCTGGGGTTTCATCGGGTTTTAAAAAGCCTCCCATTAAACTCCATTTACCTTTTTTGGGTTCAAAATCACGCTGTATGAGTAAAAGTTTTAGCTTTTCTCCATCAAAACCAAAAATAATACAATCTACAGCTACAAGCAGACGGGTTTGTTTAGAATATTTTTGCATGTAAAGTATTTGAAGATATAAATCTACTAAGAGAAAATGGTTTCCTAAATAATTAATTATAATTGTGGAAATTACATTTAATATCTTAGATTTAAATTATAACCCTAAAATCAATGAAAAGAATATTCTATTTAAGTATGATTATTGGTCTAGCATTTGGTAGCTGTACTAATAATCAACAAAAAGGTAATCAGCAAGATACTATGCAAAATATGGTGAAAATTCCAGATTCGGTAAATTTTCAGAAAGATATTGCAGGTAAGCGAACTAACTTGTATGTGCTTAAAAATAAGAACAATATGCAAGTTGCTATTACTAATTATGGTGGTCGTATTGTAAGTATTATTGTACCTGATAAAAATGGGAAATTTATTGATGTTTCTTTAGGTTACGATTATGTAGAGACATTTCAGAAAGACGGAGAGCCATTTTTTGGAGCTTTAATAGGTCGTTACGGTAACAGAATTGGCAAAGCTAAATTTACCTTAGAAGGTAAAGAGTATAATTTAGATGCTAATGATGGTGTAAACACTTTACATGGTGGTAAAATGGGTTTTCATGCTCAGGTATGGGATGTTAAAGCAGTAAATGATAATAGTTTACAACTTCATTATACTTCTAAGGATGGTGAAGGCGGTTACGCTGGAACTTTAGAAGTTGAAGTAAAATATACTTTAACAGATGATAACAGTATTGATATCAGCTACCAAGCTAAAACGGATAAAGTAACGCCAGTTAATTTAACTAACCATGCTTATTTTAATTTAAATGGCGAAGGAGACTCAACCATATTAGATCATCTATTAACCATTAAAGCTGATGCTATAACTCCTGTAGATGAAGGCTTAATCCCTACCGGAGCTTTAATGGATGTTACTAATACCCCATTTGATTTTAGAAAAGCTACGCTAATAGGTGCTCGTATTGATGAAAACCATGAGCAACTAAAAAGAGGTAAAGGTTATGATCATAATTTCGTATTAAACAAAACAGCAGGTTTGCAACTTATAGCAAATTTATACAGCCCTAAAACCGGAATTTTGATGGAAGTTTTAACAGAGGAGCCTGGCTTACAATTTTATAGTGGTAACTTTTTAACAGGAGAAACCAAAGATGGTAAAGGCGGTAAAGCTTATCAATATAGATCTGCATTGTGTTTAGAAACCCAGCATTTCCCTGATTCGCCAAATCAGAAAAACTTTCCATCAACCATTTTAAAACCAGGTGATATATATAAAACCAAGACGGTTTATAAATTTTCTACAAAATAATTTTAACCATAAAGGATATAAAAAGGGTAGTCTAAAAGCTACCTTTTTGTATTTTTATGCTTTATTTGGATTATGACAAATCTTGAAACACTAAAAGAAGCCTTTATTACCTCTATTAAGGGCGCATCTACTACCTTGATAGTTCTAAAAAATCAGAAAGGCACACAAGTAGGAATTTGTAATTATGGTGCAAGAATTACCCATTTTATAGTTCAAGATGAACAAGAAAACTGGGTAGATGTGGTACTGGGTTTTAATAGTATTCAAGAATATTTAAACGCTGCGGAGCTTTATCATGGTGTAACAGCCGGTCCTTTTGCAAATCGTATAGCAAATGGAGCGTTTATGATAGGAAATACCCTTTATCAACTAGAGCAAAATGATGGTTTAAATAATTTGCATAGTGGTAAAGCTGGTTTTCATGCACAGGTTTGGGATGTAGTAGAACAAAATACTTCTTCTGTTCAACTGAGTATTTCTTATGCTGATGGAGAAGGCGGTTTTCCAGGTCCTATTACTGCAAGTGTTACTTTTACTTTAACAGATGATGATGAACTGGTGATGGATTATAAGGCCAGTTCTGGGAAAGATACCATCATTAATTTAACCAATCATGCTTATTTTAATTTGAATGGCGAAGGTAGTGGTACTATTCTCAATCATTCTGTAAAAATAAATGCAGATAGTTTTGTGGAGATAAACGAGGCATGTATACCAACGGGGAAATTCATCGAAGTAGAAAATACAGCTTTTGATTTTAGTGTATTAAAACCGATAGCTAAAGATATTGCAGAAAAAGATATACAGCTTGTGAACGGTAATGGCTACGATCATTCTTTTGTTTTGAATCAAAATGAAAATGGTTTAACACATGCTGCTACAGCTATTGGTGATATTTCTCATTTAAAGTTAGAAGTGTTTACAGAAGAGCCAGGGATGCAATTTTATACGGGTAATTTCTTAAATGCTAAAGATAAAGGGAAGGCTGGGAATTATTATGAGCGTAGAAGTGGCTTTTGTTTTGAAACGCAACATCATCCAGATTCCCCAAATCAGGCTCATTTTCCGTCTGTTATACTTAAAGAAGGAGAGCTGTTCGAATCAAAAACTGTGTATAAGGTGAGTTTTTAAAACCCTTCCTTGGTTTTTACAAATTCAAACAATTCATAAATTGGTTTTTCTAAAATTTTACCTACATGAATCTCGTACTTACGGCATAAAGGAATTAAGAAATCTTGAAAATGATAAGCTATATCGCCAACAAAATGGCAATAAAGTTCTTTATAATTGGGATAGGTACAAATACTTATTTTAATAAACTCTTCTAAGCCAGTAATGATAATTTTCTGGATATATGGATGATTGAAGTTTTCTTTAAGGAAACCTGCAAAAGCTGCTAAATAATGGTTAGGTAAAGGTTTTTGGTAGATGTTTTTGATAACGTCTTCCTTAGTAGGCTTGTATTTGGCATGAAATTTTTCAGCTAAATCATCAGGCATTTTTTTATAAAGAAAATCTGTAATAAGAATTTTTCCGAAATAAGTTTCAGAGCCTTCATCTCCTAAAATATAACCTAAACCATGTAAGCCGTCGTGTAAATTGCTACCATCAAAAAAAGAGATATTAGATCCTGTGCCTAAAATACAATTTAAACCAGGCGTGTTGCCACAAGTAGCATAGGCAGATCCTAATAAATCGCTTTCTACATTAACAAAAGCATTCTTAAACTTTGCAGATAAGGCATTAGAAATAATTTCACGTTTATCTGGGCTATTGCAACCGGCGCCAAAAAAATGAACTTCTTTAATATTTTGGGCTATATCTTGAAATAACTTGATATTATTGATAACCTTGATGATTTCTTTTTCTGCAACAAAAAAAGGATTTAGTCCTTTACTCTCTATGAAGTGTTTTTCTTGATTTGGTAATAGGCAAATCCAATCTGTAATGGTTGATCCACTATCAGCAACTATTAACATATCAAATGTCTTTTAATAAATCACTAGTTAATGGTTTTCCAAAGAAATCTGTTACGTTATTAAATTCTGTTACTTTTTTATGGTCGCTAGGGTCTAAAGAAGAAGAAAGCATGACAATTTTAACGGTATCTTTTTCTGTAGATGGCAATTGTTGAAACTCAACTAAGAAATCAAAACCTGTTTTAATAGGCATTCTGATGTCTAAGAATATAATTTGAGGTAATTCTTCTTGTTGGTTGATAAGTTCTTGTAGGTATTGTATAGCCGATTCACAAGATTGTTTGACCACAATATTCTCTGCAAAATCAGAGTTATTGAGTATCTTTTGATTAATCATATTATCAATGAAATTATCATCAACCAAAAGCGCTGTTTTATATTTGTAAGTTGGCATCTAAATTAAAATTGTAATAACAAATATATGAAAAGAATATTTTTTAATGGAATTATTTAAGTCTTATACGCTAGTTTATAATTGTATGTTACCAGCTAATTCTTTGATGGCAACTTCAGCTAACTTTGCCTGAAATTGTGCGTTGGCATATCTTACCGTAGCATCAACAAAATTTCTTTGTGCTTCTCTTAATTCTAAAGGTACAATACTTCCTAATCTGTATTTTTCTAATGTAATATTTAAATTTTCTTGCGCTACTTCAACATTATTTTCTTCTAAGGTAACCAAACGTAAATTGGTTTGGTAGTTTTGATAAGCAATTAATAATTGCGATGTAATTGCTTGTTGTGTACGCTCCAAATTAAACTGAGCATTCTCAATTTCTAATTTGGCATTAGTTTCTGCTCTATTTTGTTGTAAGCCATTGAAAATATTAATAGATGCTGTAAAGCCATAATTTAGTCCGCGAGTATTATTTCTAATGGCAAAGCCTGTGGGTGGCGATGTTGAATTAGAAAAATTATAACCCGATGTTACGGCAATAACCGGATACCTGTCTCCTTTAATTTCTTTTAAGCTAAGTTCTGCTATTTTTTGGTTTACTACTGCTGTTTGCAATTCTGGGTTTTGGGCTAAAACTAGCGATTTAGTATTTTCATAATTTAACTGTTTATCCAGAATAATTGTATCAGCAACAGTAAATTCAATTTCTGCGGATCTTCCTAAAATTTGGTTTAAATTAACTTTAGCAGCTTTTATCAGATCTTGTTGTACCAATAAAGAGCTGGTATCTGTACTTAAATCTACTTTGGCGGCTAAAAGTTCAAGTTTAGAACCTTTACCTATTGTATACCTGCTATTGGCATTTTTTAGCCTTACCCTTGAAACTTCTAATGCGGTTTGTGTAGCTTCTAATTGCTTGTTTAAGGCAATTAAGTTATAATAAGAAGTCAATACATTGGCAATGGTATTTTGTACATTAAGTTTAAAGTTTAACTCACCAAGTTTTTGTAATTCTTGTAACCTATCATAAGTTGCAAACATCCTAAAACCATCAAAAATGCGCCAGTTTAAGCTCGCTCCGTAGTTGATATTGGTATTTTTTGCGTTGCTTGCATTTCTACTACCTCCAGAGGCTAAATCAACTTCACTGGTTTCTACCCTGTTTATATCGTTTAAATTTCCGGTTACAACGGGTAACATACCGGCATTACCTGGCGTAACGTTGTTTTTGCTTATCTCTGTTACGTTTCTACTGATTTTTATATCGAAATTGTTTTCTAATGCAATTTGTATGGCATCTTCTAAACTTAACTTCTCTTGTGTAAATGCTGTATTTACGGATGATAAAAATGCTAGTATGATTAATAACCTATTAATTTTCATGCTTAAATAGATTTTTCTAGTTCAATTTCTTTAGCAGCTTTTTCTGCTTTACTTTCTTTATGTTCTTTAGACCAATACGAGTAAATGGCTGGTATAACAAATAGCGTTAACATTAATGAAAATAATGTGCCACCTATAATTACCGTACCCATGCCCATTCTACTTTTTGCTGCCGCACCCAATGCCATCGCAATAGGCAAAGCACCTAAAGCAATAGCCAAACTGGTCATTAAAATAGGTCTCAACCTAGACACTGATGCTTCTCTAATGGCATCGGCTACGCTCATGCCTTGCTCTTTCAATTGGTTGGCAAATTCTACAATGAGGATGCCGTTTTTAGTTACCAAGCCTATGAGCATAATGGTTCCTATTTGGCTAAAGATGTTCCAACTTTGACCTAGTAACCATAAGGAGAAGAAAGCTCCGGCAACGGCCATAGGTACAGTTAGGATGATGATAACTGGATCAATAAAACTTTCAAACTGTGCAGATAAAATAAGGTAAACCAACAACAATGCTAAGCCAAAGGCAAATAGCGTATTAGAATTACTCTCACTAAAATCTCTTGATTCTCCGGCTAAATCTGTACTAAAACTATCGTCTAGGATTTTTTCTTTTGCTCTTTCCATAGCTTCAATACCATCGCCAATGGTTTTGCCTGGAGCTAAACCACCAGAAACTGTTGCTGATGCAAACCTATTGTTACGATACCTTTGTGGAGGGCTGCTTCTTTCTTCAATTTTCACAAGATTATCTAACTGAATAAGCTCACCTCTGGTATTTCTTACAAATATGGATGTTAAATCATAAGGGTCGTTTCTTTTTTGCCTATCAAACTGGCCAATAACTTGATATTGCTTACCATTCATGGTAAAATAAGCAAACCTTTGTGCACTTAATGATAATTGTAGGGTTTGTGCAACATCTATAACCGATACACCTAAATTTTGTGCTTTATTTCTATCAATACTTACATTAAGTTCTGGTTTGTTAAATTTCAGGTTAACATCTGTATTAGTGAAAGTTGGATCTTGATTAATCTCATTCATAAAAGCAGGTATTTTCTCCTGCAATTGCTCAAAATTATTAGCCTGAATAACATATTGAACGGGTAAACCACGTACCCTACCAACAGAAATTGTTGGTTGCTGTACCACAAATGCTCTGGCTTCTGGCAGCTTCCTTACTACTCTGGTAAGCTGGTCTGCAATTTCCATTTGAGAACGTTCTCTATCTTCGGGTTCTCCTAATCTGATTCTGAAAAAGCCAGTATTTGCGGCTCCTGTACCGCTAAAGCCAGGCGATGTTACGGATATATTATTGATTTGCTCGGGTACAGAATCGTTAAGTTTTTGTTCAAGATTAAGAATAAAAGCATCAGTATAATCAAATGAAGCACCTTCTGGAGCTGTAATTTGAATGTTTACGCCACTTCTATCATCTAATGGGGCTGTTTCTTTTGGTAAGGCATTCCAAAACAAGAAAATGATACCAAAGCAAATGAGAATAATAGGAAAAGCCAGCCATCTTTTGTTTAAAAACTGCTCTAAAGATGTCTTGTAGCTATCGTTCATCTTCTCAAAATAAGGCTCTGTTTTGATGTAAAAATTAGACTTTTTATGTCCGCTTTTCATCAAATAAGCATTTAACATAGGTGTTAAGGTTAAAGAAACAAAAGCTGATATCAATACCGCAGCGCCAATAACAACTCCAAATTCTCTAAACAATCGGCCAACAAAACCTTCTAAGAAAATAACGGGTAAAAATACTGCAGCTAGCGTAATAGAAATTGAAATTACAGCAAAGAAAATCTCATTAGCTCCTTTTATCGCAGCTTCAAAAGGCGACATACCTTCTTCTACTTTTTTGAAGATATTTTCTGTTACCACAATTCCATCATCCACAACTAAACCTGTTGCCAAAACTATAGCCAATAAGGTTAATACATTGATAGAGAAGCCTAGTAAGTACATCACAAAGAAGGTAGCTATAAGCGATACCGGAATATCTATTAAAGGTCTAAAGGCGATGCTCCAATCTCTAAAAAACAGGTAAATGATGAATATCACCAATACCAAAGCAATAATCAGCGTTTCTGCAACCTCTAGTACAGATTTTTTGATGAAGATGGTATTGTCTAAAGCAATGTCTAACTTATAATCTTCGGGAAGTTCTTTTTTTAGCTGCTCGTAACGTTTATAAAATTCATTAGCAATATCTAAATAGTTAGCACCAGGTTGTGGAATTATAGCTGTAGCAACCATAGGCTTTCCTTTAGATCTTAAAACAGTTTCTTCGTTTTCCGGACCTAAAACAGCAGTACCAACATCTTTAAAACGGATGATATTAGTGCCATCATTTTTAATAATCAAATCATTAAAACCTTCTTCAGTACTTAAATTTCCTACGGTATTTACCGTAAGTTCTGTATTATCTCCTGATATTTTTCCGGATGGGAGTTCAACATTTTGCTGATCTAGGGCATTTCTAACATCTAGCGGCGTTAAAGCGTAGGCTGCTAGTTTATCTGGGTCTAGCCATAAACGCATGGCGTATTTTTTTTGTCCCCAAATTTGTACGCTGGAGACACCTGGTATGGTCTGAATTCTTTGAGCGATAACGTTCTCTGCAAAATCACTAATCTCTAAAATGCTTCTTTTATCGCTTTGGATGGTCATAGAAATAATTGCATCAGAGTTAGCATCAGCTTTTGAAACCACTGGGTTACCATCAATATCTTTTGGAAGGTAACGGCCAGCCTGTGATACTTTATCTCTAACATCATTAGCGGCTTCTTCTAAATTTTTATCCAGGTTAAACTCTATGGTAATAGAGCTTGAACCTTGGTTACTGGAAGAAGAGATATTTTTTATACCATCAATACTATTGATAGATTTTTCCAGAGGTTCTGTAATCTGAGATTCAACAATATCGGCATTAGCACCGGGGTAATTGGTTCTTACAGAAACTACCGGAGGGTCTATAGAAGGGAACTCTCTTACTCCTAAAAATGTAAATCCAATGATACCAAATAATACGAGTATCAGGTTCATAACGATGGCTAAAACTGGCCTTTTTATACTGGTGGTGGATATACTCATGATAATAAATCTGTATTATTTGTTTTTCACACTTACTTTAACAGGAGCATCAGGTTTTAAAGCCATCACTCCGGTTGTTAATACGGTATCACCGGCTTTTAAACCAGTTGATACTAATACTTCTTTATCTGTTCTAACATCAGATTCGATTTTTACAGCCTTGGCTTTTCCGTTTTCTGCAATAAATACTTGTTTTCCGTTCAAAATAGGTACTACAGCTTCTGTAGGTACTAAAATAGCATCGTTGATATTTTCTAAAGGCAAATTAACATTGGCAAAAGTTCCAGGCAGTAATATTCCTTTTGGATTTTCTGCTCTGGCTCTTAAAATTAAAGTTCTGGTAGCAATATCAATAGCGGGCTCTATAGCATATACTTTTGCCGAGAAAGTTTCTCTACTACCCGCAACGGTAAAGGTTATGCCCGAACCTTCTTTTACTCTTTTCGCATATTTCTCTGGAACAGAGAATGTAATTTTAACAGGGTTTATATTTACAAGGTTTACGATGTCTGTTGTTGGGGTGATATAAGCACCGTTAGAAATGCTTCTTAAACCTATCTTACCCGAGAAAGGCGCTCTGATTTCTGTTTTAGAAAGTTGCGCTCTTACCAATTGACTTTGCGCTTGTAAAGAGCGAAGCTCGGCAAGAGTATTATCATATTCTTCTTGGCTAATAGCTTCTGATTGAAGTAGTTTTTTTGAACGAGACTCTGTTTCTGAGGCTAATTTTTCTCTGGTTAAGGCTTGTGCTAATTGTGCTTGTAGCTCTCTGTCATCTATTTTTATTAATAAAGCACCTTTGTTTACAGTAGAGCCTTCTGTGAAATTAATAGACCTAATTAAGCCAGAAATCTCACTTCTTATCTGTACTTGTTCATTTGCTTCAATAGTACCTGAAACAGAAACTACATTAGAAAACTGGGTTGGCTTAACAATAATTCCACTAACACTTATAGGTGCATTACCACCTGTTGCTGCACCACCTTTTGGTCCTTTTGTTTCGGATGATTTATTTAAGCGGTTATAAATCATATAACCCAGTAAGCCAATAATTAAAATATAAATGATGTACTTGGTTTTCATGTTGTGTGTTTAAGTTTTTTAAAATCAAGGATAAGCTCGTGAGTATTTTCTGTATTTAAGTTTTGTTGCATTTGTGCCAACACGTCAAAAAAGTGCCCAATATTTTCTTTTGATACGTTTTTAAATGCCTTTTCATTAAGATTTTTAAAAATAAGATTTATTTCGGGTATTAATTTTTTAGCCTTGTCTGTAAGTTTTATCAGATGTTTACGTCTGTCATGTTGGTCTGCCTCACGTGTAACAAAATCATGAGCAGATAAATAATCTATCATGGTTACCATAAAAGATTTATCCACTTGTAAAATTTCTGCCAATTCTTTTTGTGTATAAAGTTCTTCTGCTTCGGCTAAAATAAGTAAAACATAATGGTAGCGCTCCATAGGTATATGGCAGGCAATTTTACCAAATTCGCTTAAATACTTTTTGGTTACTTGTATAAGTGGATGAGCTATAGGTTCTTCAAATTTCATTTCAGGTTTAATAACTTCAAATCTATTATTTAAGTTTACACAATAGTTGAAGGTATCAACTATATTACAAATCAATCATACAGCTTAAATTTTTGAATCCTGAATAATATTTTAGTTTTGTATAAAAACTTAAAATGCGCTCAATCAAAATCTTATTAAACACTCTAATATTCATGATGATGGTACAATCAACTGCTTGGGCAGATGATGCTTACAAAGTAGAATTTACGGTATCTTTTTCAGAACCTCAGGCACATTATGCTGATGTTGAAATGCGTATCAGCAACATCCGTAAAAAGGAAATTGAAGTAAATATGCCAGTATGGGCACCAGGTTCCTATCTGGTAAGAGAATTCTCTAAAAATGTTGAGGGTTTTACCGCAAGTACAAGTGCCGGAATGCCATTAATATCAGAAAAGATAAAAAAGAATAGCTGGAAAATTAAAACAAATGGCAATAAAACAGTGGTTGTAAACTATAAGGTTTATGCTTTTGAGGTTTCTGTTAGAACTAGCTTTATAGATGCTAGTCATGCTTTTTTATCACCAACCGGTATTTTTATGTTTGTAAAAGATAGGTTAAATGAGCCGGTACGAGTTAATATTACACCTTATAGTGATTGGAGTAAAGTTTCAACAGGATTAGAAAAAATTGAGGGAACTAAATTTTCTTACCACGTTCCGGATTTTGATTGGTTGTATGATTCTCCTATAGAAGTTGGTAATCAAGATATTTTTGAGTTTGATGCCGCTGGTGTTAAACATGAAGTTGCAATGGTAGGCGGTGGCAATTACGATAAAGACAGGTTGAAGGTGGATATGGCGAAGATTGTTGAAGAAGAGACTTTAATTTTTAGAGAAAACCCTAACAAACGCTATGTCTTTATTGTTCATCATTACCAAAATGGAGGCGGTGGTTTAGAACATTTAAACTCTACCGTTTTAGGTGCTAAAAGAACGGGATATACTGATCCTGCAATTTATACCAATTTTTTAAGTTTGGTAGCTCATGAGTATTTCCATTTATGGAATGTGAAAAGGTTAAGGCCTATTGCGCTTGGTCCTTTTGATTATGAAAACGAAAATTACACCACTGATTTATGGATAGCAGAAGGTTTTACGGCTTATTACGATAATCTTATTATACAAAGAACAGGCGCTATATCTCAGGCGGATTATCTTAAAATTCTACAGTCAGAAATTAACCTGATAGCTAATCAGAAAGGTGATAAAATACAGGCTGTAACAGAAGCTAGTTTTGATGCTTGGATTAAGTACTACAGACCAAATGAAAACAGCAGTAATGCTACTATTTCTTATTATAATAAAGGTGCTTTACTTGCCGCGATGCTTGATTTAGCTATCATTCATAAAACCAATGGCGAGAAAAGTTTAGATGATGTTTTAAGAAACACTTACATAGCTTATTACAAGAAAAAAGGAAGAGGTTTTACCAGTAAAGAATTTAAAGAGGCTTTAGAAAAAGAGTATGGGGAAAATTTAGATGATTTCTACAACCAATATGTGAACGGCACCCAAGAGGTAAATTGTGCTAAATATCTGGCTTATGCCGGCTTAGAGTTAGTTAACAGGGCTAACCCTAATATCCCTTCTTTGGGCGTTAGAACCAGAAAAAATATCATCAGTACAGTTGTTAGGGGTGGTGCAGCCTGGAATGGCGGCTTAAATGTTAACGATGAGATTATTGCAGTTAACGGAGAGAGAGTTGAAGATATTAATGATTATATTAAAACTAAAGCAGTTGGCGACAACTTGGAAATTGTCTTAAATAGAGATGGTATTATCCAAACGTTAAACATTAAATTGGCTGCTAGCTCAGATAAGTATTATCAAATAGATAAAATGAAGAAACAAACAGAGCAGCAAAAAGCTGTTTATAAGAAGTGGTTAAAGGTACAGTAACAAAAAAGGAGGTCTTATAAACCTCCTTTTTTGTTTTTTTATCCTTATAGCTTAAAAAACAAATCTTAACGAAAAACCAGGCTCAATATCTAAGAAAGGGCCTTTGGCTAATTCTAATCTAGGGTGTAAATCAACACCTAAAGTAAAAGGTATTTCGGGCATTTGCCATTCTAATCCTAAAATGGCGTCGGCACCAAGCAATAAGCCTCTATCGTAAAACTCATCATCGCCAAAGTATCTTCTGTATCTTCTTCCATCATCAATACCTCCAATGTGTGCACCGGCACCATAATACCATTTTAAAGATGGCTCACTAAAAGCTGTAGCATGTTTTTCATATAAACCGGTAACCACAAAAACGCCTGGTCTAAAACCTAAAATACCTTCAATGGCAGTGTCAGATTTTACAAAGTGTTTAATAGTTAAACCATTCTCAAAACCTCCGGCTCTAAAACCTACACCTGTATTATAACCTTGAGCGTTTACTTTGGTGAAAGTTAAGAGCAATAACGATAAGCTTAATAACAATAATTTTTGTTTCATTTTTTTATTTTATTTATCCAAAGCTGCATACTCAAATCAAATGCCAGAGATTAATGCTCGCCAAAAAACTTTAATCAACAAAATAATGTTATTCTAATATTTGTAATAATCCTATACTCTTTTTTGAGGTTAAGTATAGATTATCTATATTGAAACAACCAATTATAAATAGCATCATTATGGAAGCCATTAGCAGAGTGTTTGATTTACTTAAGCACAATAAAGAAAACTTTAATTGTGAGGATGTGTTGGCCACAAAAGTAAATGGTCAATGGAAAAAATATAGCAGTAAAGATTTTATTCAAATCTCTGAAGAAGTAAGTCGTGGGCTTATTAAGAAGGGAATTGGTAAGGATGATAAAGTGGCTATCATGTCTGAAAACAGACCTGAGTGGAATTTTTGCGATTTTGGAATTATGCAAATAGGAGCCACCCAGGTACCTATGTATCCCACTTTAGCAGAGGCAGATATTAAATTTATATTAATGGATGCCGAGGTGAAAATTGTTTTTGTTTCCTCAGAAGAACTTTATCATAAAATTAACAAAGTAAAGCAAGAAGCCGGGTTACAAACTCAGGTTTATACCTTTAATAAAATAGATGCACTGCCAAATTGGGAAGAAGTTGTAGCATTAGGTAAAGAAAATCAGGATATAGATTTAGAACCTTACAAACAACAAATATCAGAAGATGATTTACTTACGCTGATTTATACTTCTGGTACAACGGGTACACCCAAAGGCGTAATGCTTACACATAAAAATTTAATCAGTAATATACTATATTCTTCCAAACTATATCCTGATGAAGTAAAAAGAGCCTTAAGCTTTTTGCCATTGTCGCATATTTTTGAGCGTATGGTGGTTTACATGTATTTTTATTTAGGAGTGTCTGTTTACTATGCGGAAAGTTTAGATACCATAGTAGCCAATTTAGCAGAAGTTAAGCCACATTGTTTTACTACCGTACCAAGGTTATTAGAAAAGGTATATGATAGAATTGTTGCCAAAGGACAAGCTTTAACAGGAGTAAAAAAATCGTTGTTTTTTTGGGCTTTAAAGCTAGGGCACCAATATGAAATGGATGGTAAAAATGGCTTTTGGTATGAGTTACAGTTAAAAATAGCTCGGAAACTTATTTTTAGAAAATGGAGAGAAGCCTTGGGCGGAGAAATAATAGTCATCGTTTCTGGTGGTGCTGCCTTACAAGAGCGTTTAGCCCGTGTTTTTTGGGGCGCTAATATTAAAGTATTAGAAGGTTATGGTTTAACCGAAACTTCGCCAGTAATTGCAGTAAATGGTCCAAGAAAAGGAGAAACCATGTTTGGTACAGTTGGTAAGCCTTTAGGCAACGTTGAAGTAAAAATTGCTGAGGACGGCGAAATTTTGTGTAAAGGGCCTAGTGTGATGAAAGGTTATTACAAACGCCCTGATGCCACAGCAGAAGCTATTACTGATGGTGGGTGGTTCCATACAGGAGATATTGGAATGCTAAAAAATGGGTTTTTAGCTATAACTGATAGGAAGAAAGAAGTATTTAAAACCGCTGGTGGTAAATATGTTGCACCACAGGTTTTAGAAAATAAGTTTAAAGAGTCTGTTTATATAGAGCAAATTATGGTGGTTGGGGAGAATAAAAAATTCCCATCGGCATTGGTGGTACCAAATTTTGAAAAGCTTTTAGAATGGAGTTCTAGAAATGGTATTAGCGAACAAAAGCCAGTTGAGCTTATTAAGAATAAACAAGTTATTGATAAAATTTGGTCTGAAGTAGAACGGTTAAATGCGGGTTTTGGCAAGTGGGAGCAGGTTAAAAAGATAGCTTTATTACCTAAAGAGTTTACCATTGATGGTGGCGAGCTTACACCAAAATTAAGTTTAAAGCGTAAAGTGATTTTGAAAAATAACGAAGCTTTGGTAGAAAAGCTTTATGAAGAAATAGATAGGTTAGCATAACAAAGGGGGCTGTATCCAAAAAGAAATAGTTGTCGCATTAAAGCAGATTATTGTTGTCATGCTGAGGTCTAATATATTTCATATAAATCAATATGAAATGACGTGTTTAAGTAGTTCGATAGTCCTGCCCAAGCATTAACGACCGTTTACGCCCAATTCCGCCTTGGCGGTTGCGGCTTCTACAGGATTAGCCTTAGTAGAACCTTTAGAAGCAAGCGGCGCAGCGGAGAGTTTTTGGGTACTTTTTGCGGGAAAAAGTACCTTGACATGGCCGGTCAAGAGGCCGGAAAGCCAGCGGGTGAATGCCTGATTTTTAAACATTTATAAAAAACGTCAATGGTAGCGAAGTCAAAGAATTTAAAATAATTTCGAATCCGCTCAGCCCGGCACAAAATATCGGTTTTTAAACAGCCTTAATAGTTATTGATGTTTACGTTCTAAAACATCATTAACAATATTTTCTAATTCAGTTAAATCAAAAGGTTTAGGTAAATAAGCATCTGCACCAGCGGTTTCTGCCAGTATATGAATATCATTATTGGCAGAAAAATAAATAACCGGAATATGTTTAAAATCGGGATGTTGTTTTAATAATTGTGTAGCTTTTATACCACCAATATCAGGTATCCAATTATCCATTAAAATAACATCAGGTTTTACAGTAGTTACCTTTTCTATAATATCATGCGAAGTTTCAGAAATTTCTACTTGGTAACCAGATTCTGTTAAAATAATAGAACAAAGTTCTAAAATATTAACATCATCATCAAAAATTAATATAGTTTTATGCGTACTCATTTATATGTTAAAAGAAAGTAGTTTAAAAAATACACCCGATTTGTAATAGCGTAGCATTTATGATACATTAAGTTTATTTATAAATGCGGCAATTTCACTGGGGTTTAATACAAAATCAATTTTTGATTGTGTAATAGCCTGTAAAGGCATATAGTTAACTTCTGCCGTTATAGGATTTTGTGCAAGTGTTGTTCCATTATTTGCTTTTACTGCTTTTAAGCCTTCAACACCATCTGCATTTGCACCAGATAAAATTAATGCGAAGGTGTTTTCTTTAAAGATTTTTACTGCCGAGCTAAAGGTTATATCAATAGATGGTCTTGAGAAATTAAATTTCTCAGAAAAATCAAGAGAAATAGTTTTATCCTGTTCTAAGAGTAAATGATAGTCTGGTGGCGCTAAATAAATGTTTCCAGGGCTTAAAGGTTCTTTATCATCAGGTTCTATAACATTTAAGCTAGTTTTAGCATTTAACAAGTTTACTAATTGAGAATCTACATAGCCTTTTCTATGTAATATGATAATAATAGGAAAGGTTAAATTTGCTGAAAGTTCAGGTAAAACTTCAAGTAAAACTTTTAAGCTACCTGCCGAGCCTCCTATCAAAAAAATAGTATCCATGTTAAAAGTGGTTGCTTTTTATCAATCTTTTATCCTCCTTTTGTTTACGCCATATTTTTTCTGTCGATATTTGATGATAATGTTTATCTAGCTGAGAGAACCTAAGTGTTTCTTTAGAACCTAAACCCAGAAAACCTAAGTGTTCTAAGCTATCATCAAAAAGTTTAAAAACTTTTGCTTGTAAATCTTTATCAAAATAAATCAATACATTTCTGCAAATTATAAGCTGAAATTCGTTAAAGGAACGGTCTGAGACTAAATTATGTGTAGAAAAAATCATTTTTTGTTTTAAATCATCATTAAAACGGGCAAAATCATAATTCGCAGTGTAATAGTCTGAAAAATTTTTGAGGCCGCCAGAGTTGATATAATTTTCAGAGTATAGTTTCATCTGGCTGAGAGGGAAAATTCCGTCTCTGGCTTTTTCTAGTACACTAGGGTTAATATCTGTGGCATAAAAAAGTGTTTTTTGAATAAGATTAGTTTCTTTGGCTATAATAGCTAAAGAATATACTTCTTCACCGGTAGAGCATCCAGCTAACCAAATTCTAATGATTGGATAAGTACCTAATTGTGGGAATACATCATCTCTAAGAGCTTTATAAAAGGATGGGTCTCTAAACATTTCTGTTACGTTAACCGTAATTTCTTCTATAAACCTTTGCAAATAAGAGGGTTGTTTAATAAGTTGATAGCGTAACTCGGCAAAACTGGTAAATTTATCAATTACACAAATACGGTTTACTCTTCTTTTAATAGAAGCTTTACTGTACTGTGTAAAGTCGTAACCGTAAAGTTCTGCAATTTCAATCAGCAGCTTTTCTAGTTCTTCATCTCTTATTAAATCTGGCTCAATCATTTAAAATTTTTGCTATGATTATTAAAAGTTTATCAATATCAATAGGCTTAGATATATAATCTGCTGCACCTGCTGCTAAACATTTTTCTTTATCTCCTTGCATAGCTTGTGCCGTAACTGCAATAACAGGTAGTTTTTTTATTTTTTCTTGGTGTGTGATAACGCCAATTCCTTCATAGCCATCCATTTCTGGCATCATCATATCCATCAAAATAAGAGCAGTTTCTGGAAACTGTTTTAAAAGCGTAATACCTTCTGCTATGCTATTAGCTGCTATACAATCAAAACCTTTTGATTTAAGAACCATCTTTAAAGCGAAAATATTTCTATGGTCATCGTCTATAATCAGGATAAGGGTGTTTCTTGTCATAAATTTTCTCCATGTTGTGTTTTTAATATTGATACAACCAAACTCTTAACAAAGAAAGTAATTGGTCAATATCAACTGGTTTTGATATGTAATCAGAAGCTCCGGCAGTAATACACTTTTCTCTATCACCCATCATGGCTTTTGCAGTAACAGCCATAATAGGTATATTTTTAAATTTAGGATGTTTTCTAATTCTACTGGTAGTCTCATAGCCGTCCATTTCTGGCATCATCATATCCATTAATACAATAGCTATATCAGGGTGTTGTTCTAATTGTTCTAAAGCATCTTTACCATCTGTTGCAGAAATAACTTTCATCTGGTACTTTTCTAATGCTTTGGTAAGCGAGAAGATATTTCGCACATCATCATCAGCAATAAGTACGGTTTTGCCTTTGAGAACTTCATTTAAAGTGCCCAAAGTATTCGTTTTTTTCTTTTGGTTATCTGTTTTCTTTTCCTCTACCAAGTGTAAGAAAAGACCAACCTCATCTAATATTCTTTGATAAGAGTGTGCTGTTTTAATAACGATAGAATCTGCATATTGCTTAATTTTAATTTCTTCGGCTTTTGATAAATTTTTGCCTGTAAAAATAATAATAGGCAGATGTTCTAAACCTTCGTTTTTCTTGATAATTTCTAAAGCGGCATAGCCTGTTTGGTCTGGTATGCCCATATCCAAGATGATACAGTCTACTTTATCAGAAGTTAGGGCCTTTATGCTATCTTTTACATTGGTTTTTATCTCTGTGGATATTTCGTAACTACTTAAGAAGTAAGAAAGTGCTGTAGCATGTTTTGGGTTTTCTTCTATGATGAGTACTTTTTTGGGATGCCTGTTTAATGCATCTTCTATCTTATGAAAGATAGTTTGCATTTGTTCTAAAGCAATGGGTTTATTAATGAAATCTATAGCTCCTTTAAGTAAACTTTCTCTTTTTACTTCTAAAGAAGACATGATATGAACCGGTATTGGTTTAGTTTTAGGATTTGATTTTAACTCTTCCATCACCATCCAACCATCTTTAACGGGTAACTGTATATCTAACAAGATGGCCAAAGGCTGATATTTTTCTGCAAATTCTACCGCTAAATCTCCTCTTACAATGACAATTCCTTTGTATTGTTGTTTTCTGGTAAACTTCAATAGTAAAGATGCAAAGGCTGTATCATCTTCAACAATTAAAATGGTTTTGTCTCCGGGATTAATGTTATTTCTGTCATCGGCTATTTCATTGGGTATTGTTTGCGAAACATAAATACTCTCTGTGGTATTAAATAAGTTATCTTCATGGGGATAACTTACAGTAGGGATGGTGTTAGGCGTTACACTTTCTGTTTTACCATGAGCTGGTATTTCTAATATAAATTTGCTTCCTTTTTCTTCCTCACTGATTAAACAAATGCTACCACCTAATAATCTGGATAACTCTCTACTGATAGATAAACCAAGCCCTGTGCCCCCATATTTTCTTTTGGTAGAACCATCCGCTTGCTGAAATGCTTCAAAAATTAGTCTTTGTTGCTCTTTTGGAATTCCAATGCCTGTATCTTCTACAATAAATTGTAAGAAACCATTTTGTTTTGGATGATTTTGGATAGTTAAATTTACATAGCCCTCATGAGTAAACTTGATAGCATTTGAAATAAGATTTTTTAAAATCTGATCTAAACGTAACTTATCTGTAATGATTTTTTGAGGAGCTTCTTGGTCAAGTTTTAGGCGGAGAGCTATGTTTTTTTCTTTAGCTAAAGGATTAAAAATCGCTTCTAAACTACTCATCAACTCGATAATATCGGTTTCATGAAAATCTAAATTCATTTTACCAGCTTCAATTTTTGATAAGTCAAGAATCTCATCAATAAGTGTTAACAAACCAGTTCCCGAGCTCAGAATAACTTTTGCTGATTCTATTTGTTCTTCGGTAAGATTTTTCTCATTATTTTCTGTCAATAATCTAGACAAAAGCAGAATAGAGTTTAGTGGTGTTCTTAACTCATGAGACATATTTGCTAAAAACTCTGATTTGTATTTTGTACTTAAGGCAAGCTCTTCTGCTTTTTGCTGTATTTCGGAATTTCTTTCTACAATAAGCAGGTTTTTTTCTTCTAATAGTTTAGAGCGTTCTTCTAATTCTTGGTTAGCTTGCAAAAGCTCTTCTTGTTGTACTTTTAACTCTTCTTCTGAGGCCTGTAATTTTTGAGTTTGCGCTTCCAGTTCTGCATTTAGGTTTTCCAGTTCTGTATGCTGTGCCTGCATTTCTTCTGATTGTGCTTGGGTTTCTTCTAAAAGCCTTTGTACATGCTTACGTGTTGCAGCAGCAGCTATGGCAATACCCAAATTTTTTGTAGCATCTTTAAAGAAAGCAATCTCTATTTCATTAAAACTATGACAGCAGCCCAGTTCTATGACTCCAATGGCTTTATCATCATAAAGTATAGGAACAAGTAAAATATGTTGCACCTTTATTTTACCATTTGCAAAAGAAACAGTATAGTTTTCATCACTTATGTTAGAAAATAATTTTTCTTTCCCATTGGCAAAAACTTGACCAATCATGCCTTCACCAGATTTTACCGGTTTTAACATTCTTTCATCCAATCCATAAGCACTTTGTAAAGTAAGTAAGCCATTCTCCATCAGGTATAAAGCACCAGAATTGCACTCGCCGTAGCTAACCAAGTGGTTTAAAGTGTCATGAGCGATAAGTTCTAAAGTCTTATTGCCAACAAGTTTTTCATTTAAAGTGGCAATCCCTTTTTGTAGCCACTCGTTATCATTTAAAATAGTGAAAGCTTTTTGTAAAGCCTCTGCCATAATATTTAGCGAAGTAGCTAAGCTTCCTAATCCATCTTTTTCATCATCATTTAATCTTATATCATATTTACCTTCCGAAATTTGTGATGCAACGTCTTGTATCAAATGAATTCTTTTGGTTATATCTTCATCTTTCTTTTTAAGGGATAATCTTAAATTATCTCTTTCTACAAAATCATTACGCACTCTTAAATAAAAAAAGAATGTTATCAGTATCGCTATAATGGCCGCAGAAACAATTAAAATGGTAGTATAATTACTAAAACGATGTACAGAGGCTGTTCTCTCTATCAATAATGCATTCTCTGTATCCTTTATTTCGTTAATAATTTTTCTGGATTTCTCCATGGCTTGTCTGCCTATTTCCAAATCAGCCTCTACATAACTTCTACCAAATTTTTTATCCTCAACTAATTTTGTTAAAACATTAAGCCTGATATCAATGATGCTAGAAAGTTCTTCAAATCTTTGTGTTTGGACAGGATTATCTTGCGTTAAATCTATAGCTACTTTTAAAGAGCCGGGTAAAGATTTTAAACCACTATAATAAGGTTCAAGAAAGCTTTCTTTGCCAGTTAATAAATACCCTCTTTGTCCGGTTTCTGCATCTTTTAAATCAGATAAGATTTTGTCTGAAGCATCTAAAACGTCTTTAGTATGGGCAACCATAGCATTGCTATTTTGTAATTGCCTGATACTTATAAATGAAGCAACAGAACTGATGATTAAAACCACCAATGATAGGCTAAACCCAATTTGTAAATTGCGTAAAAATGTCTTTTGCATACTTATATAGGAATGGTAAAATAAAAAGAAGAGCCTTCGCCAGGTTTACTGATAACACCAAAACTTCCTTGGTGTTGTCTAATAATTTCTGAACAAATGTATAATCCAATACCTAAGCCTTGAAATCTTAGGGATGATTCTTCTACTCTGAAAAATTTATCGAAAATATTTTTTTGTTTTTCTGATGGTATGCCAATACCAAAATCAGTTACCGTTAATTTTAATTGATTTTCGTTGATCTCTGTTTCAATGATAACTTGCTTATTTTCTGGCGAATATTTTAATGCGTTGGTTAAATAGTTGATTAAAACTTGTTCAATCCTAACCTCATCAGCACAAATATGCAGATTTACCGCTTCTCCTTTTCTTACAATATCCACATGTTCATGTGTGTGATGTATAATATCTATTACGCTAGAGATTAAGTTCTCAACATGAAAAGGTCTTTTATTTAATTTTAGCTTCCCACTTTCTATTTTTGATATATCTAATAAATCAGCAATTAAATTATTGAGTTTGGAGAGTTGCAATTGTGCCCTATCCAGATAGGTATTAGCCGTCTCGTTAGGATTATTTTTTAGGCTCCTCTCTAGCAATTGGATATAAGCTTTTATACTGGTTAAAGGTGTTTTTAATTCATGACTGGCAATACTTAAAAACTCGTCTTTCTTCTTTTCAATTTGCTTTTGGTCTTCAATATCAGTAAAAGTACCTACCCATTTAACAATTTTATCTTTTTCTTTTATCGGGATAATCCTCAATAAATGAAAATGATATACGTCAGAATCAAGCTCTTTTAGACGTACTTCCAGTTCAAGCGGATTCTCTGTAAGCATACAAATTGTCCATTCTTCGTCAATATTTTTATCTTCTGGATGTGTAACAGGGAATGTTTTTGTAGATACAGAATACCTAAACCATTGCTTATTTACAAATTCTATATTACCTGATGGGTCTGATGTAAAAGCTACTTGCGGTAAAGATTCTAAAGTAGAATATAATTGCTCTACCCGCTCTTTAAGCTCGGCCTGTACTTTTTTTCTGATCTCAATCTCGGCTCTTAAAGCTGTTTGTATTTCATTTAGGGCATTAGTTTGTTCATACAAACGGTAAAAGGTTTTTACCTTTAACATTAAAATGTCAGGGTCTACAGGTTTTGTAATATAATCTATAGCACCAGAAGCATAGCCTTGTGTAATAAACTTTTTATCAGTGTTAACCGCAGAAAGAAAAATAATCGGAATGTCTTTTGATTTGCTAAAACCCGCTAAAGTTTCTGCTACTTCAAAACCATCCATATCAGGCATTTGCACATCTAAGATAATGAGTGCATAATTATTTTTTAATACTTTTTTCAAAGCCTCTTCGCCTGATAAAGCACTATCTACTTCAAACTTTTTAGACTCTAAAAGCCTTTTTAACGAATATATATTTTCTGGTTTATCGTCAACAATTAAAATCATATTGCTGTGATTGGTATTTTATACCAAGGCTTTTTTACTATTTATAAATGAAAACTTGTTGTGATTTCTTTTAGTGAAACTTTTTAAAATCAGTTTTCGATAGCAAAAACTAATCCAAAAGGAAAATCATAGAAAAATATTATTATGCTTGCATAATAAATGTTCACTTGTTATATTTGATACTCAATCACCTAAACATTTTATGAAACCACAAGAGACTATAGACTATCACCTTAAAGTAACCTGGCAGGCAATTGCAAACAAATATAATCAAATTGCAGCAGGGTTTGGTATTACGCAATCTGTTGGCTACTTGCTTATTAATATTCATGAGCATGAAGGTACCACAGTATCAGAGGTGGCATCTTTATTGGGGTTAAAGTCTACCAGTTTAAGCCGTACCTTAAGTAATCTAGAAAAAGATGGACTCATCATCAGGCAAATTCATCAAGATGATAAACGCTCTGTAAAAGTGTATTTAACCGAGAAAGGAAAAGAAAAAAGACATTTAGCGAGGGTAGTAGTAAGGAAGTTTAATGATTATTTAGATAGTCATTTATCAGAAAAGGAAAGAGATATTTTAATCAATTCCTTAGTTAAGATTAATACCTTAACCATGGAGTATGATGCTGATTAATTAAGTTTAATTTTAAAATGAGGCATTATCATATAAACATAAAGAGTATAAACAGATGAAAAGAATTATCAGAAAAGTTGCTGTTTTAGGATCAGGGATAATGGGCTCGCGTATAGCTTGCCATTTTGCCAACATAGGTGTAGAAGTGCTTTTACTTGATATTGTTCCTAAAGAATTATCAGCCGATGAGCAAGCTAAAGGTTTAACTTTAGAACATCCTAAAGTACGTAATCGTATTGTTGATACTGCTTTGCAAAATACCTTAAAAAGTAATCCTTCGCCGGTTTATAACAAAACGGTTATCAATAAAATAAAAACCGGAAACTTTACAGATCACATGAAGGATATTGCTTCCTGCGATTGGACGATAGAAGTAGTGGTTGAAAATCTTGAAATCAAAAAGAAAGTTTATGACCAAGTAGAGCAATACCG
The DNA here is from genome assembly GCF_000425145.1 of Pedobacter glucosidilyticus DSM 23534. GTDB lineage: Bacteria > Bacteroidota > Bacteroidia > Sphingobacteriales > Sphingobacteriaceae > Pseudopedobacter > Pseudopedobacter glucosidilyticus. The sequence continues at coordinate 57,121 of NZ_AULF01000014.1, forward strand.
TAAACCAGGTACTTTAATTACCTCTAATACTTCTGGTATCCCAATCCACATGATGGCAGAAGGAAGAAGTGATGATTTTAAAAAGCATTTTTGTGGTACGCACTTTTTTAATCCGCCGCGTTACCTCAAATTACTCGAAATTATACCTACACCTGATACCGATAAAGCAATAGTTGATTTCTTGATGCACTATGGAGATTTATATCTAGGTAAAACAACCGTTTTATGTAAAGATACTCCGGCATTTATAGCCAATAGAGTTGGTGTTTACTCTATTATGGCATTGTTGCATTTGGTAGAAAAAATGGATTTAACGGTTGAAGAGGTAGATAAATTTACCGGACCTGCTTTGGGCAGGCCTAAGTCTGCAACCTTCCGTACAACAGATGTTGTAGGTTTAGACACCATGATTAATGTGGCTAATGGTTTATATCAAAATGCTCCTGATGATGAAGCCCGAGAGAAATTTGTACTTCCAGAATACGTAAAGCACATGCAAGCCAATAATTGGCTAGGCGATAAAACAAAGCAAGGCTTTTATAAAAAGACAAAAGATGCTGAAGGAAAATCAGAAATATTGGCGCTTGATTTAAAAACCCTTACTTATAGAAAGCAAGAGAAAGTAAAATCTGCAACCCTAGAAGCTACAAAATCTATAGAGAATTTAGCAGAACGCATGAAGGTTTTTGCTAAAGGGAAAGACAAAGCTGGCGAGTTCTTTAGAGTATCTTTTGCAGGTTTATTCGAGTATGTTTCTAACCGTATTCCAGAAATTTCAGACGAGCTTTTCCGTATTGATGATGCTATGAGGGCAGGTTTTGGTTGGGAACTTGGTCCGTATGAAGTTTGGGATGCCGTTGGCGTTGCCGAGGGAATAGCTATTATGCAACAGCATGGTCACCAACCAGCAGCATGGGTAAAAGAGATGCTTGATGCCGGAAATACTTCCTTTTATAAAGTAGAAAATGGTATTAAGAAGTATTACGATATCCCCTCTAAATCTTATCAGATTATCCCAGGCAGAGAAGCTTTCATCATATTGGATAATATACGTAGCACCAAAACGGTTTGGAAAAATGCTGGAACAACACTTACTGATTTAGGCGATGGTATTTTAAATCTAGAATTCCACACCAAAATGAACACTATTGGTGGCGAGGTACTTACTGGCATTAACAAAGCTATTGATATTGCCGAGAAAGATTTTAGAGGTTTAGTTATAGGTAATGATGGCGCTAATTTCTCGGCCGGAGCCAATGTAGGGATGATTTTTATGATGGCTGTAGAGCAGGAGTGGGATGAGGTAAATATGGCTGTTAAGTTATTCCAGAATACATCCATGCGTATCCGTTACTCTTCTATCCCGGTGATTTTAGCACCTCACAATTTAACGCTTGGTGGTGGCTGCGAGTTTTGTTTACATGCAGACCATGTACAGCTAAGTGCAGAAACCTATATGGGCTTGGTAGAGTTTGGTGTTGGTTTAATACCTGGCGGTGGCGGAAGTAAAGAGTTTGCCCTCAGAGCATCGGATGAATTTACCGATGGACAAATAGAGCAAAACGTCTTGAAAGAGAGATTTTTAACCATTGGTATGGCAAAAGTATCAACCTCTGGCCTTGAAGCTTATGATTTAGGCTATCTGCAAAAAGATAAATTCTCTATCAGCATGAATAAAAACAGATTGATTGCTGATGCTAAAGAAAAAGCGCTTGAGTTAGCCAATAATGGTTATACCCAACCCGTAAGAAGAACAGATATTAAAGTTTTAGGAAAAAGTGGTCTTGGGATGGTTTATGCCGGTGCCAATACCATGAAATCTGGAAATTACATTTCAGAACATGATCAGAAAATCTCCCAAAAATTGGGTTATGTGATGTGTGGCGGAGATTTATCAGCACCAACATTGGTAAGCGAGCAATACCTGTTAGACTTAGAACGCGAAGCTTTTTTATCTCTTTGCGGAGAGAAGAAAACACTCGAACGCATTCAAAGCATCATCACAAAAGGTAAGCCTTTAAGAAATTAGGGTAAAGAAAAAGGAACAAGGAACAAAGAAAAAGGAACAAGGAACAAAGAAAAAGGATTTTAAAACGGATGATAGGTAAGGTGTCTTTATTCCTTGCTCCTCATCCTAAATAAAAAGATAAATATGGAAGCATACATCATAGCAGGATACAGAACAGCAGTAGGAAAAGCTCCAAGAGGGGTGTTTCGATTTACTCGAGCAGATGATTTAGCTGCCGAGGTGATACAGCATTTAGTAGCCTCTGTACCGGGTTTAGACGTAGAAAGAATAGACGATGTGATTGTAGGTAATGCAACTCCGGAAGCAGAACAAGGACTTAACATCGGAAGAATGGTATCCCTAATGGGTTTAAAAACTGATAAGGTGCCGGGTGTTACCGTTAATAGATATTGTGCATCGGGTTTAGATACCATTGCTACAGCAGTAGCAAAAATAAGAGCAGGAATGGCGCATTGCATTGTTGCTGGCGGAGTAGAAGTGATGTCGGGTATGCCTTTTGGTGGATGGAAAATAGTTCCAAATGCTAAAGTGGCTATGGAAAATCCTGATTGGTATTGGGGCATGGGCTTAACCGCAGAAGCAGTTGCTAAAGAATTTGAAGTTAGCAGAGAAGATCAAGATAAATTTGCTTTTGAATCGCATCAGAAAGCTGTAGCAGCTTTAGAAAATGGGCATTTAAAAGACGGTATTGTGCCTATTAAAGTGTCAGAAACTTATCTAGACGAGCAAATGAAAAAGAAAACTCGAGAATATGTGGTTGATACAGATGAAGGCCCAAGAAAGGATACAAATCTAAAAGCTTTAGCTAAGCTGAAACCAGTTTTTGCAGCCGGAGGCTCTATTACTGCTGGTAATTCTTCACAAACATCAGACGGAGCAGCTTTTGTTTTAGTAGTTTCTGAAGAGATGCTAAAAGAGTTAAATGTTAAACCTATTGCCAGATTGGTAAGCTATTCTGTTGCAGGTGTACCACCAAGAATTATGGGTATTGGCCCTATAGAAGCTATTCCGAAAGCCTTAAAACAAGCCAATTTAAAACAAGATGATATTGATTTAATTGAGCTGAACGAAGCTTTTGCATCGCAATCTTTAGCTATCATCAGAAAATTAAATCTAGATACTAGCAAATTAAATGTAAACGGGGGCGCTATAGCACTAGGGCATCCACTAGGTTGTACAGGAGCAAAATTATCTGTACAAATTTTTAATGAGTTAAAAAGGAGAAATCAAAAATACGGTATGGTAACCATGTGTGTAGGTACCGGGCAAGGTGCAGCTGGGATTTTTGAGGTTTATTAGAAAAAAGAACAAGGAGCAAAGAACAAGGAGCAAAGAACAAGGAGCAAAGAACAAGGAAAAAAGAACAAGGAAAAAAGAACAAGGAAAAAAGAACAAGGAGCAAAGAACAAGGAACAAAGAGTAAGGAACAAAAGAATAAGGATAAAAGATGATGCACAATTTTCGACAGTTAAATATATGGAAGGATGCAATAACGATTGTTAAAGATGTATATATACTTACTGCTAAGTTCCCTGTTGATGAAAGATTTGGATTAATAAGTCAGATAGACAGATGTTCAATCTCAGTTCCTTCAAATATTGCAGAAGGTTCTGCAAGGGGAACCAATAAGGATTTCGCTCACTTTCTAAAAATGAGTTTAGGCTCACTTTATGAGTTAGAAACCCAACTACTTTTAGCTGCTGACTTAAATATGATTTCAGAATCAGATGAAATTTTTGAAAAAATAATCATCCTGCAAAAGATGATCGTAAATTTTATTAAAACATTGAAAGAATAAAGAACAAAGAAAAAGGAGTAAAGGATGTAATACAATTTAGTATTTGAAACTATTTAAGGCTTCTTTATTCCTTGTTCCTTATTCCGTCATCAAATAAAAAAGATATGGCAACAATAGAAAAAAAATCAATCAAAGGAGGTGAGTTCATAATCACCGAAACAGATTTTCAGGATGTTTTTATTCCAGAAGAGTTTGATGAAGAACAATTAATGATTAAGAAAACCTGCGAAGACTTCTTACAAGCAGAAGTATTCCCAAATTTGGATAGGATTGATAAGTTGGAAGAAGGTCTTATGCCATCTTTAATGGATAAGGCAGGAGAACTGGGTTTACTAGCTGTTTCAATTCCGGAAGAATATGGCGGTTTTGGTAAAAACTTCAATACTTCTATGTTGGTAGCTGATGCTGTAGGTGCTGGTCACTCATTCGCGGTAGCTTTATCAGCACATACCGGAATTGGTACTTTACCTATTCTTTATTATGGTAACGAGGAGCAAAAAGCTAAATACATTCCTAAACTTGCTTCTGGCGAGTGGAAAGCGGCTTATTGTTTAACAGAGCCAAACTCTGGTTCTGATGCTAATAGCGGAAGAACAAAGGCTAAATTAAATGCAGAGGGTACACATTACATCATTAACGGACAAAAAATGTGGATTACCAATGGTGGTTTTGCCGATGTTTTCATTGTTTTTGCTAAAATAGATGATGATAAAAATTTAACAGCTTTCATCGTAGAGAAAGATTTTGGTGGCGTAACCATGAACCCGGAAGAGCATAAAATGGGTATTAAAGGTTCTTCTACCCGTCAGGTTTTCTTTAACGATTGCCCTGTTCCGGTAGAAAATATGCTTTCAGAGCGTGAAAACGGCTTTAAAATAGCGGTTAACATTCTTAACATTGGTCGTATTAAATTAGGGGCTGCGGCTATTGGCTCATCCCGTAAGGTGATAGATTATGCTGTTAATTATGCAAATGAGCGAGTTCAATTTGGGCTTCCAATTTCGAAATTTGGAGCTATCAGATATAAATTAGCAGAAATGGCCACCCGCAACTTTGCGGTTGAAAGCGCTGCTTACAGGGCCGGACAAAATATTGATGATGCTTATGATAGATTAGTTGCCGGTGGTATGGATTCTGGTAAGGCTAAACTTAAATCTACCGAGGAATTTGCTGTAGAATGCGCCATCTTAAAAGTTTGGGGTTCAGAAATGTTAGATTATATTGTTGATGAAGGCGTACAAGTTTACGGCGGCATGGGCTTCTCTGCAGATGCTCCTATGGATAGAGCTTACCGCGATAGCCGTATCAACCGTATCTTTGAAGGCACCAATGAGATTAACCGTTTGCTTCTTGTAGATATGCTCTTGAAAAGAGCTATGAAAGGCGAACTAGATTTGATGACACCAGCACAAGCGGTAGCGGGCGAGTTAATGTCTATTCCTGATTTCTCTGAGGAGGATGATACTTTATTTGCAGCAGAAAAGAAAGCGCTTAAAAATATCAAAAAAGCAGGTTTAATGATAGCCGGTGCTGCTGTACAAAAACTGATGATGACTTTAGCCAAAGAGCAAGAAATCTTGATGAATATCGCCGATATTATTGGTGAAGCTTACATTGCTGAGTCGACTATTTTAAGAGTAGAGAAATTAGTAGCCATGCGTGGCGAGGAGGCCGCCGCCGGACAAATTGATATGATGCGTATTTATATGCAACAAGCTGTTGATAAAGTTTATTTAGCAGGTAAAGAAGCATTAAATTCTTTTGCCGAAGGCGATGAATTAAACATGATGTTGATGGGCTTAAGAAGGTTTACCAAAGTTGCACCTTTTAATATCAAGGATGCAAGACAAAGAGTAGCAAAACAATTGATAGAAGCTAATAAATACTGCTACTAGAAGAAAAAAGTATAAAAACTAACTAACTAAATTTTATACTATAGTTCGGGGTGGAATATCACCTCGAACTTTTTTGTTTTTATAGCGTCTGTTTCTCATATTTAAGCCAGCCTGTAACGAGTGCCTAACATGGCTTACCCCATGCTATCGGTTCTAATCATTCTTATTTGAATGAAATTATTAAAGTAATACTAATTTTACCTATGGTAATATATGAACATTTCAAAATAAGTTGACGAACTTTGAAAGTAATTCTTCCCCAAACACCCAAACTATTCCGGGGCCAACAGCCCATAAAAAGCAAACCAAAGCCCCAAACATAATAATAAGTAAGTTTTTCAAGATTTTATTTCTTTGAAACTTATTCGGAAAAAAATAATCAGTGGTTAAAGTACCAAGAAAAAGAATTAGAAATATTATTGGGAGGTATAAGATGATTAACAGAAGTAATTGAATTAATTTTTGTAGACCGACTATTATTAAATTATTCGAGTGTGATTTGATAACATAAATAAATAATATGTAACCTAAAGCGCATAAAATTATTACAGAAATAGCATAAAAGTATCTTTTAAAATCTTCAATTTTTCTCATGTTTTGTTGATTTTTAAATGTGATCTAGCTCAAATTCAATCAAGAATTATAATTTTTAATTGCCATTTTGATTAGATTTTAAATTTTAAAGCCAACTATCATTTATTTTTGAATAACAAATTTCGAAATTCAAGTTATGCTCTTTTTTTATTTGTTCAATTAACTTAACAAATTCAGGTTTTGAACTTTGGGATATATGAACTTTCTTAATTAAAGTTTTCAAATCAATATCCACAAGATTTTCTTTATTCTTCTCATAGTCCTCATTTACTGTTATGCATCTTAATTCATTTTCAAATGAATAAAAATCAAATTTTGTCATAAATGGATAGAATAGATTTCCTAAATCAAAAAAATATTTTTTTTCGTGGATATAATTTATCTCTCCAATATAAATGGATTTTGTTGTCATATTGAATGACTCCTTTAATGAATATAAATCAGTTTGGATGGCAACGCCTGATTTATTTTTAGCATACATTTTCCATAATGCAAAGGACTCTCTTTCAGCATAACTCCAACTAGAAATTAAAAAAGTCTTCCTACAAACATTTTCAATATAATTGATAATTTCTTCACTTTTAGAGCCTGTTTCTTCGTCTCTTAGTTTAATCTTTTCTAACACAAAAGGTGGGATTCTGCCTTCAAATCTATCGCCTAGATTCTCCGAGTTTGAAAAGAAAAGAGCCTTATTATCTAATAAGTTTAAGAATTTCCAGAAATCCATGTATCTCCAAATTGATATATCTAGAGATTTGGATTCTTTAAAAACAGGGTGTTTTACATACATAGTTTAAATTAAATATAATTAAAATTGGTTTTTTTATAGTAATTTATATCAAAATATTTTTTAATAATACTGGTTTTATTAACATATAATTTAAATTAAGATAGAAAACTAAACAAAAATGTTTTTCCGTATTGGTAGTCCCGGATTAAAATTAGGGAAATATCCAGAATCTCTAATCTATCTCAAGCCAAAAACACCTCAGCCGGAATACCCAATTTCTGGTGCAAAACTTTGGCAATCTTAAGCGTTAAAGGTTTTTTACCACTCAATAAAGAAGAAACATAGCTTTTGCTCCCAATCCATTCGGTTAAATCTTTATTTTTTAAACCTTCATCTTCCATTTTTTGCTTTACTACCGCAATAGGGTCTGGTTTTGGAATAGTGAAATGGATATCTTCATATTGTTTTACCAATAATAATGCAACTTGTAAATCTTCACCAGTTTTACTATCAGGCGAAACATTTAAATCAAATTGAGTATCTATCCAAGCCAGTAATTCTTCGTACTCTTCTTCGGTTTTTAAAATATGTAAATTCATCAGTTTTTAAATTTTACAGTAGCTACATCAATTTTATCATACTCTGTATGAGTTCCAAACCACTTAATTTGAATCACTTTATAAATAAAAACAACCCTAATGACTAACCTGTAATGATTACCCATAATATTAATTACCACACGGTCATCACCAATTAAATTCACACTTTTATGTATTGCCTTTAATTCTTGAAAATTTTTAAAATCAGCATTCAGAAATTCATAATACCACTCTAATAATGCATTTTTTGCCTTTGGATATTTAATTGTATAGGCCAAAAGGGTTTTTCTGTTGATGATATTGAACATCTAAAGTTTACTGATGGAGAATATATATAAAAAGTTTACTAATAGAGAACGAATGTGTTTTTAAAAATTATTTCATCTTAAGCTCCCTTATAACCAGTTCTTAATCTATTTAACCACTACTTCTATCTTTCCAATTTGATTTACTAGTAAAAATATCGGATAATTTATCTTATGTATTAGTAAAAATATCGGATAATTTATCTTATGTATTAGTAAAAATATCGGATAATTTATCTATTGCATTAGTAAAAATATCATATTTTGAGTATCTTTGAGTTTAAATATCAGGATATATGAGAAGGATAATGCTAGAGAAACTCAAACAGCATTTGCCCAAAAAAGAGTTTACCATATTAACCGGAGCGAGGCAAACAGGTAAATCAACCTTGCTTAAAGAGTTGGAAAAATATTGTAAAGAAGAAGGTATGGCTGTTACGTTTTTAAACTTCGAGTTTAAAACTATTCTGGCTGATTTGGATGAAAATCCTTTGAATTTACTTAACTACTTGCCACAAAGCGAAGGTAAAAACGTGGTTCTGATAGATGAAGTACAGTATTTGAAAGATCCAACTAATTTTCTGAAACTCATTTATGACGAATACGCCGCCGACATAAAAATTGTAGCTACTGGAAGTAGCGCTTTTTATATGGATAGCCGTTTTGAAGACTCGTTAGCGGGCAGAAAGAAGATATTTACACTGCTCACTTGTTCTTTTGATGAATATTTGACTTTATTAGGTAAAGATGATTTATTGGCAGAGAAAAGCAGAATCATCCAGAATACGAATGCAAAAAGCTTAAAAATTACTCAACTAAAGACCGAGTGGGATAATTATATGATATATGGTGGTTACCCCGCAGTAATTACAGAAACAGATGTGAATGAAAAAGTAGCCCGACTACGTGAATTAAGAGATTCTTTTGTAAAGCGAGATATTTTAGAAGCTGGTGTGCAAAATGAAGCTGTTTTTTACCAATTATTTAGATTAATTGCCGCACAAGTAGGAAGTTTAATTAATGTAAATGAGCTATCAACCACTTTGAAAGTAAGAAGCGAAACCGTTACTCATTATTTGCAGGTGATGCAAAAGTATTTCCATATTTCATTAGTGAAGCCGTTTTATAGAAATTTAAGGAAAGAATTAGTGAAAATGCCCAAAGCATACTTATTGGATACAGGCTTAAGGAATTGTTTAGTTAACAATTTTCAATCGGTACAAATGAGGTTAGATAAAGGCGAACTTTGGGAGAATATGAATTTTAAATTACTTGCCGAGCAATACAATTTTGATGAGCTTAAATTTTGGCGAACGGCAGATGGTAACGAAGTTGATTTTGTTTTACCAGAAGCTGACATTCCTGCTGCCATAGAAGTTAAGTTTGATGAAGCACAAATTAAACCTAATAAATATCAAAAGTTTAGAGACGCTTATCCCGAAATTGATTTTAGATTTAGTTGGTATAATGCTTTTAATGAAGGTTTTTTTAGGAGGATTTGATATGAAATCATTTAATTCCTAAAATTAAACCAAGCTAACATTTTAATTGTAGGACTTTTTTGTGCTCATTTTAGGCTATACTTAATTATTAATTATCTTTAGTGATACTAAATTTAAATACATGAAAAAGATAATTTTAATGATGTGCATGGCTATGGCTTTAAACGTAGCAGTAATGGCTCAAACCAATTCAGAAAAACTGGGCGAGTGGAAGATAGTAACCGTTGTGGAATCTATTGTTCCTATGGGTTTGGGAAGATCACGGATGATTGAAAATACAACTGAAGTGAATACAGAACAGTTTCGTACCGCTCGAACAGATGGAAAGAAATCTAACCAACAAAGTGTAAGTAGAAGCGAGTTAAAAGTTGAGAATTTTGATGAAGCCAAATTGTTGAACTTTTTTAGCGCAGCGGGTATCAATTTTCAAAATATCGCTTCAAACGATGCTATGATTGGAGCAAGAATTATGGAATTAGAGGCAGATGGTTATAAGTTAATTTACGTTACCAGTGCTGTAGAAAGCCATGCCGGAAAGGATGATCCAGGAGGGATTTTTATTACCCGAATGTTCTTTAAAAAGTAAGTTTAATATTTTTAAGCTAGCCTATAATCATTTAGGCTAGCTTTTTTTCTTGATTCCAAAATATATATCCTACGATAATTTATTTTAGGATATTCTCAGAATCATAAATCAAAACCTTCTTCCATAAGTTTTCACTTTCTTTAATAAACACCTTATGGGCAGCTTCTTCCTGATATAAATCATGTGCTTCTTTAGAAACAAAAGTTACCATCAAGCAATAGCTGTAAGAATTATCTACGACAGGTCTGTTAGTGCTAGCAGGAGTTCCTAAATGCATACTAGTAATATGTTTAGATGCTTTTAAGAAAGTTGTAAGAGAGGTTTCAAACTTTAAACGGTCTTCTTTACTTTCTGGGTTTTTTAACCAAAATAGCACAGTATGTACAAATTTTCCATTTTCTTTTTGCGCCATAACAGATTCGGATTTCATCAGACAAAATAAGCTTATGATAAATGCTATGCAATACTTTTTCATTGTTTCTACTTATAAAGTTTAAATATACATTTTAGACGAGGTGTTATTAAGGAATTTGAAAAATTGATATTTCTATAAACACTTAAGGTAATTATAGATGAATATTTTATACAACATTAATTTTTATAAATAGGGTAGGCACTAGGTTGTTATAACATTAGTCTAGAACCTCCAGTAAACCAATTAACTCTTTAACTTTTTCGGTACTACCTAATTCTTCATAAGCACTAATCAGGTTTCTAATCACTCTTTTAATAATTTCTGTATGCGAACAAGGTTCATAAAAATGCTTTTCTGGCTGAATTTGTAATTGTTTTAAAAACATATCTATATCTCTTTTACCAAAGATATAGCCCTTGTTAAAAACATTGATGTAAAATAAAATACCGCTTTCTTCACTTTGTTTTTCTTGTTCATCCTCGTAAGCTAAAATAAAATGCTGCGGAAGGTTCACTCCATAAATGGGAATATCCAGTTTCTGTGCTATAACGGCATAAATAATAGCCAAACTTATTTGATTTCCTTTTTTGCTTTCTAAAACCTGACTGATATAGGAGTTTTGCGGGTCTTTATGATTACTGGTATTGCCAGAAAAACCGTAAATATTATAAAAAATATGGTTAATGAGTTTTACCTTCTCAACCGGACTAGCTTCGTACATCATCTGAAGCCAAATATCTCTTTTAATAGCTTCAATCTGGTTAATGATTTTTTGCTCGTTTAAATCAGGGTACTGATACCTGTTGATGATCAAGGCTCCCCGAAGCAAATCAAAAGCACCGCTTTGATACCATAAAGCTAAATCTTCACGTACATTTTGATATTGGATTTTATGAACTACATTTTCTATACGTTCTTGTAAAAGTGTATCTAGAGATTGCTCCCAAGCACTTTCTAAAAAGCCTATAGCTTCGCTACCATAAGATAAAATTTTATCCTCGATGTGCGAGAAAATCTCCGGATCCGGATCATCCAGTAATTTTATTAAAGAAGCTATTTCTTTTTCGTTAATCATGATTAAAAATTCTAAAATCTCACATCTAGTATCTCAATACTCAATACTCACTACGCAATACTCACTACGCAATACTCACTCCTCTATACTCAATCACAACGCAAATTCATATCTTCGCCATCATGTTTAATATACAGTTCGCCTTAGATTACATCGCCCACAGAATCAATGCCAAAACACGTCATGGTGTACATTCGCCATTTGTGTATAAGCTTATTGATGAAGTCATATATGATTTCAAAGATAAACCCGAATACAAAAGTATCGAAGAATTACGTAAAAATTTACTTCAAGATCATCGAAATATAACTATTACAGATTTAGGAGCTGGCTCGCAGCTTAATAACCAGAAAGTTAAAGCAGTTAAAGAACTGGCTAAGAATGCGCTTAAGGCACCACGTTTAGCTAAGTTGTTATTTCGTTTAGTACAATATACCCAACCTAAAACTTTGATAGAGCTTGGAACATGTTTAGGTGTTACCACAGCTTATTTAGCTAAAGCCGATGAACATTTACAAGTGATAACCATGGAGGGTTGTCCGCAGACGGCTGTAGTAGCACAAGAAAATTTTGATAAATTAGGTTTAAAACATATTCAATTAGAAGTAGGTAATTTTGATGAACGCCTGCCCGTGTTGCTACAAAGTCAAGAACAGTTAGATTTTGTTTTTGTAGATGGCAACCATCGTAAAGATGCAACTTTGAATTATTTTAATTGGTGTTTACCAAAAATACACGAAAATAGTTTGCTCATTTTTGATGATATTTACTGGAGCCAAGGCATGAAAGAAGCTTGGGCAGAAATTAAAGCAAACCCTCAAGTAAGTGTAACGGTTGATTTATTTTGGATAGGTTTAGTTTTCTTTAAAAAAGGGATAGCTAAAGAAGATTTTAAAGTTAAGTTTTAGGAGAGTTTAGAAAGACTCTCCTAAAGAAATATATAAACCAGAGTTTCTTTTTTCGCCCATAGGCTTATTTCCAAAACCATAATCAACTCTTAGGGCTAAACTCTTATCCAAATCAAAGAAAAACCTACCGCCAATACCATAATTAGGTTTTAACCTGTTTATAGAAAAGTTGTTTTTTGCATAAACGGTTCCGGTGCCCCCAAAAGCTACAATACCAAAACGGTCTACCGGGCGGTATCTTATTTCTGCTTGTATGGCTGTATAGTTTTCATCCCTATATCTACCCATGTAATACCCTCTCATGATTTGGTCGTTCCCCATTTGTCTAAGCATATAAAACGGAATTTCTTTGTTACTACTCACAGCTTCCATAAAACCCTGTGCTGCAAGAGTGATTTTTTTATGAGGAGTGTAAAAATACCGGCTATCTAATGTAAACAAAGTGCCCTCAAATTGCTGTTGTTTAAAAAAATCTGGGGCATAACCATAACGTAATCTGGTAAAAAAGCCTTTTGTAGTATAGGTATTGGTGTTTCTGGTATCTATCAACTGTGTTATTTTAAATAAGATAAAGTTTCCTCCGTCTTTATCAAAGAAAGGAGTATTGTTGTAAAATCCGCCTAGTTCTACATCTTTAAAATTTTGTGATTCAAACTCAACACCTAAACCCGGATAATAAGATTTAGCCAGTTGCCTTTCTACTTCAGCATTAAGCCTAAAGCGTCTTTGTATCAGTTTATCTTCGTTACTCCTTAAAGTAGCATCACCAACTCCGTAAAAATTAAAGGGTAAATTATAAAATCTGGCATCGTATAAATGGTGCCATTTATTCCCTCTCGACCATAAATCAGATCTTATAGAAACCTGCGATTGGCCTTTGGTACTGGTATAAGCCAATCCGTATAGTTGCGAAGGTCTAATTAAGCTATCCGTTTTATCAAGATAGAAAGAATATAAACCAGCTCCACCAAATTCAAAACCGGCTTCTTGCGTGTAAGCGATTACAGGAACAGGTATAAAGCTATTGTGTCTGTTGGTATCGGGCGAGAAAAATTTATCAATAAGTTTTTTTTGCGAGAAGCTGTTTAATGATAAGCCAAGCAAAAATAAAAGGAGAATCTTTTTCATATTTAGTCTCAAAGATAATTATCAAAACGAGATTTAGGAGGTAATAGTTTTGATTTTAGTATCTAGTTTATTAAATACTAGAAAGACAAAAGTAGATTAGCTAGGGCTTTTCAGTATGCTCAATCAGTTCTGGCAGACCCAAAAAAGAGGCTGGAAGTTGTAGCTCATACGCCATCAGGTAAATTTTTTATCATCAAGCCATGAGAGATTATATAGAGTCAACTAAAGATTAATTATACTTTTAACGTAAGAATAACGTAAGACTAACGTAAGATAAACGTAGGATAAGACTATGTGAATACATAGAGTATAAATATTTTTTAATCATCAAAACTTACAACATCAGGCATTTTTATTGCTCCTATCACCAAGTTTTACAAATAAACCCTGATATTTACCCATGTTTATCTACTAGATATTAACCATGTTCAAAAAAGTATTTTTATTCACCGTATTTTTTGCCCTTTTAACCACACAGCTTAAAGCAAATTTCGATTTTAATAACAATTGTATCAAAGCCTATCAGGCTATTTTTGATTTAAGAATTCAAGATGCTCAAGCGCATTTAAGAATAGAAAAACAACAACATCCGCAAAACGGAATCATTATTTTATTAGAAAATTATATAGATTTTTTTAGTCTCTTAGTCTCAGAAAATCAAGCCGACTATAACCGCCTTAAAAATTTAAAAAGTACTAGGCTTAGTCTTTTAGAAAATCAAGATCCAAAATCTCCTTATTACCTTTTTGCTCAGGCAGAAATCAATCTACAATGGGGGATGCTGAAAAGTAGATTTCAAGATTATCTTTCTTCTGGCTTGGACATTAAAAAAGCTGATAACTTATTAAAAGAGAATGAGAAAAAATTTCCTACTTTTTTACCAAATCAAAAAAGTATAGGCTTGGTAAATGTTATTATGGGGTCTATTCCGGCTAATATAAAAGGGCTTTTGCAATCTTTTGGTTTTAGAGGTAATGTAGAACAAGGTATAAAAAAGCTTGATCATCTTACCACATCTTTAGCGCAAACACCCTACAACTTTTACAAAGAAGAAGTTATATTTTTACTGTGTTACATAGAAACAGACCTTATACAAAGTAAAAATAGCTATCAAAAAATTCTAAATCTTACGTCTTCTTTTGGTGATGATAGCTTATTGAAAACCTATTTGCAAGGTTATATAGCTTACAGAAATGCTCATAATGATGATGCTATAAAATTTTTGCAGAGAAGACCAACTAAAACCGGGCAATACCTTAATTTTCCTAAACTAAATTATCTTTTAGGTAATGCCAAATTAAACAGAAATGATTCTGATGCTTACGTTTATCTGGCTAAATATATTAACGAGTATAGGGGGATTAATTATGTTAAAGATGCCTACTTAAAACTTGCTTATTACTATTATTTAAAAAATGACATTGCTAAATATCAAACCTTTATCAAGATGGTTAAAGTGAAAGGTAATGTATACGATGAGAAAGATAAACAAGCTTTGAAAGAAGCTAATGATAGCGCTCCCGATGTTTCTTTGTTAAGAGCCCGTTTAAGTTTTGACGGAGGATATTATACTAAGGCTTTGGTTTATCTTAAAGAAAAAAATCAGACTGATTTTAAGTTAGTTAGAGACCAAATAGAGTATTTTTACCGCCTAGGTAGAGTTTATGATGCTTTAAATAGAACACAGGAAGCTTTGGTTCATTATCAAAAAACCATTTATGCAGGTAAACAAAGTGCGTACTATTTTGCTGCAAATGCAGCACTTCAAATGGCTTTAATTTTTGAGGAAAAGGGAGATAAAAACAGGGCTGTAAACTTTTATAACCAAGCTATTGCTATGAAAAATCATGAGTATGAAAACAGTATAGAAAACAAGGCTAAAGAAGGTTTAAAAAGACTTGGTGCCGATTAACCTATTCAGGCTCATCTGTATACCTAAATTGTTTTTTTATAGCTTGCAGATGATGCTGGTTAACTTGATTTTTAAATTCTTCGAAATTGAAATCTTCATGGCTACCACAATCTAGCATGTGAAAATAAATTGATGGCTTTAAACTCTCAAAATACTCGGTTAAATTACTGCTCCACAGCAATTGACATTTACCTTTTACCATAGGTAATAGCTTACAAATACCATCTTTCATATCAATATGTCTAACATACTGCGATTCTAAATTTCCTTGCGGATACATGAGTAATATGTTACCAGGTTTACTTAATATTTCGGCGGCATAGCTTAAACTTTCTAAATAGGTTCTAGAATGAGGGACAATAGAAAAACTTCCAAAATATTTCATCCACGGGTTCTTTTGTAATTGCTTTTTCAAAGACATAAAGTAAAAACCGTTAATTTTTTGTTTAGGATAGATAGCGCAATAACATAAATAAAATGCCCAAAAGCCATCCCAAAAACCTGTATGGTTACACATCAACAAATAAGAAGATTGGTTTTGAAGTTTTACATCATGTATAACCAACTTATTAAAAAGCTTTCTCATACACCACCTCAACAAACGTAAAGAAGCCATAAAAATAGGACGAGGTAATAGCTTAGCTTTAATAATCATACAATAACCTTTTTAAATGATGAGGAAATTGTGCATTTACCAATTCATGGTTAGCATCTAACACTTCTTGTTTGGCTAGGTATATTTTTTTGATAGCAGCTTCTGCAATTTTAGCTGGATAATTTTTATCCCTTGCTCCAAAAATAAAAATACTTTTAATTTGATATTGATTAAGATTTTCTATAAACCTTTGATGATTCATTTTTAGCTGCTTTAAGTAAGTTAAACAAGCATAAAAGGCAAATCTAAGCTCGTAAGTAGCTATTTCTTTATATAAAATTTCGTAAATATTATCATCTATAACCCTTAGTTTTTTGATGGTTTTTAGTAAGTTAAGCATTCCTTTATCACTTAACGCTAGTTTTTCTAATGCTTTGTTACCAAGTTTTTTACTACTTAAAAAAGTTACTAGCCAGCCAGGTTTAAAGCATGATGGTGCTGCAGTAATAAAATCTAAAATTCTTTCTGGTACTTCTTCTACAAGTGTAGTTGCATAATGCGAACCCATAGAATAAGATAAAACAGAAAATTTTTGAAGATTTTGCTCATCACAAAAATCAGTAAAAAGGGTGGCTAGTTGCAATTTTGTGATACCTTGTTTAAGGATAGCTAAATCCTGGTTTTTAAGTTTAGTTTCTTGATGAAAAAATAAATCAAAGCCGTAAAAGGTATAATCAGCGCCTAAATGCTCCTCCAAAATTTTAAACTGTTTACCATGCATACCATAACCGTGGAAACAAAGCATAGCCTTTGGTCCGTTACCAAATTTATAGTAATGAAGTAATGCTATAGGGTGGTTAAAGTAATGATTAGTCATGAGTACTTATTTTTTTACAAGCG
This sequence comes from Pedobacter glucosidilyticus DSM 23534, assembly GCF_000425145.1. Lineage (GTDB taxonomy): Bacteria > Bacteroidota > Bacteroidia > Sphingobacteriales > Sphingobacteriaceae > Pseudopedobacter > Pseudopedobacter glucosidilyticus. Next base: position 74,092 of record NZ_AULF01000014.1, read on the forward strand.
CAGCTGCCCAAATATAATCAGCATCATGACTTATGGTAAGACTAATGATTAAATTTTTATAATCATGGGGTAAAACAACCTGTGGTTTACCTGCTATTTTTTCTCTTACTATCTCTATTTTTTTAAAAGGTAATGCTTGAGGATATAGCTGTTTTACAGCTTTATAAACAGCTTCTTTAGCTGCCCAAGTAGAAGCGTACCTAAGCATGCTATCTTTGAAAAGCTCGCAGTAGGCCATTTCTGTTTCACTATATACTTTTTGCTTAAACAAGGGATTAAAAGAAAGTTTAAAATCAGGAAGGAAAACTACATCATTACCTAAAGCAAAATCTTGGTCTGAAATAAGTTGAATAAGCTTCTCTTCCAAATTATCCTTCATCTATGGCTACTCCCATAATATTAAAGCCCCCATCAACAAAATGGATATTGCCTGTAACTTTTTTAGATAAATCGGAAAAGTAGTAAAGTGCGGTATCCGCAACGTCGGCAGCACTTACATTGCCTAACGGAGCAGTAACTTTTCCAATTTTGCGTAATTTTCTTACCCCATTTACGCCACCTGCAGAAGTTGTCATCACTAAACCTGCCGAAACTGCATTAATCCTTACTGCTGTGTTTCTAAAATGATGTGCTAAATATTGCATGATATTTTCCAATGCCGCTTTATTAATAGCCATACCTGCATAATTTGGAAAAACCCTTTGAGATGCATTATAAGTTAAGGTTAAAATAGAAGCCTGTTTAGCCAGTAAAGGTTCGGCAACTCTGCAAACTCTTAATAAAGAATAAGCACTTATATTAAAAGAATCCATTAAATCTTCAAAAGGGATATTGATGTAGTTAGGAGCCTGTTCTGAGGAACCAGGAAAACTACTACACATAACCTGTTGGTTTCCAAAGGCCACACCATGTAAAATATAGTCTATAGCACCCCATTGTTGATAAACTTGGTTAAGAAAAGTTTTGATTTCTAACTCATTTCTTATATCAACCTGATGGCAAATGCCATCTATTAGATGTGTATCAAGTAATATTAGCACCTCGTCTTTGGTTTCAGCTGTATAGCTTACCGCAACCTTGCATCCTGAGGCATGAAGTTTTAATGCGATTTGAAATGCAATAGAACTTTCGTTTCTAACACCAAAAACTACTGCTATTTTATGTTGATTATTGATCATCTCTGGAGATTAATATGGCACTATTGGTACCGCCAAATCCATAATTTAAACAGGTAATACTATTAATTTCTTTGGTGAAACTTTGCTGTTGTAATAAATCTCTGTAATATGCTAATGGCTCTTTAGAGCCTTCCCAAGTAGAAGAGGTTTGAAAGGTTTCTTGCTGTGTATTTAAATTAACAGCATTTAGACAAGGTAAAACCTCTTGCCTTTTTAACATCAGCAAGGCAGTAATAAACTCTACTGCTCCGGCCGCACCTAACATGTGCCCAAACTGTGATTTTGGTGCCGCAATATGATAATTTTTATCTCCTAAACTATCAACAACACTTAATAGCTCTATCGCATCTCCGGTAGGGGTAGAAGTACCATGTACCTTTACTACATCTGGTTTATAAGGTATATTTTTTAAAAGACCTTGCCACAGTCTGCGTTGCCCGTTAAAAGATGGTGCGAACATATCACCATCTCCATCAGAATTATTAAAATAATTATCTATCACCGCTAGGATATTTGCGCCTCGGGCTTTGGCTAAGTCATAAGCCTCTAAGCAAACAATACCGGCGCCAAAAGAGCAAACAAAGCCGTTTCTATCTTTATCAAAAGGTCTTGAGCTTTCATGAGGTTCAAAACCTCTGCTCAATACCTGCATACCATCAAAACCCAAAAAACTTTCTAAGGCTGTACCTTCTGCACCACCTGCTACAACACGGTCTTGTAAGCCAAAACTTATTAAACGGTAAGCGTAGCCAATATTTCCAAGGCCTGTAGCACAAGCAGAACCTATAGCTTCACAAATCCCCTTGTTTTTTATAAAGCAGGAAAGATTAGCAGCCTCACGATAAACCATGGCTCTATCTACATTATGACCACCTGAAAAACGAGTTTTTTTACCTAAAACAAAAAAGCTATGCCATGCTATACGTTGTATTTCATTACCACAGCTACCAGATCCAACTACTACACCCGTTTGTTCAGATTGTACTTCTGAAGTACTCCAACCTGCCATTTTTATTGCGTCAGCAGCACCAAGCATGGTCCATATACTACCAATATCAGCGGTAGCCAAATGTATGTCTGGTATACGGTTAAGTAAATCTATATAAGTTTCGGGGTAATCTTCAACTAAGGTAGAGTAAACGGGTTTTAAATGAGCTTCTTCTTCTGTAATAAAACCTGCAACATGCGAACGTATATTTTTTCCATGTGCTAAGGCTTTATCCCAATATCTGATAAGGGATTGATTGCTGAATAGCTTATGCTCAAACTCCTCTAAATGATTACAAGTAGGGAAAACCCCACCCATGCCCACAACCGCTACTTTTCTGCCTTGGATGCTCATATTAATTTGATGCTTTAGACTTGATGATCAAATCTACTATGTCTTTTACTTTAGAGCCTAAATCGTCAATATCTTCATCCTCAAACTCAATATCAAATTTTTGCTCGGCTTTAGCGGCAATGTTAATCATCTCGGTAGAAGGCGTTTTTAAATCAGCAATAAAATCTGTTTCTTCGCTAACATGATTTAATTTCTCCTGATCTATAGTTCTAATAGTTCTTAAAATCTCTACAATACCATCAATAATTTCTTGTCTTTCCATTTTGTTTATTTATTATTCTTTTTAATGGCTCTACCAGTGATACCTAAAAGCTCGGCTACTAAGGTAAAGCCATCTCCAACTTCATAGTTATTTAAATTCTCTTCGGTAAAATCTTTAAAATGACTGTCTAAATCTATCCCTTTTGGACATTTATAAATGCGGCCATCAACAACCATTTGCCTAAATTTATAAAATATAATTTTACCTATACTGATAAAAGTATCTCCTTCTTCTAAATAGGAATGAAAAGTAACTCCACCTACACTAATAAAAGTTGGGATAAACTCGTCATCATTTTTTTTTTGTGGGTTGCTGTTTTTCTTTGCGAGTTGAAGAAAAGCCGCACAAGAACCTGTGGTGGCTTGTGCAAAAGCTTCTATTTGGTCAACTCCTCTAAAAATACCGAAATGATCTTTAACATCGAGTGCATTCGGGGTGTAACTAGCAATAATACCGGTATTTGGATGATGCCAATGATAATGATGTACCAATAACTTACTTGGCCCGTGTATCAACATGCTACTAGGGTGGGCACCTACCAAGCTCTCCATCATTTAAAAAATCCCTCCATTGATATTGATATTACTACCATTAATATAAGCCGCTTTCCTAGATAGAAGAAAAGCTACAGTTTCTGCAATATCATCTGCTTTTCCAAAACGTTTTAGTGGAATATTACTTAAATATTTGTCTTGTTCTTTTTGCGGAATGGCTGCTGTCATATCTGTTTCAATAAACCCAGGAGAGATACTTAATATCCTAATTTCATGATGTTCATAAATGGCACCTACTTCTTTAGCTAATGATTTTGAGAATGCAATAAGACCAGCTTTTGTAGCGGTATAAACAGCCTGAAAAGCATTTCCGGTTTCGGCAACGCAAGAACTCATATTGATGATTACACCTTTTTGATGTACACCAAAAATTTTTAATGCAGTTTTGGCAATTTGTATAGGTGCTTTTAGGTTTACTTGTATCAGTTTATCAATATCTTTTTCTGGCTGATAAAGTAAAGGTTTATCTAATGTAATACCTGCATTATTGATAATAGCATATAAATCGTCTCCATGTTCTGCTTTAAGGGTTTTGCAAAATGAAGAAACCTCTTCAGGATTAGATAAATCTGCTGCTAGTATATAATTCCCCTCTTTTAATTGAGTAATATTTTCTGCTTTAGAAGCATGTAAAATAAGACAATAGTCTTTATTTAATGCTTGTGCTATGGCTAATCCTAGTCCTCTGCTTGCTCCTGTTATTAAAACTTTTTGTTTGCTCACGGTATGCCTGTTACCTATTTACTGTAAGCATCAAAAATAAAAAATCTTAATAGATTAACAATTTTTAAGGGAGATATAAAATTTAAACAAAAGTTTAGGGACTAAACACTTGTTTTTGAATAACCTGCTAGCTTTTAAAAAGCATAAATATCGGTTAAAATAATTCTTGGGTATCTGATTTGTATCCATAGCTTGTGGTTTTTTATCTTTTTTAAATTAAATTATTAAGGATAAAAAACCACAAGCTATCATAACTTTATGGATACTATTTCTGAAATACGAAGATGATAAAGATTACTCTTTCTCTTCTAAAGGTGCAGCCATTACAGCGGCTCTTATTTTTGCTTCTAGTTCATCAGAAAGTTCTGGGTTATCATGTAATAATTGTTTAACACCATCTCTTCCTTGGCCTAATTTGGTATCGCCATAGCTAAACCAAGAGCCCGCTTTTTTAATAATTCCGTAATCAACACCAAGGTCAATAATTTCACCAACTTTAGAAATACCTTCACCAAACATAATGTCAAACTCGGCAATACGGAAAGGAGGAGCTACCTTATTTTTAACAATTTTAACCTTAACACGGTTACCAGAAACCTCGTCGCTATCTTTAATTTGTGATATTCTTCTGATATCTAAACGTACAGAAGCATAAAACTTCAAGGCGTTACCACCTGTAGTAGTTTCTGGGTTACCAAACATCACCCCAATTTTATCTCTTAATTGGTTGATAAAAATGCAGCAACATTTAGTTTTACTGATGGTTCCTGTTAACTTTCTTAATGCTTGAGACATTAAACGAGCTTGTAAGCCCATTTTAGAGTCGCCCATCTCGCCTTCTATCTCTCCTTTTGGAACAAGAGCAGCAACAGAGTCAATCACGATAACATCTATAGCACCAGAGCGAATTAAGTTATCCGCAATTTCTAAGGCTTGCTCGCCATTATCTGGCTGTGAGATTAAAAGGTTTTCTATATCAACACCTAATTTTTTAGCATAAAATTGGTCGAAGGCATGTTCGGCATCTACTATAGCAGCTATACCACCAGCTTTTTGCGCTTCTGCAATTACATGTGTTGCTAAAGTTGTTTTACCAGATGATTCTGGTCCATATATTTCTATAACTCTACCTTTTGGTAAACCTCCAATTCCTAGGGCTATATCTAACCCAATAGAACCTGTAGAAATAGCTTCCATCGGCTCTATTGCAGCATCTCCTAATTTCATTACGGTGCCTTTACCGTATGATTTTTCTAGTTTATCCAGCGTAAGCTGTAGGGCTTTTAATTTTTCGTTTGAGGCACTCATGTATATTTTTTAATGAATATGAAAAACAATAATACTAATTTTTTTAGCAAATATAAAATAATTCTGTTAATCTCAAATGTAAGGAATAGAAAATTATTTGATAGCTCTTTTTTTCAACGCTTTAGCTATTTGTTTCTTTTGGGCAAGTTTTTTCTTTTGAGCAGCCTTCTTTAGTTCAGCTTGTTCTTTCCTTAACAAAGCAGCTGGTGTATTTTGTAAAGCGTAATATTTGCAGAAATAGCTGATAGGACAAATCTCGCATTTAGGATTACGAGCAATACAAACATATCTGCCATGTAAAATAAGCCAGTGGTGTGCAATATGTATTTTATCTTGTGGCAAGTATTGGGTTAATTGTTTTTCTACAGCTAAAGGTGTTTTTGCTGCAGATGTTAAACCTAAACGATTAGAGACTCTGAAAACATGTGTATCTACCGCCATGGTAGGGGCATTATAAATAACCGATGCAATAACATTGGCTGTTTTACGGCCTACACCAGGCATTTTCTGTAAATCTTTCACATCTTCTGGTACAATACCACCAAACTCTTCTACCAAAATTTTAGCCATGCCCACCAAATGTTTTGATTTATTATTAGGATAGCTAACAGAGCGTATATAAGTAAAAACTTCTTCTGCGGTAGATGCCGCTAGAGATTCTGGCGTTGGATAGCGCTCAAAAAGTTTTGGTGTTATTTGATTGATACGTTTATCCGTACATTGTGCTGATAGAATAACCGCAATGAGCAATTCAAACGGATTGCTATAATGCAATTCTGTTTCTGCTTGCGGCTGATGTTGCGAAAAATAAGCTACAAATTCTTGATAACGCTCTTTCTTAAGCATAAAGCACCATTAATAAATTGTTTTTTCTTTTTTAGGAAATGCTAATGATGCAACAACACTAATCACCAATATACCAATGATGATGTATAAAGAATGCGCTGTGGTAAAGCCCCATTCTTTTAAGTAATGATGCCCTAACATTTTAATACCAATAAATACTAATAAGAAGGCTAAACCTGTTTTTAAGTAATGGAATTTATGGATCACATTTACCAATAAGAAAAACATAGAGCGTAAGCCGAGTATGGCAAATATGTTAGAAAAGAATACAATATAAGGGTCTTTAGTTACCGCAAATATAGCTGGGATAGAATCTACTGCGAAAATTACATCTGTAAACTCTATAATTAATAATACCAAAAAAAGAGGAGTGATATATTGTTTACCATCTACTTTATGGAAGAACTTATTACCAACAAAATCTGGATAAACAGGGAAAAACTTAGAAGCTAGCTTTACTACTTTGTGGTTTTCGGGGTCTATCTCATCTTCTCCTTCGCGGTTGATAAACATCATAATACCCGAATAAATTAAGAATGCTCCAAAAAGATAAAGTATCCATCCAAACTTACTAATAAGGGTTGCGCCAATAAATATGAATAGAAAACGCATGATAACAGCACCCAAAATCCCCCAAAATAATACCCGATGGTAATATTTCTCTTTTACGCCAAAAGCAGAGAATATCAATACCATTACAAAAATATTATCTACAGAAAGGGCATATTCAATAACATAGCCTGTTATAAATTCAAGAGATAAATTATTTTTGTATTTGATGAGATTTTCTTCAAATGAAGTGCCGTTTAAGACAATATTATGTTGGTTTTTTTGAACAACTTCTACCAGATGGGCTCCATCCTGAATATCATGAAGGATATGACCTTGTACCCTTAAAAAGAAATAAAAACCAATTGCACAACTTACCCAAATGGCACTCATGATACCGGCTTGATTTAAAGATACGGGTTGGTCTTTTTTATTAAACAAACCTAAATCAAGAGCCAACATCAAAATGATGAATAAGGCAAATGCACCAAAAAATATAACTTCGTTACTCATGTATTATTTCTTTCTTTCTGTTGTAAAGCGTACTAAATTTTCTAATCCTGTTAAAGATTCGCTTGCCGGAAATTGAGCTAAAATTTTAAAAGCTTCTTCCTGATAGCTCATCATTTGCTGCTCGGCGTAAGCCAAACCGCCACTATTTCTAACAAAATTAATGATGGTATTAATTTTATCAGGGTCATCGTTGTGGTTTTTAACCAAGTTGATGATTTTCTTTTTCTCCGCCTTTTCTGCTTTATTTAAGGCATATATCAGTGGAAGCGTAACCTTTTTTTCTTTAATATCTATACCTTTTGGTTTGCCTACATCATCAACACCAAAATCAAATAAATCATCTTTAATTTGGAAAGCTATACCAATTTTCTCTCCAAAATTGTGCATGAGTTGTATGGTTTCTTCAGTAGCACCGGCTGATGCCGCACCCGCTGCACAACAAGAGGCTATTAAGGAAGCTGTTTTTTGTCTGATAACTTCATAGTAAACATCCTCGCTAATATCCATACGGCGAACTTTTTCTACTTGAAGTAGCTCTCCTTCGCTCATTTGCTGTACTGCATCTGATACAATTTTGAGAATGGTGAATTCTTGATTGTTAACGGATAGTTGTAAGCCTTTGGCTAAGAGGTAATCGCCAACTAAAACAGCAATTTTATTTTTCCAAAGGGCGTTAACAGAGAAAAAGCCTCTTCTCTCGAAAGAATTGTCTACTACATCATCATGAACCAAGGTTGCGGTATGTAGCAGTTCTACCAAAGCCGCACCACGATAAGTAGACTCGGTTATGCCGCCACAAACGTTGGCAGCAAAGAATACAAACATCGGACGAATTTGCTTCCCTTTCCTCTTTACAATATAATGAGTAATGCGGTCTAAAAGCGGAACTGAACTTTGCATAGAAGTTTTAAACTTCTCTTCAAAAGCATCAATTTCCTTTTCTATGGGTTTTTTGATTTCGTCTAGTTTCAGCATCCTGAATTTAAAACAAGCTTTGATACTTTGGGTTTGCAAACATAATGTAAAAAAGCGGATTTATACTTATGAAAGCAAAGCTTTAAGAAAAATTGTTTAATATTAAATCGAAAATGAAGAAGCACATGAGAATGATAAAAATATGGATGTTTATAGCCTTTACTTTTATAAGTATATCGGCTTCGGCCCAGCTACAGTCTGGCAAAAGATTTAACTTTTTTAACCGTACTGAGGTTTCTTATTCTTTAGCTATCAATGAGGTTTTAGGTACTTCTGGTATCAATGCATTTAGGATAAAAACCATTTTTGGTAAGCAAAACAACTTTTTTGGTATAGGAGGCGGAATTGCAACCACAAGTTTTAATACCATTGATAGAAGTGGTGGAGGTAATTATAATACCATTTCTTTTTTAGCAGATGCACATGCTTTCCCATTTAAAAATGAGGATAGTGGGAATAATATCTTTGTTAAGGCTGCTGCCGGATATTCGCCTCGTATTTTTAATGGTTACGACCAAGGTTTTACTTACGATGCCGGTTTAGGTTATATCATCACCACCAAAAAGGGAGGGAGATTATTTATACAAGCATTGTATTTACAACAAAACTTAAGTCAGTTTAATTTTATTGAGACGGTAAAACTGCAATCTGTTGGGCTTGGTGTTGGTATAGGGTTTTAAGAAAGTATAGCGTATAAAGTACAGAGTAGAAAGAACTTGAAATGCGAGATTTAGGAAGTTCTAATGAGTGGTAAAGCATTTGATAGTATATGCTGATATGTTTGAATATGGTATTTTAAAGATTTACTTTTGAGTATGAATATAGAAAAGTCTAAACTAAAGCAGATTAGGGAACTTTGCAAAGCAAATAAAGTAAAATCACTTTTTGCTTTTGGCTCAGTTATTCGAGATGACTATAATGAATCATCCGATATAGATTTAGTTGTGGATTTTGATGAACAAGACCCATTTAAGTATACTGACTTATATTTCAATCTAAAAACGAAGATAGAAGAGATTTTAACCAAGCAAATTGATTTACTTGAAGAAAGAGGAATAAAAAATCGCATTTTTAAGCAAGAGCTAGAAAGTACAAAAGTTAAGATTTATGGATATTAAAATCAGAACTTGGTTATTGGACATACAGCAGTGTATTGATGAAATATTTCTATTCATTGCAGATCAAAAGGATTTTAAAGCCTATCAGAAAGATTTAAAAACTAAAAAAAGCCGTTGAACGAAATTTAGAAATTATTGGAGAAGCAGTTAATCGTATCATAAAAATGGATGCTAATTTCCAGTTTCAGAATGCGAAGAATATCATTGGGACCAGAAATAGAATAATTCATAGTTATGATAATATATCAGATGAATTAATCTGGACTATAGTATGTAGAGATTTACCAGAGCTAAAACAGCAAGTAGATAAACTTCTAAAAAGCAATTAATTATAGTCTATATATCTTACTACTAACTCCCGATATCTATCGAGACTAACAAACAAACCACATAACAAACTACTCAAAACCCAATTGCTACCAATACAGGGAAATGATCTGATGGATATTTACCCTGATAGCTATCTGTAAGCAAGCCCCATCTATATGTTTTAAAATGTTTGCTAACAAAAACGTGGTCTATGATGCTGTTACCCTTTAATTGAGCGCCAAAACCGTTAAAAGAATTACTATGAGCATAAGGCTGTTTAACTTGTTTATAAGTATCTTTTAAAATATCGCTATCTGTAATAATTAAATAAGGGTCGCTACTGTGGTTTCCATTTAAATCGCCAGTGAAAATTACAGGTTTATCTTTTGCAATAGTCTTAATTCTCTCCAAAATAAGTTTACTGCTTTCTTTGCGGGCAGTAACACCTTGATGGTCATAATGAGCATTAAAGAAGTAAAAGCTTTTCTTCGTTTTTTTATCCTTTAAATAAACCCAAGAGCAAATACGCTTACAACATTTAGCATCCCAGCCTAAAGAAGGTGTCTCTGGTGTTTCCGATAACCAAAAATCGCCTTGAGCTAAAAGTTCAAATTTATCTTTTTTATAAAGGATAGCAGAGTGCTCGCCAGCTTGTTTACCATCATCTCTACCCTTACCATAAATAGCATATTGGGGCAAAGCTTTTAAAATATCTTGTAATTGATGATGAAAACCTTCTTGCGTACCTAAAATATCAAAATCATGAAACTCAATTAACTGACTTACAACAGCAGCTCTGTTTTTCCATTGGTTTTCTTTATCAGTTTCGGTATCTAATCTGATATTAAAAGTTCCGGTGGTATAAGTTTGCGCAATGCTTAGTTTACCTATGAAGACAAGGAAAGAAAAAAATATCAGTAATTTAGATTTCATAATCAATAATATTAAAACAAAGGCTTGGTTTATCTTATTAAGAACAAAACGACCAACTTGTTAAAGTATTTTAAAATCTAAATATAAACAGAATAGTCATGCTAAAATCTATTGTAGCATTTATTTTATATTATCTTTTTGTTGTCTCAACCGTACTTGCTGAGATACAGAAAATAGGTGTTCCTTATGTAGAAAATTATGCCAAATCAGTTTATCAGGCGGGTAACCAAAACTGGGGCATCACTATAGATGAACGAAACATCATGTACTATGGTAATTCTGAGGGATTGTTGTCTTTTGATGGTAGGTCTTGGCAATTACATCGTTTGCCCAATAAACTTATTGTACGTTCTGTAGCGGCCGATAAAAAAGGAAAAATTTTTACTGGTGCTTTTGGCGAGTTGGGCTATTGGTCTTACAACGAAAAAGCAATTTTAAAATATCATTCAATCACCCATTTAATACCTAAAAGCTTTAAGTTAAACGATGAGATTTGGAAGATTTATATAGATGGTAATCGGGTTATTTTTCAATCTTTTGCAGCGATATTAATTTATCAAAACAGTAAAATAGAGGTGTTGCGCTCTACCAACCCATACTTGTTTTTGTTGCAATCTGGTAAGCGCTTCTTTGTTGAGGAATTAAAAAGAGGTTTACATGAGTTAAAGGGAAAACAGCTAAGTTTTATCAACGGAAGTGAAATTTTAAGTGGTAGTGCCATATTATCTGCAATGCCTTTTGGTAATGGTTTTTCTCTTATAGGAACTTCTAAAAGCGGTTTGTTTTTATACGATGGTAATAAAATAACACCTTGGAAAGTGCCAGCAAGCGATTTTTTAAAAGTGGCGCAACTTAATAATGGCGTAAAAATATCAGAACAGTATTATGCTTTTGGGACTATTTTAGATGGGGTAGTAGTAGTAGATAAAGCTGGTAACATTGTTCAGCATATCAATAAATCAAGCGGGTTGCAGAATAATACCGTTTTAAGTTTGTTTTTAGATGATGCACAAAACCTTTGGGCAGGTTTAGATAATGGTATTGATAGAATTGAGTTAAACTCGCCTTTATCTTTTTATTTTGATAAAGCAGGCGTTTTTGGAACGGTTTATTCTAGTATCATTTACGGCGGAAAGATTTATTTAGGTACCAATCAAGGTTTGTTTTACAGCAATTGGGATGCAAGCGGAAAAATGCAAAAGTTTAATTTTCAGCTTATTCCAAATTCTCAGGGGCAGGTTTGGGAGCTAGTTGTTATCAACGGAGAATTGTATTGTGGCCACAACTCAGGAACTTTTAAAGTTAAGGGGGCTGTTATCAATAGAATTTCTTCTGTAAATGGTGGTTGGACTTTAAAGAAAATGCCTTTACTTGCTGATAAACTTATACAAGGAACTTATACAGGTTTGGTGATTTATAATCAAACACAACTTGGCGATACCTATCAGTTTTCTCATAAAATAGAGGGTTTTGGCGAGCCTTCCAGATATGTAGAGCAAGATATCAAAGGGAATATCTGGGTAAGCCAAGCTTACAAAGGTATTTTTAAGATTAATCTAAGTAGAGACTTAATACGAGTTACTAAACTCAAAAACTACAGCGAGAAAGACGGATTGCAATCCAGTTATGGTATTAACATCTTTAATTTGGATGGTCGCATCATTTTTTCTTCAGAAAAAGGATTTTATGTTTATGATGAGATCACAGATAAATTTAAACGCTACCAAGAGCTTAACCAAAATTTAGGTTCCTACGCAAAATCAAACAAAGTTATTAAAGCAAGCGATAACTTATATTGGTTTATAGACCATGGACGAGTTGCTTTAGTAAACTTTAAAGATGCTGGTGAAGTTAAAATAGACTCTAATAAGTTTAGTGTTTTAGATGGGAGAATGGTTCAGGATTATGAAAATATCTCTAAAATTAACAGTAATTTATATCTGATCAGTGTTGACGATGGCTTTGTGCTTTACAATCAAGAAAGCAAAGAGCAACAGCCTAAAATCCCATCCGTAGTTATAGGAAAAATAACCAATATTACAGGCTCTAACTTTTTAATCACGGGTAGTGGCTCGCTCAGTAAAAATATAGAAATACCAGCCTCAGAAAGTAGTATCAGAATAAATTATGCTTTACCTTATTACAGGCAGGCAAATGTTCAATATCAATATTATTTAGAAGGTTTCTCTGATGATTGGTCTGAGTGGTCTAGTCAATCGCAAAAAGACTTTACCAATTTAAGTTTCGGTACCTATAGATTTAAAGTTAGGGCAAAAATCAATGAAACCATTATTACACCAGAAACAGTTTTTGAGTTTGAAGTTTTACCCCCATTTTATGCTACTAAAACAGCTCTTTTTGTTTATCTAGTTTTACTAATTTTAGTAGTTTATCTGGTAAGAAAATGGTATTTCAGAAAACTTATCAAACATCAAGAGCATATCAAACAACAGCTTCAACAAGAAAAAGAAGAGCACCTTAAACGTGAAGCCTTGGCAAACGAGCAAAGGATGATTAAGCTTAAAAATGAGAAATTACAGGCAGAGCTTGAAAGCAAGAGTAGAGAAGTTACCAACTCTGCCATGAATATTGTTTACAAGAATGAGTTACTTCAGAAAATAAAATATGAACTCTCTAACCTAAAAGATGATACAGGTAAAAGACTGTCTGAAGAACAACTTAGAAAAATACAAAAGGTTATAGATGATGGTATGAGTGATGAGCGAGATTGGAATTTATTTGAAACCAGTTTTAACGAAACTCATGAGAACTTTTTTAAGAAATTAAAACATAATCACCCCGATTTAGTTCCAAATGATTTGAAGCTTTGTGCCTATTTAAGATTAAATATGAGTAGTAAAGAAATGGCCTCTTTATTAAACATTAGTGTACGAGGTGTAGAGATTAGGAGATACCGTTTGCGTAAAAAACTAAACATACCGCATGATAAAAATTTAGTAGAATTTTTGATAGAACTTTAGTACTACATCATTACCTCTCATGGCTTTTATTTAATCATATTTCTTGTGCTTATAAATGTACTGCTGTGATGTAGTGTTAAAATTGCTCTTGTAATCTTTAAACCGTGTTTTGGCGTTAAAAAAGCTAATTTTTATCTTATATAAAAAACTCTTTCTTTAGTTTGATGTAGTAATGTAGAGGTGATTTTCTTTGCCAATCAAAGAAATAGACTGAAGTTTGTGATACCAAAAAACCAATTAAATAATTTCACAACTAACTAAATTATGAAAAGAAAGATTTTACTATTTCTATGTCTTTTCTCGTTCAGTTTATCATCTTTTGGACAGAACCTTAGTGTAACAGGTAAAGTTTCTGATACCAATGGAGAGCCACTGATAGGGGTAGCAGTATTGTTAAAAGGTTCTAACATTGCTACACAGACAAACGCTCAAGGGAATTATACCATAAATGTCCCTTCAAATGGAACCTTAGTATTTACTTATTTGGGTTATGCTGCCCAAGAAATTGCAATCAACAATCGTACGGTTATCAATACTTCCTTAACAGAGTCTTCTCAAAGTCTTGAACAGGTAGTAGTCATTGGTTATGGTACGCAAAGAAAAAGAGATTTAACAGGTTCTATAACTTCTATTAAAGGAGAGGATATAGAAAAGTCTCCAAACGTTAATCCTATATCTTCCTTACAAGGTAAAGTTGCTGGTTTAACCATTGTAAATAATGGTACTCCGGGTTCTCAACCAACAGTCAGAATAAGAGGTGTTAATAGTACTAACTCTAGTTCTGTTGATCCTATTTATGTAGTTGATGGAGTTATCCAAACCAATATAGACTATGTAAACCAAGGCGATATAGAAAGTATCGAAGTATTAAAAGACCCATCATCAACTGCTATTTTCGGGGTTCAAGGTGGTAATGGTGTCATTGTTATTACTACTAAAAGAGCGGCTAAAGGCCAAACCAGAATTTCTTTACAAAGCTCTGCAGGCATACAAACTGTAACAAACAAAATAAATGTAGTTGATGCAGAGGGTTTTAAAAGACTATATACAGCGCAATTAGCAAATATTAACGCAGCACCTTTTGATTTTACTAACTATACAGCTAATACAGATTGGCAGGATTTGATGTTTAAAACCGCTGCAATGCAAAACCATAATTTAAGCATTTCAAACAGCGGCGAAAAAACAACAACCTTGTTAAGTATTGGCTACAACAACCAAGAAGGAGTTTTACGAAATACTAATTTCCAACGTTTTAATGTGCGTTTTAACGAAGAAATTAGAATTAACGATAACATTAAAGTTGGTGGAGATATTGTAGGTTCACATTATATTAGAAATCCTGCCGATGTTGGTTTAAATAATGCCTTATGGGCAGCTCCAATCGTACCTGTTCAAGCAGATGAAAACACTTTCTACAGTATGCCATCTTTCCAAAGAGCACAAGTTGGAAATCCAATTGCTACTTTATATAGAAATGATGGTAATGAGGTTAATAAAGGTTATCGTGTGGTAGGGAATATATTTGGTGAAATAAAATTCTTAAAAAATTTCACATGGCGCTCTAGCTTCTATACAGACTTATCTTTCAACGGGATAAGACGTTATTCGCCATTAGCAAATAGAATTATAAATTTAGGCGAAGGCACAGGTGTTACAGAAACAGTAGTTGATAGAAATGTTCGTACATCAGTTACTCAAGGGCAAAATGAGTTTAGAAAATATCAACAAGATCATACTTTAACTTTTGATAAAACTATAGAAAAACATAAAGTTACAGCTTTAGCTGGTTTTAGTACACTTTATACTGGAAGTGCGCTATTGAGAGTTACTAGAAGAGATACCTCGCTAAATATTCCAAATAATCCAGATTATTGGTATTTAGATATTGTAAATAACTCTAATCCAAGTCCAAATATCGAAGCTGGGAATGGCGCAGAGTCTGCACAGCTCTCTTATTTTGGTAGGGTAAATTATGCTTATGATAATAAGTATTTGGTTAATTTATCCATAAGAAGAGATGGTATTTCAAAATTCGCTCCAGCTAATAGATGGGGAACTTTTGGTAGCGTAGGTTTAGGATGGGTAGCAAGTGAAGAAGATTTCTTCAATATTGATAAAATTGACTTTTTAAAGTTTAAAACTTCTTGGGGTACTTTAGGTAATGCTATCGGATTTGCGGAAAATCTTTTCTTACCAGGTTTATCTATTTCTGATGTAGGCGTTTTCGGTGATAATGTTTATCCTTCAGTAAAGCCAGCTTATTTTCCAGCTCCTGATCTTAAGTGGGAAGTTATACGTGGATTTGATGCTGGTTTAGAATTGAAAGCTTTCGATTATAGATTAAGTGCTGATATTGCTTTCTATGATAGAACAACTAATAATATTATTACCGACATTGAATTAGTAAACTTAGATGGAGATTATAAAACTAACTTAGGAACTATAAAAAATACAGGTATAGAGGTAGCTTTAAGTTGGGCTGATAAACTAGGAGAACTATCTTATTCTTTCTCACCTAATTTTAGCTACAACAAAAACAATGTTGAGTCTATAGGAAATAATTTTAACTTCCAGATTTTAGGTAATAACGGAGCGAATAGAACTGTTTCTGGAGAACCTATAGGACATTTCTTTGGATATCGTCAAACAGGTATTATCCAATCAACTGCAGATTTAGACAGAACTCCGGCTTTCGGTGATTCGCTTCCAGGAGATATTTCTTATGCCGATACCAATGGAGATGGTGTGATTACACCAGCCGATCGTGTAAACTTAGGTAATCCTTTTCCTAATTTCAATTATGGTTTAAACCTTTCTTTGGGATATAAAAACTTTGATTTCTTAGTTGAGGGCCAAGGAGTTGCTGGTAACTATGTTTATACACAAAGAAGAACAGCCAATTTTGCAGTTTTTAATTATGAAAGTAACAGGTTAAACGCTTGGACTGGTCCGGGAACTTCTAATGTAGAACCCATTCTTGACAATACCAGAGGTAATAACTACTTGTTTAGTAGCTATTTCTTAGAACCAGGAGATTATTTCCGTTTACGTACCGTACAATTAGGCTATACTTTAAATAGTGACGCTATTAAAAAAATAGGTGTTAAATCATTAAGAATGTATGTTAGTGGTCAAAACATCAAAACCTGGAGTAAAACAACAGGTTATACACCAGAAGCGCCAATAAATGATGTTTTAGGAGGAGGTGCTGATAATGGAGTATTCCCTTTACCTGCTATCTATACCTTTGGTCTTAATGTAACTTTTTAACCTAAAAGTATTATTGATATGAAAATACTATTTAACATAAAATACAGCTATGCAAGTTTCGCTTTAATAGTTTTAGCGTTTGCATTAAGTTCATGTAGTAACGATTTCTTAGATCGCAGAGCCCAAGGAGCCTATAATCAAGATGATTATCCATATCCAGAAGGTTCAGGACCTTATGACCAATTCATAAACGGAGCCTATGCTACCTTAAGAAGTTATAATGTTACAGTTTTTCCTTTTCTAGCTGCTACTAGCATGAGAAGTGACGACGCTGATAAAGGAAGCACACCATCAGATAGTCCTGATGCTTTGCAATTTGACAATTTTACTTTAACACCAACCAATGGTTTGGTAAATGCCCTTTGGGTTGGTCATTTTAACTTAGTTAATGATTGTAATTTTGTCTTAGATAGAATTGCTAATGATCCTAACCCCAATACACCACAAGCATTAAAAGTTGATGCAGAAGCACAAGCTAGATTTTTACGTGGTTATGCATACTTCATGTTGGTAAGATGCTATGGCAGAGTACCTATTTTAGATACGTTAATTTCAACTGAGGTATCAGAGTCAAATATTCCACAAAGTACACCAGCACAGGTTTATGCATTTATAGAGCAAGATTTACAATTTGCAGCTAATAACTTATTACCCGCATCTGGTTATGATAGAAAGTTTATTGGTAGGATTAATTCTGGTGCTGCCCATGCTCTATTAGCAAAAGTTTACTTAACCCAAGGTAAATGGGCACAAGCCATGAGCGAGGCTAATATTGTGATGACTTCTGGACAGTATGATTTATCAGTTCCTTATGCAACTATTTTTAATGAAGAAGGAGAGAACTCCAAAGAGTCTATTTTTGAAGTGCAAGCAACCGCAACACCAACAGTACCAACAGATTTTGGTTCTCAATATACCCAAGTTCAAAGTGTTAGAGGCTCTGGAGACTGGAATTATGGTTGGGGTTTTAATGTTCCAAGTGCAGATTTAGCTAATGCTTATGAACCTGGCGATCCAAGAAGAAGACGTACAATTTTCTACAGTGTTCCAGATTCTGTAACCATTTTTGGCGAGCGTCCACAAGCAGGCTTACCTAACCCTCGTTATAACAATAAAGTATATACCAACCCTGCTAAAAGAGCAACTATTGGAAGCCGTTCTGGCTGGTGGATGAATGTACGCTTATTACGTTATGCTGATGTAGTGTTAATGTACGCTGAGGCAGCTAACGAATTAGGAGGTACAGAAAATACAACCAGAGCTTTACAGGCTTTAAACAGCGTAAGAGCAAGAGCAAGAGGTGCGAATGCCAATATTTTGCCTAACGTTACTACTACAGATCAAGAATTACTACGTCAAGCAATCAGAAAAGAAAGAAGAATAGAGCTAGCTATGGAGCATGAGCGTTTCTTTGATTTAGTAAGATGGGGTACGGCTGCTACTGTTATGCAAGGGGTTGGTAAAAACTTTATTCCAGGCAGACACGAGCTATTGCCAATACCGCAAGCTCAAATTGATTTAAGTAAAGGAAGGTTAACTCAAAATCCAGGTTATAATTAATCTTATTAGGATATGAAAATTTTTAAAACATATATATCAGGAAAATTAATGCTAAGTGCACTAATAGGTCTTGGTTTACTATCTTCTTGCGAAAAAGATGGTAACCCTAATAATTTGCCAGATGTAAATCCGGCAGATTACGAAGGTAAAATTGATGGTTATACAAGTTCAGATGAGATTTTCCCTCGAAATTTGGTAGCTTATTGGTCTTTTGATGATACTAAAAACGAAGTTAAAAGCAATACAGCACCAACGCAAACAGCAAACGATTCTTTTGTTGATGGTGGCGTAAGAGGTAAAGCCATCAGTTTAAACGGCGGTTATTTGTACTATGCAACACAATTGAATGCATTTAAAACAGATTCTTTAAAGAGCTTTACCATTAGCCAATGGGTTAAAATCACCAATAATGGTTCTAAAAGAACCATGATTTTTCAAATTGCCAGACCAGGTATTTTTAATGGTAGCTTAGATTTTAGGTTAAATACCCAGAGTTTTCCTGCTACTACTACCAATACTTTAAGGATGAACCCAAGGTTTACTAGTGTTAGTGGAGGCTCTCAAGATAATCTAAACAATACTTTATCTCCAACTATTGGTGCTGATAAATGGACGCACTTAGTCCTTAAATATGAACCTACAACAGGTGTATTTAATATGTGGGCTGATGGAGTAAACGTTGGTTCTTTTAATAATAGAGGAACGACTCCCGGCAATTTGTTTAGATCTTATGAACCTAGTGAGATTATCATTGGAGGTAATTACAATACCATTCCGGGAAAAACGGTTAGTACTGATGTTTCTTTCGCTAACATGGTTGGACAAATAGATGAAATAAGAGTGTACAACAGGGCTTTGCCTGATGCACACATCAGAGCCTTATATAATTTAGGTAAAGCAAACAAATAAATAGGTTGGTTTTTTGTCATAATGGGCGGAGCTGGTAAAAATCCAGCTTCGCTCTGCCTGACAAATTTAAACTCCTTCGAAATATAACATTCTACCTTTTAAAAGATTTAGTGAAGACGTAAAAATGATATCATGTTAAGACCCTTTTTATCTGCCCTTGCTGCTGTTGTTATTATCCTTTCGGGATGTAGCAATGGTAAGAAAATCGTGAATACCCCTTTAGAAAATCAAAATAAGTTAAGTGATGAACAATTGATAGATTTGGTTCAAAAACAAACTTTTCAATATTTCTGGGATGGTGCAGAACCAAATTCGGGAGCCGGCAGAGAGCGTATCCATTTAGATAATTATTATCAACAAAATGATAGAAATGTAGTAGCTACAGGCGCTACAGGTTTTGGCTTAATGGCTATTATAAGTGCCATTGATAGGGGCTATGTAACCAAGGCAGAAGGTACAGCCCGATTAGAAAAAATACTCAATTTCTTAGAAAAAGCAGACCGTTTTCATGGTGCTTGGCCACATTGGTTAGAAGGTGAAACCGGTAAAACCAAACCTTTTTCTACAAAAGATGATGGTGGCGATTTGGTAGAAACTTCTTTTGTAGCACAATCTCTTATTTGTATCAGAGAATATTTTAAATCAGGAAATACACAAGAAAAAGCTTTGGCTGCTAAGGCAGACCAGCTTTGGAAAGAAATAGATTTTAACTTTTACAGAAACAACCAAAACGTATTGTATTGGCATTGGTCGCCAAATTACGCTTGGCAAATGAATTTTCCTGTAAAAGGATATAATGAATGTTTAATTATGTATGTGCTTGGGGCATCGTCTCCTACATATCCTATCCCGGCAGAAGTTTA
Source organism: Pedobacter glucosidilyticus DSM 23534 (assembly GCF_000425145.1). GTDB lineage: Bacteria > Bacteroidota > Bacteroidia > Sphingobacteriales > Sphingobacteriaceae > Pseudopedobacter > Pseudopedobacter glucosidilyticus. The sequence continues at coordinate 94,288 of NZ_AULF01000014.1, forward strand.
CCATGAAGGATGGGCAAGAAACGGAGCCATCAAAACAAATGTTAGTGTTTATGGTCATCAAATTACATTAGACCATCAAGGAGAGAAAAATAGTGTAGGACCCTTATTTTGGGCCCATTATTCTTACCTAGGTTTAAACCCGAAAGGTTTAAAAGACCAATATGCAGATTATTGGCAACAGAATAGAAACCACACTTTAGCTATTAGAGATTATGGTGTAGCAAACCCAAAAGGATTTAAAGGTTATGGGGAAAATAGTTGGGGTTTAACCGCTAGTTATTCTGTAAACGGCTATGCCGGCCATACCATTAACAGAGATTTAGGCGTAATCTCGCCAACAGCAGCTTTGTCTTCTTTTCCTTATACACCAGAAGAATCTTTAAAAGCTATGCGCCATTGGTACGAGAATTTAGGCGATAAAGTATGGGGCAAATATGGTTTTTACGATGCCTTTTCTGAATCAGCAAACTGGTATCCAAAAAGATATTTAGGTATAGACCAAGGTCCAATTGTAGTGATGTTAGAAAATCATCGCAGCGGTTTACTATGGAATTTATTTATGAAAGCCCCCGAGGTGCAAGCCGGTTTAAAGAAATTAGGTTTCCAAAGTCCGTATATATCAAATTAATTACCATGAAGAACAAGTTTTTTATTTTATTAGCCTTTACCGGATGTTGTATTGCCATATTAACAGCATGCGCACAACAAAAAAATATACAAAGCCGTCCACAAAATAAAATGGATGTCTTTATCAGTGATTTAATGTCTAAAATGACCATTGAAGAAAAAATTGGTCAGCTAAATTTATTAACAGGTGGCGAAGCCATTACAGGGACTACCGGAAACGCTGATTTAGAAAATAAAGTAAAACGTGGTGAAGTAGGAGGCTTTTTTAGCTTAACTACGCCAGCCAGAATTAGAAAAGTTCAAGAACTTGCAGTTAACAACACTCGCCTAAAAATTCCTTTAATTTTTGGGTTAGATGTGATACATGGTTATAAAACAACTTTTCCTATTCCACTAGGTTTATCTGCCACTTGGGATATGCCTTTGATAGAAAAAACAGCTCGTATTGCAGCAGAAGAAGCTTCCGCAGATGGTATCAATTGGACCTTTTCGCCAATGGTAGATATTTCCAGAGACCCACGTTGGGGCCGCGTTTCTGAAGGTAATGGTGAAGATCCTTTTCTAGGTGCAGAAATAGCAAAGGCTATGGTTAAAGGTTACCAAGGCGATGATTTAGCTAAATACAATACCTTAATGGCTTGCGTAAAACATTTTGCCCTTTACGGAGCAGGCGAAGCCGGAAGAGATTATAACACCGTTGATATGAGTAAAGTGAAGATGTATAACGAATTTATGCCTCCTTATAAAGCTGCCATTGATGCAGGAGCAGGAAGTGTGATGACATCTTTTAACGAGATTGATGGGGTACCAGCATCGGCAAACCAATGGTTGTTAACTGATTTATTACGTAAAGATTGGAAATTTGATGGCTTAGTAGTAACTGATTATACTGCTATCAATGAAATGATAGACCATGGCATAGGTAACTTACAAGAAGTATCAGCCAAAGCGGTAAAAGCGGGTGTAGATATGGATATGGTGGGCGAAGGTTTCTTAACAACTTTAAAAAAATCTTTAGATGAAGGTAAAGTTTCTGAAGCTGATATCAACAGAGCTTGTAGATTGATTTTAGAAGCTAAATATAAATTAGGTTTGTTTGAAGACCCTTACCGTTATTGTAACGAGGAAAGAGCTAAAACAACCATTTTTACTCCAGAAAACAGGAAATTTGCTCGTGAAGTTGCTGCTAAAAGTTTTGTGTTGTTAAAAAATGCACCTATTGCTGGGCATACAAATGCTGTATTACCTTTAAAAAGAACAGGAACTATTGCTTTAATTGGTCCTTTGGCAGATAGCCGGGTGAATATGCCAGGCACCTGGAGCGTTTCAACAGATTTAGCTAAAGCTATTTCGGTAAAAGACGGTTTACAGAAAGTTGCTGGTCCGCAAGTGAAAATTCTTCATGCTTTAGGTTCTAATTTAATTGAAGATGCAGCCTATCAAGCTAGAGCAACCATGTTTGGAAGAGAAATTCCTAGAGACAATCGCCCCAAAGAACAGGTTTTACAAGAAGCCATTGCTATTGCTAAAAAAGCCGATGTTATTGTTGCCGCTTTAGGTGAAAGTTCTGAAATGAGTGGCGAAAGTTCTAGCAGAACAGATATCCAAATCCCAAAAATACAAAGAGAGCTTTTAGAAGAATTGGTTAAAACAGGTAAACCTGTGGTTTTAGTGTTGTTTACAGGCAGGCCTTTAGATTTAAGTTGGGAAAAAAAGAACGTTCCGGCTATCTTAAATACTTGGTTTGGTGGCACAGAAACAGGTTTGGCTATCGCCGATGTTTTATTTGGCGATGTTAATCCATCAGGAAAATTAACCGCTACTTTCCCTCAAAATATTGGGCAAATTCCTTTGTATTATAATCATAAAAATACAGGCCGACCGTTAGCAGAAGGTAAATGGTTTACCAAGTTTAAATCAAATTATCTGGATGTGAGTAACGAGCCACTTTATCCTTTCGGGTATGGTTTAAGCTATACAACTTTTGATATTCAAGCGCCTGTATTAGATAAAACTACCTTGCGTTCTGGCGAGCAAATCAACATCAGCGTAAGCGTAAAAAATACAGGTAAAGTAGATGGCGCAGAAGTTGTACAATTATATATTAGAGATTTGGTAGGTTCTATCACCAGACCAGTTAAAGAGCTTAAAGGTTTCCAAAAGGTGTTTTTAAAAGCTGGCGAAACTAAAAATCTTACTTTTACTTTAAGCGAGGAAGACTTGAAGTTTTATAATAGTAATTTAGATTTTGTAGCAGAACCTGGTGATTTTAAAGTTTTTGTTGGAAATAGTTCTGCAAACGTGAAATCTGCCGATTTTAAATTAGAAAAATGAGAATTTTAAGCAGCATATTATTATTAGTTATCCTGAGTTTTGAAATGAAAGCTCAGGATATTTCTAAGTTTAAGGATGAAACTTTTATCTATAAAGGAGATACTTTACCAGTAAGGGTTTTGTATCCTAAAAATTTTGATGCTACAAAAAAATATCCGCTCGTACTGTTTTTACATGGTCGTGGCGAGAGCGGAAATAATAATAAAAGTCAGCTGATACATGGCTCTAAATTATTTTTAGAAAAGCAAGATGAATTTCCTGCTATTGTGGTTTTTCCGCAATGTTCTAAAGATAGCTATTGGGCCAATGTGAACATCGTTACAGATAAAGAAAAGGGCAAAAGGCATTTTAATTTTCTGCAAGGAGGTAAACCTACTAAAGCCATGTCTTTGCTGTTGACTTATTTAAAAGAACTGAAAAAATTAGCTTATTTAGATGAGGATAGATTTTATTTAGGAGGCTTATCTATGGGAGGGATGGGAACTTATGAAATGTTACGCAGGCAGCCCAACACATTTACAGCAGCTTTTGCTATTTGTGGCGGAGACCATGTTAAAAATGTAAGAAAATATGCTCATAAAGTTAATTTATGGATTTTTCATGGGGCAAAAGATGATGTTGTGATACCAGAATTTTCGTTATTGATACATGAGGAATTGAAACGTTTAGGTGCAAAACCGAAATATACGGTGTACCCGGATGCTAACCATAACAGTTGGGATCCTGCTTTTAAAGAGCCAGAGCTTTTACCGTGGTTATTCTCAAACAAAAAGTAAGTACGCATGAAGCATATTTTTAAGTCTTTATTGGTTTTTATATTCTTGTTTTTAGGAGTTAGTGTACAAGCACAGCCCCAGAAAGCGCCATTTTACAAAGAGATAGCGCAATACAAAAAGCAAGATTCGCTACAATTTCCTCAAAAAAATGCAGTGTTATTTGTTGGAAGTTCTTCTCTAAGATTATGGAAAGATTTAGAAAATGTTTTTAAAGCTTACGGAGCTATTAATCGTGGGTTTGGTGGTTCAACTTTAGCTGATGCTATTTATTATGCCGATGATATTATTTATCCTTATCAGCCTAAGCATATTTTTATTTATAGCGGAGAAAATGATATTGCCAGTGGTGCAAGTGTTGACGTTACGGTGGATAGGTTTAAAATCCTTTTCAATCTGATTAGAAAGCAAATCCCAAAAGCAAGAATTTCTTATATCTCTATTAAACCCAGCATCAGCAGAGAAAAATTTGATGCTGCTTTTCAGGATGCTAACGCTAAAATTAAATCGTTTTTAAGCTCGAAACCGGCAACAGATTTTATTGATGTTTACCAAGCTATGTTAGCCGAAAATGGTAAGGTAAGACAGGATATCTTCATTCAGGATAATTTACATATGAATCAAAAAGGTTATGATATCTGGATAAAAGCGTTGAAGCCGTATTTTACGGAGTAGTATTTTTCATTTTTAATGTAATGTTACCAATGTTATAGCTGTATACAGATGCTGGTAAAAACGAAAATGATAAATCATCTAATTGTTTTAATCCAGATTGATCAATAGAAGTAACCAATGCATGCTGAATCTTGTTACTCCTACAGAAATTTATTAAGCTTTTTAACTCTTTTGGCTTGTCAAAATATCTATTACTCCACTTTATTTCTACTCCCCAAACTGGTTTAAATTTTCTATCATCAACTAATACTAAATCCACTTCTCCTTCGCTTCTACCTTCTTTCCATCTAGCATAAGTTAGGTCTAATTTTTCTCTATGCATCCATTGAGATAATACGACTGTCTCTACCATATTACCCATTTCAGTATCAGTTTCATTAATAGGAGAGAATAAAGCTGTTCTTAAAGAGGAATTAGTTAAATAAACTTTGAAACTAGTTATACGTTTTAAACGCTTTGTATTTATATCTACTTTATTTAAAACCTTAATAAGGAAAGCAGCTTCTAAATATTCTAGATACTTTTTTAATGTGTCTTTTTGTATGCTACTTTCTTTACTCATGGTTTCATAAGAAAATTCGTTTCCTGTATTATAAGCCAGATATGTGAAAAAGCGATTTAACTCTTGAACGTCTTTAATACCATATAAACTTGGTAAATCACGCAGCAATACTTTATCAACAATATCATTTTTTACATATCTACCCATGTCGCTCTGGATCTTTTCACTTAACACTACTTCAGGGTATCCGCCAAAATTGAGGTAATGAACAAATTCTTTATTTAAAGTTTTAATATCGTGTGTAAGACAATATGGGATTTGATTATCACCGTAACTTATATGTCCATCATAAATAAGATGATTCATTTTCTTTAGATGTATATATTCTTGAAAGGTTAGAGGAGGGAGCATAAAATCAGTAAATCTTCCTGCGCCACTTTCAGTACTGTGCCATTTTAAAGCCGCCGCTGCAGAACCTGATACTATAAATTTAGTTTCAGGATAAGAGTCAACTAATACTTTAAGGTGGCGTTCCCAATCTTTAAGATATTGTATTTCATCAAAGAAAATATAACAATGATTAAGATTTTCAAGATGAAGAGATTGTTTACATAGATTTAGTATATCTTCTAAACTTAAATGAACATAAATAGGATTATCGATACCAATAAAAAATATCTTTTGTGGATTTATATTTTCTGCTAATAATTCTTGAATGCTATGAAATAACATGACTGTTTTGCCCACCCGCCTAGGCCCCATTAGTACTAAAGCTCTACGAATATTTTTTTCAATTACATATGGATAAAACAAGTTAAAATATAGGCGTTTAGCCATAGAACTGTACATCTCAGGGATGCTCTTATTAACCCACCAAGGATTTTCATAACGCAATCTCTCAATTATTTTCTCTGTCGGAATAAGATTTATTTTACTCATAAAACTTTCTATTTATACAAAAATAGTAAAATAAAAAGTTTTTAATCTTCTTATTTTTACATAATAATATCCTATAGATGTTTTTAGTTATATTATGTGATAAGTTGATTTTAAAATCTTAGAATATGCTAGTATTTCTCAACCACTAAGCTAGCAGAATTCTCATAGCTGGTTTAAGATATAAAAAGAGGCAACTTTAACGCTATTAGTAGGTTTTATATTATTAGGGAGGTACGAAGCTATTTTACAATTAAGTTTTTTACTTATTCTGTTTAAATCTAGGTTTAAAACCTAAAGGTTTCGCTGTAGAAGTATGCTCTTCCTTTATTTCTTCTTGCGAATCAGCTACTATATTTTCTTCAGCATTAACACCTTCTTGTTTAATTGTGGTAGTCTTAGCCTTAAATCTAGGTTTAAAGCCTAAAGGTTTATCTTCTTGAACTAGTGTTTCAATAGTTTTTTCTGGCTCTAAGTTAGTGGGTTCTTCCTTTATTTCTTCTTGTTGAATAGGGGTTTGGGTAGCCTTAAATCTAGGTTTAAAACCAACAGCGGGTTTGCTTTCTTCAGTTTTGGTAGCTGAAATAGGTTCCTCTGTCTTTGTTTCTTCTGTTTTTATAGTTGTAGCACTTGCCTTAAATCTAGGCTTAAAACCAACTGGAGTAGTGGATTTACTTTCTGCTGTTTCAGGAGTTGGAATAGGCTGTTCTGCTTTTGTTTCCTCACTTTTTACCGGCCTAGCTCCGGCTTTAAAGCGGGGTTTAAAGCCAGCGGGTTTGGCTATAGTTGTTTCTTCTGTACTTGGGTTTGGTGTAGTATTTTCTTCAGTTTCTTTTAGTGCTACGGTAGCAGCTTTAAATTTAGGTTTAAAGCCAGCAGGTTTAGCTATTACAGCTTCCGCTTCGGTAGTTTTTTCTTCTTTTACAGCCGTTATAACTGTTTTTTGGTATAAAGCTTTTAAGCTGTTTTCTTCTTCTTCAGATAAGCGAAAATCTTTACGCAGCTTGTTAAACCAGTATTTCTTGGTATGGTCAAAGCTTTTTTCGCCCATTAAAGTAAAATGACTTTTGAATTGTGTGTATAAACCATTGTCAGCTTGTCTAAGCTTATTAAGGTCTATTTTCTTTTTTAAGAAAAACTCTTCAAAAGTCATTTTTACAATGTTTTTTAGCTTAAAAACTATTCTGCCATATTATGATAAACTGCTTGTACATCATCGTCTTCTTCCAGTTTATCTAATAATTTTAAAATATCGGCAGCTTGTTCTTCATTCACTTCTGTGTATGAAAGCGCAATACGTTCTAATTTAGCTTGTTTAACTTCAATACCTTTTTCTTCTAAAGCTTTTTGCATTTTACCAAAATCTTCAAAAGCGGCATGTATCACTACTTCGTCTTCTCCTTCTTCGTTGGCCTCAACAAAAATCTCTTCTAAGCCAGCATCAATCAATTCAAATTCTAATTCTTCTAAGTCTAAATCTCCAGGAGTAAATCTAAAAGACGATACTCTTTTGAAAATAAAGTCTAAAGAGCCAGTTTTCCCTAAAGCACCGTTACATTTATTAAAATAGCTACGTACGTTAGCTACAGTACGGTTGGTATTATCTGTTGCGGTTTCAACCAAAACAGCAACGCCATTTGGCCCATAACCTTCATATACAATCTCTTCGTAACCTGCGGTACTTTTATCTGAAGCTCTTTTTATGGCCGCATCTACACGGTCTTTAGGCATATTCACTGCCTTGGCATTTTGTATGGCAGTTCTTAATCTCGAGTTGGTTTCCGGACTTGGTCCACCTTCTTTAACAGCAATGACAATATCTTTACCAATACGGGTAAATTGTACCGCCATTTTAGCCCAACGCTTAAATTTTCTTTCTTTACGGAATTCGAATGCTCTTCCCATTGTGTTTTTGTTATTTTTGAGTCCGATGTCGGATAACCGAAGTCGGATATGTCTTTATCTATTTTTAGATGTTGCTGTTACATCAACTATATTTCAATCCCAAAACTATAAAAAAATGCTTAACCCTTTCCCAGATTTCTAAGCATTTCGTTAGTTATTTTTTGGAGGTCAAATTTAGGCGACCAATTCCAGTCTTTTTCTGCATAGCTATCATCAATAGATTTTGGCCAACTGTTGGCAATGGCTTGTCTAGGGTCGTTTTCGCTATAAGTTAAGGTAAATTCTGGGATATGTTTTTTGATTTCTGTAGCCAGTTCTTCTGGGTTAAAACTAAGCCCGTTAAAATTATAGCTCGACCTGATGTTTATATTTTCTGCAGGAGCATCCATCAATTCAATGGTACCACGTATCGCATCATCCATATACATCATGGGTAAATCTGTTTCTGCAGAAAGAAAGCTTTGGTAAGTCTTCTTTTTTAAGGCATCATGAAAAATATGGATAGCATAATCTGTTGTTCCTCCGCCCGGCATGGCTTTCCAGCTGATGATGCCTGGGTAGCGTATACTTCTTACATCTAAACCAAACTTCTGAAAATAGTACTCGCACCATCTCTCGCCAGCAAGTTTACTAATGCCATAAACCGTATTTGGGTCCATAGTACAAAACTGCGGTGTTTGGTTTTTTGGTGATGATGGCCCAAAAACCGCGATAGAACTTGGCCAATAAACTTTTTGTGTGCCATACTCGATAGAAAAATCAAGCACATTAAGCAAGCCATTCATATTTAAATCCCAAGCTAATTTTGGGTTTTGCTCGCCAGTTGCAGATAGTAATGCGGCTAGTAAATAAACTTGTTTAGGCTTGTATTTTGTAAATACGGCTTTTAGGTTTTCTTTGTCTAAAACGTTTACAAACTCAAACGGGCCAGCATTCTTAATGTCATAATCGGGCCTGCGGATATCGCAGGCTATCACTTTATTATAACCATAGGCTTTTCTAAGGGCGGTAACCAACTCGGTGCCTATTTGCCCATTAGAACCTAGAACTAATATATGTTCTGTCATTTTTAATTTAATTTTGATGCCAAGGCTACAGCTTTTTTAAACTTTTTAATGTTAGCCTGTAAGTCAAAAAACTCAGCATAAACAATATAAACACCCGTTTGTAAAAGGTTATTATTTTCATTTAAACCATCCCAAGTAAAACTTCCTTCAGCAGAAACGTTTTGGTTTTCAATCAGTTTTTTTACCAATTGTCCTTTATCATTAAAAATAGAAATTTTAGCTACAAACCCGCTGTTAGGTAATTTATAGTTAATGGTTAAAATATCTTCAAATCCATCATTATCAGGCGAAAAGCTTTTTCCTGATAAGGTTAATTCTTCATTTGTAACGTTATTGTTTTGCGTTTGAGAATTTTGATATGCGGGTGTGGCATAACCTACAGTTGCCGTAGCTGATTTAAAATTACCCGGTTTATTAGTCTCCTCATTTGCTGACACCCGTTCTAAAGAAATGCCTTCAACATCTCTCAATAACTCAAAGTGCATATCAGCATCGTAATTAAATTGGTCTATGCGCCTGTTGTTTTTATCTAACAATACAACAACACCTTCAGAATCATTATATGCAGGCATGCTAGCCATTTGAACAAAATGAGTAGGATTTAAAGTTTGATAAGCCGTTTTTATTTGATCTGGATTGGTACTTAAAACCCAATAGCTGCCTGGTTCTGCTAGTATGGTCGATGCACTTACTGGTCTAATATTTATTAAAGAATCTCTATCTGTATTCAGATTTGAAAGATAAAGATCCTTCAAGTCTAAAATTTTATCAGAACGATTATAAACTTCCACAAAATCTACTCCCCCTGGTTTTGGGTTAAATAATATTTCGTTGACAACTAAATCCTTTGGTTCTAATAATGCTGGATAGGTAAAAGCTAAAGCTTGATTATTGATTATACTAACACCACAATCTGCAATATTATTTAGGGTAAGGGTGTAATTTAAGTTTCTGGCTAATGCAGTGGTATATTTGAGTTCTGCCTGTGAAAAATCTGGTGCTAAAAGGCTAACGCTTTGAGGGCTTCCTACGCCATTATTAATACTGTAATTGCTACTAAAAGATGCTTGCAAACTATCTAAACCACGGTTAAAAGTTACCCATAAGGTTACACTATCTCTTAATTCAACGGCAGAAGCTACTAAAGCATCGGTGGTTCTGTTACTCAAATAAATGCTGTTTTGCATGCCTGGTGTACCACCTATAGCATTTATACTTGATGTATAAAGTTGTGATGTTTTGCAAGTACTAAGGGGGTCTATCAATTCTAAGGTCCAGCCGCCAGCTCTTTTCGTGGTATTTCTATACCAAGTATCGCTGTAGCTAACAGTATTGATGAGTGTGCCTACATCATTAAAGAAACTTAACCTATCTGAAGTATTGTTTAACGATGGCCACGGCGAAATTCCTAAAACTCTGCCAAAAGGTTTTAAGGCGTTGGTATCTGCCCGGGCACAAATAATTAAATATTCGTTTGCTTTTATGGTATCTCCTGTAAAGGTGTAGGTTGAAGTGGCATCACTATATTTATAACCATTAAGTGGGATATCTTCTGTAGTACGGTTCCAAAGTTCAATAAACTCTACTTCGGGTAAACCAACGGGTGGTGTTGGGTCTGCAAATATTTCATTAATAACAATATCATTGAAAATAGCTCTGTAAGGTTTTTTATAGTTAAAGTTTCTGTTTATAGTACTAGCAACATTGCCACTTAAATCTCTAATGTTATTAATACTGATGTTATAAGTATTGGTGTTTAAGCTATTTGCTAAATTTAAGACCACCGTATTACCACTTACATTTGCCGTTGCTGGGATGATATTTCCAGGATTTATCAGATAATTTAAACGATTACTGGCTTCTGCTGGTGTAATAGCTTCATTAAAGTTTAAAGTAATTTTATTTGAGTCTGGTATAACAATATTTAATACAGGCGGAGTAATATCAACAACCAAATCTTGCACAATAATATTATCAAAAAAGTGTTTTTGAAAAAATGTAGCTGTAGATTGTTGAACTAAAAAGCCAAACCAATTGGTTGTAGTAAATGTATTATCGGTAACTGTTCCTTCAGAACGATAAGCATTTCCAGTACCAGTACTATCTCTTTCTAAGTTGAAAGTAGCATTAGCAGTTCTGCTTACTTTAATTTTGAAATTATTATTAGTTGTACTGGATACCAAACCATCTCCACCATCAATAATTTTAGTACTTGTAGCAGTTGTTCCGCTTCTTTTGTAAAGTGCTATTTCATCAGCTGTATTACCAATTCGAACAAAATAGCCGTTAATATTAGTTGCCTTAAGGTCAGATGTATTACTAATGAGGTAAACATCAACATAATTTGCACCTGATGTAGCAAATTGGAGGTTGCAATTAAACTCCCATGTACAGCCTAGAGCCTTACTATTTTCTGTTGCTATATAAAAATTGGTATTAGTGGTAGTATTATTAGAACGCAGTTGCTCGTTTACAACAATAAAGTTCAAATTTACATCTTGTCCTATCCAAGTGGGGCTGTTGGTAAAATTACCGTCAGAAAATGCATCATTTATTTGTGCAAAAGAGTTTTTATAACATATAATCAAAAATAATAGTAAAATCTTTCTCATATTTGGCGTTCGAAATTTTTTGTAAAATAGTTAAACAATAGAAAGTTAGTATTAAATTTTTAAAAAATGAAAGTTGCAGTTGTAGGCGCAACCGGCCTAGTAGGTACGGAGATGTTAAAAGTATTAGCAGAGCGCAATTTCCCAGTTACAGAATTGATTCCAGTGGCTTCAGAAAAAAGCAAGGGTAAGGAAATTGATTTCAAGGGAAAGAAGTACAAGGTTGTAACTGTTGATGAGGCTATTGCCATGCAGCCAGATGTAGCTTTGTTTTCTGCCGGAGGTAGCACTTCTACAGAGCAAGCACCTAAATTTGCTGCTGCTGGTACTACGGTAATTGATAATTCATCTGCGTGGAGGATGGATCCTACCAAGAAATTGGTTGTCCCAGAAGTTAATGCATCTGTTTTAACTAAGGAAGACAAAATTATTGCAAACCCTAATTGCTCTACCATACAAATGGTAGTTGCTTTAAAACCTTTGCATGATGAATATAAAATAAAAAGAGTTGTGGTTTCTACTTACCAATCTGTTACAGGTACTGGTGTTAAAGCGGTAGACCAATTAATGAACGAGCGTAAAGGTATTACTGATGGCCCTATGGCTTATGCTTATCCTATCGACTTAAATGTTATCCCTCAAATTGATGTTTTCCAAGATAATGGATACACCAAAGAAGAGATGAAAATGATTAAAGAAACCAATAAAATTATGGGCGATGATAGTATTAAAGTTACTGCCACAACCGTAAGAATACCAGTGATGGGTGGTCACTCAGAATCTATTAATATCGAGTTTGAAAAGGATTTTGATTTAGCTAAAGTTCGTGAGTTGCTAGCAGCTACAAGCGGTGTTATTGTTGTTGATGACCCTGCAAATGCTAAATATCCAATGCCAATGGATGCACATGGTAAAGATGAAGTTTTAGTAGGACGTATCCGCAGAGATGAATCACAGGCAAATACCCTAAACATGTGGTGCGTTGCTGATAATTTAAGAAAAGGTGCTGCTACCAATGCAGTCCAGATAGCAGAATATCTTTATAGCCAAAAGTTAATAGGTTAATTTTTTATATAGATAAACTTAAAGGAGCGGAATTTTAATTTCGCTCCTTTTGTTTTTAACCGTTTTTCTGGTTTAATGGATGATAATTTTTAATTTCACTGTGATGAAAAATATCCTCTTAGCTTTAAGCATCTTCTTTTTATGTTCAAACGGTTATAGCCAAACGCAAAATCAAAAAATACAAGTAGCCTACCAGAAATTTATAGCTGATGAGCAGTTGAAACATGCCTCAGTTTCTTTTACTGTCACTAATGTAGCTAATGGGAGTTCTATTTTTTCTGCTCAGCCACAGTTGGGCATGGTACCAGGTTCAACATTAAAGGTTATTACAGCGGCAACAGCTTTAAGTGTTTTGGGAGAAAATTATCGGTTTAAAACAGAAATTGGCTATCAAGGTGTTCTCAATAATGGTGTTTTACAAGGAAATATCATTATTAAAGGTAGTGGCGACCCTACTTTGGGTAGCGATAGGTATGCATCAACAACCAAAACTGTGATTTATGCTAAAATTTTAGACGCCCTTAAACAAGCCGGAATTAAGAAAATTACAGGAGAAATTATAGCTGATGATGCGGTTTGGGATTCACAGTCTTTACCAGATGGATGGATTTGGCAAGATATGGGTAATTATTACGGAGCTTCTACCAGTGCAGTTTGTTGGGGAGAAAACGAGTTTGATGTCAATTTCAATCCCTCAACAGTTTTAGGAAAGCCAGTTACTATCATTAACGAAAAGCAGATTTATCCTTTTTTAACTTTAGTAAATGAGGTAGGTACAGGTGCTGCCGGCTCTGGAGATCAAGTTTATGGTTACTCATCACCTTACAGTGATTTCATTTATTTAAGAGGTACTTATGCGCAAAATCTTAAGAAAACCATCAGGTTTGCTTTGCCTGATGCTGCTTTAGCCATGGCTTATGATGTTCATGATTTTTTAAATCAAAATGATATACAAACATCAGGATTTAATACTACTAGGAAACTTCAATTACAGTCTGTAGCAGTAAAGGGCATACAAAATAGTTTGATGATGATAGAATCTCCTAAGCTTTCTGATATTATTTATCAGTTTAACCAAAAAAGTTTAAACCTTTACGGCGAGCAATTATTAAGGGTAATGTCTACGGATAATAGCATATTAAAAGGCTTAACTTTTATAAAAAACTTCTGGAAAAATAAAGGTATTGTTAGCGAAAGTCTAAATATGTACGATGCCAGTGGTTTATCACCAGCAAACCGGGTAACTTCTAAAACTATGGTTGATGTTTTGTTGGCGGCAAAAAAAGAAAAGTGGTTTAATGCTTACCTTAATAGTTTTCCGGTTTACAATAACATGAAAATGAAAAGCGGCACCATTGGTGATGTTTTGTGTTATGCTGGCTATCATGAAGATAAATGCTTTTCCATTATGGTAAATAATTACAGCGGTTCAACATCAACTATAAGGCAAAAGATTTTTACACTTTTAAACTCAATTAAATAATCAAGCTAAAAGTTGCGCCTTTATTTTCACCATCGCTATGGGCTTTTAATTTACCTCCCATTTGTTCTATTGTTTTTTTACTTAGGCTTAAGCCCAAGCCTATGGTTGGCTCTCCGCTTGTCCCCACTCTTCCTACAGTTGCAGAATTTGTGAATAGCTTTTTAGCAAAATCAGCTGTAAAGCCAAGTCCATTGTCTTTTACTTCTATTTTAAATTTATTCTGATAAGGTTTTAATTCAACGATTACTTTACTTTTAGGATAGGAGAATTTTATAGCGTTGCTTAGTAAGTTTTGGATAACTAAACCTAATTTATGCTCATTTGTAAAAGTCATAGTTTCCTCAGTACAAAAATGTTCAACAATTTCAATCTCTTTTTTGTCGGCTTCTGTTTTTGTTAGTGTTATATAGTGCTTTACTAGTTTTTTTAAGTCTACGGTTTTATGCTCAGTATCATGGTCTAAATAATGATATTTTAAATTCAGAAGTAATTCATCAATATTTTTAAGTTGTGTACCAGCAATAAAATCAATCTTGTCAACAATATCCTTATTTTCTATTTTTTGTATTTCTAAAACATGGCATAAACCTTTTATCTGTAAAAGTGGAGATCTTAAATTATGTGATAACAAAGTAGTAATCTCTCGATTTTCTTTAAGTAAACCGTCTAATTGTAAAATATTTTGTTGAATAAGCGACATTAAAACTCCGGCCTCATCCTTATAGTGTGTAGGTAAATGCGGAAGCTTTTTATCAGAAATATAATCCTGAAGTGCATTTTTAGAATATATAAGAGGCTTAATAAGACTATTTAAAATAAGTAGGGTAGAGGCTGTGGCAATTAATGTTAAAACCAATGTGATGAGGATGATGGTACTTTTTTCTAAACCACCTTCTACAATTAAAAGAAAAATAATGATACCAATTAACGGAATATGAATCCCTAAAAATGATATAAAGAGAAATTTAAGACTATAACTCTTTTTTAAAAACTTTACATCATGTAGTTTGGTGTATACTTTAGTCATAAGTTTCGGGTCTAAAGCTTATTTTACGTAAGATTTAATTAAAAGTTATCTACATATCGGTAATATTTGTTCAAAAATCATCAGTTTTAAAACAATTTAGAAAATAAGAAGTAATGATATCATGTCTAAAGCAATAGTTATTGGTGCCGGTATAGCAGGTATTGCAAGTGCTGTAAGGTTAGCTTTAAAAGGTTATCAGGTTGATATTTACGAGTCTAATGCCTATCCTGGTGGTAAATTGTCTGAATTTAAACAAGATGGGTTTAGGTTTGATGCCGGACCTAGCTTGTTCACCATGCCACAATATGTAGAAGAGCTTTTTAAATTGGCTGATGAATCACCGGAAGATTATTTCCAATATGATAAACTAGACGAAGTTTGCCGGTATTTCTGGGATGATGGTACACATTTAACTGCTTGGGCAGATGTTGAGAAATTTGCTGATGAAATAGCTGCTAAAACCACTTCTAAACGCGAAGAAATTTTTACTTTTTTAGCCAAAAGCAAACAGATTTACGAAATTACCAATCATGTTTTTTTAGAAAAGTCTTTACACAAACTGGCTACTTTTTTAAATATTCCTACGTTAAAATCTATTTTAAGATTACCACAAATAGACGCTTTTAGAAGCATGGCCAAGGCTAATGAATCATTTTTTAGTGATAAAAAAATGGTGCAATATGCTAATAGATATGCTACTTATAATGGATCTAACCCTTTCCAAGCGCCTGCAACTTTAAATGTTATCCCACATCTAGAGCAGCATTTTGGAGCATATTTTCCAAAAAAAGGCATGTATGATATTACCCTAAGTTTGGTACGTTTAGCAGAACGACTAGGTGTGAAATTCTATTATAACAGCTATGTTGAGCAAATTATAGTAGAAAATAAAGAAACAAAAGGCATCATTATCAATGCAAAAAAGCATTTTGCAGATGTTGTTGTCTCTAATATGGATGTATATTTTACTTATAAAAACCTGCTAAAAGACGAGAAGCAGCCACAGCAAATATTAAAGCAAGAGCGATCAAGCTCGGCACTTATTTTTTATTGGGGAGTTAAAAAGCAGTTTAAAGCGCTGGGCTTACACAACATTTTCTTTAGCGATGATTATCAAAAAGAGTTTAATACCATTTTTAAAGAAAAAGTTATTGATGATGATCCAACTGTTTATATCAATATCACCTCAAAGCTTAAAGCTGATGATGCGCCAGAAGGTTGCGAAAATTGGTTTACCATGATAAACGTACCCAATAACATTGGGCAAGATTGGGATACTTTAATCGCTAAAGCAAAGCTAAATATCATTAAAAAACTCAATAAAAATTTACAAATAAATTTAGATGAACTTATCGTTACGGAAGCTATTCTAGACCCAAGAACTATAGAATCTAAAAGTTTTTCTTATCAAGGTTCTTTGTATGGTACAAGTTCTAACAACCAGTTTGCGGCGTTTTTACGTCATGCCAATTTCTCATCAAAAATTAAAAACTTGTATTTTACAGGTGGAAGCGTACATCCTGGTGGGGGAATACCTTTAGCCCTGTTATCAGCCAAAATAGTTAGTGAAATGATACCTTCAACAAGCTGATATCAAGAAAATAAAACTAATTTTACAAGTAAGCTATGGTAACACCAAAAGAAAACAGATTGATTTACAGATTTTTCTCCTGGTATATTCAATATATCATCAAGAAAGATTTTTCAGCTGTTTCTTTTAACAAGATTGATGTCGACAACGATAAGGCAATTTTATTACTAGCAAACCATTGTAGTTGGTGGGATGGTTTCTTACTTTTTTACCTCAATAAAGTTTATCTCAAAAAGAAATTCCATGTGATGATTGTGGAAGATACAGCCAAAAAAGTTTGGTTTATGAAATATTTGGGTGCTTTTAGTGTTCAAAAGCAGTCTAGAAGTGTGGTTAACTCGTTACAATATGCAGCCAAACTTTTAGAAAACCCAAATAATTTGGTATTGATATTCCCTCAAGGTCAGCTCTTTTCTAACCATGTTTCAAGTATAGGTTTCGAGAAAGGTTTGCTTCACATCATACAACATGCGGGTAAGAAATTTCAATACATTTTCGCAGTAAGTTTATTTGATTATTTTCAAAACAGAAAGCCCTCTATTTCTATTTACCTAAAAGAATGGCAAGCTCAAGAATATACAAGTTTACAAGTTATTAAAAACGAGTTTAATAAGCATTACGATGATGCTAAAGGCCAGCAAAGTAAAATTGTAGTGTAAATGATGATCTTGTTTTATATCATATTTTTCTTTTTGATTTTGCGCTTTACGGTTACGCTATTTAATTTTATTTCTAATCCAAAATTAACGGCTAGCCCAAAGCATTATCAAGATTTGGTTTCGGTACTCATACCCGCCAGAAACGAGGCAGCAGATATTTTACCGCTTTTAGAATCACTTAAACAACAAGACTATAAGCACATAGAAGTTTATGTTTTAGATGATAATTCTGATGATAATACCTATGAAATTTGTGAAACATTTGCTCAAACCGATGCTCGTTTTCATACCTTAAAAGGCGAGGTTTTAAAACAAGGTTGGTTGGGAAAAAACTTTGCTTGTCATCAATTAGCTAAACATGCTAAAGGCAAATATTTACTTTTTTTAGATGCTGATGAATTGGTGAAAGACGGTCTTATTAATAGTGCCGTACATAGAATGCACATGAATAAGCTTGATTTATTAAGTTTATTTACCAACCAAACCATGAAAACCCGTGGCGAGCAGTTAGTAGTACCTATGATGCATTATATCCTACTCAACTTATTGCCGTTAAGGTTAGTTTTTTTATCAAAAAATCCTGCTTTTTCTGCTGCTAGTGGTCAATTTATGATGTTTAATGCTACAACTTACCACGAATATAAGTGGCATAAACAAGTGAAAGAGCAGGTAGTAGAGGATGTTGAGATTATGAAGCGTGTTAAACAGGAAAAGCTTGTTGGCGAGGCTTTATTAGCAAATGGATATATCTTTTGCCGCATGTATAAAGGTTATACTGATGCTATCAATGGTTTTTCAAAAAACATGCTATCGGGTTTTGGGAATTCTATACCGGGTTTGTTGGTTTATTTGTTTTTAGTGCTCTTAGGACCGGTTTTAATCTTGTTTTACTTGAATTCGCAACTGTTTTTTTTCTGTTGTACACTCATCTTATTAAGTAGATTAATGATTTCCCTACTCTCTGGCCAATCACCAATCATCAATATTTTATTTCATCCCATCCAAATGTTATCATTGGGGCTAGTTTCATTTCAATCCATCAGAAAAAAAATCACAAATAAAGTAACCTGGAAAGGTCGTAAAGTAAGCATATGAATTTTAGATTAGGTAAAAAGGAACTCTCTATCATCTTCATTATCGTTTTCCACATAGTGGGTTTAATAGGTTTTTTAGTTCCTGCTTTGTATGAGTTATTTCTGTCTTTAGTACCCTTTCATTTACTTTTAATGGCAGGTATTTTAATTATCAACCAAAAAGAATTTAGCTTAAACTTTTGGGTTACTGCCTTAACAGTTGCAGTGGCAGGATATATAGTAGAGCTTATTGGTGTAAGTACCGGGAAAATATTTGGGGTTTATAGCTATGGCAGTACCTTGGGCTTTAAACTGGCAGATATACCTTTAATGATAGGGGTAAATTGGTTTATTATGGTTTTTTCCATGGGTTCTTATTTAAAGAGGAAATTTAAACATCAACCCACCATAAAATCTTTAGTTGGTGCAGTTTTTTTAGTTGCCACTGATATTTTAATAGAACCAGTTGCGATACAGCATGATTATTGGAGTTGGGAAGGCTACACAGTACCTTTTCAAAACTATGTAGGTTGGTACATTGTTTCATTTCTTTTGTTGAGATTTTACTATGCTGTTGATTTTAAGAAAACAAATCCGGTTGGTTTGGTATTATTCATAAGTCAGTTTTTGTTTTTTGCCATATTAAATATTGCAGAGCTTTGATTTAGTTTTTAGATTTTTAAACAAGAATTTGCCTAATTTTACGGCATAAAAGCTTGATTATCTTGCACCATGAAATATAATTTACAAGTAACCATTGATAGCGATTCTGGATTTTGTTTTGGAGTAGTTTATGCTATAGATATGGCAGAAGAAATACTACAGGAAGATGGTTATTTATATTGTTTAGGAGATATTGTTCATAATGATGAAGAGGTAGAACGCTTAAAAGCTAAAGGCCTAAGAATTATTGATAATGAGGATCTTAAAACACTTAGAAACGAAAAAGTTCTTATAAGAGCACATGGCGAGGCGCCTGAAACGTATAAGGTTGCACTAGAAAATAATATCACTTTAATAGATGCATCTTGCCCGGTGGTCTTAAAATTGCAAAATCGTATCAAAACCACGCATGACGCTAATGAGAAAATCTTGATTTTTGGTAAACATGGTCATGCAGAAGTTATTGGTTTACAAGGGCAAACTAATAATGAAGCTTTGGTTTTTCAAGATATAAAAGAATTGGAAGATGTAGAACTTCCGCAAAAATTCACGTTATACAGCCAAACAACAAAGTCTACAGAGAAATTTTACCAAATTAAAGAAGAGCTTATTGCTAAAGGTTACGAGGTAAAGGCTAATGATACCATTTGTAGACAAGTTTCTAACCGCGATAAAGACTTGCCAGATTTTGTTAAGAAGTTTGATAAAATTGTTTTTGTGTCGGGTAAAAAATCTTCAAACGGTAAAGTTTTATATGAAGTATGTCGCAAAAATAATCCTGCTACTTATTTCATCAGTAAGGCAGAAGATTTAGAAATCATGATGTTTAACCCAGGAGATAAAATTGGTATTTGTGGTGCAACCTCTACCCCAATGTGGTTAATGGAGGATGTGAAGAAGGTTTTAGAGACATACTAAATTTTTATATCGTGAATAAAAAATCTTATAAAGGTTTGCTTATTGCTTTGCTTGTCATAGCCTTTTGGTTTTGTTCACTATCTTTTTTCTTAAATTTTGAGGTTAATTTCTCTAATCCTCTTATTTATGTTTTTATTCTCATCCAAGCACACTTATATACGGGTTTATTTATTACCGCACATGATGCTATGCATGGTACAGTTTATAGCGCTAATAAGAGGGTAAACAATGCCATTGGGCAAATATGTACCGCTTTATATGCAGCTTTTCCTTTTAAAGCACTAAATAAAAAACATCATTTACACCACAGTCATGTACACTCTCATGATGACCCTGATTACCATCATGGTAACTTTTTTCAGTGGTATT
Organism: Pedobacter glucosidilyticus DSM 23534; assembly: GCF_000425145.1. GTDB lineage: Bacteria > Bacteroidota > Bacteroidia > Sphingobacteriales > Sphingobacteriaceae > Pseudopedobacter > Pseudopedobacter glucosidilyticus. Next base: position 114,564 of record NZ_AULF01000014.1, read on the forward strand.
TTCATTTCATAACACAGTACATTACTTGGTGGCAAATAGTTATTATGGCTATTATTTTTAATATTTTAAAACTTTGGTTTGATGAAGTAAACCTTATTTTATTTTGGGTAATTCCATCTTTGTTAAGCACTTTACAACTTTTTTATTTTGGCACCTATTTACCTCATAAAGGAGAACATGATAATAAACATCAATCAAGATCTCAAACAAGAAATCATTTTTTAGCTTTTATAAGTTGTTACTTTTTTGGTTATCACTACGAGCATCACGATTCGCCGGGTACACCTTGGTGGCAATTATGGAGTTTAAAAGATAAAGCAAATCATATATAAATAGGAATGGGAAAAAAGGGAATTTTATTGGTTAATTTAGGAACACCAGATAGTCCTAAAACTGCTGATGTTAGGAAATATTTAGATGAGTTTTTAATGGATGGTAGGGTTATAGATATTAATCCTGTTTTAAGAACTTTATTAGTTAAAGGTATTATTGTACCGTTTAGAGGACCTAAATCAGCCAAAATTTACAAAGAAATTTGGACCGAGCAAGGTTCACCGCTCCTAATTTATGGTAATAACGTTAGGGATGCTATAGCAGAAAGACTGGGTGAAGATTATCAGGTAGAGTTAGCTATGCGTTATCAATCTCCTTCTATTCCTGATGCTCTTGAGCGATTAAAACAAGCCAAATTAGATAGTATTAAAGTTATTCCATTATTTCCTCAATATGCTTCGGCATCTACCGGTTCTGTTCATCAATTGGTTATGGAAATTGTTAGCCAGTGGCAAGCCATACCATCTATAAGTTTTGTAAATAGCTATTATGATCATCCTGGTATGATTAAAGTATTTGCAGACAATACCAGAAAATATTTGGATGAAGGTTGGGATCATATCTTATTTAGTTTCCACGGAGTGCCACAAAGACACATGCGTAAAGCCGATGTTTCTGGTGAACATTGTTTAAAAGTAAAAGATTGTTGCAAGACCTTAACAGAGAATAATAAGTTTTGCTACTCAGCACAATGCCATCAAACAGCTAAATTAATAGCAGAAGAGCTTAATTTATCAGACGATATGTACTCTTTATGCTTTCAATCTCGTTTAGGAAACGACCCATGGATGCAACCTTATACCAGCGATGTTTTAAAAGAACTAGCTGCCAAAGGCGTTAAAAGAATTTTAGTTTTATGCCCTGCTTTTGTTGCTGATTGTTTAGAAACTTTATTTGAAATTTCTTTTGAGTACCAAGAAGAGTTTGAAGAACTTGGCGGCGAAAAAGTTCAATTAGTGGAAAGTCTAAACGATCATCCGGCTTGGATAGACGCTCTTGAAGATATCATACTTAACAAAAACTAAAAATCAAGAAAATTTTCTTTTGTAATCAGAAAATTTTCTTATATTAGTTCGTTGTTAAAGTTAAGCTCATGAAAACAGATAAAAAAAGGGCAAAAAGTTATAGCATCAATCATCATGATGATGTTACTCATCAATTAGTTCAGGAAACTATTGCGGTTTATCAGAAAATGTCTGTTAATCCAATTGCTTTATTACAAAATTCTAAAGAGGGTTTAAGTGCAAATGCTGCTTTAGATTTTTTAAATATATCTGGTTTTACCTATGATGAATTTCAAAGTGCGTTTAAAACTACCGTTAAAACCATACAAAATCATGTTGTTCAAGGTTTAAAATTAGATGCTGCTTTAAGTGAAAAACTCATCAAGTCTTTTGCTCTTTTTAATAAAGGTATTGAGGTTTTTGGTTCGGTAGAGGCTTTTCACCAGTGGTTAAATTTACCAGCTTATGGCTTAGGCAACCAAACGCCTTTTCATCTCATGGATACCATTACAGGTATAAATCTGATAGAAGAAGAACTTATCCGTATAGCTTATGGTGATTTAGCTTAAATCCATGTTGGTTTATAGAATTGCTCTAGCAAGATTTTCTGACGCCTTGTTTGCATCCGGCAGAGCGGCTAGGTGGAATAGTAATGATAGTTATGTCATTTATACAGCTTCATCTATTTCTCTAGCTTGTTTAGAGAATGTGGTACATCGGAATAAACTTGGTTTAAACGCTTCATTTAAAGTTTTGTATATAGATATTCCTGATGATTTGCTTCAAACAGAGATCCACCAAGATGAGCTGCCAAGTAAATGGCATCATTTTGAAAATATTCCGCTAACGCAATTCTTAGGCAATGAATGGTTGATAAACCAGCAAACAGCTGTTTTAAAAGTACCTTCTTCTATCATTCCTCAAGAGTTTAATTATCTGTTGAATCCAAAACACGCTGATTTTAAAGCTGTAAAATTGTTAAAAGCAGAACCCTTTATTTTTGATGAGCGAATTAAAGCTTAGCCAAAAACTTTTTTCATGATTAAAGCTGTAGCCCCAACATTCTCTTTTACATAAGCTTGGGCTTTTTTACCACTGTTAATACAATAAACTTCGTTTTGGGTAAGTTTAGTCAGTACAATATTCAACTCTTCTTGATTTTTGATACTAAAACCCGCTTCATTTTTAATCAAGTCTTTAGCTTCTTGAAACTTCTGGTAATTAGGGCCAAAAATAACAGGTAATCCCCAAGTTGCCGCTTCTAAGGTATTGTGTATGCCAGCACCAAAGCCTCCGCCAATATATGCAATCTCCCCGTAAGGGTAAAGAGAAGACAACATTCCTATATTGTCTATGATGAGTATTTTATAATTTCTCAACGCATCTAAATCAGCAATTTCGGAATGTTTAATAACTACTTCATCATTAAATAATTGCTGTAGTGCTTTTATTTTTTCTGGTTTTATTTCATGAGGAGCAAACAGTATTTTCCAATCGTTTTGTTGATTTAAAAACCAAAACGCCAAAAGTTTTTCATCATCAGGCCAAGTGCTGCCAGCTATTAATAACTTACTTTCATTTTTAAAAGCCTTAACAAAGGGAAGTTCTTTAACTTTTTGGGCTAAATTATTTACGCTGTCAAATCTGGTATCTCCACACAAAGTGAAATTATGCAAACCTATGCTTGAAAGTAAATCATCAGATTCTTTGTTCTGAGTAAAGAAATGAGTTACATAACTAAGTATATGTCTATTAAAACCACCATAAAATTTAAAGAAAATTTGTTGAGGTCTAAAAATAGCTGATGTTATGTATAAAGGAATATGATGTTGATTTAAAGCCTTAAAAAAGTGATACCAATATTCGTATTTATTAAAAAATGCGACAGATGGTTTAAAAATTCGGATAAAATCTTGTGCGTTTTTTGTTGTATCCAATGGTAAATATAAGATATAATCTCCTAAGGGCGAGTTTTTCCTAATCTCATAACCTGATGGAGAAAAAAATGTAATCACTATTTTTTGCTGAGGATATTGATTTCTAACAGCTTCTAGAAGTGGCTTTCCTTGTTCAAACTCTCCTAATGATGCAAAATGAAACCATATTGTTGGTGTATCGGACAGATTTTTATATTTCTCTCTCCAGTTTTTTCTGCCATCAATCCATTTTTTTGCTTTGATATTAAAAAAAGATGCAAAATGTATGAATAAATAATAAAATTTTATTCCAATGTTATATATTAATGGCATTTAATTTTGTATTGTTTAACTTCGCAAAAAAGTTTGTTTTAAAGGTAATAATTTCCCCCATAATATGAAGATTGCCGTAATAGGTACTGGTTACGTAGGTTTGGTAACAGGCACTTGTCTTGCAGAGACAGGAAACAATGTAACATGTGTTGATATTGTTGAAGAAAAGGTTCAAAAAATGAAAGAAGGCATTATGCCAATTTACGAACCTGGTTTAGATATTTTGTTCAACAGAAATATAGAACAAGGTCGTTTAAAATTCACAACTAACCTTGCAGAAGCCATTAAAGATGCTGTTATTAT
>NZ_AULF01000015.1 GCF_000425145.1 Pedobacter glucosidilyticus DSM 23534
CGATCATCCATTTCCGCCTTTTAAGCTTTAAAAAACAAGGTTTTCCGCGTAAGGGAAAGTCTCTGACAGAAATCTCATCGAAAAAACCCTTAGAAATTAGCTTTTCAGAGGTGAACTCTTTGGGTTGTATATTCCTTTCTTGAAGATAGATGTAATAAGAATCTGATACAGTCTCTACTTTGTCCAGTTCAAAGTATTCGCTAAGACCTTCCGGTAAGATTAATGATAGTAAGGTAGAATCCAAAATATTGATTTTATACAAAATTAATCAAATCTTTAAACCTCCCCAACTTTTACGCTTGATCCGCAAAAATTATTTGAAAACTTTATAGGCTGGCAGGTAGGATATGGTGCTTTTACATACAGTATTAAAGAAAAAAATAGAGTAATTAATTATGTTAAAAATCAAGAAGAGCATCACAAACAAAAAACATATAAAGAAGAGTATATAGCCTTGCTTAATAAACATGGGATTGAGTTTGAAGAGAAATATTTATGGCTATAAGTTTTAACAAACTTGTTTAGAAAACGCATAAAAAAACCTATATACCGGCCGATATATAGGTTAAATCTTAGAAGAGTAAATTCTATCGAATTATTTAGATGCGTTTAATGAAGCTAATACTTCATTGTTTTTTACAACTTGACTTCTTCCTTCTTTAGAACGACTTCCTACTTCGATGTTAGAAGCATTCTTAAGAAACTGAACTTCAAGACGTGAAACGGTCTTATTTCTTCTGTCTTTTCTTTTTAAACGCGTTACTGCCATGACTTTTTTTATATATAAAACTTTAAATGAGGTCGAGAGCGGATTCGAACCGCTGTACAAGGTTTTGCAGACCTCTGCCTAGCCACTCGGCCACTCGACCTTTTCTTTTAAGGACTGCAAAAATAGTAAAATTATTATACAAGTCAATTTTTAATGTAATTAATTCTCTTAATTTCTGTACAACAAATAGCAGCAGAAATGGCAACATTTAAAGATTCAGTATTCCCGGCACCCGGTATGGTAACAGCTTCAGTAACTAAAGCTTTGATTTCCTTAGAGATACCATTTCCCTCACTACCCAAAACAATATATCCAGAAGAAGGCCATTTAACTTCAAAAATATTTTTACCGTCTAATAAAGTACCATAAATAGGTGAAATATCTGTACTTAACAGCTCTTTTAAATCCGTATAAACAACTTTTACTCTGGCTAAAGAGCCCATAGTAGCTTGTACTACCTTTGGGTTATATACTTCTACCGTATCTGTTGAGCAAATAATTTTATCGAAACCAAACCAATCTAAGGTTCTAATAATGGTTCCTAAATTGCCGGGATCTTGTATCCCATCTAATACAAAAGCCAGTTCATTATCTGCTTTATATTGCTTAAAACTATCTTGTTTCGGGATTTCTAAAATGGCTAAAGCTTCTTGTGGTGTTTTTAAAGTGCTAATTTTAGTTAAATCTTGATCACTCACCTCAAAAACTTTTTGTTTCTGAGATAATTTAGGCAATTTTGAAACATGAGCATCCAAACAATAAATACTTTGGACATTATACTGAGAGTTTAAAAATTCAGTTATAGATTTCATACCTTCAACTAAAAAAAGACCGTTTTCTTTGCGGTATTTTTTTTGGTGTAGAGATTTGATAAAACTTATTTGAGATTTTGAAAGCATATATTATTTATCCTGTTACAATATTACTTCTTTTCACTTTAATTTTAGGTGCTTGTAGGTCTACTAAAAGATTAAAAGAAAATGAAGCTTTAATTACTAAGCTTAACATAAACGGGGTAGATAAAGAGTTTGAAGAGCAGGCAGAGTCTTACGTTTCTTTAGACATTAGACCTAATTCTCCTTTTAATTTATGGGTTTACAATACCTTCAATAAAAAAGGTAAAAAAAGTTTAGGCGAAGCTCCGCACCTTTTAGATAGCTCTTTGGTTGAAGTTTCAAGAGCACAAATTCAGAAGTTTTTAAACACAAAAGGTTTTTTAAATGCTAAAGTAGAAAGCGCTATAGCTTTACAAGAAAAAAAAGCAAGTATCACTTTTACAGCAGTACAGGGTCCATCTTTTAAGTTTAAAGACATAAGTTTTGATATTAAAAATCAAGATATTAAAGATCTTTATTTAGCTAATAGAAATAAATTTACCCGTATAACCCCCGGTCAAAGATTAGATGAAGATAGCATTGCTTATGAAAGAGACCAGGTTTATACGCTGATGAAAAAAAATGGTTATTATGATTTCATCAGGCAATATGTAAGAGCCGAAATAGATACCAATTTAAATAACAGTCAAGCAAACGTTACCATAGAAATTTTAAATCCTGATACTACAACCCACCAACAATACACGCTTAACAATACTTATATCAGAATACAACCAAGTACCGGAATTATCAAACAAGGAGCGCAAAGAAATACATCAGTAATAGATTCTCAGTATTATTTTTTCGATTACTCGAAATTTTTTAAAACATCTAAAGTAGCCCCTTATATTTTTCTAAATAAAGGCGAGCAATACTCAATAGAGAATGTAGAATTAACAAACCAACGCTTGTTTGAGCTCAATGTATTTAAAAGTGTGTCTGTTGATTTTAGGAAAAGACCCAATTCAACAGAGCTAGTGGGGCTAATAGATATTATCCCTTTAAAAAAGAAATCTAATAGGATAGACGGAGATTATACTTTTAACTCTAGTATTACTGGGGCTAATTTGGGTTTAACTTATCAAAACAGAAATATTTTTGGTGGAGCAGAAATTTTAGAAATTAAATTAAGAGGTGGTTTACAGTTTGATAAGAATCTTACAGGAAGTATTTCTGATAGATTGCTAAGTAGAGACTACCAAATAGGTGCTAGTTTAACCTTTCCCAGATTGGTAACACCTTTTAACCTGCCCTTTATCGGTTATAGTGGTATTCCAAGAACCAGATTAGGTACTAATTTTCAGATATATGAATTAAAAGATAGGTACTTAAGAAGAGCGCTAGGTACCAACTTTACCCATGATTGGGTAGAAACAAAATATAAACTACATTCTTTAACTCCCATAAATATACAGTACGCTTTAGGTATGATAGACCCTGTGGTAGAGCAGGATTTGATTAACAGAGGCTATGCTTTCTTTTTAAATACCTTAAGGTCTCAGTTGGTTTCAAGCTCTATCTACAATTACACACTTAATTTAGCGAGGCTTTCAACGCTAAGTAATTTTACTTTTTTTAATGGAATAGTAGAAGTAGGTGGTAATACAGCAGCTCTAGCAGCACAGGCTATTGGTAAAAGCAATACGAGAGGACAAAAAACTTTATTGGGAGTTCCTTATTATCAGTTTGCTAGGTTAGAAACAGATTTTAGATTTTATAAATATTTGGGTCAAGAAAAACAATTTGTAGTAAGGCTAAACCCAGGTATTGGCTATTCTTATGGCAACGTTAAATCCTTACCTTTTGATAAACAATTTTTTGCTGGCGGTTCAAGTGGTATCAGAGCTTGGCAAGCCCGTACATTAGGTCCTGGTAACTATAACCGAAGCTCTTTAGAAAGTGATTCTACACGTTTAAATTTAAGAAATATTGACCAATTGGGAGATTTAAAGTTTGAAGGTAATTTAGAGTATCGCTTTAAAATTTTAGATAATTTTTTTGGTAGTAAAGTAAAAGGAGCAACTTTTGTTGATTTTGGTAATATATGGCAGCTAAGAGATAATGGTTTTGAAGGCGCACAAATTAAATTCAATAAATTATGGCAACAGATGGCCATAGGAACAGGTGTAGGTTTACGTTTTGATGTTTCTTTCTTTGTGTTTAGACTAGATGCTGGTTTTAAAGTTAAAGATCCACAATTTAGAGGTGCAGACCAATGGATAACCAAATACTATTTTGACAGAGAAGCTAAAAAGCAGTTGAAAGCTACTTATGCAGATACCAATAATCCAGACCGTTACTCTACAACACAAATCCAGTTTGGTATAGGAATGCCTTTCTAAGTTTAAAAAAGATTTTTTAAACCATCAAATACACTTTCTATAAAAGTACCCATAGATAAGCCTTTACTGTAATTAAAATAGATATAAGCCATTAAAATAAAAACCATCAAGCCTATTAATTTTCTAAACATATAGCCTAGCAATATTAAACCCACAGGTATGGCTAGTAAAATATACCAACTTATACGGATGGGAGTTAAGCTTTCGCTTGATTTATAGATGTAGTATAAGTTAGAAACATCAGTTTCATCATTTTCATGTTTAATGTACATGAAAGTAGATTTTTCTACAGGCATATCCCAAGCAGCCACACCATCATGAAAAATTAAATCTTTACTAAAACCATTAATATCAAATTTATAAGTTCCGTTGATAGATGTTCTTGGATTTTTTAAAGAATCTGTAGCAATAATAGCTATTTTATCAGCTTTTAAAAAGCTTTCTTTAATGATGAAATCTTTGATAATAAAATTTTCATGCGTTTGAGAAAAAGCGGTTATCATACCAGATAAGAAGAAAATAAACAAAGTAAAAAGTCTTATCATTCTATAGCTCTTTTATTATAAAGTAAGTATCCGATATGGAATAAAATCCCGAACGGACGGGGTTGATTTTGGTAATAATTAAAATTTAATGCAACTGGTCCAACAGGACTATGGTACACCACAGAACTTGCACCTATGAAGTGTCTGTCAGAAAAAAGCGTTCCCAATTTTGTTTGTTGCAAACCTTTTAAATTAACCTCCTCAAAAGGTTGAAAAACATATCCCTCTAAACGCAAATCTAAGTTTCTTTTTAATAAAAAGATATGCTTCATTCCTAAACTTAAATATTTATCGGCCCTTAAATTATCTAAAAATATAGACCGAGAGTCTTGTAAAGGATAAAATGCCGCTGTACTTAACAAATTACTTTTAAAAGTGGTAAAGGTTGGTCGGTTAGCGTAAACATTATCAGTAACATAAGCTACATGATAGTGTGGAGCTATGCGGTAAAACTTCTCGGCCTTTATATCAAATTTAAACCACTGCCTATTATTGGCTGATGAAGTGATGAGATTAAACTCTGGCGTATTGCGCAAAATATTACCAGGGTTATAGCTTTCTGTACCGGTATAATAAGATAAACCATAACTTAGATAAGACCCCGTATTAGCGTACTGCTTGTAGTTAAGTTTATTTTTAGTGTATCTGATGGAGGACAAAAAGCCATCAAAAGTTGATTTATCTAATACATCACCAACATTAAAATTGTCAGTAGGACTATAGTTATCCCGGTTATGAAAATAAGCTCCACGTAAAGTTAAAATGGTGTTATTCCTTATCGGGATACCAAATTTTATACCCACCCTTCTGTCGGATTGTTTAATAAATGCTGGAGGGCGATTATTGATGGCAAATAGTTCGCCCGAGCTAAAATAATCCCAATTGTTATACACAAATTCGGTTTCAAAAAAGATAGGTGTTTTAAAAGGGAAATCAACCCTGATGGCACTTTGTGCTGATTGGTAAAAACGACCCGAATAAAAATTACTATTAAAAGTGTAAGCTAGCTTATTTAAATAATTGTACTGCAAGCCCAAAAAAATATTACTGATAGGTCTGCTAGAAATATTACCACCTAAATCAACCTTAAAATTGGTTTCTGATTGTACTTGAACATCAAATTCATAATTATTAGTCTCTGGTTTAAATTTTAAGCTCGGATAAACAGTTTCAAAATTATCATCGCCCAAAAGTTTATAATAACCTTCTTTAATTTCTAAAAGCGATAACTGCTTGTTATCGTAATTAAAAGTGTTTTTAATATAAGAGCGCTTTTTAGAGTTTACTCCGTAAACGTTTACTTGATTAAAAGTTAGGTATGGATTCTTGTTGGTAAAAGCTTTACGTTTAGCAGTAAGCACTTCTGATGATGCCCTTTGCGCAATTTTAGCTTTAATTTCAGCCATATTGGCTAATGTTTTTAAGTAGCCGGCTTGTATAATGGCTTTCACAGGTTTAAAATTGGTAGCGCTAAAGTTTGCCATTTCTGGTTCTATATAAATACCATTTTTACCAATTGCACTAGAATCAGTCTTACTTAAAAAAAGATAAACCAGCAGGCGGTTCATCAATTTATCGTCATTATCTTTGGGATAATCTGTAAAGTTTTTGGATGAAACATTAGCACCAATGATTACATCAGGGTTAAAGTCTTTCTTCATCACATCAACCGGGAAATTATTATACAAGCCACCATCAAAAACATATTTTCCATCTATCTTTATTGGGCGATAAACTAAAGGAACTGTCATGCTACCTCTTACAGCCTCAGCCAAATTTCCCTTCCTTAGTGCTATCATTTCTTGCGAAAGCACATCAGACACCATACATCTGTAAGGGATAAATAAATGATCAAAATTATCTTTAGCATTAGCTGAAGCTTGCGATAACAATTCTATCAAAGCAAAATTTAAAGGAATATCATTGATTAAATTAGAACGTAGTTTTAAATTAAAACCAGAATCAATTTGGATTTTAGCTGTAAAAAAGGAAGGGTTTTCTGGCTTTTTTTGATAAAAATAGCTGTAGTTACTACTGTATTTGCCTGCTACCCAATTCTGAAATTCATCGCTTAAAGCAATATACTCTATTTCTTCTGGCGAATATCCTGCTGCATACATAGCGCCAACTACAGCACCCATAGAAGTACCTGTAATATAATCTATAGGAATATTATTTTCTTCTAAAGCTTTTAAAACGCCAATATGAGCTAAGCCTTTAGCACCGCCACCGCTAAAAACTAATCCAACTTTTTGGGCATAAGTACTTTTGATACAAACAATAAGGATAAGGAGGATTATATTTTTCACGTAGCTAAAAATAATCAATTAGTTTAAAGATTGCTACCTTTGGACAGCATGAAATTCAATAAATACCATATATCACCAGAGTTAAAAAGAAGTTTAGAAGAATTAGGTTTCAAAAAACCTACCGATATACAATTTAAGTCTATCCCTCAAATTTTATCTGGACAAGATATTTTGGCCATAGCCCAAACTGGAACGGGTAAAACTGCTGCTTTTGCGATTCCTTTAATTAGCATGTTGCAAGAAAAGAAACGCTACCAGCAAGAGCAACATGTAAAAGCTGTTGTGATGGTGCCTACCAGAGAATTAGCCTTGCAAATACAAGATGTTTTTGTTGAATTAGCTAAGTATACAAACATTAAAACCACTGCTATTATTGGTGGTGTAGCTATAGACCCACAACTTCAAGAAATAAAAGAAGGTGTTGATATTTTAATTGCTACGCCTGGCCGTATTATGGATTTGGTGCACAAAAGCATCCTTAACCTAAAAAAAATAGACTATTTAGTCTTAGATGAGGCCGATCACATGCTGGCAAAAGGTTTTTATGCTGATATACAGAAGCTCATAACCTTTTTACCACGAAGAAGACAAACTATGTTTTTTTCGGCTACCATTAATGAAACTATTAAAGATTTGGCTTATGCTCTGGTAAATAAGCCTGTAAGGATTCAATTATCACCCAAAGACCCTGTTTCAAAAAATGTAGACCATGCAGTTATATATGTTGAAATGGATGATAAAAGGTTCTTTTTAGAGAGGTTGATAAAGGAAAATCCGGAAACGAAAATGATGGTTTTTGTAAGAACAAAAGTTAGAGCAGAACGTGTGGCAAAAGCTATGGAAAGAGTTGCTATTACCACCGCAACCATACATGGCGATAAAGAGCAACAAGATAGATTTGATGTTTTAGAAGATTTTAGAACCGGTAAAATAAAAGTTTTAATAGCTACCGATGTAAGTTCTAGAGGGATAGATGTAAAAGGCGTAGACTATGTTATTAATTATGATTTGCCCGATGTAGCCGAAAATTATGTTCACCGTATAGGACGAACTGGTAGAGGGATAAGCAGGGGAAAAGCTATATCATTTTGTAGTGAAGAAGAAAAAGCAATACTCGCCGAAATAGAAACTTACTTAACAAACCCGATTAAGACAATGGAAGTACGCCATACAGAGTATGAAGAAACATTGGCTATTTCAGAAGATAACCCTCATGATTGGAAGAGTTTATTGAAAGAAGCAGCCCAAGAACCACTTAAAAAGCGAAAGAAAAAATAATTTTCTTTTTGATAATCAGTCACTTGTTTATAAAACAAGAAAATTTGCGTTAAAACGCATAAAAATTATACCTTTGTGCCGGGTTAGTCTTCTACGACCAGCTCCTTCTGAACTCCCCCAGGGTGGGAACGCAGCAAGGGTAAGAGGTTGTAGCGGTGCGATAGAAGGTGCTAGCCCATTTTTTTTCTTCTTTATATTTCTACCAGTATTTTTTTCTGTTAATTTCTGATAAAACAATCGATTTAAATGATTAAAAAAAGATTATTTTAAATAGATTTGCATCTGAGATGGATACATCATATATATTAAATTCAACAAATTAACCAAATACATATTCACAATTTTCAAATTAAACAACATGAAATTTTTTATAGATACCGCAAACCTTGCACAAATTAAAGAAGCACAAGATTTAGGCGTATTAGATGGCGTAACTACCAACCCAAGCTTAATGGCTAAAGAAGGTATTACCGGAGAAGAAAACGTTTTAAATCATTACAGAGCTATTTGCGATCTTGTTGATGATAACGTTAGTGCAGAAGTAATTTCTACAGATTTTGAAGGTATGGTAAAAGAAGGTGAAGCTTTAGCTGCTTTAAACCCTAAAATTGTAGTAAAAATCCCTATGATTAAAGACGGTATTAAAGCTTTAAAGTATTTCAGTAGCAAAGGAATCAGAACCAATTGTACTTTAATTTTCTCTGCTGGGCAAGCACTTTTGGCTGCTAAAGCAGGCGCAAGTTATGTGTCTCCTTTCTTAGGTCGTTTAGATGATATTGGTGCTGATAGCTTTGGTTTAATTGAAGATATTCGTTTAATATTTGATAATTACGGATATGAAACCGAAATTTTAGCAGCTTCTATCAGAAACTCTGTACATATTGTAGAGTGTGCTAAAATTGGCGCCGATGTAATGACTGGACCTTTATCTTCTATCATGGGATTATTAAAACACCCATTAACTGATAACGGTTTAGCACAGTTTTTAGCAGACCACGCTAAAGCAGCAGGTAAATAAACTTGGTGATATAATAAAAGAGCGAAATTAAAAAGCTCTTTCTAAAAAAAGTCCTCAATATTTAGTTTATCAACTTTATATTGAGGATTTGTTATTTAATAGTTCTTCGTATGATAGGATAATTAATAATGATTTTCAGATTGTCTAAAGTCAAATTTGTTATCAAATATCCAGAACAAAGAAAATTTATTCACATTAGCCTACATCATCAATTATTATCATAAGATTTGTAAACTTATTTCTAAATCTTAAATGAAACTTGTTATAGCCGAAAAACCATCTGTTGCCCGCGAACTCGCAAAAGTTTTTGGAGCCACCAATAAAAAAGGGGGATATATAGAAGGAAAAGGCTATAGTTTTACTTGGGCATTTGGTCATTTATTGCAATTGGCACCTCCACAAGATTATGGTTTTTACGGATGGAAACAGCAAAATTTACCCATGCTTCCGCATAAATTTAAGTTGGCCGTAAGAAAAATTAAAACCAAAGATGGGGTAATAGAAGACCCTGCCGTAAGAAAGCAATTAGATGTTATCAAAGCTTTGTTTGATGAGTGTACAGAAATTATAGTTGCTACTGATGCTGGGCGAGAAGGAGAGCTCATCTTTCGATATATTTACTATTATTTGAAATGTAAAAAGCCTTTCCGCCGTTTATGGATTTCTTCTCAAACAGATGCTGCTATTAAAGATGGTTTTAGAAACCTCAAACCCGGGTCTGATTATGATACGCTTTTTAATTCGGCCCATTGCCGCTCAGAGTCTGATTGGTTAGTAGGGATGAATGCTACCCAAGCTTTAAGTATCTCGGCAGGAAACAAAGCCGTACTTTCTTTGGGAAGGGTGCAAACGCCAACCTTAGCTATGATTTGCCAGCGCTATCTTGAAATTCAACAATTTGTACCTCAAATATATTTTCAGGTAGCCATACAATTAAATAAAGATGGACATCTTTTTAGAGCTATCTCAGCAGTAAATTATAAAAGCAAAGAAGAAGCAGAAACCGTTTTAGGTCAGGTTTTAGATGTTGCAGCTGGACATCCAACAGGTGGGCATATCACCAAAGTAGAAGCAAAAGCTAAAAAAGAACCACCACCTTTACTGCATGATTTAAGTAGCTTACAGCAGGAAGCTAATAAGAAAAAAGGTTATACTGCCGACCAAACATTGGGTATTTTACAACAATTATATGAAAGTAAGTTGGTTACCTATCCGCGTACAGGAAGCAGATACATTGGAGATGATATTTATGCAGGTATACCAGCTTTAATTGCCAAGTACCAACAGCATCCACAATTTGGTAAACAAGCCGAATATTTAGCCACCATAAAGCTTAATAAGCGAAGTGTTAATGCTAAAAAAGTGACAGATCACCATGCTATTTTACCAACTGGCGAAAATGCCGGCTATTCATCAGAAGATAAGCAAGCTGTGTATGATATGGTTGTTGGTCGTATGTTAGAAGCTTTTCATCAAGAGTGTATCAAAGAAACTACGAAGATAAGTGTAAGTTCTGGGGCTGATTTTATAGCCAACGGTACGGTGATACAATCTGCGGGTTGGCGTTCGGTTTTTAATGATCCTGATGATGAAAAGAAAGAGGGCGAAAACGCTTCTCTACCAAAAGTAGCTCAAGATGAGTATTTACCTGTTACCAATAAAGCTGTTTTAGAAAAACAAACCAAGCCTAAGCCCTTGTATACCGAGGCTACTTTACTTAAAGCATTAGAAACTTGCGGTAAAGATATAGAAGATGAAGAGCTACGTTACGCCATGAAAGAAAGTGGTTTAGGTACACCTGCTACCCGGGCATCCATCATAGAAACACTAATTAAACGAGAGTATATCGGTAGGGAGAAAAAGAATTTAGTACCTACTAAAAAGGGCTTAGCCGTTTATGAGGTGGTAAAAGATAAAAAAATAGCCCATGCCGAGCTTACCGGACAGTGGGAAAAACGTTTAGAAGAAATAAGATCTGGTGCTTCTGTACAAGATTTTAAGGCAGAAATAACAGCTTATACCAAAACCATCACACAAGAGCTACTAGCAGCAGGGCAAGGTTTGCATCAAGTTTTGCAAGAGTCTTAATAAAATTTATTTAGAGCTATAAAGGGTATGGTATTCTTAAATAAGCTATATTCAATCTATCTCATAACGCTCAATTTTAGCATAAAGCGTTTTTCTGTCAATATTTAAAAGTTTAGCTGCTTTAGATTTATTATATTTTACTTTCTCTAAAGTTTGTGTAATCAAAAGTTTTTCATTTTGCTCGTTAATAGCTTTTAAATCTGATGTAGAATCATTTTGAACGGCTTGTTGTCTGTTTACTGTAAATAACATTTCATCAGGTAAAGCGCTTACTTCTGCCGTTTCTGTAGGGCTTAAAAGTACCATTCTTTTAATCACATTTTTAAGCTCTCTTAAGTTTCCTGGCCATGAATAGCGTAGCAATAAATCTTTAACTTCTGGCGATAGCAGTTTTACATTTCTTTGCAATTCCTGATTAGAAAGGTTGATGAAATGAGTAATAAAAAGCTCTAAATCTTTTCCTCTTGCCCTTAATGGAGGTAATTGAATTTTAAACTCATTTAAACGGTGGTACAGGTCTTCTCTGAAATCTCCACGAGCTACACTATCCATTAAATCATCATTGGTAGCTGTTAAAATTCTAACATCAACTTTAATTTGTTTGGTGCTTCCTAAAGGTTGTATAGTTCTTTCTTGCAAGGCCCTTAATAACTTTACCTGCACTTCATAACTTAAATTACCAACCTCATCCAAAAATAAAGTACCGCCATTAGCAACTTCAAATTGCCCTTTTTTATCTTGTAAAGCACCTGTAAAAGCACCTTTAATATGTCCAAAAAGCTCGCTAGCAGCTAAATCTTTAGATAAAGCTCCGCAGTCTATAGCTATAAAAGGTTTATGGTTGCGGTTGCTTTGGGTATGGATGGTTCTTGCGGCATATTCTTTTCCTGTTCCACTTTCTCCCTGAATGATAACCGACATATCCGTAGGGGCAACCAAATCTATATAACTGTATAATTTATTAGCCTCTGGGCTATTGCCTTTAATAATGGTATCAGGACTAGTACTTTTTTTAGGTAAACTTTCTACTTTTTTATTCAAAGCATTACTCATGATCATGAGTAATTCATCAGGATTCACAGGTTTGGTGATATAATCAAAAGCACCTAGTCTCATTGCTTTAACAGCCGTTGGTACATCGTTGAAACTGGTCATGATGATAGCAGACATTCCTAAATTTTTGTGGGCAACATGGTTTAAAATGTCTAAACCTGTACCATCTGGCAAACGGTAGTCTAGCAATAATAGGTCAAAAGAGTTTTCATCAAGCAGTTTAAGACCATTTTTGATGGTATTTGCTGCTTCTACCACATGTTGGTGTTTTTTTAAAAAACCTTGTAAGAGTTGTGAAAAAGTAATATCGTCTTCAACGATAAGTATTTTTGCCATAAAAACCTGTACTGTACAAGTTAAAAAACACAAAAGCCGGACCAAAGTCCGGCTTTATGCATCATTTATGTGTGTTAATTGTTAAAATGATTAATTTATTGTACTACTTTACCGTCTGCACCAATTCTGATGGCTCTTACTTCCTCACCTTTTTTTACCTCAATTTGGTAATACTCTTTATCTTCTGATTTAACTAAAGTTGCTGAGCTAGGTATCCACTCTTTAAATAAATCTGCCTGTAAAGTGGTTTTTACTGCCTCTGGAAGATCTTCCATATTTACTGGAGTAGATTGCTCTGCGGTTTGAGTGTTTTGTTTAGTAGTGTCTTGCGCAACCTCACTATACATAGACTCTTCTTGCTTTGGCGCAGGTGTTTGTTTAGTAGTATCCTGTTTCACCGTGTCTTGTTTGGTGGTGTCTTGCGAAGCAAATGTTCTGTCAAAAGATAATGATTTTGCTTCTGCTGTTGCTAATCCTGCGAATGCTAATACTGCTGCTGATAAAATGAACTTTTTCATAACTTATATATTTAATTTTAATGTTTAACAATACAAACCTATGTTTGATAATGATGCCAAACGATAAATAATAATATAAGTGTTTGATAATTAGAATTTTAAAAAATGTATGAGTATTTCTTTATTGTAGATAAACTCCACACTTTGTTGCATCATACAACGATTTATTTACTTCATACCCAGTTTAAACTTCTCCTTTTATTTCTTCAAGTTTGAATTTATAGGCCATACTGCTGACTTTAATAGGTAGTTTCAGCTCTTCGCTCATGGTGTGTATAAAACAAGCGCCATAGTAAAAAATAAAGGACGAATAGAAAATGTATAGCATCACCAATAAAATGGCACCAGAAGTACCATAAATCTCATTAATATTAGAGTTGATAAGTGCTGCTTTCAGGATGATTTTTCCGATAGTAAATAAAATAGCTGTAAAAGTGCTTCCTAAAAAACTAATACGCCAATAGGGTTTTCCATCAGCAATAAACCTAAAAGCAATGCTAAACCAAGTAGTAGCTACGCTTAAAAATATCAGTTCGTTAAGAAAATTACCTAAAATAGGCAGGTAGCCAAATTCTTTTTCCAGATATATTCTTATCCCTTCTAATAGAAAAACTATAAATAATAAAAAACCACCTAAGCTTATGATACCCAAGGATTTTGCCCTTTGCCTGATATGGAATTTAAAACCGGGATGTTCTTTTACTTTGATACTCCATAACTGGTTAATGGTATTTCTGATGATGACAAATAGGGTAGTAGAAACAAAGAGCAAAAAAATAAACCCCAAAACGGTGATGTACCACGTTTCGCTCATGGCATAAATATTTCTTAAAATGCTTCTTATTTCATCTGCGCTAACAGTTCCTATATTTTCAGAAAGTTTTTCCAGTATATTTTGTCCAAATTCTTTTCGGTTAAAGAACATCCCAAACAATTGTAAAAGCACAATAATGATAGCCGGTAAGGCAAAAGTTGCGAAAAAAGCTGTAGAAGCAGCTAGTCTTAAAGGGTCGTTTTTCTTAAAATTCTCAAAAGCAAGTCTGGCAAATAAAGTAAAATGTTTTAAATGCCTTATAAATCTCTTTCTTTTAGATTCCATACCATGAGTTAAACAAAAATAGAACCACTAAAAAAGCAGCTTTAATTGCACTGATTTAACCTAATTCAATTCAAATTTTTATAGTTTTACGCTTCAAATAAAAAGAGATTGAAGAAGCCCATAATCGTTATCAAATTTGGTTCGGCCTCCATTACCACTAGTAAAGGAGAGCTTGATGAACTGGTAGTGAGTGAAATAGCCCGTCAGATTGCCCAATTACATCAAAATTATAATATTGTTTTAGTTTCATCGGGTGCGGTAGCAGCAGGTAAAAAGCATTTACAACAATATGCAGGCACTTTAATAGAGCGTAAAGCGGCAGCAGCCATTGGCAATCCTTTGTTATTGCAAACCTATTCTAAATATTTTGCGCCTTTTCAATTAGCAATTGCCCAAAGTTTGTGCGAGCGTCATCATTTCTCTAACAGAGACCAGTTTTTACAGCTTAAAAAAACCTATGAAGAACTCTGGAAAAACGGTATCATACCCGTTGCCAATGAAAATGATGTGGTGAGCAACCTCGAACTTAAGTTTTCTGATAATGATGAATTAGCAACTTTAATAGCGGTTGGTTTTGGTGCCGAGCAGATTTTATACAGCACTTCTGTTCCGGGTGTTTTAGATGCCGATGGACAAGTGATTCCAGAAATAAAAGTGATAGATAAAGAAGCTTTATCCCTAGCTAAAAAGGAGAAATCTGCCGTAGGTTTAGGTGGGATGACATCTAAACTTAACTTTGCCCGTTTAGCAACCCAAATGGGTATAAAAGCTGTAATTTTTGGCGTACGTACACAAGATGGCATTTTAAAAGCCATTAAAGGAGAAACTGGTACAGTATGTTTGGCACAGCCTTGTAACATTCCATCCAGAAATAAATGGTTGGCCAGCGGTAGTTTGGTTACCGGGCAGCTTCAGGTTGATGATGGAGCACAAAAAGCTTTAAAAGCAAGACATAGTTTATTAGCTGTAGGCGTTAAAAAAGTATTAAGAGATTTTGAAGCAGGCGAGGTGTTTGAAATTTCAGACGAGAAAGGCATAGCTTTCGCAGTGGCAAAATCTAAAATAGATTCAAAAATTTTAAGTTCAGATACCAAAAAGCAAAACTTGGAAATTGCTCATGCAGATGACATCGTTTTACTTTAAATTTTATAGGAAATGGAAAATATTCAGGATATATTAAAAGCAGCATCCAAAGCAACAACAGTCATTAAAAATTTATCTGCGGAAAAAAAGCAGGCTGTTTTACACGATTTAGCTAAAGATTTAATCAAGCATAGCGATTTGATTATAGCTGAAAATCAGAAGGATTTAGTTAAAATGGATGATGCAGATCCTAAAAAAGATAGGCTATTACTTTCTGCCGATAGAATTATTGGCTTGGCTAAAAGCGTAAATGAAGTTGCTGTTTTAGAAGATCCAACGGGGCAGCTTTTATCAGAGAAAACCTTACCTAACGGACTTCAAGTGCAAAAGAAAACAGTTGCACTGGGTGTTGTTGGGGTGATATATGAATCGAGACCTAATGTAACCATAGATGTAGCTGCTTTATGTATACGCTCGGGTAATGTTTGTTTGCTAAGAGGCGGTACCGATGCTTATTTTACCAATATCTGTTTGGTAGATATTATCCGTAATGTTTTAATGGCACATCAGCTAAATCCTGATATTGTACAGCTGATGCCGGTAGACCGTAAATATGTGCAAGAATTGCTTACAGCAACCAAATATGTAGATATTATTATCCCTAGAGGCTCGCAGCAATTGATAGATTTTGTAAGACAAAACGCTAAAGTTCCGGTAATAGAAACTGGTGCTGGGGTTTGCCATACTTATGTAGAAAGTACTGCTAATTTAGAAAAGGCATCAAAAATTATCACCAATGCTAAAGTGAGCAGACCATCTGTTTGTAATTCTTTAGACACCGTTGTCGTGGATAGAAGTGTTACCGCAGATTTATTGAAATTAGTTGCTGATGATTTGCTACCTCATGCCGTAGAAATTTTCGCTGATGATTATGCTCATCAAATCCTGAGCGATTTAAAATATCCTTTCCTGCAAAGGGCAGAAGCAGAAGACTTTGGTCGCGAGTTTTTATCCCTAAAATGTTCTGTTAAAGTTGTGGATGGGATAGAGGAAGCTTTAGCGCATATTAGCGAGTTTTCTTCCAAACATTCTGAAGCTATTGTTTCAGAAGATCCAGATCTTATCCACAAATTTATGAATGATGTTGATGCTGCGGCTGTTTATGCCAATGCTTCAACTCGCTTTACCGATGGTGGCGAGTTTGGTCTAGGTGCAGAAATAGGCATCTCTACGCAAAAACTACACGCTCGTGGTCCTTTTGCATTAGAAAAACTCGTGACAGAAAAATGGTATGTGACAGGTAACGGGCAGGTGAGGTAAGTTTTGGGAGTCCGCAGTCGGTGGTCCGCAGTTTGAAGTCTGGGTGGTTAAAGCTGGTGGTTTTTGAAAGAAGAACATTCAGAGGAATAGTTTGTTCATCATATATTAACATTTAAAAAGATGAAACATATACTTATCATATTGGCGTTATTTTGCTTTTCTTGTAATGAAAAAGCGCAAACACAAGACAAAAAGCGAGATCAGTTTGCAACCATCAGTTCTTACTTTCATCCGGATTGGGCTAATCAAAAACATTGGGATGATGGCTTGGCAGAAGTAGCTGTTTATGAAGCCACTCGTACCATTTACGGTAAAGTAAGAAGTTTTGATTATACCTATATCACTGTATCAGAAGATTTTAATAAAGCTTTTAGGGTTAAAACCGATGATTACCAGCGTAAAGATCTTTACAAAGTATTAAAAGTGAATGCTTTTGCTCGTATCCCTACGGATAATTATCCTTATCATTTCTTAACTTCTATGTTTTTCCTCAGAGAAAACGCTTTGGTATTAGATAAAATGACTACTAGCTCGCAAGAGTGGTGCGGCAATACTTTTAAAGAATACCTTCAAGACCATAAAGGTTTTAATCTTGCCTATCATTCTTATTGGGATAACGAAGGCGATGGGGAAACCAAAATTGCAGCAGGAATTTTATTAGAAGACCAATTAAATTATACTTTAAGAGCCTTGAAATTTCAAGAAGGTTTAACCTTCTCCGCTCCGGTTTTAGAAAGTCAGATTAGCAGTAAAGTAGGCAAGCTAAAAGTTTACGACGCCAATTTTAAAATTAGCGATGATAAAGCTTCTAACACTTGGAAGGTAGAGCTTACTTTAGAGAAAGATAAAGTAAATATGTATTATTTTGCGAAAGCTTATCCTAACGTACTCATGAAACAAAATACTTGGGACGGTAGAAACCTCGTTTTAAAAGACCTTTCTAGATATGCTTATTGGCAACAATAAAATCTTACTGGTTTTTACTTTTTTGTTGCTCTCTTGTTCACAGGCCGAGTCTCAGAAGAAAAATGCCGTTTGGGTAAAAGATAAAATCAACGGGATAAGTTTTGTTGCACCGCCACGTGTGGTTGATGATGCCTGGTCTGTAGAAATTAAAAATATTCAAGCAGGTTGGGTGGCTATTATTCCTTATGCTTTTTCAAATGTAAACGAGCCTGCCGTTATTTATCATCCCGAAAGGCAGTACTGGGGAGAATCTTTAGAAGGTGTAAAAGCCACCATTAAACAGGCCCATGCTAACGGACTAAAAGTAATGGTAAAACCACAAGTTTGGCTGCAAAGAGGTGCCTGGATAGGTAGCTTTGATTTAGCCACCGAAGCCCAATGGCAGCAATGGGAGCAAGATTATGAAAAGTATATCTTAACCTTTGCACAACTAGCCAAGCAAGAGCAAGCCGATATGATTTGTATTGGTACCGAGTATAGAAATGCAGCCATTAAACGCCCACAATTTTGGTTAAGGCTTATCGCTGATATTAGAAAAGTATATTCAGGAAAATTAACCTATTGCGCCAATTGGGATGATTACCAGCAAATCACCTTTTGGCAAGATTTAGATTTTGTAGGTATTAGCGGCTATTTCCCAATCTCAGAAGCCAAAGAACCTAGCGTTAAAGAACTGGTGAAAGCCTGGAAACCCTACCAGCAACAGCTAGCGAAATTCAGTAAAGAAGTAGCTAAGCCCATTTTATTTACCGAGTACGGCTACCGTAGCATGGAGCAACCCGCTTGGAAATCTTGGGAGGCAGAATATCAAAAAAGAAACATAAACCAACAGGCACAAGCCAATGCTTATGAAGCCCTTTTCTTGAGTTTATGGAAAGAACCTTGGTTTGCCGGAGGCTTCGCATGGAAATGGTATTCCTCTTTCAGAAGAATGAACCCGATCCAAAACGACGATTGGACTCCACAAAATAAAAAAGCGCAAGCCGTTATAAAAGCTTACTATGAAAAGTATTGATGGGATAAGATAGGGACCTTCTCCCAGACATATTCGAGCGTTGTTCGGGAAAACACCCCTATTTCTCGAAGAAGTCTCGAAGAGGTCTCGAACAAGTGTGCAAAAAGACTGGCAAAATCCGGCAAATGGGGGCATCTTGCGGCAAAACCCGGCAAAATGGCCTTATAATATTGACTTTTGTTTTACAAACTGGCATCTTTTGTACAAACGAATACTGATAGCTTTAAAGAAGAAGTTGTTAAAAAGTGTTTTGATTTTTAATAACAGTAATACTCACCCTTCTAACTTAACACTCAAGTTAAGATTCTCTCTGTTGAGTTTTATAGTTTACCGGAGAAATACCCATTAGTTTTTTAAACATTCTTGAAAAATAAAATGGGTCTTGAAAACCTAGTTCCATACTAATTTCTTTGATATTTCGATCTGTAAAACATAAGTACTGACAAGATTTTTTAACTTTTAACAAATTGAAATATTGGTTGGGTGAAGTTCCTGTTTTAGCTCTAAATAATCTTGAAAAATGAGAAATAGAAAGACGATGTTGTTGAGAAAACTCTTCAATATTAAATCTTTTATCTAGGTTCTTTTTCATGAATGCTATAGATTTAGATACAATATCTATTTGATTGATAGAGTTTTGAATGTTCTCTAAATAAATAAAAGAAGAAATATATGATAATACTTTTAACTGGCAGATTTCAATTTCTCTTTCATTTACACAACTTTCTATCATTCCATAAATTTGGTTAAAAAGCTCAATACGCTCTTCTCTATAAGGCAAATCCATACTATTACTTTCTTGATATCTTTGATATAGGTGATTTGCATGTTCTCCATCAAAGTGAATCCAGTAAATAGACCAAGGCTCTTGAATGGAGCTGTAATATTGAAATGCGGTATGTTTAGGGATAATAATAAAGGTATTTTGTTGTAGATTGATGTGGCGATTGGGTAATTCTACAACTCCAGAACCTTTAACACAATATAATAAAGTGTAATGCTGGTCGCCAGTTCTACTTTGATAGTTGTGATGAGTAGCATTTGGATAATACCCTAAAGCTGTAACATACAAACCTTTAATTAAAAAATTATTGCTTACTATCCTTTTTGTATTGGATGGTAAAAAAAGCATTTTTTGTTCTGTAGCTTCTTCTTTAATGAAATTTTGAGTAATAGTTTTTTCCTCCATAAAATTTAATCTTTTTGATCTAAATCAAGATTTGAATAACTGCTACAAGTAATCTTGTGCTATAAGAATTTTTAGCTACAGGTGGATGATGTATAGCCATATCATCTGGGGAGGTAATCATAAAGTTTCTATAGATTTCTATGAAAACTTATAGATTGAAATGATACAGTTCGATGACATCATCATGATGTATTTTAATTATCTTTTAAGAATAGCGCTAAAATTAAATAGCAGTTTGTAATAATCTAGTTTATATCAGTTTGCTATAAGAACAAATAAAGTTGGGTATACCCTAATGAGAATTTTAAAAAAAGTGTAAAAGTTACATTTAAACTTTTTGAAACTCATTTTTTTAAATGAAAAAGGGGTAAATGCTATTTGCATCTACCCCTTTTTCATCATACTTTGAAATGAATCGAATTTATTTTTTGATGATTTTTACTTGTCTAATATGATTACTATTTGAAATTGTTAATAAGTAAATACCTGGTTCAAAACCATTACTCATATTTAAAGAATAGCCATTGTTTAAACTATCTGCACTTATGCTTTGGGCTAATAACTGTTTCCCTGTAATGGAGAAAATTCTTAAATTAACCATTCCAGAATCAAATTCATTACTTTGTATAGATAAAACATCTTGTACAGGATTAGGATAAATTCTTAACTCAGGCTTTTGTAAAGTAAAAGTAGCATACGTAATAGCCAGTTCTTTATAAGTTCCATCAACATCATACTGAACTAAACGGTAGTAATTAACACCATTTAATGGTTTTGAATCAAAAGCTATATAACTAGCAGCTTCATTTTTAGCAGCTATGGTTAATATATTATTGAAATCAATACCATTTTGGGAGCGTTGTACAACATAAACTTTATTGTTTGTTTCTGATAAAGTTTTCCAACCAAGTTTAATGCTGTTAGAAAGGCCCTCGGCAGTAAAACTTGCTAATGTTACTGGTAAAACATCTAGATTTTTATTTCCTAAAGCGAAGTAAATATTACTATTGCTTAAGGTCCAATCACTACTATTAGATGTGCTGATAACAGAGGATGCTGGAGCATTTACATTTAATCCCTGATAAGTACCATCTATAGTTGTAGCATTAGCAATAACATCAATATCATTGCCACCATCATCTGTACCATATAAAATGCTTACATTTTTGTAAGTTGCGTTTGGCCCGCTAGTAACTCTAGCCATCCATCTTCTTTTTGATGATAAACTGGTTACACCAGTTCCAACAGACCCTCCTTCTGCTGCAGTAATAGTTAGGCCTACAAAAGTTGCAGGAGCGCTTACCGCTTTCATATCTGTAAAAGTAATTCTTCTGTACTGTCCGCCAGAACCCACAGGAAAGTTTACAGCAGCAGTATTATCACTTCTAACCCTTAAGATAAGGGTACCACCCTCTATAAAACTAGTAGCGCTACCTGCTGCGGGTAAATTATTACAAGTAAGGGTATTACTAGGGCCAAGTTTGATAATCCCACGGGTAAATACTAGGGGAATACTAGCAGAAGTTAAAATAATATCATCATTCAAGATTAACCCAGCACTATTATCAATAGTTAAAGTATTGATAGTTTTAGAAGTAATGTTATTAGTACTGATGAATGCTGATGGAATTTCTGCACCTGCAATAGCTTGTACATTTCCTCTGTAGGTAATGTTAATATTAGCAGCGCCACCACGTTCCACCTGATTGCCTAAAAGTTTAGCAGGAGCGGTAATTTCTACTGCAATGGTTGTGATACCACTAAACTGGTTAAGCGTAAGTGTACTTTGATTGTTTAATTCGCCTGCTAATAATCTTAAAGCTCTAATAATACTAATAGGGGTGCTAAGTGTTGCACCTATAGGATTGTTTAAGGCCAAAGATTGTATATTTCCAAAACTTCCACTACCACTTATTTCTTGTAAGCTTGTACCATTTAAGGTTAATGAGTTTCCTGAGCTTGGGTTTTTAGAAAAATCTATAGTACCATTATTAACTAAATTTCCACCTACAGATACGGGTTTTCCAATATTATTACTTAAGCCAAAGCTATTTAACCTACCTTGAGCTCCAACGGTTAAATTACCTTTTACTTTGAGTTCTTGTGCCAAATCTGAAAATTGCAGGGTACCTTCAATACTCAACTTTGCTACACTAACTCCTCCAATACTTTCAACATTTTGGGTTACGGTATGGCCATTACTAATAGTCACTTCGTCGGTTTCTAAAGGGATATTTCCATTAGTCCAAGTATTAGCATCAAGCCAATTTCCGCTCGCAATAGATGTAATTTGTCTTGGTGGAGCGGGAATGCTTGAATTAACAGTTAGTAACAATTTAATTTCTCCGCTATTAAAATTAGCTGTTGCTGCTTGAGTAGCTGTAATTTCTGTGGTTCCAATACCTGTTATACTAACTTGATTACCGTTTATAATAGCAACATTGGTATTGCTGCTACTGTAGGTAAATGCTCCATCACTATTACTACTTGGGGCTGTAAGGTTAAATGCAGCATCATTATCTAATTTGGTGATATTTGGGAAGTTAGCTAAAATAGGATCTTGTTTAGTTGCTGGGCTTAGAATAATAGCATCAAAACCCAAATCATATTCTGTTGCAGCACTATTTTTATCTGTAACATTAAATCTGAAATTATAAGTTGCTGGATTAGTACCAAAAGTGAAATTACCTAAATCAACCAGCTCAAAAGAACCTGTTGGACTGTAACAATCAATTTCTGTATTTAAGGTTTGGCTACCAATACTTAATCTGAATTTACCATAAGTAGGTCCTTTTCTTACCATAGCTTTTACATTACATTCGCCAGTTTGGCTTACTCTTAAAGCATACTGTATCCAGTTATTGGTTGCATTTGCTTCTAGTTTAGAGAGGTAAGATCCGCTGGCATCGCCTAATAGAACATCTCCCTCTGTAGCAGTAGAACTTTTAGAAGTAGCCTGTGCTTCCGCCTCATAAACATTTAGATACTCACCAATAGTTTTAGACATGATAGACTTATAATAAGTGTAAGTGCCAGAGTAGGAGCCATTGGCTCTTCTGATACCAACACCCATACCCTCGCTCTCAGTAGCATTTCTATCTTCTGGTGTAATAGTAACACCTGTGCGTAATCCATTATCAAATATGGCCCAATGTACAATATATCTTACGCCAGCTTTTAAAGCCATCTCCGTGTTACGTTGCATAATCTCTCTGGTAACACGATCACTTGCAGCATTTGTTCCATTAATATAGCCTACAACATTTAGATATTCGTAAGTGCCAGTTTCACCTAAATAAAGGTTATTTCTCCCAAATAAAGTAGAAGTAGGGCATCTATCTTTAATGTATTTAATCAAATCATTAAAATCATCCACAGAAGATGGCGTATTCGATTTCCAATTGGAGAAAGAATATAAATCCATATTCAGATAAGGAACAACCCTATCTATCATGGTAGGCCAAGTATACGTTTGGCCTTTATTTACATGGTTAAATTCTGCTGCACCTAAAACAGTAACACCTTGTTTATTGGCTGCATTTCTAGCATCAGTTATAGCTTTTTGTCTAATTTGAAGCCATTTTATAAAGCCGTTAATTCTTGTGTTTTGCGTGGTTACAGATGGTAAGTTAGGCGATTCATTAACAAAGCCTAACATTCCATCACCTTCCCAATTAGAAAGGATAAAAGTTTTTCCTGTATTTTGATAAGTATTACACAGATAAGTAGTGAAATTGTAAATTTCATTATAAAGTTTTGATTCTTCCTCTGGACTAATACCATCCTGAAAATTTGTAACATTACCATTGTTGGTAAGTTCAAATGTGGTTAATACATAAGTTTTAAATTGAGTTCTGTTGAAAGCATCTTGAAAGTAAGAAGTTTGCGCTAAATCTGTTAATGTAAAAGTATTGGTGTTTAGGTTTGGCCAGTTATTACCCCAATATCTGGGATAGTTTATCGCTGTAGAACGTCCCATAAAAAGTTTAATCACTTTGCTACCCATAGCTTCAATTTCATCCACTCCTTCTTTCATAAAATCTTTACTAGGGTCAAAACGGTATTTACCATTCATGTGTGTAATACCAATAATTTCTGATAAGCTAGTATTAGGTGGGTAGGGAGACTGTCCATAACTTTTTATGGATACAAAAAGAAGAGAAAATAGAATACTATAAATTATTGTTTTCATATAATTATAATGTGATATCATATTATGAGCGGATAATGGTTTTCCTTCTAGTTTTTAATCACTTTAATTTTCTTAGAAATATCTTTAGCTTCCACGGTTAAAATGTAAATGCCTTTTTTGTATACATACCCCATATCTATGGCATAATCTGTTTTTAATTGCTCTTTAGCAAGCTGTTTAGACCACAAGCTCTTACCTGAGGTATCAAAAAGGTTTACTTGAATAAAATCATCTTGAAGATTTGGTATGGATAAGTTAAGCGTTTGGATAACTGGATTAGGATAATAAGAAACACTTATATCATGTAAGTTTGCCTCAGCACTAGCGTATTTTAGAATACTAGATGTACCGTTTTGATCAAATTGAACTAAACGGTAATAATTTGTTCCTGAAATTGGACTTCTATCATAATCTACATAATCGTATCCTGCATATTTTGCCTTTATTTCTAAAATATCCTGAAAACTAATACCATCTGTAGAACGCTGTACAGTAAATGTTTTATTCGCAATTTCCGATGCGGTTTTCCATGTTAATTTTATTTCTTTATTATGCGTGGCTACAGCATTAAAATAAAGTAAATCAACAGGCAAAGTGCCCGCTGTGCCTAATGTGAAATAGTTATCAGTGGTACTTAAATTCCAATCGTTACTATTGGTAGCTGTAATGATATTACTAGTAATACTTGTATTGGCTAAAGCTTCATAAGCACCTCCTAAAGTTGTAGAAGTGCCAATAGCGCTAACATTGCTACCTCCATCTGAATTACCAAAAGTAAAGTTTATACTTTTATAGATAGCATTGTAAACGGTGTTTGCTGGGCCGCTAGGTAATATTTTAACTAACCATCTTCTACTGCTAGTGATGCTACTTAAGCCAGACCCCGCTGTACCACCTGTAGGAGTTCCTAAGCTGATGCTTACAAAAGTTGCCGGGCTACCTACTGATTTCATATCGCCAAAAGTTACCTTTCTGTATTCGCCTCCAGAACCGATAGGGAAATTTACCGGAGCAGTATTATCACTTCTAACTCTGATAGCTACAGTACCACCTTGTATAAAACTAGTTGTGCTACCTGCCGCAGGGAGATTATTACAAGTAAGGGTTACACCGTTTCCAAGACTGATGATACCATTTGTGAAAGTAAGTGGTGTACCATTAGAGGTAAGAATAACATCGTAATTTAATAGCAACCCAGCGCTGTTGTTGATGGTAATGCCGTTTGCTGTTCTTGAAGTTAAATCATTAGTAGTCAAATAGGAACTAGGTATTTCTGAACCTGCAACTGCCTGTACGGAGCCTCTGTAAATGATATTAATGGCAGCTGTGCTGTTATTACCACGAGTAACCTGATTTCCGGTAAATGCAGCCGGAGCAGTAATATCTATAGTAGCTGATGTTAAGCTTGCTAAAGAATGGTTTATAGTTACCGTACTTTGATTGTTTAAAGTGCCCGATGTAAGTATTAATGAACGAGCTATAACAATAGGAGTATTAATAACAACACCATTACTATTGTTAAGTTCAATAATTTGAAAATAAGATCCAAAACTACCAGTACCACTTATACTTTGTTGAGTTGTACCATTTAAAGTAAGAGAAGGTGTAGCCGTATTGGTGAAATTTTTAGTAAAATCTGCTGTACCATCATTGATGAAATTTCCTCCCAGATATAACCTTTTAGCCACATTATTAGTTACCCCATAACTGTTATAAATACCAGTAGTACCTATGGTGAAATTACCTGTTACACGCATTTCCTGCGCATTGTCAGCAAAAATAATAGTACCATTAACAGTTAAACTTGCTATAGTTACACCACCTGTAGTACCATTATTTTGTGTTACGGTATGTCCTTGTGTAATGATAACATCATCGGCAGCGGTAGGTACTATGCCGTTTTCCCAAGTAGTAGTGGCTGTCCAGTTTCCGCTGGCAATAGAAACTCTTTGTGCAGCTTTTAAGCTGCTAGCAAGCAAAAGTATAGCTAGTAAAAAAGTTGAGTAAAGTTTTCTCATGTTTATTTTATTTATTGAATAATTGGTTACGACTATGGAAAATTTTGTCGACCTCTAAAATATTCACGAGAACGGTTTAAATAAATGGATTATAATAGCATAAGCATAGATTTTTTGGCTATATAACGTTTAAGATATTTTTTAATAGGTAAATACTATTATCTCAATCAAAACAGCTGGAAAAGAGAAAAATTTGTTTAGCATCTACTTTATGTAAAAGTTAAAAAGTCCATTTAAATGCAATTTCTGTCTATTGAAACTAGTATTTATTCATTTTAGATTTGGATGAACCACTGCTTATGAATTTTAAAAAAGTATAAAATGCTTAAAAAAATATTCGTGTTTATTCCTTTATTTTTAGGGATAATGATATCAAAATCACAAGTTATTGAGGATGTATCACTAAATGGAAAATGGCAGTTCGTTATTGATAAAACTACTAAAGGCAATCAACAAAATTATGCCTTAAAGTTTCCACAAACTGCTAAAGATGTGATGGTTCCTCATACTTGGAATATTGAAGATGAACATCAGAACTATTATGGTAAAGCGTGGTATAAAAAAGACTTTGAAGCGCCACAGGAATGGAAAAATAGTGTGGTCATGTTACATTTTGGAGCTGTTTATCATGATGCTATAGTTTATCTAAATGGAAAAAAAATAGGAGAACATTTACAATCCGGGTATACTCCATTTTCTTTTGAAATCAGTAAATATTTAAATTATGGTACATCAAACCAGCTTGTGGTTTGTGTAGATAATAGTTTTTCAGAAAACATGCTGCCTTTTGCAAAATCTTTTGACTGGGCGGCAGATGGTGGGATAACCAGAAATGTAAAATTACATATCAGTTCAAAACCATCTATTAAATATTTGCATGTAACACCTCAATTAAACCTTAGGGATAGTTCAGCATCAGCTTTTATCAATATCAATTTAAATGAGCATGAAATTAACAAGCTGGCAATAAAAGTAATTTGTATAGAAAGGAAAACGGGTAAAGTGATGTTTAGTGAAGAAAAGGAGCTGAGTAAAGCAGCCAGAGGTTTCTCTTGGAGAGTTAAATTTGATAAAGTTATACCATGGCATTTTGACAACCCAGCTTTGTATGATTTAAAAGTAACAACCCTAAGAAATGGTAAATCATCAGACATCAAGGAAGTACATTTTGGTTTTAGACAAATTGATATAAAACAAGGTAATTGGTACTTAAATGGTGAGCTGGTGAGGTTACCTGGTATAGAATATATGCCGGGGAGTAATCCCGCTTATGGGATAGCAGAGCCTCTTAAGTTTATAGATTCTGTTGCCAGAAAGTTGAAAGACTTGAATATTGTGATTACACGTTTTCACTGGCAGCAAGACGAAGCATTTCTAAATAAGATGGATGAACTTGGAATTTTAGTTCAGGAAGAGCTCCCTTGGTGGCAAAAACCTCAAAAGTTAAGCCCACAACTTTTGCAGGTAGCAAAATCTCAGCTTAGTGAAATGATTAATGCTCATTACAATCATCCTTCAATTTTTGCTTGGGGATTAAATAATGAAGTGGCCTCAACTTTAGAAGACAATAGCGCACTTAAAACCTTTGCCCAACAATTAGATACTTCGAGGCTATTCACTGTGATTAGTGATAGGCTGGATAAAAGATTAGCTACTGATCCATCTTTACATGGTGATTTACCCACATGGAATGAATATGTTGGTACTTGGAATGGTAAAGATAGAACTGATTTACCAAACAGATTCGATAAAATTAATCCAATTGTTAAAGATAAAGGTTTGTTGATTACAGAATACGGTTTATGCGAACCAGCATTTGCTGGAGGAGATTTAAGACGGATAGATGATATGTTGTACCATACCAAATTGTACCGCGAAAATCCTTACATACTAGGGTTTATTTACTTCTGTTTAAATGATTACCGTACGCAGATGGGAGAAGAGGGGTTAGGAAAGTATAAAATTAGACGTCATGGATTAACCAATGTTTATCTTCAGCCTAAACCTTCTTATCAGGTATTTAAGCAACTTTGTAGTCCGATAGATATTATTAAGGTCTCTAAAAAAGATGAAAATCATGCAATAGTAGAATTAGAAGTAAAGCATTCTATACCATCTTACACCTTACGTAATTATTGTTTAAAGTATCTGGATGTAAACGGGGAGACGAAAGAATTTATACTCAAAGAACTCAAACCTGGCGAGAAAATTACTATCACATTAACAAACATAAATAGCCAGTATGCTTTTGAAATTCTTAGACCAGATGGCTTTTTAGTAATCAAATATTAATACATAAAGGCACTTTGTTTTTTTAAGTTACCTGATCAACATGCACATTTCTACCTCATAGTACTTATAAAAAAAAGTCAAAAAGTCTATGGTTTTGCAATTTCTATCCATTCTTAACAGCAGGAAGTCCCAATAAATTTGAAAATAAGAAAATGGTATTCTGAATGATGTGCAATCATCAGAATTGCAAGAGCTATTTAGGTGTAAAATTGGTTCTTGTTTTTTTCAACAAACCTGAACCAATAAGTTTTAAAACCAAACACAATAGCTAAAGATTTAGCCAATCTTTAGTAGCTCATGTTTAGCTAAGCTTACCAAAAGACCAAATTATAAGTATGAATTATTTTTATTTAAAAAAATCAGGAAAACTACTCTTACTGCTTTTAATGGTTTATTTACCTAGTCAGCTATTGGCCCAAAGTAAACAAACAACTACAGGTATAGAAGTGAGTGGAACAGTAAAAGACGAAAATGGAGAAGCTTTGATAGGAACTGTAGTTGCTATTAAAGGTAGTACAACGGCTACTACTACAGATGCAAATGGTAACTATAAGATAAAAGTTCCTAATGCTAAAACTGTACTTTCTTATTATATGCTTGGTTTTCAGCGTATAGAAATTATGGTAGAAAATAAAAGTAAAATAGATGTTGTTTTACGCGAGTTAACTACTGCTCTTAATGAAGTTGTGGTAGTGGGCTATGGCTCTACCAATAGGAGAGATTTATCAGGGGCAGTTGTTTCAGTACAGGCAGAAGATATTGAGCGAAGAATGCCAACCAATTTAGCAGAAGCTTTACAAGGACAGGTTGCCGGAGTACAAATATCAACAGGGTCCGGACAGCCAGGAGAAGGGGCTTCTATTGTTATACGTGGTGCCTCTACCTTTAATGATGGTGGTATTGGACCATTATATGTAATAGATGGTGTACAACAGACCAATGCAGATGCTATCAATCCTAACGATATAGAATCTATAGACATATTAAAAGATGCGGCTTCGGCGGCTATCTATGGTGCTCGTTCTGCTAATGGTGTTATCATCATTACCACAAAACAAGGAAATAAAAAAGCACCAACCCTAGATGTTAGGTACCTGCACTCTATGAATAATCTGGCTAATAGTTTACCTC
Source organism: Pedobacter glucosidilyticus DSM 23534 (assembly GCF_000425145.1). GTDB lineage: Bacteria > Bacteroidota > Bacteroidia > Sphingobacteriales > Sphingobacteriaceae > Pseudopedobacter > Pseudopedobacter glucosidilyticus. Next base: position 29,437 of record NZ_AULF01000015.1, read on the forward strand.
AACTTAACTCTGCACAATATAGAACCTTGCAAAAGAAACAAATGGAATATATTAATGGTGAGGGTAGAAATTTGGTGCCAGCTGCTGTAGTACAAGGTTTAGTGGCTCAAATGGCTGATAGTTTAAACTTTATTTTAAATAGCGATAATGATTACCAAGATGCAGTATTCGGGACAGCTAATAAAAACCAAATTGATGTGAATTTTGGCGGAGCAACAGATAATCTAAAGTATTTCTTATCCACTGGTTATCTAAAAGAAAATGGTATTATGGAGAATACCTCATTTGACCGTATTACCACCAGATTAAATGCTGATTATAATGCGACCAAGAAGTTAAACTTCTCTACCAGAATTAACTTTTCTTATGCTAAGAAAAAAGGCGCTGATGAGTCTAACTACCTCAATACCATGTTGGCCAGAAAGCCCAATTTATCTTTTTATTATCCTGATAACACCTTAATAGGTGTATTATGGGGTGGTAATCCTTTGGCCTTACCTGCAGAAACTAATTTTACCGATAGTTATGGAGGTACTTTTTATCAATTAGGAGAGTTTAAAATATCTCCTCACTTAAAAATTACCAGTAGTTTAAATGCTAACTTATCATTGGCTAAGTATAAGTTCATGCGTCCTAGTTTCTTATTTAGTGGCGGGCTTACTAATAGTGGTTCTTCTGTAGGTACCTTAAACTGGAACTGGATGAATGAAAACTATTTGAATTACAGCAGAACTTTTAATAAAGTACATACCATTACAGGGCTTGCAGGTGTTAGTGCTCAAGGTTGGAGAACAGAGTCTGATAGATTTAGCGGACGTAATTCTGCTACAGATGCTATTTATACGATGAATGCCTTCTCGGCTAACTTCAATTTAGCTGCTACCAGAACAGAAGAATCAGTACATACTATGGCATCTGCATTTACAAGAATTGGTTATAACTATAAATCAAAGTATATTTTTAATGCTACCGTACGTGTTGATGGTTCTTCAAGATTTGCCTCAAATAAAAAATACGGTTATTTCCCTTCTGCATCTGCTGCATGGAGATTCTCTGACGAGTCTTTTATGAAGTTTGCTAAAGGTGTTTTAAATGATGCTAAATTGAGAGTAAGTTATGGGGTTACCGGAAACGAAAGTATAGGTAATTACGATGCTATATTATCTTACAGCGTTGGAGGTATTTATGATGATGTATCTGGTATAACGGCTTCACGTATAGCAGTTAATAATTTAGGATGGGAGCAAACTACACAATCAAATATTGCTCTTGATTTAAGTTTTTACAAAAACAGATTTAACGTAACGGTAGACTATTATAACAAACAAACTGATGATTTACTCGCTAATTTTGAAATACCTAAAGAATGGGGATTTGATGTCGTAAGAAGAAATATTGGCTCTATTTCTAATAAAGGTATAGAGATAGATGTTAGAGGCGATATCATCAAGAAAAAAACATTTAGTTGGAATTTAGGACTTAACCTAACCAGAAATAATAACCAGATTGTATCTGTTGCTAATGGTCAGCCTTATTTATTCCAAAATGTTTGGTGGATTTCACAAGGTGGGCGTATTGGTGATTTCTTTGGCTATGAACAATTAAATATCTTCCCATACGACCAATCTAATGCTTTTTCTAATGATTGGCAGCAACTAACCCCAGTTTTCCAAACAGATGCTAACGGGCAAATGATAAAGGATGCAGCCGGAAAATACATATTAGATAGTTATACTTTAAATGGTGCCCCATATACAGGCAGTATAAATCAAAAAACTTTTACTGATGGTACTTCTTTTAGAGGCGGTGATGTAAACTGGTACGATAACCCTAATGATGTTAACGGTAGAGGAATTATTAATGATAGTGACAGGAAAGTATTAGGTAATGCACAGCCAGATTTTGTGGGCGGTATTAACACTACTTTTAACTATAAGAGATTTGGATTATTTATAGGAAGCTATTTTTCTGTAGGTGGTCAAATTTATAATCAGGCAAGATACACGCTTAACCAAATGAGCATGCCTTTCTTCTCTACAGTTCCAAGTATGGATTTTGCCAATAATTTTTGGATAAGACAAGGGGACGATACTAAATATCCAAGACCCTATGCAGACCAATATCAGAATGATCGTAATGTGAATTCTATTTATTTAGAAGATGCTTCATTTCTTAAAATCAGAAACATAAGATTAAGCTATTCATTACCTCCCAAAGTAACTACTAAACTTAAAATTAAGTCTTTGGGCATGTATGGATATGTAAATAATGCTTTCACTTTTACCAATTATTCTGGTTACGATCCTGAGTTTTCAAACTTTAGCGCACTAGCATTAGGTATGGATACCAATAGATATCCGCGTAAGCGTGAGTTTGGATTAGGCTTTAACTTAAATTTTTAATCACATGAATTATCAATATAAAATTTGCAAAACAAATCTTGTTGTATTTAAGGTTGTTGCAGTTGTTTTAATATTAACCATTTCTTCTTGTAATAAATTTTTAGAGCCAGAACCGATAAGTGAGGTTACGGCAGAAAATATGTGGCAAAACCAAAGAGATGTAAAAGCCGGAGTTGGAGAAATTTATTCCTCTTTTAGAGATGCATTGCGTTTAAACTTCTTTGATTGGGGCGAGTTACGCTCAGATAATTATGTATTAACAACAGAAGCTGCTAGTGATAGGGGTAGGCTAATCTCTAATCAATTAACAACTGATATGGGTTGTACCAATTGGGCTGGTTTATATAAAGTTATCAATAATGCAAATTTTGCTATCAAAAATATTCCAAATGCAAACTTGCCAAATACGATAGAAAAAAACGATTTCCTTGCACAAGCTTATGCCATGAGAGCTTTATGCTATTTCTATGCTGTACGTGTTTGGGGTGCTGTACCTGTTTACCTAGAGCCTATTGATAATTTAGATAAAGGTCAATTTAAAGAGAGAACTGCTAAAGAAGAAGTTTTACGTGATGTTATTATGCCCGACTTAAAAAAAGCAGAAGAGTTAATAGATCCTGCCAATGTAGAGCGTAAGCGAATTTCTAGATTTGGAATTTTGGCGATTCAAGCTGATGTTTCTATGTGGATGGAAGATTACGAAGCAGCAGATAGAACTATAGACAAAGTTAGGTCTATTTTAGGTGCAACTAGTCAGCCTTTTACCAGATTTGAACCTAGTATGGAAGTCTTAAAAAATACTTTCGTAACAGATTTGAATAATAAAACAGGTGATTTGGGCGATCGTTTGAGAGATGAGTATGGCGCAGGTAATGAACTGCTATTTGTGATACATTTTGATTTAAAAGAATTAAATAACGTTGCACAGTACAGCATTATTCATAATTTGTTTCTGTCTGGGGTAATCTTATCACCAAAACTTACCAATATTTTTACAGCTGCAGCAAATACTAGTCCGCGTGATAATAGATTTGATAATTATCTACAAGCTTCAATAGCACCTGGGACATTTAAAGTAAATAAGTATGTAAGAAATGGCGGTACCATTAGCTTTAATGCTTTTCCAGAATGTGAAGTAGCTTATCCAGTATATCGCTATACAGACCTTGTCTTAATGCAAGCAGAAGCAAAAGCACATTTAGATCAATTTGCTGATGCCCTTAATTTGGTTGCAACTACAGTAAGAAGAAGAGCAGGTATAGAAGCTAGTACAAGAACCCAAGCTTCTTTTACTTCAAGAGATGAATTGGTTGATTATATTTTAGATGAACGCCAGAAGGAGCTCCTTGGAGAAGGTAAAAGATGGTTTGATTTGGTTAGGAATAAGCGTGTAGTTAAAGTTATGGGCCCGATAAACGGTATCAGTAACGAGTCGCAAGCGTTATTCCCAATTAGTTATATACACATCAATCAGAACCCAAATATTAAACAAAATCCTGGCTATTAAATCTGAAAGAATATGAATAAGATAATTGATTTACACTTTAATATGCGCTCCAAAATATTTAGCATATTGATGTTTTGCCTATTAACAATAGGGACATCTTGCCTTCAGAAAGATTATGACTATGAAGGAGAACCTTTAAATCCTAATATCAATATGACTGCCTGGGAGTTTATGCAAAGCAGACCAGATATATTTTCAAGAATGATAGAAGCTGTTGAGTATGCAGAAATGCGTGACTTTTATACTCAAACTGATAGAAAGTACACCTATTTATTTTTAAATAACACTGCAATGGAAAATTTTCTGGCTAAATATGGTGCCGGAGACTTTATAGGTGTTGATGTTGAAAAAGTAAGAAAATTACTCCTTTACCATATTATGGTAGGCGAGTATCATGCTTACAATAAAAAATTACCTATAGAACCTATTTATGTGAAAACTTTATTAGAAGGTGAAGATGGGCTTTTAACCATTATGGTAGAAAAATCTGCTCAGGCAACGGCAGTTTTTCAAGATCAAATTGTTAATGGTAATGTTATCATCAACCAATCTAATAGTAATTATGCTAGTCAAAGAATAAACTCAGTAACTACAAATATTCTAGCTAATAATGGTCCTATCCATGTTTACAGAAACTATGCGTTTTTTAAAAGAAATGCATCTTACGTAACAGCTTATTAATCATTTAAATAAATATAAAGTGATGAAAACAATAAAATATTTGGCTTATATGCTTGTACTTATCATACTAAGCATTACCGCTTGTAAAAAAGAAAGTACAATTGATATTGGAGATACAGAACCACCAGTTATAGAGCTGATGATAGAGGAATTAAAACCCGACTTAAATGTGGCAGATAATATTCCTTTAATTGGTGTAGTGTTTTCGGATTTAGGATTAAAATCTATAGATCTTAAAATAATAAAGATGGATGATTCTATTGAGGACTATAAAAAGATCAATACTTTTTATGATGATAAACAATACTCTATAAAAGAATTACCCTTATGGCAAGAAGATTTTAAATTTTTTCAGATTATAGCTACTGATATCGCAGATAGAGTTACAGAAATTAAGGTGCCAATATCTACTATTAGATACAAAGCTCCACCAGCTATAACGTTTGAACTTGCTGAAATTGCTTTTGATGAAAATAATCCTAATGCAGTTTTGCCAACTACTAAGTTTACTGTAAGAGGGGCGGCAAGACTTAATAGGGTGGAAGTAAAGCTTTATAATAATAAATCAGCAACACCTATAACCAATGTTCCTTTAGCAACACCTTTACCAGTAAATCAAGATTCTACTTACATTTTTGAACAAAATATTGTTTATAAAGACGGAGATATTGCTTTACAAGTTACTGCAATTGATGAGTACAATAAGTTAAGGATAGAAACGCTACCTATTAAGTACGTTGCTGTGCCCCCACCAGTTATTACTATCCTCGGACCTCCCGAGTTTGATGCTAACATTGGTGAAACTGTAAATCTTAGACTAAATATTACTTCTGCAAGTGGTGTTTCAAATGTGAAAATCAGTAAAATGAAACAAAACACCGAAATAGAAGCTCTACCTCTTTTGGTTTATAATAATTTACCAAGTGTAGATGTAAATAACCCGGTTACTTTAGGTGATAACGTAAGCGCTATAAGAGTATTAGTAACAGACAGATTAAATAGAACCAGTACTGTTGATATTCCTACTAACGTTGGTTTTGAAGTGCGTACTTTTACTCTGGGTAGTGATTTTTATAATAGAGGAATAATTGAAGAGCCTAATATTTTACCATTTTATTCTATTGGCTTAAATAAAGCTATGACTATAGGAGAAGCTTTCTCTCAGATTAAGAATATAGATATGTATGTATTATGGTTCACCGGAACGCCGGCTTATACAGGTGATACAGGATTCCGCTTAATGGGGCCTAAAAATACGGTTTCTTTGGCTGCTAATGAATCTTATTATGTGGGTGGAACTTACACATGGAATAATACATCCTATACATTCCCTTCTATGGTTCCTGCTAGTAATTGGCCTAATCGCAATCAAACAACGATGTTAAAGATTGGTCCTTCTACTAACCAAGCAACTGTTGCTCCATTTAATACAGATAATGTTACCATTGCAGATTTAAAAGCATACAATGCTAATCTTATTACTGGAGACAGGATGCCGTTTTTGTTAGAAGGTGACAACTGCTTATTAAGATTAGATCCTGCATCTGCTGGTGTAAGTGCTATAGGCTCTACTACGGGCGTAACACAAAAAATATGTATTTTAAAAGTTGAAAAAATTCAACGCGAAACACGTCCTGTTACAACCTTTACAAACCCTTGGCCAACTTCACCATTTATAGGTAAAATAGCACAGGTAACATTTAAATTGAAAATACCGAAATAAGTATTATTACAATAATACATTCAGTCTAATCAACTTTGAGTTTATACTCTTCATAAACTCGAAGTTGATTTTTTCTTTAAAAAGCATTTATTCAAAATAGATAAGTGACTAATCAAATATCACTTTAATGCCGTTTGTTAATTGTACTATTTTTCTACTTCTGTTATTGGATATAAATATTAATTTCTTTTTTTGTTAAGAGATAAATGTGTTATTTTTAATTTCCTTATTAAAAAAAACCAATTAATATTTAAAATTATTTTTCTTACATCATTTAAAGCATACAGAAGATTATTAATAAATCAGTTAATTTTAAAAGAACATCACACGGTGGGTAATTAGACAATAAATGTACTGTAGACGTTTATTTGTGTTTAGTTAATGGTAAATTTCTATGACTGAAGAAAAAAGTAAAGTTGGATCGTTAGATAAGAAAAAATTTAAAGAGATTTTTAATGAAAATTATCAATCTTTATTCTTTTTAGGTCGTAATTATTTAGAGGATGAGGATGAAGCTAAAGGGGTAGTTCAAGAAGCTTTTGTTAAATTATGGGATATTTGGGAAGATTTAAAGGAAGATACTAATCATCGTAATTTTTTATTTAAAATGGTGAAAAATAATTGTTTGAATATTTTGAAAAGGAGACAATTATTGCTTAAACATCATGAGAAAATTAAATCATTAGAATTACATTATCAATACGAGAGTTTAAATAGGATAGGGTTTGACTACCTACAGGTAAAAGAATTAAAAGAAAAAATAGATCTATCTATTAAGAATTTACCAGAACACTGTAGAATTGTTTTTGAGCTAAGTAGGTTTGAACAATTAAAAAATAGAGAAATTGCAGAACGTTTGGGTGTTTCCCAGAAAACTGTTGAAGCGCATCTAACCAAAGCTTTAAAGATACTACGTTCAGATTTAAAAGAATATCTGCCATTGCTTGTTTTTTTAACTAGGTTACTTCGTTAAAGCCAAAAAAATATTTTTTTTCATTTTTCTTCAATTTATCATTAGGGTAAATCCTTCTTTATTTGTTTACTTAACAAACCATGAATAAGTTGGACGGAAATCTATTATCTAAAATAATAACGGGAGAAGCTACTGCTGCCGAGAAAGAGTCATTTTACGAAACTTTGGAAAATAACAAAGAAGCAGAAAATGATTTTTACGAAACAAAAAGTCTTTGGTTAAAATTAGGTAGTCAATATCAAACGAATGATATAGAAGCCGAGTTTGAAGAAACTTGGGGTCTTATAAAGCACAATAAGAGAGGAAGTATTCTTAAGCTGATAAGAAGAAGCCTAAAATATGCTGCAATCTTCTTGGTTGTTTTTTCATTAGGAGCAATATTAGGTTATCTGGTATTAAGAAATATTAAGAATTATCCAGATCAAGGAGTTCATAAATTTAGTTCTTTAAAGGGAAGTTTAAGTAGTGTTGAGCTTCCTGATGGGACAAAAGTTTGGCTAAATGCTGGTACAGAGCTAACTTATAAAGAAGATTTAGAGAATAAGCAAAGGTTAGCTGAATTAAAGGGAGAAGCCTATTTTGAAGTAAAACATCGTGAAGATTTTCCTTTGTTAGTAAAAGTTGGAAAAGTTACCGTGAGAGATTTAGGTACTACTTTCAATATAAAAGCCTATTCTTCTGAATCTGTTGTTACTTCTTTAATTGAAGGTAAAGCAGATATTCTTTCAGAAAAAGGTAACATTCTTACAGCTTTAAGTCCAGGACAAACAGCCACTTATTCTCATAAGACAGGTAGAATTGTACTCAGTTCTTTAAACGAATCTACAGTTAATGCTTGGCGAAATCAAAAATTCGTACTGAACAATGAAAAACTAGAAGATATTTTTAAAGAATTAAGTATTTGGTATGATGTAGAGTTTGAGTTTAAAGACCAAGAAATTAAAGATAGCAGATATTCTTTGAGTGTGAAGAAAGAAACATCATTAGTTAAAGTTCTAGAGATGTTACGTTTAACTACTCGTTTTAATTATGAAATAAAGAATAGGGTTGGCCAGCCTGATAAAATCACCATTTATTAAAATCTAATATTCATTAAATATGACATAAAATAAGAATGTAAAGTTGATTTTTTTGAGAAAAGGGGAGGTTTCTCAAAATCAATAAAAGGCATTTCTAATGCCTATTATTAACCTACTAAACCTAAATTATGAATAAAAGTAAAATACTTCAGATTAATCAAAAATCTGGATCAGGGAAGTTTCTTGCTATAATAAAAATAGCAATCTTGCTGATTATCCATTCCACCATAGTATTTGCCTCAGATACCTTGGCAAAAGATATTAAGTTCAATATCAAAGTTCATAATGCTACGCTTATTAAAGTTTTAAGCGAAGTAGAAAAAGCTACTGATTATGGCTTTTTGATAAAAACAGACCAATTAAACTTAAATAAAAAATACTCTTTAGATTTAAAAAATGTTGATATAGAACAGGTTTTGAACAAAGTTTTGGATAGAACCTTGTTTACTTATACCATTATTGATAATAATATTGTTATTAGCAAAGTATTACCTGCAAACCTTAATAAACCTGTAATAAAATCAATAAATATAAAGGGTAAAGTCTTAGATGATACAGGTTTACCATTACCCGGAGTATCTGTATCGGTAAAAGGTACAACCAATGCTACCCTTACAGATGTAAATGGAAATTATAGCATTAATAATGTTGCGGAAGATGCCGTACTAAGATTTTCATTTTTAGGGATGACCACCCAAGAAATTCCTGTAGAAGGAAAATCTATAATTAACATTACTTTAAAACAAGAATCTATAGCAACAGAAGAAGTTGTAGTAGTGGCTTATGGTACACAAAGAAAAGAAACTTTAACAGGCTCTATATCTACATTAAAAGGAACAGAAATTTTAAATACCAGATCACCAAACTTAATTCAGAATGTTCAGGGAAAGATTTCAGGCGTACAAATCAGACAAAGCAGCAGTCAACCTGGTGGTGGACAGACTTCTATTAACATACGTGGTTTTGGTACGCCTTTAATCGTTATTGATGGCGTAATAAGAGATGGAGTTGGCGAGTTTGAAAGATTAGATCCTAATGATATAGAAAGTATATCTGTTTTAAAAGATGGTTCAGCAGCTATATATGGTATTGGAGCATCTAATGGTGTTATTTTAGTAACAACAAAAAAAGGAAGCTCTGGTCCTGTAAAAGTTAACTACTCTAACAATCTTGGATTTTCTTCACCTACAAGTATTCCTAAAGCAGTTAATTCTGCAGATTGGGTTGACCTTAGGAATGAATTGGGTGCCAATATTTGGCTTGGGCCAACTAATACCAGAGAAGAAACGCAAAAATATAAAGATGGGGTAGAACCAGGTTATGAAAGTGTAGATTGGTATAATGAGACCATGAAGCCTAGTGCAATACAGCAACAGCATAATTTATCTTTACGTGGCGGAAGTGAAAATATTAAATACTTTGTAAGTACAGGTTATACAAAAGATAACGGATTAGTTAGAGAGAATCCTTTAAACTTTCAACAATTTAATTTTAGAGCTAATAGCGATATTAAATTAGCCAAATCTCTGGATTTAAATATTAATCTTTTTGGAAGAAGAGATTTAAACAATCAGATAGCTGGAGGATTTACCAGTATACTCTCTGGTGTTTATGGTGCAGTTCCTTACCAAAAACCTTATATTAATGATGATCCTAATTTTCCTGCTGCTATTGTTGCAGGCACAACCAATCCGGTAGCCCTTATTCGACCAGATTTAACAGGTTATAATGATACCAAAACAAATTTATTAAGGTCTTCTATATCTTTAAACTATAAGATACCTGGTGTTAAAGGGCTTGAAGCAAGAATTTTTGGTGCTTTTGATTTAAACAATTCATCTAACAAATTTCTATCCAGACAAATAAAATTATATAGGTTAGATCCAGTTACGCAAGAAACTGTACAAGCATCAACTTATTCTAGTGATGCTATTTCATTTAACTTGCCAAGTTCTCAAAGACTAAACTTACAAAGTCAGTTAAATTATAAAGCATCTTTTAATAATAAGCATAATATATCAAGCATGTTTTTACATGAGTTAAGAACTATAGACTCTCAATCGATATTTGCAAGAAGAGATATAGATTTCTTTACAGTTGATGTATTAGCTCAAGGAAGTTTAATAAATCAAACTAATGATGGCAATGAATTACAACAGCGTTACGAATCATTTATTGGAAGATTTAACTATGATTTTAAGCAAAAATATTTAGCAGAATTTGTTTTTAGGCAAGACGGCTCCTTTAGATATGGTCCTAACCAAAGATGGGGTTTTTTTCCGGGGGTAATGCTTGCCTGGAGAGTATCTGAAGAAGGTTTCATCAAAAATAATTTAAGCTTCTTACAAAATATGAAGTTAAGAGTTTCTTACGGAGAAACTGGTGAAGATGTTGGACAGCCTTTTCAATACGTAGCGGGATACCAAACTGGTTCTAGTTTAGGATATGAGTTTGTTGATGGTGTTTATAAAACATTGGTACAAGCACCTTTATTAGTGAATAACAATCTGTCTTGGTCTCGTTCCAAAATATTAAATGCTGGTATAGATTTGGAGTTATTTAAAAATGGTTTGTTTGGTTTAACATTTGATGTTTACCGTAGAAACAGAGAGGGGCTTCTAGCTACAAGAGCAGGTTCTTTACCTAATACTTTTGGGGCTTCATTACCTCAAGAAAATCTTAACTCTGATAGAGTGCAAGGTTTTGATTTTACTATCAATCATAGAAATAAAATAGGTGAGTTTTCTTATGGTATAAGTGCCAATATGAATATCTCTCAGTCTATGAATTTGTATAGAGAGCAAAATCCATTTCAGTCTAGTTATTCTAAATGGAAAAATGATCAATCATACCGTAATAAGAATATCATCTGGGGCTATGATGTAATTGGGCGTTTCCAAAATTGGGAGGAAATCAGAAATTATCCTGTTTTTATGGACGGTACAACAGGTAATATAAGCCAGCTACCTGGAGATCCTATTTATCGTGACGTGAATGGGGATGGATTAATTACTACAGATGATATGTTACCAATGTTTAGAGGAGGACAGGTATTGGCGAGTGGTTCATCAAGTCCTGATTATACTTCTGGACAGCCTCCTGTTCAGTTTGGATTTAACTTTAACGGATCTTACAAAGGGTTTGATTTTAATGTTCTTGTTCAAGGAGCAGCAAATTATACCATAAATTTAGGAAACGAGTGGCAAACACCTTTATTTTCTGATAGAAATGCACCTCAATATCTAATGGATAGATGGCGTCTAGCGGATTATTATGACAAAGATAGTGAATGGGTACCTGGATATTTTCCAGCAACAAGAAGACCACTAGATGCGCCAACTATCAGACTAACAAATAATATTTACAGAAGAAATGCTTCTTATGTAAGATTAAAAAATATTGAGATTGGATATACTATACCAAAAAAATTATTGAATCAAGTAAAGATTGATAATTTGAGAATACATGCAAATGCAACAAACATTTATACACGTACGGATAGAATTCTTAAATTATTTGATCCAGAAAGAGGAGAGGGCGACTTCGGTTCTAATTATGCTTATCCTTTGATAAAGTCTATCAATTTAGGATTAAACGTTACCTTTTAATTATTGAGTTATGAAAAAATTGAACGTTATATATTTATTTATCATCACATTATTACTAAGTGCATGTGGTAAAGATTTTTTAGATGCTAAAGTTACTAATAAAGTCTCTGCAGATGCTTTATACGGAGATGAGAAAGGTATTTTAGCTTATCTGGCTTCTATTTATCAGCAATTACCGATAGAAGATTTTAATTATAAACCTAGAGCGGATTTTGGATTTAACACTTATTCTGCAGGTAGTCACGCTGGAGAATATTTTTTAGTTGCTACTCCTGATGCAGTTGCATCTAGAGGTTTTCATATTATGTATGGAAAGGGCGGAGCACAAGCACCTTATTGGGTAGAAGCTTATAAGCTTATTAGAGATATCAATATACTTGAAGAAGCCGTTCCTAGTATTAAAACCTCTGTTCTCTCTGAAGCAAAAAAACAATCATTAATAGGTGAGGCTGCATTTTGTAGGGCTTACACTTATTTTGCATTAGCCAAAAGATATGGAGGTGTACCTATTCTTACTAAAACACAAGATTTTAGTGGGAATATAGAAGACTTAAAACTTACCAGAGCAACAGAGAAAGAAACTTATGATTTTATATTGGCACAATGTGATACTGCTGCAAAATACCTTATTCCAGCAGAGGAAAGAAGAGCCACCAAAGCAGCAGCTTGGGCATTAAAATCAAGAGTTGCTTTATATGCAGCCTCCATTACAAAATATCCTGTTAACAATGGTTCCTCAGAAGCTTACAGACAAAAGTTAGTAGACGGTATGCCTTCTACAGCAGTAGCCAATGATTATTATACTAAATGTATAGAAGCGTCTTTACAAATCATTAATCCTAATGCGGATATAGGTCCTACAGGTCATGGTTTATATATGCCAAATCCTGCTTCGCCTGCAGAGGCAGCCGCAAATTACCAAGGGCTATTTGAAAATGCACAAAGAGCTAGAGTTGAAGCTATCTTTATTAAAGGATATACGCTTCCTGGAGTAGGTACTGGTCACAATTGGGATCTCTTAATGTGTACACCACAAGTAAGTAATGGTTATAATGATGGAGGAACAGTAAATCCTACTTTAGATCTTATCGATTTATACGAAACCTATACCTCAAACGGAGCTAGCGTACCTATCAATACCAGAAACGATAACAGCTTGCTATATGCCTCACCAACCGCAAATAGCCAAACACAATACAAACATTTTAATGATCCTCAAGATATTTTTGCAGGTAAAGATGCTAGAATGTTTGCAACAATTATTACCCCTAGTTCTATTTGGAAGAATACAAAAATTATTTCTCAGGCAGGATTAGTTAGGCCAAACGGTACATTTATTTACAGACAAGATGGTAGTGCTGTAAAAGATGGTACAACTTATTATTCTTACGGAGCTAGTAGTCCTACCTCTTATTCTGGGTTTAATATTAATTCCAGATATTCTTTAACAGGTTTTTTTGTAAAAAAATATGTTGTAGAAAATAATAATCCATTACCTGTTTCTGGTTCTTGTACTCAGGATTTTATTGAAATGCGTTACGCAGAGGTATTATTAAATTTTGCTGAAGCAGTTCTAGAGAGTGGCTACACAGCCAATAATGCCCAAGCTTTAGCAACAAAAGCTGTAAATATTATCAGAAAAAGAGCAGGTCATACCTATGAAATCCCAAGTGTTACACTAGAACAAGTATTACGCGAGAGAAGAGTAGAGTTTGGTATGGAGAATTCCTACACACTTTGGGATTTAATCAGAAGAAGACAGTATCATGTTATTTATAATTCATTTAAGCATAAAGTTTTATGCCCTGTGTTAGACTTAACCACAACACCGGTTTCCTATTTCTTCGTGAGAGATATCAGCAATAAAGTTTCTGGTACCATGACATGGGGTTCTGGCGGAGATATTCGTGATTATTATCTCGCAATTCCTGGAACTGGCGCTAACGGATTGATACCTAATAACTAATTCATCTTAAACAATACAATATGAATAAGAAGATTTTTAATTTAATATTATTAGCAGTGGTGATGATGGTATCATCCTGTGAAATAGATAATTATGACCAACCTGAGGCCATTATATTTGGTAGAATTGTAGATCAGGATGGTGAGAATGTACAATCAGACGTATCTGCACAGGGCACAAAGATTATTTATTTTGAGAAAGGTAATTTCGCAGCTCCAGAAAGACAAGCTATTACACCTAAAATAGATGGAACTTATGAGAGAGGGTTGATATTTCCTGGATTTTATGATATCGTGGTTCGTGATGCTAATTTCAGAAATTTGGATACACTTAAAAACTATGAAATTAAGGCTGGTAGAAATGAGTTAAACTTTACAGTTCAGCCTTATATAAAGGTTAGAGATTTAAGTATTGTAAAGAATGGAAATCTTATTGTAGCCAAATTTAAGCTTTCAACCCCGGGAAGTACCACAACCAGAGTAGCATCAACACAACTATTTAGCTATATAGATAAAGTTGTAAGTATAGGAACCAGATTTGCAACACAACCAACCAATGCAGGTCTTTTAACTTTAAATAGAATACCTGGCGCAAATGAAGAGTTTACTTTACAGATAGATTTATCCTTACAAGGAAATTTATTCTCTAAATATCCAACAGCAACAAAATTCTGGTTTAGGGTTGGTGCAGTGGTGGTAACTGCAGATGCCACCGGAACTCCAAGGTGGAATTATTCAGAACCTATACAATTAGCTATCAACTAAAATATGTTAAATCCATCAGGTTCATCATGTATCATGATGAACCTGTAAAATTAGAAATTATATAACCCTGTTAATAGTTTAATAAGGCAAAGTTGAGACATACTTAAAGCCTTATTTAACATTAACCTAAGCATAGCTATTGCTTTTTTAAAATTTAAGATAACCGGTTTGTTATCATAAAAAAATGAGAATAGGTATTAGAATAAGTCTAGAAATGAAGAGAATTTTAGTGTCATTTATAAGCTGTTTATTAGGTATACAGTTTTTGTATGCCCAATATCAGGTACAATCTCCAGACAAGAAAGTTGATTTTTTAATTGATATATCAGAAGAAGGAAGCTTATCTGGTAAAATATTATTTAATCGTGAACATGTGCTTACAGCCCAGTTGGTAAATTTTGAGTTCAATACCAGCATGCCCGAATTAAAAAATAAGCTCATGCTTATCGATACTAAAGTTACAACTACAGATGAAACTTGGATACCAGTATTAAAGAGATTTGATAAAGTAAGGAACAATTATACCGAGATATTGATAAATCTTCAAGAAAAAGTTGCTCCAAAACGTAAGCTACAACTGATTGCCAGAGTTTATAATGATGGCGTAGCTTACAGAGTAAAATTTCCTAAATCTGTAAATGGCGTAGATTATTTGATTAAAGAAGAACATTCAACTTTTTCTTTTGGTGAAGATCGTATTTGTTGGGCGGCAGATCATATAAAGCCAGTATCTCCTCAAGAATCTTTTTTTTATAAACGTAAACTATCAGAGCTCACACAAAAAATGCTTATTGGTTTGCCTTTAACAGTTAAAATATCTGATAAATGCTATGCCGTAATTACCGAAGCAGACCTAACTGATTATGCAGGTATGTATTTAAAAAAAGAGCAAAATAAATTTGGCCTTAGCATGATGTTATCACCATCAATAGATAGCAGTCAAACAACTAAAGTTACCAAAAAAGAAGCTTTTAATACGCCTTGGAGAGTAGTCCTTGTAGGTGAAACTCCGGGTCGTTTAGTAGAGTCAGAAATGATTAATAATCTTAATCCTCCTTGTGCTATTGAAGATCCATCTTGGATAAAGCCTGGTATTTCTGCTTGGGACAATTGGTACAGTAATGATGTAAAGATGGATGAACCAACCATTAAGCAATTTATAGATCTAGCTTCTGATATGACTTGGCCTTACATGATTGTAGATTGGCAATGGTATGGTGAATACAATAAAGCACAGGCTGATATTACCAAATCTGCTCCGAATATCAATATGCCCCAATTAATTCAGTACGCTAAAGATAAAAATGTAAAACTCATATTATGGCTTTATTGGACGGATGTAAACCGCTCTGATTGGGATGCTGTATGTGCGCTTTATGAAAAATGGGGTATTGCTGGCGTAAAAATAGATTTTATGGATCGTGATGACCAAGAAATGGTAAACTGGTATGAGCGTATTGTTAAAACAGCTGCTAAGTATAAATTGATGGTTAATTTTCATGGTGCTTATAAACCAACCGGATTGGGTAGAACATATCCTAATCAGGTTACAAGAGAAGGAGTTCTTGGTAATGAATGGAATAAATGGTCTCTAATGGTTACACCAGAACACCTTTGTACTTTACCTTTTACCAGAATGCTAGCTGGTCCAATGGATTTTACTCCTGGTGGTTTTGAAAATAGGAAGATAGATGACTTTCGTATCCAAAGTCCCACTCAAAGTATGTTAACTCGGTCTAATACGTTAGCGCAATTTGTAGTTTTTGATAGCCCATTAACTGTAGCCTGCGATCATCCTAACAGTTATAAAAACCAAGTAGGTAGCGAATTTTTAAAGAAAGTAAAAACCGTTTGGGATGATACTAAAGTATTGAATGGGGCTGTAGGAGAATACATTACCATGGCCAGAAGAGATAAAAAAAGCTGGTTTATAGGTGCCCTTAATAACAGCGATACTAGAACATTAGCACTTAAGTTAGATTTTCTGGGCGAAGGTAAGTTTAAGATGATCAGTTATGAAGATGATGCTTTAGCACATAAGGCCTTAAAAAAAGAAAAAATAGTAACCAATAAAAGTGAAATCAAAATTGCTTTATCTGCCGGAGGGGGATTTGCAGCTTACCTAGAACCCTCTGAATAAGATCCGTTTTTATAAAATTAAACCTAACAAATGAGAAAAAGTATCTGTTTACTTATCCTAAATTTTTGTTTACTAAGTGTAACCCTTGGTCAACAAGTTATCAATATCGGTACTATGGGATTAAAGCCTAATAGTAAAGATAATGCTATTACTTATTTTAAAAAGGCTTTACAACAAGCCAAGCAATACCCGTCTTCAAAAATAGTTTTTCCAAAAGGTGTTTATCATTTTATACCAGATATTAACGATACACCTACAGAAAAAACGTATATAGCAAATGAGCTATCTGGCTTTAAAGATTTAATTATAGATGGACAAGGTTCGGAGTTTATATTTCATGGAAGAACAATTCCATTTAATATTACGAAGTGCGAAAATATAACATTTCAGAATTTTTCTGTGGATTATGATAGACCCATGGTAACCCAAGGAGAGTTCGTTTTAGTAAGCGATACAGCTATACATCTTAAAATAGATAAAAAGCAATATCCTTATGAAATAGTTAATAAAAAAGTATGGTATTTAGGTAAAGGTTGGCGTTCTGATAAAGCTAAGTACGGACAAGTTTTTGATAAAAAAACCGGTAATATTATTCCTCAAACACATGACGAGCCTGCTGGCGATTTTTATGCACATGAAGCCAAAGAGTTAAAACCCGGACTTATCTCTTTCAAAGGACCATTTAACTGGATAAAACGTCCCGAAATAAGCAATATCATCACGATGTATAACTATATCTATGCTGCCAATTCTTTCCAGTTTGCTACATGCAAAGATGTTAACATTAAGGATATTACCTTATATCATGGAGGAAGTTTAGCAATTTATGCTACAGCAACAGAAAATATTTTTATAGACAATTTTGATATTATAGCAAGAGCATCTAAGCAAAGGTTATTTGCCAATATGGCTGATGGTATTCACTTAAAAGGATGCAAAGGTTTAATCAAAATAGAAAATTGCGAATATAACGGAGGGGGAGACGATTTTGTTAATGTACACAATATGTATGCACCAATTGAAGAAAAATTATCTTCTCATAAACTATTAGTAAAAAGTTTCAAAGGTTTTCATTTTGGAGAGGGGGAAGATGTATGGTATGTAGATGTTAAAACCGGGAAGAAAGTAGCTACTAATCATATCAAGTCTATTAAGCTTGTTAGTGGTTCAGATTGGAAAGGCACTTTTGAAGTAGAATTTGATAAGCCTATTTCCGATTTGGTTGATACGGCAGATGTGATGGAAAGTGCAGAGTGGTTACCATCTGTTGAAATTAGAAACAATAGAATCATGAAAAGACATCGTGGTACAGGTATAAGGGCAACTACACCTAAAAAAGTCTTAATAGAAGGGAATTACTTTACTACAGCAGGCCATGCTTTATTGATAGAAGGAGACCTGGAAGGTTGGATGGAATCTGGTGCTAATGAAGACATGATTATCAAAAATAATGTTTTTGATAATTGTATGACTTCTGGTAGTGTTACCGGAGGTCGTTGGGAGTGGGGAGAAGCTGTTATAGATATTACACCATCCGTTTTACCTACTGATGAAGATTCAAAACCTTATCATCGTAATATCATCATCACAAATAATAAGTTTCTGCATTTTGATTATCCGATTTTAAGAGCAAGGTCAGTTGGTAATCTCCAATTTACCAATAATACACTTACAAGAACTTATAACTATGAACCTTATACCATAGTCAAAGCTAACTTCTTATTAGAAGGATGCCGAGATGTTAAAATTACAGGAAATCAATTTTCTAAAGACTTTTTAGGAAAAAACATCAGTACCACTTTCATGAAAAAAGAAGATTTAACAGTTGGTCCAGAACAAGGTTTGAAGATAGAAAACAACGGAAAAATATATACAGATAAACTAGAATGGTAAAAAAAATAAATCATATGAAAAGAATTTTGATAACAGCAGTACTAGCTGTTTTAATGGTGTTAAATGTAGCTGCAAAAGACTACGATGTTATTATTGCTGGTGGTGGTACAGGTGGTTTTGCTGCTGCAGTACAAGCTGCAAGAATGGGATGTAATGTATTGCTTATTGAAGAAACAGATTGGTTAGGTGGGCAAATGTCGGCAGCAGGTGTTGCTACAATGGATGAGGGTACTGTGGGGATAAGAAATCATGGTATTTACCAAGAATTTTACCATAAAGCAGATCAATATTACAAAAATATTGGAGAAACTGTAGGTACATGCTATTGGAATTCAGAATCTTGTGCTGTTGAACCATCGGTTGGTCAGGTTCTTATTTACGATATGATTAAGAAAGTAAATAAACTGGGTAAAGGGCATATAGATGTTATGCTTTACACCAAAGTAGTAGAGGTATTTAAACAAGGAGATAAAATAAACGCTGTGAAGATTGAAAAGGGATTATCAGGAGCAAAAAAAACCGAAAAAATTGCCTGTAAGATCTTGGTTGATGCAACCGAGTATGGCGATGTTATTCCCTTAACCGGTGCGAGATACAGAATTGCAAAGCATGTAAGCGGTAGTATTGAGCATGCTTCTAAAGTTCAAGATTTTACTTGGACAGCTATTGTAAAAGAATATAGTGCTGGCGTACCAGAAGAATTAAAAGTTAAAACACCTCCAAAAGGTTATGAAGCTTACAAAAGACACTTGTCTTATATTAAGCGTCATACGGCTGATGATTATAATGTGTATGCAAATCCTACAAGTTGGAATACTGTAGCTTATTATAGGGGTTTACCTAATTCAGAAACTAAAGGTATAGATGAATATACTACTAAAACAGAATTAAATATTGCACAAAATGATGTACCTGTTTCTGTTGGTGATATTGAAGTACCAGAATTGAGATGGAAAAAGGAGATGGAACTCCGTAAAAAAACATTAGGTCTAATTTATTACATGCAGAACGAGCTTGGTTTAAATTGGTCTGTAGACGTTTCTCAAAAATATGATAGTCCTTATAACATATGGTTAACAAATAAAATGGTAACAGATTTTCCAGATTTAAAGCCTTATGAAGCAGTATTAAAACATTTTCCTGTGATGCCATATGTAAGAGAAAGCAGAAGAATAGTTGGTTTACATACACTAATAAGTTCTGAAATAGATCGTACTAAAAAACCTGTTCCTTTCAAAGATGCCATTTCTATTAATGATTATCCAGAGGATTTACATGGCTCTAAACGTCCTCAGGATTTAGATATTGATATAGATCCTGCAGCAAGTTCTGCAGCAGAATCTCATGATTGGGATTCAAGAACAGGGGCTTTTTATGTACCCATGAGATCTTTTATCCCAGAGAAAATAGATGGTTTTCTAGCTGCAGAGAAAAATATTTCTCAATCTCGTTTGGTAAACGGGGCAACCAGATTACAGCCAAGTACGATGCTTAATGGTCAGGCGGTAGGTAACATAGCTGCACTTTCAGTAAAGTTAGGTGTGCAACCGCGAAATGTTCCGGCAGTATTGGTTCAGGTAGAGCAGTTAGAAGCTGGAGCTCCACTTTATGGAAAACCTATCATAGATCTAGTTAAAGGCACAGATAACTGGAAATCGGCACAATTATGTTTAATAAATGGATTGTTGGACATGCCAGGAAAAAGATTTTTTCCTGAAGACCCTATATCTAAAGAGAACTTTGAAAAAATTGTAAAAGATAATAATCTTAAAATAGAAACGCCTAAAGGAGTTATAACAAGAGCTTTTGCAGCCGAGCTATTCAGAAATTATTTAGTTGCTGAAGCAAATTCAATGATTTCAAAAGTTAAATAATATCATTCAATTATCAATAATGGATAGAAGATCAAGTATTCAAACACTGTTAATAGGTTCCTTAGCTACCCTAGTTTTACCATCTTGCTCATGGTTTAGCAGAGAGCCTGCCGTGATGTTGAAAAATATCACTTTAGAAATCAGAGAGGAAGACATTATTGCCGCTATTTGTGATACGCTTATACCAGAAACTAAAAAGCAAGAAACTGTTATCCCTGGAGCATTAGGAACTCAAGCGCTTGAATTTTCGTTAACGATGGTAGATGATTGTTATGCACCAAAACAACAGCAAAAGTTTGTGAAAGGGCTTAAAGAATTTGATTTATTATGCGAGCAAAGGTTGGGTAATTCTTTTCATAAACTAGAGGCTGATGAAAAATTAGCATTTTTAAGGACAATTGCCACAGGCGATAGTATCCCTTCAGATATAACTTTTTTCTTTCAAAACTTACGTCAGCTTACCATACGTTCATACACACATTCAGAATTTTATCTAACAAAAGTTCAGGAATACAAGCTTGTACCCGGTGTGTTTTATGGTTGTGTAAAAGTTGTTTCTTAACAATAAAAATCATGGAGGATATAAATAAAAATAACACTTTTGATGCTATTGTCATCGGTTCAGGAATTAGTGGTGGCTGGGCGGCTAAGGAATTTTGCGAGAAGGGACTAAAAACATTAGTTCTTGAAAGGGGAAGAAATGTTGAGCACATTAAAGATTACCCAACAACCAATATGATGCCTTGGGAATTTAAACACCGAGGTGATATTCCTTACGAAATTCAAAAAAATAATCCCGTTGTAAGTAGATGTTACGCTTTTAGAGAAGATGCACAACATTTTTTTGTTAAAGATACAGAACATCCATACATACAAGAAAAGCCTTTTGATTGGATAAGAGGTTACCAAGTTGGAGGTAAATCTTTACTTTGGGCCAGACAAACCCAACGCTGGAGCGACTTTGATTTTGAAGGGCCAAAAAGAGATGGCTTTGCTGTTGATTGGCCAATACGTTATAAAGATCTTGATGCTTGGTATAGCTACGTAGAAAAATTTGCAGGAATATCAGGTAATAAAGATGGTTTACCCAATCTCCCAGATGGAGAGTTTTTACCGCCTTTAGAACTTACCTGTGTTGAAAATTATTTTAAAGATTTTGTTGCCAAGAATTATAAAGGTAGAGATGTAATTTATGGCCGTTGTGCACATTTAACTAAGCCAGAGCCTATACATTTTGAGCAAGGAAGAGTACAATGCCAAAATAGAAGCTTATGTCAAAGAGGCTGCCCTTTTGGAGGATATTTCAGTAGTAATTCTAGTACTTTACCTTGGGCAAAAAAAACTGGTAATTTAATGCTGCGACCTTTTTCTGTTGTTCACTCCATTATTTATGATGATAAAAAGAATAAAGCTGTTGGCGTAAAAGTAATTGATGCTAATACAAAAGAATCAAAAGAATATTTTGCGCCAATTATTTTCGTAAATGCAGGAGCTTTTAATACCAACCTTATCTTATTAAATTCTAAGTCAGAAAGATTTCCAAATGGTTTGGGTAATGATAACGGGTTATTAGGTAAATACGTTGCTTTTCATAATTACAGAGCCAGTATTTATGCTACTTATGATGGTTTTCAAGATAGCACCCATACCGGAGGAAGACGGCCAACCAGTGCTTATTTGCCGAGGTTTAAAAATTTATATAAGCAGGAAACAGATTTTTTAAGAGGTTATGCTTCAACCTTTATTGCAGAAAAGTGGCCAATAAATAACTACGAAGGTATTGGGGATACTTTAAAAGAAAATCTACTGGATGAGCCGAGTTTAAGCTCATGGCAAATCAAATCTGGTATGATGGGAGAGACTATCCCTAAAGAAACCAATTATCTGGCTCTAGACACAGAAAAAAAAGACGCATGGGGTATTCCATTGTTAAGAATCAATATTGATTATGATGACAATGATGAAAAAATGATACAAGATTTCTTTGAAACCATGACAGATATGTATACCAAAGCTGGTTTCAAAAATATCAAAACAGAAGACACCAAACAAGCACCAGGATTAGACATTCATCACATGGGTGGCGTAAGAATGGGAAAAGACCCAGAAACTTCTTTACTAAATAAATGGAATCAATTACATAATTGTCCGAATGTATTTGTTACAGATGGGGCTTGTATGACATCTACAGCTACACAAAATCCTTCTCTAACCTTTATGGCTTTAGCAGCAAGGGCAGCAAATTATGCGGTAGAACAATTAAAAAAGGGAGAGCTATAAAGCTTTTCTCATAAATGAAAATTATATATGACAAATAGAAGATTATTTATAAAACAAAGCAGTCTTGCATTGGCTGCCTTGGCAATCACTCCTTCATGTGTTTGGGGAGCATCATCTCAGAAAACTCTCGGCATTCAGCTTTACTCTTTAAGAGATATTTTAGAAAGTAATCCTCAAAAAGTTCTCTCTAAAGTAGCTGATATAGGATACAAACAAGTAGAAGTTTATGGTTATAATAATGGTAAATTTTGGGACTTAGAAGTAAAAGAACTTAAAAAAATATTAGCAGCTAACGGATTAGAAAGTCCGAGTGGACATTATGGTATGGATGATTTTTTAAGTGGTACTAAAGATAATTTAGATGAAATGATAGAGGTTTCTAAACAGCTAAATCATCAATATTTGGTTATCCCAGCATTAAAAGAGTCTCTTAGGCAATCTGCTGATGATTATAAGAAATTAGCTAAACAATTTAATGCCATTGGTGAGAGATGTAAGACAAACGGACTAAAACTAGGTTATCATAACCATGATTATGAGTTTATAAAATATGGTTCACAAACTGGATATGATATTTTACTTCAGAATACTAATCCTGCTTTGGTAGATTTTGAGATGGACATTTATTGGGTGGCTAGAGCTGGACTTAATCCTGTTGATTTATTTAATAAATATCCTAATCGTTTTGTGATGTGGCACATAAAGGATATGGATAAACAAAAGCCACAATTGAACACCGAAATAGGTAATGGTTCTATAGACTTTAAAAAAATATTTGCTGAGCGTAAGTCATCGGGTATCAAATACTATTATTTAGAGCAAGAAAACTTTAACATAGATCCATTTGAGAGTATTAGTAAAAGTTATCAGTACCTGCAAAAGGAGCTT
Organism: Pedobacter glucosidilyticus DSM 23534; assembly: GCF_000425145.1. GTDB lineage: Bacteria > Bacteroidota > Bacteroidia > Sphingobacteriales > Sphingobacteriaceae > Pseudopedobacter > Pseudopedobacter glucosidilyticus. Next base: position 53,215 of record NZ_AULF01000015.1, read on the forward strand.
TTATAATTTAATTCAACATTCAGGTCTAATTTCTATTTCAATATATCCAACCATTTAAATGAACGATAAAAAAAACACAAGAATATTAAACGCAGCGGTAGTAGTAGCAGCCTTAGGCTATTTTGTAGACATCTATGATTTATTACTATTCAGCATCGTAAGAGTACCCAGTTTAGTATCCATGGGCTTAACAGGGGATACCTTAACGAATGAAGGCATATACATATTAAATGCCCAGATGTTGGGATTACTGATAGGCGGATTGGTATGGGGCGTATTAGGAGATAAGAAAGGTAGATTATCTGTGTTATTTGGTTCCATATTTATCTATTCTATAGCCAATATCGCTAATGGCTTTGTAGAGAGTACGGATGCATACGCCTTTTGGCGTTTTATAGCGGGCTTTGGTTTAGCAGGAGAATTAGGAGCCGGAATAACCTTGGTAGCAGAGATTATGCCCAAAGAGAAGCGAGGATATGCGACAACGATAGTGGCCTCTATAGGCGTAAGTGGGGCAGTGGTAGCCTATTTCATAGCCCAATATTTTGATTGGCGCACCTCATTTTTCATAGGCGGAGGATTAGGACTGTCATTATTATTACTTCGAGTAGGAGTAACAGAATCGGGGATGTTTAAGAAAGCCCACCATAGTAATGAGAAGAGTGGAGATTTTATGATGTTATTGAAAAGCCGAAAGCGTTTTTTAAAATACTTAGGCTGTGTAGTGATAGGAGTACCCTTATGGTTTGTGGTAGGAATCTTGATAACCTTATCACCAGAGTTTGGTAAAGTATTACAAGTAGATGGCGAAGTAAACGGCGGAGCAGCTGTAGCTTGCTGTTATGCAGGTTTGGTGCTAGGCGATATAGCGAGTGGTTTGCTAAGCCAATACCTAAAAAGCAGGAAGAAGGTAGTCTATGTATATCTGTTTTTATCAGTCATAGGTATAAGTTTATTTCTAGGCTCCAGTCAAATCAGTTTAACTACTTTTTATAGTATCTGTATATTTTTAGGATTTTCTGTAGGCTACTGGGTAATCTTCATGACGATAGCAACCGAGCAGTTTGGTACTAACATCAGAGCCACGGTAACTACCACAGTACCCAATGTAGTAAGAGGAGCAGTAGTGCCACTAAGCTTGTTGTTTCAGTTTTTCACAGGCTTTTTCAATAACAACTTAATACATGCAGGTATAGCAGTAGGGATCATCAGTTTAGGCTTAGCATTTTGGGCTTTAAAATACATGGAGGAAACCTTTACTAAAGATTTGGATTATCTAGAAGAATCATAGCTTTTCTAATATTGAATATTTTGCACTTGTTTTTTTAATTAAATCCCTAATTCGAAAGAATCGGGGATTTAATGTTTTACTTAATAGTACTTTTGTAGAGAAATAATTATTGCAATATTAGTTTCTTAACAATCGTTTTCCCTTCACTATTTACTCTTAATAAATAGATTCCTTTATTAAGATTTGATAAATCAAACTGTTGTTTACCCATTAAGCCGTATTGTTGCATCACTTGCTTACCAGATAAATCAAACATAGTAATATCATAAAGCTTGTTTAACTCGGTAGAAAAGTTATGTATAACAGGGTTAGGATAAAATTTGAAATCAGTGAAAACCACATCTTCTGTAGTATGAATTTTTTCAAGTAGTGGGCTGTTACGAGCAAATGATGTAACATTAAAGAATTGACCAGTACTTGGTATTATTTCAATAGCATCAATTCCTAAATCATATTCAGCTCCTGTTTTTCCTTCTACATTGAATTTGAAATTATAACTAGCAGGACTACCATTAAATTTAATTTTACCTAAAGTAACTTCAGCAAAAGTGTTATCACCTGTTTTGTAACAATCTACAACTGTATTTAATACAGTGCTTCCAACTGTTAATTTAAATTTACCATAAGTTGGTCCTTTCCGATATTTTACTTTTATGGTGCATGAGTCTGTTTGTGAAACTCTTAAGGTGTATTGTATCCAATCACCAACGGCATTAGCGTCTAATTTAGAAAAATAAAGACCGCTTGCTCCAGTGTAAATAACATCACTCTCTGTATCTCCAGTACTTTTTGCAGTAAGTTGGGCTTCAGCCTCATAAGTATGTAAATACTCACCTATTGTTTTAGGCATTATAGCTTTATAGTAGTTGTAAATGCCAGAATATGATCCATCAGCTCTTCTAATTCCAGTACCTTTTAATTGGCTCTCTGTTGCATTTTGTCCGGGCGGAAGCACTACCCCTTGCCTCAAACCGTTACAATATATTTGCCAATGCAAAATGTATCTTATACCAAATTTTAAAGCAAGTTCTGTATTTCTTTGCATAATTTGTCTTGAGACACGGTCACTATAGTCGTTATGAGCCGGGATATCTCCAACAACACTATAATTCTCAAAAGTTCCAGTTTCACCTAAGTAGATATTGTTAGCTCCAAATAAGTCAGAATCAGGACATTTAGCTTTAATGTAGTTTAATGTGCCATTAAAGTCGTCAACAGTTTCTGGTGTATTGGACTTCCAATTAGAAAAAGAATATAAATCCATATTCAATTTTGGTACTACAGAGTCTATAACAGTGGGCCAATCGTAAGTTTTTCTGATAGAAACATGATTGAATTCTGCAGCGCCCAGTACAGTTACGCCTGTCTTGTTTGCGGCTGTTCTGGCAGCAGATATAGCATTTTGTCTAATTTGAAACCATTTTACTAATCCTGCCAAACGTATGGATTGAACGGTAGGAGATGGTAACGGACTTTCGTTAACAAACCCTAACATTCCGTCGCCTTCCCAATTTGCAAGTATAAAAGTTTTCCCAGTACCAGCATAAGTATTACAGAGATAGGTAGTGAAATTGTAGATTTCATTGTAAAGATTTGTTTCTTCTGTAGGGCTAATACCATCCTTGAAATTGGTTACATTTCCTGGATTTGTCATCTCAAATGCAGTAAGCACATAAGTTTTAAATTGAGTACGATTAAATGCATCTTGAAAATAACTGGTTTGTGCCAAAGCTGTTAAGTTTGTAAATGTGGGCCATGTATTCCCCCAATAGCTTGGATAAGAGACTGCGGTAGATTTTCCCATAAATAATTTAATCACACTGGTTCCCATATTCTCAATTTCATCAACTCCTTCTTTCATAAAATCTTTAGAAGGGTTAAATCTGTAAGTCCCATTCATGTGAATGACACCAATAATGTCCGAAAGTTTTGTGGAAGTAGGATAGGGAGTTTGACCTAAAGTCTGTTGGTTGAATTTTAAGCAAATGACTGCTAAAATCCATAAAAAATAGATTTTTTTCATAAAAGGGTTTATTAAATTGGTTAATAATTAAATCATTCACAGCAAGGTTGTTATGAATGCTTAGTTAAAACAAATCAGAAGAAATTTACCCTAATGAAATGAAGAAATTATTGTAAATAGTTTTAATGTTTAGGTAGAGTAAAAAAAAACTCCTTAATATAAAAAAAATAGCCAAGCGTTTAAACACTTAGCTATATTAAAAATTAAATCTTTATATATTTTACTGACCAATTTTAATCAGTTCAACTTCAAAAATTAAAGTGCTGTAAGGTGGAATATCCTGTCCGGCACCATTTTCTCCGTATCCTAACTTATAAGGGATATAAAATTTATATTTAGAACCTACCGACATTAATTGTACACCCTCAGTCCAACCTGGTATAACCCTGTTTAATTGTAAATTAATAGGTTCACCGCGGTCGTAAGAGCTGTCAAACTGTTTACCGTTTAATAAAGAACCTTTATAATGCACCGTAACAAAATCTTCTGCTTTAGGTTTTGCGCCTGTACCTTCCGTAAGAACCTCATATTGTAAGCCGCTTGCAGTTTCTTTAATGCCAGCTTTTACTTTATTTTCTGCAAGAAATTTTTCGTTGCTCGCAATGGCTTCGCTAAATTTTGCTTTGGTAGCAGCCTGTAAAAAACTTCCAATTGCATTAGAAGCCTGCTCGTCTGTTAATAGGGAAGAATCGCCTTTAAAAACATCTTCCATAGCTTTAGAAAGCATAGCATAGTTTAAAGAAGTTACACCATCAGCTTTTAAGCCTTGGGCTATTTTAAAACCAAAAGAATAGCTGGCAGAGTCTACCGCTGTTAATGCTGGCGCTACAACTGGTGTTTTTTGAGCTGCTTTCTTTTTAGATTTAGTTTGTGCGTTAATTGTTGTAAAGCTTCCTACTAAAAGTAAAGCTGTTAAGGTTAAATATGTTCTTTTCATTTAATTAAAATATGGCTAAATATATAAATAACAAACGAATCTAAATTTTTATAAGAATAATTTTTTGTTTATTGATTTGCTAATTAAATTAGTATTTTAGCTTTATGGATAGGTTGTACGCAATTGTTGATATAGAAACTACAGGAAGCCATGCAAGTGCTAATGGCATTACAGAGATTGCTATAGTAATATTTGATGGCACCAAAGTGGTTCAAAAGTTTGAATCTCTAGTAAATCCGCAGCAAACTATTCCGCCTTTTATACAATCTCTTACAGGTATAGATGATGAGATGACTGCCCAAGCACCTTTATTTGAAGATTTAGCACCTCAGATTTTTAATTTATTAGAAGGGAAAGTATTTGTAGCGCACAACGTAAATTTTGATTATTCTTTTGTTCATTACCATTTAAAAAAAGCGGGTTACCAGCTCAATAGTAAAAAATTGTGTACGGTACGTCTAGCCAGAAAAATATTGCCTGGTTTTCCATCCTATAGTTTAGGTAAACTCTGTAGGCAGTTAGAAATCAGCATAGAAAATAGACACAGGGCCATGGGAGATGCCTTTGCTACAGCTTCTTTATTTAAAATCCTTATCAACAGAGACCAGTCGGATGTAATTGCCTTAGCCCTAAAAGCAAACTCAAAAGAGCATATATTACCTCCACTTTTAGACAAAGAACAACTCAATAGATTACCACATGCACCTGGGGTTTATTATTTTAAAAACAAACAAAAGAAAATTGTTTATGTGGGTAAGGCTGTAAATATTTATAAACGTGTTTGTAGTCATTTCGCCAATAATAATCCCGATGAAAAAAAACAAGCTTTTTTAAAACATGTCAAATATGTAGATTTTGAAGTTTGTGGCTCAGAATTACAAGCTTTAATTTTTGAGGCTATAGAAATTAAAAGATTATGGCCCAAAGAAAATAGGGCTTTAAAAAATCCGGAGCTAAGGTTTGCCTTATATGTTTATGAAAATCAGGCGGGTTATCTTACTCTTGGAGTTGGTAAAAAGATTAAATTTTTGAAACCTTACCATAGCTTTAATAGCAAGGCAGAGGCTATTTTGTTCCTCAGAAAACTTATAGAAAACCACGAGCTATGCCCTAAGTTGTGTGGGTTTAAAAGTACGTTAACCAAAGAAATACATGCTGCAATATGTTGTGATGCTTGCTTAAAACAAGAGGATGCGCTTACGTATAACCAAAGGGTTGCTGCTGCCTTAAAAACCTTTGCTGATGAATTTAAGAGCTATTTGATTATAGATGAGGGAAGAGATGAACATGAAAAATGCTGTATATTAATAGAAAAAGGAGATTTTTATGGTATGGGCTATTTGCAAAGTCAAGAAATTGTAAGTGAGCTTGATGATATTAAATCCAAAGTTACACCTTATCCTTCTTACAATTTTATTCAAAAAACCGTCTTTGATTTTGCTTTTAAAAACCCTGATAAACTAATCTTGTTACAATAAGATTTAAAATAAGATGTTTATCTTCATCAGTATGAAAAAAATACTTTTTACTGCTGTCGTGATCAGTGTTTCCTCAGTTATTTTTGCTCAGGATCAAACACCTATAAAATATGCTCAAAGTATAACCGTTGCAGACGCTACAAAAAAATTAAGTGTTTTAGCTGCCGATGATTTTGCCGGAAGAGAAACTGGTGATTTAGGTGCACAAAAAGCCGCTGAGTATATCAGAAACCATTTCAAAAGTATAGGACTTAAAGCCCCTGTAAATGGTGATTATTTTCAGAGATTGGATTTAAGAGAACAATATCTTTCTAAAACCAATGTAATTGCCAATGGTGAGACCCTAGAATTTTTTAAAGATTTCTATTTGAGTGGTATATCAGAAGCCAAAATTCAAAAGACTTTTAAAAACTTTGTTTTTGTAGGCTACGGTATTATCTCTGAAAGATATGATGATTTAAGCAATCTTAACTTAGAGGGTAAAGTTGCTATTGTACTTCCGGGAGAGCCAGCAAGAAATGGTAAATCTCTAATTACAGCTAACGGTAATTATTCTGATTGGACAAGCAATCGTACGAAAAAAATAGACGCTTTAAAGGCTAAAAAACCTCAAGCTATCATCATCCTAAGCGAGCAGGTAAACCGTATGTCGCAAAACGGAACCAATAAAGATCGTCCGGCTTTGATGTTGGGTGATACTAAATCTAACATACCCATTATTTACCTTACTAAAGCGGCATTAGGCAAGCTGATGGGTGGTACTAAGAAAGATCTTACTACAGAAACTAATCAGATTCTTAACGGCCTAAAACCTGCTTCATTTACTTTTAATGGTAATTTAGATGTTGATATAGAACTTATCATCAAGCCTTTAGAGGCTGATAATGTATTAGGTTTCTTAGAAGGTACAGATGAAAAGCTGAAAAATGAAGTTGTCGTTATTACCGCACATTACGACCATATTGGCGTTGCAGATGATGGCGACGTATATAATGGAGCTGATGATGATGCCTCTGGTACAACAGCTGTAATGGAATTGGCAGAAGCTTTCGTACAGGCCAAAAAAGAGGGGAAAGGACCCAAAAGAAGCATCCTATTTATGACTGTAGTAGGTGAAGAAAAGGGGCTTTTAGGTTCAGAATGGTATTCTAGAAATCCGGCTTTTCCTTTAGCTAATACTATCACTAATTTAAATATTGATATGATAGGTAGGGTAGGCGATTTGTATAAAAAACATCCAGATTCTGCTAACTATATTTACGTTATAGGTTCGGATAAATTGAGTTCGAGCCTAAAAAATATTAGTGAAAAAGCCAACAAGACTTATCTCAACATGATTTTAGATTACAGGTATGATGATCCTGCAGATCCAAATCGTTTTTACTACCGTTCAGATCATTATAATTTTGCTAAGCATAACATCCCGGTTATTTTCTATTTCAATGGTACACATGAAGATTATCACAAAAAAACCGATGAAATAGGAAAAATAAATTTTCCTTTATTAGTGAAAAGAGCGCAGTTGGTGTTTTACACTGCCTGGGATTTGGTTAACAGAGCAGAACGCCCGGCTGTAGATAGGCAAAATGATATGCCTAGTAATAGATAGTTTTTAGGACAGTAGGAAAATGCTGATATGACTTTTAATAATCTCTAGCTGATTTCTTTATTTGGTACAATTTTTAACAGCATAAGAATAGTTTTATTAATAGCTAAACTTATCAATATGAAAAGATTAATTTACTTCGCATTAACAGTCTTCATGTTTATGGGTTCTGTAAATGCTTTTGCATCGGGTACAGAAAAACGTAACCCAGAATTAACAGAACGTCAGAAAGTAAGATTACAAGAAATCTCTCAACGTGTTGAGGAAATCAAATCTTTAGATCGTTCGAAATTAAGTAGAGAAGAGCGTAAAGAGATCAAAAATGAATTGTTAGAGATGAAAAAAGAATCTAAGGCATTGTCTGGAGGTGTTTATTTATCTGCAACAGCTATCATCATTATTTTATTAGTATTGATTTTAGTTTTCTAGAATTATATCTCTTTAAATAAAAAAGCTCGATTTTGATTAAAATCGAGCTTTTTTATGATGTTGATTTTTTGATTTTAGTGAATGAGAGATTGTTTTTTGTTATGGGGAGTGAAGATTTATTTATGTTATAAGTTTCTCTTATCCTAGTAGGTTAGAGGCTTCTTTTTATTGGCTATTGCGCTAAAGGCTTTCCGGCCTCATAGGCGGCCAGCCCTAGGCACTTTTTCTTGAAAAAAAAGTCCCCAAAAAACGAGGAACGAGTTCATGAATACCTAAGAAAAAAATAAACAAAAAATGAATAATTCAAGGCTGCTGAATATTTGTCGTTTCGTCTTAATAAATCTTTATCCACAATCCTGAGTGGTGTGAAAGGCTTTGCATATTTAAAGTTTCTACAACACCCGTCGGATTGTTTTCCGATAGTTCTTTATGAAAGTTTATGCAAAAGATTTATTTGCCTACACTTCCAAATCTTCATAGGCCGTCCTTCGTTCTTCGGAAAGGCAAATTTGATTTTTAAAGGAACTTCCTAAATATCCGCTTTTCAAATCTTTTTACTCTTTAATTTTGAATTTATACTTCTTAAGGCATTTAGGTCTTTTTACTTTATACTTTTGACTTTTTACTTAAACAAAGCCTATAGCGAATGCGGTTTTGTGTTCGAGTTTATACTAACTTTCATAAACCACTTGCTAGCAAAAATAAGCGCTCACTGTTTTTGAGTGTGGATAAGCCTTGTGTGGTAATGGCTCCTGCGGGATTGTTCAAGGATTTATTCATTAGTTTTTATTGATTTTTAAAGGTATTCATGAATTCGCACAGGCTCATTTTGATTACTTTTTTCCTCTAAAAAGTAATGGGCCTCGCCGGCTCTTGAGGCGGATAATTACTATCATTAAAGATACTGAACTAAGTTTTAGGTGATTGATAACTGCCATAGTCTATTTAAATTTTACAATACTTATTATTGCACAAAAAAGCTCTTTTTTTTCTTAAACCGAGCTTTTTTGTAAATATTGGTTTGGTTTAATTAGCCTAAATAATGCACTAAGCTTAAATCTTTTAACTTTTTAGCAGCTTGTTCTGGTGTAATATCACGTTGCGGATTAGCCAACATTTCATAACCTACCATAAACTTCTTTACCGTAGCTGAGCGTAACAAAGGCGGATAAAAGTGCATGTGCCAATGCCACTCCGGATGGTCGCCATCATTTACAGGTGCTTGGTGCATACCAGCAGAATATGGGAATGAGGTCTCAAATAAATTATCGTATTTGATGGTTAATTGCTTTAAAATTTCTGCTAAAGCAGTTTTCTCAGCCTCGGTAAATTCAAGAATATTTTGAACTTGTCTTTTACTGATGATCATAGTCTCATATGGCCATACTGCCCAAAAAGGTACTAAGGCAACAAAATGCTCATTCTTTAAAATCACACGTTCTTGGCTTTCTAGCTCTATTTCCAAATAAGCACTTAATAAGCTTTTTTGGTTTTCTTGATAATACTTTAAAAACTGTACACTTTCTTTTGCAGGCTCTACCGGTACCGAGCTTTGCGCCCAAATTTGTCCGTGAGGGTGGGGGTTACTACATCCCATCACATCGCCTTTGTTTTCAAATATTTGGATGTGTTTTATCCAGTTATGAGAGGTAGACAAGTCTCTAAACTCTGTTTGCCATAAAGTAATAACATCTTCTATAGCTTTTACTTCCATCTGCGGAAGCGTAAGATCATGTCGTGGCGAGAAACAGATAACTCTGCAAATGCCACGTTCGCTAGTGGCTTGTAATAAATCACTTTTATTTACTTTTCCTTCCGGAGTATCTTGTAATAAAGAAGAAAAATCATTGGTAAATGCATATGGACCTGTGTATGCAGGATTTACAGAGCCATCAGAACGGGTATTACCCGGGCATAAATAACAGCTTGCATCATATTGCGGTCTTGGGGTATTGTTAACAGTTTCTACTTTACCTTGCCATGGTCTTTTGGTACGATGCGGAGAAACCATTACCCATTCGCCAGTTAATATATTTAAACGCTTATGCGGATGTTCATCAAAATTAAATTCCATTAGGCTAAAATTCTTGTACCGTCTTCTATTTGCGATATGTAAACATTCATTCCTTTATTCAGCTTATTAAAATAAGCCTCTTTAACTCTTTTAATCACTTCGTCTAAATGCGCTTCTTTTACTAAAGAAATTACGCAGCCACCAAAGCCACCACCCATCATCCTAGCACCTAAAATAGCTTCCTCTTTTTTGGTACAGCTTACAATAAAATCTAGCTCAGGGCAACTTACTTCATACAATTCGCTTAAACCAGTATGGGTTTCGTACATCTTCTGACCAAAGGCTTCTATATTTCCGGCTTCTAAATCAGCGCAAGCGGCTAACAATCTGTTGTTTTCTTCTACTACATACTTGCAGCGGTTATAAATATCTGCACTAGCATCATGCAAGCATTCTTCAACCATTTCTATGCTAGCATCTCTTAAGAATTTAACTTCGGGATATTTTTGTTGGATGATAGAAACACCTTCTTGACACTGACTGCTTCTAACATTATATTCTGATGAAGCTAAAGAATGCTTTACCATAGAATCAAAAAGCACTATTTTAATTCCTTCTAATTCAAAAGATACATATTCAAATTCCAAAGAGCGACAATCTAGTTTAATCACATGGCCTTTTTTACCAAAAACGCTGGCAAATTGGTCCATAATACCACATTTAACACCTACAAATTCGTTCTCGCCTTTTTGTGCAATTTTAGCAATATCCATTTTAGATAATTGCAAATTGTATAGCTCGCTTAAAGCAAAAGCAACCGCACATTCTAAAGCAGCTGATGATGACATGCCGGCGCCTAAAGGAACATCTCCCGAAATAACGGCATTGAAACCTTTAATTTGCTTATTGGCTTTTAAAAGCTGGTCAACAATACATATAACATAGTTAGGCCATCCTTTTTCAGAGAAGCTGTAGTTGTTTAATGAGGTTTCAATCTCATCATCCATATCTGCCGCTACCAATACAATTTTATCATCGTCTCTTTTAGATATAGCTATATAAGCAGCCTTATTTACCGCAGCGGGTAGTACAAAACCCATGTTATAGTCTGTATGCTCTCCTATAAGATTTACCCTTCCTGGCGAGCAAACAACCAAAGGTTGCTCATTAAACTTTTCTTTAAATGTTTCTAAAACAAGTTCGTGTGAATTCTTCATATATATGGTGTTAACCTTTACAAAATTGGTTTTCATAATTTAAGGTCTTAATGGAATGTGCAAATAAGATACCCAAAAACTATGAGTTTTGAAAGTGTGAAATTAGAGGAAAGAAATAGCAACATAATGGATTATATGATGAAGTTATTGTATTATTTTATGTAGTTTTGAGTTTAAAATTTAAAATTGAAGCAAAAGAAACAAGGTTTTGAAGGCGAGAGAATTCTTGAAATAACAGCCAGTAGACGTCATTTAATTGATAATCCTCAATTTTTGAGTTTTTCTGGGATGGGCTTCTTCCCTAAAGCTAAGTACCATGCCGATGAGCAGCAAAAGGGTTATAATCATTATACTTTAATGTATTGCATACAAGGCTTAGGCAAAGCACAAATTTTAGATGAGGATTTAACTATTAAAGCCGGAGATTTTTTCCTTATCCCTAAAAATAAGCCTTTTAGATTTATGGCAGATCATCAAACACCATGGACAGTTTTTTGGTTTAATTTTGATGGCACTTTCGCCAATGATATTCTCCAATTATTTTATCAGCACAACCAATCTTATAAAGGGTTTTTAGCTTATGATGAAGAACGTATTATACTATTTGATACCATTTACAAGAATTTAAAAAGAGGTTATAGCAAAGAAGTGATGACGCTTTTAAATATGGGCTTACTACATTTCTTAACTTCTTTTATCATACACATCAGACCTAAGCAAAAAGATAAAAACCAGGATTTGGTAAATCAGGTAATAGATTATTTGAAAAAGAATCTAGATAAGAATATCACTTTAACAGAGATGGCTCAATACATGAATATATCTGTTCCACATTTTTCTTCTGTATTTAAAAAGAAAGTAGGGCTGTCTCCGGTTGATTATTTTTTACAATTGAAAATGCAGCGAGCTTGCCAGTATTTAGAATATACCGATGCTTTAGTAAAAGAAGTAGCTTTTAAAGTTGGGATAGAAGATGCTCAGTATTTTTCTCGTTTGTTTTCAAAAACCGTAGGAATGTCTCCCAATGCCTACAGAAAATCTCTCTACAATAATTAGTTTTATTTAGATTATTATTTTAATGTATTTGATAAAGGGTTCATCTCCTTTAAGATAACTTTTTAAAAGGTAATCTAACTCTTTTTTGGTCTGCTCTTTGTTTTAGTCCCCCTGTATTAAATAAATAAAAATGAAAAAAACAATAATTAAAACGTTTGTTGCAGTAGCTGCAATAACATCATACTTTTCAATAAGCAATAACTTACAGGCACAAACTACTAACCCAGATGGATCAAGAACTCGTTTAGGTGTTGGTTTAAGTTTAGGTGTACCAACCAAAAGTAATGTAGCAGATGTTGTTATCGCACCTGATTTAAGATTACAGCATGATTTAGGGGCTCGTACATCTTTAACCTTAACTACCGGATATTATGGTTTTTTAGGTAAGCCAGAAATACTTGGAGAAAGAATTGGTTCGGATTTAATTCCGCTGAAGGCAGGAGCTAAGTTCTTTTTTGGAGATACCTTTTACTTACAGCCAGAAGCAGGTGTTGCTTTTTCTACAAAAGAAGGTTACGGAACACCTTTTGTTTGGGCTCCAAGTGTGGGTTATGCTAATCAAAAATGGGATATAGCACTACGCTATGAGGGTTTCGAATATGAAAATGGAAGCAACGGAATGGTAGCTATAAGAGCAGCTTATTCGTTTAACCTATCTAAATAAGATTTTTTAAAAATTTTGTAAAAAAGTCGACGAAAGTTGGCTTTTTTTGTTTCTAGACAAACAATTTTTGAAATATATGCTTATACTTGAGGCAATAATAGAAATGCCTATATAAATATTACAAAAAGAAGATATTTCTAATAGAATATTAATACAATAATAATTTTTTAATTAATTGATTTAATTAAATTTGTTGCGTAACACCAATTTTATGTCAGAAACAGCAGAACTTAAATTAGATGGTAAATCTATTCAGTTACCAGTTTTAGAAGGAACCGAGAATGAAAAAGCAATTGATATTTCAAAACTAAGAGATCAAACAGGTTATGTAACCTTAGATAGTGGTTTTAAAAACACCGGAGCAACCAAAAGTGCTATAACTTTCTTAGATGGTGAGCAAGGTATTTTAAAGTACAGAGGTTACGGTATAGAAGAACTTGCGGAGAAATCTACGTTTTTAGAAGTTGCTTATCTTTTGATTTACGGTAATTTACCAACTAAAACAGAGCTTGAGGACTTTCAGCGTAAAATTAGCAGACATACATTGGTGCATGAAGATATGAAGAAGTTTTTTGATGGTTTCCCATCAAAATCTCATCCAATGGGGCAATTGTCTTCATTAGTATGTTCTTTATCTTCTTTTTACCCAGAGTCTTTAGATCCACATCAAACTAAAGAGGAGTTTGAGTTAACCATTATCAAATTGTTAGCTAAAATGCCAACCATTGTTTCTTGGATTTACAAAAAATCTTTAGGACATCCGGTTATTTATCCTCAAAACAAATACGATTATGTTACTAACTTCTTGTACATGACTTTCGGTCAGCGTACAGAAGAAATTACCATAGACCCAGTGGTTATTGATGCCATGAACAAGTTATTGATTCTTCACGCAGATCACGAGCAAAATTGCTCTACTTCTACGGTAAGAATTGTAGGTTCATCAGATTGTAACTTATATGCGTCTATTTCGGCAGGTGTTTCTGCACTTTGGGGTCCGTTACATGGTGGTGCAAACCAAGCTGTAATAGAAATGCTAGAGAAAATTAAAAACGATGGTGGCGATGTAGACAAGTGGGTTAACAAAGCCAAAGATAAAAACGATTCTTTCCGTTTAATGGGCTTTGGTCACCGCGTTTACAAAAACTTTGATCCTAGAGCCAAAATTATTAAAAAAGCTTGTGATGATATTTTAGCAAAATTAGGTATCAATGATCCAGTTTTAGATATCGCTAAGAAATTAGAAGAAGTAGCTTTAAATGATCCTTATTTTGTTGATCGTAAATTATATCCAAACGTAGATTTCTACTCAGGTATCATCTACAGAGCTTTAGGTTTCCCAACAGAAATGTTTACGGTATTATTTGCTTTAGGTCGTTTACCGGGATGGATTGCTCAATGGAAAGAAATGAGAGAAAACAAAGAACCTATCGGAAGACCTCGTCAGATTTATATTGGTGAGAAAGATAGAACCTTTGTTGATATCGCCTCAAGATAATATCTTTAAGATATAGATTGACAAAGCCTGATGAAAACTTCATCAGGCTTTATTGTTTTATTTAGAGTAGAAAGTATAGAGTGTAAAGTAGAAAGACCCTAAGAAGCGGATATTTAAGAACTAACTACGACTCCCGTTAGGGGATAAAAGATTTATGGAGGATTCACAACAAATATTCATCACCCTTGATTTATTCATTTTTTGTTTATGTTTTTTCTTAGACATTCATAAACTCACTCCTCGTCTTTTGTTCACTTTTTATCAAGAAAAAAGTGAATAAGATTGGCTGCCTATGAGGCCGGAAAGCCTTGAGCGCAATAGCCGTTAGAATAAATAAACCAATCTAAATAGAATATTTAGCAATCATTTCATCACTTACTTCAACACCTCTACCAGTTTTTAAATCTATCATCACAAAATCAAACCAGCCATCGGCGCTTAGTTTATTGTTTTTTAAGTTTTTAATTTCAAAACTTACTTTACAGCCTCGATGGTTAATACTTACCAAACCTGTAGTAACACTGTAATGGTCGCCTAAACCTAAAGGTCTTTTAAATGCTATTTCTACTTTTTGTACTACCCAGCCATAACCTAGTTCTAGAAATTTCTCCATAGACATGCCATAATGTGTATCCATTTGTTCGTATCTGGCAGCTAATACATAATCTAGGTATTTGCTGTTATGCACATGGTTAAACATGTCTATATCATCTGGTCTTACTTTATAGTTGGTGGTAAACCTGCTAAAATTTGTCATCTAAAAAGGAAAAAATATCGGTATGGTTATCAATAAAATAACCATCAAAATTAAGGTTAATAAACCACCTATCTTAACAAAATCAAAGAATTTATATTTTCCTGGTCCGTAAACCAAAATACAAGAAGGCTCAAAAGGGGTAAGCAGCGAAACAGAAGCTGCCATCATAATACCAATAGCAAAGGTGATAGGGTTAACTTGTAATTGTGTTGCTGTTTGTAAACCAATGGGTAAAACCACCAGTGCAGAAGCAGCATTGCTTAAAGGTTGAGTTAACAATACGGTTAATAAAATAAAACCTCCTAAAATACCATAAGAGCCTAGAGGTTCAAAAATTTGAATGATAAAGTCTGCAACAAATTTATCTGCTCCGGTTTTTGTCATAGCAATACCGAAAGCACTCATCCCACCAATTAGAACCAACAAACGCCAATCAATATCTTCATAAATTTCATTAGCATTGATACACCTAAAAGCTACAGTTAAAAAGGCGCCAAATAAAAAAGCAATAGCCAAAGGCATGATACCTGTTGTCCCCAAGATGATGGACAGTAAGAAAAAAGATAAGGTTAAAATTCCTTTCTTACGGAGATTTAAATTGGGTTTATAATCTTCGAGAATGATAAAGTCATCTATTTCTGTACGAATGAGGTCTATACTTTCTTTATTACCTTGCACCAAAATCAAATCTCCAATTTGCAAACGAAGTTTCCCTATTTTATCACTAATGGTTTTTCCTTTACGGAAAATAGCTAAAATGCTTATACCATAACGTTGCCTAAAGTTGAGTTTTTCTACGGTATTCTTAATTACATCAGATCTTCCCAAAACCATCAATTCTGCTAGGTGTAATTCATCATCTTTGGTGTTAAAATCCAAGAGATCGGCTTTTATTTCAACGCCAGGGATGTCCTTTATTTTCAAAAGTTCATCAATATCACCTTTTATAATCAATGTATCGCCTAAATTTAATCTGGTATATCTGTTAGGGATAAACTTTGCTTTATCTCTGATGATAGAAATAATGCTAAAGCCCATTTTTGCAATCTCAGATTCTACCATTTTTTGTCCTACCATAGGAGATTTCTCTAAGATAACCGCCTCACTTAGGTATTTTCTTACAGCGTAATCTTCCTCTAAATCTTCTTTTGAATTTACAGGGAGCATTTTTTTGCCAATACTTATCATAAATAAAATACCTACAACCAATAGAATCAAGCCAATAGGAGCTATGTCAAACATACCTATTCTTTCTAAACCTTGTTTTGCTAAATACCCACTTACCGCAACATTTGTAGAGGTGCCAATAAGCGTACATGTACCCCCTAAAATAGAAGCAAAGGCAAGTGGCATTAATACTTTGGAGGGAGCTATACCAGATAATTTTGATAATCCTATGGTGGGATTAAGCATTAAAGCTGTTATAGTAGTATTATTTAAAAAAGCAGATGTTAAAGAGGCAAATAGCATCACGATAATGGTTAACATACTAGCTGATTGTTTTTTAATATTAACTACCCTAGAGATAAAATTATCAATAACTCCGGTCTTTTTCAAAGCACCAACCATCACAAAAATTGAAGCCAGTATGATGATAAAATCGCTTGAGAAACCCTCAAAAGCTTCTTCGGGAGTTAAAATGCCCAACAAGGCTAAAGCTATAAGTAGGAAGATGGTTACCACATCAACAGAAACAATTTCTGTTGCAAATAAAATGATGGCTAGTAAAAGTAATCCCAAAACCAGGGCTATTTCCATAAATTGATAGGCTATATTAAATAAAATTGTTTTAGTTTTAAGTTTTGATATTCATGATATACCACATATTTCATTTCATTTTTAGTTTGGTTATTAAAGTTTATTTTAAAAAAATATACACACATGGACTAAAAACTATACCTCAAAATCAAGCCTTCATAATATGCAGTAACCACGGTAACTCTTTGTTAGATGCCATTTTATTAGCAGTTCTTCTACCCAGAAAAATTCATTTTCTGGCAAGAGCCGATGTTTTTAACAGTCCGATAAAGAGATGGTTCTTAAAAAGACTAAATATGATGCCAGTTTATAGGTTGCGAGATGGGAGAGAGGCTTTAATACATAACCACGAGGTTTTTGATGCATGCGCTGCTTTGCTTAAAAAAAATGGTGCTTTACTGATTTTTCCGGAAGGAAACTGCGTAGTAGAAAAAAGATTAAGAGCATTTAAAAGCGGTATAGCAGATTTAGCTTTAAGGGATGACCTTAAAAATGTAGCAGTTTTACCTTTAGTTATTGATTATGAAGAACCCTATCTGTTGCAAACACAAGTGAGCGTAACTGCATTACCTTTGATTTTTGTGGATGATATAAATCCAAAAGATGAATTTAAAAGTCGTAAACAGTTACTTTTAAAAAGTATTCACTCTAGTATTGCCGCTAAAATGCTGATTATTCCCAATACTGATGATGATAGCTTTTATGAATTCATGTTCGAGCTTTCTAAACAAGATTTGGCAGATGAACCTTTTATAAATCGCTCAAAAGAGATAATTACTAATTTTGAAATACAGAAAGAAGAAAACCAAAATCTGTTTTTAGCTACCAAGAATAAAGTAGAAGAATTAAAAAATATACTTTCTGTAAATAACATCACTTTAAAAGCATTTCGTAATCTAGATACTTTAAAAGTATCGATATTGATTTTTACGCTTCCAATGGTGCTAATGGGTTTTGTAATAAATTATTTGCCAAGTTTTGTGGTTAGGCAAATTTTGAAACGGATAAAAGATAAGCAGTTTATAAGTGCAGTAAGAATGGTTTCTGCAACTTTTATTTATGTCATTTATATGATGCTGATTGTTCTTTTGTTTGTGATGATTAATGTTGATAGCATCTACATCGGGGTTTTACTTCTAACGAGTATTTTACATTATTATTTGTCAGAAAGCTATTTTATCATGATAGGTAAATTAAAGTTAAAACTGCTAAAAGTCAAACATCCTGATGTTTACAAACGTATTGATGGGCTTAAAAACGAATTATCAAGAATACTTCACTCGGTTAAGCGCTAGAAGTTTCACCATCCAATCTGGTAAGTTCTTATGCGGATTTCTGCTTTTTAAACTTAAGAATAAACCTAGTTTTTTAATGATAGGTACTTTGTGAGTTTCTACAAATTCGATAAGTGTAGCATCGGGGTCTTCAATATAAGAGAAATGACCAGCAGCTTTGCCCATGTCAAAGCTATCGCAGCTATCTACGGTAAAATTAAACCCTGCAGCAGCGCATTCTGCTTTTAAGCCTTGCATCCCAATCACATCAAAACAAATATGAATAAAACCAGCATCGCCCCAAAACCTGTCTTTGTAAATTTTAACACCTTGTTTGTCTTTTCTTTCAATAAGCTCAATTTCTGTTGCGCCTAAAAGTTTGCTAAAGCCACCAGATTTCGCTTGGCTATGTCTTAATAAAACTCTTCTAAAAACGATGTTTCCATCGGGCAAACCGCAAAAATCTTCGAAACTGCTTGTTAAATCATAAATCACTTCATCATAACCTAATATGTCTTTATAAAGCTTTAGAGATTGATTTAAATCAGAAACGCCAATAACTACACCTGCAACACCTCCGGTAAGCTGCTTTTTTAAGTTAAACCAATTTTTACTCTCTATAATTTCAAAAATATTTTGGTAGGGGTCTGCTACATAAAAGTGCAATTTGCCTTCCGGCGATTTCATCAACGGACTAAGCAAATTCAGATTTTCCTTTTTATAGAAATCGTATACTTTTTGTACATCAGGGCTTTTAATTTTTACGATTTGGATGCCTAAATCTCCCATTTTAATGGCTTCTTTAGGGTTTTGAGGCTCTCTGTTTTTAAATTGCCAAAGCTCAAAACCACCGCCACCTTGCATATTCATAGCCAAAATAGCATAGCGATTAAAAACTTGTCCACCGGTATATTTAGTCATCAGTTTTGCTTCTGCCGTATCTTCAAAAACGGGAACATCCATACCAAAATATTTGATATACCATTTCCAAGATTCCGTAATATTCTTATAACCTATACCTATTTGCTGTATTCCACAGATGTTTTTTTTAGTCATGCTAGTATTTTAGTTCGCTTTCCTGATGGTTTAGCATTTTCCTATAAAAGTTTATCATCTTATCCTGATTTATCTTTAAAAAGAACATGATGAAAACGGCTAAATTGGTGATGTTAACCTTGAAATAGCTGTTATGGTCGTACTTTCTTGCAGATACGATAATATCTTTAGGGATGATTTTAAAAGCGTACTTTTTTCTTGCTCTGATGATGATATTATAATCTTCCATAATTTTATAATGCTCATCATATCCTTTAAGCTCTTCAAAAACCTTGCTGGTTATAAATAATGATTGGTCACCGCCTCGGCACATCAGCCTATCAAAACGGGTAAAATAGGCGTTAACTTTTAAAATCTTTTTGGGCGAGTTAAATTTAAAGCGATAACACCCTATAGGGAAACCTTCGTTAATGGCTTTTTTTATATCAGCTACAAAGGTTAAAGGTGGCAAACTATCTGCATGTAAAAAATACAAAATAGAAGCTTTAGCATGTTTAGCTCCAAAATTGAGTTGTTTAGCTCTGGATTTTTGTCCGCCTTGTAAACATGTAAAACCTTCTGCTTCAATAATCTGTATGGTTTTATCTGTACTGCCGCCGTCACTTATCAATATTTCTATCTCTTGGAAATTTTCTATCTTTTTTAAGTGCTGGAGCAATGTTTGTATGTTGTCTTCTTCATTATAAGTAGGAATAATTACGCTGACGGATATCATAGATAAAAATTAATAAAACCAAGCTTGATATAATTACGTCTATATTAGAGATTAAGATTTGAAAAATAAAACATTTAAGATGAATATTGTTGCTCATATCATATTTGCTCTTGTTTTTACTTTAGGATTAGCTTCTTGTGGAGTAAAAAAAGCCAATTATTTACAAAATAAAGTTACAAGCACTTCTTATAATAAGCTTTCAGAAGAAATGCTGATGAAACTTAAAGAAGGTAAATCTGTAAAAGATATTCAGGAAAAATTGGCTAGCATAAAAATGGAAGATTTAACCAAAAGTTTAGTTAACGATAACCAACGTATGGCTTTTTGGATAAATATTTATAATGCTTATATCATAGCTATTTTAAAAGAGCAGCCAAACAAGTTTATAGACAGGGCTAGCTTTTTTACAACTAAACAAATTAGAATTGCAGAACATGATTTTAGTTTTGATGATATCGAAAATGGCATCATCAGGAAATCGCAATTTAAGTTTGGTTTAGGTTATATTCGTAAGGTATTTCCTCCTAAAACAGAGCGTAAGTTAAGGGTTTCAGAAAGAGATTATCGTATACATTTTGCATTAAATTGTGGCGCAAAAAGTTGTCCGCCAGTAAGAATTTATAAGGCTGAAGCATTAGAAAAGCAGTTACAAGAGGCAACAAAGTCTTATCTAACTGAGGTAGTCAAGTATCAATCTTCTGAAAATAAAGTTATGGTAAGTCCATTGATGAGTTGGTTTAGAGGCGATTTTGGTGGTAAGAAAGGTGTTTTAAAGATATTAAAAGATTTTAAGCTCATCCCACAGGATAAAAAACCTCAAATAGATTATGCTGATTACAGTTGGGAATTAGACATTAACAATTATGCAGAATAATGATTTGATATTTAATTTTTTAGCCTTACATTTGCAGGCAATTAATTAAATTTTTTACGCTTTAATATTATTCAGGTAATGTATTTAAGTACAGAGAAGAAGAAAGAAATCTTCAAACAACACGGTGAAGTAGAAACCAACACTGGTTCTGCTGAAGGTCAAATTGCGTTATTCACTTACAGAATTGCGCATTTAACTGGTCACTTAAAGAAAAACAAAAAAGATTACTCTACCCAGTTAGCACTTCAAAAACTGGTTGGTAAGAGAAGAGCTTTATTAGCATATCTTTTCAAAAAAGATATCAACAGATATAGAGCTATCATCAAATCATTAGGATTAAGAGATATTATTAAATCTATATAATTCTTAGAGAGCTAAAATCTAAAAAGCCGCTTCGAGATAATCGAAGCGGCTTTTTCATGCAACAACAATCAAAACTTAGAACATTTCATCTACAATATCTTGATGGTCTTTTGATGTTAGGGCGTAAACCATTCCGCTTACCTTGTTTTGAGCTAGGTTATTTAAGATGTTTTGCTTTTCTTGAATATTTATACCCACTTCTGTTAAGCTAACTGGCGAATTTATTTCTTTAAAGAAAGCTTCTAAAGCTGTAATAAAATCTAAACCTAGTACTTCATCATCAATAGAAGTAAACTCAAAAATATGTTTAGCTAAAAAGGCAAGTTTATCTTTAATTTTTGGTAGTTGAATTTTTAGCCAAGCAGGATAAACTATAGATAAACCAGCACCATGTGGAATATCATAAAGCACACTTAGGGTATGTTCTATATTGTGTACGCCCCAGTCGCCCGGGCTTTTGCCTGCTCTAAGTGTTCCGTTTAAAGCATTGGTAGCCAACCACATAATTTGTGCTCTAGTATCATAATCTTGTGGTTGTTGCATCACTTTACGACCATAGCTTATGGCTAGCTTGATAATATCAGCGGTATAATGGTCTGTTAAAGGAGCATTTCCTTTTCCGAAAAACTGCTCTAAAGCATGTGCTATTAAATCAACAACACCATAAGCTGTATAATGAAGCGGTACAGAGGTGGTTAATGCTGGATCTAAAAATGATACTTTAGGATAAAGCAAATCGTTAAGAATAGCCGTTTTAATACCATTTTCACTATCCTGTAAAACGCTTGCATTATTCATCTCTGAACCTGTTGCTGCTAGCGTTAGTATAGATATGATAGGCAAGGCTTTCGTTGGTGTTGGGACTTTTCTTAAATAAAAATCCCAGACAGAGTGCTCAACATAAAAACCTGCAGCTACGGCTTTTGCAGTATCTATCACAGATCCACCGCCTAAAGCAATAATCATATCTACTTGTTTCTCTTTAGCTAGTTTTACAGCAGCATCAGCATCTTGAAAAGTTGGATTAGATTGTATTCCCTCGTAGGTATAATGCTCTAACCCACAAATATTCATCAAAGAAACCACACGAGCATAAACACCGTTTTGCTTAACAGAACCTTTTCCTATGATGATGAGTGCTTTTTTACCATAAGGCGAAATTTCCTGACAAATATCATCCACAACATCTTTTCCGAAAAGGATTTTGGTAGGATTATAATGTATGAAGTTTTCCATCATCCTAATAACTAAAAAGGGATAAAAATGTTTAGGTCTTTTATGTTTTTGTTAAACAAAATAAGAATGAATTCTTTTTAAAGCTCTTATTTACTTTTATAATAAGATGTAAATCTTATTTTTGCCGCTCACTTTCAGCTTTTTATGAATCCTTCGAATAATAAAAACGTAACCTTATTAATCACTGTAGCCGCACTAGGCTATTTTGTTGATATTTATGATTTGGTATTATTTTCTGTGATTAGGGTGGCGAGTTTAAAATCTATAGGTGTTGCTCAAGAAGACCTACTTTCTGTAGGCGTTACCTTAATTAATGCCCAAATGATAGGCATGTTGCTAGGTGGAATTTTGTGGGGTATTTGGGGCGATAAAAAAGGCAGATTACAAGTTCTATTTGGCTCTATTTTGATGTATTCTTTAGCAAATATTGCCAATGCCTTTGTTACTGATGTGCCTACTTATGCCTTTATTAGATTTGTTGCTGGTATTGGTTTAGCAGGAGAATTAGGTGCAGGCATAACCTTGGTTGCGGAAAGCATGAGTAAAGAAAAAAGAGGATATGGTACCATGCTGGTTGCGGCTATAGGTTTGCTAGGGGCGGTTGCTGCTGGCTTGGTTGGTGATAAATTTACTTGGCAAACAGCATATCTTATTGGTGGTGGTATGGGGCTTTTACTATTGGTATTACGCTTAGGCGTGATGGAATCAAATATTTATAACAAAATTCAACATAAAAATGTAAGTAAAGGCAATTTTTTAATGTTATTTACCAGTTGGCCTCGTTTCAAAAAATATATCAATTGTACTTTAATTGCTTTACCAACATGGTTTGTAGTGGGTATATTGGTAACATTTGCACCAGAATTTGGTATTGCGATGGGTGCTACGGAACCCTTAAGTGCCGGAAAAGGGATTATATTCACCTATTTAGGTATATCGGCAGGAGATATATTGAGTGGTGTTTTAAGTCAGTATTTTAAAACGCGTAAAAAAGTAGTATTTGTATTTTTGATAGCAACTTTAGCCAGTATCTTGATATATCTGTTCTCTAAAGGTATTAATGCTTCAACGTATCATCTTATTTGCTTTCTTTTAGGTATTTCTACTGGGTTTTGGGTTATCTTTGTAACCATTGCTGCCGAACAATTTGGTACAAATTTAAGAGCAACAGTAACCACAACAGTTCCTAATTTTATAAGAGGTTCTTTAGTTTTAGTAACATTTAGTTTCGAGTATTTGAAGAATCAGGTAGGTATTATCAACTCGGGTTTAATTGTGGGAGTTATAACTCTAATTATTGCATTTATTGCAGTTTATAACCTCGAGGAAACCTATGGCAAAGATTTAGATTATGTAGAAGAATAGTATGAAGTTTTGGAACCAGCATAAATTTATTATCAGATTAATTCACCATCGTCTTACCAGAAATCAGTTTTTGATTTTATCTGGCGTATTGGTTGGCTTATCTGCCGGAACCGCAGCTATACTTTTAAAGTCTATGGTTCATTATATACATGTATTAATTAATAGCCAGCTAAAAGTATTTCATTATCCATATCTTAATCTTTTTTTGCCCTTAACAGGTATATTGATTACCGTTTGGGTAATACGTAAATTTTTGAAAGGAAAAGATGGGAGAGGTGTAGCCAATATTCTGTTAGATATAGCGCAAAGGTCTGGCGTTATACCTAAGTTTAAGATGTACAGCCAAGTTATTACAAGCGCTATAACCGTTGGTTTTGGTGGTTCATCAGGCTTAGAAGGGCCAATTGCAGTTACTGGTGCTGCTATAGGATCTAATTATGCCAGAACGTATAGATTAACTTACCGCGAGCGCATTTTATTATTGGCCTGCGGCGCAGCTGCAGGTATAGCGGCAGTTTTTAATGCCCCAATTACAGGTTTAATGTTTGCTATAGAAGTAATTTTAGTTGGTGTAGTTTTCTCTGATTTTATCCCCCTAATTATCTCTGCCGTTTCTGGTGCTTTAATCTCTAAAATCATTTTAAATGATGATATCCTTTTCGAATTTAGGAGCTTAAAAGAGTTTGACCATAGTAATGTACCGTATTACATCCTGTTAGGTGTATTTAGTGGTTTGGTGGCTGTTTATTATTCTCGGGTATCTAGAAAAATAGAATACTTTTTTCATCATCAACTAAAATGGAGTCCTTACAATAAAGCTATTTTAGGAGGCTTAATCATTGCTTTATTATGTTTTATTTTTCCGCCATTATTCGGGGAAGGTTATGGAGCTGTAAAATTCTTGGCTTCAAATAATCCAGAAGGTTTGCTACAGGGTACTTTTTTTAACATCCCTACAGAAAACAGCTGGATGATAATCCTTTTTACGGGATTAATTTTTCTTACAAAGGTTTTGGCAACCAGTTTTACCTTAGCAAGCGGTGGTAGCGGAGGTAATTTTGCTCCTTCTTTATTTACTGGTGCCTTTATGGGCTTCTTTTTTGCTTCACTGTTTAATAAAATGGGTATCCATACCTTACCAGTAAATAATTTTACCTTAGTAGGGATGTGTGGTGTATTAAGTGGCGTAATGTATGCCCCTTTAACAGGGATATTTTTGATAGCTGAAATTACGGGTGGTTATGAGTTAATGATTCCTTTGATGTTAGTTGCTACCTCTGCTTACGTTATTGCTAAGGTTTTTGAGCCTCATTCTATGGATGTTAAAGACTTAATAGAGGATAAGAAAATATTTACCGAAAATTACGATGAGAATATCCTGGGTTTGATAAAAATTCATGAGATATTAGAAACAGAATATGATGAAATTTCTACAGATAGTAAATTGATAGATTTATTAGCTGTATTTAAAAATTCTGACCATCAATTGATTATTTGTAAGGATAAACATCAGAAATTTGCAGGCTTTATATGGTTTGATAAAGTTAAAAAGGTTTTATTAGATACCGATTTGCAAAATAAGCTAACTGTTGAGGAGCTTGTTAGTAAAACATCTGTTAAACTAAACATAGAAGATAATATCTCAGAAATGGTTGATTATTTTGATAAAACTGATATGGTTTATCTTCCTGTTTTTGATAAAGAAGTTTTTATAGGCGTAATTTCTAAAACCAAATTACTTGCTGCATATAGGAATAAATTAAGGTTAACACTAAGCTGATGCTAAAAAAAGAACACATTGCCGAAGAGTACAAGAATATTCAACAAGAAATAACCGATGCCTTAGAAGCATTAGATGGTGTTGCTTTGTTTGAAGAGGAGAACTGGGAGCGAAACGGCGGTGGCGGTGGTAGAAGCAGGGTTCTACAAAACGGTGCTTTGATAGAAAAAGGTGGTGTTAATTTTTCTGCTGTACATGGCAAACTTCCTGATGCTATTAAAAAAGCCTTTAAAACCGATAAAGAAGAGTTTTTTGCTACAGGAGTTTCTATAGTTTTGCATCCGCATAATCCTTGGGTGCCTATTATCCACATGAATATTAGGTATTTTGAAATGGAAAGTGACGGCCAAGAACCCATCCGTTGGTTTGGTGGCGGTATAGATGTTACTCCGCATTATGTTATTCCTGAGGATGCTAAATTTTTTCATCAAACGATGAAAAATGTTTGTGATGATACTAATCCTGAGTTTTATCCAAAATTCAAAAAATGGGCTGATGATTATTTCTTTATCAAGCATCGACAAGAAACCAGAGGTATTGGCGGTATTTTTTATGATAGGTTAACACCTGAAAGTACAGGAAATAGCTGGACAGATATTTTTGATTTTTCTAAAGCCGTGGGTCGTTCTTTTGCTAAGGTTTATGCTCATTTAGCTAATCAAAACAGAGATAAACACTTTACCTTGGAAGAAAAGCAATGGCAATACCAACGCAGAAGCAGGTACGCCGAGTTTAATTTAGTATACGACTCTGGTACAAAATTCGGTTTAGAAACTGATGGACGTATAGAATCTATCCTGATGAGTATGCCCCCAATGGCAGCTTGGGTGTACGATTATAAAGCGCCAGCAGGTAGTAAAGAAGAAGAAACTTTAAACTTACTTAAAAAGGATATTAGCTGGGTTTAATTTCTGTGGAACAGTCTTTGTATTTCTTCAATAAAAAAACAAAGACTATGGAAAACCAACAAACATCAGAAAACAACCATAACCAATCTTTATCTGGTAAAGAGGCTATTGCTAAACTTACCGAATTGGCAGAAGGTGCAAAAACCTGCTTCTTTTGTACCAGTATCAAAACAGGTTTACCTTTAACTGCATCGCCTATGGAGTTGTTAAAAGTAGACGAAGAAGGCAATCTTTGGTTCATGAGCGCTAAAGACAGCCAAAGAAATCAAGAATTACAAACAGATCCTTTTACACACCTTTTCTTTCAAGAGCATCAGCATGCTGGCTTTTTAAATGTTTATGGTATATCAGAAATTATTTTAGATAAAGCTAAAATTGAAGAGTTATGGAAACCTTTACATAAGGTTTGGTTTCAGGAAGGTGTTGATGACCCAAATATCAGTCTTATTAAAGTTGTGCCTACACAATCTTATTATTGGGATACCAAAAACGGACAGGTAGTGGCTTTTGCAAAAATGGCACTGTCTTTGGTAACTGGTAAAACAATGGATGACAGCATAGAAGGTAAATTGGAATTATAAAAACATCATAAAATAAGTTTGGGATTTAAGGCTTCGTTATTAACGAAGCCTTATTTTTTTGTTGTAAAATTATAAACCCATGACATGAATTTGATGTTAATTTTGTGTAAATTTAGAATAACCAAATTATTAACACGTCATGAAAGGCTTTACAAGAAATTGCATTTCTGTCTTCTTTTTGATGTTTTTATCTCTTTTACAACAAGAGGTAAAAGCACAAAATTTTGCCTTTCAGTTTTATGATGAAACCTTTAATTTCTCAACAGATGCATCTGTAGATATTCCTTTTGACGATGGACTCTCTTCAGCATCTATTATTCAGTTTTACAATCGTTTAAACAAAGGTAATTATCAACCTATTATCCAAACTTTAACACAATACAAAGAAAAAAAGCAGTTGAACGATTGGTTTTATTATCAATTAATTAGGAAAACAGCGCAACAAATAAGTCCAAAAGAAGATAATTACGAACGTTATACGCTGTATAAATGGTTTTTACTGGCAAAATCTGGTTATGATACTAAATTAGCCATTGGCCCCAGCCAATTGTTATTTTATGTTTGGAGTGATGAAGACATAGCTGATATACCTTATTATTTAGAGGGTGGTAAGCAAATGATGTGTTTAAATTTTCATGATTATAAATATGCTGATTATGCAAAAGATAAAATCATCCCTGTAAAATTAAATGTACCCGAAGCTACTAAAGCCTTTTCTTATAAGGTAACGCAAATACCAGATTTTAAGCCAGAAGATTATCGTGAAAAACAATTGGCTTTTAATTACAGACAAAAAGCATATCATTTTAAAATAAAGCTTAACGCCGATATTCAGGCTATTTTTAAGAACTATCCGGGTGTTACTTTTGAATCTTATTTTAATATCCCTTTAAGCAGAGAAACCTATAGTTCTTTAATTCCATATTTAAAGCATAATTTAAAAGGAATGAGCCAAAAGAAAGGTGTTGATTATTTGATGAGATTCACCAGAAATGCTTTTTTATACGAAAACGATGAGCAAAATTTTGGTAAAGAAAAACGTTTATCGCCAGAGCAAACCTTGTTTCAAGAATATAGCGATTGCGATGATAGGGTAGCCTTGTTTTTTTATCTGGTAAAAGAGATTTATAATTTACCTATGATAGCCTTATTGTATCCTTCGCATATAACCATGGCTGTAAAATTTGATAAACCTATTGGGGAAGCCATAGAATATAAAGGAGAAAAATATAGCGTTTGCGAGCCTACTCCGCAGAAAAAAGACTTAAAAATTGGTCAAATAGCTCCCGAGTTTCAGCATCAAAACTTCCAGGTAGTTTATCAGTATCATCCTGGAAGTATCAATAATTAAATGATTAATTCTGCTCGGCTAAAGCCAGTTTATTTTTTTCTTCATCAAATTCTTTTTCACTTTTAGCAACCACAATAGCAGCCACGCCATTACCAATTAAGTTGGTGATGGATCTTGCCTCGCTCATGAACCTATCAACACCAAGAAGAATAGCTAAACCTTCTGTTGGGATAACTTTTAAAGCTGTTAAAGTAGAAGCTAAGACGATAAAGCCACTTCCTGTAACTCCGGCAGCACCTTTACTGGTAATCATTAAAATTCCGATGATGGTAAGTTGCTGCGTAAAACTTAAATCAACACCAAATACTTGAGCCAAGAAAACCGTACACATCACCAAGTAAATGGTTGTTCCATCTAAATTAAAAGAATAACCCGTAGGGATAACCAAACCTACTACAGATTTAGAACAGCCAAAACGTTCCATTTTATCTAACATATTTGGCAAAACAGATTCTGATGAAGAAGTACCTAAAACGATGAGAATTTCTTGTCTGATGAACTTCAAATATTGCCACAAACTAAATTTATAGAAGTAGCAAATCAGGTTAAGCGCTATGAAAATAAACAAGGCCATAGTAGCATAAACAGATACCATCAGTTTTCCCAAAGGTATTAATGCATCTAAACCATAAGTTCCAATGGTATAAGCCATGCCACCAAAAGCACCAACCGGAGCAAGTTTCATGATAAATTTCATGATATTGAAAAATACCTTAGAAAGCCTATCAAAAGTTAATAGTAAACTTTGCCCACTTGTACCCATCTGTGTTAAAGCCAAACCAAACAAAATGGAAAAGAAAAGTACTTGTAAAATATCGCCCTCGGCAAAAGCATTAATAACATTAGAGGGTACTATATGGGTAAAAAACTCTAGCCATTTAATACCTTCGGCAGTTTCAACATATTGGTTTACCTTTTCATTAGCTGTACCATTAAAGGCAAAACCATCTCCGGGTTTAACCAAATTCACAATAAAAAGTCCGAAGAAAAGGGCAAATGTGGTAACAACCTCAAAATAAAGTAATGCCTTACCACCAACACGACCAACTTTTTTCATATCGCCCATGCTTGCAATACCTAAAACAATGGTAAAGAAAATAATAGGTGCTATCACCATCTTTATCATATTGATGAATGTTTCGCTTAAAATGCGAGCGGTATCGGCAAATTCAGGAAAAAATAAGCCTGTTAAAATACCGGCAACAATAGCAATTAAAACTAATGCTGTTAAGTTTTTAAATATTTTCAATTTTTGTGATTGGATTGGTTTAAATGCTAAAGTAAATATTTAAGATTTAGTGTTAAAATTAAATGATGAAAGATTTACATGGTTTATTTAAAAGAATAGTAGTGCTTAAATAAATGTGCTATTTGTAGTTTTGGATTAACCTAATATAAATCATTCTTTACAAAAATGTTGATAAGTAAATATTCTATATCCTTAAGAAAGGGTATTTCTGTATTCATTACCTCTGTAATTTTAACTACTGGAGTTTATGCGCAAAAGGTAAAACCTTATGTAGAAAACTGGGAGTCAATAAATAAACATCAAGAAGCGCCAGAGTGGTTTAACGATGCAAAATTTGGTATTTATTTCCATTGGGGAGTTTATTCGGTTCCTGGTTTTAGTACTTGGTATCCGCGGAATATGTTTATCCCAGGAATGGCAGAATATAATTTCCATAAAGAAAAATATGGAGACCCGGCTAAGTTTGGTTATCATGATTTAGTTCCGCTTTTTAAGGCCGAAAATTTTAATGCTCAAGAATGGGCACAGCTATTTAAAGATGCCGGAGCACAGTTTGCTGGGCCGGTGGCAGAACACCATGATGGCTTTGCTATGTGGGATAGTAAATTAACACCCTGGAACGCCAAAGATATGGGGCCTAAAAAGGATATTACAGGAGAATTGGAGAAGGCCATCAGAAAACTGGATATGAAATTTATTACCACTTTTCATCATGAAAGGCAATTGCAACGCTATGTAGATAAGCCCAATGAAGAGTTTAGTAACAAGAAAAACTATGAAAAATTTTGGGAGAGCCATTTTCCATTTTTTAAAGGTATGCCAACTACATCTACAGACCCTAAATTGAGATTACTTTATGGCAATATCCCAGAAAAAGAATGGTTAGAAAACCAATGGTTTGGTAAAATTAAAGAAGTAGTAGATAAGTATAATCCAGATATTTTATGGTTTGATGGATGGTTGCACATGATACCAGAAGCTTACCGTTTAAAAATGGCTGCTTATTATTTAAATCACGCTAAAAAGAAAAACCAGGAAGTGGTTATTGTGAGAAAGCAAAGAGATTTACCGCTAGAAATGAGTGTTGATGATTTAGAAAAGTCGAGAAAAAATAGGTTAGAAGCTAAAACTTGGATGACTGATGAAACCATTGGTATAAAAGATTGGAGTTATACTACAAACTTACAAATCAAAAGTTTATCAGATATTCTTCATATCCTAATTGATGTGGTAAGCAAAAACGGTGTATTGCTATTAAATATAGCGCCAACCCCTTCAGGTGATATTCCAGAAAACCAAAGAGAAGTTTTATTGGGCGTTGGTAAGTGGTTAAAAACTAACGGAGAAGCTATTTATAATACCAGACCTTGGTATACCTATGGCGAAGGACCTACCAAAGAGCCAGAAGGTCATTTCGAGAATAGAGAAGCGTTTTTGAAAGTAAAGTACTCTGCTAAAGATGTAAGATATACGACAAAAACAGGTGTTATTTATGCTACTTTATTGGGCGAGTTAGGCGCAGGGCAAGAAGTTATTTTAAAATCATTTGCTAAAGACCAATTACCTAAAATAGAGCGTGTAAGAAATGTTTCTTTTATTGGTTCAGATGAAAAAATAAAATGGTCACAAACTGAAAAAGGTTTAGTGATACAAGCACCAGCAGAAGCTATCAAAGGCTTAGCTACTACGATAAAGATACAAGTACAGGCAATGGACGAACCCTACAATATCATGAAAGAGCCTAATAAAACAGCTAAAGAGAATGAAGGTTAATGGTTTATTATAGTTAATTGGTGTTTAATGCTCGGCTATTGCCCGGGCATTACTCATTTAAAATCAATACAATTTTTGTGAGGTTTTAAATTTATCTCCTTATTAAAAATAAGATTTATCATAATAAAAAGATATTGCTTTTGTTTCCTATTCTAATTTAAATATTTAAATTAAGCTAATTAACCAATTTTAGGCTTAACCCTCAAACGTCTTAAGAATAAAAATATCTAAAATTGAATTTTTGATGTCTTATCATTTTAGTGTAACTCTCTTGAAAAAACTACAGTCTTGCAATGCTTTATTTAAGATGTTGTACTGCTTAATTTTATTTAATTTCCTATATTCTATTTCTTTATATGCTCAGCATGAAGAACCTATTTTTAAGCATTTAACTATTAACGAAGGTTTATCTCAGAATACTGTTTTTAGTGTTTATCAAGATGCTAGTGGCTTTATTTGGATAGGTACAGAAGATGGATTAAATAGATTTGATGGGTATGAATTTAAAGTTTTTAAGAATGATCCGGCAGATCGTAAAAGTTTAATTAATAACCAAGTAAACGTTATTTTAGAAGATAAAAATCATCGTTTAATTATAGGTTCTGCTGGTGGTTTATCTATTTATAATCGTGATACAGAAGATTTTGAAAATATTAGTATTCCATCTTCAAATAGTAAAAATTTACAACTGATAAATTATATAACCGCAATTGTAGAAGCTGAAAATAACAAATTGTGGTTAGCAACTTTTGATGGATTAAAATTATTAAACTTAAAAACTAAGCAATTAGAAAATAACCTGATAACCCAAAAAACAGATAAATATAAGATACAAACTTTATTGAGAGATCAAGATGGTATACTTTGGATAAGCTTAAAACAAACGCTTCTATGTTATCATAGCAAGAAGCAAAGTGTGGTAGCTATACCTTCTTCTCTTCAAGAGAAACTAAAAAGTTTTCCTGGAGATATAAGGGTTATTAAGCAAGATAAGAAAGGGAATATTTGGCTAGGTTCAGAACAAGCTGGTTTATTTGTTTATGATATAACCACAAAAATTTGTAGAAACTACTCCCACAACCCTGCTGATAGTAAAAGCTTACCTATAAATGTGGTGAGAGATATTTTCTTTTATGATGATTATAAAGTTTGGATAGCTACCAGAAAAGGACTTTGTATTTTTTATTTAGATACACAACAATTTTATACCTATACCCACAATAAATATAATCCAGAGAGTTTATCTCATCGTTCTGTATTAAAGATTATGCGGGATAAAGCGGGTAGTATATGGATAGGAACTTTTGCTGGAGGTGTAAATGTTTACAATCCTTCAAGCACTAATTTCTTAAAGATTGGTGAGCAATTAGGGAATACTCGCGGCTTAAATAACCCGGTAGTTAGTGCTATATTAACCGAAGAAAATGATGGTTTATGGATTGGGACAGAAGGCGGAGGAATTAATTATCTGAATAAATCAAAAGAAGAATTTAGCGTTTTTAGTCTTAAAAGAAATAGCTTAGAATTATCAGAAAACTTGATAAAATCTTTATCAAAAGATGAAAAAGGTAACCTTTGGGTAGGTGCTTTTGATGGCTTATATTACTTTAATACTACATCCAAAAGTTTTAATCCGATTAGTATAAATCCTGAAAAAGTTTCAGGAAGAAGTCAGGTTTACAGTGTTTTGGCTGATAATGGTGGGGTATGGTTAGGTACAAACGGCGGTGGCCTATTATATTATCATCCTGTTAAGGGTTTAAAGGTTTTTGTGAATAACATTTCTAACGTTAATAGTATTAGCGGAAATCATATTAGTTCTATTATAAAAGATAGGAAAGGTAATTTATGGATAGGTACTTTACAAGGTGTTAATTATTATGATAAAGCAAGTGGAAAGTTTAGCAGGTATGTAAGTCAGCCTCAACAAATACAAGGATTAAATAACAACAATATCACCAGTTTATTTATAGATAGTAAAGGCCGTTTATGGATTGCAACCAGAGGAGGAGGGTTGAATGTTTTTGATAGCTCAAATAAAAAATTTGGCTCGTTTACAGAAAAAGATGGCTTAGCTAATAATGTAATTAGAGCAATAAATGAAGATAAACAAGGCAGACTTTGGATAAGTAGTAATAAAGGAATTAACGTGATTAGCTTTAGCAAGCAGCGTATTCCTAAGATCGAATCTATAAAACATTATACCATTACAGATGGCTTACAGAGTAATCAATTCCTGTCTGGTTCTACGGCAAAAACACGACAGGGCGAACTTATTTTTGGTGGTATTGATGGATTAACAATTTTTAATCCCGAAAAATTGATTCAAAATAAACATATTCCTCATATTGCCTTTACGGATTTTTATATTGATAATAAACCTATAAATATTAAAGATGAAGGTGCTCCCATAAAAGAACATATTAACGTATTAAGAGAAATAACCTTACCCTTCGAGCAATCAAACATCACCATAAAATTTGCTGCTTTAAATTTTGTAAACCCCAGTAAAAATAAATATAAATATAGGTTAGAAGGTTTTTCTAATGATGATTGGCAAGAAATAGGTAACCAGCGTACAGTAAGTTTTACTAATTTAAATGCAGGTACTTATACCTTTATGGTTATAGCTTCTAACAATGATGATGTTTGGAATGTAAAACCAGCAACAATAAAAATTAAGATATTGCCTCCATGGTATAAAACATGGTGGGCATATTTAATTTATCTTACAGTTTTTTCAAGCTTATTATACTCTTTTTATTATTTCTCTTACAAAACTATTAGGCTTAAAAACGAACTTGATTTTGAGCAAATGAGTCACGAAAAAGATCAGGAGCTGGCCCAAAGAAAGTTATCTTTTTTTACACATATCTCTCATGAAATTAAAACGCCTTTAACTTTAATTTTATCACCTATAGAGAAAATGCTTTCTTCTGATAGCTTAGACAATAAAGTTCAAAATCAGCTACAAATTATACAACGTAATGGCGAAAGGCTGATGCGAATAACCAACCAGATTCTTGATTATAGAAAATTTGATGCTGGAAGTATGAATTTGCAAGTATCTGAAGGTAATATAGTTAAGTTTCTGAATGAAGTTATAGCAGCTTTTCAATCTTATGCACTTAGTAAGGATATTACCTTAAAGCTTATTACAAACAAAAACAGCATTAAACTTTGGTTTGATAAAGATAAAATGGAGAAAATCATTTTCAACTTGATTTCTAATGCGTTAAAGTTTACCAATAAAGGCGGTTATGTTCATGTTATTATAGATGATGAGTCTTTAAAAGATGAAAATAAACTTGTTGTTGTTGTTGAGGATAATGGAATAGGTATATCTGCTGATAATATCCATAAAATTTTTAATCAATTTCAATATTTCAATACACAAGGGAAAAATCAAGAAGGAACAGGTTTAGGCTTATCTTTCTCTAAAGAATTGGTAGAACTTCATCACGGAAGGATAGAGGTTGAAAGTAAAGCTGCTTTCTTAGATGAATGCGGTTTAACACAATTTAAAATACAACTTCCTTTAGGTAAAGATCACTTTAATGATGAGGATATTGTTAAAGATTATAATAATAGCGAAGATATTAATGCCTATGAGTTTGAGGAAAATACAGTCATCAAAAATAAAATTAAAGAACGAAGAGAAATAGTTTTAAAAGCAACGAGTAAAGAAAAGCTGATTTTACTGTTGATAGAAGATAACGAAGAAGTGATGAACTTTATGAGTAATCATTTTAACGATGATTTTAATGTTTATAAAGCGGAAGACGGTGAAAAAGGTTGGATACTTGCTACACAACTCATCCCTGATATTATTATAAGTGATGTGATGATGCCAAACATGATTGGGACAGAACTTTGTGTGAAGTTGAAATCTGATGTGAGAACAAGCCATATCCCGGTGATTTTACTTACTGCCAGAGAACCACTTCTATACAAAATAGAAGGTCTTGAAACTGGTGCTGATGATTATATCACCAAACCTTTTAATTTGAAATACTTAGAAATGAGGATATGGAATTTACTAGAATCTAGAATAAAGCTTAAAGAGAGATATATCAAAAAGGTAGATATGCAACCGTCACAATTGGCTATTACCTCACCTGATGAAAAGTTTTTAGAAAAGGCTATTAAATTTATTGAAGAGAATATTGCCGAACCTACGCTTAGTGTAGAAGAGTTAAGCAAAGTAGTTGGTATGAGTAAAACTACTCTTTATCGTAAGTTAAAAGCGCTTACTAACCAAAATACTAATGAATTTATTAGGAGCGTAAGGTTAAATATTGCTGCCCAAATGCTGGCACAAAAGAAGTTTAATGTAAACGAGGTTGCCTACCATACAGGTTTCAGCAACCTCGATTATTTTAGGAAATGTTTTAAAGAGCAATTTGGCGTAAATCCTAAAGATTATACTTCCAGAATGATAGAAAATTAATCTGCAAAAGCACCCATGAAATTATAATTCACGATGGTTTTGCCAGCAAAATCTTTTAGACCTTCATCTGGTAGCCAATAATTTTGTTGCTCTATATTCTTTACTCGGATACCTTTGTTTAGCAACGGACTGTTTCCATCTAACTTAAAATTACTAGTGTTATTGATACCTGCATTTATGGTAAGTGGGGCAATAATTAAAGGGTTGTTGATTATAGGATTAGCCTCTGTTAAATCAGTTATATGATATCCCCAATACGCATTATTATTAAAAAGTGCTGTTCTGCCTCCAGATTTTACCACTAGTTTACCGTTCCCAGCATTGTGAAAAATATTATTGTAAAATCTGGCACTTTCTAAGGCTTCATCAGCAATTACAGGGCTGCTACCTTCTGCAAGTATAATGGTGTTATTATGGAATATACCAGAACCTCTAGGATTTGTCCAAACAGGAAAATCAAAAATGTGGTTACCTTTTTTTCCATCATTTACACTGATGTTATATCTTACAATAGCTTCGCTAGATGAGCCATAAATCAACATGAAACCACCTTCATTGTTATAACTATAATTGTACTGAACGATGGTTCTATAACTATCTAAATCAGCATCAAAAGCTTGCCCATCCATACTGCCTCTGGTATTATAAACCTCATTGTATTCAAATAAAGCTTCATCAGTACTTCTACACCATAAAGCAACGCCATGGTCTACCAAGTTTTCCGGAGCATTGTGGTTTTCATAAGCTATGTTGTGTGATATAACCGGACGATAAGCATAACGTACAATAACACCATCACCAGCACAATGATGAATTTTATTATTCCTGATAATCAAATTCGTGATGGGTCTATTACCTCGAGTAGCTTTTTTTGCATCAGTTAAATTCGTGAAAATACCAACTCGGTTAATATTACCTATTTCATTATTTTCAATTAAGATATTGTCTATTTTAGTATCAGGGCCACCAATAATACCTATACCTCCGGTGTTTTTACCTTTCATTTCAAAAGAATAATCCCCCATAATATCATGTATGTAATTATTAGTGATATGGAAATGCTTTTTCTCTCCTGGTTGTAAGGCTTGTATTAAAATACCTGTTCTATTTCCAATAACGTTGGTTTTATTACTTATTTCAAGATTGTTTATTTTCCAATAATCAACATTATCTAATAATATTACTTGGTTTACTTTTCCATTTCCCATGATATGAGGCTTTGCACCTTCTCCATAGGAAGATAAAACAACAGGAGCGTTTTCAACTCCAGACCCTTTTAGAACAAGTCTGCTTTCCCAAACAGAACCGCTTTTAAGTAAAATAGAATCTCCGGGCTTGTAGGTTCTTATATTAACATTGTATAATGTTTTCCAAGGACTGTTTTTAGACCGACCATTGTTTTTATCATCGCCGTTAAGGGCATCTACATAGTAGTTGGTGTTACCATTAGCTGGCAATTCTTCAACTATTTGTTGCTTAGCTGTCTTACTACATGCAGCACCAACAAATAAATTAAACAGTAAAAGATAGGATAGGGTGAGTGAATTTCTCATGTTCATAATTGATTTAAATTGGTTTATTAAATGTGTTGTACACTTAAAAGAATTAATACTGCAAGCTATATCAATTAGAAAGATATTAACCCCTTCAAATCATGCATATCTACCTCTTAAATCTTTTAGCTTTTTTTAGAATCATGGACTTTAATCTCTCAAAACAAAGGTTTTTAAAACTCTGAAAGATTTGTATGGCTAATGTGTAAGATTAGTATTGGAAAGAAAATGAAGAGCCATAATACATTTGTTTTAGCTGAGTGCTAAAAGAAATTATGGAAAAGAATCAAATAAAATTATTGTTAGTAGCTGCATCATTAATTCTTGTTATGTTTCTTTTCTTTCATTTAATAGTATAAGCTAAACCAATTTATTAAACCACAGTCTTAATTCTTTTTTGATTTAGGATTGATTTAATGATATTGAACTAAGAGCATCTTAATCTCTTTACTAACCAATTTAAATTAATGATATGAAACAATTTTATCAAAACTACGGAATACCCCGTTTTTTAGGAGTTTTTGTTTTCATGTGTTTGCTCTGTACAAATGCATTTTCACAAACTAAAATTCCTATTAAAGGTATTGTTACTGATGTTAAAGGAGAACCCCTGCCAGGTGTTGCAGTAAAGGTAAAAAATATAAATAGCACCGTTTTAACAGATATTGATGGTAGTTATAATATCAATATAACAACAGATAATGCAACCTTAATATTTTCTTATTTAGGGTTTGAAACCCAAGAAAAAGTAGTTGGTAATCAAAGAAATATCAATATACAATTAAAAGAGTCTTTTAAAGATTTGGATGAAGTTGTAGTTATTGGTTATGGTACACAAACAAAAAGAGAGCTAACCGGCTCGGTTAGTTCTATCAAGGCAGATCAAATAGATCAGTTTGCTGGTGGTTCTATCAATACTAGTTTACAAGGAAGAATAGCTGGCTTACAAATTACCTCCAATTCTGGCGAGCCTGGTGCGGGTGCTAATATAACTTTAAGAGGTGTTTCTTCTATTAACGGAGCTAGTCAACCTTTATACATTATTGATGGAGTTGCAGTTAATAATGATGCTTTTGAATCATTAAACGATGGAGCTTCTTTTAGTCCTTTAAATGATATTAACCCGGCAGATATAGAATCTATAGAGGTTCTACGTGATGCTGGTACAGCCTCTATTTATGGGGCAAGAGCATCTAATGGCGTTATCATCATCACTACCAAAAAAGGTGCTGCAGGCAAGCCAGTTATGAACTTTGCTTATAACAGTGGTTTGGTAAGTATATCCAGAAAAATTGGAAATCTTAATGCTGCTCAATTTAGAGAAGCAAATTACGATGCTAATTTTAATGCAACCGGAGTACCTCCTAATAGGGTGCCTTTGTATGATTCTTTACATCCATACTTTAGAAATTCATTTAATTGGCAAGACATCATGTACCGCGAAACTTATCAGCAAAAGCTAGATTTTAGCGTTAGTGGTAGCTCAAAAGAGAAAAACGTTGACTACTACATAAGTGCAGGTTTTAGAGATTTAGCACCCATAGTTGTAGAAACTAAATACAACCAAATTTTTGGTAATGCTAAAGTAAATTACAAAATCAGTAATGCTATAAAAGGTTCTACAACTTTTAATCTTTCTAATTATGGGTATAATAGACAGGATAATAGCATTATCTCAAGGTATTTAACTACCATGCCTGTTTATGCTCCTTACGACCCTATAACAGGTAATATTATTCCTTTATTTGAGGCTTCTAAAACCAACCCTTTAGCACAAGCACAATTTGTTACCAATGATATTAAACGTTGGAGATTAATTGGAAAGCAAGAAGTTGGTGCTAATATTACTAAAGCATTAGAATTTAAAAGTAGTATAGCCTTAGATTTTAGTAATACAGAGGCATTTTATTACTCGCCCCCAATTTTGGCAACTAACTCTTCAGGCAGATCTGTTTTTAGTGATTACCGTCCCGAGCTAAGAACCATGTTTGAAAATGTTAATACTTTATCTTATAGCACTAAAATTAAAAAAGACCATAGCTTAAGTTTATTATTAGGGCAGTCTTATCAAATATTTAATTCCAATGCTACTTTCGTAAGAGGTATCGGAAATATTGATAATCAAATAACTTCTATTAGTGGTTCTGCTAGTATAGCAAACTTTAGCCAAAGCGAGCAGCAAAACGTATTACTTTCTTATTTTACTAGGGCTAATTATAATTATAAAGGAAAGTATTTATTCTCCTTTATCATGCGTAGAGATGGTTCTTCAAGGTTTGGCGAGCGCTATCAAAATGCTTATTTTCCTTCTTTATCTGGTGGATGGAGATTTTCTCAAGAATCTTTCATGAAGAACTATAAATGGCTTTATGATGGAAAAATTAGAGCTAGTTATGGTATCACT
Organism: Pedobacter glucosidilyticus DSM 23534; assembly: GCF_000425145.1. Lineage (GTDB taxonomy): Bacteria > Bacteroidota > Bacteroidia > Sphingobacteriales > Sphingobacteriaceae > Pseudopedobacter > Pseudopedobacter glucosidilyticus. The sequence continues at coordinate 92,875 of NZ_AULF01000015.1, forward strand.
GGAAATCAAAGTATTGGTAATTATGCTTCTCAAGGAGCTATTACAAGAGCAGGTTCTTATTTAGGTGAACTTTCTTTGGTTGCTGATGCTTTGGGTAATAATGATTTAAGATGGGAAACCACAAAGCAGTTTGACTTAGGGGTTGATTTATCTTTCCTTAAAGGAAGATTAAATCTTACAGCCGATTATTATACCAAAAACAGCGACGATTTACTATTTAACGTACAAATACCTTCACAAACAGGTTACAGCATTATTCCTTTCAACTTTGGAAGCTTAAGTAATCAAGGTTTTGAGTTAAGTGTTGATGGAATTATCATAGACAAAGCCTTTAGGTGGTCTTCTTCATTTACCTTGGGTACTAATAGAAATAGGGTAACATCTTTACCTGGTGGAGAAGATTACCGTCCAAATCCTTTTAGTTTAGCAAGAGTTGGCGAAGCAGTTGGTGTTTTCTACGGATTTAGAGCTTTAGGTATTTATGCTAGGGATGAAGATAATGTTTATATAGATGCAAATGGTGTTTCTTCGCAATACAGAAGAGGCTCTGCTAATGGTGATATTTACAAAGGTGGGGATGTAATTTATGAAGACATCAACGACGATGGAATTATAGATATCAATGATTTACAAATTATTGGTAACCCAACACCTAGAGCATTTGGCGGTTTGCAAAATACTTTTGCTTACAAACGTTTTACATTTAGTGTATTTGTAAATTATGTTTTTGGTAATCAAATCTTCAACCAATTAAATAGAAATCAGGATAGTAACCAATTTGACCCTAACTATTCTGATAAACAATTAAGAAGATGGAGACAGCAAGGAGATGTAACCGATATACCAAGATTGGTTAAAGGAGACCCGATGCAAAGCTATGCTATCAGTAGCAGATTTGTTGAAGATGGTTCTTTTATCAGATTCCAAAATGTGGCATTATCTTATAGTTTACCTGCAAAAACAATCAGCAAATTGGGTTTAACCAATGCTAATATTGGTATAAACGTACAAAATCTTTTAACCCTAGGAAGCTATACTGGTTACGACCCCGAGGTAAGTTCTGGCGCTAATCCATTAGGCTTTGGTATTGATAATGGTGCTTTCCCAAAAACTCGTTCTTATAACCTATCCTTAAACGTTAAATTTTAATTATATGAAAACTAAAATTCAACATATTCTCATAGCAATCAGCTTTTTAGTTGTATTTGCCTCTTGTAACTCGGTTTTAGATAAAGATCCACTTACAGAATATACTTATGATAATTTTTGGAACGAGCCCGCACAAGCTAGTGCAGCTTTAAGTGGTGCATATTTCCGATTGCAATCTACCTTAAATACAGAGTTTATCAGTTATGGTGAAGCCAGAGCTGATATTTTAGAGGTTACCAGACCTGATAATGTAACTACTCTAGCATTACAAAATAACACCCTCAACCCTGATTTAGGTTTAACCGATTGGACAAATTTCTATCGTGTTATAGGTCAAGCTAACCTCATCATCAAAAATGTTCAAGAAATGAGGGCTAAAGGTTTGTATGTAAATCAAGATGCTGAGTATAACAGAGTTTTAGGTCAAGCACTTGGTTTAAGAGCACTTTGCTATTTGTATATGGTTAAAGTTTGGGGAGCAGTACCATTAATTACAGAACCTGTTATAAGTAATGGTGATATTAATGCATTTAAAACCCCTCGTACCGATAGTATACAGGTTTACAATCAAATAGTAGCGGATTTGTTAAGAGCACAACCTTTGTTACCTGTATCTTATAGCGATGCTAGAAAAACCAGAGCAACTTTAACCAGAGGTGGAATTGATGCTATATTAACTGATTATTACATGTGGCGAAATGATTTAGATAGCGCTTTAGTTACATCAGCAAGAATTTTAGGTAACTCCCAATACAGATTAGCTAATTTATATGACCCTGCTATAGATTATCTGGCAAGACCACAGGTTGATATTGATAATACAGAATACGCCAAAATGTTTATTGATGGTTTCGGTCCTGAGTCTATCTTTGAAATGGCCTTTAGCTTTGATGAAGGTACCACATCAGGGTTAATTTCTTTATTTGGAGGTGGACCGGGTTTAGCTCAGTATTTTGCCAAATCAGAATTTGCATCAAAATTTCTCCCGACTGATTTAAGAGTGTTTGCTAATTTTAAATCTGATGTTCAGATATTTAAAATGTTCCCCAAAGGAACCTTTGATAGGGTTACTGCTAATGATAAAAATGTTATCCTTTACCGTTTAGCAGATATAATGTTGATGAGAGCTGAAGCTTTAACATTAAAAGGAGATAGAAATGGTGCTTGGGCCTTACTAGGAAAGGTGAGAGAGCGTGTTTTTGGCATAGCTTCTTCAACCAACAATTATAATAATGATATTACAGGACCTACAGGTTTAGATGCAAAAGCAGCGTTTTTAGCGTTAAGTGTACAAGAAGCTCATGATGTAATTCTAGAAGAAAGACAAAAAGAACTATGTTTTGAAGGTAAAAGATGGTTTGATTTGGTAAGAACTGGCAGGGTATTTACTACCAAAGTAACCGTTAATAATACAGAACGCCCCCTTGTAGTTAACGCAGAGAATATATTATTCCCTATCAACCTTAATATCATTAGACAAAACCCTTTAATAGAGCAAAATAATTTCTATAAATAAATCAGGAAAATATGAAAGCATTAATAAAATCAATGGTTTGTTTGCTGATAGTAGCTATCGGCTTAACTTCCTGTGAAAAATTTTCTGTCCTTAAAAGTGTTGATATTGACCATCAGCCAGCCGGACAAAATCTATTAAATAAAACCATTTGGGAATTTTTATCTGAAAATAACTTTCATGAAAATGATTCTACAAACGTTGGTTTATTTGGAAGAGCTATAGAACATGCTGGCTTAAAAGATTTATTAAATCAGCAAGATGCAAGCTTGACAGTAATTATACCCACAAATAATACTTTAAGATCATTTTTAACAGGATTGGGTTATGCTACAGTTACAGATGTGCCTCCCGTTGTACTAAAAAATTTATTGTTAAATCTTATTACAGATACAAAAGTGCGTTCTTTTGATTTAGAAGCAGGTAAAAACACAGCTTTTGTAAGTTTAAGTAATGATAGCTTATACTTTAGCAGAACGGTTACTGTATCAAACGAATATGTTTTAACAGTTAATTCTCCAACAACTTCAAATTCAATAAGTACATCAGTTAGAACTCAAAATCTAGAGTTTAAGAATGGTGCGGGGCATGTTGTCAATAACTTTACCCATTATATTGGTGCAGTTAATCCTCCTGATAGTATTAATACTAATTTAGTTGATTTTTTAAGTGATACCATTTATGTATCAAAAGATACTTACAACCAAAACGGAAGTACCGCAAATAAAAATAGAAACCACGGTACTTTACTAGAAACCATTACAAAATTAGTAAACGCCACAGGTAACAACGCCAATTTTGCTAGAAGGATATTAACGCAGTTCCCTGTAAGACAACCTAGATTTAATGATAGAATTGGTACAGTTAAATTAGAAATGTATTTTCATAATATTACCGGACCAGCAAATTTAAATTTCTATGAAGACCAAAATGTAGATTTTAATGAGCTAACCGTAAATTGGAATAATATGCCTGTGTATGGAGCCTCTCCAATAGCAAGTATAAATGTCACTACAGCTTTAAGAAATACTTGGCAAAATGTTGATATTTCACCCGTTTACATTTCTGCGTTAGCGAATGGAAAAACCTTCATGAATATTGGTGCATCTATTTCTGCCGACCAAACCATTGGCTTTAGAACAAAAGAGTTTGATGGTGGTCGTTTCAGAGCTAGGATTATTCTAAACAGTCCTCCTGTAACCATTATTAGCCCTGTTAATAATAATCCTTTAGATGTTGAGCTATCAAAAAAAGTTAAAGCTTTAACTTTAAACGAGTTACAATTTACAGGTACTGCTAATAAAAATATAACTTTTACCATTACTAGTTTACCTCAAAATGGTTTTATCGTTATCAATGGTTTACCTGCTAACGTAAATTCATCTTTTACACAAGAGCAAATAACCAGAGGAGTTGTTAAATATCTATATGCAGGCACTACAGCAGGTACAGATTCTTTTGCTGTAGAAGCTAAAGACTTTCAAGGTGGTATTTATAATGACATCGTTAATCTAGCTATTAATATCAGATAGTAAAATCTAAATACAATGTAGGCCCTATCTTATTTCAAGATAGGATAGGGCTTTATTGCTCAAAATAAACCAATTCTTAAATCATTTTAAAGGCATTTTATGAAATACAATTACTTAAAAAAACTATTTGTTGGCTCGCTTTTTTTAGCCTCAACAAATGTAGTGTTTGGCCAAGCTACGGTTACTCATCCAACTGCAGTAAGCGTTGCGGGTGGCTATTCTCAAAATTTTGATAATATGGGAACAACCTATCCCGCAGGTTGGTATGGATGGAATGTTGAAGAATCTGCTCCAGGTGGTTCGGTAAATCCACGTATTAAAGAGCCTAGAGTAAATATAAATACCATATTGAATGGAACTGCCGCTTCAACGGGTAACAATGTTTACAACTTTGCAGGAAAAATAGGTTTTAAAAGTGGAAACTCATCAGATAATACCATTATGGTAGCATTAAATACAGCTGGTGTTACTCAAAGAGTAAGGGTTAAGTTTGATGCCATGGTTATACGTAACGTTTATAACGGTACTACCTTAAATTTGGTTACATCGTTAGTTTTACAATATCGTATTGGTACTAGCGGAGAGTTTACCAATGTAAATAATACGGTAAGAAATGGTACAACTGCACAAACATCAGGTACAAACGGCCAGAGTTTACAAAACTTTACCTTCATATTGCCAGAAGAATGCAGTAATGTTCCTGTTTTACAGTTAAGATGGATTTTAAGATATATTTCTGGCGATAATAATCCAGCAAGTTCAAACGATAGACCTAGCTACGCTATAGATAATTTTATTGTAGATACAGCCCCAGCGCCTCCAACATTTACAGGTTATACCATCTCTAATAAAAATATAACTGCCCAAAATGGTAATACTTATGCTACTAATGTTGTAAGTGGCGTTACTCGTGTTGAGGCTTTAACACCTTACAGAGCTTCGCTGGCTGATGATAAAGGTACAGGTACAGGATATTTTAGCACCTATAAAGACCCAGTTACTGGCGTGTGGCATTTTTTAGACCCTGATGGGCATTTATTTTACATGATGGGCGTAAACGTTGTACTTAAAGGTGGCGGTGTAGAACCTGTAAATCAACTAACTAGTATTTATGCTAACACCATAGGAAATTTCTCTGATGAAACTATTAATAATAAAATTCCATGGACATCTAGGTTAAACTTTGCTTTAAATTACAGAGGTGTAGACACCAGAACAAGAACACTTTATGATAATTCTATTATTCCTGTTTTTGATGCTGCCTTTTTAACGTATTGTAGAAATAGAGCTGCCGCCGAAATTACTACTGCAGAAATAACAAATAAATTCTTGGTAGGTTATTTTTCTGATAATGAAGTGCCTTTAGCCAATGCTTTTACAGGGCCTAGTTTAATAGAAAAATGGCTTGATGTTTCTTTTTACGGCGGTCAGGCTGCTGCTGATACTGATCCAAATTATATAGCCGCTGTAAACTGGATGAAAAGTAGACATGGTGGTAATTTAGTGGCTCCTAACAATGCCGATAAGCAAGAATGGCCGGGGGTTGTAGCTGCTAAATATTATGAAGTTTGTAATACGGCTATTAAAGAAAGAGACCCTAACCATTTGTTTTTGGGTAGTCGTTTACATCAGGATTTGCAAAACCCTTTCTTATTTCAAAGTGCCGCTTTACATTGCGATGTAGTTTCTGTTAATAATTATAACGTTTGGACAGAAGCAGAATTAAACGCTAGATATGATGTTTGGGCAGCCAACTCAAATAAACCTTTCTTAATTGGTGAGTTTTACGCTCAAGCTGCCGATGCTGGTTTGCCTAACAGTTTAGGTGCTGGTTTTAGAGTTTTAACACAACAAGACAGAGCCGATTATTTTGAAAATTTTACCCTGACTACTTTGAAGAATAAATCGAGTGTTGGATTTCAATATTTCGAATATAAAGACACTCCTTTAGATCCGGCAGATCCAACAAAAGGTGATAATAAAGGCTTATTAGATGTAGAATATAGGTGGTGGGAGCCTATGCGTCAGTCTTTTACAGAAATTGGACAAGACGTATATCGTTTAAGAGAATATCTATTAACACAAACATTACCTGTAGAACTTCAGGATTTTAAAGTTATTAAAAATGCTAATCAAGTAGATGTTAGCTGGGCTACATCTTCCGAAAGAATTAACGATTATTTTGAAATTCAGCATGCTACTACAGCTAATAATTTTACAACTATAGCTAAAGTAAAAGGCAACGGTACCACAAATGCTGCTCATACTTATTCTTTCAAACACATCAATCCGGCAATAGGTACTAACTATTATAAGTTACTACAGTATGATTACGATGGTAAGTTTACAGAGAAAGGTGTCAAATCTGTTAATTTTAGCTTAAATTCATCAGATAATACCAGTTTAATGATATATCCTAACCCATCAACAGATGTTATCAATGTTAATTTATCTGAGTTTGAAGGTAAAACAACAACTTTAATGATAACTGATATGCTAGGTAGGCTTGTATATCAAGAACAATTTGATATTTTAAATAATACCGTTAAATCTTTATCCTTAAAAAGTAAATTAGGGCAAGGCACTTACCTTATACAAGCAAGCACACAAGGTTTAACAAAATCATCAAAAATTCAACTTCAATAATAATGACTAAAGCAACTGCACTTTTCTACGCTCTTATTTTAATAGCTGTTTCTATAAATACTTATGCACAGCAAAGTGGCAACTATAAGCCCGAATATGTAGATGCTAAAACCAGAAGTGCAAATGCATCAGGAAGTTCTAAATACTCAGATTGGAAACTTTATGAAACAAGGTTAATTGATAATATGACGGATTTTGTACCGCTAACAAAGTCCGACTTAAATAAGTACGGTAGCCAAAAGGAATACAAACTTAAGGCTACCGGCTTTTTTAGAACAGAAAAAGTTAAAGACAGATGGTGGATAGTAGACGCAGAAGGTTATTTGGGTACTAATGTTAGTGTTAATGCTATAAGCCCTGGCGCATCTATAAGAAATAAAGAAGCTTTTAACCATTTATTTAAAAATGAAGATTTATGGATGAAAAATACCACACAAGAACTTCAAAAAATGGGTTTTAATTCTTCTGGTTCTTGGTCTAGAAATGATTTAATCATCAAAAATAATAAAACAGAAAAGCCCTTTGTTTATAGTTTAAATTTAAGCTTTATGGCCTCTTATGGAAAAAAAAGAGGTGGTACTTTTGTCGTTCCTGGGCATACAGGTTTCTTAGGGAATGCCATTTTTGTATTCGACCCCGATTTTGAAAAATATTGTGATGAGCAGGCTCAAAAATTAGTTGCTTATAAAGATGATCCAAACTTATTTGGATATTTTACTGACAATGAATTGCCATTTAACCTTAAAAATTTAGATGGCTATTTAAGTATAAAAAATCCTCAGGATTATGGCTACCAAGCTGCTAAAAAATGGCTTACTGATAAAGGTATTGAACAAGCTGATATTACTGATGAACACAGAAAAGCTTTTTTAGCTTATGTTGGGGATAGATATTTCTCTATCGTTTCTAAAGCCATCAAAAAGTATGATGCTAACCACATGATTATTGGAAGTAGGTTTTACTCTGGCGAGAAAAATATACCAGAATTTATGAAAGCCGTTGGGAAATACTTAGATATCGTATCTATCAACTATTATGGCGTATGGACACCAACCAAATCTTTTATGGCTAAATGGACAGAATGGTCTGGCAAGCCGTTCATCATCACAGAGTTTTATACAAAAGGTATGGATTCTGGCTTGCCAAACATTTCTGGTGCAGGCTGGCAAGTGAAAACTCAAGAAGATAGGGGCAAAGCTTATCAAAACTTTTGCTTAGGATTATTAGAGTCTAAAAATTGTGTAGGTTGGCACTGGTTTAAGTATCAGGATAACGACCCTGAAGATAAAAATGCCGAACCATCTAATAGAGATGCTAATAAAGGGATTTTTGATAATGATTATAAAGCCTACCAAGCTTTGGTTCATAAAATGCAACAACTTAACATCAATCGCTATAAATTAATTTCCTATTTCGATTCCATAAATCATGAACATTAAAAATTCATCTACTTTACTATTATTTGTTTTTCTATTATTTTCTTTTTCTGTAAATGCCCAAGTAAGAGAAAGTTTCTCTATAAATACTAATTGGCAGTTTACTAAAGGAACTACACAAAATAATACACAAGGCAGTTGGGAAACGGTATCTATTCCTCATAGCTGGAATAAATTTGATGTCATGGATGATGAACCCGGCTATTACCGTGGTTTAGGAACATATAAGAAGACGATATACATTCCTACAAACTGGAAAAATAAGACTGTCTATGTACATTTTGAAGGTTCAGCACAGCTTACAACCGTGTTTTTAAACGGAAAGCTTGTTGGAAAACATACTGGTAGTTACAATGCCTTTAATTTTAACATTAGCCCATTTCTTGTTTTTAATGAAGATGGTGCTAATACAGTTCAAGAATTAGTTATTCAGGTGGATAATACTTACCATCCTGATATTCCTCCTTTAACGGCAGATTTTACTTTTTTTGGTGGTTTATACCGCGATGTTTATTTAAAAGCGGTAGATAAAGTTCATTTTGATATGGATAACTACGCCTCTTCTGGTGTTTTTATCACTACGCCTAAAGTATCAGCTTCAGAGGCATCGGTAAATATCAAAGGTGCTTTTATCAATCGTAGTAATGCCCCTAAAGCTTTGGTCATTAGTCATAAATTGGTTAACGCTCAAGGCGGTATTATTAAAGAAATTAAACAAACACTTCAAGCAAAAGCTCAAGAAAAAATAAGTTTAAACCAAAATATGATTGGCCTTAAAAATCCTCAATTATGGTCTCCAGAATCTCCATACCTATACCGTCTTATATCTTCTATAACAGATATTAAAACTAATATCGTTTTAGATGAAATTTCTAATCCTTTAGGTTTCAGATGGTTTAGTTTTGATGCTAAAAATGGCTTTTTCTTAAATGGTAAACCTTTAAAGTTGATGGGGGCTAGTCGTCATCAAGATTTTAAAGATATGGCCCATGCTTTAACAGATGAAATGCATCTAAGAGATGTAGTTTTATTAAAAGAAATGGGTGGTAATTTCTTAAGAATAGCACATTATCCACAAGACCCTGCTATTTTAGAAGCTTGCGATAGGTTAGGTATTTTAGCCTCTGTTGAAACGCCTATCGTAAACCAAATTACCGAGTCTGATGCTTTTGCAGATAATGCTAAAACGATGCATTTAGAGATGATAAGGCAGCATTACAATCATCCTAGCTTAATTATTTGGGCTTATATGAATGAGGTACTTTTACGCTTGCCTTCTCATGAGAAAAATTCAGCAGAGCAAATCGCTTACTTTAATAAAATAACAAAACTAGCAGAGGAGCTAGAAAATATTACTAGGAGGGAAGACGCTTTTCGTTATACGATGATTCCAAATCATGGTAATTTTGATTTATATCAACAAGTTAAGTTAACCAAAATTCCTATGCTAGTAGGCTGGAATTTATACCAAGGTTGGTACTCTGGCAAATTAGATGGCTTTGCAGATTTTTTAGACAAGCATCATCGAGAATTGCCTGATAAACCTTTGTTAATAACCGAATATGGGGCTGATGCCGACCCACGTTTACATAGTCTTAATCCTGTTCGTTTCGATAAATCAATGGAGTATACCAATCTGTATCATCAAGCTTATTTAAAGGCTATGATAGACAGACCTTTCGTAGCAGCAGGGATGATTTGGAATTTGGCTGATTTTAATTCGGAAACAAGGACTGAATCTATGCCGCATATCAACAATAAAGGTATCATGACTTGGGACAGAATACCAAAAGACGGATACAGGTTTTATCAAGCTAATTTATTAAAGAAACCATATCTGCAAATAGGCTCTAAAGAATGGAATTTAAGGGCTGGTTTTGCTGTTTCTAACTCAAATATAACTTCTAATCAGACTGTATTAGTATTTAGTAATCAACCTTATATAACTTTAAAGCATAATGGTAAATTTATAGCAGAGGCTAAATCAGTTTTGGGTATTGCCACTTTTGAAGTACCTTTTGTAAATGGCGAGAATACTCTCATCGCTTCAGCAAAAATTAACGGTTTTGAAGAAATAACAGATCAATTAGTTATAAATTTTAAACTGTTAACAGACGATTTAGCCAATACAGTTATTCCCTTTGAAAATATAAATATTAGTTTAGGAGATTATAGATACTTTAACGATAATTTAAGTAGACAAATTTGGATACCAGAACAAGTTTACAAACCCGGTAGTTGGGGTTATATTGGAGGTAAAGTTTTTTCTATAGAAAACAGTCAAAGACAAAGCTACGGTACCGATAAAAATATCCTGAATACAGATTTAGATCCTATTTATGCAACACAAAGAATAGGTATTGAGCAGTTTAAATTTGATGTTCCTGCCGGAGATTACGAATTGATATTACATTTTGCCGAGCTACTTTCTGATGAAAAAAAGGAAGATTTAATTTATAACTTAGGTAACCAAAACCAGCAAGATAAATTTACAGAGAGGGTATTTGCTGTTGTTGTAAATGATAACCAAACTTTACAGCTAAGTAATAAAGAATTTTTAACGCCAGAAACTGCTTTCTCAACCAAATTAAGTGTGAGTACAAAAGCTAATGAAGGTATAACAATTTCCTTTCAAGCTAATAAAGCAGAACCTATTTTAAATGCCATCCAACTTAAAAGAATCAGATAAGATTAAGTGTTATGAAATTAAAGAAATATTTGATAATTGTTTGTTTTTTAACTTTTTCTATCCTTAGTCAGGCTCAAACTTATAAATTTCAAGATGACCGTTTAACTGCCGAAGAGCGCTCTCAAAATTTAGTAAGTTTATTAAGCTTAGAAGAGAAAGTAGCTCAAATGTTAAATGCTGCACCTGCAATTCCAAGATTAGGCATTCCGGCATATGACTGGTGGAATGAGGTTTTGCATGGCGTAGCTCGTACACCATATCATTCTACTGTTTTCCCCCAGGCAATTGCTATGGCAGCCACCTTTAATCCTGATGCTTTAAATAAAATGGCAGATTATGCCGCTTTAGAAGGTAGGGCTATCTATAATGAAGCCATTAAAACCGGAAAATCGGGACAGCGTTATGTGGGTTTAACTTATTGGACACCCAATATAAATATTTTTAGAGACCCACGTTGGGGCCGTGGGCAAGAAACATATGGCGAAGACCCTTACTTAACAGGAACTTTAGGAAAAGCATTTGTGAAAGGTCTGCAGGGTGATGACCCTAAGTATTTAAAAGCGGCAGCCTGTGCTAAACATTATGCTGTTCATAGTGGTCCAGAGCCATCCAGACATGTTTTTAATGTTTCTCCTAGCATGTATGATTTATGGGATACTTATTTACCTGCATTTAAAGATTTAGTTGTTGATGCTAAAGTTGCTGGTGTAATGTGTGCTTACAATGCATTTAAAGGTCAACCTTGTTGTGCTAGTGATGATTTGATGACCGATATTTTAAGAAATCAATGGCAATTTAAAGGTTATGTAACCTCAGATTGCTGGGCTATTGATGATTTTTATAAAAACCATAAAACACATCCAGATGCCGCCAGTGCAGCAGCAGACGCTGTAATACATGGTACTGATATTGATTGTGGAACAGCCGCTTACAAAGCATTGGTAGATGCTGTTAAACAAGGTAAAATATCAGAAAAACAAATAGATATCTCCGTACAAAGGTTATTTACCATACGTTTTAGATTAGGGATGTTTGATGATATTGCTAAAGTAAAATATGCTCAAACACCAAAATCTATTTTAGAAAGTCAAGCACATCAGGCTCATGCCTTAAAAATGGCAAGAGAATCAATGGTACTTTTAAAAAATCAAAACCAAACCTTACCATTAAATAAAAACTTAAAGAAAATTGTTGTTTTAGGTCCCAATGCTGATAATGCCATTGCTGTACTTGGTAATTATAATGGTATACCGTCTACAACCATTACAGCATTAAAGGGTATTCAAGATAAAGTAGGAGCCCAAACAAAAGTGATATATGAACAAGCTGTTAACTTTACCAATGATACCTTGTTAAATTATATGAATCTTGATGATTGTTTCTCATACGATGGTAAGCAAGGTTTTAAGGCTGAATATTTTGATAACCAGAATCTAAGTGGTAATCCAATTTTTGTGAGAAATGAAAAATCAATACAAAACTTTTGGCAAGAGGGGCAAATAGTAGTTAATAATCTAAAAGCTTATCATTTTACAGCCCGTTATACTACAGATTATAAAGCACATGAAACCGGCGAAATAACCTTTGAACTGGAGGGGGATGATGGTTATAAATTTTACATCAATGGTAAAGAAGTTTTAAACGCATGGACAAGAAACAGGTGGGGTGCAAAAACATTTAAACTAGCTATAGAAAAAGATAAAGTTTATCGTTTGGTGGTAGAATATCAGCAAACAGAAGGAAAAGCATCTATTCAGTTAAGAACCGGAACACGTTATAAGCAAGATTTTGAGGCTTTAGCTAAAAAACATCAAGATGCTGAGGCTTTTATTTTTGTAGGAGGTATTTCTCCACAATTAGAAGGCGAAGAAATGCCTGTGAATTATCCGGGCTTTAACGGTGGCGATAGAACTTCTATTTTGTTGCCTCAGGTTCAAACAGATTTGATGAAAGCCTTAAAGAAAACACAAAAACCCATTGTTTTTGTGATGATGACTGGCAGCGCTATTGCTACTCCTTGGGAAGCAGCTCATGTACCAGCTATCATCAATGCGTGGTATGCTGGCCAATCTGCAGGCACCGCTATTGCTGATGTTATTTTTGGCGATTATAATCCATCAGGTAAATTGCCTTTAACTTTTTATGCCTCTGATAAAGATTTACCAGATTTTGAGGACTATAACATGGCTAACAGAACTTACAAATATTTTAAAGGTAAAGCACTTTTTCCTTTTGGTTATGGTTTAAGCTATACCAATTTTAATTATACTTGGGACAACAAGCCCTCACAAAACGTTTATAAAGAAAACGAGACTATAAATGCAGCTGTAAATATTAAAAATATAGGTAACAAAGACGGAGATGAGGTGCTACAAGTTTATATCAAATATCCGCAAAACAATAAGTTGTTGCCTTTAAAAGAATTAAGGTATTATAAAAGATTATCCATAAACCAAAAACAATCAGCCAATACTAAAATAAATATCCCTATCAACGATTTAAAAAAATGGGACGATACTAAACAAGCTTTAACTTTGGTATCAGGAAAATATGGCTTATTTATTGGTTCTCATTCAGAAGACGCTAAACTAAATTTTGAATTCGTTGTTCAAAACTAAAACTTGCGTTATTTGTGATAGGAACAAAATAATTTATGGAAGATGTTTATGATATCATCATTATTGGTGGTGGCCCTATTGGATTAGCCTGTGCCATAAAAGCGCAACAAGCTAAGCTCAGTTATTTGATTATAGAAAAAGGATGTTTAGTAAACTCTATTTACAATTATCCACAAAACATGACTTTCTTTTCTACATCAGAAAAGTTAGAGATTGGCGATGTTCCTTTTGTTTCTAATCATCCAAAACCTACCCGGTCCGAGGCATTAGAATATTACCGCAGAGTTGCCTTAAAATTCAAGCTTCAGATAAAGCTTTTTGAAGAAGTAAAAGCTTTAGATAAAAAACAATATTATGAAATTTTAACATCTAAAAATAAATATCAATCTAGAAATATCATCATATCAACTGGATTTTATGATTTACCTGTATTATTAAATGTACCTGGTGAGGGTTTGCCAAAAGTTTACCATTATTATAAAGACCCCCATTATTTTGCTTTACAAAAAGTTATAGTTGTTGGTGCTAGTAATTCATCTGTAGATGCTGCTTTAGAATGTTATAGAAAAGGCGCTGATGTTACTATGATTGTTAGAGCAGATGATATTGGTGAGAGGGTTAAATACTGGGTCAGACCTGATATTAAAAACCGTATTGCAGAAGGTGCTATAAAAGCGTATTTTAAATCATCTATTAAAGAAATAAGAGCAAATGAAGTTATTGTTGAAACCCCTGATGGTGAAATGTGCCTAGAAAATGATTTTGTTTTAGCTCTAACAGGTTATCAACCTAATTTTGAGTTTTTAAATAAAATGGGAATTACTTTAACCGATGATGAAAAACAATATCCTCAACACCATCCAGATACTATGGAAACCAATAGAGAGGGTATTTATTTAGCTGGTGTAATTTGTGGAGGTATGGATACACATCTTTGGTTTATAGAAAACTCTAGAGAACATGCTGATATGATTATAAATGCAATATTAGCTAAAAATCAAAGTTAAGTTTTAGACATTTAGGCTTAAAAAACTTTAAGCTTTGCAAAGTTACGCAAAGCTTAAAGCTTAATTTATAGATGATATATCGTCTAATCTAGAACTTTAAAATATTCCTGTATAATTAGCTGGTGTAATTTGTTTTAATTCGGCTTTTATAGCATCAGAAACATCTAAAGTATTCACAAAATCAGCAATAACAGCCGCATTTATACCTGTATTGGTACGTGTTAAAGCTTTTAATGCTTCGTAAGGATTAGGGTAGTTTTCCCTTCTTAAAATAGTTTGTATGGCCTCTGCTACCACAGCCCAATTATCTTCCAAATCTTGAGCTATCGCATCTTGGTTTAACAATAATTTATTTAAACCTTTAACCGTAGATTTTAAGGCAATTAAAGTATGTGCTAATGGCACACCCACGTTTCTTAAAACTGTAGAATCTGTTAAATCTCTTTGTAAACGACTAACAGGTAGTTTAGCAGCCAGATGCTCGTAAAGGGCATTTGCAATACCCACATTTCCTTCAGAGTTTTCAAAATCAATAGGGTTAACTTTATGTGGCATAGCAGATGAGCCAACTTCGCCAGCTTTAATTTTTTGTTTGAAGTAGTTCATAGAGATATAAGTCCACATATCTCTATCTAAATCTAATATGATATTATTAATTCTTTTCAGCGCATCAAATTGTGCCGCCAGATTATCGTAATGCTCTATTTGTGTAGTGTATTGAGAACGACTTAAACCTAATTGTTGGTTTGCAAATTTATTACCGAAATCTTGCCAATTGATGTTGCCATAAGCTACATGGTGGGCATTAAAGTTTCCGGTAGCACCACCAAATTTAGCCGCAAAAGGAACGGCTTTTAGTTGTTCGTATTGTTTTTCTAAACGCTCTACAAAAACCAAAATTTCTTTACCTAATTTAGTTGGCGATGCTGGCTGCCCATGCGTATGTGCTAGTAAAGAAATATCTTTCCAATCGGTAGCTAACTGTTTTAATAAAGCAATTAAAGCCTCTATTTCTGGATAAATAACTTGTTCTAAACCTAATTTCAAAGAATAAGGGATGGCCGTATTGTTGATGTCTTGTGAGGTTAGACCAAAATGGATAAACTCTTTAAATTCTCCTAAGCCTAATTCATCAAATCTGTTTTTAATAAAATATTCTACAGCTTTAACATCGTGATTGGTCGTTTTTTCAATCTCTTTAATTTCTAAAGCATATTCTTCTCTAAAGTCTTGATAAATCTTTCTTAAATCAAGGAACTTTTTAGCATCAAAGTTTTGAAGTTGTGGCAGTTTTACTTCGCATAAAGCTATAAAGTATTCTATTTCTACAAAAACACGGTATTTGATTAAACCAGCCTCAGAAAAAAACTCACCTAATTGTTTAGTTGCTTGATGATATCTGCCATCAACTGGAGAAATTGCGTATAAAGAAGATAAACTCATGTTAAAAATTTTTGCAAAAATACAAAAATGAGTGGGATAGGCTAAGGAAAGATGAAATGATTCTTGAAAAATACCTCGTTGAATTATGAAAAATAAAATTTTTATTGGAAACTTTGGAAATGATAAAAGTTTCCATAGTTTTGTCGGCGATTAGAAATTATGGAAGAAGTGCAGTTATACATCATTAAAGAAGCAGAGAAACTGTTTATGAAATACGGTTTGCGCAGTGTTACCATGGATGACATTGCCAAGCATTTAGGTATGTCTAAAAAAACACTCTATGTAAATTTTAAGGATAAGAATGATTTGGTAAACCACATGTTTACCACCATTTTAAAGGAAGATGAGTGTCAGTTAGATTGTTGTAGTGCCGAGGCTGAAAACGCGATAGATGAGATGTTCAAGATTATGAATTATTTAAAAGATAGCCTGTCTGGTATCAATCCGATAGTTTTTTACGATTTAGAGAAATATCATGCAGAAGCAAATGGTATTATGAAAGATTTTAAACATGGTCATATTTTACAGAAATGTAAAATCAATTTAGAACGTGGTATAAAAGAAGGGTTGTATCGCGATGATTTAAATATCGAAGTTTTGGCAGCTTCAAGGGTAAGCCAGATAGATTGGGTGTTTGAATCAGACTTGGTGCGAGGCGGAAAATATAGTTTATATGAAGTCATAACCGAACTTACTAACCATTTTTTATGTGGTGTAGCAACTCAAAAAGGATTAGAATTAATAACAGAATATAAAGACAAGTACAAATAGTAAACACATGATAGCCAACAGAATGCTGCTTGCAGCAATTTTAAGTTTAATTTCTTCTTCTGTTTTGCTGGCCCAAACAGATACGGTAACCACACATAGTTTTACCTTAGAAGAATGTATACAATATGCTTATAAGCATCAAACAGATGTTTTAAATGCAGATATAGACAAGAAAATAGCCGATGCTAAAGTAAAAGAAACCATTGGTATAGGTTTACCACAAATTAGTGGAAATGCAACGTTTCAGGATTTTTTGAAGATACCAACATCTTTGATACCCTCAGAAATCTTTGGTGGTACTCCAGGTACTTTTACTCCAGTACAATTTGGGGTTAAATATCAATCAAGTACAGGTATAGACGTTAGTCAGCTTTTATTTGATGGTAGTTACATCGTAGGTTTACAAGCCTCTAAAACTTTTAAAGAACTTTCTCAGAGAGCTTTTACAAGAACCAAGATAGAAACCAATGTAGCAGTAAGAAAGGCTTATTACATGGTTTTGGTAAATAATGAGCAATTAGATTTGTTAAATGCAAATATTAGCCAATTAGAAGAGCAATTAAAACAAACAAAAGCTTTAAATGAAAATGGTTTTGCAGAAAAAATTGATGTAGATAGGTTAAATGTATTATATAATAACCTAGTTACTGAAAGAGAAAACATAAAACGTTTATTAGCGCTAGGCAACCAAATGTTGAAGTTTCAAATTGGAATGCCAGTAGAACATACGCTTATAGTAGAGGGTAAAATAGCTGATGTTAACTTAACTGATACAGAAGAAGTGGTATTAGATACTACTGCTTATAAAAGCAGAATTGAGTACAGTTTAACTCAAACTCAAATTAAATTGAACGAGTTAGACCTAAAAAGATATAAATCTCAATACTTGCCCAGTTTAGCTGCTTTTGGTTCTGGCGCTTACCAATTCCAAAGTAATAATTTCAATCAGCTCTATGATAATAGATTTCCAACGGTAGTAGTAGGCTTACAATTAAACGTACCCATATTTAGTGGTTTTCAAAAAGCAAACCGGGTAGCACAGGCAAAACTTACTCTACAAAAGTCAAATAATGATTTATTTCAGGTTAAAAACTATATCAATTTGGAGATTAAAAGTAGCGCAACCAATTTCAGAAATAGTATAGCTTCTTTAAACAACCAAAGAGCCAATCTTAATTTAGCTAACGAAATTTTAAGAGTTTCTAAAATTAAATACGAGCAAGGTGTGGGGTCTAGTATAGAAGTTACACAAGCACAAACATCTTTAAAAGAGGCAGAAAATAACTATATCAATGTGTTGTATGATGCTTTAGTGAACAAAGTTAACTTAGACAAAGCAAGCGGTAAAATCAATGAATAATCAAAAAAATATAATCCATAATACAATGAGAAATTTTATATACCTAACCGTTATCGTGTTTTTAGCAGCTTGCGGAAGCGGCGATGATAACAAGAAAGCACAGCTAGATAAGCTTAAAAAAGAACAAGCAGAAATAAATGCTAAAATAGTAAAGCTTGAAGCCGAGCTAGGCTCTAATCAAGACACTTTAACTAAAGATGTTAATGTTTACGAAGTTAAATCATCAACCTTCAAAAACTATATAGAAATACAAGGTAGGGTAGATGCAGAAGAAAACGTACAAGTTAACCCTGAGGCTGCTGGTGTGCTTACCAAAATATTTGTAAATATTGGCCAAAATGTATCTAAAGGACAAGTTATAGCTCAGATAGATGATGCTGTTCTTCGTCAGAGTATGGCGCAGTTACAAACACAGTTAGATTTAGCCACCAATTTATATAACCGTCAAAAAAATCTTTGGGACCAAAAAATTGGTACCGAAGTACAGTTCCTAAATGCTAAAACCCAAAAAGAAGGTTTAGAAAAGCAAATGGCGGTTTTAAGACAACAAGCGGCTATGTATAAAGTAAAATCGCCAATTAATGGTACCATAGACCAATTAGATTGGAAAATTGGTATGGCTGTACAACCAGGTGCACCAGGTGTAAGAATTGTAAATGCTAATGATTTAAAAGCAAAAGCATTGTTATCAGAGACTTACGCTTCAAGAATAGATAAAGGTGATGAAGTAGAAATCATTATTCCAGATGCTAAAGATTCTTTAACCACCAAAATTTCTTTCACTTCTAAAGTGATAGATCCAGCCTCAAGAAGTTTTAGTGTAGAGGTAAATTTGCCAAGCAAAAAAATCTATCGCCCTAATATGTTAGCAGTTTTAAGAATTGTTGATTATGAGAAAGCAAATGCTTTAACCGTACCCATCAAAGCAGTACAAAAATCAGAAGCAGGAGATTACTTACTAATTGCTGATAACGGAAAGGCAAAACGTGTAGCCGTTAAAATAGGTAATGTTTATAACGGTATGGCAGAAGTATTAAGTAGTTTAAATGCTGGTGATAAAGTTATCACAATAGGCTTTAACAACCTTAACGAAGGTGATTTAGTTAAGTTTTAATCGTACTATAAATAAGATGTTTTTACCTGTTTATAAAACAGGGTTGATTAAATAAACAACAATGAAAGACGTACAAAAAGAATTTAAACCCGCCAGTTGGGCAATAGATAACAAAACTGCTATCTATGTCCTTACGGTGATATTGTTAATAGCAGGTTACTTTGCTTATGTAAGCTTGCCTAAAGAAAACTTCCCAGAGATTTCTATACCTAAAATATTTGTGACTACGGTTTACCCAGGTACTTCTCCAGAAAATATGGAGAATTTAGTAACCAAACAGCTAGAGAAGCAAATAAAGTCTCAGCAAGGGCTAAAAAAAGTTACCTCAAATTCTTATCAGGATTTTTCATTCATCACCGCAGAATTTAATGCCGATGTTGATATTAAAGATGCTAAACAAAGGATTAAAGATGCCGTAGATAAAGCCAAGCAAGATTTGCCTACAGATTTACCAGATGATCCAGAGGTTTTAGATATTAATTTATCTGATTTGCCTATCATGTATCTCAACTTATCCGGAGATTATGATTTGAAAACATTAAAGCAATATGCTGATGACTTAAAAGATAGGATAGAGGCTTTACCAGAAATTTCGGGTGTTGATATTGTTGGTGCTTTAGACCCAGAAGTTCAAATCAATGTAGATATGAACAAAATGGCCGCCGCACAAATATCTTTTTCAGATATAGAAAGAGCGGTAGGTTACGAAAACGTTTCAGCATCTGGTGGTACTGTTCCTATGGATGGTGTTAGACGTACCTTAAACATTAAAAAAGAATTTGCTTCTGCGGAGGAGATTGCCAATATCGTGGTTAAAAATCCTGTTGGTTCTTCTATTTATTTAAGAGACATTGCGCAAGTTGTGGATGGTTTTAAAGAGCAAGAATCGTTTGCTCGTTTATATGGTAAAAATGTAATTACACTAAACGTTAAAAAGCGTTCTGGCGAGAACTTAATTGAGGCCTCAGACAAAATAGAGGCCGTTATTGCCGAAATGAAGACAAAGCAGTTTCCTAAAGGCTTAGAAATTGTTACTACCGGAGATCAATCAGACCAAACCCGTGTTACTTTACACGATTTAATCAATACCATCATCATTGGTTTTATTTTGGTTACCCTGATATTGATGTTCTTTATGGGGGTTACCAATGCATTCTTCGTGGCATTATCGGTACCATTATCTATGTGTGTGGCTTTCTTACTGATGCCTACCATTGGTTTTACCATGAATATGATTGTATTATTCTCTTTCCTACTTGCCTTAGGCATAGTGGTGGATGATGCTGTGGTGGTTATCGAAAATACACACCGTATTTTCGACAATGGAAAAGTGCCTATTAAACAAGCTGCAAAAATGGCCGCCGGCGAGGTATTCTTACCCGTATTCTCTGGTACCATGACAACCCTAGCACCATTTATTCCACTAGCATTTTGGCCAGGTATTATAGGCGAGTTTATGTTCTTTTTACCTATAACACTCATCATCACTCTATTAGCTTCTTTGCTGGTAGCTTATATTATTAACCCGGTTTTTGCGGTTGATTTTATGACCGCTCATGAGCATGATGATACCCATAAGCCAACTTTTGATAAACAAGTTAAAAAGGTGCTTAAATACTTTGCTGGCGCTGCTGTTTTAGCTTATATCATAGATTTTGGCTTTGGTAATATGGTAGTTGTATTAGCATTGTTTTACTTATTACAGCATTTTTATCTTAACAGAGTTATCTATAAATTCCAAAATCAAGTATGGCCAAGATATCAGGATAAATATGCCAATTTCTTAAAATGGGCGTTACACAGGCCTTATACTATTTTAGGAAGTACTTTAGGTTTATTGGTGTTTTCTATCATTTTCACCATGATTATGAAGCCTAAATTTGTGTTCTTCCCGGAAGCTGATCCTAACTTTACTTATGTATACATCAGTTTACCAGTCGGTACAGATCAAGCTTATACCAACGAAGTAACCAAAAAAGTTGAAGCTAAAGTTACAGCCGTAGTGGATAGTATGGGAAAACAAAATGTTTCTTCTATTATCTCTAACGTAACCAAAGGTGTAACCGATCCTCAGGATGAAGATCAAGGCGATTATCCAAACCGTGGTAAAGTTACCGTAGCTTTTGTGGAGTTTGGTAAGCGTAGCGGCAAACCAACTACAGAATATATGACAGCCATAAGAGAAGCTGTGAAAGGTGTTCCTGGAGCAGAAATTTCTGTAACCCAAGAACAATCTGGTCCGCCAACAGCTAAACCTATCAGTATAGAAATTACGGGTGATGATTTAGACTCTTTGGTGGTAACATCAGAAAGATTAAAAAACTACTTAGTAGCCAAAAATATACCTGGGATTGAGGAGTTAAAATCCGACTTCCAAAACAATAAGCCAGAAATTATTTTTGATATTGATAGAGAAAGAGCCAACCGTGAAGGTATTTCTACCGGACAAATTGCTTTGGATTTAAGAACTGCTCTTTACGGTAAAGAAGTTTCTAAATTCCGTGATTTGGATGAGGATTATGAAATTAACGTAAGAGCTCAGGAAGACCAACGCAATAGTTTAGAGGCGCTTAGAAACTTAAAAATTACTTATCGTGATATGGGTATGGGCGGTATGATTCGTCAAGTACCAGTTTCTTCTTTTGCTGATATTGATTATGTAAATACTTACGGAGGTATCAAGCGTAAGCAACAAAAAAGAATCATTATTTTATCATCAAACGTATTGTCTGATTATAATGAGAACGAAGTTGTAGCTAATATCCAAAGAGAAATTAATCAATTTAATGCACCTGATGGCGTGTTGGTTAAAATGGCTGGTGCCCAAGAAGAGCAGGCAGAAACAGCAGCTTTCTTAGGTTTAGCCTTAGGTGTAGCTTTCTTCCTGATTCTAATTATCCTCGTGATTCAGTTTAACTCTATAGGTAAGCCAATCATCATTTTAAGTGAAATTCTGTTTAGTATCATTGGGGTATTGTTAGGTATTAGCTTATTTAAAATGGAAATGTCTATCGTGATGATGGGGGTAGGTATTGTGGCACTAGCAGGTATTGTGGTGCGTAACGGTATCTTATTGGTAGAATTTGCCGATTTAATGATAGAACAAGGAATGCAACCTTTCGAGGCTGTTTTAGAAGCGGGTAGAACTAGGATGACGCCTGTACTACTTACAGCAACTGCAACCATGTTAGGTTTGGTTCCTCTGGCAGTAGGCTTAAACTTAGATTTTGCTAAACTATTCTCAGAAGGTAATCCACATATTTACTTTGGTGGAGATAACGTAGCTTTCTGGGGCCCTCTATCATGGACCATGATATTTGGTTTAAGTTTCGCAACCTTCTTAACCTTAATTCTTGTACCTTCTATGTATTTGATTAGGATAAGAATAAAAGAAAGATTGTTTAAAAAGAAAACTCAAGAGGTTGAGGCATAAAAAAAAGAGGCTGTCTCAAAAAGGCAGTCTCTTTTTGTTTGATAATAATGAGTTAATTTAGTAGATAAATTTCATATTTTTTTGGTATAAATACTTGATTTACTTATATTTAAGTGTAAATCAATAAGATGTAATGCCAAATAAAGTACCTGTTTTCAAGCCCTATAATCAGCATCAAATCATGATGCTTCCTCCATCCTTAGAGGAGCTTATACCTGAAAGTCATACAGTTAGAGTAGTCAATGAGGTTATCAATCGCATCAATGTAGAACCTTTATTATCAGCTTATCAGACTAAAGGCACATCATCCTATCATCCTTTGATGTTGCTTAAAGTATTGGTTTATGGTTAT
>NZ_AULF01000016.1 GCF_000425145.1 Pedobacter glucosidilyticus DSM 23534
ATCAAGCATAATCATGGCTTTAAGAGATTTATGCTCAGAGGTAAGAAAAAAGTGGAAATAGAATGGGGTTTAATCGCTATTGCTCATAACTTAAGAAAAAAAGCAGCTTAGAAAAGCTGTTTTCTCCCATTTTAAGGCTTTAGCTTCTCTATTGAGCCATTACATATCTAAGTAATAAGCCTAAACAAAAAATACTTGACAAATTTGATGGAAAATAAAAAAGCTGCCTCAGTTTATTTCTGAGACAGCCTCTTTTTTATTTTAAAAAAATCCATATTCATTATAACCTCGTAAATAGTTCTAAAAATTAGTAAATAACCTTAAAAGAACTATTATGACAACAACAGTTAACTATCCAACAGCTAAGCTTAAACTACTTTGCTTTTTAATTATAGCTACGCTATTTGCTGCCTGTAAAAAAGATGATGATGGTATCAGAAAGCCAGATGTATTTTTTTACGCTTTAAGCAGCAATAACCAATTGGTACAATATAATGCCAATAATACCCAAATGCCTGTTGGCAATACCCTAACAATTTCTGGTTTACAAGCTTCAGAAACTATTTTAGCTATAGATTTTAGACCTGCAACTGGTCAGCTTTATGGTTTGGGTAGTTCTAGCAGAATTTATGCTATTAATTTAAATACAGGTACCGCAACAGCTATTGGAGCTGGTGCTTTCTCTCCCGCAATAGCAGGTAATGTAATAGGTTTTGATTTTAACCCAACTGTAGATAGAATTAGGTTGGTAACTTCCACCGGGCAGAATTTACGTTTACATCCAGAAACTGGAGTAGTTGCAGCGGTAGATGGTAATATCAATGGTATAAATGGTGTAGCTATTTCATCATCTGCCTACACGAATAATAAAGCTGGGGCTACTTCAACCACTTTATTTAATATAGATGTAGTGACTCAGAAATTATATAAGCAAGATCCTCCTAATGATGGTACTTTAGTTGAAGTAGGGTCTTTAGGTATTCCAGCTTCTTCAGGAAATTCTGGTTTCGATATTTCGCCAGAAGGAATTGCTTTGGCAAGCATAGCCAATGGTTCTAGTACTACCCTTTATCAGGTTGATGTAAATACAGGTACAACAATTAATCTTGGAAATTTAGCCAATAATGCTGTAGGCATTGCTATACCTACAGAGCCTGTTGCTTATGCGGTTGATGATACAAATAACCTTCTGATTTTTAATCCAGCTAATCCAAACGTAATCACCAAGGCTATAACAGGCTTGGGCAATGGAGAAAATATTGTAGGAATAGATTTTCGTCCGGTTAATGGACAGTTATATGCTTTAAGTAGTGGAAGTAGGTTATATACCATCAATCTGGCAAGTGGAGCTGCTGCTGCAGTTGGTTTGCCACCTTTATTACCTTACTTATCAGGAACATCTTTTGGTTTTGATTTTAATCCAACGGTAGATAGAATAAGAGTAGTAAGTAATACCGGACAAAACTTACGCCTTAATCCTAATGATGGAGCTTTAGCTGCAACAGATGGTGCGCTTAATCCAGGAACTCCAACAGTAAGTGCTGCGGCCTATACCAATAATTTTGCTGGGGCTACCAGTACAGTGTTATTTGATATTGATGTTAATAGTGACAGGTTATTCACACAAATTCCGCCAAATGATGGTACTTTGGTGGGTGTTGGTACTGGCTTGGGTGTAAATGTTGACGCCGCTAACGGGTTTGATATTGGTGGAACATCTGGTGTAGGATACGCTATACTAACATCAAGTAATGTAACTAAGCTTTATTTGATAAACTTAAACAGCGGAACCGCAACTGCGATTGCTGATTTTCCTAAACAAGTACGTGGTTTTGCTTTAGGTTTAGGATTCTAGCTTTTATTTTAATTTAATGGTTGGCCATCAGGATATTATTCTGATGGCTTTTTTGTTTTGTAACAATTGCATGAAAAAAAACACAATCTTGTTTTTAACGTTAATTTTGAATCATAACACTATTAAAATGAAGAAAATCAAATTATTTGCAGTTTTATCGCTTGCTTTTTTATTACTTCTGGGTAATCTAGCTAAAGCTGATGAAGGGATGTGGATTCCGATGCTGATTGGTAAAAATTATGATCAGATGAAAAAACAGGGTTTTAAATTAACACCTGAGGACCTATATAGTATAAATAAAGCCAGTTTAAAAGATGCGATTGTTTCCTTTGGAGGTTTTTGTACCGGAGAAATTGTTTCTAAAAACGGGTTGATATTTACCAATCACCATTGCGGTTACGATGCCATCACTTCAAAATCTACACCACAAGATAATATTCTGGATAATGGTTTTTATGCTAAAAACTATGGTGAAGAGAAACCAATCCCAGGTCTTTTTGTGAACTTTTTAGTGAAAATGGAAGACGTTACCCAAAAGGTAATGGATGCGACTAAGGGCTTGTCTGATAAAGAAAAAGCTGCAAAAATTATGGAAGTGGGTAAAAGTTTAGCGGCAGAAGCTACTAAAGGAACCAATTATGAAGCATTTGTCAGAGATTTTTATAAAGGCAACCAGTATTTTCTTTACATTTTTGAGAAATTTAATGATATCAGATTGGTGGGTACTCCACCGCAATCTATTGGCAAATTTGGCGGCGATACAGATAACTGGGAATGGCCACGTCATACAGGAGATTTTTCAGTTTTTAGAGTTTATGCAGATAAGGATAATAAACCAGCAGCTTATGCTGTCGATAACAAACCATATACACCTAAAAAATATCTACCTATCTCCATTAAAGGTATAGAAAATGGTGATTTTGCTATGGTTTATGGTTTCCCTGGAAGAACAGACAGATTTTTAACATCTCATGGCGTAAAACTCGCTACCGAATATGTTTCTCCTGAAATAGTAAAATTAAGAGATATACGCTTAAAAGCATGGAAAGAAGAAATGGACAAGGATGTAGCTTTTAGACTAAAAATTTCTTCTCAATATGCTCGTATTGCCAATTATTGGAAATATTTTATTGGCCAAACAGAGCAGTTAAAAAGGTTAAAAATTTACGATAAGAAACAACAAGAAGAAGCTAATTTTACTACTTGGGCAGCAAATACACCAGAATACGCTTCTTTAATGCAAAAGTATAGCGACATTTATAAAGCGTATGAAGCCTATGCTGTACATAGAACTTTTATTAATGAAGGTTTTATGGCTTCAGAATGGGTGAAAATAGGTATGCAATTAGCTCCAATTGTTAATGCTTTAGAAAGAGCAAAAAATAATCCAGAAGCTTTAAAGAGTATCAAAGATAGGGTAGAGGAGACTGTGACCGCTTATGAAGCAGTTTATAACGAATCTGCTGATAAGAAGATATTTGCACAAATATTGAACGCTTTTTATACCGATGTTCCAAAAAATCAGCATCCACAATTTATCACATTAATTGTAGAGAAATATTGGGATGGCTCACCAGAAGCTACGTTTAAGAAGTTTGCTAACGAGGTTTGGGAAAAATCTTTGATTGTTAAACCAGAATCTTTAAGAGCTTTTTTAAATAATCCAGATTTAAAAGCTTTAGAGAAAGATCCAGGATATCAATATGCGAAAAATTTAATTCCATCAGAATATATTAAAACTAATTTCGGAAGTATCATTACTGAGTTTGAAGAAAGTAAAGCGAAACTAGATCATTTGTATATTCAAGCCCTATTAAAGAAAAATGAAGGTAAACTCATGTTCCCTGATGCAAACTCAACCATGAGGATTTCTTATGGTAATGTCCAAAATTATTCTCCTAAGGATGGTATCTTATATCAAACCACAACTTCTATTGATGGGATGATGCAAAAGTACGTTCCTGGCGATGATGAGTTTGATTTACCACAGAATTTAATAGATGCTTACAATGCTAAGAACTTTGGAAGATATGGTAAAAACGGATCTTTAACAGTTGGTTTTATTAGTAATAATGACATAACTGGTGGTAACTCGGGTTCTCCGGTAATTAATGGTAAGGGAGAGCTTATTGGATTAGCATTTGATGGTAATTGGGAAGCTATGAGTGGCGATATCGCTTTTGACAAAAACTATAAACGTACCATAAATGTGGATGTAAGATTTGTTTTATGGTGTATTGATGTACTTGGCGGTGCAAAAAATATCATTGATGAATTAGATATTAGGACTAAATAGTATTCCTTATATCCTTTTATCCTACTGTCTTCTATGTTTGTTTTACAAACGTAGAAGACATTTTTTTTGAATAGCGCTTCAAATGAATGGTTTAATAATTTTAGTATTTTTAATACAAAGGGTCAATTTAAATAGATTAAATGTAAATCATTTAGTATACACAAAATTGGATAGTATTAATTTTTGATGATATGAAGTGTTGTAGCATTAAACTCTGAGGATATTAAA
This sequence comes from Pedobacter glucosidilyticus DSM 23534, assembly GCF_000425145.1. Classification (GTDB taxonomy): domain Bacteria; phylum Bacteroidota; class Bacteroidia; order Sphingobacteriales; family Sphingobacteriaceae; genus Pseudopedobacter; species Pseudopedobacter glucosidilyticus. The sequence continues at coordinate 4,380 of NZ_AULF01000016.1, forward strand.
CTTAAGCTACTATTTTACTGTATTCAGTTGGCTCTAAGCCATAGTCTACCTATAACTAATACTTGCTATAAGGTTGCTGTAATGTTGCTATAACCTTTCTATAAGGTTGCTATAACTAGGTTTGGGTTTTGAAAAGGTATATTAAAATGTTAAATTGCTTAAGCTGTTTTAACAGTATAAATCTACTAAAATAATCTATTTATGGCAATAATTAAACAAATACCTGTTATTAGGCCCATTCCCCACGGTGCAAATCCTGATGACTATGTAGCAGTAAATACTGAGAAAGGCATTTTATACCGTAGGAAGAGAAAAAAGGGTTCTGTTCTTAATACCGTTTGCAAACTAAATCAGCAAAAATTAGAAATTGCCAGTGCAGAAAGCCGAAAAATAAGATTGGCTTTGTATGCTATTATAGAAAAGAAACTTAGAAGAACCTTGCATTACCGTATAAATAGTGCATTAATGAAAAGTTTAAAGCATGATTCTATGGTAAATTTAAAATGGTTAAATCATTTTAAATTGATGGATGAGCCTATTAAAAGCCAAACTAAAAGATTACAAATTGTTTATCATGTAAGAATAGTGGACGATTCTTTTATTTTAAAGTTTCCTTATTTGCCTCAAAAAGAAGATTTATTTAAGCTAAATAAGTATTTGGATAGTTTAAAATATACTGTATTACTTATTCAGTTTATCAGCGATAAGGACACTTATGAGGTTGTGGCAGAAACTTCCAATACATTTAATCTTGATGAAGAGTTTAATGGATGGAATTTTACACAACCACTATTACATTCCGCAAATTATTTACTGTGCTTAAAAGTAGAAGGGATGCATAAGCAGTTTATCATTAATGAAGATAAAACTAAATTTATAGAGATTGCTCTAGCAGGTCATAAATCTTAATATAATGGTATATGAGGATTAGATCATCTACCTGTTCAATTCATTATAGGCTAAATAAAGTTTTTAGAATTAATTTATATACTGTTATTTAGCTAGCAGGTTAATGATAAATAAATGTACCGTATTCACTCTTAACAGTTACTTGCTTCTTATCCGATACCTCTACTCTTCCTATAATTTGTGCTTTAACACCAAAAGATGTTGATATTGCTATAATATCTTGAGCGATATTTTCATCTACATACAATTCCATACGATGTCCCATATTGAAAACTTTATACATTTCTTTCCAGTCTGTACCAGATTGTTCTTGTATCAATTTAAATAAAGTAGGGGTAGGGAATAAATTATCTTTTATCACATGTAGGTTTTCTATAAAATGGAGCACCTTTGTTTGTGCGCCTCCACTACAATGTACCATGCCGTTTATTTGACTTCTGTATTTGTCTAATATTTGCTTGATGATAGGGGCATAAGTTCTTGTTGGAGATAAAACTAATTTTCCGGCGGTTAAAGTGGTAGTATCATCAACTTTAATTTCATCGGTTAATTTTTTACTGCCCGAGAATAATAAATCATAAGGAACTGCTGGGTCATAACTTTCTGGATATTTTTCTGCTATATACTTATGAAAAACATCATGTCTGGCAGAAGTAAGACCATTAGATCCCATGCCTCCATTATAAAAGCTTTCGTAATTGGCTTGTCCATCTGAAGCTAAACCAACAATTACATCACCAGCTTTTATGGTATGGTTAGAAATAACATCAGAACGTTTCATTCTGCATGTAACGGTAGAGTCTACAATGATGGTTCTAACAATATCCCCAACATCAGCTGTTTCTCCGCCAGTTGAGTAGATATTTACACCCATAGAGCGTAAATCAGCTAAGATTTCCTCGGTACCATTGATAATTTCGGCAATAACTTCACCTGGGATTAAGTTTTTATTTCTTCCTATGGTTGATGATAATAGAATTTTATCAGTTGCGCCAACGCAAAGTAAATCATCCAAGTTCATGATGATAGCGTCTTGTGCTATACCTTTCCATACAGATAAGTCTCCGGTTTCTTTCCAATAGATATAAGCTAGAGAAGATTTTGTTCCGGCACCATCGGCATGCATAATATTGCAATAAGCATCATCATCACCTAAAATATCAGGAATGATTTTGCAAAAAGCTTGTGGGAAAATTCCTTTATCTATATTTTTTATTGCGTTATGTACGTCCTCTTTACCGGCAGAAACGCCTCTTTGATTGTATCTATTATCACTCATGGTTTGCAAAGATAATAAAGTAGAAAGTAGAAAGTAGAAAGTAGGAAGTAAAAAGAATGACTTATGTAAATAATTTACCTTAAGGATTATCTCTAAGGGATGTATCTGAGCTTAAAGCAAAAGGCCAAAAGCTGAAATTTCATTATAAGAAGAGATCGATTTTTGAAAAAAAAATAAAAGCGTATCCAGAAATATAGATACGCTTTTATTTTTGCTTTAAGCCTTTAGCTTTGTGCTTTAGGCTTTCTGCTTATTTGATAAACAATAGCTCTCTGAATTTCGGTAGAGGCCATAAAGTATCATCAACTAATAGTTCTAATTTATCAATGTGATATCTGATTGGCTCAAAGTAAGATTTAACTTTCTCGTCGTAGGCAATAGCTTTTTCACGGCTATCTTCAAGAACGTTAGCTTTTTTACGCTCTTCAACCATTTGCTCCACGTTAGATTTAATGAAGTTGATATGTTTTGATAAACGCTCAATAATTTCTAATTGAGAAGCATAAGTATCTTTAGCTAATCCTAGATCTTTCAGTCCTTTTACGTTAGTAATCAATTCTGTTTGATATTTAACAGCAGCAGGAAGAATTACGTTAGTTACCAGTTCACCAATTACGCGAGCTTCGATTTGAAGTTTTTTGTAATAAGCTTCCAATAAGATTTCGTGTCTTGCATGAGCTTCTCTTTTTGTAAATACGCCAGTTTCCTCAAAAATTTTCTCTGTTTTTTCAGAAACTAATGCGTCTAAAGCTTTAGGCGTAGTTTTGATGTTATTTAAGCCACGTTTTTCTGCTTCAGCAGCCCACTCATCACTATATCCATTACCTTCAAAACGAATATTTTTAGATTCTTTGATGTATTTTTTAAGGATAGTTAAGATAGCAACATCTTTTTTGTCTCCTTTTTTGATTAATTTATCAACATCTGCTTTAAACTTGATTAATTGATCAGCAACAATCATATTTAACACAGTCATTGGGCTAGAAGAGTTTGCAGAAGAACCTACAGCTCTAAGCTCAAATTTATTTCCTGTGAAGGCGAAAGGAGAAGTACGGTTACGGTCTGTATTATCCAAAAGAATCTGAGGGATTTTTGGAATACTGTGCCACATAGCAGAATCTTCTTTTGCTTTTTTAGAAATTCTTGAAGTTTCGATTTCATCAAGAACATCATTTAACTGCTCGCCTAAGAAAATAGAGATAATTGCTGGTGGAGCTTCGTTAGCACCTAAACGGTGGTCGTTACTTACCGATGCGATTGATGCTCTTAATAAATCTGCATGCTCATAAACAGCTTTGATGGTATTCACAAAGAATGTTAAGAACATCAAGTTATTTTTAGGAGTTTTACCAGGAGCAAGTAAGTTTTTACCAGTGTTAGTAATTAAAGACCAGTTATTATGTTTACCAGAACCATTAATACCAGCATAAGGTTTCTCGTGTAATAAAACTTTGAAATGATGTCTCTTAGCTACTTTTTCCATTAAATCCATTAATAATTGGTTATGGTCAATAGCTAAGTTTATCTCTTCATAAATAGGAGCGCACTCAAATTGAGATGGAGCAACCTCGTTATGACGAGTTTTCAAAGGAATACCTAATTGTAACGCTTCAGTTTCAAAATCTTGCATGTAAGCTAACACTCTTTCAGGGATAGAACCAAAGTAATGATCCTCTAATTGTTGTCCTTTAGCTGATGCGTGTCCAAATAAAGCTCTTCCGGTTAAGAATAAATCTGGTCTTGCATTAAATAATGCTAAATCAACTAAGAAGTATTCTTGTTCTATACCTAAAGAAGCATTTACTTTTTCGATGCTTTTATCAAAATAGTGGCAAACTTCTGTAGCAGCTTTATCCATTACAGATAATGCTTTTAATAAAGGAGCTTTATAATCTAAAGCTTCGCCAGTATAAGAAACAAATACTGTTGGTATACATAAAGTTTTACCAAAAATGAATGCTGGAGAAGATGGATCCCAAGCAGTATAACCACGAGCTTCAAAAGTACTACGAATACCACCATTAGGGAAACTGGAAGCATCTGGTTCTTGTTGTACTAAAGCATCACCAGCAAATCTTTCAATAGCTTGACCGTCTGATGCCGGTTCAAAGAAAGAATCATGTTTTTCTGCAGTAGTTCCGGTTAAAGGTTGAAACCAGTGAGTATAGTGTGTAACACCTTTACTCATGGCCCAAGCTTTCATAGCTGAAGAAATTTGATCTGCAATTTCTCTACTTATAGGAGAACCGCTCTCAATAGAAGCAAGTACTGCCTTAAAAGTTTCTTTAGGGAGATAATCCTGCATTTTCTTCTTATCGAAAACTTTTGAACCATAAAAATCAGAGATTTTAGATGATGGTTGTTTTACCTCAGGAATAGTTCTGGTTAAAACAGTTTGTAAAGCTTGAAACCTGATTGTTGACATTGCTTAGGTTATTTTAATGAATAAATTATGTTTTTGATTAAATTTTGGCTAAAAGTACGGTGTTTTTCCCAATTCGCAATAAAAAATTAAAAAAATATGTCAAGAATTTGTGCTTTTTATTGAAAATACCATTTTTCCATTGATATTTTTTGTTTTGCCTTCATTTTTTTGAGTCTTATCTGACGTTTTTAAGAGTTTTTTTCTCAAAAGCTTCTTAAAAATATGATGTTGGTAATTGATTTACTTTAGAGAAAATATAAAATTTCGGTTTTTTATTTAAAAAAAACTCAATATCACCTTAAATTATATGTCTTTATTTAAAATTATACTAAAAAAATAGAAATATTTTCAAAAATTTTGTATTAAATTATAAAATATACAATTTAGCAGTGTCAAAAGTGATGAATTTTTAAATAAACTTTTAGATAATTGATAATTCAAAAATTAAAATTCAATTATATAATTAATTATTAAATACAAATCCTAAACTAAATTAATCAAACATGAACAACACTTTTATTCAAATCAGTAGTAGTTTGACCGAGTTGGTGAGTTTAACACCTAACTTACTCATGATGCAGGCTGCCGAAACGGTGGATGCTGCTAAAGAAGCTTTTTTAAATGCGAGTAACATCTGGATGATGGTATGTACAGCATTGGTATTTATCATGAACTTAGGCTTTGCGAGTGTAGAAGCGGGTTTCTCTCAAACTAAAAATACAGTTAACATTCTGTTTAAAAATGCTATTACTCCTGTTTTGGGTATTTTAATGTATGCCTTAATGGGATTCAACTTAATGTACCCTGGTTTTGGTGATACACCGGGTTGGTTTGGTTTTGCAGGTTGGAGTTTAGTATTACCAGAGAACGGAAATACTTCAGCTTATGCGGCTAGTGGAGGTTATACTTATTATACTGATTTCCTTTTCCAGGCAATGTTTGCCGCTACCACTGCAACTATCGTTTCAGGAGCTGTTGCTGAGCGTATCAAGTTTAGTGCTTATTTAATCTTTACTGTTGTATTTGTTGGTGTTATTTACCCAATTATGGGTAGCTGGCACTGGGGTGCTGGTGTAGTTGCATCTTGGGGTTTCCATGATTTTGCTGGTTCTACTTTAGTACACTCAGTAGGTGGTTGGGGAGCCTTAGCAGGTATTATTTTATTAGGTGCCAGAAAAGGGAAATTTGTAGACGGTAAGGTTCATACTTTCCCTGCTTCTAACATGGCCTTAGGTACTATAGGTGTATTTATCCTTTGGTTAGGATGGTTTGGTTTTAATGGTGGTTCTGTTTTATCATCAGATCCTGGAATGACTTCATTAGTATTGGTAAACACAACTTTAGGTGCGTGTGCTGGTGCTATGGGAGCATTCATCCTAGCACTGATTTTAAATAAAACTTATGATTATGGAATGGTGCTTAACGGTATTCTTGCTGGATTGGTTGGTATTACCGCAGGAGCTGATGTTGTAACTCCTATGGAGGCCATCATTATCGGTTTAATAGCAGGATTATTAGTTGTACTAGCTGTTAAAGCATTAGATGCACTAAAACTTGATGATGTGGTGGGTGCAGTACCAGTACACTTGGTATGTGGTATATGGGCCACTCTAGCTACAGGTATTTTTGGAGAAGGTATGGATGTAGTTGCTCAAATCAAAGGAATAGCCGTTTATGGTGCAGCAGCATTCGGAGGGTCTTTTATAATTTTTACAGCCTTAAAATACACTATGGGTATCAGAGTTTCTGAGCAAGAAGAAATTGAAGGTTTAGATAAATACGAACACGGTATAGATGCTTACACCACTTCAAAATAATTAAAATATTGAAGTCGGGTTATTATTCTCTCTTTATTAACCCGGCTTCATTTTAAACAACAATAAAAACAACTTAAACTAAACAACAAACAAACATGAAAAAATTATCCTTATTATCACTATTATTAGCAGCGGGTTTATATACTGCACATGCACAAGATAGCACAGCAACAAGCGCTTTAGAAATTTCTGGTTCTGTTGATGCTTATTACAAATATGATTTCGCAAAGCAAGCAAATATTGGTACTAGCTTTGCCTCAGATCAAAACTCTGTTTCTTTAGGTATGATTGATATTGCTTTAAAGAAAACCACTGGTAAAGCATCATTTGTAGGTGAGGTTTCTTTTGGTCCTAGAGGTCAGTATCAATCAATTTTAACGGGAGATGCAAATGATGGGTCTAATACATTCCACATTCAAAATTTATATGCTACCTACGCTTTTACAGATAAATTTAGCATGACAGCAGGTTTCATGGGTACTTTTGTGGGTTATGAAGTAATATCTCCAGTAGGAAATTTTAATTATTCTACTTCTTATTTATTCACTAACGGTCCTTTCCAAAATGCGGGTATCAAAGCTAATTATGCTATATCAGATAAAGTTGGGGTAATGGTAGGATTATTCAATGATTCTTGGAATACCTTTCAAGCTAATCCATCTTTTGGTGTAAACACTTTTGGTGCTCAACTATCATTATCTCCTGTTGAAGGATGGAGCGCTTACTTAAATGTGTTATCAGGTTCACAAAGCGGAACCATTTTAGATTTGACAACTGCTTACCAAATCACTGATAAATTTAAATTGGGTTTAAATGCAGCTGATTGGTCTGGTATTAATGACGATGAAGGTTACACAGGTGTAGCTTTATACCCTTCTGTAGCTATTACTGATGGTTTTGCTTTAGGTTTAAGAGGCGAATATTTCAAAGCCAAAGAAAATGCAACAGCTTTATTTGGAGCATCTGCTGACGAGTCTACAACAGCATTAACTTTAACTGCTAATCTTAAACATGGTGGTTTAACTTTCATCCCAGAGTTTAGATTAGACAATGCAAGTAATGAGCAATTCTTAAAAAGTGATGGTTTAACAGGTACTAAATCTGCATCACAATTTTCTTTAGCTGTAGTGTACGCATTTTAATCACTTCATAATTAATTCTGAAAGTCGTCTCTGTGAAAACAGGGGCGATTTTTTTTGCATTTTATTTGGATTTTCTGATTAATATTTTATATTTTTAGTAAAACAATTCTACTCTTTATGTTATACTCAAAATTTAATTTAAATAAGATTGAGTGGCTTAATCTTATTTTTGATGGCAGAAACCAAGTTTACGGAGCTTATGAGCTCAGAAAGAATTCTGGTAACTACCTAGCTAAGGCATTATTTATAGCTTCATTCGGCTTTGCTGCGCTCATTATTGGTCCATCTGCGTATTATTTTTATAAGCAAACAACGGTAGATGTTTCACCAAATGATATTCCTAAGAAAGATGATGAGAAGCTTTATCGCGTTCATAAAATAGAACTTCCTCCAAAAACTTTAAATTCTGCTAAAGCAGGTACGCAAGTAACTACCCCAAAAGAAGCTGCACAAAAAGAAATTAAGTATACTTCTTTTAAACCAACCCCCGATGATTTAGTTGCGAAAGAAGCACCTACTTTAGAGGAATTAGAAACAGGCATTATAAGTTCTGTAGATAAAGCTGGTGAAGCTGGAGGATTAAATGCTACTCATACAGAGGGTACAAATGGTACTTTAGATGCAGGTACAACTACAGACTCAGGAAATGAATATTTAGTTTCTGCAGAAGAAATGCCAGAGTTTCCTGGAGGAATGACAGCTTGGGCTAAGTATTTAAATAGAAACTTACAATATCCTGCTGTAGCTAGAGAAAATGAAATACAAGGGCGTGTTACTGTATCTTTTGTGGTAGAAAGAAACGGAGAAATTACCAATATTAAAGTTTTAAGAGGTATAGGCGCCGGCTGTGATGAAGAAGCAATACGAGTGATAAAAAAATCTCCATTATGGAAGCCTGGTAAGCAAAATGGTAAAGCGGTGAGGGTTTCTTATGTGATTCCTATTGTTTTTAGGTTGGATTGATGATATTTTAATTTATTTATTACTTTTAAAGATTCTTGAATTACTAATTAAGAATCTTTAAATGTCAAATTATTTCATCAGATTCTTTTTAAACTTGATAAGCTTTGAGGTTTTAAAGAGCTTATCAAGTCATAAAATTATACTACCCCTTTACCATACTGTAAGTGATAGGAGACTTCCTCACATAGAGAATTTATATAAAGTTAAAACTATAGCAGAATTCAGAAGAGATTTAGATTTTTTTCTGAGAAACTATCAATCTGTAGATATTAAAGAAATTATCAATTCAACTAAAGATGGTCATAAATTTAGTAGACCAGTATTTCACTTAAGTTTTGATGATGGGCTTAGGGAGGTAAGAACGATAATAGCTCCAATTCTTTTGGAGCAAGGAATTCATGCTACTTTTTTTATAAACCCAAGTTTTCTTGATAACAAATCTTTGTTTTATCGTTTCAAGGTTTCATTAATTATAGATGCCTTGAAGCGATTTGATTTTTCTGATTCTATTTTAAATAAAATAAAATCTTGTTTGTCTCCTATCGACGGTAGTTCTGTTCAGAGACAATTATTAAATCTTAACTACAATGATACAGATGTATTGGATGAAATTGGTGGATTATTAAATGTTTCTTTTGAGGAGTATTTGGAAAAAGAGTCGCCATTTCTTTCTATTGATGATGTACACTGGCTTATTAGTAAGGGTTTTACCATAGGAGCTCATAGTTTAGATCATCCTAAGTATTCGGATATAGCTTTGGAAGAGCAAATTCGACAAACAAATTGTAGCTTGGAATATTTAATCAATCAATTTGATATTGAGAATAGATTATTTGCATTTCCTTTTTCAGACAATAATGTTACTTTAGATTATTTTAACCATAAAGATTTAATACAAAATTATAGTTTTGGAACAAGTGGATTTAAAGAAGATAAAATTTTTTCTAATTTCCACAGAATACCGTTTGAGCATTATTACTTAAATGCAGAATCAATTATTAAGATTTGCCACTTGAAATTCTTAATAAGAAAGTTAAACAATAGTAATTTTGTTGTACGATGATAAAAATGATTCTTAGGTACTTTGTAAAAAAAAAGTACCGCTTAGTTATAAGGCGTATTTTAAATAACTTTCGTGGCTTTTACTATCTAGGAAGTAAATTTTATTGTATTTGTTGTAATCGTTCATTTCGTGAATTTCTTCCCTTTGGTAATATAAAAAGAGCTAATGCCAAATGTCCGAAATGTGAATCATTAGAAAGAACAAGGTTACTTCAGTTTTATTTGAAAAATGAAACAGATATTTATTTTGAAGATAGAGCAATACTTCACTTCGCTCCAGAATATATGCTATCAAGGAGACTTAAAGAATCATCTAAAAAGTATATTTCTGTTGATATTGAAAAGGATTTAGCTGATAGGGTTGAAGATATTCAAAATTTGAGTTTTAAAGATATGACTTTTGATTATGTCATTTGCTCATGTGTTTTAGGTCATGTGTCTGATGAAACTAAAGCAATTGACGAAATATATAGAGTGTTAAAAATTGGAGGTAAGGCATTTATTTTAACGGTTATTGATTTGAATAGACTTGATACATATGAAGACAAAAATATTATTACTGATAGTAATAGATTGAAATTTTACGGAGAGAAAGATTTATTAAGGTTGCATGGAAGAGACTTTATTAACCGATTAAAGCGAACAAATGGTATTGTTCGAGAAATAGATTATGCACAATCATTTAGCGATGATGATAAAAAAAGGTATAGTTTAGGTAATAAGGAAAGAGAACTGATTTTTGAGATTGAGAGGATTGGGTAATGTTAGAAAAGATAACTGCATTAGAATTTGATAAGATTATATCTGGTTCTATTTACACCAATATACAATATATGGAAATAACAGCAAAGGTGATGGAAGCTGATGCTGTTTATTTTGTGTTTTTTAGAAATGATTTACCTCAAGTTGCTTTTGCATTGTTTGAGAAAAATAATAAAATTATTCTCCCTAATTTTTATCCACTATATTCTGGTATTTGGCTGAATGGAAGCTTAGAAAAGTTGAGTTTAAGAGATGATTTTATTAAAAGTATTTCAGAATTAAAGAAGATCTATAAATGTATTAAAATCAGTGTACCACCTGATATTCAAGATTTGAGAGCATTTATTTGGAACGGGTTTGATGTTGAATTACGCTATACATATCTAAAAAATATATCTGCTGAAAACTATAAAAGGAATGTTTTAAAAAATTATAGAAAAGCTAATAATGAATATGATTTTGAATTTATTAAATCTGGTTTAAATGATGAGTTATGGGAGGGCCATGTAAAACAATTGAGTTCTATTGGCTTTAAAAACTCTAATTTAATCTCATTAAGAAGGTGGCTTATTGAATTAGAAATGGTTAATTTGATAACTACTTTTAGAATAGGTATTAAATCTAAAGGTTATCAAGGTAGTGGAATTGTTTTATTGGATAAACGTTGGAAAAATGCAGGATTTTTATTGAGTCATGTTCCTAAAACTGAATATGTTTCTTTAACTAATGCCTTTTTACATGTTCAAATTAATAATTGGTTAAGTGATAATAAATTTGAATCTATAGATTATTTAGGAGCAAATACAAAAAGTATAGCTGATTTTAAAAGTAGGTTTAATCCACAGTTGAAGAGTTATTTTATAGTGACTATTAGTATTTCAAGGGCAAAAAAAATTCTTTTATGGTTTAAAAATATTTCAAAAAACTCTTTAAATTATGTCTTTAGTGTTTAAAGCTATAAAGTTTTATGATTTTTTTCCAGAGAAATCTACGGCATTGATTTTTGGAAATCTAGCTTTAACTTCATTAAATTTTCTTACGGTTGTCGTTTTATCTAACGAGCTTAATATAAATATCTATGGACAAATTAGAGAAATTATGCTCTATGCTAGTTTTATCTTTCTTTTTTGCTCGGCAGGATTTTCACAGACACTTTATTATTTTTTAAATAAAACTGATAACATATTAGAAGTCTTAAGGATTACAGGAACTTTAAGATTTTTAACTTTCATATTCTCATTGTTTGTTTTTTCTATAACGGCTGTATACCTTTTTAATTTTTCAACTTCTTTAACTTTATACGAGTTAATACTTTTAGCAATTTATTTAGTTCCACTTATTTTAAGTTCTATAGATTTAAATCTAAATTACTATCATAAGAGAGAAAAACAATTTTTTCTTGCCAATATAGTTGTTATTACGCTAAAGCTGATTTTGCTTTCATATTTTACTAAATATGAATTTAGTATTATTAACTTTTTATTGATTTTGGCAGTAACACAATGGCTGTCAGTTTTTTATTCTATTTATTTGTTGAAGGAAAGATATTTTGGGATTTTTATTTTAGGTTCTGATTTTTCATTACTGAAAAAACAAATTATTTATGCATACCCAATTACATTTAGTGCTATTATTGGTTTTTTAGTACTCAACACAGATAAAATTATAGTTAGTTTTTCAAGTATAACAAAAGATAAATTAGCAATTTTAAGTAATATTTCTTTTGAAGCACCCATTATATCTACCATTTATTTATCATTCTTTACAATCTCACTACCTTATATGATTAAAGCATTTGATAAAGGCGATTTTGAACAAGTTTTATCAGAAAGATTTGATTATATATTTAAAGTGGCTAAAATAATCCTACCAGTTGTTGTAAGTTTTATAGTTTGGAGTAATGATTACATGGTCTTAATATTTGGAGCTACTTATAAAGAATATGGGGGACTTTTTGCTATTTTTTCTACGATTAGTCTTTTAAGATTTTGTAGTCATCACGATATTTTTTTAGCAACTAATAACACGTCTTACATATTATTTTATCAGATTATTGAGTTAGTATTTCAGGTAATTTTATCAATCTCATTATATTACTTTTTTGATTTATTAGGTTTAATTATAGCATCAGTAATAACAAATTATGGTTATATGTTTTTTGTTAATCTCAAAAGTAGTAAAATATTAAAAGTGAAATTTAAAGATATATTACCTTTTGCTTTTTTGATAAAGAGGATGGTAACTTTATCTATTTCTGCAATTATAGTAAAGTATGTTTTTGAAAACATTTTTACCAATATCTTCTGGATGATACCATTAATTATTTGGCTTTTAATTATTGCTTTCGTTGAGTTTCGTATTCTTAAAGGTCAAAATAGTCAGTAAGTCTTGCTTATTTTGTAAATTATGAATTTCCCAATTTAAATTTTTAGCATTTTTTAATAAGAATATATTCCAACTTTCTTTACTCCAGAAATTAATATGACCTTCAAAACTATCTATTCTACCATTAGGTATAGTAATTATTAACTTTCCATTGGTTTTTAATTGTTTTAAAAGTTGATTTAGCGTTTTTTCTGGATATTCTAAATGCTCTAAAACGGATAGGCAAAAAATTAAATCATACTTTTCTGTAGAATCATCTTCTAGATTAGCTTCTACAAATACAATATGAGGATAATTTTTTTTTGCTATTGATATAGCAATAGGTGAGAAATCAGAGCCTACAATTTTTTTAGCTTTAGTTTTTTCATAAATAAAATTGGTGAAACGTCCTGGTCCACAGCCAGCGTCTAAAATTTTATTGTCCTTTGTTATTTCTAAATTATCAAGAAAGGATAATATTTCTTCATATGATTTAATTCTTTGTTTACTGTAATAATTTATAACACTATTTGATGATTGATAAAATTTATTGGCACTATCTTTAGAGTTATATTCAACTGCATCGTTTATTATAGGTTGTAGTCTAATGATTTTGTAACCTAAAAACTCAATTACTTTGAGGATGATTTTTTTTATCATAAGTTATTTTAAAAGATAAATTTTGCCAATTTTATTTTTGAAAAACTTATCCCCTTTTGTATTTCGGTGTTTTAAATCGCCATCATTATCTTCAATTATTACTTTATAGAAGTACACTCCATTAGCAAGTCGGTCACCAAACATATCTGTACCATCCCAAGTAAAATCAGAAATATTATTACCAATTTTTATTGTACCCAACTCTTCTTTTTTAATCTCTCTGATTACTTTTCCTGAAATTGTTAAAATTTGGATTTTCATTTTGTCTGGTACTTTTTCTCCTGTTAAAGTAAACACGAACTTCATAGCTGTAGTTACAGGATTTGGATAAGGATAGAAATTTGATATACTTGATTCATTAATAACCTCGAATGATATTTCATAATCATTAGGGTTGGAGTTGTTGGAAGCATCTTTACTATTTACCTTCATTGTATATTTTCCATCTCTTAGGCGAGTTGGTTTATATTCAAGGGTTAGTTTATTCTCTTCTTCATTACTTGTAGGTATTAAATTGATTTGTCCTGAAGAATAATTAACTCTTTGAAAATTAGTTTCTTCATCTTTTCTTATGAATATATTTAAATAAGAACTATCATTTATCATAAGGAATTTATTCTCATCACGTAGGGTAATATTAATTGTTGGTTCTGGAGAAATAATCTCTCCATTAACAATAGTTTTACCGTCAAAAACAACATTAATAATTGGGTCTTTTATATCTTCTTGTATATTATAATTTAGCCCAATAGAATTATTAAATTCCAATAAATCGCCAGTTTGTTCTTGTTTAATATTCAATCGGATATTATTAAGGCCCTTGAAATTTAGAGTTCCTTCTTTTATTTTGATTGATGTAGCTTTATAAGCCTCTAAACCTGCTATAGGTGTTAGTGTTTTTGTTACTAATGTATTATCACTTTTTCTTATGGTATATGAAAGATTTAAGTTGCCAGAATTATATTTAGATAAATTAGTTATGCCTATATCCCATTGTATAGAATCTCCTTCTTGTATGTTTTCTTTATAAAATATGTTTTTTATTTCTGGATTAAAGCTGATTTCTGCCAAAGGCTCGTAGTTGAATTTAAAAAAATTAATCTTTGGAACTGTTCTTAATTGAGAATTTTTTATAAAGGCTTTAATTTTAATATATGGATAAGTTAGTGGATTAATGGATGATAAGTCGATTGAGTTGTTTGTAAGATTATTAAATATTATATCTTCACTATTATTAGTACTATTAATGCCAATAATAGTATATTTAATTTCATCTTGTGGTCTCTCTAAAAAACTAATATCAGCTTTTATCCATTTTTTAGAAGGCCCTATCTTTTCAGTTGTTATAGAGCCGTTATCAAATCTATAGTTTAAATCAACAAAGTTTCTAATTAATTGCGATCTTGGAGGTATTGTTGCTGAATAATCTGCTGTAACCTCAATTGCACTTCCCGGAGAAGCGCCTTTTCTCCCCCAGAACATGTAAGGTTCACCTCTATTAATTTGATTAAACTTATTTAAACCTAGGTTTGTTAATTCTTGTTTAACGGAGTTGGGTAATTCATTAAATGCAGCATTAAAACCATTATACCCTATTACATGATAACCTGTAGGAATTTGTTGTAAGTATCTTAAAAGTGAATCTGTTTGGATGACGTTATTGGTATCCCAATAATATTGGCCTGTATAACCGATTATAGGTCCAGAATCATTAATGAAGTTAAACGGGCTTGGATAGCTAAATCTGTTTCCATAAATTATAGGGTTATAACTGACAATAGTAATTCCCGGTGATTCCGGGTTATTATATCCTAAACCTAAACCTTGATATCTAAATCTTCTCTCATCAGCCATAGATGCGTCATCTCCTCGGGTTTGTATAGATGTAGAAAAAATATCAGGCACAAAATTTAAAGATCCATTATTTTCTCTTATAATGTTAATTAAAGCTATTTGACTAAGCTGGCCTTTATGTGATTGCATAAATCCTTCTTCTTTATTAACGTAAGTAAAGCTAGCATTTCTCCATTGTTCACTAGGACCACTATTTATTTTTGCTCGCCAATAATAAACTTTATTATTTTCGAGTTTTATGTTAGGTTTCCAAGATGGGAATATTCCGGCCTGAATCTCTCCTGAAGAGATTTTAAAATTACTAGAAAAGTTTTCTACTGTATCTATTTCAAAGATATAGCTAGTTGTTTTTGTGAATAAATTGTCTGGTTGGGCTTTTAAAGTAAGTGTATCTGTATCTACAATTCCATTATTATATGGATATATCAGATTTAACCCATTTCCTGCTAAAAAGAAATCTACTATAGATTGATTATTAATTTTACTTGATTCATCTAATTTGTTGTTAGGGTCTATTAAGATGGAAAGTTTATTATTTCCTGCAGATTGTAGTCCTGTATTGTCTAATTTTAATTTAATAGTGTCAAGGTTATAAATAGGTGGGATTTTGTAAATGGGATAATTTAAAATGCTTCTATCTGGCAATGTTCTGCTTACTTGAATTGGAATACTGTCAATAATAGCTTTTCCTGAATTCTTAATTATTACATTATAATCTATAATTTGACTATTTGCATTTTGACTTGGATTCGTTAAATAAACCGAAGAATTATTGATAGCATAATCAACTTTATCTGGAGAATAGAATTTTAATGATGGATCTCCCAGATAAATAAATTGCCTAACATGAGCTATGTTCAATTTATCAGTGGTTAGCTGGTAATTTTTTAAACCTTCTATTATGCTTTTTCCTGCAGACTCCCCATACATGTTTTTAAACCAATTATTGTAAAAGTTGCTAGATATACCATTTAAATAAGAAGCTACTCCTTCACTAGTAGTGCCTATCCAAGCAACTGCCCCAAAATCTTTTTGTAATACGAATTGCTCACCTAGAGAATTAGCCGAGGTAAAAACATTTCCTGTACTACAGCCATTAACTAAGTAAAATGTTGGCTTGTTTTTATTGTTTAAATTAGCAATATCTCCTAATAAAATCTCAGTAGTAGTAGTACTACCATGACCTAAGAAAGAAATTAATGCAGCCCCATCTCGGGTTTCTTTAACTATCCTATCTGTTAAATTTTCTGTCACAGGTTCTGTTACATTTTTACGAATATTTACAATACTTGCTCCAAAAAAATCCTTTTTTGCTTTTTCGTATAATATGTTTTGGTAATTGATGAAACTCAAATTCTCTGATGAGCTTCTCCCGCCAGATATATGAACAAGTTTTTTTCTCCAAATAGAATCAGGAAGATTGTTATAAATTTTCAATTTGCCTAAATAATTTTCAACCTCTTCATTAGTTTTAGCAGGTACTCTTCCGGTAGCTAAACCGGGTTCAAGATTACTGCCGTTTAAGCCAGAAGTAAGCATGTTGTCTGATGCAGGATAGCCCATTGTTGGTACCAAATCATTACTAAAATTGCCTTTAGAAATTTCCATTCCTTTTCCTAGTAACAATAGATATTCGGGTTTGGTATTCCCTCTGGCTAATGCCCAAGCGCAAAAGTTTTTTAATGCTAATGGATGATGAAAACCATAATAAAACTCATTATATAAGTCATCTGTATAAGCAATAGTGGTTTCAATATTTCTGGTATCGTTATAAGCTTTATAATTGTTAGCTCCTGCGGTAAGTAACTTATTCGAAACCATTAAAAAAGGCTTTACTTCAGTTGGTAAGAAATTTCTAAAAGTTACATTTACAAGGCTCGTTGGTTTTAAATTATCCAAATCAGCTAAAAAATAATTTTTTTGCTGATTGGTGGTGTTAATTATAAAATCAGCATTTGTTGAACTTTTTATTCCTTTAACCATAAAATCGCTTGTTAAATCCCATAAAACAGGACTTAAAAGGGCCGAGTTCCTAAATTTTAAATAACTCAAGGGTTTATTATTGTTTAATGAAAACCTTAAATTTTGAGTGTTGGTAATATTGGTTCCGCGGGCATAAGTAATTTCGGCATAAGAGATAGCCTGAAAATCTGTAAGCGCTCCTAAATCATCAATAGCAGAAAATGTTATCTGATTATTTGTTGTCGTAAGATTTATTGGGAGTGTTTTTCTAACTGTTTTATATCCTCTAAATAAAGTGTCAAATACGATGTTGTTATTTAAAAGAATTCTTAGATGGTGATTAAAGCCACTAGCATTTGTAGAAGACGCATTTGACCTGCCTGCGACATAAAAAGATAATTGTGGTTGAAAGCTACTACTCACAATATCTGCTACATTTATATTTAAGTTGGTGCTTTGTCCTTTTGCAAAAGTATTACTCATAAAGCCTTCTCCTTCAATATATTCAGAAAGGCTCATGGCTGAAAGAATGAACTCGCCCGGATAGTAGCTATCAGAAAAATTAACCCTACTTTTGGATAGGATAAAACTTTCTTCTGTAAGACCGTTATTAGTTTCTGCGAATTCTTTTATACGCAAGCCATCTCTGCTTTCATTATAGGTTAAGAAATAGTAATTATCATTTTCAAAAAGACTAACTTCATCATTAGGTAAATCAGCTGGATTATTGTATAAAACTTTATCAAGAGAAGCATCATTAGCTTTGCCGTAAAAAACTATTTTATCATTGCTGTCAAAGTTATTATCAGTATCTCCTGTTACCAAAATGGCAACTTCTTTTCCCTTATTAAAAAGTTGAAATTTTTTTGGATTGATGTTTTGTGTAACTAAACCAGCCTGAATAACTTGGTTTACATCTATCCCATATAAACCTTCCTCGGATATTTTTATTTTTACGTATTTTTGAGATGGAACAATCCACTCATTACCAAATGGTTGTGCGTACAAGTGGTTACAAAAAAACAAACAACTCAATAATAGAAATACTCTAATAAACTTAAGTTTTAGCATATAATTTTATAAAGAAGATATTAAAATCTCTTTTAGTAACTGATTTGAATTCATACCTTTGAGGCCTAATTCAAATATACGTATCAAATTGGAAAATAATAACCTTACCACCTTAGAAACCGCAAAAGATTTAGGTTTACGTCCTGAAGAGTTCGAAAAAATAAAAGAAATTTTAGGCAGAACACCAAATTTTACAGAATTATCTATATTCTCTGTGATGTGGAGCGAGCACTGTTCCTACAAAAACTCTATCACTTGGTTAAAAACGCTACCTAAAGATGGTCCTAGAATGCTAGCCAAAGCAGGTGAAGAAAATGCAGGAATGGTAGATCTTGGCGATGGTATAGCTTGTGTTTTTAAAATAGAATCTCATAACCACCCTTCAGCTTTAGAGCCTTATCAAGGTGCAGCAACAGGGGTAGGCGGTATTAACCGTGATATTTTTACGATGGGAGCAAGACCTATCGCTCAATTAAATTCATTAAGATTTGGAGATCCAAATCATCCCAAAACACAATGGTTAATTAAAGGCGTTGTAAAGGGAATTGGTGATTACGGAAATGCCTTTGGTATTCCTACCGTAGGTGGTGAAGTGTTTTTTGATGAGTGTTACCATGTTAATCCATTGGTGAATGCCATGTCTGCTGGTATTGTAAAAGTAGGGGAAACAGTTTCAGCAACATCACACGGAGTAGGTAATCCGGTCTATATTGTAGGTTCTGCAACGGGGAAAGACGGTATAAACGGAGCTGCTTTTGCTTCAAAAGATATTACTGAAGATTCTGTAAATGATTTACCAGCAGTGCAAGTGGGAGATCCTTTTCAAGAGAAATTATTATTAGAAGCTTCATTAGAAGTGATAAAAACAGGTGCTGTAGTGGGTATGCAAGATATGGGTGCAGCAGGTATTATCTGTTCAAACTCAGAAATGTCTGCAAAAGGCGAGCATGGTATGCGTATAGATTTAGATAAAGTACCTACACGTCAACAAAATATGCTTCCTTTTGAGATTTTATTATCAGAATCTCAAGAGCGTATGCTTATTGTGGTAGAAAAAGGAAAAGAAGCTTTAGTTGAGGCTGTTTTTGAGAAATGGGATTTAAACTGCGCCATTATAGGTGAAGTAACAGATACCAAAAGACTACAATATTTTATGAATGGTGAGTTAGTTGCTGACGTTCCTGCTGATGATTTAGTTCTAGGTGGGGGTGCTCCAGTTTACCAACGAGAATATAAAGAGCCTGCTTATTATCAAGAATTCCAGAAGTTTAATATCCATGATGTTAAAGAGCCGGAAGATTTAAAAGCTGTAGCTCAACATTTAACCAATCATCCAAATATTGCATCAAAAAGATGGGTTACCAATCAGTATGATTCTATGGTTGGTACAGCTAATATGGTAACCAATAAACCAAGCGATGCTGCGGTAGTTTCTGTAAAAGATACCAATAAAGCTATCGTGTTAACAGTAGATTGTAACTCTAGATATGTAAACGCAGACCCTCAAAAAGGCTGTGCTATAGCTGTAGCAGAGGCGGCAAGAAATATTACATGTGCTGGTGGTGAGCCTGTAGCTATCACCAACTGTCTTAATTTTGGTAATCCTTATGTGCCAGAAGTTTACTGGCAATTTGTTGGAGCTATCAAAGGTATGGGTGAGGCTTGTACAAAATTTGAAACTCCTGTAACCGGAGGAAACGTTTCTTTCTATAATCAATCATCAGATGAAGGACCTGTTTTTCCAACACCAACAATTGGTATGTTAGGTGTGATGGATGACATCAACAACATGATGACTTTAGACTTCAAACAAGAGGGAGATTTAATTTACTTAGTGGGTGAGTCTGTGAATGATATTGCATCATCACAGTATTTAGCATCTTATCATAAAATAGCGGCGTCCCCTGCTCCGTATTTTGATTTGGATAAAGAATATGAAACTCACCAAGTAATCAAACAATTAATCAGCAATAAGCTAATTCAATCTGCTCATGATGTTGCTGATGGCGGTTTATATATTGCCCTGTTGGAAGCTTCTATGCCAAATCAATTAGGTTTCAATATCAACTCTGATTCAGAAATTAGAAAAGATGCTTTCTTATTTGGTGAAGCTCAAGGACGTATTGTGGTAAGTGTTAAACCAGAAGAGCAGGAAGCTTTTGTAGAGTTTATGGCAACTACTGAAACAGAATTTAGCTTATTAGGTCATGTAACCGGAGGCTCATTATTGGTAGATGATGAAAGTTTTGGTTCTGTACAGGACGCTAAATCAACTTATGATAATGTATTGCACAATATCTTAGGAGAATAAATTTATTCTCTTATCAGCATAAATGCTCTTTTAACGTTAAAGTTGAAAGAGCATTTTTTTGTTTACATCAGTTGCTTTTATGGTCTTTTAAAAAGCTAAATTTGTTATATGTCGGTATTTCATTTTAAAGAGTTTGTAGTTAATCAGGAAAATTGTCCTATGAAAATTAATACCGACGGGGTGTTATTAGGGGCATTATGTGACGTTGAAGATGCTATAAGTATTTGTGATATTGGAACAGGGACCGGCGTGATAGCGTTAATGTTGGCGCAAAGAAATCATCAAGCTAAAATAGATGCATTAGATATAGATTATAGAGCTGTTGATACTGCTAGTATTAATTTTCAGAATTCTTTATTTCATGAGCGTTTAGCGGCTCATCATCATAGTTTTATTGAGTTTTTTGAGATGCATCCATCTAATAGATATGATTTAATTATCTCAAATCCGCCTTTCTTTCTTCATGCATTAAAATCTCCTCATCATCAAACTAATTTAGCTAAGCATACAGACGAGACTTTTTTTATAAATTTACTAAGAGTAGCATCAACCCACCTTCATGATAAGGGTAGTTTAGAAATTATTGTACCTGTAGAAATCTCTTTACTTTTGCAGCACTTAGCAAACGATTACTATTTACATCTCGAAAGAAAAATAGTTGTTAAATCTTTTCAGGGTAAAGAAGCTTTTAGGCATATTTTAAAGCTTCAAAAAAATCCTTCATTAGAAGTGCAAACAGAGGTTTTTACAATTTATGAAAAAGAAGGCGAGCATTCTTTGCAATATAGAAGTGCGCTTAAAAATTTCTTTACTATTTTTTAGTATTTATTATGGTTAAAATTGGCTTATTATCAGATACGCACAGTTATTTAGACGATGCTGTTTTTAAATATTTTGATACCTGTGATGAGATATGGCATGCTGGAGATTTTGGTACTTTAGCTCTGGCTGATGAATTAGCTGCTTTTAAACCTCTAAGAGGCGTTTACGGAAATATAGATGATCAAGCAGTAAGAACAGTTTATCCAGAGCATTTGAAATTTACTTGCGAAAAAGTTAATGTCTGGATGACGCATATAGGTGGTTATCCAGATAGGTATAGCCCAGCTGTGAAAAAAGAAATTTACACTAAGCCGCCACAGTTATTTATTTCTGGTCATTCGCATATTTTAAAAGTGATGTTTGATAAGAAAATACAATGCTTGCATATTAACCCAGGTGCTGCGGGTAAAATAGGATGGCATAAGCAGAGAACTTTAATCAGATTTTGTATTTCCGAAGAAAAAATTCATACTTTAGAAGTCGTCGAATTAGGCGTAAGATAATGTAAATTATACACTAAGGTATTTATGAATGGAGTTACAACACTAGGTCAGTTTATTATAGAAAAACAAGCAGATTTTCCTTACGCGAAAGGAGAACTTTCCCGTCTTTTAAGAGACATTGGTATTGCAGCCAAAATTGTTAACAGAGAGATTAATAAAGCTGGGTTAGCAGACATTTTAGGCGAATCAGGCATTGTAAATGTACAAGGCGAAACACAAAAAAAATTAGATGTTTATGCTAATGAACAATTTATTTCTGCTTTAAGCAGTGGGGGAGAGTGTTGTTTGGTAGCTTCAGAAGAAAATGAAGAGATTGTATTATTAAATAAAGAAGTTTCTAAAAATGCTAAATATGTAGTTGCCATAGATCCTTTAGATGGTTCATCTAATATAGATGTTAATGTTGCTGTAGGTACTACGTTTTCTATTTACCGAAGAAAAAGTAACGAAGGCCCTGGTGTTTTGGAGGATATATTGCAAAAAGGAACGGAGCAAGTTGCAGCAGGTTATATCATTTATGGTTCATCAACCATGTTGGTTTATACCACAGGTAAAGGAGTAAACGGTTTTACCTTAGATCCTTCAATTGGTGAGTTTTGTTTATCGCATCCAGAAATGAGAATTCCGGAAACTGGTTCTATTTATAGTATTAACGAGGGTAATTATGTACATTTTCCTGAGGGTGTAAAAAAATACATTAAGTATTGCCAAGTAGAAGATGAAGCTACTTTAAGACCATACACATCAAGATATATTGGTTCTATGGTGGCTGATTTACATCGT
Source organism: Pedobacter glucosidilyticus DSM 23534 (assembly GCF_000425145.1). GTDB lineage: Bacteria > Bacteroidota > Bacteroidia > Sphingobacteriales > Sphingobacteriaceae > Pseudopedobacter > Pseudopedobacter glucosidilyticus. The sequence continues at coordinate 27,069 of NZ_AULF01000016.1, forward strand.
AATCTTATTAAAGGAGGAATTTATATTTATCCTTCTACGGCAAGTGCACCTCATGGTAAATTGAGATTGGTTTATGAGTGTAATCCTTTAGCTTTTATTATTGAACAAGCAGGAGGGCGAGCTACCAATGGTTACGAAAGAATTTTAGATATGGAAGTAACGGAGATTCACCAAAGAGCAGCTATTTTTATTGGCTCTACCAAAATGGTTTTAGAGGCTGAAGAAATGATGCGTGAATATTCGCCTTTAGTGATGTCTTAAAATATAAATATCAATAAGACTGTTATAAAATGGTCTTATTGTTTTTGTTTTCTATTTCAAAAACAGTGTCTATTTTCAAATCTTTCCCTTTAGCTGCTAACACAGCTAGTTGGTCGCATCTTTCATTTTCTGGATGCCCAGCATGCCCTTTTACCCAAACAAACTTTACTTGATGCAGTTTATATGCGTTTAAGAATCTTAACCACAAATCTTTATTTTTTTTTCCTTCAAAACCCTTTTTAACCCAACCAAATACCCACTTTTTTTCTACAGCATCTATGACATACTTAGAATCAGAAAAAATAGTTACTTGTTGATTTAAGCTTTTTAAAGCTTCTAGGCCAACGCAAGCAGCTAACAGCTCCATTCTATTATTGGTGGTTAACCTAAATCCTTCTGCAAGTTCTTTATAATGATGACCAGACCGTAAAATTACACCGTACCCACCTGGTCCGGGGTTACCGCTAGAAGCACCATCTGTAAAAATTTCAATCATTTAACGAAGATAAAGAAAAGACTAAATACCTCAAGCAAATAAAATAATACGGCTAACTATCAATAATTTAGTTTTATTATTAAAAAAATGTTTGAACAAAATTTGGCATATATCATAAAAGATTCTACTTTTGCAACACTAAACGGCGGTTGTAGCTCAGTTGGTTAGAGCATCGGTTTGTGGTGCCGAGGGTCGTGGGTTCGAGCCCCATCGACCGCCCTTCTTAAAAAGATTGTCTTGAAAAAAGACAATCTTTTTTTGTTTACAGTGCTCAAGAGAAATCATATAAACAAAAAAAAAGCTCTTACAAATTGCAAGAGCCTTTTCTTAAAATCTTTAAAAGATTTTTGCTTACATAGCAGCAGCAGTATCAACAGCAACTGAATCAGCAGCAACTGTATCAACAGCAGCAGTGTCAACTACAACAGAATCAGTAACAACTGAATCAGTTGCTTCTTCAGCTGGTTTGTTAGAGTTACAAGCAACTACTGATAAAGAGATAGCTAAAGCAAAAAATCCGAATTTTAATAAATTTTTCATGTTAATTTCTTTTTTTAATTTTTGATAATTTAATCGTTAATACTGCAAAGGTAAAAAGGTAACCCGATTTTTAAATATTTTTTTAATAAAAAAAGAAAAATCACGCTAAGTGCTAATAAATCAGGGTTTTTATTGCGAAAATAATTTTTAGAAATACTTTAACTAAATGATTAGGTCTTATTTTGTATTTATATTTTTAAGAATAGCTTGTAGTTTTTCAGCATTATCCTCATCTAAAACTTATAGTGCATTATTGTTTCAGATGTTCTTTATATTTTAATTGGCTAAAAGTTTTTTTTTACCAACTTTGGGTTACAATTTCGTTTAAATCGTATTAACATTGAATAAAAAGATAAATCATTCGAAGCCAACAGATAGTGAAATTATTTTAGGTATTCTGAATAATTCATCTTCCATTTTAAAGCATTTGTATCTGGCATATTTTCCCATGATACTACAACTTGTTATCAATAACAATGGTGATGAGGACGATGCTAAAGATATTTATCAGGAGGCAATTATTGTGTTGCATGGTAAAATTAAAAGTGGAGATTTTGAATTAAGTAGTAAACTAAAAACTTTTATATACTCTGTTTGCAGAAGATTATGGTTAAAGAAGTTAAGTCAGAAAAGTAGATTTAGCGGCGATATTAAAGATTATGAGGATTATATTCCGGTAGAGCAGGAGATAGAACATCATCAAGAAAAGGATAGACAATTTGCGATGATGCATACTGCGCTTAAAGATTTAGGAGAGCCGTGTAAAACTATTATTGAAGATTTTTATATACATAACCGTTCTATGCAAGAAATCTGCGAAAAATTTGGTTATACCAATGCAGATAATGCTAAAACGCAAAAGTATAAGTGTTTACAACGATTGAAAAAATTATTTTTTAATCAAAAAAATGAAAAATGAACAGTGAGTTAGCATTGATTAAAAGAATTGAAGCCTACCTGTATCAGGAAATGTCTGATGAGGAGATGATGCAATTTGAGCAGGAGAGAGCAGAGCAGCCAGATTTGGATAGCAAAGTAATCGCCCATTTGGATTTCTTAAAATCATTAAAAGGTTATGGCGAGGTTCAGGAACTAAAATCATCCATGGATAGTTTCCATAACGAGCTGGATATTGTTTCTTTAAAAGAAGAATTGCAGGAAAAGGAATCAGCATTTGTGTTATACTTCAGGAAATATCAAAGAAACTTTGCTGTGGCTGCATCGGTAGCTATTTTAGCTACTTTGATAACTCTTATATCTACCGGACAGTTTAGAAAATCTGGTAACTCCTCTACCTATAATGCATTAAAGAGAGATATGGAGTCTATCAAAAAATCTCAAAATGCTCTGATTAGAAATATCAACTCTAAATCTCCTAATAAAGAAATAGCACCTAGCCAGTTTGGTGGTACAGGTTTCGCACTATCATCAAATGGTTATTTGGTTACCAACTATCATGTTGTACAGGGGGCAGATTCTGTTTATATCCAAAACAATAAAGGTGAGTCTTTTAAAGTGCAAACTATTTATATAGACCCTTCTTATGATATTGCCATTTTACAAATTGTAGATCCGCTGTTTGAGTCATTATCACCTTTGCCTTATACCTTTAAAAAGTCATCTTCAGATTTAGGTGAAGATGTTTATACTATTGGATATCCTAGAGATGAGGTAGTTTATGGAAAAGGTTATTTAAGTGCGCAAACTGGTTTTGGTGGAGATTCTATTGCTTATCAAGTTTCTATACCGGTTAATCCGGGTAACTCTGGAGGTCCTTTAATGGATAATAGAGGAAACGTAATTGGTGTTATTAGTGGTAAACAAACTCAGGTTGATGGTGCTGCATTCGCCATAAAATCAGATTATTTGTTGAAAGCGATAGAAAATATCCCTCAGGATTCTTTGAAGAAAAAGCTTAAAATAAACTCTAAAAATAGCTTAGCATCATTTAATAGAACACAGCAAATTAAAAAGATGCAAGATTATATTTTTATGGTTAAGGTATATAATTAAGATTAACCTAATCACAAATAAAAAAAGCTTCGAATTTTGTCGAAGCTTTTTTTATTATCAAATTCCTCAAGCTACCTATCAACTTCTCCAAGCACAATATCTATAGAACCAATAATAGCAACTAAATCTGCTATTAAAACACCTTTAGAAATTTCTGATATAACTGATAGGTTATTAAAACTTGGACCTCTTGATTTTACTCTGAAAGGTTTGTCAGATTTGCCATCGGCTATAAAATAGAAACCAATTTCTCCCTTAGGATTTTCTGCTCTGCAATAAAAATCTTGTTGCTTTGGTACTACTTTTTTAGGTACTAAAGCTCTAGGGTCAAAATCTGGTGTACGTTTATGTTCATGCTGTAATTTTATGGCACATTGCTCAATAATTTTTAAAGACTCTGCAATTTCATCTATCCTTACTTTATAGCGATTCCAGCAATCACCTACAGTTCCAATTTCACCTTTAGCGTAAGGAATTTCAAAATCTAATTCTGGGTAAACCGAGTACTCATCCTCACGTCTTAAATCGTATTTTAAGCCAGATCCACGTAGCATAGGACCAGAACATCCATAATTTATGGCCACATCCAAAGGTAAAACACCTACGTTTGCGGTTCTGGAAATAAAGATTTGATTTTCTGTAAGCAGCTCATTCAGCTCCTTCATCTTAGGTTTGAAGTATTTTACAAATTCTACACAACGTTCTTCAAAGCCTACAGGAACATCGTAAAACAAACCGCCAACCCAAATATAATTATATAGCATTCTGGCACCAGAAGTCCACTCTAACATATTCATGATATGCTCACGGTCTCTAAAACACCATAAAAATGGAGTGAAAGCACCAATATCAATACCATAAGTACCTATAGCAATCAGGTGCGATGCAATGCGGTTAAGCTCGCAAACTAGCACCCTGATGTATTCAACTCTTTTCGGGATCTTATCTTCAATACCCAGCATCTTTTCCACACCCATAACAAAAGCATGGTTATTGTTCATAGATGCCATATAATCCATCCTATCTGTAAAAGGAATAATCTGGCTGTAATTAAGCGCCTCAGCATGTTTTTCAAAACATCTGTGTAGATAGCCTAAATGCGGGATTACTTCTTTTACGATTTCTCCATCAGTAATTAATTCTAGACGTAAAACACCATGCGTACTAGGATGCTGTGGTCCTAAATTAAGTACCATTTCTTCTGAAGAAACGCTATTAATTTTATGCTGATACCTTTCTAATGCTTCTGTATATTTCAACTTACAAGTCTATTTTAATGTTATGATATTGCTCTGCTGTTTTATAATCTTTCCTTAAAGGATAGCCTTCCCAATCATCTGGTAATAAAATTCTTCTTAAATCTGGATGACCTTCAAAATAAATCCCTAAAAGATCAAAAGCTTCTCTTTCATGCCAATCTGCTGTTTTCCAAACGCTTGTAACAGATTTAAATACAGGTAAATTTTGCTCGTCTCTATCATTTTGTTGATAGACTTTTAAAACCAGTTGATGCTTTTTAAGGATAGATGATAGGTGATAAACTACGCCAAATTTCTGAGCTTCTACACCATAATCAACACCGCTTAGGTTAGACAAGAAATCAAACCAGGTGTTTTCGTTATCTCTCAGCATTAAACAAACCTCAACAATATGGTCTTTTTTGATAACTAAAGCAGGTTGTAAGCCTTGTGTTTCCTCTGCTTCAATACTATCAGGACCAAATTTTTGTATTAAGAGTTCTTTTATTTCAGTAAATGTCATGGAGCAAGCCTTTCTATAGTCCAAGATTCGTCTTTTTGTCTTTTATAGATAATCCTGTCGTGTAAACGGTTAGATCTTCCTTGCCAAAATTCTATCAAATTAGGGATTAGTCGGTAACCTCCCCAAAAGTCTGGCTTTGGAATAATTTCGTCGTTTTTATACTGTTCTTCTAGTTTTTTTAAGTTCAATTCTAAAAACGCTCTATTAGGGATTACGCTACTTTGTGGAGATGCCCAAGCGCCGAGCTGGCTTCCTTTTGGTCTAGAGTGATAGTAAGATGTTGATTCGTGGATGCTTATCTTTTCTATCACACCTTCAATGCGGATTTGTCTTTCTAAATCTCCCCAAAAAAATACCAGTGCTGCGAAAGGGTTTTCTGCTAATTGCTGCCCTTTATTGCTGCTATAATTGGTAAAAAAAGTGAAGCCATCCTCATCATAATCTTTCAAAAGAACAATTCTTGCTGATGGTATACCTTCTTTAGATGCAGTAGCCAAGGTCATGGCATTAGGCTCTAAAATTTCTGCTTTTAGTGCATCTTTAAACCATTTTTCAAACTGTTTTAAAGGTGTTTTTTCGATATCTTCCTCCAGAAGAAAGGAAGAGCGATAATCTTGTCTTAAATCTTTTAAATTTAATTTTTGCTCACTCATTTTATACAAACTTACGAATTGCAAATTGGGATAAAAATAATTTAAAATAAATGACATGAATCAGTATTTATTACGATTTTTAAAATCTAAATCGATACATCTTCGTTTATATACATATGCTGAGTAAAGTTTTACCTAAAGTTGGAGATTTATTAATATCAGAGCCTTTTATGCTTGATGAAAATTTCAAGCGTTCGGTTGTTTTATTAACCGAGCGAGGTGATGAAGGTGATGTTGGCTACGTACTAAATCATAAAAGTAATTTACTGCTGAAGGATATTGTTGCAGATTGCTGGGATGCTAATTTTTTGGTTCATATTGGTGGGCCTGTAGCTACTGATACCTTAAATTTTATACATTGTTCTCCGGATAAAATCCCAGGAGGGATACCTATAGGAAAGGATTTATTTTGGGGTGGTGATTTTGAAACGCTAAAGCTCCAGATTAATAGTTATAATATTACAGAGGCTGAGATTAAGTTCTTTATGGGTTATTCTGGTTGGGATAAAGGGCAATTGGTGACTGAGATAAATGAAAATAGCTGGATAGTATCTGATCAATACCACCCAGCTATGGTTTTTGAATATTCTGATAAAAATATCTGGAAAGAAGCTATTTTAAATCTAGGCGTTAAATATGCCCATGTAGCTAATTTTCCTGAAAATCCGGAATGGAATTAAAAGGCAGAAGGGTATCCTTCTGATTTTAAGCTCTCTGCCGATTCTTCAATTTTTGCTTTTAAATCGTTTTTAAATTTAGATACCTGTTGTGCTAAATGATCATCAGCGGTAGCTAAAATTTGTGCAGCTAATATCCCAGCATTTTTAGCAGCATTAAGCGCTACTGTAGCTACAGGAATACCATTTGGCATTTGTAAGATAGATAAAACAGAATCCCAGCCATCAATAGAATTGCTTGATTTTACCGGTACACCAATAACCGGAAGTGTAGTGATAGAAGCCACCATGCCTGGTAAATGAGCTGCACCACCAGCACCAGCAATGATAACTTTTAAGCCTCTCTCTGCTGCTTTACTAGCATATTCAAACATTCTTTCTGGGGTACGGTGTGCCGATACCACGGTTAACTCGTAAGCTACACCTAATTCTTTTAAAACATTTGCGGCCTCTTCCATGATAGGAAGATCAGACCGGCTACCCATGATGATACCAACTTTTGGCTTATACATTATGATTTAACTTTTAATTTTTCTTTAACAAATTGTGCTTTTTCTATAGCAGCGTTTCTATCTTGATCTACAATGGTAACATGACCCATTTTACGGAAAGGTTTAGTGAAAACTTTACCATATAAATGCACATAAACACCTTCTTTTTGTAGTACCTCTTTTAAACCTTCATATTCTGCCGGGCCTTCATAGCCAGCTTCACCTAAAAGATTAATCATCACAGCATTTGCGATACTTGCAGTACTACCCAAAGGTAAATTTAAAATGGCTCTTAAATGCTGCTGAAATTGCGAGGTAACGTTTCCTTCTATGGTATGATGACCGCTATTATGCGGACGAGGAGCTAACTCGTTAACTAAAATTTCGCCATTTTTAGTAACAAACATTTCTACTGCTAACAAACCTACAATGTTTAGGCAATCTGCAATATCTCTAGCGATTTTATCTGCTTTTTGTTGTATTTCAAAATTGTAGGTTGATGGACTGATCAGAAACTCAACTAAATTAGCTTCTTTATTAAAATCCATTTCTACCAAAGGAAAAGTTTCTGTTTGGCCATTTTCATTTCTGGCAATAATAACGGCTATTTCCTTTTCAAAATCAATCCATTTCTCAACTATGGAAGGCTGCTCAAAAGCTTTGTTTAAATCAGATTCATCAACAATTTTAACTACGCCTTTACCATCATAACCATCTTTTCTTAGTTTTTGGATATAAGGAAAAGGTATTTTATCAGTTAGTAACTGCTCTTTGTTAGCAATAAGCTGAAACTCTGATGTTGGGATATCATTTTCTTTAAAGAATTGTTTTTGAAGGCCTTTATCTTGTATCAACCTGATGATTCTAGGTTGAGGGAAAACTGTTACACCTTCTTTTTCTAAATCTTCTAAAGCCTCGATATTTACTTTTTCTATCTCTATGGTGAGTAAATCAAGGTTTTTTCCGAAGTTATATACGGTTTCATAGTCGCTAATAGATCCAACTTCAAAATAGTCGCAGATGTTTTTACAAGGTGCATTTGCATCAGGATCAAGAATGCTGATAGAAAGATTAAAATTAATAGCTTCCTGAATGAGCATTCGGCCTAATTGACCACCACCTAAAATACCCAAACGGGTTTGTGTAATATTTGATTTCATTTATATATTCAAAAGCTCTGTGTTAAACAAAACTTAAATTGTACTTAAAGATTGAGTGCTGATTTTCTTTTGTAATTCTAAAATACCACCTATTAAAGCTTCTGGCCTTGGTGGGCAGCCTTGCACATAAATATCCACCGGAATAATTCTATCAACACCTTTTACTACATGGTAGCCATGTTCCCAGTAAGGGCCTCCACAATTAGAGCAAGAACCCATAGAAATTACATATTTAGGTTCTGGCATTTGCTCGTAAAGTCGTTTTATTCTTTCGGCCATTTTAAATGTTACCGTACCAGCAATAATAATCACGTCTGCCTGGCGTGGACTAGGTCTAGGGAAAACTCCAAACCTATCTAAATCATAATTAGAAGCCATAGAGCCCATCATTTCTATGGCGCAACAGGCAATACCAAAACTTAATGGCCATAAAGATGATAATCTTGCCCAGTTTAGCAAATCATCTAATTTGGTAACTACAACACCACCATTTTCTAATTGCTGTTCTAAGCTCATGATTTTTTAAATCTTGGGACAAATTTTGGTTTTATATTTTCTGTTTCGATGTTGTTTTCCTGTACAATCGGGCTGTTTTCTAGCTGTTTATTTTTTAAGCCGGGCTGATATTTTTCCTCATTAATAGCTTGATAGGCGCTCAATGGAATTTTGGTATCAACGGTTGGTAGTTTTAAAACAGGTTTTATCCAATCTAAATCTTTTTTTCTCCAAACATAAACCAAGCCTAATAATAAGATACTTATGAAAATCAACATTTCAGTGAAACTTAGCCATCCCCAACGTTGGTCTTGTGCAATTAGATTAGCATCGCTAAAAACGGTTGCCCAAGGGAAAATAAATACCATTTCTACATCAAACAACAAGAAAATGAGCGCTATAACGTAAAAGCGGCTGTTAAATTGAATCCATGAACTACCGATAACTTCCTCGCCACATTCGTAAGAGCTATTTTTTTCTGGATTTGGCTTATTTGGAGCAATAATTTTATTGGTGATAAAAGCCAGCATCACAAATACAATTCCCATAATAAGGAAAATGAGAACTTTACCGAATGCCGAAATTTGGGAGTATTCTTCCATGATTTGTTACAAAAATAAGATTATTAAGCCAAATGCTGCAAACTTAAGCCGGATATTCTTTGGTGATGCTTCATAAAAATCTCATTTTTGCTGCATGTTAGAAACTAAATACGATGCCATTATTATTGGAGGTGGGGCTTGTGGTCTCATGTGTGCAGCACAAGCAGGATATTTAGGTAAGAAAACATTAATATTAGAAAAAAATGCTCAAGTAGGTGCCAAAATATTGATTTCTGGTGGCGGTAGGTGTAATTATACCAATTATTATACATCGGCGCAGAATTTTATTTCAGAGAATGAGCACTTCTGTAAATCGGCTTTATCACAATGGACGGTGGATGATACCATTAGTTTTTTTGAAACTTATGGCATCATAGGGCAAGAAAAAACCTTAGGACAACTTTTTCCTACCAGTAATAAAGCGAAAGATATTGTTGAGGTTTTTAAACAAATTTGTCATGATTTTGGACAAGATGTTTACTTAAATAGTAATGTTTTAGCCGTTGAAAAGCTAAACAAGCTTTTTAAAATTACTTTTGAAAGAAACGGAAAAACAGAAACTTTGTACAGTCCCAAAGTGGTGATGGCTAGCGGTGGTTTGCCTATTGCTAAAATGGGTGCTACAGATTTTTCTTTGAAAATTGCTAAACAATTTGGACTACAGGTAGTGCAAACAGCGCCAGCTTTGGTTCCTTTAACCATTACAGGTAAAGATGCAGATTGGTTTGCCCATTTATCTGGCAATAGTATGCCTGCTGTTGTGAGTAATGATGAGATAAGCTTTGAGGAGAATATTTTGTTTACACATTGGGGTTTAAGTGGCCCAGCTATTTTGCAAATTTCTTCTTACTGGCGACCGGGCCAAAGTATTGTTATTGATTTATTGCCACATCAAAATATACAAGAACTGATAGAGCAGGAGCGAAATGCTAATGGTAAAAAGTTGTTGGCTAATTATTTAACTTTATTTTATACTCGCAAATTTGTTGATGCTTTAGGCGATATTTTACCTACTCATAAGAATCTAGCCTCTTTAACAAAAGATGATTTTGCTGTTATTAACGAGTTTATCCATCATTTTAAAGTAAAACCAGCAGGAGATAAAGGTTACGATAAAGCTGAGGTAATGCGTGGAGGCGTAGACACAAACGAATTATCATCTAAAACACTAGAAGCTAAAAAAGTACCCGGTTTATATTTTGGTGGAGAGTGTGTGGATGTTACCGGATGGTTAGGCGGATATAATTTCCAATGGGCTTGGGCTAGTGGTTTTGTTATTGCGAATAGTGTTTAGTTGGTTAGGTGTTAGTTGGTTAGGTTATTAGTTTATTAGGTGTTAGTTTGTTAGTTTCTGTAATTGTCAAATACCTAATAAGTTAAATTATCAAAATTATTAACTAAATAAGCTCTAGTATATACTAAAAATATATGCTTTTGTAGTATGAAAGTGCTATCATTAAAATTGGATGATGAAATCTTCAATGAGGCTGAGGAGATTACTCATGAGCTACGTATAGCTAGAAATCGTTATATCAACGAGGCAGTTAGAATTTATAATCTTGTTCAAAAAAAGAGGTTATTGAAGAAGCAACTTGCTAAAGAATCTGCATTAACAAGTAAAGAATCTATGGATGTTCTTCATGAATTTGAACGCTTGTTAGATGAAAATTAAGCAATACGATATTTGGCTAGCAGACCTTAATCCGAGTAGTGGCACAAAGCCGGCAAAATAAGACCAGTAGTGGTTATTCAAACTAATTTATTGAATGATATTCATCCATCTGCCATTATTTGTCCTATCACTACCTATGTACAGCAAGATATACAAATATTGAGGGTTCATCTAAAGGAAAATCAATTGGATGAATTAAGTGATATCTTGGTAGACCAAATCCGGGCGATTGACAACAAAAGGCTCATAAACAGACTAGGGGAATTAACTCAAAACCAAAAAGAAAAGCTAAAAGCTAACCTAAGAATTGTGCTTGATATTTAGCTAGCATCATCGTACCATCTTCGCTACTTGTTCGCAAAAATGGGGTGTTTTGCGAAGGTGTTACGAACAAGGTGCGAACAAATAGCGAAGAATTTGTTGGGGTACTGAAGAAGAAAGGTATATCGGAACAAAGACAAGAAGTTAAAAAGGCAAACGACATCTTGTAAGATCCTTATCTTTTAGAGTTTTTAAATGTTGTAGAAGACCACCAATTTTTAGAAATTGAAGTGGAAGAAAGGCTGAATTCAAATCTTCGACAATTTTTGCTGGTAGACAAATTAATTTTCAAAACATTCTGTACTGCACCAATCGTACAACAACTATCTTTCATTGATGGAAAACTTCTAAAAGTTAAATAGGTTTTAGATAAACTGCCGTTAAAGGGTCAAGCGTAATGGATACTATACCTTAAATTTGTATTTACTCCATACATACAATAAATTCTTCTTTAAAATCAGTTAATAAACACTTTAAGGTTTAAAAATTATTATGATAGGAACTATCCTTTTTTTAATGTTAAAGTGATATTTTAATTGCTATTCTGCTTTTATTATAAAGAAATCAACATCTTTATTTCTAAAGTTAAATCTGCTTTTTGAATTTGTGTTATAGATACATGTTTCGGACGAATAAAATCGCATTCACAACTGACAGTAAAAAAATAAGTAAGGATAAATTTTAAAGCTATTGTTTTATTTAAAAACTAGAATAAATTCCTAAAATACATTTAGGGTTAGTTACATATTGGGTTATCAAGTATCATATTTGGGATAAATCTTCACTTTCACCAAGCCCAAAAACATTATATTTATGAATCAATATTCACTTAACCAATATGAAAAAGTTATTTTTATTATTCCTGTTAACATTTTTCTGCTTTTGCTCTTATGCTCAAGAGAAACTTAGTTTTATATGTCCTTCAAACTCTAATCAAACCATAGCGTATTTTGGAGCAGTAAAAAATGGTAAGGCAAATGGATATGGTGAAGGAATTGTGAGATATTTGGGTAAACCTGGGGGCTCTTATAAAGGATACTGGAAAGATAATTATTTTCATGGGCAAGGAACTTTTGACTATGGACATATCAATGCACCAAAGGGGGATAAATACGTAGGAGAATGGGCGTATGGAAAATTCCACGGAAAAGGAACTTATTTTTACCAAATAGGGGATAAATATGAAGGTGAGTGGGTAAATGGTCAAAAAATGGGAAAGGGAACTTATTTCTTTATTAGCGGAAATAAATATGAAGGGGAGTGGCAAAATAGTTATCGGACGGGATATGGTAAATTTACGTATGCTAATGGAAAAGTTGAGGAAGGTCTATTTGATAAGAATAAATTTATAGGAAGCCATTCTAAAGTTGCATCAGTGCCATTAAACAATCAAAATAAAACTTCTCCAAATGTAGTTGCAAGTAAATCGGTTGGAAAGCTTGTTCTTAATGTTGGTATATATGAAGGTGAATTACAAAATGGTAAAGCTAACGGAAAGGGAAAAATGGTTTATAATGATGGTAGGATATTAGAAGGGGTTTTTCAAAATAATTCACCAAATGGAAATGGAAAAATGATAGATTCTTCTGGTAAATTAATTTATGAAGGAGATTATTTAGATGGAAAGCCGAACGGGAAAGGAAAACTTTGGTATCAGAACGGAGATTATTACGAGGGCGATTTTGTCATGAATGTTAAACAAGGAAAAGGAATTTATACCTTTAAAAATGGTGAAGTTTATGAGGGCGATTTTGACAATAATACCATGCATGGCAATGGTAAAATGAAATATAGAAATAGTATGATTTATGTAGGCCAATTCAAAAATGGATTGGAAAATGGATTTGGTACCATTACTACATCTCTTGATGTTTATAAAAGTGAATTCCAAAATGGGAAGTGTATAGGTAAAGGCACTATTTCTTATAAAAATGGAAATAGGTTTGAAGGAAAACTTGTCTCGTTAGTTGTAGGAGGAGTTCCTGTACCGTTAAATGGCATAACTTTTTACCCTAATGGAGATTTTTTTGAAGGAGAACATAGTCTTTTTGGAGAGTTTAAAGGTACGCTGTATTATAAATCTTCAGGGAAAAAATACGTAGGTGAAGTGGGTTATGGATTACCAAACGGAAAGGGAATTATGTATGATAAATCTGGTGAAATTTTAAATAATGGTTGTTGGAAGAAAGGTGTTTTTGATGCCTTAGATAAAAGCTGTGGATTGTAAATATTCTAAATTACCAGAAATTTTCACCTCAAATAAGGTAGAGACTTTAAATATTCATTAAAATTCAACGGAACACGAACGTCCCATGCATAAATTTAAGTTTCATGTTTGCTATAAATGACTTATCAATAAACTTTATGATGTTAGTTTTTAAACCTTAACCAATTCTTTCTCCTTTACATCCTCTAAGCTGATCGTATCAATAAGTTCGTTTTCTAAAACTTTTATCCAAGTTTTTAGATATAAAATGACATCTACTTTTTGGTTATGCTTCAAATATTTTCTATCTGCTGGTAACTGACGTAAGATTTTTGGGTCTGATAATTTTTCTAAATGGGCTAAATCTGCTCTGGTGAAACCGAAGGCAACCATTTCATCAATAATATGATCTATGGGTAAGCCGCTAGTAGGGCAATAGTCTATCAGTTGTTCATTCCAATCGCCATGTCTGCTACGCATTGCAGATTTATGAATTTCAGCTTTATCTCTATTGGTAATTACTTGAGCCAAATTACCACAGTTGCAGCTCCCCATGTGTCCCCACTGGTATGCAGCGCCTTTTTCTAGGTTTTCAACCGTTTTAAGCAGCGCTTGAATTACAGAAATTGATGCCTTTGCCATTTTTTATGTTTTGAGTATTTTTCTTCTAAACTAAATGTTTAATATAAAGTCTTTAACATTTAGACTTGCTTTTTTGTTCTTTAAAAATACAAATTATCACGATTTTAAACTCAACCTTGCTAAATACTGGTCGCTACCATCATCAAATAAAACTTCCATTTGGTAGCCGCATTTGGTAGCAATTTCTTCCATGATATCTCGGGCAACGTAAATCCAAGTGAACCAATCTCCTTTTTTGCCTTTATACTCGTATTGATAATCTATCTCACCATAATAACCATCATCTTCATACTTTTTATTTTCGTACAGATACAAAACATCCGAGGAATCGAATAAAATTTGTCCCTCTGGTTTTAATAGTTTTTTAGCATGATGTAAAAAGCGTTCAATCTCATCCAGATATTGGCAAAAACCAATACCATTCATCATTAACAATAAAGTATCATATTGCTCATCCTGATAATCAAAAATATTGGTATTGATGATTTTTTGAACGCCTCTTTTTTGCATTACCTCTGCTGCGCCGGGTGATATTTCTAAAGCTGTAACATCAAAACCTCTTTTTTGCAAAATAAGAGTTATAGCGCCAGCACCTGCGCCAATATCAAGTACTTTGCCTTTACATTGCCTAAGGGCGAAAGCTTCCAAATCGGTAATTTCATAGGCTTTACGGAAGAAAACTTCGGCAGGCATTTCTTCTGCCTCAGCGTAATTGTTGTGCAGCCAAATGGTAGAAGTTTTTCCTTTAGCGAGGTAATCTTTCAAAAAATCGCCATAAACATCATTCATAAGCACAAAGGTAAAATCTATTCCTCATGTTCGGTATTAAATTACTTAATTTGAGCTATGAACCCCGAGATACTGTTAGATTTAGTTAAAGTGCGTATGCCTTTTGGTAAATATAAGGACCGTATTTTGTGCGATTTACCAGTAAGTTACTTAGAGTGGATGTATACCAAAGGTTGGCCAGCTGGTAAATTGGGGCAACAGCTAGCAACCATTTACGAGATTAAAATTAATGGCTTAGAGTATTTATTAAAGCCTTTAAGAAATAGATGATTTATTTTTCACTTAGATGATCTATATCTCGGTCTTCTAAAAATCTGCCTTTTGCGATGATGTCATCATCATCCCAAATTTTAGAGAAAAAAGCTTTTTCTGATTGTATCCTCTTCAAAAGCGCATGGATAAAAGATAAATCGAACTCTTGTTTATTGAGTTTTATCAGGTATTCCTGTTCTGTGATTTCTAAAACTGAGTTTTGCATAATATTTTATCTTAATTTTTCCTAAAATAAAAAAGGCCGAATAACTTATCGTTAATCAGCCTTTAAGCTTTTGTTAAGTTTTAGCTTATTTAAACCACTCCATAACTTCCTCTTTTTGAGGCATGGTTAAATCTAATTTTAACTTTTTGCGCATTCCACCTAAATCATTAAATACTTTGTTAGGGTTTGCAGCTTTTAAATCTTCTATGGTATTGATACCCATTTTACGAATAACTTGTACCCATGCTTCAGGAACGCCTGCTGCTACAAAATCTTCATCAGTAGTTACTTTGGCTTTTTTCTCTGGGCGCATTTGCGGGAAGAATAATACTTCCTGTATGGATGATTGGTTGGTCATCAACATCACCAAACGGTCTATACCAATACCTAAACCTGCAGTTGGAGGCATGCCATATTCTAAAGCTCTAATGAAGTCATCATCCATAGCCATAGCTTCATCATCACCACGAGCGGCTAAAGTTAATTGATCTTCAAAACGCTCTTTTTGGTCAATGGCATCATTTAACTCAGAATAAGCATTAGCAATTTCTTTACCCTGTACAAATAGCTCAAAACGCTCTACCAAACCTTCTGTAGTACGGTGTTTTTTAGCTAAAGGTGTCATTTCTATAGGGTAATCGGTAATAAAAGTAGGTTGAATTAAGTTGTGTTCTACTTTCTCGCCAAAAATAGCATCAACCAATTTACCTTTACCCATACTAGCATCAACCTCAATATTTAAGCTTTTGCAAGTATCTATCAATTGCTGCTCGTTCATCTGTGAAACGTCTATACCTGTATATTTCTTAATAGAATCATACATGGATAATTTCTCGTAAGGGCCAGCAAAATCAATTTCATCGTTCCCAACTTTGATAGTTGTTGTGCCATGAATAGCTGTAGTAACTTTTTCTAAACACTCTTCTACCATGCCCATCATCCAGATGTAGTCTTTATAAGCTACATAAATTTCCATGGATGTAAACTCTGGGTTATGGGTACGGTCCATACCTTCGTTTCTGAACATTTTACCAAACTCGTAAACGCCATCAAAACCTGCAACAATAAGTCTTTTTAGGTAAAGCTCGTTAGCAATACGCAAGAAAAGAGGCATGTCTAAGGTATTGTGGTAAGTGTTAAATGGCCTTGCTGCTGCACCACCATGTATGGCCTGTAAAATAGGTGTTTCTACTTCCATCCAACCTTGCGAATCAAAATAATTACGCATAGTACTGATGACTTTAGAACGTGTTTTAAATATTTCTTTAAACTCCGGATTAACCGTTAAATCTACATAACGCATACGGTAACGCATCTCTGGGTCGGTAAAGCCATCATAAACATTACCATCATCGTCGCGTTTTACAATAGGCAATGGTTTTAAAGATTTACTTAAGACCTTAAATTCTGTTACATGTATAGAAATTTCTCCGGTTTGTGTAGTAAAAACAAAACCATTAACACCAATATAATCACCAATATCTAAAAGCTTTTTAAATACGGTATTGTATAAAGTTTTATCTTCTCCGGGGCAAACATCATCTCTTCTGATATAAGCTTGGATTCGGCCTGTAGCATCTTGTAATTCCACAAAAGAAGCGTTTCCCATAATTCTACGGGTCATGATTCTGCCAGCTAAGCTGATATTTTTATAAGAAGTTTTATCTCTTTCGTAATTTGAAGTAATATCTAAAGCATTTGCATTAATCTCAAATGCCTCTGCAGGATAGGGATTGATACCTAAATTTCTTAGTTCTTGTAAAGACTGGCGTCTTTGTATTTCCTGTTCTGAAAGTATACTCATTAATTTGAAAATTTCGGACAAAAATAAGCTTTTCTTTGTTTATTTATAGTCTAAATACAACACCGAAAAGCCTATTGTTTTAATGAGTAAGAAATAGGGGATAAATTATGAGTTACCTTTTGCTTTTTGAGCTATCAATTCGGCCAATAGAGGGTTTAACTGATGTTTTGTGATTAAGAAGTTAATGATTTCCTCGCAATCTGGTTTACCACTTTTTCTAATAGTTTCTATCCAATACTCTAAAGGATGACCGGTATTTTCTTCAATAGCGGTCATCAAAGTTTCTGTTGTTGGGTTCATAGCCAGTGTTTATAAAAACTTACAGCTATAATTTTGCCAAAAAATGCAGACTCAACTAATTGGTTTCTTTTCTTTTTCTAAAGAACTTCTTTTTAGCAGTTGGAGCAGCATGATTTTTAACATTTCCTTGTGCAGACTTATGCGAGATAGAAGCATTACTTCTTCCAGATTTACCAGTTTTTTTAGCACTTGGTGTAGCAGTAAACTTAGTCATCGGAAATGGGTTTTCTTCTGCTTTAGGGATAGTTTTCCCTATAATTTTTTGGATATCTTGTAAAAACTCTTTTTCATCTATATCACAAAAAGAAAAGGCTGTTCCGTTAGCACCAGCTCTACCTGTTCTACCAATACGGTGTACATAAGTTTCGGGGATGTTAGGGATTTCATAATTTACTACATAAGCTAAATCATCCACGTCTATACCTCTTGCAGCAATATCTGTAGCTACCAGAACTCTTATTTTATGAGACTTAAATTCTTCTAAAGCCCTTTGTCTGGCATTTTGAGATTTATTACCATGTATGGCTGCAGCTTTAACACCGTGGTTAAGCAGCATTTTTACCACTTTATCTGCCCCATGTTTGGTTTTCGTAAATACCAAAGCGGTTTTAATGTTTTTATCTTCTAAGATATGGATTAACAATTTATTCTTATTATCCCTATCTACCATATAAACAAATTGATTAATGGTATCTGCCGTAGAAGATTCTGGTGTTACTTCAACTTTTACTGGGTCTTTTAATATTTCTGATGCTAGTTTCTGAATAACAGGAGGCATGGTAGCAGAGAAAAATAAAGATTGTCTTTTTGCAGGTAAAGCTGCTATCAGCTTTTTAACATCATGAATAAAGCCCATATCTAGCATACGGTCTGCCTCGTCTAAAACAAATAAACTAATACTTTTTAGGCTAATGTAGCGCTGATTCATCAAATCTAACAACCTACCTGGGGTAGCAATTAAGATATCTACACCTTTAGCTAAAGCATCTGTTTGTGCTTTTTGCCCAACACCGCCAAAAATAACAGCGTATTTTAAAGGCGTATTTTTACCATAAGCAGCAAAGCTATCTGCAATTTGTATAGCCAATTCTCTGGTTGGAGTTACAATTAAAGCTCTAATAGCTCTTGTACCTTTAGCTTGTTGGTGCGATGAGTTATGCAACAATTGGATAATTGGTATGGCAAATGCAGCAGTTTTACCTGTACCTGTTTGTGCGCAACCTAATAAATCATTTCCGTCTAAAACTAATGGAATTGCTTGTGCCTGAATAGGAGTGGGTTTGGTATAGCCTTCTGTTTGTAAGGCTTTTTTTATCGGATTTATTAAATCCAATTCATCAAATGAAATCATAAATGGGGTTAAGGCAAAATCCCATTATTGATATCAAAATAGGCAAACCTTCTTTTTAAATTTTTACAAAGGTGCTTATAATTTCTGGGATTGTTGCTTTTGATGATGATGTTGTTACTTTTGAGGTATACTTACTTACTCATTATCAGCTAATAAGCCTTTAACTAAAGATTTCCATTGGAAATAAGAAAAACCCAAAAAAGAGCCTAAAGCAACCAATATGTTTCTGATTTTTCCTGCTAAACTATGTACAAAGGTATTGGGTGTTTCATTTCTACCATGCACCAAAGCGGTAATTTTAGTGCCTTTACGTAGTACAGAAAAGGTAGAACTTGCCTTGTCATCAAAAAAATGAGCGGTTTCTGTATCAAAAGGAGGGCTAGCAGGCTTTACCAGCATAGAAAATATTTGTTCATCTTGCTGCTGGTTATTTTCTTCTTTTAGTTCTTGTACCTGTACCCAATCATACCCCTTTCCACTGTCTAAACCAGGGAAAGGGATGTTAATTTGAAAATAATCGCCTAAAGTAACTTGACGCTTTACTTCAATGCCGTTTTTATCACGTAAAGTAAATTTAGTTTCTAGATGTTGAGTAACTAAATGCCAGTGATTTACATCTTTTAAGCGGTTTACAGCTACTTCATAAAACTGAATAGCTTCTTCTAAACCAGATAAAGTAATGCTTTCTTTGATGTCTGTAGCTATACCTTTTTGTTGTTTAGGTATAATTTCGTTTTGATTTTCCATATTATCCATTTACTACTTCGCCACCATTAGGATGCATCATTTGTCCGGAGATATAAGAAGACTCATCAGAAGCTAAGAAAACATAGCAATAAGCTACTTCATTGGGTTGCCCAGGGCGTTTCATAGGAACGTTAGAACCAAATTTAGAAACCTTTTCTGCATCAAAAGTTGCTGGGATTAAAGGTGTCCAAATAGGACCAGGGGCTACACCGTTTACACGGATACCTTTTTCTACTAAAGACATAGACAAAGACCGTGTAAAAGCTACAATAGCGCCTTTTGTTGATGAATAATCTAATAATTGAGGATTGCCTTTGTAAGCTGTAACAGATGCTGTGTTAATAATTGATGAACCTTCTTTAAGATGGGCTAGTGCAGCTTTTACAATATAAAACTGAGAAAAAATATTGGTTCTGAAAGTTTGTTCTAGTTGCGATGAGCTTATATCCTCGATACTTTCTTGCGGGAATTGTACAGCAGCATTATTCACCAAAATATCAATTTTACCAAATTTCTCTATGGTTTTATCAATAATCAATTGGCAGTGTTTTTCTTCAGAAATATCACCTGCAATTAATAAACAGGCTGTACCATATTCTTCAACTTCTTTTTTGGTGAGTTCTGCATCTTCAAATTCATTTAAGAAGGAAATAACTACATGAGCACCTTCTTTAGCGTAGGCAACGGCAACAGCTCTTCCTATACCGCTATCTCCACCGGTTATAATAGCAACTTTTCCATTTAAACGTTTCCCGGTTTGTATAACACTTTCAAATTCTGGTTTCGGATTCATTTCCGATTCAATACCTGGTTGCTGGTTTTGCTCTTGTGCTGGTAATGTTTGTTCGTTTTTCATAGCGTGATGTTTTTCGGTAATCATGCTATTTTTGTACCAAACCTGTTCTTTAGGCAGATATTAAACTTATATTGTACAAAAATTAGAAAAGATGAATTTTAAGCTGGGCGAATTTGTAAGATTTGTTGATGAAAATAGAGAAGGTTATATCACCAAAATTATTGATGAGCAGTTGGTAGGTGTAACAGGTGAAGATGATTTTGAGATTCCTGTTTTAGTTACACATATTACCCGTGTTCATGGACGTCAGTATCAGGATGTTGAAGATTTAACTAGCATTGCGCCCCAGCAAACTGTGGCGGATAATTTTGTTAAAAGAGGTATTCATTTAGCGGTTATCCCTGATGCCAACAAGGGGTCTATTGTACATTTTTATATTATCAATGAAACTTCTTTTCAGCTTTTAACAGCTGTGCAAGCAGATAAAAATAATAAAATAAAAGGCGAGTTTGCGGGTTTGATAGAGCCTCATCAAAACAGAAAAATTTATTCGGCAGCTTTGCCAGAATTAGATATTTGGCCTACTTTACATATTCAAGTTTTAACTTATGCTACGCAGGATGTTAAATCTTTAGAGCCTTTAAACACGAGTTTTAAATTTAAGGCTAAGGATTTTTCTGGTGCTAAAGTAAATGTGCCACAAATAAAGCAAAATGGTTGGTTGTTAAGGATTGATGAAGACGAGCTTAAAATAGATGTTAACAAATTAAAAGAAAGCTTTTTTAAACCTAGCACAGAAAAAATAGCCTTAGAAAGGCCAGCCAAAGAACTTGACTTGCATATAGAAAAGTTGAGAGAAGATTATCAGTTTTTAAATAAAAACGAGATTTTAACCATTCAACAAGACATCTTTACAAAGAGTTTAGATGCTGCAATAGCACATAAATATCCTCAAATGATTTTTATCCATGGGGTAGGCAACGGTGTTTTAAGAGATTTTATTCACAAAACGGTAAGTAAGCATCCGCAAGTAAAAACCTTTATGGATGCTCAAAGGGAAAAGTTTGGCTATGGTGCTACTCAAGTTGTTTTTAAATAAAATAAACCAAATAATAGGGTTATACGTATTTTGAGTTAAACATTTAAAGATGAAAAATATATTTACGCTTGTTTTTTTTATCTTTTTCGGATTTTCTTCTTTTGCGCAGTTAAAACCAGGTTTCATGGTTGATGAATATTTGGAAATGTTAAGCGTTTCCAGAGGACATATAGATACTATTATTCCGGGGGATAAAACCCCAGCATCAACACGGTTTAAAAAATCGTATCGCTCTAAAGAAGTGGGGCTTTTAAATAGATGGGAGTTATGGGAAGATGCCACAACTGCGGTGATTAGTATAAGAGGTACAACTGCTGATTTACCTAGCTGGATGGAAAATTTCTACGCCGCTATGGTACCCGCTACAGGAAGTATAAAATTAGAAAATAGCTTTACTTTTAATTATCAATTAGCTAAAAGCGAAGAAGCGAAAGTTCATGTAGGTTGGTTGCTAGGTTTGGCTTATTTACAAAGAGATATTTTACCAAAACTAGATTCTTTAGATAAAGTAGGGAAACATCAAATTTTGATTATGGGGCATAGCCAAGGTGCTGCTTTGTCTTATTTATTGCGTTCTCATTTACATTATTTACAACAGCAGGGTAAACTTAATAAAGCTTTCCAATTCAAGACTTTTTGCAGTGCGCCACCCAAACCGGGTAATTTATATTATGCTTATGATTTTGAAGCTATTAACTATGGTGGCTGGGCTTTTTCTGTTATCAATTCGGCCGATTGGGTGCCTGAAACTCCATTTTCTATACAAACGTTAAGAGATTTTAATCCAACCAATCCTTTTGTTAATCTAGATAAAGCGTTAAAAAAACAGCCTTTATTGGTTCGCTTATATGCTAAAAGATTATTTAATAGGATTGATAAAAGTACTAGCAAAGCACAGCAAAGATTTGAGCAATATATGGGTACTCAGGTCTTTAAAATTCTAAAGAAAACTTTCCCTGAGATGGAAGAACCACAATACGAGTCTTCTAATGCTTATACCCGAGTAGGTACGCCTATTATTTTAACGCCAGATGAAAAATATTTAAAAGAACGCCCTTTAAAAGACGGTAAAGTTTTTTCTCATCACACCTATTGGGCCTATTATCAACTGGCTTTAAATCTAAAATAAGCTATTTTTGTGCCTTCATGTATACAAGAGAAGAAGCCTCAAGAATAAAGGAAGAATTTTGGACTAGCTTTGGCAAGTATCTAGCGCCTCATCAATCAATCTTTGGCACTAAAGTAAATTGGGTTAATTATAAAACCGGGGTAAAGGATATTTATTTCAGGATGCAAGCTGATAAAAGAACCGCATCAATTTATATAGCCATCACTCATGCAGATTTAGGTCTTCAAGAGCTATTTTTTGAACAGTTCCAAGAATTTAAGTTACTTTTAGAGCAAGCCTGTAAAGAAGAATGGAATTGGCAATTACATACTCAAGATGATTATGGCAGAACCATATCTCGCATTGGCTTAGAGCTCAATCAAGTAAATGTTTTTAATAAACAAGATTGGCCGGCTATCATTTCTTTTTTTAAACCACGTATCATAGCGCTTGATGATTTTTGGTATGATGTTAAAGATAATTTTGTTGAGCTAAGTAGATAAATTTTTTTGTCTTGTTTCTGGCATCATTTATGGTTTATTCATGATGAACTAAAATTAAGATCATTATGGATAAGTTGAAAAAATTTGCATTGATGGAGAAGATCTCACATGAGCTAGAAGATCTTAAAAATAGCCAAATAGCTGTTTTAAATAAGATGGCAAAGATTGAGATTGATAATATGGAGCTTAACAATAAAAAGCTTGAAGATAAATTGCCCGATATGCATCAAAGTGCAGCCGATATGGTTGATAGTATTCAGGAAATATTAGGCGATTTTGAAAGTATTAAATCTTCTTACGAGAGTAAAAACAATATTGACGCTTTAAAAGAGCAAGAATTAGTTAATAGTGTAAAATAGAAAGTACAGGGTTTAAATTATGAAGTACAGAGTATATAGACCCTAGAAGCCGGATATCTAGGAGATAATCTTAAACATTAAATAGAAATTCCTGAAGAACGAAGGGTTTAAGAAGTATTATATTGAGCCAAAACAAAAAGAGCCGTTTCATGAACGGCTCTTTTTATTTTATGGGTTTTATATGTTTTTACCTTTCATAGCTTGGGCAATGGCTTGGTCCATTAGTCTTTCTGCAAATGGTCTGGTATATTCATTTAAAATATCAATGTTATTTAAGATGGCGTCTTTATCTGCTTTACCTAAACTTTCTTTTAAAGCTTCAATAAGTTTTTGGGTTTCGGCAATTTCTGCTTCGTTTAGGTAAGCGCTGTTTTTAGCAATAAATCTTTCTGCGGTATAAACCATTTGTTCGCCTTCTGTTCTGGCTTCTATTATCATACGCTGGGCAACATCATCTTTTGCATGGGTTACAGAATCTAAAAGCATTTTTTCTACTTCTTCATCTTTTAAACCGTACGTTGGCACTACATCAATTTCTTGCTTTATACCAGATCTTAATTCCACAGCTTGTATTTTTAGGATACCATCTGCGTTAAGCAAAAAGTTAATATCTACTTTAGGGAAACCAGCGGGCATAGCAGGGATACCTTTTAAATCAAACTCTGCAAGTTTTCTGTTCTCTTTTACCAAATCTCTTTCGCCTTGGTAAACTGATATTTTCATGTTTACCTGCCCATCTATAGAAGTAGTATATTGTCTGCCAGCTTTGGTAGGTACTTTAGAGTTACGCGGAATAATGACATCCATTAAACCGCCCATGGTTTCTATTCCTAAGGAAAGTGGTGTTACATCCAATAATAAAATATCTTTTCTATTACCAGCTAAAACATCAGCTTGTATGGCAGCACCTAAGGCCACAACTTCATCGGGGTTTATGCTATCGTTAACAGTTTTATTAAAGAAAGCAGCAACTTTTTGTTTAACCAAAGCTGTTCTGGTAGAACCGCCAACCATTACTACTTCATCAATATCGGTAATACTTAAGCCCGCATCTTGCAAAGCATTTTGGCAAGCTTTAATAGTTAAATCAACTTTATCAGCAATTAAGTTTTCAAAAGTATGTTTATCTATAGCACAAGCTATATCCCCAATTTTTTCGTTAAATAAGTTTTGATGACTTAAAGCTTTTTTAGCTTCCTCTGCTTTTAATCGCAAGGCTTGCATAGGAATAGCATCTCCAGCAAGATTATTTTGTGTTACCCAATAATCTATAATGGCTCGGTCAAAATCATCGCCACCTAAAAATGTATCTCCATTAGTTGCTAAAACCTCAAAAATGCCATTTTGTATTTTAAGTATTGATACGTCAAAAGTTCCTCCACCAAGGTCGTAAACGGCAATGGTTTTAGATTCATCAGGATTTAACCCGATACCATAAGCTAAAGAAGCGGCTGTTGGCTCGTTCACAATACGTAAAACGTCTAAGCCTGCTAGTTTACCGGCATCTCTAGTCGCTTGTCTTTGCGAATCGTTAAAGTAAGCCGGAACGGTAATAACTGCTCTGGTAACTTTTGTTTTCAGGCTGTGTTCTGCTCTTTCTTTCAGTTCTTTTAAGATGAGTGACGAAAGTTCTATAGGGGTATAAAATTGTTCGCCAACTTTAATTTTAACTAAAGATTCATCGTTATCATCATCAATAACTTTATAAGAGAAATAATCCTCGTGTTTTTGGATGTCTTTATAAGAACGGCCTAAAAGTCTTTTAACAGAAAATATGGTGTTTTGCGGGTCGCTAATTAAGTATTCTTTAGCTTCATTACCTACAATGGTTTGGTTATTTTGGAAGTGTACAATAGAAGGAACCAAAACGCCCCTGCCCATATCATTAATAACTTGTGCATTTCCATCAGGATTGATAAAAGCCACCAAAGAGTTCGTGGTACCTAAATCTATTCCTACAATAATATCCTCTTTTTGTAAAGAGCCTGTTGCCAGGTTAATTGAAACTTTAGCCATAATTAATTAACAGGCTGCAAAGGTAATGAGTTTTAAATTAGGGTATGTTATTAAAATGTCATTCAAAGGGATGTTAATGAATTTTCCTGTCTAAAAAAGCTTAGACAGGAAAAAATGCTTGTAGTTATTACCTACTAAAAGTTAATCTCTTTCCTTTTACAGATTCATCAAATTTACCATGTTCATAAGCTAAATGCCCGCTTACAAAAGTGTGGGTAATTTCTGAGTGGAAAGTTGTACCTTCAAAAGGAGACCATTTACATTTTGCTAAAATATTATCCTCTTTAACGGTGTATGAAGCGTTTAAATCTACCAAAACTAAATCTGCCCAGTAGCCTTCTGTGATAAAACCTCTATCAGCCAATTGGAAACAAATAGCTACGTTGTGGGCCATTTTCTCAACTATTTTTTCAAGGCTTATTTTGCCTTGTTTGTGCATTTCTAACATCGCATTTAATGCATGCTGTACTAATGGACCGCCAGAAGGAGCGTTTAAATAAGTTTGTTGTTTTTCCTCTTTGGTATGCGGAGCGTGGTCGGTTGCAATTACATCTATTCTGTCATCTAACAAAGCTTTTAAAATTTCATCTCTATCTTCAATAGTCTTAACAGCAGGGTTCCACTTGATCCAATTTCCTTTGGTTTTATAGTCTCCATCATGAAACCATAAATGGTGTATACAAGCTTCTGAAGTTATTTTTTTATCGGCTAAAGCCGTTTTATTATCAAACAAGAAGGTTTCTTTCCCGGTAGAAATATGTAAAATATGTAATCTGGTTTGGTGTTTTTTAGCTAAATCAACCGCAAAAGAAGAAGACAAATAACAAGCTTCTTCATTTCTAATAATGGGATGCATTTCTGGGGTAATAGCATCACCATATTTTTCTTTAAATAATTGTAGGTTATGTCTTATGGTAGCTTCGTCCTCGCAATGTGTTGCTACTAACGTAGGGGCGTTTTTAAATATACCTTCTAAAGTTTTTTCATCGTCTACCAACATGTTTCCTGTAGAAGAACCCATGAAAACTTTAATTCCGCATACATTTTTAGGATCAGTCTTTAAGACTTCATCTAAATTGGTATTGCCAGCACCCATGTAAAAAGAATAATTGGCTAATGATTTTTGCTGGGCAATTTGATATTTATCTGCTAACAATTCTTGCGTTAAAGCATTAGGTACAGTGTTTGGCATTTCCATGTAAGTAGTAATACCTCCAGCAACAGCCGCTTTTGCTTCGGTATAAATTTCTCCTTTATGGGTTAAACCAGGTTCTCTAAAATGGACTTGGTCATCAATACAGCCTGGTAATAAATATTTACCTTCGGCATTAATTTCTTTAGCTTCTGGAGCGCTCAGCTGACTCCCAATTTTTGCTATTTTACCATCTTTAATGAGAACATCTGCAACGGTTTGTTTGCCTTCGTTTACAAGCGTTGCTGCTTTGATAAGGATTGAATTTGCCATGTTGCGAATATAAATAAAATCTAAAATCGTGTTCTAAAAATCGTAGCTAGATTTGTATTTTGTATCTTTGCCGCTATGTCCAAAACATTCGAGGATTTTAATTTCAATAAACAGGTTCTTAACGCTATTGCTGATGCAGGTTATGAAACGCCAACCCCCATTCAAATAAAAGCGATTCCGCCTATTTTAAATGGGCAAGATGTTTTAGGAATAGCGCAAACCGGGACAGGGAAAACCGCAGCTTACGTTTTGCCTATGATTATGAAATTAAAATATGCACAAGGAAATGATGTTAGAGCTTTAATTGTTGCGCCAACCAGAGAATTAGCAATACAGATAGAAGAGAATGTTAAACTTTATGCTAAATACACCGATTTAAGAATTGTTTCACTTTATGGCGGTTTAGGACCTAAAACACAAATAGAGCAACTGGCAAAAGGTTTAGATATTTTAATTGCTACACCTGGAAGATTTACAGATTTATACCTAGAGGGGCATATTGCAACAAAGAAGCTACAAATATTAGTTTTGGATGAAGCTGATAAGATGATGGATATGGGCTTTATGCCACAAATCAATAAAATCTTAGAAGTGGTACCTCAAAAAAGACAAAATTTGCTTTTTTCTGCTACCATGAGTGCTAAAGTTGAGAAACTGTCAGAAAACTTTTTGCTATGGCCTACAAAAGTAGAAGTAAGCTTACAAGCAACACCAGCAGAAACTGTTACACAGGAACTTTACTTTGTGCCTAATTTTAAAACTAAAATTAACTTATTAAAGGTTTTTGTAGAGGACGACCCTAGTGTAGAGAAGCTTATTATCTTTTGTAAGAGCAGGGCTAATGCAGAAAATGTTTATAAATTTCTTTTAAGAAGATTTAATGATAGCCATGTAAAGGTTCTACATGCCAATAAAGGGCAAAATACGCGTATAAATTCTATTAATGCGTTTAAAAACGAAGAAGTTAGAATTTTAGTAGCTACGGATGTTGCTGCCCGAGGTATCGATGTTAGTAATGTTACGCATGTCATAAACTTTGATGTACCCGTGGTTATAGAAGATTATGTACACCGTATAGGCAGAACCGGCAGAGCGTTAAAGGTTGGTAAAGCTGTTACCTTTTGCAATCCGGCAGAAGAGCTTTATATCCGTAAGGTGGAGAACCTCATCCGGCAAACCATACCTGTTTATGATATTCCAGAGAAGGTTTATATTGAAGAAACACCTTACGAGGAGCGCCAAAGCATAGCTAGGGAAATAGATGATCAAAAGAAACGTGAAAATCCAGATTTTAAAGGGGCTTTTCATGAGAAGAAAACGCAAAACCAAAAAGCTAAATTTAAAGCGCAACGAGCTAAGGCTACAGGTAAAAGACCTGTTTCATCAAGCAAAAAAAGGAAAAGATGAAGAATTTGAAGTTTACACCCTTAACCTTAGTCATTGCTTGCTGTATCACCTACTCATGCTATATGCTTTTAGGTTTTGATGCCTCTAAAAATGCAGGAATAGGAGTAAATTCAAAAGTTTTTTTTACACTATTACTAGCCGTTATTCTTTGGCTTACCGATTTACTTTTTAGAAGATTTGTTCTTGATAAAAGATGGCTTTGGTTGATACAAGGCTCTTTTATCATACTTATAATATTAATGATTTTAATTTTTCAAACGATATGAAGAAAGCAGAAATAAAACTAACGATAGAGCTTGATGATAATAATGTTCCTGAAAATATTACTTGGGAATCTAGTGATGCAGAAAACAAAGAAGCTTTGGCAGTAAAATCAATGATGTTAGCCTTATGGGATCATAATTTTAAAAATAGTTTAAGAATTGATTTGTGGACGAAAGATATGCCTGTAGATGAAATGAAGAGATTCTTTTATGAGACTTTACAAACCATGGCCGATAGTTTTTTAAGAGCTACAGGAGAAAAAAATATTGTTGAAGATTTAAGAGATTACTGTGCCCATTTTGCAGAAAAAATGGAAATCATGGAGAAATAATCAAAAATAAAAAGCAGACTGGATTAATCCATGTCTGCTTTTTCTAAATACATATCCTCAATAGCTTCAGCGTATTTTTTCTCAATCACTTTACGCTTTGCTTTCATGGTTGGTGTCATCTCACCTTCTTCAATACTAAAAGGGTTTCTTTTAATTTTAAAGTTTTTGATACGCTCAAACTTGGCTAATTCGTTAGAGAAGCGTTTAATATCATCTTCAATCCATTTATGAATAGTTTCATCTTCAATAAATAGATCAGCTTGCTCAAAAAAACTGTTATTTAAATTGAAAGTTTCTTGCATCGTTTCTCTGGCAGGGGTGATGATAGCTGTAACGTATTCTTTTTTGTCGCCAATGAGGAAAACACTTTCAATTTTAGGACTTTTTAAATAGGTATTTTCAACTGGTGTTGGATAAATGTTTTTACCGAAAGCATTTACCAGCATATTCTTTAACCTATCTGTAATTTGCAGGTTGCCTTTGTAAAATCTCCCTATATCTCCGGTGTGGAACCAGCCTTCAATATCAATAACAGAAGCAGTTTCTAAAGG
Source organism: Pedobacter glucosidilyticus DSM 23534 (assembly GCF_000425145.1). GTDB lineage: Bacteria > Bacteroidota > Bacteroidia > Sphingobacteriales > Sphingobacteriaceae > Pseudopedobacter > Pseudopedobacter glucosidilyticus. Next base: position 56,427 of record NZ_AULF01000016.1, read on the forward strand.
CTTGTTCCAATAACCCTGCATCACACAATGTCCTCTTACACAAATTTCTCCTTCTTTGCTGGTATAATCTTCTTTAAAGGTGTCATGTGTTTGAATAGTTATAAACTCTTTAGTTTCTACATCTTGTATACCAACTTCTATCCCCGGAATTACCCTACCAACGGTGCCATAAACCTGACGTTGGTATTCTGTAACAGACATTACTGGCGAGGTTTCTGTTAAACCAAAACCTTCCAAAATTTTGATACCTAGGTTTCCGAAAAACTCACCTACGTTTTTAGGTAAGGCAGCTCCGCCTGATATCATAAATTTTAATCGTCCGCCAGTTTTTTCTTTTATTTTACTAAAAACCAGTTTTTCTGCAATATTTTGTTTTAATGATAATAGGAAACCTGGAGTTTTACCAGATTCTAAAACCATACGATGTGCTTGTCCAACTTCCAAAGCCCATAAGAATATTTTAGCTTTTGTGCCACCGGCTGCTGTTCCGCTTTTAATGGCTTTATCATGTATTTTTTCCAGTAGTCTGGGTACGCAAGACATTACCGTTGGTTTTACTTCTCCCATATTGCTGGCTAGAAGCTCTAGACTTTGCGCAAAAGCTATTTGGCAACCTACCGTACAGCAAACATGATAAGTTGCTGTTCTTTCAAAAACATGAGATAGGGGTAAGAAGGATAAAAATAAATCGTTCTTATCTATAACTGGAATTTGCTCTAAACAAACTTTAACATTTTCAACAAAGTTAGCGTGGCTAAGCATAACGCCTTTAGGGGTACCAGTTGTACCTGATGTATAAATTAATGCAGATAAATCATTAGGTAAAACAGCTGCTCTGGCTAAAGTTATTTCGGCTTGATTTTTATTTACAGATAAGCGTCCTTCCTGTATAAGTTCATCGAAACTAATTACACCAGCTTGTAAATCGGCTTTTTCAATAATTTTATGATAATCGTCAAAGTTGGCTACGATTCTAATTAAGGAAGGGCAATTATTCGCAATTTTTATGATTTTCTTTAATAAGAAGTGAGTTCCTACCAAGAGAGTTTTTATACCCGAATCATTAATAATATATTCTATTTCATGTTCTGTAAGCGTAGGATAAATGGAGGTATTTATAGCACCTAGTTGTTGTAAGCCTTGGTCGAAAAATACATATTCAGGGCAGTTTTCTAGAATAAAGCCAAGCCTGTCTCCCTTCTTAATTCCCATTTCTAAGAGGTAAGAAGATACTGCATCAGCATTTTCTAAGGTTTTTTGGTAAGATATTTCTTCCCAATAATCCTTTACCTTTCTTTTAAGAAAGGTACGGTCAGCAGGATGAATTTTATCGACAACATTTCTTAATAAATGCGGTATAGTAGTTTTCTCTGTTATTAAATTCATTTTAATAAAGACTTTTTATAACTGGTTGTTTAAAGACAATATTATGTTATTTAAAGTAATAAAACAACAAAAGGCATCCTTTATAGAATGCCTTTTAATATTGTAATATCAATAATACTTTATACAGAGAAGCTTTCGCCGCATCCGCAGGTTCTGCTAGCGTTTGGATTGATAAAGTTAAATCCTTTGCCATTTAAACCATCAGAAAAATCAAGTTCGGTGCCAGCTAAATAAAGAAAAGATTTCATGTCTAAAACAATCTTAACTCCTTTATCTTCAAAAGCTTGGTCTCCTTTTTGAGTTTCGTTATCAAAATCCATATTATAAGATAAACCAGAACAACCACCACCTTTAACAGAAACTCTTAAAAAATAAGAACTATCTAGGCTAGCTTCTGACATCAGCTCCTCTACTTTTTGCTTTGCTTTATCTGTTATTGTAACCATATTTTTTAGTATTGGGTATTAAGTAATGAGTACTGCGAAGTCTCATTACGCAATACGTTAAACGCAATACAAATTAATGATGTGATTTTTCCAACTCTAAAGCTGGTAAACCATTTTTAACTCTGTAATCATTGATTGCAGACTTGATTGCATCTTCTGCTAAAACTGAACAGTGAATTTTTACCGGAGGTAAAGCAAGTTCTTCTACAATATCCATGTTATCAATAGTGATAGCATCATCAATAGATTTGCCTTTTAACCACTCTGTAGCTAAAGAAGAAGAAGCAATTGCAGAACCACAACCAAAAGTTTTAAACTTTGCATCAGTAATGATATTGTTTTCATCAACTTCGATCTGTAAGCGCATTACGTCGCCACACTCTGGTGCACCAACTAAACCTGTACCTACATTTTTTTTGCTTTTATCTAAAGTACCCACGTTTCTTGGGTTACTGTAGTGGTCGATTACTTTATCTGAATATGCCATTTTATTTAAGATTTAAGATTTACGACTTTCAATCTAGAGCCGTAAATCAGTGTTTACATTTTTATGTTAATCTAATTTTAGATTTCATAAGTGAAAATCCAAAATCGTAATTCATTTATTCGTAATTAAGATTAATGTTCTGCCCATTCAATAGAATCTAAGTCTATTCCTTCTTTAAACATTTCCCAAAGCGGAGAAAGTTCTCTTAAGTGGTTAACAGCTTTTTTAGTGTTTTCTATTGCAAAATCAACTTCTTCTTCTGTTGTAAAGCGTCCTAATCCAAATCTGATAGAAGAATGTGCTAAATCATCAGATAAACCAAGATTTTTTAACACATAAGAAGGTTCTAAAGATGCTGATGTACAGGCAGAACCAGAAGAAACTGCCATGTCTTTCATAGCCATCATTAATCCTTCACCTTCAACGTATTTGAAAGAGATATTAGTTGTATGAGGCAATCTATTTTGTTTGTTACCATTAACGTAAGACTCTTCTAATTCTATCAAACTGTTCTCTAGTTTATCTCTTAAAGCAGAAAGCCTTTTAGCATCTTGTTCCATTTCTAATTGGCAAAGTTCGCAAGCTTTACCAAAGCCCACAATACCAGGAACGTTTAATGTGCCAGAGCGCATGCCTCTTTCGTGGCCACCGCCATCCATTTGAGAGGTTACTTTAACTCTTGGATTTTTTCTTCTTACGTAAAGTGCACCAACACCTTTTGGTCCATACATTTTATGACCTGTAAAAGCCATCAAATCAATACCATCTTCATTTACATTAACAGGTATTTTACCTACTGCTTGTGTAGCATCAGAGAAAAATAAGGCTCCGTGTTTGTGTGCTATAGCAGATATTTCTTTTATAGGTTGGATAACACCAATTTCGTTATTTCCGTACATCACAGAAACTAAGATGGTTTGAGGAGTCATAGCTGCCTCTAATTTTTGTAAATCTAGTAAGCCATCAGACTCTACTTCAAGGTACGTAACCTGAGCGCCCAATTTTTCTAAGTGTTTACAAGTGTCTAAAACAGCTTTATGCTCAGTTGTTAAGGTAATGATATGATTACCTTTGTCTTTATACATTTCGTAAACGCCTTTGATAGCTAAGTTGTCAGACTCTGTAGCGCCAGAAGTGAAAATGATTTCTTTTTCTGAAGCACCAATCAATTTTGCAACTTGTTCACGAGCATAATCAACAGCCTCTTCTGCAACCCAGCCAAATGGATGGTTTCTGCTGGCAGCATTTCCAAATTTTTGAGTGAAATAAGGTAGCATCGCTTCTAGTACCCTAGGGTCCATAGGCGTTGTAGCATTATTATCTAGATATATGGGTGTAGTTAACATCTTGTGTATTATTTAGAATTATTTTAAATCAATAACAAAGATAAGAAAAAAGTTTTGGAGAGGGTATATATATTGTCTATATAGCTATAGGTAAATTAGTCATAAAAATGCAATTTTGAGTATGAAGAAATTAGACCACGTAGGTATTGCAGTACAGAATTTGAAAGATGCTATCCCGGTTTTCGAAGCTGTTATGAATACGAAAGTTTACAAAGAGGAAGATGTGCCAGAACAACAAGTGAGAACTGTTTTTTTACAAGCCGGAGAAAGTAAAATTGAACTCTTGGAAGCATTAAGTGATGAAAGTGCTATTGCTAAATTTATAAATAAGAAAGGGGAGGGTGTGCATCATTTGGCTTTTGAAGTTGATGATATTTTTGAAGAGATTAAAAGACTGCAAGCTTTAGGTTATGAACTGATTAATCCTGAACCCAGAAAAGGTGCTGATGATAAATGGATTGCCTTCTTACATCCTAAAAATACTAAGGGTGTTTTGATAGAAATTTGCCAGCAAATAGGGTAATTCAAAAAAAAGTAGAATTCATTTGAATTTTCAGATAATAAATTAATATATTTGCCCCTCTTAAAAATGGGACTGAAAGGAACTGAAATATAATGAAAAAAGATTTGCATCCATCAAACTACAGATTAGTTGTTTTTAAAGATATGTCTAACGAATATGCTTTCTTAACTAAATCTTGTATCAATACAAACGAAACCGTTAAATGGGAAGACGGTAATGAGTACCCTCTAGTAAAATTAGAGATTTCTCATACTTCACACCCTTTTTACACTGGTAAAATGAAGTTGGTAGATACTGCCGGACGTATTGATAAATTCAAAAATCGTTACGCAAAAAAATAATTTCATAGAAAAGATATTTTTTATAAAGTCTCGGCTAGTTTGTCGGGACTTTTTTGTTTTTTTGCAGCATGGCAGTCATTCTATTTGATGATCAATCCAGGGAAAGTTTATTCCCTTTGACATTTACCCGCCCAGTAGCAGACCTTAGAATTGGTATACTCACCATTTCAAAAAAATGGGAGCATTATTTCCAACAAGAATCATCTTACTTAACCAAAGATTATCTTCAGATCAAATATCCAACGCTAATTCAAGCACAGAATATTTTTATTAATGGTTCTGTTCTTCCAAATAAATCCTTATTAGAAGCTATTGATGCTTTAAAAGAGGCAGAGCTTTTGATTAAGGATGATATTATTTTGGCTATTAAATTAGCTGAAACAGATGCAAAAACTTTTAATCTTCATGATTTAGGTAAATATGCTAAGGTAAATTTTGAAGGTGCTTTTACCAAATTGGCTTATCCTGAAGATATTTTTAAATATAACGACCAAGAGATAAGAGCAGATTTTGATTTGTTAACCAAAAACAGAACATCAGCTACTTTAAGTAATACCAATACCATTATAGGCGAGCGTATTTTTATTGAGGAAGGTGTGGAAGCAGAATGCTCTTCATTTAATACTAAAAATGGTCCTATATATTTGGGTAAAAATGCTCAGGTTTGGGAAGGTACACATATAAGAGGAAGTTTTGCGCTTTGCCATGATTCTCAGGTTAAAATGGGAGGTAAAATATATGGAGGAACAACTATTGGACCTTATTGTAGAGTTGGTGGAGAAATTAATAATGCTGTTATCTGGGGGCGCTCATCAAAAGGGCATGATGGTTATTTAGGAAACGCTGTTGTAGGAGAGTGGTGTAATATAGGTGCGGATTCTAATAACTCTAATCTCAAAAATAATTACGACGAGGTAAAACTATGGGATTATAACAGCCAAAGATTTAGAAAAACTGGTTTGCAATTTTGTGGCTTAATTATGGCAGACCATGCCAAATGCGGTATCAATACCATGTTTAATACAGGAACTGTAGTAGGTGTTAGCGCTAATGTATTTGGTGCGGGTTTCCCTAGAAACTTTGTGCCGGATTTTGCCTGGGGTGGCGCACATGGTTTTGAGGTTTACCAATTAAAAAAAATGTTTATTACCGCAGAGGAAGTTTTTAAAAGAAGAGATCACATCTTTAATGATGTTGAAAAAGATATATTAACACATATTTTCAATTATACAGAAGCATACAGAAGATTTTAACATGAGAAAAAAAATAGTTGCAGGAAACTGGAAAATGAATAAAGATTATACCGAGGGAATGAGTTTATTTTCTGAGGTAGTAAATATGGTAAATGATGAGGTACAAGGCCAGCAAGAGGTTGTTGTTTGTGCACCTTATATCCATTTACATAGCTTAGTAGCTTTAGGTAAAGGTAATCAAAAGGTTGCTGTTGGTGCACAAAACTGTCATCAAGAAGCAGCAGGTGCTTATACAGGAGAAATTTCTGCTGGTATGCTTACATCTATAGGCGTTCAGTATGTGATTTTAGGTCACTCAGAACGTAGACAGTATTTTGGTGAGGATAATGCGCTTCTAGCTAAGAAGACTGATATCGCTTTAAAGAACAACTTAAAGCCTATATTTTGTATAGGAGAGACTTTAGAAGAACGTGAGAGTGGAAAGCATTTCGATATCATTAAATCACAATTAGCGGAAGCAACTTTCCATTTATCAGCAGCAGATTTTTCGAAATTAGTGATTGCTTACGAGCCTGTTTGGGCAATTGGTACAGGCGTTACAGCCTCTTCTGAACAAGCACAAGAAGTACATGCTTTTATCAGAAAAGAAATAGCATCAAAATATGGAGAGGCTGTTGCAGAGGCGACAACGATTTTATATGGTGGCAGTTGTAATCCTAAAAATGCGGCAGAATTATTTTCCCAAGCAGATATTGATGGAGGTTTAATTGGTGGTGCATCTTTAAAATCAAGAGACTTTTTAGATATCGTAAAAGTTTTCAATCAATAACCTTCATCTTAAAATTTCAAAACTTACAGTATATTTATCAATAGCTGTAAGTTTTTTTTTGCCATAAATTCATCATCATGAACTATTACGAATTGGTATTTACCCTTATTTCTGCCGAAGATTTCCATCAAGATTTACTGATTAATGAGCTTGCAGGAATAGGTTTTGACACTTTTGAAGAAACAGATTTAGGCTTTAAAGCTTACATAAAATCCGTAGACTTTGATAAAGAGCAAATAGATCAGGCTTTAAAGGCTTACCATGAAATGTTTACTTTTAATTATGAAATCAATCTTATTCCTCAGAAGAACTGGAATGAAGTGTGGGAAAGCAATTTTTCTCCGATAGAATTAAAAGATCAGATTTACATTAGGGCAACTTTTCACGAGCCTAAGCCGCATTTTCCTTATGAGATTGTGATAGACCCAAAAATGGCTTTTGGTACCGGTCATCACCAAACTACAGTTTTAATGTTAGAATGGTTATTAGAAACGGAGTTGAAAGATAAAACTGTTTTAGATATGGGTTGCGGTACGGGTATTTTAGCTATTCTGGCATCTAAACTAGGTGCTAAATCAGTTGATGCTATTGATTACGATGAATTGAGTTATGATAGTGCTTTAGAAAATGCTGTCTTAAATGATATTCAAAATCTTACAGCCATTTGTGGTTCTAAAGAGGTTATTCCAAGCAAAACTTATGATATTATTTTGGCTAACATCAATAGAAATATTCTGCTAGACCAAATAGAGCGCTATGCTATTGCGTTAAAAGTAGGTGGAGAGCTGTTTATGAGTGGTTTCTATCAGGAACCCGATTTAGAAATCATTGTGGATGAAGCAAGAAAGCATGATTTGAAATTTATTTCGCATAAGGAGTTAAATAATTGGGTTTCAGCTAAATTTATAAAGTAAAAAATTTTGAGAGTACATTTTATCGCCATTGGGGGTGCTGCTATGCATAATTTAGCTATTGCACTACATTTAAAAGGATTTAAGGTTACAGGTTCTGATGATGTTGTTTTTGAACCATCAAAATCCAGATTAGCGAAACATGGTTTGTTGCCTGTAGCAGAAGGTTGGCATGAAACTAATATTAGTGACGATCTTGACGCTGTTATTTTAGGGATGCATGCTAAAGCTGATAATCCTGAACTTTTAAAAGCTCAGGCCTTAAACATTCCTATTTATTCTTATCCTGAATATATTTATGAGCAATCAAAACAGAAGAAGCGTATTGTAGTTGGTGGCAGTCATGGCAAAACAACCATAACTTCCATGATTCTTCATGTATTAAAGTATCATAAAAAAGATTTTGATTATCTGGTAGGCGCACAAATAGAAGGTTTTGATAATATGGTAGGCTTGTCTGATGCTCCATTGATCATTATTGAGGGAGATGAGTATTTAGCATCACCTATTGATAGAAGACCAAAGTTTCATTTGTATAAAGCGCATGTGGGTATAATCAGCGGTGTAGCTTGGGATCATATCAATGTGTTTCCCACTTTTGAGAATTATAAGGAGCAGTTTACGAAGTTTATAGATACGATAGAGCCTGATGGGACATTAATTTATTGTGAAGATGATGCAGATCTTAAAGCTTTGGTAAATAATTATAGCAATACCAAATCTTTAAAAATTCTCCCTTATGTGGCTCATGAGGCTATCATAAAATTTGGGAAAACATTTCTGTTGGATAGTGAAAAAGAGCAGTTGCCTTTAGAAATATTTGGTGCACATAATTTAATGAATTTAAACGCCGCTAAATTAGCATGTTTAGAAGCTGGAATTAATGAAAAGGAATTTTATGAGGCCATAAAATCTTTTAAAGGGGCCGCCAGAAGATTAGAAAAGCTAGCAGAAAATGATGATGCAGTAATTTATAAAGATTTTGCCCATTCGCCATCTAAGCTTAAAGCTACTGTTGAGGCTGTAAAGCAACAATATCCAGAAAGAAAATTAATTGCATGTATAGAATTGCATACTTTTTCTAGTTTAAACAGAAACTTTTTAAATGAATATGCGTATACATTAAACCATGCAGATGAAGCAATAGTCTTAATAGATGACAAAGTGGTAAAACAAAAAGGTATGGAGGCTTTTACAGAGCAAGAAATTTTTGATGCTTTTAAATCAAAAGATATAAAATTTTTTAATCAGCCTGAAAAAATAAAAGCATACCTGTTAACGTTTCAATTAAGAGATGCTAATTTGTTATTAATGAGCTCAGGTAATTTTGGAGGTATTGATTTAGTTACATTAGCAAAAAAATTGCTACACAATTAATTTTTATATTATTTTTGACACCTGTTAAATTTTTAATAAATTTAAAGGTTAAAAAAGTTTTTTAGTAAGGTTAAAGATGAAGTTATTAGGAAAAAAAATCAGATTATTAAGACACCAAAAAGGGTGGAGCCAGGAAGATGTTTCTAAGCAATTAGATATTTCTATTCCTGCTTTTTCAAAAATTGAAACAGGAATTACAGATGTGAATTTATCAAGATTAGAGCAAATATCTGCTTTATTTGATATGACTGTGGTTCAGTTATTAACTTACAATGATCCGGAGCAGGAATTAAAGTATGCATCTGATCTTGAAATGATTACTAAAAAGCTGCAAGAAAGAGAGTCAGAAGTTATCGATCTTCAGAAAAAAGTAATAGAGCTTTATGAGGAGATTAGAAATATGAAATCTTTTGCATAAAATTTTTAGAGAGGGCAATAAAGCCCTCTCTGTTTTTTTATGGGAATTTAAATCTCATTGTGGCATGTCTTTTACCAAATGTAGCTCCGGTAGCTTCATGGATAGCCAGCATCTTATCATTAAAATCTCCTACCCAAGATAGTTCTAACTCATCATACTGGTTTAATGGTAAAACATACTCTTTCAATTTTATAAAAAGAGCTGATTCTAACCCGTGTTTCTGGAATTTTTCTTTTGTTCCCATTACAATAGCTCTCATTCTGTTTACCCCTTTTGTTTTATAATAAAGAAATTTAAGTTTTTCTATAAATCCCAATTTACCTTTAAGGGGCTTAATCATGAGATTAGCATCTGGTAAAATAACCACAAAAGAGGCTGGTTCATCATTAACATAAGCAAACCAAATCAGTTTAGGGTCCATAATTAATTTCATTTTATTGAAACTTTCCAGAACTGTTTCGTATTTGATGGGAGAAAAGTTAGGGAAGTTTTTCCAGGCATCATTATAAATTTCCATAAAATCTGATGCAAACTTTTCAAAGTTCTTGGTATCTAAATGCTTAAAGCTATAACCATCTTTTTTTGCAACCCAATTTGCAATTTTTGTAAATCGCTCTGGAAAAGGTTTTTTTACTGCTAAATGATTGGTGATTTGTTCATAAATTGTTTTAAAACCATAATCTTCAAAATGCTTTTTGTAATATGGTTTATGGTAATTCATGCCATAAGATGGATGTGAGAATCCTTCTATCAATAAGCCCCAAAAATTATCATTTTCACCAAAATTGATAGGACCATCCATAGCTTCCATACCATGGCTTTTCAACCAATTTTGAGCAGTATCAAACAATAGTTTAAAAGCTTCTGGATTATCAATACACTCTATAAATCCTATACCTCCAGTTGTTTGTTCAAAAGTATGGGCTTTTTTATCATTTATAAAAGCTGCTATTCTGCCAATACAAGTTTGGTTGTTATCATATAAAAGCCAGCGGATAACTTTACCGTGGTTATGAAAATTGTTTTTCTTAGGATCAAATACAGCTTCAATATCTTGGTCTAATGGGCAAACCCAGTGTTCATCATCTTTGTAAATCGCTTTTGCAACGTTTAAAAACTGTTGTTTATCTTTTTTAGAGCTTACCTCTTTTATTAGCATTATGAAATATTAAGCAGAAATAAAAAAAGCATTCCATATAGAAATGCTTATAGAAATATTTAATTAATGAGGATTAAAAATCGTCATCGTCATCAAAATCATTAAAGTCGTCTATTCCTCCCAAATCATCTATAGGAAGATCAAACTCATCTTCTTCTTCATCCATGAATTTGTTGTTTGCTTTAGCATCTTCAGGTTTTTCTATGCCTGGATTCTCACTGTTCTTTGATAATGGTTTTTTAGGAGTTTTCATGAATTTAAATTTTACTCTTAGCTCTATTAAAGTTAATAAGATTTTATAAATATTTAAACAATAATTTTTTTGTTTTTATTGTCAAACTGTAGCTCAAAAATAGAAGGAAATTCTAATTCCAAAAAAACAAAAGCATAAATTATTCATTTTTTTCTCCTATTTCTGAGGATTCTGTACTTTCTAAATCTTTCAACTGTGGAAGGTCTAATACAGAGTTTATACCGAAATAGTCTAAGAAATAAGTACTTAGATGATATAAAAGTGGTCTGCCCGGGCTATTAGCTTTGCCTGCTATGGTAATAAAATCTTTTTCTAATAATTTTTGGATGGTATAATCGCAGCTTACTCCTCTTATTTGTTCTATTTCTAGTTTGGTTATAGGTTGTCTGTAGGCGATGATTGCTAAGGTTTCTAAAGCTGCCTGACTTAGCTTTTTCTTAGAACGTTGTATATAAAGTTGTTGTAAAATTGGTTGCGTTTCTTTTTTTGTTAGAAATTGGTAACCACCGCCAGTTTTAGCTAGCTCAATAGCAGATTCTTCTTGAGCATATCTATTTTGAATATTATTGATATGAGTAAGTACTTCTGCATCGCTAATATCTTCTTGTAAAGTTATTTGCAAACAAGCCAAAATCTCTTCTAAGCGGATGCTGGTATCAGAGGCGAAAATCAGTGCTTCGATATATTTTTCTGTCATACTCATGGGCTACAAAGAAATATAAAATTAATAGTTAATTTCTTGCTGAAGGAAATCTTTTTCCGTTCTCCATTCATATAACTGATTTCTTAGTTGTGGCTCAAAACCAGCTTCTCTAATAGCTTCTTTGATGCCATTTGATGTAAACCTATGTGGAGCGCCAGCAGCACTTACAACGTTTTCTTCTATCATGATAGAGCCAAAATCGTTAGCACCTGCATGTAAGCATAATTGAGCAACTTGTTTGCCTACGGTTAACCATGATGCTTGAATGTTTTTAATATTAGGCAGCATGATTCTGCATAAAGCTATCATTCTGATGTATTCATCGCCGGTAACATCATTGGTAATACCTCTGATTTTTTTAAGCAAGGTACCATCATCCTGAAAAGGCCATGGAATAAAAGCGGTAAAACCATAATGTCCTTCGGGTTTTTCTGCTTGCACTTCTCTTATCCAAATCAAATGTTCAAAACGTTCTTCTATCGTTTCTATATGGCCAAACATCATGGTTGCAGATGTTGCAATGTTTAATTTATGAGCAGCTCTCATCACATCCAGCCATTCTTGTCCGCCGCATTTACCTTTAGATATTAAACGTCTTACTCTGTCGTTTAATATTTCTGCACCAGCACCCGGTAAAGAGTCTAAACCAGCTTCTTTTAAAGCTTTAAGCACATCGTAATGGCTCATACTTTCTAATTTAGCAACGTGAGCAATTTCTGGAGGTCCTAAAGCGTGTAATCTTAAAGTAGGATACAGTTCTTTCAATTGCTTAAATAAATCAGCATAAAATTGTAAACCTAAATCAGGATGATGCCCGCCTTGAAGTAATAACTGATCTCCGCCTAAGCGAAAAGTTTCTTCTATCTTTATTTTGTAGGTTTCTATATCGGTGATATAACTTTCCTCGTGACCCGGTCTTCTAAAGAAATTACAAAATTTACAATTGGCAATACAAACATTGGTAGTGTTAACATTACGGTCTATTTGCCAAGTAACTTTACCATGCGGAACTTGTTTTTTCCTTAATTCGTTAGCTACATACATGAGCTCTGGAGTGCTTGCATGATGATATAAGTAAACCCCTTCCTGAAGCGATAAAAACTCAAAGTTTAACGCTCTGCTTAATAATTCAGCAACATTCATATACAAAAATACTTTATTCAGTTTGATTTGTTTTAGAAATCATTAAGTTTAAACTTTGTTGACTATGTCTTGACAACAAATCCACCAGATATACACAATTTTGCTGTTTGTTTATAAATTCTTTTATGATTCATTTTGAGCGATTTACTTTAGAAAACGGTTTAAAAGTTTTGGTACATGAAGACCATACCACACCTATGGCTGTTTTAAATATTTTATATGATGTAGGAGCGAGGGATGAGCATCCTGATAAAACGGGTTTTGCCCATTTGTTTGAGCATTTGATGTTTGGAGGCTCTATCAATATACCCTCTTATGACGAGCCTTTGCAGCGTGTTGGAGGAGAAAATAACGCTTTTACCAGTAATGATATCACCAACTACTATATTACTTTGCCAGCTGTAAATTTAGAAACTGCTTTTTGGCTAGAATCAGATAGGATGCTGAGTTTGGCATTTTCTGAAAAAAGCTTAGAGGTGCAAAAAAATGTAGTTTGCGAGGAGTTTAAACAGCGTTATTTAAATCAACCTTATGGCGATGTTTGGTTGAAACTGCGTCCGTTGGTATATAAAAAACACTCGTACCAATGGCCCACTATAGGTAAAGAACTATCTCATATAGAAAATGCTGAAATGGCTGATGTGAAAGCTTTTTTTAAAAAGCATTATAACCCACAAAATGCGATTTTGGTAGTAGGTGGTGCAGTTGATAAAGCAAGAGTTAAAGAGCTGGCAGAAAAATGGTTTGGGCCCATCCCGGCAGGAGAAAAATACCATAGAAACTTGCCAGAAGAACCTAAGCAATTAGCAGAAGTTAAAGAAACTGTTTTTGCTGATGTTCCTTTAAATGCTATTTATAAAGTCTTTAAAATGCCAGGAAAAATGGATGAACGTTACCCTGCTATAGATTTAATTTCTGATATTTTATCGCAAGGAAAATCATCCAGATTATACCGTAATCTGGTTAAAGAACAACAGCTGTTTAGTGATGTTAACGCTTATAATTATGGAAGTCTGGATACGGGTATGTTCATTTTAGAGGGTAGATTAAACCCAGGTATCGGTGTAGAAACTGCTGATGAAGCTATCTGGATTGAGTTAGAGCAACTTAAAAATCAATTAGTTAATGATGATGAATTAACTAAAGTGAAAAATAAGTTTGAATCTACCTTAACTTTCTCTGAAATGAGTTTGTTAGATAGATCCATGAATATTGCTTTTTATGAATTGATGGGAGATGCTTCACTTTTTAATACCGAAGTTGATAAATACTTAAGTGTTACAGCGGCTCATATCCAACAGCAAGCACAGCAATTGTTTACCAAAGAACAAGCCACTACGTTATATTATTTAGCTAAATAAAGAACCATGTTAGATAGAACCACAACGCCTCAGTTTAAAAATATTGAGGATATAAATTTTATACAAGCCAGCAAGCATCAATTAGCTAATGAGATTCCTGTTTTTATCATCAATGCTGGTGAGCAAGAATTGGTAAGGATAGAGTTTATCTTCAAAAATGTTAATTGGGATATTCAAAAACCACTTTTATCATTAGCTGCCAATACCATGTTAAATGATGGCACCAGTAATTTAAGCGGGGCAGAGATTGCTAATAAAATAGATTATTATGGAGCGTTTTTTCAAACGGAATTTGGCTTAGACCGCTCTGCAGTTGTGCTTTACTCTCTAAACAAGCATCTGCCTAATACCTTGCCTATTATCAAAGAAGTTTTAACAGATTCTGTTTATCCTGAAAAGGAAGTGAATACTTTTATCAATAACCAAAAGCAAAAGTTAAAAGTAAGCTTAGAAAAGAACGATTTTTTAGCAAGAAGACAGTTTAGCAAGGCTATTTTTGGCGATACCATTTATGGTTTTTCATCAAACTTGGAAGATTATGACGCTTTAAATCAAGCAGATTTAAGGGCGCATTTTGAGCAAATTTATCATCCTACAAATTGTACCATAGTGGTTTCTGGAAAAGTAAATGAAGATATTTTGACGCTTTTAAATAGTCTTTTTGGTGCATGGAAAAGCGATGTTGCTTTTAAACCTAACACGGTTGAATTTAAAGCTGCGGATGAGAAATATCATTATATAGAAAAAGCCCAAGCTTTGCAATCTGCCATAAGAATTGGTATGCCTTCTATCAATAGGAAACATCAGGATTTTCCTGCTTTACAAGTGCTGAACACAATTTTAGGCGGATATTTTGGCAGCAGATTGATGGCTAATATTAGAGAAGATAAAGGTTATACCTACGGAATAGGCTCTGCAAATGTATCTTTAGAACAAGCCGGATACTTTTTTATTGCTTCTGAGGTAGGTACCGATGTTTGTGCTGATACCTTGGTGCAAATAGAAAAGGAAGTTGATATACTTAAAACCCAATTAATTGGTGATGAAGAGCTAGCCTTGGTTAAAAATTATCTTCTAGGAAGTTTATTAGGTAGCCTAGAGAATGCTTTTTCACATGCTGATAAGTTTAAGAATATTTACTTCTTTAATCAGGATTATGAATATTATACCAATTATATCAACACCATTAAAACTATTAATGCGCCACAATTATTAGAGCTAGCCAATAAATATTGGGATTTTGACCAATTTTATAAGGTAATTGTGGGGAAGGTTTAGATATCTAACTAAAGGTGATGATTCATTTAATCACCTTTAGTTAAATTATTTCTTCTAATCCCAAAAAAATAATCTACCTTTGTGCGGCAAATAAAGCACCCTAATTTATTTGCTATGCAATTAGATCCACATAAATTTTTAGCCGAAGGTTTAACCTATGATGATGTACTTTTGGTACCGGCTTATTCAGAAGTTTTACCACGTGAAGTTGATACCTCAACCTACCTCACCAAAAAAATAAAGCTTAATGTTCCTATTGTTTCTGCGGCTATGGATACCGTTACAGACGCTAACCTTGCTATTGCTATAGCACAGGCAGGGGGAATTGGTATTCTACACAAAAACATGAGTATTGAAGCTCAGGCTGATGAAGTGCGTAAGGTTAAAAGATCAGAAAGTGGGATGATACAAGACCCTGTTACTTTACAAGAAGATGCTAAAGTTGCAGATGCTTTTAAAATTATGAAAGAATATCAGATTGGTGGTATTCCGGTAGTTTCTGTTGATAACGTTTTGGTAGGTATCATCACCAATCGCGATTTACGCTTCCAAAAAGACATGAATCGTAACATCACAGAAGTGATGACTAAAGATAATCTAGTAACAGCTCCAGAAGGTACAACTTTAGGTCAGGCCGAAATCATTTTACAAGATTATAAAATTGAGAAGCTTCCGGTTATTAGTAAAGATGGTAAACTAAGCGGACTAATCACTTTCAAAGACATCCAAAAATTTAAGAATTTCCCTAAAGCTTGTAAAGATGAGCATGGCCGTTTACGTGTAGGTGCAGCAGTAGGTGTTACGCCTGATGCTTTAGACCGTGTTAAAGCCCTTGTGAAATCTGGTGTTGATGTTATCGCCATTGATACAGCCCATGGTCACTCTAAAGGTGTTATCGATAAATTAAAGGAAGTTAAAGCGGTTTTTCCTGATTTACAAATTATAGCAGGTAATGTAGCTACAGCAGAAGGTGCTAAAGCTTTGGCTGATGCTGGTGCAGATGCTGTAAAAGTTGGTATTGGGCCGGGTTCTATTTGTACCACCAGAATTATTGCCGGGGTGGGTGTACCACAATTATATGCCGTTTACGAGGCAGCAAAAGGTCTAGCGGGAACTGGTGTTCCTGTTATCGCAGATGGTGGTATCAAACATACTGGAGATATAGCCAAAGCCATTGCAGCAGGAGCGGGTTCTATTATGGCCGGGTCTTTATTTGCAGGGGTAGAAGAATCGCCAGGCGAAACCATCATTTACGAAGGACGTAAGTTTAAATCTTACCGTGGTATGGGTTCTGTTGAGGCTATGGAACAAGGTTCTAAAGACAGGTATTTCCAAGATGTGGAAGATGATATTAAAAAATTAGTACCAGAAGGAATTGTGGGCCGAGTGCCTTATAAAGGAACTTTAATGGAAGTGATGCACCAATATGTTGGTGGTTTAAGAGCAAGTATGGGCTATTGTGGAGCTAAGGATATAGAGACTTTACAAAAAGCAAAATTTGTGAAAATAACAGCTTCAGGTATCAGAGAATCACACCCTCATGATATTACGATTACAAAAGAAGCACCTAATTATAGTAGGTAGAATTTAGAAGTTGGCAGTCCGAGGACCGATGTCCGAAGATTGCCAATTTTTAAAACGGTCGAAAACTCATAAACTTCGGTCTTCGGACTTCTGACTTAACATTTCTTTCTCTCTTCTTACTAAATCAGCAACACTGGTATTATCCATGATGCCTACAGTAGCTTCTCTTACTTTTTGCATCATTTCGCGTATACTGCAAGTAACCTCATCTTTACATTCCTCACAACGCTGATAAAAATTTAAGCTTACGCAAGGTAATAGTGCAATAGGACCATCTAATATTCTGATAATGGATGATACCATAATTTCTGATGCTGGCTTCATTAAAAAATAACCGCCGCCAGCACCCATTCTGCTCCCTAAAATTTGTCCGCGTTTTAAATCCAACAAAATAGCTTCTAAAAATCTTTTGGGTAAACCTTCATTTTTTGCAATTTCTGCAATCAACATGGGTTTGTTATCCTCGTTTCTGGCTAAAGCAATAAGTGCTTTTACCGCGTATTTAGTTTTTTTTGTGAGCAAGAGTATACAATTAAAGGATTGAACTAAATTGATTTTTATTGGCATAAAACTACTAAAATAGAAGATGATAAGAAAATTTGTTTACATCAAACTTTAGGTGTTTAAGTATTTATGGCAGATACCTTTTTTTATTCTGGAGGTTGCTAGAAAGAATTATTACAAAGTATAAAATAAAGGAGAAGGGGTACTGAAATTATTTAAAGAAATTTTAGAGTAAAGGGGGGCTTAGTGTATTCTTTTAACAAAAGAACTGATTTTTGACCCTCGTTTAAACGCTGGAAACGCACTTTTTTAAATAAACTTTCTGTAGGGTAGCTGTAAGGTAGCCGTAAGGTTGCTGTAAGCAAGCGGTAAGTAAGGGGGCTTAGTGTATTATTGTATCAAATTTTGGAGTGAGATTTTTTGTCTTTTTGATATAGAATTTAGAGATTTTATAAGGTGTAATTCATTAGTTTTTTTAGACTGATTTTAGAATTGCTATTATACTTGTATACACTCGTTTTTTTGAGATATTTTTATTTAACTATATAATCTATAAAATTTGTAGATTATTAGATTTGTTATATATTTGCATCATGAAATTAAAAAAATGGTGTTTAAAAATGTTAGGAGGAAATGTAAGATGATGTGTTGATACATAAAACAAAAAAGGGGAAGATGATAACATATTCCCCCTAGCTTAAACTTAATCATGCAGGTTCTCAATTGGCGTTGTCGCCTGCATAAATGTTCATTAAACTTTAGTAAAAGTATGCAAAATTATGAAAAAGCTATACAGTCTTTTAATGTTATAGCTTTGTCCAAAAAAATCATATTATCTCTTTTTATTTTATTTACATCGAGTTATTTAAAAGCTCAAGTACAAACAAAGCCTCTTATAAATGCAACCTTAAGCGGTGTGGTTGTAGATGCTCAAACTAAAGAGCCTTTGCCAGGGGCGTTGGTTCAACTAGAAGGGGTTACCCATAATGCCCAAACTGATGCAGCGGGTAGGTTTAATTTTGTAACTGGTCAGAAACTTCCGGTAACACTTATTATTAGTTATCTAGGTTATCAGAAACTAAGATTAGTAGCTACCACAACCCCTATAACGATAGAATTACAAGAAGATAGAAGACAACTGAGTGATGTTGTTGTAGTAGGTTATGCTACGCAAAATAGAAAAGACTTAATAGGTTCTGTTTCTAAAATTAATCCTGCTGATGTTAAAACCATACCAGAAGTAAGTTTTGATGCGCAGTTGCAAGGTAAAGCTGCGGGCGTACAAATCAGCAGTAATACAGGGGTTCCTGGTTCTGACATATTTATTAGGGTAAGAGGTGCTACTTCTATAAATGCTAGTAATGATCCTCTTTATGTAATAGATGGCGTATTTGTGAATAATGTAAGTCTTCAAAATATATCACAAGATAGAGGAACATCGCCTTTGGCAGATCTAAATCCGGCTGATATAGAAAGTATAGAGATTTTAAAGGATGCCACAGCAACAGCTATTTATGGTTCTAGAGGGGCTAATGGGGTAGTTATTGTTACTACAAAACGAGGTAATTACAGGCAAAAACCAAGTATCTCTTTTAACGCTTCCGAAGGTTTGGGTTGGGCTCCGGCTGATAGGGTTTGGAAAACAACTACAGGCGAGCAACATGCAATTTTAGTGAATGAGTACAGCAGAAATGCAGGTTTACCAGAACCATTCAGGCCTGTTAATCAAATCATCAATAATGTACCGGGAAGAGGTTTACCTCAGGAGCAACCCACTTTTGATAGGATGGCTTATTTAAATCGTACAGCTAATTTACGTAACTATGATTTATCTATTAACGGTGGTTCAGAAAAAACACGATATTATTTAGGTGCTGGGTTTACAGATCAAGAATCTATATGGAAACCTATGGGTTTTGATAGGGCAAGTTTTAAAGTAAATCTAGATCAAAAAGTAAATGATAAAATTACCATTGGTACAAGTAATAGCTTGTCTAAAAGCTATCGAGACCAAGCAAGACCTGCAAACGGTGGTAACGGAACGCTACTACAAGCATCTTTAAATATCCCAACCTACTTACCAATTTTTGCTGCAGATGGTTCGCCATTAAGGTGGGTAAATTTTGATAACATTGCTGTATTAACCAATACAGTTAATCTTTGGTCTAACAGCTACCATTATGTTGGTAATGTTTATCTGGATTATAATATCACACCCAAAATTAAGTTTCGTTCTACTTTTGGTGCGGATTATAATAATTATGAAGAGAACGAATATTGGGATACTCGAACAATTTTAGGAGCAAGTGGAGGCAGAGGTACACAAAGTATTACTCAATCTACCACTGTTATTAATGAGCAAACCCTATCTTATCGTAATCAATTAAAAGAACACAGTTTTGGTGTATTGATTGGTAATACTTTGCAAAGCGCTGAGATTAAAAACGTATCGGCTACGGGAACAAATTTCCCTAATAACTCTTATACACAAATATCATCAGCAGCTATACAAACAGCATCTCAGTTTACGACTAATAGTACGTTAGCATCGTTTTTCTCGAGGGCAGATTATAATTTTAAAAGAAAGTATTATTTCGAATTTACCATCAGGGCAGATGGTTCGTCAAGGTTTGGAGAAAATAACAGATGGGGATATTTCCCTTCTGTTGGTGGGGCTTGGCGTATTCATGAAGAGAATTTCTTAAAAGATTTAAGTACAATTTCTAATCTAAAACTAAGGCTAAGCTACGGAACAACTGGTAACCAAGGAGGGATAAATGATTTTGCCTTAAATGGATTATGGACAGGTGGTTTTGGCTATGCCGATGCTTTAGGTGGTGCTGAATTACCCGGAACTGCTCCTTTACAAATTGCTAACCCTAATTTAAAGTGGGAAACAACCAGTCAGTTTAGTACAGGTTTAGATATAGGGTTGTTAAATGATAGAATTAACATAGAGTTTAACTATTATAATAAATATACCAGAGATGCCTTGTTACTGGTTGCCACTCCTGCTACATCTGGCTTTTCATCTTACATCACCAATTTTGGAGAAATTAGCAATAAAGGTTTCGAGTTAGGTATAAATGCTACCAATGTCAAGATTAAAAACTTTACTTGGAAAACCGATTTAAATCTGGCTCAGAATAAAAATACGATAGAAAGAATTCCAGCCGATATCCCTTTTGCAGGAAGAGATTTAATAAGGCTACAACAAGGAAAAGAGTTATACTCATACTGGTTGTATAAACAGCTTTATGTAGACCCAAATACTGGCGATGCTGTTTTTGATGATTTTAATAAGGATGGTAGAATCACTGCTGATGACAGACAAATATTAGGAAGTACTTGGCCTAAATTATTTGGAGGGATTACGAATAATTTTAATTATAAAACCTTTGATTTAGGAGTGTTCTTTACTTTTTCTTACGGAAATAATCTATGGAACCATAATAGAATGTTGGGCGAAACAGGCGGTACTTTAGATGCTAATCGTGTTTTGCTAGCAAGTCAACTAAACCGTTGGACAGCCCCAGGACAAGTTACCGATGTACCTAGATTAACGGCAGCTAATTACGCCAGACAAGAAAACAGTAGGTTTTTTGAAGATGCCTCTTTTCTAAGGTTGCGTTCCTTAACCTTAGGATATACCCTGCCTAAAACACTTACAGCAAAAGCTAAAATAGATAAGTTGAGATTCTACGTAACGGGTAATAATTTGCTTCTGTTTACGAAGTATACTGGGGCTGATCCTGAATCTAACCTAGGAACAGGAAATATCCAAGGTTACGATTATGGTACACCTCCACAACCACGTACAGTTCAGTTTGGTTTAAATCTCACCCTTTAAATATGAGTATCATGAAACATTTAAAATATATATTATTCTCTTTTTCTATTTTATTATCTTCTTGCGAGAATTTTTTAGAGACAGAGCCCTTAAATGCCGTATCAGATTTAGATCCTATTTTTGATAAAGGTTCTAGCGAAACAGCTTTAAGAGGTGTTTATAGGCAATTAAGTTCTTCAGGTTATTACGGAGAAACTTATGTTACACTAGGTTTTTTCCCGAGTGCTGATATTAAAAATCTTACTACTGGCGGAGCTGCAAATTTAGTTAATATCAATTTCCGTACAGATGAGGTATTGTTTAATACAGCTTGGTCTGCTATTTATAATACGATAAACAGAGCTAATCATGTTATCACTAAAGTACCTTCAGTACAAGACCCTACGCTTACCACAAACCTAAAAAATCAAATTATAGGAGAAGCCAAGTTTATAAGAGCATTAGCCTATTTTGATTTGGCTAGAGCTTGGGGTGGTGTACAATTATTTTTAGAGCCTACGGTATCTTTACAAGAAAGGCCAAATATTAGAAGAAGTACTTTAGCCCAAACCTATGCGCAGGTACTAGCAGATTTACAAGATGCAGAAGCATTATTACCTGATGCGGTTAATAGAATAAGAGCCACAAAAAGAACAGTTTGGGCTTTAAGAGCGAGATTACACCTCTACAAAAAAGAATGGGCTTTAGCCGAGGAATATGCCACCAAGCTGATAGAAAAATCAGCAGATTATACCTTGGTTAAGCCTTATAGTGCTTGGTTTGCCAATAATGTTGTGGGTACCAGAGAGTCTATTTTTGAACTGCAATATAGCGCTATTAACCCTAATGCTACCAGAGCCCAAATGCAACATCCTACAAGAGGTGGTACTTACAGGTATGCACCAAATGATAGATTTGTTTCACTTCTTAATAATCCAGCTATTGGCGGTGGAAGAAGTGCTTTAATCAGTAGTGTCGTACAAAATAATACCCGTATTTGGTTTGGTAATTTATATTATAGGTTACCAGCTACAGATCCTGCTTATATCTTTAGAATTTCAGAAATGTATTTGATAAGAGCAGAGGCAAGAGCTCAACAAAATAATTTAAGTATTACTAATGGTGCTTTAGCAGATTTAAATCTGGTAAGAGACAGGGCAGAACTTCCCGTTTCAATAGCGGTTACGCAGCAAGAAATATTACAAGCAATAGAAGAAGAGCGAAGGTATGAGTTTGCTTTTGAACCACACCGTTGGTTTGATTTAGCCAGAACCGGCAGGGCTAAAACAGTTTTAGAAGCTTTAGATAGCAATATTGAAGTGGAAGAGCATGAATATATTTTTCCTATCCCTGTGTCTCAGATTCAATTAGATAAAAATCTTGAACAAAACCCTGACTATTAATTATAAAAACCTATGAGTTTTCTAAATATTTCAAATCATGACTCGTCCGACTGGAAAGGTTATGAAAAAATACTACTAAGATTTTTCTTTATTTACTTCTTTATCTTGGTTGTACCCATAGATTGGAAGTTTTATCAAGAACTTTTTAATATCAATTGGGTAAATTTTAACTTCTATAGCCTATTTAGTTTAACCAAATATGCTCCACAATTTTTTGGATTAGTAGGTTATCAGAATTGGCTTTTCGCTGGCTTCATAGCTGCTCTAGCTACTATAATTTGGACTTTTAGCAATACTAATTGCAATTACGATAGTCTGTACTATTGGTTAAGGGTAATTTTGCGCTATCGTTTAGCTATTGGTATCATCGCTTATGGTTTTTTAAAGGTTTTTCCGCTACAAATGCCATTTCCTTCGCTAAGTAATATGCATACCAATTATGGTGATTTCTTAGCGTGGAAGATTTATTTTCATACGTTAGGTATCACTCAAGGCTATGAAATTTTTCTAGGTGCGATAGAAGTAGTAGCTGGTATACTCTTGTTATTTAGAAGAACTACCACTTTTGGCGCAGGTATTATTGCCGGTTTTACAGGAAATGTTTTTGCAGCTAATATAGCTTACGATGCTAGCGAAGAGGTTTATAGTTTATATTTAGTTGTGATAGCATTATTTTTATTGATTTATGATGCTAAGCGACTTTACAGCTTATTGGTTTTAGAGCAATACACCATAGCCAGCAAGTTTGAGCCTATTTATACTTCTCTTGGGCTTAAAAGATTAAGAACAACATTAAAAGGATTTGTATTTATATTTCTAATAGTCTTGGGAGTAAGCACTTGTGCTAATTATATTCAAGAGCCATATAAATTGCCTAAAACAACAGGTTTAAAAGGAACTTACGGCTTTTATAATGTAAGAGAGTTTAAGTACAATGGCGTAGTTATTCCTTACACTACCTCAGATACAAATAGATGGCAAAATGTTGTTTTTGAAAAATGGGCTACCATAAGTATTAAAATAGCTAAGCCTATAAAAATAGATACTTCTTTCGGGGATGTTTATCAGACAAATGATATAGATAGAAATTTTGAATCGGCTGGTGTTGGAGGCAGACATTATTTTGCCTATCAGGCAGATACTGTTTCTAAAAAGCTCTCTCTACAAAATAAAAACAAAAACCATGCTTCAGAAAAATTCCAGTTAAGTTATCGCTTTTTAAATGATTCTACTTTGGTTTTAAGCGGTGTAAATGAGAAGAAAGATTCTGTTTATGCTGTTTTAGATAAAATAAACAGGAAGTATATGTTATTAGAAGGCAGAAGAAAATCTGTTAAACTATAATCCCAACATCAATCAAAATGAATACAACAGATATATTTTTAGAAAACAAAGAACCTGTTTGGTCAGCCTTTGAAAAATGGGTTTTCAGGGTGTCATTTATTTTTTTCTTCCTGCTCATAGTGCCTTTAGAGCTAGATTATTATAAAGGATGGTTCACTACAGATTGGGCCAATTTACATATTAGAGATATTGGTAGGTTAAGTGGTTCGTCTTTTAATCCCATCAAAATAAAACCCCTTTTTGATGGTGCAGCAGACAAAGGCTCTTTAAAAGATGCCAATACTTCTTTTTTAACCATAACTGCTAAAGACGGAATCTATGGATTAGCAAGCTATATCAACTGGTTTTTAGCTTTAGGTATTGGGATAATTGGGGCCTTTATTTGGGGCTTTTTTGATCAAAATCGAAAGCATTACAGAAATTTATACTATTTTTTATTGGTAGGTGTAAGTTATGCCATGCTGATTAAGCTGCAAGGTTTAACTTTTTCCAAGGTTTTTCCTACACAGATGCCAGATTTAGCGTTAACGCAGTTGAATACACCTTTTGGCGATTTTACTGCTCAAAAGCTGTATTGGATACAGTTTAGCTTTGTTCATGGTTACGAAGTTTTTGCGGGCTTAGCCGAGCTTCTGATTATGCTTTTTCTACTTTTTAAGCCTACCAGAGCAGTTGGGGCGGCTTTATCTTTAGCAATGATTGGTAATATAACTTTTGCTAATCATGCTTATGATGGTGGCATACACTTGGCTGCTGCTTTTTTTACTTTAGGTGGTGCATTTGTACTATGGCCTTATCTTAAAAATATTTGGACTTTACTTGTTCTACAAAAAGATGTTAAGCCTAATTTATATTACCACGATTTTAAAACGCCTCTACAAAAGTACTTTAGAATAGCTTTTAAAAGCTTTGTATTCCTGTTCTTTTTTGTGTTGAGTGCTTATTTACATTGGCATAATTATAAATACGACTCTTATAAAGTACCATCAAGACCCGGTTTAGCGGACTCAAGAGGTTTGTATGATGTAACAGAGTTTAAAGTGAATAATAAAATTGTCCCATATTCTCCGGTTGATTCAGTAAGATGGCAAAATGTAACTTTTGAAAAATGGTCTACCATGTCTTATACCGTTTTTAATACCTTCTTAATTCATGGAGAAGCAGGCAGAGGAAAACAATTTAAAGATATTGATAGAACCTATGAATCTGCCGGGACAGGTGGCGGCAGAAGACATTTTTATTATGAAGCTGATACCATTAAAAAGACGATTACTTTCCAAAGTAAGAATAAAGTATATAAGGATGAAAATTTTACCCTTCATTACCAAAGACCATCAGCAAATAGAATCATTTTATGGGGTAAAAATCAATATCAAGATTCTATTTATGTGGTTTTAGATAAAAGAGATAAAATTTATCCACTATATGCTGGCAAAAAAGAAAATTTGGTTGTAACACCTTAATCTGTAGGATGAAATACGATGCTATTATAGTTGGTTCGGGACCCAATGGTTTAGCTGCAGCAATAACGCTGCAGCAAGCCGGGGTTTCTGTTTTGTTGTTAGAAGGTAAAGATACCATTGGCGGTGGCATGCGTACACAAGAGTTAACTTTGCCAGGGTTTAAACATGATGTGTGTTCGGCTATTCATCCCATGGCAATGGGTTCACCTTTTTTTTCGAAATTACCTTTAGCAAAACACGGACTGGAGTTTATTCAAGCTCCGCTAGCAGCAGCCCATCCTTTTGATGATGGAAAGGCCGCTTTTTTATCAAAATCTATTGAGGAAACCGCATTTTATTTAGGTAAGGACAAAGAAACCTACTTAAAACTTATTCAGCCAGTTGTTAACCACTGGGATGAAATAGCAGAAGACACCATGGGGCCTTTAAGCTTTCCTTCGCATCCTTTTTTGCTGGCTCAATTTGGCTTAAATGCCATCAAATCTGCCAATGCTATAGCAGCTAAATTTAAAACCAAGGAGGCAAAAGGTTTATGGGGCGGAATGTCTGCACATGCCATACAACCTTTAAGTAACTGGGCTTCGGCAGCTATTGGTTTAATTTTATCTGCTGTAGGGCATAAGCATGGTTGGCCTATTCCTAAAGGCGGCTCGCAAGCTATTGCACATGCTTTGGCTTCTTATTTTATTTCTTTAGGAGGCAAAATAGAAACAGGCATTATGGTTAACAATATTAAAGAGTTACCGCCACATCAGGTTGTATTGTTTGATGTAACGCCTAAACAACTTTTAAGCATTGCAGGAGCAGAGTTTTCGAGTCTTTACAAATGGCAATTAGAACGCTACCGACATGGTATGGGGGTTTTCAAAGTAGACTGGGCTTTAAGCGAGCCTACACCATTTACTGCCGATGCTTGTAAAAAAGCAGCAACCGTACATTTAGGTAATACTTATCAAGAGATAGAAAGTTCAGAATTAAGCTCGTCTCAAGGTATCCACCCAGAAAAGCCGTTTGTTTTATTCTCTCAACAAAGTTTATTTGATAAAAGTAGAGCACCAGAAGGAAAACATACCGCATGGGCTTATTGCCACGTTCCGCATGGCTCTACTCAAGATATGACGAGCGCTATAGAAAATCAGATAGAACGTTTTGCGCCTGGATTTAAAGAAACTATTTTAGCAAAGCATAGTAAGAATACTGTACAAATGGAAGCATATAATCCTAATTATATTGGTGGTGATATTAATGGTGGAATCATTGATTTGGCTCAATTGTATACGAGGCCAGCGGTAAAAATTTCGCCTTATCGTACATCATCAAAAAGAATTTATATATGCTCATCATCAACTCCACCCGGCGGAGGTGTACATGGTATGTGTGGTTATCATGCAGCAAAAACTGTTTTAAGTGATATTTATAAAATCAATTTATTATAAAATATGTCGACAATTAAAAAAGAATGGGTTCATGAAGATTGGGCTGTTGTTATTTTAGGAGCAAGCATCATTGTTATTTCGCTTCTTGGCTTTTTATTACCAGTTCCTAATTTCAATTGGGAATCTTTATCCGTATTAAATACAGATATCTTTAATCCCAAAAATTTAGAAATACTACTTATACAGTTTGTATTGGTAATAGCGGTTGCTATGCTAGGAGCTTTTCTTACCGGGAAATCTATTAAACATTTACTTATTGTTTTTCCTGTGGTGTATTTGTTAACAATTCTTGCTCTTTTATTGGCAGGAAATGATTTTATAAAATCTATAAATTTAGAGGCTGTTATTTTTAGTTTATCTATTGGATTGCTTATCGGTAATTTTTTTAAAATACCAGCTTGGTTTAGGGCAGCGTTAGCTACAGAGCTTTACGTGAAAATTGGTTTAGTTTTATTAGGTACCAGTGTTATTTTTTCTGATATCCTAAAAGCTGGCTCTCTAGGATTAGTACAAGCGTTATTGGTGGTATTATCTGTTTGGTATTTTGCTTTCTGGCTCTGTAAAAAGCTTAAAATAGATCAAGAGTTAACCATGATGATTTCTAGTGCGGTATCCATTTGCGGGGTTTCAGCAGCTATTGCAACATCTGGCGCTATTCAGGGTAATTCTAAGAAATTGTCTTATGTAATTTCTATGGTATTAATCACAGCTATCCCGATGATGATTTTCATGCCTTACTTAGCTCAATATCTCGGTTTATCTCAAGAAGTAACAGGGGCTTGGCTTGGTGGAAGTATTGATACCACCGGGGCGGTTGTTGCATCGGGTTCTTTGGTGGGCGAGGAAGCCTTAAAAATAAGTACCATAGTGAAGTTCTCTCAGAATGTATTGCTAGGTTTAGCCGCTTTTGCCATCAGTATTTATTGGTCTTTTACACAAACTAAAAATAATGAAGCAGGAAGACCAGAAAAACCAACCTTAAAAATTATTTGGGATAGGTTTCCTAAGTTTGTTATTGGTTTTATAGCTGCATCTTTAATTTTCTCCTTTTTAGTACCTACAGAAACGGTGTCTACCGTGAAAGGGAGTTTAAAAAATCTTCAAGGATTATGGTTTGCCTTAGCTTTTACCAGTATTGGCTTAGAAACAAATTTTAAAGATTTATTTGCCGAAAATAGTAAACAACCGTTTTATGCTTTTTTAATAGCACAAGCATTTAATGTAGTGGTAACGCTTGTGATTGCTTACTTTTTGTTTGGATAAATTTAATAAAGCCGGGTGGCCGAGTGGTGAGGTAGGGGTCTGCAAAACCTTTTACAGCGGTTCGAATCCGCTCCCGGCGTCTATTTAAAACAGATTCTTAATCATAAGACCAATAAGTGCCGCTATTAAAATGATATGAGGTTCCTTTAGTTTTTTGAAATATATCAATCCTAGAACGGATGCTAAGGCTATCATCACAGTAGTTAAATCTATTATAGAGCGGCTAGCAATTACAATTACCGAACCCACCAAAGCACCAATAACTGTTGCAGTAATGCCATCAACAAAAAGTTTAATTTGCTGATTTTGAGAAATCTTTTGAAAGAGGGTGCTAGTAAGATGGTGAACAAATAGCAAGGTAAAAAGGTGGCTCCGGCAGCAACAGAAGCTCCTGAGAAACCAGCCACCATATAACCTATAAAACCTACGGTAATAACTACTGGTCCGGGGGTAATCATAGCTACGGCAACGGCATCAACAAATTCATTTTCTGTTAACCATTTATATTCTTGCACCACACCGGCATGTAGAAAAGGAACGATGGCTAAACCACTACCAAAAACAAAAGCTCCGGCTTTTAAAAAAAATAAGGCCATTTTAGGTAAAGTGCCTTTTGCATAGGTAATTACAGGTAAAAAGTAAAACGCAATAACGGGTAAATTTGCTGTGTTTTGTAGCTTTTTTGGCTTAGCTTTTACCAACATATAAATCAACCCTGTTAAAATGAATAATAGGATTTCTTCTCGCTGTAAGACAATCGTACTAACAGCGCCAACTAAATAAAATCCCCATAAAAGCCAGTTATCTTGTAAACCTTTAAGGTTGATTTTGCTAATAGATTTGATGGTTAATTTATAAGCACTTAATGCAATAATACCTATAACAGCAGCGCTAACGCCATAAAAAACAGCTTGCATCCAAGCTAAACCACTGTAAAGCTTATAGGCAACACCTAAAGTGAGTACCATTAAAAAGGAGGGTAGTACAAAGGCCAAACCTACTAATGTTGCACCTAATATTCTGTAATGTACAAAGCCTAAATAAATACCTAGCTGTGCTGCTAGTGGTCCTGGGGCTAACTGTGCTAAGGCCAAGCCTTCTTTATATTCTTCCTGAGAAATCCATTTTTTGTCCTCCACTAAATCTCTTTGCATGTATTCTACCAAAGCTACAGGTCCGCCAAAGCCCCAAGTGCCAAGTTTGAGGAAATAAATAACAATATCTTTAAGTGTGTATTTTTTTTGCATGCTATGTATTTAAAAACCAATTCCAAATTGAAAAGCTACAGTAGCAGAAGCCGGATTATTGTTACCAAATCTTACAGGTAATGGCATGGCTATAAAATAATTGCTGTGTTTATTTTTCTTAATTACTTTATTAAGGATGGGTGTAAAACCGTACCTACCAGAAGTTTCAAAAGCTATCCGGTTAACCAAAGTAAAGCCATGTTTAAGTTTTAGCAATATACCAGGGTGAATGAGGATATTGTTAGCTCTACTTAGACCGTTTTCTGTTCTAATAAACGGAACGATTTCAAAAGAAAAGCCTATTTTTTCTGTTTTCCAGATATTAATACCCGTTGGCATTCCCACTACATAATAATCAGTAAAATTGGTATGTAAACCATCATTATTTAAAGTAGCTATTGGGTGTAGAATGCCTAAATAACCTGTTATTTTAGGAAATGTAGTCTGATTTTCCTGCGTATAAGCATCCAAAATAAAACAAACGCTAATTAATATCAGGCTTAAAGCCGATTTTAAATAAATACAGTATTTCATGATATCTTTTTTGTGCAAGAATAAAGGCTGATGCACAAACTATTTAGAAGAGATTTTACCTTTTGGATGTATTTTACTTTTTAAAGCTTTTTTATATTGAGCAGGGCTCAAGTCATAAATTTTTTTAAAAATTCTTGTGAAATGACTTTGATCTGAAAAGCCCGTAAGAAAAGCTATTTCTGATAATTTATAATCAGTGCTTTCTATTAAAGATATAGCTTTTTCTATGCGTAGTTTTCTGATATAATCTCCAAAAGAAAGATTATCAAAATGTTTAGCAAACTCTCTGGATATATAAGCAGGGTTTACTTTTAATTCTTCTGAAACATCTTTTAAACTAACATTCATATTAATGTCTATTTGGTCTTGAATAATTTCTTTGATTTCTTTAGCCCAAGATGGTGTTTTTTTACCCTGCTCTTTTTGATGTTTCAGATATTTATGATAAACATCAAGAAACAAACTATCGGTAGTATTTTGGGTATGTTTAACATGTTTTAAATGTTTTGCCCAACTGTATAAAGCATCGTAAATAATCAATCCTATCTCTAAAAGTTCATCATCATCTTTATAATTATAAGCCAAACCGGCGGATATTGCCCATAAACCAGAAGCTTGGGGCGCTAAATGATGGGCATCTGTATCGGCACCTCTAACAATTAAAGATAGGGTAGTAAGCGCCTCGTCTTCTAGTTTGTATTTCTCAATAAAATAATCGAAAGTACATTTGTCTTGATAATGGGTAAACTCTACATGAGGGACATCAAACGGAGTAGCCCCTAATTCTTGTGCCTTTCTAAGTACGTCTTGTTCGGCTACATAAATGATTTCTGCTTCTGTATCAATAAATCTTTTAATGAGCCATGGACAGGCTATTCTATCAATTTTTGGTCTATTTCGCGTGATCCACTTCATTTTTAAGCTAGTAAATCACTAAAGTAAAAATAAAATCTACAAATTCTATAGATTTTATTTGCATAGTTTAAAAGTTTGTTTTAATATTGTCGACTAAATCAGTAGGATTTATTGTTTATGTAAATTATGTCGACTATGAAGATGTTAAAAATGTGTTGTTGTTAGAAGAGCCAACCTCCGCAAAAAAGAAAAAAATGAAATATGAATAAGAATTAAAAAGAAATCATGAATAAACTATATACCACTATCTTACTTATACTGCTGCTCATAGGCAGTACCAAAACAACTTCAGCTCAAGGAAATAACTTTATTGTTATATCCGGAACTGTGCTAGGGCAGGATGATAAATTACCTCTTCCGGGCGTAACTGTAACTATAAAAAATACTGTCTCTGGAACATCTACCAATTCTGCCGGTCAGTTTGAACTAAGAACTAGAGCTAAATTTCCTTTTACCTTAGTTATTTCTAGTGTTGGTTTTCAAACTCAGGAATTTCTTATAGAAAATGCAGATTCTAAGCTTAATATAGAGCTTGTTACCCAAACTCAACTGGGTAAAGAGGTTGTCGTAACTGCATCTAGGGTAGAGGAGAGTATCTTAAAATCTCCGGTTGCTATTGAGAAATTAGATATCAGAGCCATAAGAGAATCTCCGGCTCCAAGTTTTTATGATGCTTTAGAAAATGTTAAAGGTGTGCAAATGACCACCTCAAGCATCACTTTTAAAGTTCCAAACACCAGGGGATTTAATATACCTAATAACTTTCGTTTTGTACAATTGGTAGACGGTGTTGATATGCAAGCAGGTACCTTAGGTGTACCGCTCGGTAATGCTATCGGGCCAACCGAATTAGATATTGCCAGTGTTGAGATTACTCCGGGTGCGGCTTCTGCCCTTTATGGGATGAATGCTATCAATGGTATGGCCAACTTAATAACTAAAAGTCCTTTTCTATATCAAGGGTTAAGTGTTTACCAAAAAAGTGGTATAAACCATTTGGGAGGCACAGGAAGAGAGCTTAGCAATTTATCTGAAACAGCTATCCGTTATGCTAAAGCATTCAATAATAAGTTCGCTTTTAAAGTTAACTTAAGTTATATGAGAGGTACAGATTGGGTTTCTGATACGCGTACCAACCAAAATCCAAATAATTTAAATACGGCAAATCCTTCTTTTCCAGAGCTTAACGCTGATGCGGATAACCCAGCTTATGACGCATGGAATAAATATGGTGATGATAATGGTAGCAATGCTGTAACACTTACTGGATTAAGCATTCCAGGTAGAACAGGAAGTCAAAGTATCATCGTAAGAAGAACAGGTTATTTTGAAAAAGATGTGGTACAACCTACAGTAGATAACCTAAAATTTGATGCTGCTTTACATTACAGATTTGGCGATAATGCCGAGCTTTCTTATGGTTACCGTTTTGGTAAACTAGATGGTTTATTTCAGCGTGGTAACAAAATCCAAATGGATAATGTAAATGTACAAAACCACAAATTAGAGCTTAAGGGGTCTAATTATTTTATTAAATCTTACTTATCTGTAGAAAACACAGGCGATTCTTATAATATTAAACCTTTGGTTGATAATTTGGATATCACCAGTGGCGGAACAAATAGTGTTTGGGGAGCAAAATATAGAACAGCTCTACAAAATGCCTTAAACAATGGTACACCATTAGCAGAAGCTTTACGTATAGGCAGGGCCGCAGCAGATGCTGGAAGAGTAGAGCCGGGTACCCCACAATTTAACGCTTTAAAAAGCCAGATTATTAAAATCAACAATTGGGATCATGGCGCTGTTATCCCGGGTGCACCAGCAACCGGAGGGGCGTTTTTAACACAGAGAAGTCGTACTTACCATACCGATGCACAGTGGGATTTATCAGAAAAAGTTAAAATATTTGATTTGTTGATAGGTGCCGATGCTCGTGTTTATGAGGTTATCCCTGATGGTAATAACTTCGTAGACTTCTCTAGACCAATAGCAGAAAGAACTACTCCTTTAGCTGATGGGAGCTTCGGAAACAATGTTTATTACAAGAAATTTGGTTCATTTGCGCAAGTAACAAAAACCTTTTTTGATGAAAAATTGAAGTTATTTGGTTCGGTAAGGTTAGACTACAATCCAGAGTTTGACCCTAAATTAAACCCGCGTATAGCTGCTGTTTATACCTTAGCACAAAAGCATAATTTTAGAGCGTCTTTCCAAAATGGATACCGTTTCCCTGCCTTGTTTGAGGCTATTTCTTATGTAAATAATGGTAATATCAGAAGGGTAGGAGGTTTATCTTACATCAATAATGGTTTAAATTATTTAGATAATTCTTACACTTTAGCCTCTATAAATGCATTTAATGCGGCAGTAAACAGAAGTGTAGCAGGTGGGGCTACTACCAATGCAGCAGCATTGCAAAATAGAGATCTTTTAGAGGTTACCAATTTAGGTGAAACTCGCCCAGAGCGTATTAACTCTTTTGAGGTAGGTTATAAAAGTGTTTTACTAGAAAATAAATTAGTTGTTGATATTGATGCCTACATCAATGAGTACGAAGGTTTCTTGGGTCAGGTTGAGGTGGCTGTGCCTTACAGAGCAGGTTCTAATTTAACACAGCAAGTAACTGTTGGTACAGATGAAGCTGTTTTAGCTGTTGTTCAAGCTAATAGAAACAATCAGCAAGTGCGTTACAGGGTATATACCAATGCAAAAAACCAGTACACAAACTATGGTTCTTCATTAGGCTTAACCTACAATTTCTATCAGAAGTTTACCATAGCAGGTAATGTTAACTATAATGATATTACTGAAAATAAAAACAGAGATGTATTTGTAACTGGTTTTAATACACCTAATTGGGCTACAAATTTATCTTTCGGAAACAGAGAGATTGTTAAAAACTTAGGATTTAATATTGGTTGGAGATGGCAAGAATCTTTCTTGTGGGAAAGTCCGCTTGTAAATGGTACTGTACCAGCATTCCACTCTTTTGATGCGCAGGTTACTTATAAAGTTCCTCAGGCAAAAGCCAATATAAAATTAGGAGGCACTAATATATTTAATAGAAATTATGTGCAGTATGCAGGCGGACCAACTTTAGGAGGTTTGTATTATTTGGCACTTACATTTGATGGGCTTTTAAACTAGAATATTATTAACACGCTGGTGAATCTGGTTTCTGTTTTTGAATAAAAACAGGGCCAGATTTTTTCCATTTATACAATTCAGAATGACAGATCAAAAAACAACGCAAACAAAAACAAACTTACCTAAGGCAGAAGAACGAAAATGGAAGAACATTGCTACACTTAGCTTAGGTCTATTAGCTTTAGTTATAATAGGGGTAAGTGTAGTAGAATATTTTACTTTTAACGAGGTTAAAGACTATATAGTTAAGCAGGTAGATAAACAATTTTTGTTTATGGTAGCTGTTGGTTTTTTTGCTCAGATGGTAGACGGTGCATTAGGAATGGGTTATGGTGTAATTTCTACAACTTTATTACTATCTGGGGGATTAAACCCGGCTGTTATTTCTGGAAGTATACATACGGCAGAGATGTTTTCAAGTGGCGCATCAGGTTTTAGCCATTACAGGTTTGGTAATGTAAATATGAAGCTGTTTAAAACACTTTTAATTCCGGGTGTTATTGGTGCAATAGTAGGTGCTTTATTATTAACAACTCTGGGCGAAGAGAATTCTAAATGGGTACGTCCGGTACTTTCTGTTTATACCTTTATTTTAGGAGTTAGAATTTTAACTAATGCCTTCAAAACAGATATCAAACCTAAAAAAGTAAGAAGAGCAGGATGGTTAGCGGGTACAGGTGGCTTTTTAGATTCTTTTGGTGGCGGTGGCTGGGGGCCTTTAGTTACCAGTACCTTAATATCAAAAGGAAGAAGTCCAAAATATGTTATTGGTTCTGTTAGTTTAACCGAATTTTTTGTTACTATGGCCAGTGCGGTAACTTTCTTTATCATGTTGGGTACAAGCCATATAGAAACCATTATAGGTTTAATTTTAGGAGGGTTATTAGCTGCACCTATAGCAGCCAGATTGGTAGGAAAACTCCCTGTAAAGAAGATGTTTATTGGCGTAGGTTTAATTGTATTAATTTCTAGTATTCGGATTATATGGAATTCTATAGATAAGTTGTTGTAGGTAGAAGTTTAATCACAAAAAAGCCCGAAATTTCATCAATTTCGGGCTTTTTAAACTTAGTTTTTAAACCGTATTTTGTAAGTGGTAACCTGCCAGTTTGGAAGTTTTGTTGGTTTCTGGATAATCAACTTATCATTTTCTTGTTTCCAATTTAGCTTTTCTTTGCTTCCCAATAATTCTATAGAAGCAATGGTTTTATTATTGTATTTGGTGCTTTTGCCTAATGCTTGAATGCTAATCTCATTTTGAGGATTTTTCATGCAGAAAGCATATAATGTTTCGCCTTTTGTTGTGAAGCGAATATCGGTAGATTCAAAAGAACGCTCATCACTAACACCACCAAACTTACCCTCAGGTTTATTAGAACTGGTTGATGGTCCTTCTCCATAAATTTTCCAAGGTCTAGAGCCATAAATTGCTTCTCCGTTTACTGGTGTCCAAGCGGCAATTTCTTCTAAGATGTTTAAAACATCAGGTTCTAAATCTCCTTCTGGTGTTTGTACTACGTTAATTAATAAGTTTCCGTTCTTACTTACGATATCAACCAACATTTGCAAAATTTCTGTTCCACTACGGTACTTCTGTCCGGTACGGTAAAACCAATCTCCAATAGATGTATCTGTTTGCCAAGGAAACGGACTGATAGAATCCATCACGCCACGTTCTATATCTTGCACCCAACGTCCTTCAGATGGTCTTCTCTTACTATTGTAAACGGCTTCTAATTTGCCGTTGTTTTTTGCAATATCTTGATTATAAAAATGAGCTAGCATTTTATGGCCAGTTTCACCAAAAGGTAATTCACTATCAGAATATAATAAATCTGGTTGGTAAAGGTCTATCAATTCTTTAACGTTTTTTAACCAATGAGCATGGTTTTTAGGGTCTGTAGTTAACCATGCCTTTTCATCAGATTTAGCATAATATAAATCTTCATACTGTGGGTCGTTGCCATCATAAGGAACTCCAGCTAAAGGACCAGTTTTATCAGCACCCTTATTCGTTTGAAACCAGTTATAACTAGCACCTAAATGTTCTGAAACGCCAAACTTCAAGCCTTCTCTTTTAGCTGCTTGTTGCCATAACCCAACAACATCTTTTTTAGGGCCTATGTTTACCGAGTTCCATCTATGGATTTTAGAATCCCATAAAAAGAAATTGTCATGATGCACCGCCATACTAACAAAGTATTTAGCTCCAACTCTTTTAAATAGAGCCATTAATTCATTCGGGTTCCATCTCTCTGCTTTCCATAGAGGAAGTAAATCTTTATAACCAAATTTTGATGGATGACCGTAGGTTTTTACATGATAAAGGTAAGCAGGATGCGGTTTACCAGTATATTCATTCTTTTTTCTGTCATAATAATCACTTTGATACATATCGCGGGCGTACCAATCTCCTTGTCTAGGTACAGCTTGCGGCCCCCAATGAGACCAAATGCCAAATTTCGCATCTCTGAACCAGTCGGGATATTGATATTGTTTAAAAGATTCAAGATTGGCTTCAAATTTTTGCGCTTTTAAATCGCTAGCGAACGATACAAAGAAGAGCAGCAAAGCTAGCACTCCTGTAATTTTACAGTTTAATCTGGTCATCATAACTTATATATTATCTTTTTAAAATTGGTTTTTAGGAATTTTAAATGTAGCTATTTTTTTTAAAATCTACGAAAAAATAAATTTTGTAAAGTGTTGTAAATGAATATTTAATAAAAACGGAAATCGATTTTTTATTTTAATACTTTATAGCGTAAATTAATAACCTGCCAAAAATGTGTTTTAAGAATATGGTTGAGTAATTTATAGCTTAACCATATCAAAGATTATAAAGTATGGTCGAGGCTTCGATAGAGGATACAGAAAACATTATGTAATTTGAAAATTATAAAAACCAAGAATTCATAATGATTAAGGAAAATAAGTATAACAGTTTTAAAGTGTAAATCACCATACTATTGATGATAAACATTAATTTTTAACTTTCTCGTCTCATATAGCGCAAAAAAAAAGAGGGCAATAAAATTACCCTCTTCCAAAATCTTATCTTAAATATAATTTACTTCAATTTTGCTAAAGCAGCTGTAATTTTGCTACAAGCTTCTTTTAGTTCTTCTTCAGATGCTGCGTAAGAAATACGGATACAATCTGGATTACCAAAAGCCTCGCCTGTTACGGTTGATACATGTGCTTCGTTTAAAATGTAAATACAAAGGTCGTCTGCATTGCTAATCACATCACCTTCTGCTGTTTTCTTGCCAAAGAAAGAAGAAACATCAGGGAAGAAATAGAAAGCGCCTTCTGGTAAATTTACTTTTACACCCGGGATTTGAGAAAGTAAACCATAAACTAAATCGCGTCTTGTTAAGAAAGCATCACGCATTTGGTGTACAGTTTCTAAGCCGCCTAATAAAGCTGCTAAACCTGCTTTCTGGGTGATTGAGCAGGTTCCGGAAGTAGTTTGACCTTGTAATTTGTCTGTAGCAGCAGCAATTTCTTTACTTGCAGCTAAGTAACCCAATCTCCAGCCCGTCATGGCGAAACCTTTAGAGAAACCGTTTACAACAATTACTCTTTCTTTTACAGAAGGGAATTCTGCTATAGAAGCGTGGCCACCAACAAAGTTAATATGCTCATAAATTTCGTCAGAAAGGATATAAACCTGAGGGTGTTTTTCAAAAACTTTAACTAAACCTGCTAACTCTTCTTTGCTGTAAACACTACCCGTAGGGTTACAAGGCGAAGAGAACATGAATAATTTTGTTTTTGGAGTAATAGCTGCTTCTAATTGTTCTGGCGTAATTTTATAGTTGTTTTCTACCGTAGCATTAATGAAAACCGATTCGCCTTCGGCTAATTTCACCATTTCAGAGTAGCTTACCCAGTATGGAGTAGGAATAATTACCTCTTCGCCTGGGTTAATTAAGCATAATAATGCATTAGCCAAAGCTTGTTTAGCACCTGTAGAAACTACAATTTGTTCTGGTGCAAAATCTAGGTTATTTTCTCTTTTTAATTTGTCTGAAATAGCTTTTCTTAAATCAGGATAACCTGAAACAGGAGAGTAATACGTAAAGTTTTTTTCCATCGCATCTACTGCAGCATCTTTAATATACTGTGGTGTATGGAAATCTGGCTCACCAAAACTTAAGTTAATAACCTTAACGCCTTTGGCAGCAAGTTCGCGGCCTAATTTGGCCATTTTAATAGTCTGTGACTCTGTTAAATTCTGAATTCTGGTTGATAAAATTGTCATGATTTAAGCTTTGGGCGCAAATATAGGAATAGTTTTTTCTTTAGGGCAATAGCAAATTGTCTAAGTTTGTAAAAAATCATCAAGGTGAAGTCAAAAAAGCAACTCATATTTCTATCGCTTGCCATTGGCCTTTTGTTAATGCTGGTAAAATTCACCGCTTATTTTATCACACAGTCTAATGCCATTTTAACTGATGCCGCAGAAAGCATTGTGAATGTTATCGCAAGTGCATTTGCTTTTTATAGTATTTACTTATCCTCACAACCAAAAGACCAAAATCACCCTTATGGACATGGTAAGGTCGAGTTTTTTTCTGCTTTTGTAGAAGGTGTTTTAATCATTATAGCAGGTATCATCATCTTTTTTAAAAGTATTTACAACGCTTTTTATCCTCAAGAAATTAAAGATTTATTTGATGGTTCTTTGTTGATAGGGCTTACCGGTTTAGTTAACGGGCTTCTTGGTTTTTATTTAGTTAACCGCGGAAAGGTCTTAAACTCTTTAACCTTGCATGCTGATGGTAAACATCTTATAACCGATGCTGTTAGCAGCTTTGGGTTGATGATAGGTTTGTTAGTGATGGCTTTTACAGGCTTAAACTGGTTAGATAGCCTTATTTCTATAGGTTTAGCTTTGTACATCATTTCAAATGGTTATAAATTAATGCGACTTTCTGTAGGTGGTTTAATGGATGAATCTGATGTAAATGTTGTTGAAAATGTGATCAAACAGCTTTCTAAAAATAGACGAACAGCTTGGATAGATGTTCATAACCTACGCATACAACGCTATGGCGATGCTATACATATAGATTGCCATGTTACTTTACCTTATTATTTTGATTTGAATAAGGTACATGCCGAGATTACTGATATCGATAAAATTATTAATGAAAATGTAGCCAACACCGAGCTTTTTATCCATACAGATCCCTGTGTTTTCCAATGTTGCCATTATTGTAACGTAGCAAATTGCCCGGTAAGACAAGAACCTAAAACCAAAGAAATAGCCTGGGATATTGATAATGTCACCAAAAACCACAAACATTTTGAAGTAATTTAAGTCATACTGATATGAATAAGTTTAATGTGAGGGTTTATGGTTTGTTAATAAATCAAGAGCAAAAGGTTTTAATTACTGATGAACAGCTAGACGACTTTAAATTCACCAAATTCCCAGGTGGCGGTTTAGAAAAAGGAGAAGGTCTTATGGATGCCCTCAAAAGAGAATTTATAGAAGAGTGCAATTTAGAAATAGAAGTTCTTGCACATTTTTATACTACTGATTTTTTTGTGCAATCTTTATTTTCTGATGAGCAATTGATAGCTGTTTATTATCTAGTTAAACCTAAAAATAACTTTGATATAAATTTAACATCAACAGCTTTTGATTTTGATGAGCAAAATTCTTGTAAACAATGCTTCCGACTGGTAGATTTGAAAACTTTATCAACCGAAGATTTAACCTTTCCGGTTGATAAATACGTACTCAAATTAATGAAGGAGCATTTTGTATGATAGATTTAGTTGCAGAAGACCAAAAAAATATATGGCATCCTTACACCCAAATGAAAAATGCTTTGCCTCCAATCCCTATTGTGAGGGGAGAAGGTGCCCATCTGTTTAAAGAAAACGGAGAAAAACTTATAGATGCGGTTTCATCATGGTGGGTAAATATTCATGGCCATAGTCATCCGTACATTGCAAACGAAGTTTTTAAGCAGTTAAATACGCTAGAACATGTGATTTTTGCGGGTTTTACACACCCAAAAGCGGTAGAACTTTCTACTAAATTGCTCAGTATTTTACCGTCTAATCAGGCTAAGGTTTTTTTCTCTGACAATGGCTCAACGGCTGTAGAAGTTGCCATTAAAATGTGTATACAATTTTGGTTTAACCAAGATGTAAAGCGTAAAAAAGTTTTGGCTTTCGCCGATGCTTATCATGGCGATACTTTTGGTGCGATGGCCGTAAGTGGCAGAAGTGCTTTTACCCGCCCGTTTGATGCTTTACTTTTTGATGTTGAGTTTATTGAATTACCCACAAAACACAATTTACAAAATCTAAAATCTATAATCTCCAGTCTTAAATCTGAGTTGGCTTGTTTTATTTTTGAGCCTTTGGTTTTAGGTGCCGGAGGAATGTTGATGTATGAAGCCCAGCATTTGGATGAACTTATCGCTCATTGTAAAAAAGAACAAGTTTTAACCATTGCCGATGAGGTAATGACAGGTTTTGGACGTACGGGTAAATACTTCGCAACAGACCATTTACAGCATAAAGCTGATTTAATGTGTTTTTCTAAAGGTATAACCGGCGGTACCATGCCTCTGGGTTTAACAACATGTACTTTAGATATTTATAATGCTTTTTTGTCTGATGATAAACTGAAAACTTTATTTCACGGGCATTCCTTTACAGCAAATCCTGTGGCTTGCGCCGCTGCTTGTGCTAGTTTTGATATTTTAACTCAGCCAGAAACAATAGCTAATATCAATAGGGTAGTGCAAAACCATCAAAAGTTTAAAGATAAAATCCAACATCACCCAAAACTAAAAGAGGTTAGGCAAACAGGTACTATCATCGCTTTAGAATGGTTAAATGATTCTAAAACCTCTTATTTTAATAACTTAAGAGATAAGTTGTATCATTTCTTTTTAGATAGAGGTATCATTTTAAGACCTTTAGGAAATATCCTTTATATTTTACCTCCTTATTGCATAAGTGATGATGACCTGCATTATATTTACCAACAAATTGAATTAGCGTTAGAAGAATTTTAGAGATATGGCTTTACAAAAAATATTAAATAAAGTAGTAGCAAACCCTACAACACATGCTAAATGGTTAAATACGCTTTCTTTCATGGAAAATGCTGGGGCTAGAAAAATATCGGCCTCAGAAGATAAGAAAAACGTTAGTTTAATTATCTTAAAACATGCTGCGGAAGAACACAGACACGCTTATTATCTTAAAAAACAAATAGATAAAATTGCTACTGATATTTGTCCCAACTATCACGACCAGCATTTATTAGCTCCAGCAGCGAGTAAATATTATTTAGGCTTATTGGATGTTAAAGTTTGTAAATACCTAAAAGATACTTTAAACTTAAAAGGACAAGATTTAAAATTTGCAGCTTATTTACTGGTAACTTACGCTATTGAAGTAAGGGCCGACGAGATTTACCCCATTTATCAAAACGAGTTGAGCGCAGCTGGGAGCAAAGTAAATGTGAAATCTATCATAGCAGAAGAAGAGGGTCATCTAGAAGAAATGTTGGCACAATTGAAAACTTTCTCGGCAGATTGGGAAATACACGCTAAAAAAGCCGTAGAAATAGAACAAGAATTATTTGATAATTGGATTCTACAACTAAATTTAGAATTAGCTAGCTAAGGGCTTTCTAGAATTTTTTTCATTATACTACTCATAGCCTTTGATAATTCAAAGGCTATGTATTTCCATTCAGCCAACCAACTCCTGATAGCTTCGAGATTAACCAGCACCTAACAAACTAACCACCTAACAACCTAACCACCTACACACTATCCCTCGTTAAACTATCTACGCCAGGCACAGAATCGGCAGGCATATTATTTGACGGAATTCCTGGATTATTAGGCTTATTCTGTTGGCAAGCTGTCAAAAATATGAAGCAAGAAGCTATTAAAATAAAAGATTTCATAGTGTTGATGATTTTAATTTAATTTTTAGCCACTTTTATAGCCTCTAAGAAAAATGATGGAAGCCACAAAAGAAGAAGTATTTAATGCCTGTTTAACTGTTTTAAGTTCAAAAATTACAGAAATTAAAAACAGTATAGAAAGCGTTAAAGAGTCATCCAAAAACGATACCAAAAGCAGCATGGGCGATAAATATGAAACCAGCAGAGAAATGTTGCAACAAGAAATTAATCGTTTAGAGAAGCAACTGGCAGATGCAAATCAGCAGTTGTTTACACTCAAAAATATTGCTATAAATAAAAAATCAGATAAAATTATATCTGGCAGTTACGTTAAAACCTCTATGGGTAATTTTTTTATTGCTGTAGCATTAGGAGAATTAAATATCAATAACTCAAAAATATTTGTTATTTCTCCAGTAGCTCCGCTAGGTAAAAATCTTCAAGCTAAAAAAATGAATGATACCTTTGTGATGAAT
Source organism: Pedobacter glucosidilyticus DSM 23534 (assembly GCF_000425145.1). Taxonomy (GTDB): domain Bacteria; phylum Bacteroidota; class Bacteroidia; order Sphingobacteriales; family Sphingobacteriaceae; genus Pseudopedobacter; species Pseudopedobacter glucosidilyticus. Next base: position 98,683 of record NZ_AULF01000016.1, read on the forward strand.
AACAAAGAGATTAAAATCTTAAACGTTTATTAAAAAATGGAGTTTACCTTAACTACACCAGCTCTGTTGTTTTCTGCTATTTCATTGCTTTTATTGGCTTATACAAATAGATTTTTAGCTTTGGCTAGTTTAGTAAGAAGTATGAAAACTATTTATTTAGAAAATAAAAGTGAGAATCTATTAGCTCAGCTTATAAATCTTAAAAAACGCATTTTTCTCATTCGTAATATGCAAGGTTTTGGTATTCTAAGCTTTTTCTTTTGCGTTTTATGTATGTTCCTTATTTATTACAACCTGACGGTTTTAGCTCAATATGTTTTTGGTTTAAGTTTATTTTTACTCATGATTTCTTTGTTTTTGTCTTTTAGAGAGATACAAATCTCTGCAAATGCGCTAAAACTAGAACTTATGGATTTAGAAAACATTAATCACAAGCAGAAATAAATTTTTTCTTAAAACTGTATGCCTTTTTTTTAGTTATCAATGAAAATTATTTGCCCTTTAAATATGTATTTTAAAAATATTGCATTAACCATATTTCTGTTCGTTCTTACTTTTTCTGCTTCTGCACAAAAAATATATAGCTTAAATGGTGTTATTACGGATGCCCAAACTGGCGAAACACTAATTGGTGCTAGTGTAAAGTTAGGCGGAGTAAAACAAGCTGGTACCACAACAAATGCCTATGGTTATTTCTCTATTTCTTTACCACAAGGCACTTATGATTTAGCTATTACTTATGTAGGTTATAAAGCTATCATCAAAAAAATAGATTTAAACGCCAATCTTAAACTCGATTTTAGTTTAGAACCAGCAGCGCAACTAGAAGAAATTGTTGTAAGCTCAGTAAAAAGAAATGATAATGTAACCAACCCACAAATGGGGGTAGAGAAATTAGATGTAAAAGATATCAAAAGTATTCCGGTTTTATTTGGAGAGCGAGACATCCTAAAAACACTGCAATTATTGCCTGGGATTAAGCCTGCTGGCGATGGAAATTCTGGATTTTATGTTCGTGGAGGCGCTATAGATCAAAATTTAATTCTGTTGGATGAAGCGCCTGTTTACAATGCTTCGCACCTTTTGGGTTTTTTCTCCACCTTTAATTCTGATGCCATTAAGGATGTTACCGTTTATAAAGGTGGTATGCCAGCTCAATACGGCGGACGATTATCCTCTGTTTTAGACATCAGGATGAATGATGGTAATAAAAATAACTTCACCGCAGAAGGTGGAATTGGCTTAATTTCATCACGTTTAAAAGTAGAAGGGCCTATCCAAAAAGAAAAAAGTTCTTTCATGATTAGCGGAAGAAGAACCTATGCCGATGCTTTTTTAGCTTTTGCACCTGATACCTCTCTAAGAGGTAATACCTTGTTTTTTTACGATTTAAACGCTAAAACCAATTTTAAACTCAATGATAAAAACACCCTTTACTTATCTGGTTATTTTGGTAGAGATAAATTAGGTTTAAACCAAGCTTTTGGTTTTGATTGGGGAAATACTACAGCTACACTACGTTGGAGCCATATCTTCTCTAACAGATTGTTCTCTAACACCTCTTTTATTTATTCTAATTATGATTATGTTATCGAAAATCAATTAGAGGGAAATGATTTTAAAGTAAGCTCTATCATCAGAGATTTTAATCTCAAACAAGATTTTCAGTATGCTTTAAATAATCACGATATACGTTTTGGTATCAATGCTATCCACCACACTATCGAGCCTGGCAGAATAACGGCTACTCAAAATTCAAGCGTAAACCCAGCCACGGTAGAAAACAGAAGAGGAATAGAAACTGCTATTTATGTTTCTGATGACTGGAAAGCATCAGATAATTTTAATCTAGCCTATGGTTTAAGATTGAGTTCCTTTGCTTTACTTGGTGCTGGTAATTTTAAAGAATATGATAGAGATGGAAATGAAGTAAGCTCTACATTTTTTAGTGCAGGAGAGGTTGTGCAATCCTATCTCAATCTAGAACCTCGTCTTTCTGCCAGCTATCAGTTTAACGAAACTAAATCTGTTAAAGGTTCTTATACCAGAAATACACAGAATTTGCATCTCATGTCTAACTCAACAGCAACTTCTCCAACAGATATTTATATCTTAAGTAGTAACAACACCCGACCAGAAATTGCCGACCAAGTTGCTTTAGGCTATTTCAGTAATTTTAAAGATAATACTTACGAGTTCTCTGCTGAGGTTTATTATAAATGGATGCAAAACCAAATTGAGTATAGGAATGGTACCGATTTAAGAGGAAATCAAAACGTAGAAGCAGATTTATTATACGGAGATGGTAGAGCTTATGGTATAGAGCTTTTCCTGAAAAAGCGATTTGGAGATTTTAACGGCTGGGTTGGTTATACTTTATCAAAAACAGAAAGACAGTTTGATCAAATCAATAACGGAAAATGGTTTAACGCATTTCAAGACCGTACCCATGATATTTCTTTAGTAGGTATTTATAAAGCAAGTAAACGTTGGACACTTTCTTCAACTTTTGTTTACAACACGGGTAACGCCATAACAGTTCCAGAAGGCAAATATCAATTAGGGGGTACAACCGTATTTTATTATTCAGAACGAAATGCGTACAGAGCGCCTGATTATCACCGATTGGATTTTTCCGCGACTTTAGAAGGTAAGCCGGGTAAAAAATATCAATCTAGCTGGTCTTTTGGTATTTATAATGTATACAATAGGAAGAATGTTTTCTCATTAAGTTATGAAGAAAACCCAAATAATCCAGCTCAAACCCAAATCGTTAAAACCGCATTATTTGGTATTATCCCATCTGTAACCTGGAATTTTAAATTTTAAAATCATGAGAAACAATATATTCATCTTAGGTTTTGTAAGCATATTAGCATTCACTTCTTGTGAAGAAGTTATTGAAATAGAGACAAATGAGCAAGAACCAGCTGTAGTTATAGAAGCCGCAATAACGGATAGAACAGAGCGACAAACCATAAATATATCGCAAACAGTGCCTTTTAATCAGTCATTTCAAACAGTACCATTAAGAAATGCAACAGTTACAGTAACAGAAATAGGTGGTCCAACTTTAACCTTTACAGAAGATCAACCAGGTGTTTACCGCTCTACAACTTTCAGGGGAAGCTATGGTAAAACTTATAATTTAAGAGTAACAGTAAATGGTAATACTTATACAGCGAGTTCAAAAATGCCAAATAAAGTCCCTCTAGATTCTTTGTCTGTTTCAGAAGTAACTTTTTTTGGAGAAACTAGAAAATATGTTAAAGTACATTACCAAGACCCAGCCCAAGAAACAAATGCTTATAATTATGTCATCAGTATAAACGGCAAAAAAATCAATAGTTTTTATGTTGATAACGATAGGTTTAATAATGGTAATTATATAAACAATACCATTTTTACTGATGATCCTGAAATTGTTTCTGGCGATGAAATTATGATTGACTTTCAAAATATTACCCCAGAAATATATCGATACTTTTTTGCAATCACACAGATAGGAGGCAATGGAGGTCCACCAGTAGCACCTTCAAATCCAGACACTAATCTAAGTAATGGCGCTTTAGGTTATTTTAGTACCCATACTTCAGATAAAAGAGTTTTTAGGGTAAGATAAAAATATTAAAACCATAAAAAAAGCAGCATTTTATCAATAAAACGCTGCTTTTTTATTTCAAACTTTTGAATTTTTACTTTTTACTTTTGAATTTTTACTTTTTACTTTTGAATTTTTACTTTTTACTTTTTACTTTTTACTTTTTACTTTTTACTTTTTACTTTTTACTTTTTACTTTTTACTTTTGAATTTCTACTTTCAATTTCTCTTTTCAGAAAAAGAATTTACCATACTGTTATGTAAAGTTTTAGCACTCCAAAAGCCACTGGCAATTATTCTTCTTATGGTATACAAAGGATCTTGTTCATCTCTAGAAGTTGATAAAATAAATGCCGCTTTCATACCTCTTTTCTTCAATTCAGGAATAGCCTCTTTATTCCATAAACCAAAAGGATAAGCAAAATAGGTAATCTCTTTTCCGGTTATTTCTTTCAAAGTTTTAGTTGGTTTTTCAATTTGCGTAACCCAATCTTCACCTTGGTATTTTTTAACATTTTGGTGGTCATAAGTATGGCTACCAATAGTATTACCTTCATCAGCCAATTGTTTGATTTGAGCCTTATCCATATATTTCACCTTACCACGTTTGCCAATAGCAACCGTCATAATAAAATAAACACCTTTAAATCCATATTTATCCAATGTTTTCTTCCCAACTTCAAACTGGTCTAAATCAGTATCATCAAAAGTTATCATTACTGGTTTTTTAGGCAAAGCATCACCATAAACCAAATAATTGTACAGTTGCTCAGGTAAAATACTGGTATAGCCACTATCAGCTAACATTTTAATATGCTCTTTAAAAGTAGCTACGGGGGTTATATAATCTCTTGCAGATTGAGAATCAGTTGCTTTCCAGTCTCTAATTTGGTGATAACACAAGATAGGAACTTGCTTTCTGGCTAAAATGGTTTTTGCATCAGCGGGTTTACGTTCTTTCTTTGCCGGTTCTGTATCAACTGTTTCATTAATTACAGAGGTTTGCTCAGTGGTAGAAGAATCTGTAGATAAACCCTTCGGAGTTGTAGAGTTACAGTTTGAAAACAAAGTAGTCGCTAAAAGTCCAATCAGACCTAGTTTTATATTCATAATATGATGATTTTTTTTTACGAAAGTAAATCATTTTACAACTAAATATCAATCAATACTATTTTTAAATTTTAAACATTTGTGCTTCCCATCATAATAAGACTATAATATACTTTCCACTTTTTACAAATTTTCAACATATATTAAAGGCACAACATACTTTTATAACTTAGCAAATTGATAAAAGCTAGCAAATTGGCAACAAAAAGTATAAAAGAAACTCCTTTAATGACCCAATACAACCAGATAAAGGCAAAATATCCGGGTGCATTATTACTTTTTAGGGTAGGAGATTTTTATGAAACCTTCGGAGAAGATGCAGTAAAAGCAGCTCAAATACTGGGTATTGTACTCACTAAAAGAGCAAATGGCTCTGCTTCACACATAGAATTAGCTGGTTTTCCACATCACTCAATAGAAACTTATCTACCTAAATTGGTAAGGGCTGGTCAGCGTGTAGCTATTTGCGACCAACTAGAAGATCCTAAATCCGTAAAGGGAATTGTTAAAAGAGGTGTAACAGAGCTTATCACCCCTGGCGTAGCCTATAGTGATAATATCGTTCAGCAGAAATCTAATAACTTTTTAGCAACGCTTCATTTCGATAAACAAACAATAGGTGTAGCATTTTTAGATATTTCTACAGGCGAGTTTTTAACAGCACAAGGTAACGCAGAATATATAGATAAACTTTTACAAGGATATAAACCTAATGAAATCATTTTTGCAAAGAGTAAACAAAAAGAATTTAAAGAGCTCTTTGGCGATAGATATTATACTTATGCGCTAGATGAATGGGCTTTTACCATAGATTATGCTCAAGAAACTTTATTAAAGCATTTTGAAGTTAAATCGCTAAAAGGTTTTGGTATAGAAAAGCTCAATCTTGGCATTATAGCTGCAGGTGTTTGTTTACATTATTTAAACGAAACAGAGCATAGGCAGCTTCAACATATTACCAACATTTCTAGAATAGAGGAAGACCGGTATATGTGGTTAGATAGATTTACAGTAAGAAACCTTGAGCTTATAGGTTCATCTAATGATAATGCACAAACTTTAATAGATGTCTTAGATCAAACCTCATGTGCTATGGGGGCTCGCATGCTAAAAAACTGGGTAGTGATGCCACTCAAAAACAAAAAACCAATTGAAGAAAGACTTAACGTAGTTCAATATTTTTATGATAACCCAGAACTTAGAGAAAAATTACAAACTTTTGTCCGTCAAATCGGCGATTTAGAAAGACTAATTTCTAAAATAGGTTTACAAAAAGCCAACCCAAGAGAAATTGTTCAGCTTAAAAGAGCTTTAACAGCAATTCAAGAAGTTAAAAATATTTGTGAGCAAACCCCTCAAGAGTCTGTTAAAAGAATAGCCGAACAAATAAATACATGTTCTTCAATCAAAGAAAAAATAGAAAGAGAACTTCAAGAAGATCCTCCCGTTCTCATTTCAAAAGGTAAAGTCATGGCAGATGGCTTAAATGAAGAACTAGATAAACTACGTAAAATATCTTATGGAGGGAAAGATTATCTATTACAATTACAAAAGAAAGAAGCAGAAATAACAGGGATTTCATCACTTAAAATAGCTTTTAATAATGTTTTTGGATATTATTTGGAGGTTAGCAATACACATAAAGACAAAGTCCCGCAAGAATGGATTAGAAAACAAACACTAGTAAACGCAGAAAGATACATTACCCCCGAGCTAAAAGAATATGAAGATCAAATTCTGGGTGCAGAAGAAAAAATACATGTTCTAGAAACGCAACTTTTTAATGAACTTCTAGTCACAGTCACAGAATATATTAAACCTATACAGTTAAATGCGCACTTAATAGCCCAATTAGATGTATTACTTTGTTTTGCTACAATTTCCCAGAAATATTATTATAATCGCCCTGTAATCAATGACTCTAAAATTTTAGACATTAAAGGAGGCAGACATCCCGTTATAGAAAATAAGTTACCTCTAGGAGAAGAGTATATTACCAATAACGTCTATTTAGATGATGAAACTCAGCAAATCATTATCATAACAGGACCCAACATGTCCGGTAAATCAGCATTATTAAGACAAACGGGTATTATTGTACTTATGGCACAAATGGGATGCTTTGTCCCTGCTAAAGAAGCTTGTATTGGTATAGTAGATAAAATATTCACTAGGGTTGGCGCTTCAGATAACTTATCTTCTGGCGAGTCTACTTTTATGGTAGAAATGAATGAAACTGCCAGTATTTTAAATAATTTATCCGATAGAAGCCTTATTCTTTTAGATGAAATAGGTCGCGGTACATCTACTTATGATGGTATTTCTATCGCTTGGGCAATTGCAGAATATTTACATAATCATCCTTCTTGTAAAGCAAAAACACTTTTCGCTACGCATTATCACGAGTTAAATGAGTTAACTAATTCTTTTAACCGAGTAAAAAACTATAATGTAACTGTCAAAGAAGTAGGCAATAAAGTCATTTTTTTAAGGAAGCTTGTTCCAGGTGGAAGCGAGCATAGTTTTGGTATTCATGTAGCTAAAATGGCGGGTATGCCCCCAAAAGTTTTAAACAGGGCTAATGAAATTTTAAAAAGATTAGAAAACGAACGTACAGGAGGCGAGCATATAAAAGCCAGTATTATGAAAATGCAGAAACAAGCAGTGCAATTACAAATGTTTGCTTTAGAAGATCCTGTACTTATTAAAATAAGAGATGTACTAAATAATCTAGATGTAAATACCCTAACTCCAGTTGAAGCTTTAATGAAACTTGATGAAATTCAGCGTGTTCTGAAAAATTCATGATTTTTTCACTTATTTATTTGCATACTCCAATAAAATACCACACCTTTGCATCCGCTTTCGCGATGAAGGCGATACTTTGAAAACTGCTACTCTTATAGTTTAAACCGATTTTTTTGTGTTAAATGTTAAGAAAGAATGTTGATAAGTTTTAATAAAATCAATTTGTAGATTGAAAAAATATTTTCACCTTTGCAATCCCAAACAAATAGTGTTGAAGGAAAATTTGAAAAGTATTAAATGGGTTGATTTTTACAACTGAAAATATTTTCAAAAACATTTTGGTAATAAAATTAGAATGATTACCTTTGCAGCCCCGAAAGGGAGGAAGAGTTACAGCGATTGTAGCTAGTTAATAAAAGAGAAAAACTAAAAAGATAAGCAATTATCTGGAAGGAAATAGAAGCCAAACTGAGAAGGGCGGCGCAGAAGTTCTTTAAAAAGATATCATATAACGTAGCGACACTGAGAAATCAGTAACCTAGAGACGGAAGAAAACAAATATTAACGAAAGTTAGTATCAAACCACATTATACAATGGAGAGTTTGATCCT
>NZ_AULF01000017.1 GCF_000425145.1 Pedobacter glucosidilyticus DSM 23534
AAGAGTACGATACATTTAAAGAATTTATTAGAAATACTTTTGCCCGAGGAAAACGAGAAGCAGAAAGTAAGGAAAATGCTGAAGATAGAAGAAAAACGTTAAGCAAACCTATTATCGTTACCCCAAAAGAAGAAGAGGAAAATTAATTTCTTAACCTTCCTCTTTCTATTAAAATTATCTTTCTTTCATGATGGTATGACCCATTTTATCTCTTTTAGCTTTTAAGTAGAGTTCGTTATGCTTGTTAGATTCAATTTCTATTGGTACATTATCAACTACTTCTAAGCCGTAACCTATTAAACCCGCTCTTTTTGTAGGATTATTAGACATTAATTTCATCTTTCTAACACCTAAGCTCCTGATAATCTGAGCCCCTACCCCATAATCTCTTTCATCCATACCAAAACCTAAAGCTATATTAGCTTCAAAAGTATCCATTCCGTTTTCTTGTAGATTATAGCTTTTTAGTTTATTTACCAAGCCTATGCCTCTACCCTCTTGGTTCATGTAAACAATTAAACCCTTCCCTTCTTTCTCTATCATCTCCATGGCTTTATGTAATTGCGGACCACAATCGCATCTGCAAGAGCCAAAAATATCTCCAGTGATACAAGAACTATGTACCCTAACCAGGATAGGTTCATCGTCTTCCCAACTTCCTTTCACAAGTGCTAAATGGTTTTCTCCGGTATTAACCTGAGTAAAAGCAACCATTTCAAAATCACCCCATTCTGTTGGCAATTTAACAGATACTTCTTTTTTGATAAGGGACTCGGTTCTTAAACGATAGCTAATTAAATCCTGAATAGAAACAATCTTCATATCCAGTTCCTTTGCCATTTCTAGTAGTTCTGGTAAGCGAGCCATTTCACCTTCTTCATTCATGATTTCACAAATCACTCCGGCAGGTTCAAAACCGGCTAGTTCTGCTAGATCAACCGCAGCTTCTGTATGTCCGGCTCTTCTAATAACACCACCATTTTTAGAAATTAAAGGAAAAATATGTCCTGGTCTACCTAAATCTTCCGCTTTTATTTTAGGGTCTATAAGCGCCATAATAGTTTTAGAACGGTCTGATGCAGATATACCGGTGGTGCAACCGTGACCAATCAGATCAATCGAAACCGTAAAATTGGTTTCAAAAGTGGCTGTGTTTTTACCTACCATAAGTTCAAGGTTTAGCTCACGACATCTATCTGTTGTGATAGGAGCACAAATTAAACCTCTTCCATGCTTAGCCATAAAGTTAATCACTTCTGGTGTGGCGTTACGAGCAGCTGTTAAAAAATCCCCCTCATTTTCGCGGTCTTCATCATCTACAACTATGATGATTTTACCTGCTTTAATATCCTCAATTGCTTCTTCTATTGTATTAAGCATGTTTTATAATTTATGTATCTAAAACGTAAACAAATATTGGCTACAAAGTTTAGTTTTTTTGATACAGACAAATTTAATGATTTTAAATACCAATTTTATGTTTGGATGGTTTATAGCGTCAAGCCTTTGCAATAATTACTGAATATTTTTTTCTTTCCTTTTCAGTAATTTCTTAAAGAAATTTTTATAGGAATCTGTATCAAAAAGTGCAGAATCTACCGTTGCCTTGTAAGTTAAAAATAATCCTAGAGGGGTAAGTACAAATATAGCTATCCACATTCCCATTACTGGTGATAGCGAACCTTCTTTAACAGATTTCTCGCCAACGGTACTGATGACATGATAGACCAAAAAGAAAATAACAGAAACTACTACAGGTAAACCTAAACCACCTTTTCTTATAATTGCACCCAAAGGAGCTCCTATGAAGAAAAGAACTAAACAAGAAACAGATAGGGTAAATTTACGGTTATACTCTACTAAATACCTTCTAATGGTTTTCATAAACTCTTCTGCTTGAAAAGTATGAGTTTCTAAACCATCTTTAGCATATCTAACATTATCAAGTGCAGCAGTTACAGCAGCGGCATGCTGGGCGCTATCTAAACCTGCTAAAACACCATCTTTTTTAAAATTCAAACCCGTTTTCCCTACTGCAGAACCATACTTAGCTGTGCCATAGTATATTTTGTAGTAAGACTCTAAAGATTTTGCTCCTAAAGTTCTAATGCTATCATACCTCACCCTAGTATCTTTCTCGGCAGAATCCAACTCTTTCAAATTCATCATCTGAAAGTTGTTTTTAAATAAATTTTCATCCTCCCTTTTGAAATTAAATGATGATAAATCAAAACGTTGTTCGGTTTCCTTGAAATTAAAGCGTGTTAAACGTTCTCTAGGATCATATCCTTTCCCATTACTTTCTTCGTACCGTACACCATCTTTAAGTTTAAGAATAAGGAATTTTTTATCCTCAGTCTTGTACATTTCACCTTCATTAGCCATCAACACATTTGTATTTCCTGTTCCTTTAGATTGGTCGTAAATGACGATATCTTTTAAGACATCACCACTATCTGTTTGTAGCTTTTGCTTAACTCTGATAGAGTAACCCGGGATACTATTATTAAAAACGCCTTCTTCTATTAAAAAAGCTGCCTTTTGATTTCTAACATCATAAAGTAAAGAACCCATTTTTAGATTAGCAACGGGCAGCATAAAATCTGAAAAAAGGAAGGCTGCAATACTTAAACCTACCACCATAGCTACTAAAGGAGCCATTGCCTTTTGTAAAGAAATACCAGCAGATTTTATGGCAACCAATTCGTAATTCTCGCCAAGGTTACCAAAAGTCATGATAGAAGATAACAATACAGCTAAAGGCAATGCCATGGCTACGTTGGTAGCAGCGGCGTACATTAATAACTGTAGAATTACGTACCACTCGAAACCTTTTCCTATTAAATCATCAATATATTTAAACAGAAAAAGCATCAATAAAACAAACATCACAATAAAAAATGTGACGATGAAAGGCCTAATGAAAGCTTTAATTATGAGTAGGTGTACCTTTTTCACTTTGCAAAAGTAGCAAAAATCAGGCTCCTATAACACTTAAAAGGTTTTCTATTTGGATATTCCAAATTAATTGGCGGTCTTTTAGATTTTCTGGAAGTGCAAAATCTGTAATAACCAATGCTACATCATTGGTTAACTCATCCTTGATAATCTCTAACTCAAAAAACGTATAAGGTTCATCATCTAACCAAGCAAATTTAACAGATTTAGACTCCTTTGAAGATAACATTTTGGCTTTTTGTTCTTCTCCATCATCCCATACAAAAGTATAAACATGATCTTTAAAATAAACGTCATCAGCAAACCATTGGGACAATCCATTAGGTTCACTTATAAAACCATATAAAATTTTTGGTGAGCATTTAATCTCGTATTCTAATGTAAACTTAACTTTATCAGCCATGTATAAGATGTATAAATTGCCAGAGTAAAAAATATCAAAGTTTTTTTCACAAACTTTTCTAAAGAAAGGTATTTTACTTTATATTTGCAAACCTTTTCAAAAAGACCATATAGGAATAGGATAATTTAAGTGTCTTTGATTTTTATATAAAAGACCACCAGAATTAAACTCTGGTTAAAATACAAGTAAGCCCTTGGCGGGGTAGCTCAGATGGTTAGAGCGCAGGATTCATAACCCTGAGGTCGGCAGTTCGATCCTGCTCCCCGCTACTACAACCAAAAGCCACTTAAAGTGGCTTTTTTTGTTTATGTTTTAAAATTCAAGTAGTTTATTTTCTAATGATTAATTGTTATCGTCTTTATAAATGAGCAAAATTTAGACGTGTATTTTTTTCCCCTAATCGGGAAATCAACATTACACAACCTGTCCGAATCAGAAATAATAGTTTATTTTAACAAACAACCACAACAATAAAACAGTTAATATTTCTTTAAAATTAAAAAATAAACTGGTATCTGCTTTGTTACCCCAATAAAAAACAATTATTTGTAAATGATAAATTTTGTACTTAAGTATTCGAGAAAGTCTTTACTCTTTCTGTTTTTATTAAGTTGCTTTTCTACCCTAGCCCAACCTAATAAAGATGGTAATTTAACTATAACCACAGCAAAAACTGTTGTGAATAGATATACAAGAGTTGTAGCAGACATCAATGCAGGAACTAATAAAATTATTGTTAGTGATATTAATGATTTAAACAGGGATAATATCACCTATTTACCTGCCGGTTATACGACCAATAATAGTGTTTTTGCAAATAATGTTTTAGCTAATGGCGATTTAATTTTGATTTATCAGGCACAGGGTGCCAGAATAAACACTTCAAACACCGTTAATTATGGTGATATTTTAGATTTTAACGGTGCTGGACGATACGAGTTTGCTTATGTAGAAAGCACAAACGGAAATGAAATAACGTTAATTTGCGGTACTAAGTTATCTTATTTCTCTAGATTTTATGTACAGGTAATAAGGGTTCCACAATACAATAGCCTCACTATAAATACAGGCGCTAGCGTAACGTCTATTCCTTGGGGTTCACCATCTTTTGGTACAGACCCTGATAGGAATGGTGACATCAACGGAATAACATTAGCCCCATCCTCTTTAACCAGAAGAAGAGGTGGTTTTACTGCCATACATGCTACAAATATTGTAAACAATGGCTCCATCAACAGTAATTTTGCTGGGTTTAGAGGTGGTACTATAGACCCTTACACTAATGTGGCAGGATCGGAAATTGTTAAAGAATATCGATCTAAAGATCCTAATAGAGGTGCGGAAAAAGGAGAAAGTATTGCTGGTTATCGCGAAGACTATGAAGACCGACCTTATCCTAATACGATAGAAATTGGTAGATGGGGCCGTGGTGCACCTGCCAATGGTGGTGGTGGCGGTAACGCTCACAACGCAGGCGGCGGCGGTGGCTCTAATGGAGGAAACCCTAACAACTGGTTTAGAGGTGCTGGAGTCATGAATGATTTTGGGGGCTCTTGTGCTTCAGATGCCTGGAAGCTAGATCCTGATTATATTGCGAATAACAATCAACTAACAAATTCTTCTGGTGGTGGTAGAGGTGGCTATACTTTTGCGGGACTAATAAATTTCGCCTTGGTTGATGGAGATGCTTGTACTGTAGGGCCTTCTTATGCTGCAAATGAAATTGCTCCAAATATCCCTCCTACTGATATTTTAAACATCAGTTGGGGTGGAGATTATAGAGTAGCAGCCGGAGGTTTAGGTGGCAGACCTTTAATATCTCCAAACTTAAGAAATCAATTGTTTTTTGGTGGCGGTGGTGGTGCTGGAGATGGTAATGATTCTTCTAATAGCGACGGCGGCGATGGCGGAGGTATACTTTTCTTAATCGTATCTAATGGATTAACCGGAAACGGCTCTATAGAAGCCAATGGAGAAGACGCTACTAATACTATAAATACTAACAATGATGCTCCAGGCGGTGGTGGTGGCGGTGGTACAGTACTTATCCAGTCTAATACTATTGCCAGTACGTTAACTATCAATGCTAATGGTGGTAAAGGTGGCTCGCAACTGATCACCAATTTCGAATCTGAAGGTCCGGGCGGTGGTGGCGGTGGTGGTGTAATTTCTATTAACGCTACTAGCGATGCATCAATAAAAAATGTTAAAGGTGGGATAAACGGCAGAACAACCTCTTTAGCTATGACAGAATTTCTGGCCAATGGCTCTACCAGTGGTAGCGAAGGCTCAATCATCAATATACCTATTAGGTTAGATGTTGGTGCTTGTGACGTTGATTTAGAGATTAGAAAAACTATCAATAACAACACACCTAATGTTAATAGTAATGTAACCTTCACTTTAGAGGCTATTAACAATGGCCCTGGTGATATAACAGGTGTTGTAGTTGAAGATTTATTACCAAATGGATATACGCTTGTAAGCACTAGCGCAACCAAAGGAAGTTACACAACACCTAACTGGAATATAGGCAGTTTAACAGCTAGCGAAAGAGCTACTTTAACTGTTGTAGCAACTGTATTATTAAATGGTAGCTATACCAATACTGCGGTTATAAGAGGCGATAAATCTGACTCAAATGTAGCTAATAATACTTCTACGGTTACACCAAGTCCAAGAGGAATTGCTGATTTAGAAGTAACTAAAACACTACCAAGTAATTATCAAGTGGCGGGTACTACAACTTCTTTTACCATAACTGTAAAAAACAACGGACCAAGCGTTGCCAGAAACATTATTGTTAATGATGTACTACCAACAGGTTATACTTTAGTAAGTGCAACTTCTTCTGCAGGTATTTGGAATGCTCCAAACTGGGTTTTAGATATCCTTAACAGCGGACAAAGCCAAACTCTAGTAATTTCTGCTACTGTTAATGCTACAGGCAATTATACCAATACAGCAACGGTTAGTTCAAGCTCTCAAACAGACCCCAATCCGTTAAATAATATTTCAACCATTACGCCAAAAGTAATTGGCGCAGGTAATGATGCCGGTAATGTTAATGGAAAAACTGGTGGTGTAGCCATTGTAAATATTTTAGTTAACGATAATTTAAATGGCTTACCAGCATCTGTTAATAATGTTGATATTATCCAAATTAGCACTACCAATAGCACCATCAACATCAGTACAAATAATGGGCAGGTTGTGGTACCACCAGGTACTGTCCCAGGCATATATACCATCAATTACAGGATTACCGATAAAACAGACCCTTTAAATACGACTACAGCTACTGTAATTGTAACGGTTAATAGTTCACCTGTATTAGGTTTGGCAAAATCTGCAAGTGCGGTTGCGGTAGATGCAAACGGAATTAATACAGTAACTTATACCATCACAGCAGAAAACTTAGGTAATATTGAACTTAATAATCTTAATATTACAGATAATTTAAGAGTTACTTTTCCTGATCCATTAGAATTTAATTTAATAGGAGGATTAACCACTACAGGCAACTTAATTGCTAATAATAGTTTTAATGGTATTTCTGTTATCAATCTTTTAAATGGTGGCAGTTTAATACCTGGCGAAAGACAAAGCGTAAGTTTTACACTTCAAATCAATACCAAGAAAAAAAATGGTACTTACCTAAATACAGCTAATGCAACTGCTGAGAGTATAGACGGAACGGTTAATGATACTTCTACTAATGGTATAAACAGCGACCCTGATAATAGTGGTGTACCTGATGAACAAATACCTACACCTGTTATCTTAAGAGGAACTTCTATTTATATTCCAGAAGGTTTTTCTCCTAACGGCGATAGTACTCATGATAATTTTGTTATAGAAAATCCTAATAATGATTTATTACTATTAGAAATTTATAATAGATGGGGTAATCTTGTATTTAAAGATCCAAACTATCAAAATACATGGAACGGTATTTCAAATCTAGGTATAAGAATAGGTGAAGACCTCCCAGACGGAACATACTTTTATATCCTCATTGTAAATCAACAAGAAAGATATACTGGCTATATCACGCTAAAGAGATAATAATATGTACACAACATCAAAATATATCATCGGCTTTTTGCTTGCTTTCTTTTGTATAAACGTCGTTTATGCACAACAAGAAGCCATGTACTCGCAATACATGTTTAATACACTTGCTATTAATCCTGCTTATGCCGGAAGTAGAAATGTTGTAAGCGCAACTGCCTTATACAGAAACCAGTGGGTAGGTATTGAAGGAGCGCCAAGTACACAAACTATTTCTTTTGATGGCGCAACATCAAATAAAAAAGTTGGTTTAGGCTTTCAGGTATTTAATGACGAAATAGGAATTAGTAAAACTACCGGAGCATTTGCCAGCTATGCGTATCGTATCAGAATGGATAAAGGAACTCTAGCATTTGGTTTACAGGCGGGTGCAGCATTATATTCTGCTAATTTTAGTCGTGTTGCATTAAATCCAACTGGTGCGCCAGATGTAAGTTTTGCACAAGATGTTAGAACCGTACAACCCAATTTTGGTGCTGGCGTTTATTATAATTCTGATAAGTTTTATTTGGGTATTTCTGTACCACAAATGCTGGGTAATACCTTAAATAACAATACCAATATATCAAGCAGTAGACTTATTGCAAGACAGTATACCCATTTATTTATTGCAGCAGGCTATGTTTTTGATATCAATAAGGATATAAAAATTAAACCATCTGTATTGTTTAAAGGTGTACAAGGTGCTCCATTGCAATTAGACATTAATAGCAATGTTTGGTTTTTTGATATCTTTTCTATCGGTTTACAATACCGTACAGAAGCTGATATAGCAGCTATGACAGAGATTCAGTTAAATTCGCAAATAAGATTTGGTTATGCTTATGATAGAAGCACCACCAGACTTGCAGACTTCAACTCTGGCAGTCATGAGTTTATGTTACGCTATGAATTTGGTTCTGCAAAATCTAAATTATTATCTCCACGATATTTTTAAGAAAGATGTTTATGAAATTTAGCACTATACTATATACCATTTGTTTGTTACTTTTTAGTTTACGAGCAAAATCTCAACTTTTTGAATCGCATCTTAAAGCTGGCGAAAAAGAATATCAAGCGTTAAGGTATAAAATGGCTGTCCCGCATTTCTTAAATGCTTATAAAAAAGATACCACAAATAGCTTAGTTATAGAGCGGTTAGCTAATAGCTATCGTTTAGTGAAAGATTATGATAATGCCGAGATATGGTATACTAAACTTAGTAAAACCAAAAAGAGCCTAAATACCAATGATTTAAGATACCATGCAGAAGCTTTAGCAAACAACGGCAAGTATGAGGAATCTCAGATGATTTCTAATAAAATAACCAATGCTAAGTATAGAAAAGATTATATTAATAATACTTCCGATAGTAGCAGATGGAAAATAAAGTTAACTAATTTTAACACACAGTTTTCAGAATTTAGCCCGGTATATTATAAAGATGGACTTGTGTTTACAAGTAACCGAACCTTAGATAAACTGGTAAAACACATTTATGGTTGGGATTTATCGCCTTATAACAACCTATACTTTATAAGTAATGATAAAATTATCACCACCGACTCTAGTAATGCCAGCTCTATCACAAAAAGTAAATATCCTTACATTTTTAATGATGATGATACTAAAGCAACTAGTAATGATAGTAAATTATTAAACACTTACAGCCTCAGTACAAAAACCAATACTAGTATTTATACTGATAATTTTGTAGAAGCCAAGAAATTTAGTACCAATTTAAAATCAAAATTTCATGATGGAACAGCTACTTTTTCTGAAGATGAAAATGAAGTTTTCTTCACCAGAAATCATGAGAAAAAAGATCAGAATGGAACTTATAAATTAAAAATCATGACTTCTACCTTTCGAGATGGAGCATGGACCAAACCTACAGCGTTTGCATACAATAGTCAAGAATATTCTACAGGACACCCTTCTTTATCTAAAGATGGTAAAATTTTATTCTTTTCATCAGACAAACCTGGCGGCTTGGGAGGGTCTGATATTTATTACTGCACAAGAAGAGGAAATAATACATGGAGTAACCCAACCAATTTGGGAAACATGATTAATACCGCAGGTGAAGAACAATTTCCATTTGTTGATGATGATGGTAATTTATATTATGCTTCAAGCGGCAAAGGAGGTTACGGCGGACTCGACATATTTTTCGTCCCGCTTAAAGATTTAAAACCGAATGGACCAGTAAGAAATCTAGGCGCACCTTTAAACTCTAATAAAGACGATTTTGGCTTTATCATCAACAAACAAAAAACAGAAGGATTTTTTACTTCGAACAGAAATTATAACGATGATATCTTTAGCTTTGTGCAATTACCCTCAAATCGTTTAGATTTAATTGTGGATGTTGTTGATGAGAATGACACCCCAATCGAAGGAGCACTTGTTAAGTTAACATCATCAAGCAGTTATACTTTTGAACAACTTAATGATGTAAATGGGAAAGCATTTTATGAGTTAGAGCCCAATTTAAACTATATCATAGAAGGCTCTAAAAAAGGCTTTACAGCTCAGCAAGTTAGCATTAATACTGTAGATAAGTTACCTAACCAAACCTTATATGCTAAAATAGTATTGAGCAAACCACCTAGGGGTATAAAAACAGTTAATGTTGACATTAAACTTAGCGCCAAATGCGATTCTCTAAAGAAACATTACTATTTACCAGAAATTTATTATGATTTAGACCAGTCATACATCAGGGCTGATGCCGTACCAACCATGCAACGCTTACTTGGCTTATTATTGGCAGAACCAGAACTTAAAGTATTGATAGGCTCTCATTGCGATTCTAGAGCCGGAGTCTTGTATAATTTAGATTTATCTAAAAGAAGGGCACAAGCTGCAAAAGAATATTTAATGCAAAGAGGCGTGGCAGAATCAAGAATTATAGCTACTTTCTTTGGTAAATCTAATCTTACTAATGGTTGCGCAGATGGTGTACCTTGTCCAGAAAATTTACAACAACAAAATAGAAGATCAGAATTCCAGATTATAAGAAATGGTAGAAATTTAAATATAGAATGCGGCTTTGGCTTCTAGTCAAATAGCTCACGATAGTTATTTCTATATAAATAGGCTGTTTTAAAAACCATTTAATTAAGTTGAGCGCTTTGCTGAACATGAGATGGTAATTTAAACAGCCTATTTACATTTAAAAAAATTTTACTTTTATAAGATGTTTCAAAAGCGTTTTGGATGTTAATGCGGCAACTTATCTTTGATGACACCATAAAGATACGTTCCGCCTAAGGCACCTGCTATTACAATAAGCATAGCAAAATATCCGTAGCCAACATTTACGAACATTGGCCCAGGGCAAGCACCTGTTAAAGCCCAGCCTAAGCCAAAAATTGTACCGCCAAGGATATATTTTTTCCAGCTTTTATCTTTATCCTGAAAAACAATAGGATTACCTGCTGTATCTCTTAAGCCAAATTTTTTAATCAAAAAAACGGCTAATACACCCAAAGTTACCGCAGTACCAATAATGCCGTACATGTGGAAAGATTGAAAGCGAAACATCTCTTGGATACGATACCAAGATATAGCTTCTGATTTAGCCATGATGATTCCAAAAACTAATCCTGCTAGTATAAATTTTAATCCTTTCATGTCTTAGAATATTAATGGTAAAATAAAATATGTCATGGCTAAGCCTCCTATAAAAAAGCCTATTACTGCTACTAAAGAAGGTATTTGTAAATTTGATAAACCACTTATAGCATGGCCAGAGGTACAACCACCAGCGTATCTTGATCCAAAACCTACTAATAAACCACCTATCAATAATACCAATATGCCTTTAAAAGAAGTGGCAAATTCTAACCCAAAAATATGGGAAGGGTTTAGTTGCCCGTCAAATGCAATTCCCAGTTGTTTTAAATCTTGTATGGTTGATACTGAAAGCGATAAAGGCTCATCATTTTTTAAAATGGTTGATGCTATAATACCTCCAATTACAGAGCCCACTAAAAATAGTAGATTCCATTGCTGTGATTTCCAATCAAAATCAAAAAACTTTATTTTCTTACCGGCGCCTGCCATGCTACACATGGTTCTCAGGTTTGATGAAAAACCAAATGATTTCCCAAAAAACAGCAATAAAATCATTATAAAAGCTATAGCCACACCAGATACATACCATGGCCATGGCTGTTTTAAAATTTCTAACATCATAAACTATTTAAATGATAAGTAAGAACTGGTTTAGCGCAATGGTTGATTAAACGCTCTGCCACGCTACCAAATAATAAATGACCAAACCCTTTACGTCCATGCGTTCCTATGCAAACCAAATCCATTTCATGGTCTTTATTAAAATTGTATACACCTTCATCAACCTGATCATCAGAATGAAGAAAAACGTTATAATTTTCCAAGTTATTGATAACCGCAAACTCTCGCATATTATACTCTATATCTGCTATCATACCTATTTCATTAGGTTTTAAAATATGTAACAAGTTGATACAAGCATCTTGATCAGCAATTTTATGAATAAAATCTAATTGAGGGTGTGTGCTTGGCTTTTCAAAATCTAACAATAATAAAATCTGCTGAAGTTTAGTTGGAGTACTATATTGGTTTACCGTAATGATGGGCACAGCAGCGCCTCTTGCTACGTGTTGTGCTTCTGAACCTACTAAATGCTCCATTAAACCAGAAGAACCTTTTGTTCCCATGATGATGACATCTACACCTAACTCTATAGCCATTTCATTAATGGTTGAGGTAATAGCTCCTTTTTTTAAAAGATAATCAAACTTCCAGTTTAATTGTAAAGCTTTAAACTTTTGTTTTGCCTCATCTATTAGGGTAAGTACTTTATTTTCTGCGGCTTCTTCATCTAAAATATTTCCGTTTACAGGTATAACATGCAACAGGGTAACCTGAGTATTTACCTTTTTTTGAAGTAAGCTAACCACAGCATCTGCTGCGTTAAAAGTGCTAGAAAAATCTGTTGGCACTAAAATTTTTAATGTTTCCATTTGATTAAGATTTCATGGTGCTTGGACAAACATAAGCGCTGATGTTAAATTTCTCTGTTTCTTTGATGGCTTTAAAACCACCTTTTACATCAATCAAATTCTCGAAACCGCGGGCTCTTAAAATAGAGTTAAAAATCATGGAGCGATAACCACCTGCACAGTGTACATAATAAGTCTTATTCTTATCTAAAGTACTCATTTGGTTATTGATATAATCTAAAGCCACGTTTTCTGCCTCCACAACATGCTCGGCAAAATACTCTGTATCTTTTCTTACGTCAACCATATTTACGGTTTCACCTGAAGCCATTTTTTGAGCTAATTCCTCAGCAGAAATAGATGCTATTTTATCAACTTCTTTACCTGCTGCTTCCCATGCTTTCATACCTCCGGCTAAATAACCAATAGCAGCATCGTAACCTACTCTTGCTAAACGGGTTACCACTTCTTCTTCTCTACCTTCATCAGTTATTAATAATATTTCTTGTTTGATATCTGGAATTAAAGAACCCACCCAAGGTGCAAAATTTCCATCAATACCGATATTAATAGCGTTAGGGATAAAACCTGCTGCAAAAGTTTGTGCATCTCTGGTATCTAACAAAATGGCACCTGTTTCATTAGCGGCCGCTTCAAAAGCATCCGGAGATAAAGCCTGCGTACCTTTTTCTAAAACTTTCTCAAAACTTTCATAACCTTCTTTATTCATTTTTACGTTTTCAGGGAAGTAGGCTGGCGGCGGAGTTAAACCATCTGTAACTTCTTTTACAAACTCCTCTTGTGTCATGTTTGCTCTTAAGGCATAGTTGTATTTTTTCTGATTGCCTAAAGTATCAGTAGTTTCTTTACTCATATTTTTACCACAAGCAGAACCTGCACCATGTGCTGGATATACAATAACCTCATCTGGCAAAGTCATCACTTTATTTCTTAACGAGTTAAACAAAGTAGCTGCTAGTTCTTCTTGGGTCATGTGTGCTGCTTTTTGAGCTAAATCTGGCCGACCAACATCACCAATAAACAAGGTATCGCCAGAGAAAAGAGCCGTTTCTTTACCATTTTTATCTAATAGTAAATAACAGCTAGACTCCATGGTATGGCCTGGAGTATGTAATACTTTAAAGCTGATATCGCCAAGTTTGAAAATTTCTCCATCTTTAGCTATATGCGCATCAAAACTTGGATTTGCTTGTGGTCCGTAAATGATTTTTGCACCTGTTTGCTTACTTAAATCAACGTGACCGGATACAAAATCTGCATGAAAATGGGTCTCAAAAATGTATTTGATGGTAGCGCCATTGGCTTTAGCTTTTTCTATGTAAGGACCAACTTCTCTTAAAGGATCTATAATGGCGGCTTCATTACCTGATTGAATGTAGTATGCACCTTGTGCTAAACATCCGGTATAAATTTGCTCAATTGTCATCTATATAATTTTTCTATTTTATGTATTCAAATTTCGACTTCGTTTGTGATTTATTTGGTGACTTTTATCACTTTACAGATATATTTCTTTAATCAGTATATATATCCCCATCAACAATACAAACCAACCAAAACCTTTTTTAAGTTTATCTCCAGTTATCTTCTTTCCTAAAATTCCTCCTATAAAAATCCCTGCTATCGCTATCGTACTTATGGTTAACAAGAAAATCCAATCGATTTTAAAATGACCTAAGTCTCCGGCAAAGCCTATTAAAGAGTTTAAAGCAATGATGAGTAAAGATGTGCCGATAGCTTTCTTCATGGGTAGTTTAACCAAGAACACTAGTGCGGGGATTAATAAAAAGCCACCTCCGGCACCTAAAAGACCGGTTATAATACCAATAGCTATACCATACCCTAACAGCTTTAAAAATTTAATACAATCAGTACATTCTTTATCAGGAGCTGCTAAATTCCCGTTTTTTATCATACTTACAGATGCTGCCAGCATTAAAATGGCAAACAAAACCATGGTAAAAACAGATGAAGAAAACTCAAAACCTGCTACCGTAAATAAATGATGAGGAATACTAGGCACCAAAAATTTTCTTGTTAAAAAAACAGTGATGATAGATGCTGCACCAAAATAGATAGCGGTTTTAACGCTTACCAAATTATTTTTAAAATTATTGTAAGAGCCAATTAAGCTAGTTAAACCTACTATAAACAAAGAATAAGAAGTGGCTAATAAAGGATGTATCCCAAATAAATAAACTAGTACGGGCACTGTTAAAATAGAACCCCCGCCACCAATTAATCCTAATGATATTCCAATAAGAGCCGAAGCTAAGTAACCTGCTATTTCCATTTATTGTAATTTACAACAAAGATGCTGCAATGGCTACTGCTTATTGGTGACTTTTGTCACATCGTTAAAAAAACATCAAAAAAATTATTTTAACCACTCTACATAGTTACGATGCAAAATAACATCGCCTCTTTGCTCTATTTTTTTAAGTAGCCTTGAGATTACTTCTCTGGATGAGTTTAAATCGGCCGCAATTTCTTGATGTGTTAAGGGTAATTGCTTGGTATTGAGTTTTTCTGCTTGTTTTTTGAGGTAGAACATCAAGCGTTCATCTAAACCTTTAAATGCTACACTATCTATCACTTGTAAAAGTTCTTCAAAACGATTTCTATAGGTTTCGAGTGTAAAATAATACCAGGTTTTGTAATTACGAACCAAATCGTCCATAATTTCTATCGGGATAGATAAAACCGTGGTCTTTTCTACGGCTTTAGCCATTACCTCGCTGGTTTCTTGCTTAGTGGCACAAATTAAAGACAAAGCACAGGCATTACCTGGTTCTAGATAGTACATAAAAAATTCGCCACCATCTTCGCCTTGTCTATAAAGTTTTACCTTACCGGCTACCACCAACATGGTAGAACGAAAATACTGTCCAGGTTGCATCATCAACTCGCCAGTTTCAAATGTTTTGATACTGGTGTGCTGAGCTAGCTTCTCTTTTAAGGCCAGTTCAAACTGAGGGAAATATTTATTTAGATAATCGTTTGCAGAAAGGCTTGCCATTATTTATAAAATGATTTTTTTCTAAGATAAAGCTTTTACCTTTTTGATATTGAGTTTTTAAACATTTATGATGATGATTTAACAAACCAACATCGGCTTAAAGCCAAATAATGGGATATTTTATAACTAAATTTCTAATAACTTCTTCTACTTGAGGTTGATGATTTAAAGCCGCCCAAGTTTTAAACCACTGTGTTTGTTTAAAAGCATTTGCCCCAAAAACTAGTGCTGGTTGCGCCACAGGCCACTCGTTCCAGTACATCACATCAGGTTTTAATGGCCATTTACTTTTATCAGTTAGGTAAGGATATAAAAAAGTAATACCTTTTTGGATAGATTTTCCATCTTCTGTTTTATAAGCCCATAAATTATCTTGAGGGGTTGATAATATTTGGCAAAGTGTGGCCATAGCATCTAAATTAAATAGCGAATAACCATAAGGTTTGGTACGAGCCATTTCTAAAGGAAAACTTCCATCTAACGCCATTTGATTAGGTAATAAAACAGTTTTATACCTGTTTCTACAAAATTCTAGAAGCTTTTCATCGCCAGTTAGTTTAGCAAAAGAAGCTACCTGCATGGTAAAGCAAGTACCATGATTATTTTTAGCTTCCATTTCTGCCTTACCGTAAGGGTGTGTCATTAGCCAGTTCAAATATTGGGTAAACCAATTTTTTATGGCTTTTAAATCTTCTGGTAAAATTCCTTTTTCCATAACGATTACACCTTGTGCAACATCCATGAGGTGAATGGTATCAATAATACCTATACCTCTGCCTGTAAAACGACCTTTTATGGCCTGTGCATATAAAAGATGAGGATTCATCTTCGTATCAGCATTTATAAACCAAGCTTTCAAATGTTTTACAGCGTGGTTAATATATTTTTTATCTCCGGTTAGCTTGTAAGCTGATGCTAAAGAGCCAATAATTTTACCTAACCTAATCACCGCAAAACGATGGGCAACAAAATTATCTGGATTGGTTAAACCATCCTTTTGTATATAAGGCCCATCTGGGTTTTGAGGATCTGGCCACCAATAATCGCCTTCAGAGTAGAAATCATTTTTGCCACCAGCACTTCTTGGTGATGAGCTTGCTGTTAAGGTAACAGGTTGCTCTTTTAAAGCCCAAGTAGCTTCTTGAAGTATTTGCTTTTTTAATACTTGGGTAATTTGTTTTTCTAAATGAGGAGCAGCATTAGCGCTTAAGCCTAAGAAGAAAAGGCAAATAAAGATTAAAATACGGTTCATTTTGGTTTAATATTTAAGCTAAAATATCATTTAAAAAAGGGATTAAATAACGATGACCCATTTATTTAGTACTTGTAGGTGCTTTAAAAATTATTTCTTGCAACTTTCCAAGCTGGCCCTACCTTTTCTGTTAACCAAAATGGCTTTTTTAAGTTGTTTTTCAATTGCCAAACTCCATCAGATTTTATCAATTCTTGTTTAGCTTTCACAAAACCTTGGGTCAAATTAGCTCCCAACAGCTGATTATTTTCCAATTGTAAGTTCTTAGGTTGATCTTCTAAAGTCATTAGCTTTTGAGGGTTAGCGATATAATTCTCTGTTATTTTAACGCCATCTGGCACCAAAACACGGGTAGCATTTTTACCCGAACCCAAATTAAAAGCCTCTGTACAATCTGCTATAATATTTTTGCTAATCACAGCATTTTTCACTTGCCAATACTCATTAAGTTTTGGTTTCTCAACAGCATTCATCACAGAAATGGCAGCTCTTAAACCTGTTCCGCTTAAGCCTTGTAAATAATTACCTTCTACTCTTTGGTTTTCACCGATGATTCTGATACCGCCTGTATTTTTCTTTTTGTTACCGAGGAAATAATTATCCAATACTTCAGAAAAATTACCATGTCTAAAAGTTAAGGTTCCATCACACTCGTAAAACAAATTGCTTTTTATGGTATTATGACCAGATTTTATGGAAATAATCTCTGTTTCTCCATCGCATTTATCAAAAATATTATGAGATACCTGTGTGTAAGAATCATGCATAGACCAATCGCTAGTACCAATTCTAATGGTTTCGCCTCCGTTGGCCTCTAAAGGCGGACGAGGACCAAAATAATTATGGTCTATCTGATGATAATTATGTTTATCAGCCAACCAAACTACTAATGTTGTGCCCATGTGGGTTTTACCTGTAAATTCACAATGGTCTACCCTATTGTAGCTTCCGTATAAAGAAATCCATTTATAATCGGTTTCTCGTGAAGGCGGATTATAATTGATGATACTACTATTGGTTAACCTACAGTTTGATGATGTTGTTGAAAAATAAATAACATGCCCCTTATCTAGGTAACCATCGGCGAAAGCCAAACCATCTACAACCAGCCATTCTCCATCAATTTTCAAATTAGAACTTCCTGTCAATTTTATTGTACCCGGGTTTGCTGTGGTTAAAGTAATTGGCTGCTCTTTGGTCCCTTTTCCTTTAAAATTCAGTTGTTGGTTAGACCAATCAGAGGCTTGCATCACCACCTTATCTCCGGGTTTTAATACTAAAGCATTTAACTCGGCAGCAGATTTAATTTTATAAATCTTTCCTTCTAAAAGTGCTTGACTTGCTATAGCTGAAACCAATTTAGGTTTGGCAGCATGCGCCATAAAAGCCTGACTTATAATTATCATGAACAGGCTGGTTAGCATATTTTTAATTTTCATATGTGTTAAGGTTTATTATAAATTGGCACCTAAAGTTTTCCCTGTTGTTGATTTATCTGACAAAGCAGACCCCGGCTTAAGATTGAAATTAAAAGAAGAGCTATCTATAAAATCGGGTTTAATTTGATAGATATTTTTACCTGCCACGGTGCCGTAAAAAGAGTCTATCCTACCAGCATTATAAAAGTTACAATAATCTACCTTGATATCATCCCATCTAAACTCTCTAAATTCTATAGAGCGACCGCCTTGCCCGCTATTCATAAAAATACTATTGGTAACCACAGCCTGTTGCGCACCAGATAAACGAACAACAGTACCTTGCTCTCTATTTTCTACTTCATTAAAAGTGCAATAATCTATAGTTACAAATGGCCCTAAAGTACTTTCATCATTTCCGCCACGGTATACATTTATGGCAGAGCCTAAAATATTGGTAAACACACAGTTTTTGATGATGGTATTTTCTACACCATATATCCCTTTGTCTTCCTTCTCCTCGGCCAAATTAATACCCATTCCAGAAATGTTTCTAAACAAAGAGTTGGTTATTAATAAGGTATCAGCAAAGGTACTTTTACTTGCTTTAAAGCCAGAAAAAGTGCTCTCGTTATAATCATAAAACTCACAACCATCTATTTTTACGTTGTAATGCTTATTCATGGCTTGGTCTGTAGAGCGTATACCACATTGTACATCGCCATAGCTTTCAAAATTTCCTTTAAAAGCTAAACCTTTTACTGCTAAAGAGCCGCCGTTAGCAATGGTAATAAAAGCGGGAAGGGTTTTAAAGCTGCTGTTTACTAAAATTGGTTTGCCTTTTAAGCTTTTATCAGCTATTAAATGCAGCATTTTATCTAAAACTATTTCTTTATCTAGCTTATAAAAAGTAGCATCTGTAAAGCAAATGGTATCACCAGAAATGGCATTTGCTATAATTTTATGAATTTGTTGGCTTTGAGCCGATGCTAAACTAAAAGTCTTATTGGCTCTTGAAGGTTTAACTTCTTCTTTTACATACCAACCAGCTCCTGTTTGTGATTTTTGCACAAATGGTAGCTTTTTAATATCGGCACCATAATTTTTATGATAAGGAATGGATAAGGCATCCTTTTTATGTTGATTTACTTTGATAAGAGTAAAACCATCTGTTAATGGGGCTTTGGACAGGTTTACAACAGCGTTATTTTTAAGACTGATACCCCCATCTTTATTAGTATCATCTATTAAATTCCCTGTAGGATTTACCATTAAATTACTAGAAAATGTAACGCTTTGAGGCGATAAAGTCCGCTCGGCATCTTTACCAGCGCCAAATAAAACCGGACCACAATTGATAAAAGTATTACGCTCTATCTGGGCATCTTTAACCTGATAATATCTGTTGATTAAGGAATTTGGTACACCATTCATCACCGCCAAAGCCGAGCGAAAAGCTGTCCCTTTTAAATCTTTAAACACATTATTGAAAACTTTATGACCAGGATTAATGACCCTAACCCCACCTGTAAATGGTTTATGATTGCCTAAAAACAGATTACCCTCCACAGTATTGTTTGAGCCATGTCTTAATACTAATGAGCCTTCACACTCGTAAAAAGTATTGAAACTGATGTTATTTTCACCAGATTTAATAGAAACAATTTCTACCTCGCCATTACATCTTTCAAAATAATTGTTGATGATTTGAGTACGAGATGCAGTTAAAGAATAACGCGAAACACCTATCCTAATAGTTTCGCCACCGTTAGAACCAAAACGTTGTCTGCCTTTAAAATAATTAGCATCTATACTATGGTAATTTTCCTGACTACGTTCATCATTTAACTCGGCAATGATAACAGGGCCAGCACTTAATTTATCAATAAAAGTACAATGGTCTACCCTATTACGTTTACCCCAAAAAACCACCCACACATCATTTTTAAAACGTTCTGGCTGACTAAAATCTTCTATCACAGATTCTGTTAGTCGGCAATGATTAGCCAATAAATCATTATTAATTCTAAAAGTTATTACCTCTCTTTGCGGGCTGTAACCATTTTTAAAATGCAAGCCTTTAATGATTAAATGTTCGCCCGCAATACGTAAAAAAGACTGTCCGCTAATGATTACCTTTTTTGTAGCCTTCGGCATAATCACAATAGGTTTTATGGCAGTTCCTTTCCCATAAATGGTTAAAGCAACATTTTTCCATTCTTGATTTGCTAAAAAAACCGTATCGCCTGGCTTAGCTTGTTTAACAGCGTCTTCTAAGGCATTTGCATCTTTAACTATTTTATTTTGTGCCCAAATGAAAGGGCTGTACAATAGTATTAACAAGTATAAAATAATCTTCATGATGGAAAGGTTTAGGAAATGGTAAGGATAATTGGCTTCAAGCGTATATCCTAGAATGCTTTGAGGGCTTGTTTTTCCCTCAAAGCGATAAATATTTAAGAGAAACTTATACCTCCGTTAATATCTATGTTGTTACCTGTAATGTAAGAAGACTCATCTGAAGCTAGATAAGCTACCAAATCTGCCACTTCTTCTGCCCTACCTTCTCTTTTAACAGCTGTTGCAGCAGCAACATTAACCCTAACTTCTGGCTTGGTGAAACTGTCATGAAAAGCAGTAGCTATCATGCCCGGTGCTACAGCATTTACACGAATGCCTTTAGGACCTAACTCTTTTGCTAAAGCTCTGGTATAAGTCATGATAGCACCTTTTGAAGTTGCATAAGCACTTGCGCCAGGGCCACCACCGTCTCTTCCTGCTAAAGAAGAAAAGTTAATAATAGCAGAACCCGCAGGCATGAAAGGAATCACATTTTTAACAGCTAAAAACACCGATTTTAGATTTAAACTCATCACATAATCCCAAAAATCTTCGTCCATTTCTAGGGTAGCTTTTCTGGCTACTAAACCACCAGCAACATTAACTAAAACATGAATTTCATTGCCAAAAGCAGCTTTTGTTTCTGCTACTAATTGCTCTACTTCGGCAGCTTTTGTCATATCTGCTTTTACAATGATACCTTCACCACCTACTTCTTTAACTAATTTTAAAGTTTCGTTGGCATTATCCTCATTACCTAAATAATTGATGACAACTTTTGCTCCTTCTTTTGCTAATTGAACAGAAACTGCTCTTCCAATATCTCTTGAACCGCCTGTGATAATGGCTACTTTATTTTTTAAACGCATGATATAATTTATTTTATTTAAGATTTTAATTTTTTTGTTGTGATATATTTTATGCTTATCCACGAAAGTGGAACTAAAACTGCTGCTAATACAAAGAATGAAACATAGCTAGTTTGTGTAATAACTGGTACTGCCCATGTAGTTAGTAAAGTACCTGCCACGGCTGCTGTACCCGCCATGCCTGCCACTACGCCAACATTTTTTCCGTTAAAATAATCGCTAGGTAAGGTTTGCAAATTGCCAATTAGAAACTGAAAGCCAAACAAGGTGGTACCTATTAATAGCATGGCCAATGTTGGCATCTCTTTTAAACTTCCTAAGAAATAGACAATGGCTGTTAAAGAAATAATCATCACAAAACAACCAATAGCAATAGCATATTTACGAGCTTTTTCAGCAAACATTCCATTTTTTATAAGCCTTGATGAATAATAACCACCTGCCAAACTACCAATGGCAGCAAACAAATACGGTAACCAAGTAAAAGCGCCTATTTGCTTAATATCAAACATGAATTGTTCTTTTAAAAAGGTTGGCAACCAGGTAACAAAAAGCCACCAAACAGGATCTATAAAGAACCTAGCCATGATAATACCCCAAGTATTTCTAAATTTCAACAGCTCTTTCCATCCTAAAATAGGCGCTTCAACAGCTGCTTCTGTAAGATGCGTTGTTGTGGGCTTTGCTAAAATATGCACTCTTTCTTCTTCTGTTAACCAAGGGTGTTTATCTGGCGTGGCTTTGTTAACTATTAACCAAGGCACTACCCAAATAATACCTAAACCTGCTATTAATACAAAGGTTAATTTCCAACCAAAAGCAATATAAAGAAGCGCAATAATAGGTGCCGATACCACCGAGCCTAAAGCTGCTCCTGCGTTAAATATACCTTGTGCTATAGCTCTTTCTTTGGCCGGAAACCATTCTGCATTACTTTTTGTTGCCCCTGGCCAGTTTCCTGCTTCGCTAAAACCTAGCATAAATCTAAAAATATTGAAAGACATCAATGATTTTGCAAAAGCATGTAAGGCTATAGAAATACTCCACCCGATGATAGAAATCGTCATCCCTAAACGCGTTCCAATAGCATCCATAAGTTTACCTGTAAAGGTTTGTCCTAAGGCATATGCTATCATAAAAAAGGTGGTAATGAGTGCTAAAGCACTTTTATTATCCGCATCAGCGATACCAAATTCTTTATAAATGTATGGCCATAAGATGTTTATAGCGCTTCTATCAACGTAATTGATAATGGTTGCAATGCCTATTAAAGCTATGATATACCACCGTAATCCTTTTACTTTCATATATTTTATTTTACTGATGGATACCTAAGTCTTTAAGGAAATTCATAATAGCAGCATTAACTTCAGCATTTTTTTCTTTCGTGAATTTTCCATGCTCGCCACCTTCTACCGTGATAAAAGTGTTTTTCACTCCCATTTCATCCAGTTTCTTCTTCAGATTTACAGATTGCTGATAGCTAACTACAGGGTCTGCATCGCCGTGTACAATAAATACTGGCGGGCTATTCTTTTTAACATGATAGATGGGTGAAACAGATTGTACAAATGCCGGATTTTTTATCTGGTCTCCTAGCCACATGTTTAACGATTTACTTGGCCAATCTCCTAATTCTGCTATACCATACTTATTAATAATAGCAGCAACTTTAACATCTTTTACACCTTTGCAATTGGTATCAAAACGGGTATCATTACCTAATAAACCACCCATTAAAGCCAAATGGCCCCCGGCAGAACCACCCATAATTACAATTTTATTGACATCAATATTTAATGCTTTTGCGTTCTTAATCAAATAAATTAATGCGCATCTGGTATCTTCAACAGCAGCGGGTGCTGGTGCAACTTGCGATAAACGATAGGCGATATTAGCTACAGCATAACCTTTCTTAAAAAAGGTATTAAAGCCTGTTTGGGATTCTTTTGAACCTTTATTCCAACCGCCACCATGAATATTAATGATAACAGGACTAAGACCTTTATCTTTGGGTGGCAGATATAAATCCATTTTACCTTCCCAGTCATTTGCCTTGGTATAAACTACATTAAGTTGCTCTGTATATCTTGATGGATATTCTACTTTTTTGAATTCTGGTGTCTCTTGTGCTTTTGAGGCAAACCCCAAGAATATCAAGAAGTATAAGGCTATTATTTTTTTCATTTGTACGGTTTTTTTTAACCTAGAAAATCTTCTCGGTGCGGACTAAATACATCTATCAATACACCAGGTTCTATGCAAACACAGCCATGTATGGTATGCGGCTTTACGTAATAACCATCGCCCGTTCTAATGATTTTTTTCTCGTCTCCTATAGTCATTTCAAAAGCACCACTTTCTACATAAGTTACCTGCGAGTGGTAATGCTCATGTAAAGTGCCTACAGCACCTACCTCAAACTTTACTTTTACCATCATGACCTGATTATCATAACCATACATTTTTCTTTGTATGCCGTTTCCTAAATCTTCCCAAGGGGTTTCCTTTTCAAATTGAAATGAATTGCTTTGCATTGTTTTTTATAATTAATTGGTTTATTTAAATGTGATATAATTATTTTTATCCTGATAGTTGATGGTATAGTTATAGGTTTTTCCTTTTAGCTGAAAGCTGATGTGGGTTTGCTTATCATCGCTATTGAGCAAGGTTAAATTGCTAATGCCACTACCAGCTGCTGTAATAGTTTCATTGATAGGATCTACCCCACCATGAGCCTCTGTAATGCTTACAAAAGTTTGCTGATTTGCAGTTGGCTGAGATAACATGAAGCCTTTGCCCGGGAAAAGACTCATATCTGGGTCATTAGCGCCAATAGCTATCTGTTTTACTACAAGTGGTTGCCCACTAGTAAAATGTGTAGTATAAAACCTTTTCTGGTTTAAGATGGTAATGAAACCACCCTTCGCATCGATGTTATTTTCGGCAACCTTCCAAATATGCTGATAACCGTAATCCTTACCTAAAGCTGTTAAATGATTGGTAAAGGCATTTATTTTAAAAGAAGCATTTACAACATGACCATTATACCAAAAAGGTAAATCGTACTGGTGGCTGCTAGCAGATTTCGCTTGATATACATCAATCAAAAGAGCTTTATGAAACTCTGGAATTTTCACCAAAGCTGTTGTCCTGTACAAATCAACATCAGCGTAAGCATGTGTTTCTTTAGCACTTAGTACTTGTAACAGGGGTTGATTACTAAAGTATAACAGCTCTGGATGTTGTTTTTCTCCCAATTCTTCCTTGCCTTGATAGTGTGATTTTTCATCTACTACCAAAGTATTGTGTGCTACAGTTTGCTTGGCCCAACTGGTATTTTCTGGTAAATAATGGCCACCTCTTTTAGATTCTATATTGATGAACCTAGCGGCGCCATAATCCACAAAAACTTCCGTATTATTATCGTAATACAAAATATTTAGCCTATCAAAATGGCCATGTCCCATGCCCTGAGAAGCTGCTTTAAAAACCAAAGCTTGTTGGTCTTTATTATCTCCGGCTCTTAAAACACCTACGCCACCTTCATCACCATTACCGCCATCTCTTATCCACTGAGATTGATATTTGAAAGGCTCGGTTTTACCTGCTGCTATAGCTTTAGCAACTTTTAAACCTGCATCAGAAACAATTACTTTTCCTTGTTTTTGAGCAATTTCTAAGAGGTGATTTTCTTCTTTTATATCCGCGTAAGCGAGATTTAAGCCATAAACCAACTCTATTGATTCATAAGTTTTATCTTTAATAGCATCGTTAAAAGGGAATAAAACGCCGTTGGTATAAGTAAGCTGTAAAGATGTATTGATAGCTTTTGCTAGCAATTTATCTCGGTACTCAAAAATATTTAGCTGAGGCTGATAATTATTAATCGCTTTTGCAAAAAGGATAAACGGTAACAAAGCATAGCGCTGATAATAAGGCCCTTCCATATAATAACCATCTGGAGAGAACAATTGATTGATTTGTGCTAAATAGCCGGTTTTACCATCTTTTTTAGAACCTTTTATTGCCATTTCTACATAATCAGGCTGATTTAAGACATAACCGGTCATCCCTACCGCAGCAACATTCCAAGTGCCATGGTTATGAATTTTATTGAAAGTTTCATAGCTATCTACCGTTAAAAATTTAAGGATAGGCATGAAAAGATTTTGCTCTATTTGCTGGCGTTCTTTTGTTGTTAGGGCATTGTAAACCAAATCATAGCCTTGTATCACATACACCTGCCAAACACAATCATTTAAACCTTGCCAAAATATTTTTCCTGCTGGATGATTTGGCTTCCTCTTTGGATGTAAAGGCCATTTCTGATATTGAGAAGCATAATTGAGCAAAATATCTTTTACATAATCGGCATATTTTTTATCCTGAGAGATTTGATAGGCAACACCACAATTTAAAATATTGATATAATTTCTTTTATGTTGCTCATGCGTAACGCCACCACCACCATCAGTAGGGATAGGCACATTTAACGGTGATTTTAAAGCTAAATCTGCCTCTGCTTTAAGAGATTCATAAGACGTTTGAAGTAATGGATATTGCTGAACGCCAGTTCTAATATGGGGTAATTGTATTTCTGTAAGCATTAAAGAAGGATGCTTTTGCGCAAATGCATTTGTGCAAGAAATGAGGCAAAAAAGTACAAATACCACTGTTTTTAAGTAGTTCATAAAAGAAAATAACTGTTTAATTATTTATTGATTTATCCTTCTCTTAGAATTTATAATTCTGCTTGTTTAATGATATGCTGTGTAGCAAAACCTGCTTTGCTAATCTGCCATATCTCATCTAAATGAGCTGCCATAGCCTGTTCTGCTAAACTAACATCCTGCTTTTCTATAGCTTCTAACACTTTACGATGTTCTGCTACAGCTCTTTTCCCTCTGTTCTCGCCACAAATTTTACTTTCTACGATATTCTTAATCAAATCAGGAATAAGAATTAATATCATAGATTCTACGACAGAATTTTTAGACGCTTTAGCAATCTTGATATGAAAAATCATATCTTCTTCCACAGCACCGTCTGCTCCATTAAGCAGTTTATTTTCGTAATCTTCTGAAGCCGATTTAATCTCTGCTAAATCTTCTTCAGTTCTCCTTTCTGCCGCTAATTTTACCGCAGTTATTTCTAAATGATATCTTGCTTCTATTAAAGCGTTAAAATCATCCTTATTAAACTTAATAATATCAGAAATGATATTATCAATCACGTTGATGCTAAGCCCAGAAACATAAGTACCACTTTGTGGATTGGTTCTTAAAAGCCCATAAAATTCTAGCTTTAAAATAGCCTCTCTTACATAACTTCTGCCTACACCAAACTTCTCTGATAAAACTCTTTCTGCTGGTAACCTATCACCTGGCTTTAACTGACCTGATGTGATTAAATGTTTTAACTGCCCAATGATTTTATCAGCGGGTGATTCTGGTTTTATGCTTTTTTTGGTTTCTGTAAGCTGAATCATTCACATAAAAATTGGTTAACCAAATATAGTTTTTAAAATTGGTTAACCAAATTTTATTTAAATTTATATAAAAGGCCTTTATATTTCTACAAAGGCCTTATGCACACTAACTATAATGGATTTCTTTCTTAGTCTCATTTTTTCAATAAAACACTTGCTAATATCAGTTATAAGAGCAAAAGAAAAGTAAGGCTGATTAGCAAAGGATTAGCTCATCTTAACCTATTTATGATCAAGAACTTACTAATTAAAGAATCATAAATACAAATTCTATTTAAGAAGATAGGATAAAAGAGATAAATGTAAAAGCAAAAGAGTTAGCCTAGGCTAACTCCCTTGTTTAAATTCTAATTCGCTGTTTAACAAATAGGCACCTTTGGTAACCACCAAATCGCCTATTTTTATGCCTTCTTTAATTTCTATTTGGTTGCTGTTTTCTAAACCTATCATAACTTCCTTTTTGGTATAGGTATTTTTACCCGTTTTTAGCCAAACCACATTGGTTTTGCCGTTTCTAAGTACTGCATTTATGGGTAGTGATATGCCTTCAGAGGTTTTACCTTTGAGTTTTACATAGGCCAGCATTCCAGGTTTTAATTGTAAATCGGTATTTTTCACATTAATCCTGACCAAATTTACCCTGCTATTTAGATTAATTTCTGGGTTTTGAAAATCAACACGACCTATCATTTCTTTTTCAGGAAAATCAGGAATATTCACTTTTACTGCTTGTTGTAAATTAACTTTTGCTAATTGTGAAGTGTATAATTGAGCTTCTGCCCATAAATTAGATAAATTTACCAGTTTCAAAATTAAGGAACCTTCCATCACATAATCTCCCTCTGTTACCATAAGCTCTGTAATGTAGCCTGATTTTTTACTATAAAAAGAAGTAAACTTATCTATCTTCTTTTGTTGGGCCAAGGTTTTAATCTGTTGTTCTGTCATCCCCCATAGTGCTAATTTTTGCTTTGCGCTTTGCAATAAACGACCATAATCTATCAAGCCATTTTTAAACTCTTGTTGCTTCTCTAAAGCTGCCAGATATTCTTGTTTAGCACTATTTAACTCTTCACTATAAATATCCATCAGCTTAGCTCCTGCAGGAACAAAATCGCCTATATTTTTAATGTATAAACGCTCTACCCTACCCGCTACTTTTGCACTGATAGCTTCTTGTAAATTTTCGTCGGTACTTAAAGTTGCTGTAACGGTAATTTCTGTGTTTACGCCACCTGCTTTTACTGTATCTGTTTGGATATTCCCTAACTGAATTTGCTGGTCGCTTAACATCAACTCGTTTACTTGTTTACTAGCATTTTTTTGCACCGCAATTAAGTCCATTTTACAAATGGCACAAGTACCCGGCTCTGGCTCCATAATCTGCGGATGCATAGAGCAGGTATAATAAGTATTGCTGTCTGCTGTAGTTTTTTTATCGCCGTTACAGGCATTTACCAAAAACAAAACAGCTAGCGAAATCAATTTTAATATTTTCATCTTATGGTTTAATTGCGATAAAACTTTCACTATCTATTAAATATTGAGCATTTACAGCCACTTCATCTTTTGCCGTAAGACCTTTTAATATCTGCACCTTAGCATTCACTTTATAACCTGTTTTTACCTGATGCACTTTAAAACCAGCAGCTGTTTTCAACATTACAACCTCATGTAGCCCTAAACTAATCACAGCACTTTCTGGCAACCAATTACCAGATAAAGTTTCGGCTTTGATTGTTGCCTTTACCTGCGCTCCTACAGGTAAATGTTGATTAGGGTTATCGATATTGATTCTCGCTTTGATAGTTTTAGCTCCTTCTCTAAAAAAAGGCTCGATAAAATTTATTCTAGCTTGGATTGGCTTATCAGGATGCGTTTCTACGGTAAGACTTACTGGCGAACCTACTTTCACCATCTTTTGCTGATGCGTATAAACATCAACCAACACCCATAAATGCTCTGGATTATAAACCTTAAAAAGTATATCTCCTTTATTAACATACATGCCCTCTCTAAGCTGTAGCTGGGTGGTATTCATATTAAGCTGCATAGCTTGCTCTTCCTCATTAACATCATGGATATGCCCTGTATAAGAACTATAAACCGGCAAAGTAAAATTACTTTCCTTAGTTTTAATGATTTGATTAATTTGCTGGGCAGATACTCCCAACAATTGTAGTTTTTGCTTTGCAGCTTGAATTAATACGATGTTTTCAGCATCATTTTTAACCAAAAACAATAGTTCTTCTTGTGCGGTAAGCATCTCCGGACTGTAAAGTTCTAATACTTTTTGCCCTTTGCTTACATCCTGAAAATTATATTTCAGATACATTTTTTCTATTCTCCCGCCAAATCTTGCCGATACCGTACCTGTATAATTATCATTATAAGCTGTAAAGCCTAAAGCATCAATAGCTATTTCTTCTTCGCTTTCGCTGATTTTAGTTAAGCCTATTTTAGAAACTACCAAACTATTGGTAGGCTGTAGTAAACTTTCTAAACTTACATCTTTCACCTGCTCTGCTTCGGTTATTTTAGGTACCAAATCCATTTTGCAAATTGGGCAGCTGCCAAATTCATCCCTTATAATTTCTGGATGCATGGGGCAAGTATATTGCGTGGTATGTTCATGTGCTTTTTTATCTGTAAAAAGTTCGCAAGAAGAAATTACAGCTATAAGCGAGAGCATTAGTACAAAAACGCTTTTTTTATATCTTAAATTCACCATTTTAAATCTTTTATATGTTAATGGTTTATCTTAACTCTAGAATCCTATCTAACTCTATTTGCATCTTGAGGTACTCCTTTTGCAAATCGATATAATTAAGTTGGATCATGTTTAAGCTTTCCCAAGCATCAAACAACATAAATAGTTCTGCTGTATTTTGCTCGTAGGCCAATTGTAAACTTTGGTAATTTTTTCTAAAAGCAGGGATAATCTGCTGTTCAAAAAGTTTAAGTTGCTTTTCTTTGGTTTGTAACTCACTAACCTTACCAAAAGCCCTTCCTCTTATCTCGCTTAAAAGCATATCTTTTTCTTGCCTTAAAGCTTCTGAGCGCCATTTCAAACCTTCAATATTTGCCCTTTCAGATTTGGTAGACCAAGCCACAGGTATTTTAATCATCCCCATTAAAGAATATTGCATAGGCATGCCGCCAAAACCAAACATGTGCTCGTACTTCACGCCAAATTCTGGTTTCAACATACTTTTCTCTACAGCTTGCTCTAAACCATTCAATACAATACTTTGCACTATAGCTTTGATATCACTTCTATGGTTAGCTAATGTTGTGCTATCATAAAGGGATGATTGATATTGCTTTTGAGGATAAACCGTATCGATATCAAAATTAGATAGCTTATTGCGGTTCATTAAAGTGTTCAGCATAATTCTATTCTGCTTGATATCGTTCTGCAACATCAACTGCATATTTTCTATATTGGCCAAAGCGGCTTTTGCTTTATAATAAGTATTTAACTTTTCTAAACCATTTTTATATCTGATTTCGGTACTCCTAATCATAAAGCTTAGCAATTGCTGATTTTGCTCCAGAACCTTAGCTTTTTCTTTTGCTAATTTCCACTCCACAAAGTTTTGCTTTGCCAAGCTAAACAAATTAAAAGCAACACCTTTTTTGTTTTCTAGCTCTACAGAAGATGCTGTTTCCATCAGTTTTGCATTGGCATTAAGGTTAC
The DNA here is from genome assembly GCF_000425145.1 of Pedobacter glucosidilyticus DSM 23534. Classification (GTDB taxonomy): domain Bacteria; phylum Bacteroidota; class Bacteroidia; order Sphingobacteriales; family Sphingobacteriaceae; genus Pseudopedobacter; species Pseudopedobacter glucosidilyticus. The sequence continues at coordinate 30,519 of NZ_AULF01000017.1, forward strand.
TTTTATTAGGAAACATTTGCTCTAAACTGATAGCGTATTGGCCCATTCCTGTGCTTCCATCCATTCCTCTTCTCCACATAGAAGTATTGTAAGGCACCATCCATAAGCCGGTTCCTAACTGCGGACTTTCCCAATCTTTAGCGCCTTTTGCCATCTCATCCATAGATTTGATTTCGGCATCGTACATCTTCAACTGTGGGTTTTGCTGCTCTATCTGCTTCAAAATAGTTGCTAAGTCTAACTTTTCTTGTGCTTTTACAACCACAACTTGCAAAAGCAGCACTAGCATCATTAATCTTGTTTTCATCTTATTAAAATCTAGTGTTTAGCATCTAAAACTTCTATTTTACCATACTTCTTCAACTCGTACTCTTTAGTCATTAGAAATATTAATGGTGTAACTAATAATATATGTGTTGATGATGTTAACACCCCACCAACCATAGGTAGCACAATAGGAATCATCACGTCGCTACCTACACCAGTGCTCCATAGGATAGGGATTAAACCAAACAGAGAAACGCAAACGGTCATGAGCTTTGGTCTTAAGCGTTTTGCTGCGCCAGCTATCACGTAAGTTCTTAAGTCTTCTTGGGTAATGGTTTCTCTAGAGTTTCCTTTTAGTGCAACCAATTGCTGCATGGCATCATTCAGATAAATTACCATCACAATACCTGTTTCTACTGCTAAACCAAAAAGTGCAATAAAACCTACGGCTACCGCCACAGAAAGATTAACACCCCAGAAATAAACCATAAAAGCACCACCAATAAGGGCAAACGGAATAGATATCAAGCTAAAAAACGCTTCTCTTACCGAGTGGAAAGCGAAATACATACATAAAAAGATGATGATTAACACGATAGGGATAATCAATTTCATGGTACGCTCGCTACGGATAAGGTTTTCATATTGCCCGCTCCATTCTATAAAATAACCTTTAGGTAATTGCCCTATCATGGCATCTAGCTTCTCGCGAGCTTCTTCTACCGTACCTGCTAAATCTCTATCTCTTACATTAAATAAAACAGTCCCGCGTAGTAAAGCATTTTCTGAATTAATCATGGGTGGACCTTCAGAAATCCCAATATCAGCTACAGCTTCTAAAGGAATTGGACCAAAATCCATGGTTTGTACTTGCAAACGTTTTAAATCTTGCAGGTTATCTCTAAAATCTTGGCCATAACGGGCATTTACAGAAAATCTTTGTCGGCCTTCAATCGTAGTTGTCAATTGCATACCACCTAAAGCACTTTCAACTACGGTATTTACATCATCCACACTTAAATTGTATCTGCTTATTTCATCTCTTTTAATGGCTATATCAATATATTTACCACCAGTAATAGGCTCCACATATAAATCCTTAACCCCTTCTATACCTTGCAAATAGCTGCGTATTTTTTGAGAGAAAGCATCAATGGTATCTAAATTTTGACCGTAAACTTTTACACCTACATCTGTTCTGATACCTGTAGAAAGCATATTGATACGGTTGATGATGGGCTGCGTCCAACCGTTAGTAACCCCAGGTATTTGCAACTTAGCATTCAATTCGTTGATGATATCGTCTTTCGTAAGACCAGAACGCCATTCGTGTTTAGGTTTAAGTAGGATAATCGTTTCTATCATACTGATAGGCGAATTATCTGTTGCTGTTTCGGCTCTTCCGGCTTTTCCTAAAACATAGCTAACCTCTGGCACAGATTTGATAATCTTATCCTGAACTTGTAGGATACGTTTGGCTTCGCCATTAGAAACATCGGGTAGCGTTACAGGCATGAATAAAATAGAGCCTTCATCTAACGGAGGCATAAACTCTCTACCTAAGCTCCATAACATCGGCACACTAATTAATAAAGCCAGAATATTAATACCTAGTGTAGTTTTTCGCCAGTGTATACATTTGGTAATCAAGGGTTCGTACCAAGCTTCTAGCTTTCTGTTAACCGGGTTTTCATTTTCGCTTTTAAACCTACCTTTCATAAAATAAGAGATGAGTACCGGTGCTAAAGTGAGCACCAAAATAGCATCTATCACTAAAATGAAGGTTTTGGTATAGGCTAAAGGGCCAAATAGTTTTCCCTCTTGCCCGGTTAATAAAAACACAGGTAAGAAAGAAGTAATGATGATAACGGTAGAAAAGAACACCCCTCTTGATACTTGCTTACAAGCATCGGCAATAATTTGCAAGCGGGTAGCTTCAGGAATAGGTGTATAACCTAAATCTTCCTTTTTCTTGTTGAATATATTTTTGATGAATCCTATCATGATTTTTGATGTTTTGGATTGTTTTGCCATTCAGACAATCGGCGATAAGCGTTTTCAGACATGATGATTCCATTATCTACAATAACACCAATAGCCAAAGCAATACCTGTTAAAGACATGATGTTAGATGAAATACCAAAAGCATTAAGTAATAAAAAGCTAAGAGCGATAGTTACCGGTATTTGTAGAATAATACTTAAAGCACTTCTCCAATGCATCAAGAAAATAATAACGATAATACACACCACTATAATTTCTTCTAACAATTTTACTTTGATGGTATAAATAGCCGCTTCTATTAAAGAACTTCTATCATAGGCAATATTAAACTTCACACCCTTTGGCAAACCCCTTTCTACTTCTTCCATTTTGGTTTTAACAGCAGCAATAACTTTATCGGCATTTTCTCCATAACGCATCACCACAATACCTCCAACAGCTTCGCCCTCGCCATTTTCATCAAAAATACCGAGTCTTAAATCGCCTCCCATTTGCACTGTACCAATGTCTTTTACCCTTACAGGGATCCCTTTGTTATTGGCTATAGCGATGTTCTCTAAATCCTGCTTATTCTTAACATAGCCCAAACCTCTGATGATGTAGGCCATATCGCTCATCTCAAACTTTCTTCCGCCAACATCATTATTGTTTGCCTTCACCTTATTCATCACATCCATTAAGGAAAGGTTATAGAATTGCAATTTTAAAGGATCTATCACCAATTGGTATTGCTTTTCGAAGCCACCAAAAGAGGCTACTTCTGCAACGCCAGGTACGGTTTGTAAAGCCAGTTTGATGTACCAGTCTTGTAGTGCCCGTTGCTCGCCAAGGTCCATTTTACCGGCATCCAAAGTATACCAAAATATATGACCAACACCCGTTCCATCAGGGCCTAGTGTTGGGGTAATACCTTCTGGTAATAATCGCTGTGCGTAGTTTAATCGCTCTAATACACGGGTACGAGCCCAATAAATATCCGTTTGATCATCAAAAATGATGTATACAAAGCTCATCCCAAACATAGAACTCGCTCTGATATCTTTTACCTGTGGGATACCCTGTAAATTACTTACCAATGGATAGGTAATTTGGTCTTCTATGACTTGCGGACTTCTACCCATCCATTCGGTAAATACAATCACTTGATTTTCTGATAAATCAGGGATGGCATCTATCGGATTTTCTTGTACAGCATATATCCCCCAGCCAAACAAGCCCATCGTTATCAGTAAAACGAAGAGCCTGTTTTTTAAAGAAAAATCTATAATTGCTGGTATCATCTTTTTTAGTGATTATGGTTATGATGAGTAGTATCGCTATGTATATGTGTGGTATCACTCGCTACATCAGCCTGGGCTACTAAATCCATTTTACATTTAGGGCAAGTACCAGGCTCGTAGGCAATTACTTCTGGATCCATTGGGCAGGTATAGGTTATGTTTTTATCTGTTGCAGTGGCATCATTAGTTTGGGTATTGTTGCTACATGCGGTTACAACTAAGGTTGTTAAAATCACTAAACTTAAAGCTATTCTTTTCATTATAAAAAATTTAAAATCAACCCTTTGCAGGGTTATTATCTGTACATAAAAAAATTAAATACTAAGGTTGGAGATATGCTTTTAGGGTAGGATACCCAAAAACTTGAAATAGGGAACTGTAATAAAGTGCTGTCCTTCGACTTTTCTATCATCTACGTTATTTATTAATATTTCAAATTAAAGCATTCACACACCAGCTCTCCGGCCTCTTGACCGGCCATGTCAAGTTACTTTTTTCCGCAAAAAGTAACCAAAAACTCTCCGCTGCGCCGCTTGCTTCTAAAGGTTCTGCTAAGGCTAATTCTGTAGATACCGCAACCGCCAAGGCGGAATTTAGTGTAAACGGTTGTTTCTACTTAGGCTCCATTATCGAACTACTTTAAAACATCATCACATATTGATTGAAATACTTGCCTGCGGTAAACAGGCATTAAACGTTCAGGACGACATTAACTTGTTTTGCTGTCTCACAAGAAATGGCATTTTGATACAGCTCCGTATTTACGAAGTATCAGGAAGAAAATCAGATTCTGAAATTGCAGTTTTGTAGATAGATGGGAGATTTAGCTCCTAATGGTGGTGCATGACTTTGGTAAGCCAATACCACTTCTTTTGTATTTACAACTTTAAAATCAAATACGGGGATTGGTGATAAAAGCGTTGCAAAAAGTTTAGCCTCTAAAAATTTAGCTGAGCTTGACAGGTGACTGTCTTTAACTTTAAATGTTTGTACCTCATTTTGGCAACATCCAGCATCTTTACTTTCTTTACTAGCCTTTAGATATTTTTCTGAGGTTGTGAAAGTAACCGATTCTAACTCGCCACAGCAATAAAATTTATTTACCGCTACTCCGAAAACGGAAAGCGAGTAAAGAAATACCAGCGTAAGCGTAAATAGTTTTTTCACGCTGTAAAGTTACGTTAATATTTATTAAAAAAACAAAATGGTTTAACTACAAACTTATGGTAGCTATTTGGTACTAGTTTACTGTGAGTAATACCAATTTATAACAAACTATTATTAGCTATATTTCTTGAATAATTGTTAAGTTCCGATATAATTATGAGATTTTGTCTTATATGAAGTATAATATCATTTATCGGACATTTATCGGATATTTAGTGGTTTTATCGGACATAGTATATGTACTTTGTACCTTTTCCCTTACCAATGCGATATAGCAAGTTCTTTTCAACTAGCTCTACTAAATCTCTTCTGGCTGTTTTATCAGAAACAGAAAAGCGACTAACATACTCAGCATTAACAATTTCTGCCTTTAATTTAAAAAACAACAGAGCATCTTTTTGTCTTTCATTAAGTGCCATTTCACGCAAATATTCTTCATTATAAATATCTTTTCTGAACTCTACCCAAAAACCTGAACTTTTAAAAATGAATAAGGGTGCAGGAAGTCCAGAATTTAGACATTGCTCTGTCATTTTAGAAATACCCCGACCCCAAGATTCAATGTATCCGCTACGAAAAAGTGCGTTTGCGATATCAGGATTGAATGGCTTAGACGAGTGCTTGTCTAAAAGTGTTTCGATAGTCCAGTTTTCTGGAAGTTGTCCTTCGTTCCAAATCATTAATTTATCTTTATACACACTAATTTGAATTGGAACACCACCTGCATAGTCTTTATGGGCAACTGCATTTAATAGCGCTTCTCTAATTGCTTCTATCGGATATTCATAAGTTTCCACGCGGTTCAATCCTTCATAGCTTATCAAGGCCTTAATATATTTTGTGAATAGTATTTCTGTTGTCTTTTCAATTTGTTCAAAAAGATTTCCGTGAATTTCGTCTTGAAATCTTAAGTCACTATTACTTTCAAAAAAACCAATCTTTATGTAAGCTCCTACTACATGCTTTTCAGGCTTGGGATGGAAAAGTAAAATAGATGCTCGTTTAAGAAATTTACCCTCTTTAAGTTGTAAATTTTCGATAAGATGTTCATTACTGTCAGCTAAACTTTCTTCATCAATTCTTTAGCTTCTAAAAGCCCGTTTTCGAAAAAAATCAAATATTTCTTGAGTAAAATCATTTATAGAAACATTCGGAATAGGAACACCGTCCCATCTTTTGCCTTTTTTCTCTAGGAGGAACTTATCAAGTGCGGCTCCTTTCAATTCTTGTTTGGTACTTCCGCTTCTGTAATGATATTGCCCTTTGTAATTGACTGGATAAGGATGTTGCTCAACAATAATTTCGATATATTTACCAAAGTTAGTTTGGTGCAGATTAACATCAACCAAAATCCCTAAAGCATCTCTAACCTTGTTTGGTATTTCTTCTAAAAGTTTCTTAGAACCCTGCAAATCAACTACATTTCCAGTATCATCTTTTCCGATAAAAATAGTTCCGCCATAGGCATTTGCAAAACCACAAATCCATTTTATGTACTCATCTCTCCAGATTAATTTAAACTCAATATTTTGCGTTTCTGGCATCACTTCATACAGATTAATTTGAACGTTACAAATTTACTCTTTTTTCTAAAGTTATTTTTGAGGTTTGGATTTTCAAGATTAAGCTTTAAACTTATCACATTTGGCATAATAGCTGATATATCATACCCAAAACATTTAAAATGATACCAGAAAAATACAGAAAATGTATAGAGGCTTGTTTGGCTTGTGCGGTTGCTTGTAACCAATGTGCTACTTCATGCTTAAAAGAAGAAGATGTTACAATGATGGCAAAATGTATACAAACAGATTTAGAATGCGCTGCGATTTGCCGCTCGGCAGCCGAACTGATGAGCTTAAATAGCTCGTACAGCACCCTCATTTGTAATATTTGTGCGGATGCTTGTTATAACTGCGCTTTAGTATGCGAGCAACATGCCGAAATGGGTATGCAGCATTGCCAGATTTGCGCTGAAGCTTGTAGATTATGTGCTGACGAATGTGAGAAAATGGCTGCTTAAGCTTGCCTGCATTTCGCACATATACCGGTAGCTATCAATTGTACATTTTCTACCTGATATCCGGCAGGTACGGTAAATTGAGGCAATACGCATTCATCTAAACAATATAAATGATTGCATTGGGTACAGTTAAAATGTAGATGGTCATGGTGGTGCTCTTTTGCGTTGCACTGGTGTGAGCACATGGCATAGTTAGCTGTACCTTTATGGTCTATTACTTTATGGATGATACCTTTATCTTCAAAAGTTTTTAGGGTTCTGTACAACGTTACCCGATCTATCTCTTTACCTAAAATAGCTTCTAAATCTGGCTGTGAGGTAGCCATCTCACGAGATGTTAACACTTTTAATACACTTAAGCGAGGTTGGGTTTTCTTTAAATCGTTTTCTTCCAGAAGTTTGGTGAAGCTATTGGCCATATCCCATTTGAATTTTTGATTTTCAAATATCATCATTTAAAACAGAGGTTTAAATTATTCGGGTACTTTTTCTTTCTTGATATTTTGGCCCAGATAATTGATGATACGAGGGGCAGAAAAGCCGTGTATAACGATAGATACTAAGATGGTAAAAAATACGGCAGACCATAACTGGTTTTCGAACTTAAAATCTACTTCTTTTATGGCAAAAGATAAATAGAATATAGAACCAATGCCTCTGATTCCTAAAAAACTGATAGCCATTTTCTCTTTGAAATGAAATTTTAAAGCGTATAAACTGAGGTAAGCAGCAAGAGGTCTTATCACCCATAAAAAAGCTACCACGCAAATTCCTATTTCCCAGTTCAGGTATTTTAAACCTCCCTGCACCAAAGAGCCTCCTAACAACAAGAGTACAATTGCTATTAAAATACGTTCTGTTTGGTCGATAAAATTGTGTAAGTGGTGGTGGTAATTGTCTCTTTTTTCTGAATGTCTTAGTGTAAAGGCGCTTATGAAAACAGCGATAAAGCCATAAGCACCAAAAGCCTCTGTAATGCCATAAACCAATAATGTTAAGGCGAGCGCCAGAAAACCATCTTGTGATTTTAGAAAATCAAATCGTTTGGCCAAATTAAAGATTAAATATCCGGTAGCTTTTCCTGCCAGGTAGCCAATGGCAATACCTGCTAAAATTTTATACACCAGCATTAGGGAGAACCATTCCAGTAAGTTATTTTTCTCCCCTATTTGGATAAAAGCAATAGTAATGGCTAACCAGGTAAAAGGGAAAGCCAGACCATCATTTAAACCCGCTTCTGCTGTTAAAGCAAATTTAGTTTCAGATTTATAAGCTTCGTTAGGTGGACCAACTTGTACATCTGATGCCAATACAGGGTCTGTAGGTGCCAGTACAGCCGCCAATAAAATTGCTGAAGCCAAATCAAAATTTAATATATAATAGGCTAAAAAGGCTACCCCTAGCATGCAAAGCAGCATGGCTATGGTAACCAAGCGCAAGGGAGAAGCCCAGTTTTTGAGATTGAAAGGCCTATCTATTTTTATACCTGTACCCATTAAAGAAATGATGACCACCATTTCTGAAAGATGCAAGCTTATATCAGGATGAGCTTTAGGATGAGCAGATGGTAAATGTTGCGGAAATAAACTGTAGATGATAACTCCGAAGACTAAAAAATATAGTGAATAGGAAACTTTAGTTTTTGCGGTAATGGCAGGCATAAAAGTCATGACAAAAGCCGCAGCTCCTATTACTGTTAGCATTACAAGATATTTATCCATAACTTCTATTAACGTTTCTTAAAAACATCTTAAGATTAAGCATTTACGCACCGGCTTTCCGGCCTCTTGACCGGCCATGTCAAGGTACTTTTATTCAAAGTATTTATTTTTACTTTGGCCTTCATGAATGCTTCGCATTTTCCCGTAAAAAGTACCCAAAAACTCTCCGCTGCGCCGCTTGCTTCTAAAGGTTCTACTGGGGCTAGTCTTGTAGATCCCGCAACCGCCAGGCGGAATTGGGTGTAAACGATTGTTTATGCTTAGGCTCGACTAACGAAATACTGGAACACATCATTTAATATTGACTTATATGAAATACCTAGCTGCAGCATGCAGATATTAGATTTCATCATGTCAAAATTAATACCAGCCTAATTAGGAAGTCTTGGCTTCAGATTTTTTAGCGTAAATAGCGCCAATAATTGGCGGCAAGGTGGTAAATAAACTGATGATTAAAATTACCCAGCTAAAATTATTTTTTACAAAATCTAAATTACCAAACAGATAACCCAGAAACAGGAAACTCACAATCCAAATGAAACCGCCGGTAATATTGTAATAAGAGAATTTGCTTATAGGCATTTTAATAACGCCTGCTACAAAAGGTACAAATGTTCTTAATACGGGAAAGAATCTGCTAAACACTACAGATTTGCCACCATGTTTAAGAAAAAACGTCTGCGTTTTCTCGTAATAGCTATATTTTAAAATTCTATTTTCTGGTTTAAATACTTTAGGACCAAAATAATTTCCTAATAAATAATTGACCTGATTTCCGGCAATAGCAGCAATAAAGAGTAATAATGCCAACAGGTAAATATTTAAGCCTGTTCCACCACCAGCTATTAAGGCTCCGGCAGCAAACAATAAGGGGTCGCCCGGTAAAAAAGGCGTTACTACAAAACCTGTTTCGGCAAAAATGATGATGAATAAAATGAGGTAAGTCCAGAACTGATAATTAACAATAATTTCATTTAAATGCTTGTCTATATGAATGATAAAGTCAAATACGTATAAGATAAATTCCACAGCTCTCTTTCTAAATTGAGCGGCAAAAATAATTAATAAAAGGCATACACCTAGTGAACTAATGAAATAGTAATGTAATTTTTAAGATTATTTGATTTACTGCTGAAATTGAAACAATTTCTCATCGTGAACGTTTCGTATTTAATACACTCATAAACAAAAAGATGCAAATCTTAAGCTTGCTTATTCTTGCTTTAAGTCTGGCTTATCGCCCTCCTCAATTTAAAGATTATAGAGAGCTTATCCTATTATCGCCTCGTAAAGAAGACGAAACTTTTCTTCGTCAATTAGCATTATTAAAAGCAGATGAAAAGGGTTTAGCAGAAAGAGACATCAAAGTAAATACTTATTTTTTTGATGAAGGCTTACCCAAGGATAAACTCAAGCTCATTACAAAACCCAATACCTTCACCATCATCCTTGTGGGTAAAGATGGCGGAGAGAAATACCGTTCTCACCAAATAACCAGCCTGAATATGCTTTATAAAATCATTGATGTGATGCCTATGCGCAGAGCAGAAATGGGTAAATAAAAAAGCTTTATTTCATCGTTCATCAATATTGAATTTTACTTCTTAAAGCTTATTGATTTTTCTATCTTTGCGCCTTCAAAAATTTAAATTCATGAACCACCCAGTAAAAATCAAAAACGCCTTAATTTCAGTTTTTTATAAAGACAATTTAGAACCGGTAATTTTACAATTGCAAAAATTAGGAGTAAATATTTACTCAACCGGAGGTACCGAAACCTTTATCAAGAACTTAGGTGTGGATGTTATCCCAGTTGAAGATCTTACTTCGTATCCTTCTATCTTGGGTGGTAGAGTAAAAACTTTGCATCCAAAAGTATTTGGAGGCATTTTAACTAGAAGAGCGCATAGCGGCGACCAGGAGCAGATTGCTCAGTACGAAATCCCAGAGATAGATTTGGTAATTGTTGATTTATACCCTTTCGAGGAGACTGTAAAATCTGGTGCTCCGGAACAAGATATCATTGAAAAAATAGATATTGGTGGTATTTCTTTAATCAGAGCTGCTGCAAAAAACCATCAGGATGTTGTCATCATCGCATCTAAAGATGATTATACTACCTTAAATAATATCTTAGAAACACAAAATGGCGAAACCAGCTTGGAGCAACGTAAGGCTTTTGCAAGAAATGCTTTTCATGTTTCTTCTCATTATGATAGTGCTATTTTCAACTGGTTTAACCAGGGTGATGATGCGTTAACTGTATTTAAACAAAGTGAGCAAAAGGCAACGGTTTTACGTTATGGCGAAAACCCTCACCAAAAAGGTTATTTCTATGGCGATTTAGACGCTATGTTTGATAAATTGAATGGTAAAGAACTTTCTTATAATAACCTGGTAGATGTTGATGCTGCGGTGGCTTTAATTGATGAGTTTACGGAGCCTACTTTTGCCATCTTAAAACATACCAATGCTTGCGGTGTGGCCAGCAGACCAAATTTATTAGATGCATGGCAAGATGCTTTAGCCTGCGACCCAGTTTCTGCTTTCGGCGGGGTATTGATTTGCAATGGCGAGGTTGATGAGGCTACCGCTTTAGAAATCAATAAATTATTCTTCGAGGTTTTAATAGCACCAGCTTATTCTGCTGCAGCAGAACAGGTTTTGACCAGTAAGAAAAACAGGATCATCTTACGTAGAAAGGATGTTGCTTTACCGGGAAAACTCTTTAAAACCTTATTGAATGGGGTGATAGAGCAAGATAAGGACAATACGGTAGAGGGTCCTGAATTGATGACGGCTGTAACAAGGCAAAAACCTACTGAGCAAGAGTTGAAAGATCTTTTCTTTGCTAATAAAGTGGTGAAACATACCAAATCTAATACGATTGTTTTTGCTAAAAACAATACTTTAATTGCCAGTGGTGTGGGGCAAACTTCTAGGGTAGACTCTTTAAAGCAAGCTGTGATTAAGGCAGAAAGCTTTGGTTTTTCTTTACAAGGTGCTGTTATGGCTTCTGATGCTTTTTTCCCCTTCCCGGATTGTGTTGAGCTAGCTGCCGAAGCTGGTATAAGTGCTGTTTTACAACCTGGTGGTTCTATCAAGGACCAAGACTCTATTGATAAAGCTAACGAAAAAGGTATTGCGATGGTTACTACCGGTGTACGCCATTTCAAACATTAGTATGCTGAGGAGCGTAGAAAGTTGGAGGTAAAAAGTACTGAGTAGCAAGTAAAAAGACCTAACTACTGGGTAGTTTATACGACAATTGGGTCTGTGATTTGATTTGTTGTTTTACTTGGAGGTTGTTTTTTCTTGCGCTCGTTTGCAACGAGTGCTTAACATGGTGTGGCGATGGTATCGCTTTTTCTTGTGCTCGTTTGTAACGAGTACTTAACATGGTTTGGCGATGGTATCGCTTTTTTAACAACAAGGACGCAAAGGAATGAGCTGGGTAGTTATGGTGATTTGTTTTTAATCTCTTCAATTGTATCGGTTTAACCGCAAAGATTTTTTTAATGTTTTAACCGCTGAGGGCACAGAGAGCACTGAGCTGGGTGGTTACCTGAAAGTTATAGACTTTTTTTTTGTTTAATCGGTTTAGTTTGTCAAGCGAGGTACGTGGCTTCTCTTTATAAGCTATATGAAGGGATAGCCTTGTATGAAGGGAGAGCTTCGCTTTGTTCGCTATGAACAAAGTAATCGGGACAGCCTTGCGTGATGAGATAGCTTCTTCGTTCCTCATCGCGATGACGAAAAAATGTGTTAGCGATGACAAAAAAGTGTGTTCGCTATAAAACGTTTGTCACTGCGAGGAACGTGGCTTCTCTCATAATACTTATAGGATAGCCTTTAAGAAGAGATAGCTTCTTCGTTCCTCATCGCTATGGACAAAGCAATCGGGATAGCTTTATAGCTGTCAATTTATTTCTCTACCTGATGAAACCAATTTAGGAAACCGCTTAATCTGTTACGACTTACCTTGCATTTTAAAGGTTCATAGGGCATAAATTTTATTTGTAAATGGTAGCTATAATCTGACTTACGATAGTAGCCTTTTAAGGCCCATCTCGCATAGATTTCTGAACGGTTTACCTGCATAAAGTCTTGAGCAGGTAATTTCTTTACGTGTTGCTCTAAAGATTCTGTGGTGTTATATAGTTTTTTGTTCGTAGTATAGATAGTGCCTACGTTTCCATTTTTAATAATGGCTAGTATTTCTATGGCTTTGATGTAAAATACACAATCTCCTAAACTTACCCTCACATTTATTTCTTCACTACTTTGTGCCTTCTTTATGTGGTAGGCTAAATAATAATACCTGAATACATATATCAAATTTAATAGTAAGACCTGAATGGTGATGATTTGAAACTCCACCTGCATATAGCCACTAGCCTCAAAATCATTATCAAAATACCAGAAGTAAAATCTGATAAATAGGTAATCTAGTAACAATACCAGTAACACTCCAAATATCAATTGATAGCTACCTCTTTTCCATAAATTGTCTTCCCAGTTGATACGACTATCTAAATATCGAGTGGTACTATGTACACATTGCAAAAGTGCAACTGCTATCAAAGTACTAAATAGCATTGCCCAATAGTAATTGGTTTGCTGCATGATTTGCCAAAAAGATTTCGTTTGAGGTACAACTACTAGATAGTGAGACACTAATAAGGCTACTATTAAGCGTACACCAAAAGAAAAGTATTTTCCGTCTTTCTTATTCCATAAGGTAATGAATGATTTCATTTGTTCATGTTTTTCAAGTAAAAAATCAAAAGTATAAAGTCAAAAGATGCTTAAATAGTGGATAGTTTACACTTATTTAATATCAGATGTTGATGCCTAACTCCCGATAGCCGGGAGGAGATTGCTTACTCATTTCGGCGAATAGGGTATTTTATGATCGCTTGTTCCTTCTAAAAGCTGAAAACATAAAATAAATCTTTATAAAACAAATCTCAGAAACAACATCATACTGATTATAACTTCATATTTTTTATGGTTTCCTCAAATATATTAGCTCTAAATATCAAGAGCCAAAAAAAAATTTGCATTTCATCATCTAATTTCTACCATTCATCACTTTTGTGGGTTTTCTGTTAGATTTTTTAAGCTTTTAGCCTCTAATTTTGTTAAGCCGGCCGGCCTATCTATTCATCAATTTAAAAAAACAACTATGGAAAAAGTTCCTTTTACTCCCGCTGGTTTACAGCAATTATTAACTACTCTTTACGCTTTGAGCGACCAAGAATTAAATTTAGTAGCTGATGCCTTACACCAAAATTTCAAACTCTGGGTTGCCGAACATTTCGACTTAGATGAAGCTCAACTAGCTTACCTCTATAGTCTTGATGAACGCTTTATTAGTCAGGCTGCTGCTAGAGGAAGCTATTTTATGGCGCATCGCTTACCCATTACTTTAAACAAAATGGAAGCTCCGGCTTTACGAAGCGATGGCAAAGACCGTGGCAAACTGCTCAACTTAAATGAAAGTAGCAATAGCAATTTTATGCCAGAGGAGGGTTATAGCAACCTTGAAGTTTTAACTTTTAATATCACCTATTTTAATTAGTTGAAAAAGGGAACGCTGAAAACCTTGTAACAGAGTAGGCATTAATTCATGATTTTGAAGAATGAAAATAATATGATAATTCCTTAAGCTCAGCCTCGCCTGCCCTCATGCCGGGCAATGGCATTTACTTTTCTCCCGCGAAAAGTAAACAAAAGCTCCCGACTGCGCCCTTTGCTACCAATGGAACTGCTTAGGCTTAAGCAGCACTGCCGCAAAGGCCAAGGTCGAATAAAAGCTTATGTTCAGGTACTGCTTAAAGGATTTATCATAAAAACTCAATCAAATTAAATAAGTGGGATAGCTGCAAGTACATCCCCTTCAAAACAACTGATGCTTACAGTAATAAGCACCTGTTGTTTTAATGCTTCAAGAACAAAGGGGGACGCCGAAAACCCTGTAACAGAGTAGGCATAACCAAAATGTTTGATTTTGAAGAATGAAAATAATATGATAATTCCTTAGGCACAGTCTCGCCTGCCCTCATGCCGGGCAATGGCATTTACTTTTATTCAAAGGGTTTCATGTTTTTCTTTTGCCTTCATGAATGCTTTGCATTTTTTCCGCGAAATTAAACAAAAGCTCCCGACTGCGCCCTTTGCTACCAACGGAACTGCTTAGGCTTAAGCAGCACTGCCGCAAAGGCCAAGGTCGAATAAAAGCTTATGTTCAGGTACTGCTTAAAGAATCTATCATAAAAATCAAATTATTCATTTTCAAACCTTTCATGTAAAACTCTATGGCTTCGAGATGTAGCAAAGCCAAATCAAAGATGAAGAAAAAATTCATCATTCCTATGATTGCTGTAGCAGCAATCTCAGGCGCTGTTTTATTCTCTGCTTTTAAAGCCAATAGTGGTAAAGCAACAGAACAGCTTTGGTTTCAGTATAGTGGTAGTGGCGACCCTACCCAGTCTGAAAATTATGTCCTCTCTGGTAGTGCTGCTCCTGATTGTGGTGGCGACCAGCAAGTTTGTGCAATCAGGGCACTAGACAATGGTTTTGACCAGCCAGAAATTACCAGCACTCTGGCTGCTGAAATCAATGCCGCTGTTAGCAATAATACTCCAAGTGCTAATGTAGGCTTGAGAAATTAATGCTTGAAACGGGGTTATCTCTATAAGTATCATTCGCTTTGCTAAAAAGACTCGAAATAAACTTGAGATAACCTCGTTTTGTTTATCTATCTAGGATTTTGTTCTAATCCTCCTCTTTCTATAACATCACTAGGTATAGGAAATACATAAGCATTGCTATTAGGTAATAAGCTATAGGTTTGCCCGGCTACTGTTCTACTTAAGGTGGTTGATGTTGCTGCTGACAAATTCAAACGCTTCAAGTCATACCACCTTAATCCTCTAAAAATGAGTTCCTTTCGTCTTTCTCTCAAAATCACTTCTAAGGCTACTGCATGATTACTTACCACCATTGGTGTATAGCTCCCATTTCTGAATCTCTTTAGCAATAAGGTATTTAAGTCTGCCATAGCAAGTGTCGTTTCATTTTGCCTTGCCAAGGCTTCTGCTCTGTTTAACAATACTTCTGCCGTGGTTATACCTGTAAACATGCTACTACCGTTTTGCCCACTGTAGTTTCCTTTAAACTGGAAAGTTCCGTCGGCGTTAGCTCTAAAGAAAAGCTGCTTGCGTAAATCTTGTGCTTCATACTGCTGGTAAAGTTCTGGTGATATTCTACATCTGCTTGGGGCCAAAATAGTATAAACTCCTGTTGCATAAAATAGGGTCTCGGCATTTAATCTTACAAAAGGGATATTTGAACTTGTGCTGAGGCTATTGTAATCTATCAAATTATTGTTGATGGCTAAAGCACTATCGGCATAGGCTTTTACCATCGCATAATCTTGTTTATACAAGGCTACTCTAGATAGTAGTGCATAAGTATTACATCGGTCTGGGCGGGTGGCTACTATTCCCCTTGGTTCCAAGAGTTTGCTGGCTTCCTGTAAATCTGTAATGATTTTATCATAGCATGCTGCAAGACTATTTCTACCGTTTACCTGATTAAAATCGCTTGACAACCTAAGCGGTATACCTAAGTCTGTGGCTGCTGTTGCTTCCTGATAGGCGGGTGCAAATATCATCAATAGATTGAAAAAATTATTTGCCCTATGAAATAAAGCTTGGCCTTTTAACTGTGATGCTACATTTTGGTTATCCGAATAATTATTAGCCTCTAAAGTTTCTAATACCACATTACATGCTAAAATAGTACTGTACATCCTTTGCCAGTTGCCAGCATCGCCATCATCTGCTGTATTTCGCCAGAGGTAGATATTTCTTTCTCGCTCAAAGGGAAAGGAATTAAAATCTGCATCGGTAAGAAAGTAGTTGTCTGCTGCTCCTTCTGCTATAGCCGGAACGGTATTGATAAAGGTCTCATCCAATAGGGCTTGCAAATCATTCAGCTTTTGTGGGATTACCAATTGTTGATTGGGCTTTACTTCTAAAAAATCCTGACATGCGGTTAATATCCATAGCAACATGACAGTGGCTACAGAAAAGCGCTGTTTAAATATTTTTATGTTCATCATTTTCATTATTATGTATTATTTCTACTTAGTAACTAGCTCTTAAACCTATAGCAAATGTGGCCCGGGCGGGAATATTTCTACCATAGTCTGGGTCTATACCTGTTTTTGATGCCTGCCATAATATCCCTAAATTACTAGCATAGGCAAATAGCTCTGTTTGCTGTGGCATCCATTTACGTCCTTTATCTTTGGGCTGATAGCTGAGGCGTAAATCTTGCAGGCGGATATGGTCTGCCTTTTCTATCAATGTTTCGGTATTTCCATAAAAGGCGTCCCGCTGACTGTTTAAAGGATACAGGAATGCGGGTACACTTGTTCTTTGTTCATCCCCGGGCTGCTGCCAACGTAAATCATAATCGGGATGGCTGTTACCTATAACCAAGCCGCTATAATCTATGGTTGGTCTTCTAAAGAAGTAGTGCAGTTTAAAACTTAAGCTTACAGACAAACTCATTGGACCATAGGTTAGGGTATTTCTGAATATGCCATTATATAAGGGGATTGCCGAACCATGAAATACCAATTCTTCTACTGCAGTAGATGCGGTTATACTGGCATAGTCTGTACTGGGCTGTCCGTTTAAAATACCTCTAACCGCCCCTGTTTGCGGGTCTAAACCTCCATTTTTATAGCTAAACAGTGGGTATACGGGAAAATTTTCCAGAGGTAATATATTTGCTCCGCTGCTTACATAGTTACGGGCTACAAAATCATTTTCATAACGCTCTACCTCTGTTTTTGTGTAGGCCAGCATCAGCATACTACGCCAAGAAAGCTTTCCTTTCAGATTGATACTGCTAAGAAGCAGCTCTGCTCCTTTTCCTCTGGTAGAGGCGTTATTGATGGTATTAAAGGCAAAGCCTGTAGTGGGATCTATAGGCTCTAAAGCCAATAAATTATTTGTTCTTTTTTGGTAGACATCTATACTTCCACTGAATCTGTTATTTAAGCTCGCAAAGTCTAAAGCTAAATTGAGGGTATTTACCCTTTCCCACTGCAAGGCACTATTAGGTGGATTGATGATACTTGCCATAGGCAAATTGGTAATGCTGTTTACAGAAGGGTCGTAACGTAAAACGGTTAAAGCAGAAATACTGTTGTTAACATTACCGCCCGAGCCATAAGATAAACGTAGTTTTAATAAAGGAAGCTTTTTCCAGTTATAAAAAGCTTCTTCATGGATATTCCAAGCGATACCCGCCGACCATAGCGGTGTGCCTTTCTGGTTTGCTGCTACACCAAATAAATTAGAGGCATCTTTTCTGGCGCTTAAAGTAAGTAGGTACCGTTGTTGATAATCGTATCCTAGCTGCGCATACAGGGAGGTGTTATGGTCTTTTAAACCTGTATTAAACTGATTATTGGGTATATTTCCTGCTAATGCTAAATTCCCGAAGGATGGATATACTGTATTATAATTTACTAAAGCACTGGTAAGAATATCTGGGTCATAACCGTATTGCCTAAAGGCCTCGCCTGTGGTTTTTAGTGCTCTTCGCTCTGCTCCAGCCATCATTTGAAGCTGATGTTTTTCTGCTATGCGTATATCGCCATCTAATTGAAAGCGTAAGGCATGGCTTTGTAATACACTTTGGTTTTGGTCTATAATACCTCCTAGTGGTATTTGACGCTGTACAATGGTTCCATTTAATTGTGTGTACTGGTTAATGAGGTTACGACTATAATAGCTATCCTGACTGTAGTAGTCTAGCTCTTGGCTTTTTTCTTGTTGATATTGATACCTTAAAGAAGCTTTTAAAATGGGTAACACACGCCATTTGGCACTACTTTCCAGCGTAATGTTATTTCTTTTGAGCTGGTTTTCTGCCTCGGTTAATTCCTGCAAAGGCCTGTAGGCCCAATCTAGTAAAAAGGGGTTGGCATCTATAACACTTTGCAGCGTTAGGCTTCTGTAATCTTTGTCTATGGCAAGGGCTTGTCCCTTATCATCTGCCAAACGGGCATAAGGGTAGAGGTTGAAGTTCCCTTGTCTGATTTGACCATAGCCTACCAAACTACGCGATCCATTCCGCTGGTTGTTTGCCTCTACATAGCTAACTGCTGTTTGTAGTTCTAGCTGTTTAAATAATTTTAAGCTTTGGTCTGCTTTAAAAGTATAGCGCTCTCCGCTGTTGGTGTTTAAATGCTGCTGGTTACGGTCGTAACCAGCACTTACTAAAAAATGCTGCCCTGCACTTCCTCCTGATATATGGACATTGTATTGCTGGTTGGTAGCTGGGCGGTAAACATAGCGGCTAAAATCGTCTCTTACATCGTATTGTGCCAGTAGGGTCCGCTGCTGGATATAATCCGCTTCGCTTAAAGTTCCATTGGCTCTGGCTACCAATAGCTCTATACCGGGTGTAAGGGCGGGTAACCTCCTGTTGTTTAATAAAGCATTGTAAAAACCTCTGCTATAAAGAAAAGCTTCTGCCTCCAGATAAGAATTGGTATTGAGTTGCGGTAGGGCAAAAAGATCTGGCTGTTGGGTGTATTGATAGTTTTGGCTAAAAGATACTTTCGTTTTCTGCTCGTACCTTCCTTTTTTGGTGGTAATTACAATTACACCATTTCCTGCTCTGGCTCCCCAGATAGCTGCCGCAGCAGCATCTTTTAAAATCGTGACACTCTCGATATCATTAGGGTTGATATTGTTAATATCACCGGGATAAGGAAAGTTGTCTACCACTACTAAGGGTTCACTGTCTGCATTGATGCTGGTGATTCCTCTAATGCTAAGCCTATTATTGACCCCTGATAAATTGGGCGAATTGCTTCGTCTATCAAATTGTAAAGTAGGTGTTAAGGCTTCCAGACGCTCTACGATATTTGCACCTGTGGCTCTTTGGATCTCTGTTTGTGAAATAGCTTCTGCACTACCTGTCATCCTACCGGGAGCTAAAGTTTGGTAACCTGTACTGATGGTAACCATGTTTAAGGTTTGACTGCCTAGGCTTAAGCGAATGTTTATACTTGTCGGATAAGGTGCTTGTAGTTGAAGCTGTTTTTCCTGATAGCCTACATAATGAACAACCAGACGGAGTGTTGTTTGGCTGGTACTAAAAGTAAAGCTACCGTCTTGCTGGCTTTGTAATTGTAAATCATCTGTTTTGATGCTTGCCCCAACAAGTGGATTGCCTAAGCTATCTGTGATGATACCTTTTAAGGTATAGCTATTTTGGGCTCTTGCTGGCATAGTGCTACAGAGCAAGAGTAGTAGAGAAAGCGTTAAAAGTTTTTGCATGTTTTTGATGTTTGGTTTAGTTTATGAGAAAATGCTAATGGGTTTCTGTAAAGACGATAAATTCTACCAGCCTTTCTTGTATGCTGAACTGTAATTGGTAGGGCTTTAAAGCTGCATTTACTGCCGCTAGGTCTTCCATATCTTTTACTTTGAGTTGCAGGTCTATCCTGCCTGTATAGCCGGTTTCATCCAGTACAGGGATATGATCTGGTTTAAAGTTGTAATAGCTGGTGAGCGAAGTAAGGCTGGCATTGCGTAGCTCTTTGAGTTCTTGCTGTCCATTTAAGCTGTTGAATACTTTTTGGGGTTTGGCAGGGCTGAGTGTTCCTGTTTTTTGCAGTACCCATACTTTTACCTTACGGTACTCTTCTCTGGTATGTAAGCCTAGGCTCTGGTTTAAGTCTGCTACGATTTTCTGTAGCCTGATGCTGTCTGGGGTATGCAGGGCTAATACCGACTCGTAGCAATAGGCATAGCGCT
This sequence comes from Pedobacter glucosidilyticus DSM 23534, assembly GCF_000425145.1. Classification (GTDB taxonomy): domain Bacteria; phylum Bacteroidota; class Bacteroidia; order Sphingobacteriales; family Sphingobacteriaceae; genus Pseudopedobacter; species Pseudopedobacter glucosidilyticus. Next base: position 50,836 of record NZ_AULF01000017.1, read on the forward strand.
GAGACCATGCTTCTTTATCCATCGTAGATAGCTCGGGCAGGTAAGCTGCTTTATCTTTTACTTCCCATAACAAGCGGTTAGGAAGTATAAAGAAGGCTTTTTCAAAAGCCATGAGGTAAATACGGTAGAGCGGAAAGTTGATGATATAGGTACGTATAGTTTGCTTTAGGCTATCTCTTTGTACACCATAGCTGCTTGTTGCCCCTGCCAGATAGGGTTTTACCAGACTATAATAGGCTGCCTGCCCCGGATAGCGTTCTTGCAAGAGTGGTTCTTTGGGGTTAAAGTTTAGAATATCTGCTTTTAGTGGAAGCTTGATGTTTTGCTGCTGCTTAAATTGCAGCAGGTTCTCTTCTTTTAAGGCACTGCTATGGCTGATGGCTGCTACCTTGCCTTGCGGACTGATCCAGACCAGGTGTGGTGCTATACGGTGCGGAAAAAGCTGATGCCAATAGCCATCTTGTATTACCCAGCGTAAGCCTTTGCCTGCGCTGTAAGCTTCCCGTGTTTGGCTATTCATTTGTGCCGGGCTTTCTTTGGTTACAGCTAGTATGCTGATGCCTGTTTGCTGGGCCAAGCTATCTGCAAGCTTCAGTTGCTGCTGAAAGTTTTTACAGGTGGAGTTGATGAATAATAGCAAAAAGGCTTTGCCTTGTAAGCTTGGCTCTTGCTGGTAGGCTGCTGCTGGTAGCTCTTCTCCTATTTGTAAAGCCTGCTGGGCTTTGGCTTTTTTACTGTATGATACCACAACTAGCAGGAATACAAGTAGTTTGATAGTATTGTACCTCTTAAAAAAAGGCAGTATGTATCCTATACGATGTTTATCGTTCATTTTTTTGTGTTTGGGTTTAAGGGTATGTCACATTGAGCGTCTAACCGAAAGTCATCCTGAGCGGAGTCGTTTGTCATCCTAAGTAAAGTCGAACTGTCATCCTGAGCGGAGTCGAAGGATAGCACTTCCAATCTCTAGCTACCTCTATCTCTCAGCCTGACAAAAACTTCCTATAGACGCTACAAAAAAACCGGCCGGGCTATTAACAGCTTTTTAACTTATTTCTTGGGATGCAATGGGCCAGACCGGTTGATGTCTTAAACACTATTCCGGTGCACAAATGATGAGGGCGTAAATTTGTTTTTGGTGCTCCATGGTAAATATATTGAGGAGCCTTTTGATAAGTTAGGAAACACTAAAGGCGTGGAACTCAACTTACTGTTCTGGAGGTTCTGCTATACCTTTGGAAACGAATAAGTGAGCCCACGCCTTTAGCATGAGCATTTTCACTTATCGTCTCGTTTCCCTAGAATTTTAGCAGATTTCCAGAACAAGACTCTAAGTGCGAATGCTTTTAATATTTTAAGTATTCGCTAAATTAACAAACTTATTAATCTTCTAGACTATTTTTTTGACGTTTTGCCAAGAATAAGCCTTGTATATATAAATTAATATACAATAATATATAATATTATATATTTTAACAAATATTATTATACATATACTAGATTTTTTTATCCATTATATTGTAATTCTTTACAATTATAAAATTGAGTAATAAAAAAGTTAATATTTCTAGAGGCGAAGTACTTCATAAAGTAGCTAAAACTAGTCGTTTATCCATTAAAGAAATTGCTGAAAAAGCAGGTTACAAATACCCTACATTTTATTTACATATTAAAAAGGCTGATTTACCTTATGAGACATTAGCGAGGTATGGTAAAGTGCTGGAGCATGATTTTTCTGATGAATTTCCGGATATGATTGATTTTACTTTTAAAGACAAGCATATTGCTTATGGAGCTAAAAAAATGAGTTATGAGGAATTGGAAGTAGAAAAAGACCGATGGTTGAATAAGTATCATCAGTTAAATGAGAAGTACCAATTGCTTTCTGAAAAGTACCATTTATTGCTGGAAGAAAAATTGGGGTTAAAAGAGGGGTAGAGTTTAAGATAATTGTGTTGGGGTGATAAGGGGGGGAAGTTCAAATGTTTTTGAAATTATGCTTTTAATTTATGACTTTGATTTTTTAGATAGAGTTATAGGTTACTTTGTAAAAAAAGCTATTTACTTTGTGCTACCGTCTTTAATAAAGGTGCGTGGCTTCTCTTTATAAGCTATATGAAGGGAGAGCCTTGCATGAAGAGATAGTTTCGCTGCATTCGCCATTTTTTAACCGCAGAGGGCGCAGAGGACACCAAGCTGGGTGGTGACCTGAAAGTTATAGACTTTTTTTGTTTAATCGGTTTAGTTTGTCTAGCGAGATACGTGGCTTCTCTTTATAAGCTATATGAAGGGAGAGCCTTGCGTGATGAGATAGCTTCTTCGTTCCTCATCGCGATGACAAAACGATGGTGATAGCTTCGCTGTATTCGAGGATGACAAAGTGATGGTGTAACCTTATAAAGTTCAGGATGTGCAATACGCTGTTATAACAAAATGAGTTAGTATTGCCACTGAATAAGCAATCAGAATAATTATATCTGATAACTCAACTTACGATATTCGAGTTTTAAAAAAGTAAATTTTCTTTCCCTAGAGTTGTAGTAGTTTTTTATTTCAGAGTCTTTCTTTTTAGCTATCTCATCTTGCATTAAAATCAGTTGGTCAATTGCTGGGATTCTTAAAATAACGTTCAACGGCTTTCAATCTGTTTCTGCTGCGGACACCGGTCAAAATAAACCTACAAAACTTCTTTGAAAGATAAAGTTGTAGACACCAGATTATTTTCCACGAAGACGAAAACAGCAAGCGCAAGCCCAGCAATAGTTGAAAACCGCAGTTATACAACGGTTTATTTTAATTTCTTTTTCTTAGGGTTTTGTCTATTTGAAAAGAATGAAAGAATTTCAACATTATTTTCATTAACTCTATAGTACAAAGTATTTAATTTCAAAATAACAGCTCTTCGAATATCTATTTTAATTTCTGATGCTTGGAAAAGATATGGATTATTAGAAATTAGATTTAAAGTATTCTCAAGGTTAGTAGCTAAATTTCTTAGCTCTTTTTCGGTCCAATGTTCCTGTAAATATTCAACAGTTTTTTGTAATTCTTTTAGCGCATTGTCAGTCCAGAGAATTTTATAACCATTTTTCATATAATTCTCTAGCTTTTGAATGAGGATTTAGTTTTCCTGATTCTGCATCTTTCAAACCAAGTTCAATAGATTCTTTTTCACTTTCGGAAATAGAATTCCACCAATCTTTGCTTTCCTTTTTTTTTAAATCCATTATTTTCTCAATAATTGAAGAATCTTCAATTGTAGATAACCATTGAATCAATTCCAACTTCTGATTCAAAATATTTAGATTCACATTCATAATGGCAAATTTTAAAAAATAAAGTTAATAATTTATTACGATAGTTCTATAAAAACGTGGATTAAAAGCTGTTGTATAACTATTAAATATCCCTTATCCTATAGCGCATATCCAGCCTAAAAATTCAGATTATTAGTAGTAGCAAAAGGAGAAAAGAGGAAGGAGAAAAAGAGGAAGGAGAAAGGAGGAAGGAAAAAGGAGAAAGGAGAAAGGAGAAAAGGAAAACTAATTCGCCATTAAAGAAATTGCTGAAAAAGCAGGTTACAAATACCCTACATTTTATTTACATATTAAAAAGGCTGATTTACCTTATGAGACATTAGCGAGGTATGGTAAAGTGCTGGAGCATGATTTTTCTGATGAATTTCCGGATATGATTGATTTTACTTTTAAAGACAAGCATATTGCTTATGGAGCTAAAAAAATGAGTTATGAGGAATTGGAAGTAGAAAAAGACCGATGGTTGAATAAGTATCATCAGTTAAATGAGAAGTACCAATTGCTTTCTGAAAAGTATCATTTATTACTGGAAGAAAAATTGGGGTTAAAAGATGGGTAGAGTTTAGGATAATTGTGTTGGGTGATAAGGGGGCTTCAATTTTAAATACTTTAATTATTGATTTGAACCTTAAGAAAGGACGGTGATATGAATATTGATTTCAAAATGGAGTTATAAGCTTCTATAATGCTTAGGCCCAATAAATAATAAAATATTAGCAAAAGCTCTTTTTCCAATCATTTAAGATTATAAGTTTATTATTTCAAAAAGAGCATCTAATGATGTAATGAAGGGGTAAACCAAGCGAACAAAAGCTTCTTGTGCCTTAATAATACAAATGTAGTGGAAAGAGATGTAAAGGAAGCACAAGAAACCATTACATAGGCTTAAGGCTACGTTGCGCTATATTGGGGAATTAGGATTTATACAATGGCAGCTCTGCGGGATTGCTCTTATTTGTTTGTCCGAGTTTGATGAAATACTTTTCAAAGTATTGATAAACATAGTAGCTGATGATAAGGGTGAGGAAAACTGACAACATTAGTCTTGCTGGCGCATGGAAGTTGTATTTACTAAAAACTCCGTTAGCGTAGCCTGTTAGTATCCAAACGATTGGGTGCAAGAGATAAACGGAGTAGCTGGTTTCGCCTAATATGGTAAGTGGTTGGTGTATAAAAGTAGGAAACTTGAACGTTAGTTTGTAAAAACAGAAACAGATTAAAAAACAAAAAAAGGTAAAAACAAGTCGGTTTGTTCCTGTTACCAGGTTGATGGTGTTTCCCGAGGCAGGATAAAAGGTAAATGCCGTAAATGCTAAGATGGTTAAAGCAAAAATAATGGTGTTCTTAATTTTTGTTTGGTGAAAGAAGAAGCCAATTAAGAAGCCACCAAGGAATAGAAAAACCTGATTGAGAGGGTTTAAATAGTTTTTCCATTGTTGGCTGAGTGTTAGTTGGGGATTAAGTTTGACAAATGCGAAATAGAGATAGCACCCTAAGAGGAAAATTGTTAATGCTAACATGAATGGTTTAAACTTTTTGATGAAAAGTATAAAAAAAGGGAAGAAAACATAGAAGACTAATTCGTTACCGATAGACCATACACCTGGCGAAAAATATTTGTCCCATTTGATAAATCCAAATAGCCCGGTAAGGTTTAGCAAAAGATCGTAAAGGTTTGGCGATTTTTTAAATAAGATGATGGCAACAATGGTTACCAACCAAAGCAATGGGAATATTCTAAAAATCCTTTTTTTGAAAAATAAGATGACCTCTTGTTTTGAAGGATTCATTCTATTACCATAGACATGGTAAAGTGTAAGTCCGCTGAGCACATAGAAAATAGAGACTCCGTAAATACCAAATCTGCCCATAAAAGTATCAGCCGAAAATTCATCTACTGTCCAGATTAGATAATGGTAAATCATGATTCCAAAAGCTGCTAAGCCTCTTAAGTAGTCTAAATTGTATAGTCTATTCATTATTGTTTTTGGTATGCTTTGCCGTTTGGCATGATTACAGGGTACAAAGAAACAAAATATCGGGTATTTTATGAGAAAGGTTGCATTATACATACCTACAAGTCATGCTGACGATAGGAAGCTAGGTGGTTACTTGAAAGCTGTAAGCTTTTATAAGTGAATACGCTGACTTTACTTTATTAAGCGAAGAATCATGCTTCTTATCCTAATCTTCATATAGAGATTATTTCGGTGTGTTCGCTATGAAAAGTGAGGGTGTAACCTGTATGAAGGGATAGCCTGTATGAGCTGAAAGCTCTAAAGGTGGAAAGCTTAAAGCTTAATCAATCAAAAATTCAAAAATCAATCTTCAATCAATATAAACATGAGATAGCTTCGTTATGTTTATCTAGTTTGTCACCTTCTAGTTTGTCACTGCGAGGTACGTGGCAGTCTCTGTTATAACTTGTATGAAGGATAGCTTCATTGCGCTCGCTATAACAAAGCAATCGGGATAGCTTCGCTGTCTTCGCTATGTTTTAACCACTGAGGGCACAGAGAGCACTGAGCTGGGTGGTTACTTATAAGTTATAGAGTTTTTTTGTTTAAACGCTCTAGTTTGTCAAGCGAGGTACGTGGCTTCTCTTTATAACCGGTATGAAGGGAATAGCTTTGTATGAAGAGATAGCTTCACTACGTTCGCTATGAGAAAACGATGGTGATTGTTTCGCTGTGTTCGCTATGAAAAGTGAGGGTGTAACCTGTATGAAGGATAGCTTCACTGCGTTCGCTATAACAAAGCAATCGGGATAGCTTCGCTTTGCTCGCTATGTTTTAACCACTGAGGGCACAGAGAGCACTAAGCTGTGTGGTTACTTACAAGTTGTAGAGTTTTTTTGTTTAAACGCTCTAGTTTGTCAAGCGAGGTACGTGGCTTCTCTTTATAATCTGTATGAAGGGAATAGCTTTGTATGAAGAGATAGCTTCACTGCGTTCGCGATGAAAACGATGGTGATTGTTTCGCTGTGTTCGCTATGATAGAGCAATGGTTAAACCTGTAGGAAGAGATTGCTTCATTTTGCTTGTCATGAGGATAAAACAACCTTCTTAACCGACATTTTAATCTAACCAACTAACAATCTAACCACCTAACTAACTAACTAAAAAAACCACCTAAAAAAACTGCTTTAATTTTCTTAAGGGTTTCCATAAGGAGGCTAGAAGTGGAAATGCAATTCCGTTTGTTTGCATGGCTAGTCGGTCTTCTTTGTTGGCTCTCCATCTATTTTTTAAATTAACATTACTGGTACCTCCTACCCGCATTTTCACTAATACTTCTGGTATATAGGCTGTCTTAATCTGGTAACGATACAAGAACCTTAATATTAAATCATAATCTGCTGCCGATTGATAGTTCAGTTGGTAGTTTCCAAACTTCAGAAAGCAGTCTTTTCTGATGAATAAAGTTGGATGAGGAGGCATCCAACCCCAATTCAATTTTTCTAAAGTCATTTCTCCAGACACCCAGTTTCTGATGATCTTGCGGGTATTTTCTCTTTTTACATATTGTAAGTCTCCGTAGACAGCCATCAAGAAAGGGTCTTTTTCAAATGCTAAGGCCACTTTTTCCAAAACATGTGGATGAGCAAAAATATCGTCGGAATGCAAAATACCAATGATATCTCCTTTTGCCATTTGGATCCCCTTATTGAGTGCGTCGTAAATTCCTTTATCAGGTTCAGAAATTAACTGAAAGACTTGCCCCTCCATCCTTGCTTTTACCTTTTCACAAGTATCATCTGTAGAAGCACCGTCTATGACTAACAATTCTTTTACTGGATAGGATTGCAGCAAGAAAGCGTCTAATGCATCCTGAATATAGGCGGCCGAATTGTATGTTGACGTAATGATACTGATGAGCATAGGGTTTTAATAATTAAAGTCCAAAGCAAGGGATTTTAATTTCAATAATCAATATATGATTTAGATTTTGCTCATTATTTACACGAATGCAACAGCTATAACCTGTGTGGTGAGATAGCTTCGCTGTGTTTGCTATGAACAAAGCAATCGGGGATAGCTTCGCTTTGCTCGCTATGTTTTAACCACTGAGGGCACTGAGAGCACTGAGCTGGGTGGTTACTTATAAGTTGTAGACTTTTTTTTTAACGCTCTAGTTTGTCAAGCGAGGTACGTGGCTTCTCTTTATAATCTGTATGAAGGGAATAGCATTGCATGGAGAGATAGCTTTGCTTGCCCAGTTTGTCAAGCGAGGTACGTGGCAGTCTCTGTTATAACATGCATGAAGGGATAGCTTCACTGTGTTCGCTAGGACAAAGCAATCGGGATAGCTTCGCTTTGCTCGCTATGTTTTAACCACTGAGGGCACTGAGAGCACTGAGCTGGGTGGTTACTTATAAGTTGTAGAGTTTTTTTAACGCTCTAGTTTGTCAAGCGAGGTATGTGGCTTCTCTTATAATACTTATAGGATAGCCTGTATGAAGGGATAGCTTCTTCGTTCCTCATCGCTATGACAAAATATGGTGTTCGTTGTGACAAAACACGGTGTTTGCTATGACAACTCATCTTAAATGGGTGAGGATTCTTCTTCTTTGGTTTTTCTGTTGCGATATGCTCTTGCTCCTAAAAGAATACCTCCAACAAGTAAGGCTGACACGCCGCCGTCTATAGGGACATAAATATCAGGGTCACATGCCGGATCATCCGGATTGGGGTTGAAGGGGTCGTTACAGGGATCTTCCTGTGCCAAAGACCATAAAGGCAAAGCAGATAAAGATATCCATAAAACAATTTGAAAAGCCTTTTTGATCATAAGTATTAGTTCTTTACAAACTTAGCATGAGAAATAATTTCTTTTGTATCTCTGTTTCTGACTTGAAGCATATAAATAGCTTGATTTAAATCAGATACGTTAATTTTTATTTCCTGGTTTTCTGCAAAAGTATTCATTTTTAAGATTCTTCCACTCATATCTACTATAGAAATTTCTACAGCTGGATGTAAACCTAAGTCTATTGTTAATTCCTCTTTCACAGGATTAGGGAAAATTTTTAGGGATGCGTTAGTTGCAGGCGTAATTCCAATCTCTTTAAACAATACAGAAAATCGATCAGCACCATAACTTGCAGGGTTTGATTTGTCTATCGCAAAAGTATAAGCATCACCACTACTTACTTGAATTTTCTTATTTAAAAGTTTATCCCACAATAGTATTTGCTGTTTTGCAAAGGCATCCAGATTCCCGAATTTTAAAGTCATTTGACTATTTTCATCAGCATTTACCCATAGATTTACGGTATCGAGAGGAGCTGTGGAGTTGATGGCTAAAAGCTCTTGACGAGGAGAAATAGTAGCTAAATTAATATTGTATCCTTCTAAGTATTTGGAGTCGTAATCATCTACATACTTGGTAAAAGCATCATCAAAAACCAATAATGCTTCCTCAGAAAATTCTGAATTAAACAAACTCAATCTCAATTGTTTAGCAGGAGACTGCGCATTTCCGGAGGATTTAACTTTAGCAAAATCTGTGTAAATAACATCATCTGGCTTAGCCAGTAATCTGGCAGGTGCCTCTACGGTGTTCTTTTGATTTTCTCTAAACCTTAAGGTCCCCCCTCCACTTAATGCCTGTACATAAAAACCTTGACCTGGCTGTATGTATCTTGAACCTCCATTTACGGAAACATTACCTACCGCATTATAGGTAGCATTGGGTTTACCACCAGTAATGATGAGGATTGTACTACTCAAATTTGAAGAAGCATTTCTTAGTTCATGCCAATCAATGGTTGCCGGGTATGGATTACCTGCTATATAATAACCATCTGTGCTATGTCCAAAATTGGTAAACCCAACGGGAACATCGATATTTCCTTTATTGACAGGACCGGTAAAGGTTAAAAGCACATCCTCTGCTGGTAGAAAAGGTGCATTTAGTTTACCCGGAGAAGTATACATATTGTTTCTATTACCTCTAAAGAAGGTTAAAAAGCCAGTACCCGGACTTAAAGCCGTAGCTAATGCTGGAACGGGGGTAAATGCAGAAACTGTTGGTGCAGCAGGCTCATTATAAAAATTGAGGGTAACTGCATTTAAATCTCCTGTACCTCCTAAATCAAAACCATTGGCAGTATTACCCGGACCCGTTATAGGTATATAGTTTTTAAGTTGAGCGAAAGTTTTAGCTCCAGCAATAAGATTATCATTAATAGGAGAAGACATGGTTTTGGTTCCTCTTATGCGCCCACTAGGAACGCCATATAAATAAACCTGAACATTTACATTACCTGTTACATCAGCACTTCCGCTTAATGCTACTAGATTTGCATTATTGGTTGCTGTAGCCAATAAAGTTAAATTACCATTGGCATTAAGCACAGCAGGAGAATTTACGGTTAAGGTATTGCTTACACTAGATGCACCTGAAACTGTTTTAGTTCCTCCGGTACTGGCGGTTAGGTTAAAGTAATTAAACTCAGGAATTAATTGAGCACCTGCTCCATTGAAAACAATCGTCGTATTATCTGTATTATAATTAGAAGTTATTCCTGGGGTAAAAACGCCGGCAATATTAAGAATAGAAGGTAAAATTCTAACTCCCCCGCTACTGTTCAAATTATTATAATTACCGCCAACTATTGATTGACTATCGAGAGAATTATATTGAACTGTGCCACTCCAAGTTTTATTAGCGGATAAAGGTGTTGCACTAGTATTTTGGGTTAATAAAGTTCCGTTTCCTGTACTACCAAAAGTTCCGTTACTAATTAAAGGATTAGTACCCAAATCAAAAAAGCCTGTTTGTAAATTTAAAATATTTGTAACTGTTAAACTACCTGATCTAAGCTCTACACCAGCTGGGTTATTTATGGTTAAATTGTTAACAATACTAGGTAATCCTGTACCTGTCTGTTGTAAAACGTTTCCGTTGTAAACATAATTAGTACCATCACTAAAGATCCTCACTCCACTATTCTGAATAGAGCCAATAGCTCCTGATGCTGCAAAACCTTGCGGATTTGAAGTTATAAGAGTTGAACCACTTGCTGCAAAAAAGCTTCCACTATAAGTTGGCAATATATTATTAGAAAAATTTAATATTGCACCAGAGTTAACCTCAACTTCTATATTACCCTCTAATAATCCTCCTGAATTTTGATATAATTGTTCTCCAGGTCCTGTAAAAATTAATTTCCCTCTACCTCCACTCCCACTACCTTTACTAAGTACTCCACCTGTCATAATAAAATTACCGGATACATAAAGCTGACTTAACTTGACAACTTCATTAGTGGTCATTATGCTCATAATACCACCTGATTGTATGTAATTTTTTGTTCTAGTTATTACATTAGCACTACTTACAATCATTCTAAAAACACCTAATCCTGTACTTATTACAGAGAAATTATTTCTTACGTTAATTGAATGAGAAAGCGTGGGTGCTGAATTTATTTGTTGGTTCGGACAATTCCATGTAAAATCATAAAAATTATTATTAGAACCTGATAACAAAATATGAGAAGAATTAGTAGTAAAACCTATAATTTGACACTCCGAACCATTATTCCAAGTTGCAAATGGGATAGAACCTCCTATTGTGGTGTGCGTATGTTTGTAAACACCTCCACTATTAAAGACCAAACGACCGGTGGGAGAAATTGAACCAGAATTTTCAACTATACCAGAAACAGTGAAATCATTAGCTGCTGAACCATTAGCTATAATCACATTGGAATTAACATTTAATTGCCCACCACTTAAAACAAATACATCATCTATTGTCAAATTGACATCAGTTGTAATTGTGTGGTTCTCTCTAATTGTGATTCCTCTTGAAGAAGAAGTTGGTATTAAATCTGCCGTTTGCCAAATTACATTATCAATTGAGCTTTCCCAACTATTTACATTATTCCATGAACCACTTTGTCTAGTTCTAAAAAAATCAGTATTTGAGGACGCAAAAATATAAGAACTTAACAATACGTTAAACAGTATTAAAACAAATGACTTTAGACATTTAAAGTTGCTCATAATAATCTCCTAATTATCAAGGAAGTTAGGGTAATATCGTATTATTAAAACAAAACTAATCAAATTATAGTTCAAAACATACTTTTTAAAAACAAAAGTTTTTACTACTATTGAAGATAAATTCAAAAAATGAATGATTAATTTTAAATATAAATATTTTTACATTATTGTAATCTTTTTATTTTCTTCTTGTAGTTCAAACAAAAATATCTTGTTTAAACTCCCTCATAAAATAAATAATTTTAAAACACCAACTTTAGTACTAAATAAAGACTCAATTTCTGAGAAGGTATATTTAATCTCACCTGGTGATAGATTAAACTTAAGAAATATTCAAAATGAGACAGCAGTACTAGGGTATTTAGAAAATCAAACAAGGACTACTGGACAAGATTTAGATTACATAGTAGAATCTGACACCTGTGTTACGCTACCTTATTTAGGTAAGGTTTCTTTAGCAGGAATGAGTATAATAGAAACAGAAAAATACTTAAATAAAGAGTATTCAAAGAAACTTTTAAAAGAGCCCCTTATAAAAGTTAATTTAACCAATTTAAAAGTTACTTTCCTTGGGGAATTTTCTAGACAAGGTAATATATCTCTTAACAATGAAAAGACACATCTTATAGAGGCAATAGGTGCTAATGGTGGTCTTAATCAAAGAGCTAATTCTAGAAAAATAAAAATTATAAGAGGTAATCTATCTAATCCAACTGTGATTCTCATTAATTTAGAAGATATTAGAAGTTTATCTGATAATCATATGTATCTTCAAAATAACGATATTATATACGCTGAAAGCAGAAATGGTATTAGAGTAATTGATAATCTTACTTCTACTAGAACTTTAATAGGAATAGGAATGAGTTTGTTAAGTGCTTACATTATCGTAGACAGGCTAAATAGGTAGTATGCAAAACAAAAAAAAAGATAGTATAAATCAAGAAATTGATTATAGAAAAATTTTCATTATCATAATCAGTCGATGGTATTGGATTTTATTTACAATTGTAATTTCCTTGTTGTGTGCTTATATATATCTTTGGTATACACCTAAAACATATAGTACTTCTACCTTTCTTAAGTTTGAAGAAAAACAAGCCAATTTAAGTAGCTCCGTAACCCTATCCTCATCAACTAGAAGTTTTACAAACAAAATACTTTCAGAAACTTGGACTTTGAAGAGCCATCGTACACTACAAAAAGCTGTAAATTATCTTGATTGGGAAGTGAGCTATTTTATAGATGGACGAATAAGGACTACTGATTTATACCCTCAAAAGCCTTTTTTAGTTTATGTCCTTAAAAAAGATAGTTCTAATTTTCATCAATCAGTTATCCGTCTTAATCCTAATCCTAAAGGCTTTTTAATAACTTATAAATATCAGGGAAGAGAAAAAGAAATTCAAAAAAACTATAATGATATTATTCAGCTTCCAGGAATTAGCTTTTATATCAAAAAAAAATTGAACCTTGCTAGTGGCTCACAATACCTTTTTAAATTCAACCAGAAGAGCGATTTTTATGGTCGTATGGGAGCTGGCCTAAATATTGGTGAAGCTGCTAGATTCTCTTCCATAGCTGTCTTAAGTAAAAGTGATAGTAACCCCTATTTCGCAGCAGATGCTTTGAATGCCATCATTAAAGTGTATATAGAGAATGATTTGAATGATAAGACACAATCTGCTAAACAAATTATAGATTTTATCGATCAGCAATTGGCTAATCTCACTACAGCTGTAACCAATTCTGGAGAGCGCTTAAAAGAATTTAAACAAAGTAATAATTTTTTAGAATTAAGTGCAGAAGCCTCCCAAGTTTTGAGTGAGGTTACGCGTTTTGAAGCAGAAAATCGGGGTATTGAACTACAACTGTTACAGTTAAACCAGTTACAAAAGCAATTCCAAAGGAACAATCTGAACTTTAATCTGGACGGCTCTTTAGACCCTTTACTCAGCAATTTAATTGGGCAATGGAATAGCCTTATTCAGGAACGTATAGCCTTATCCAATACCTTCAAAAATAACGCAAAACCTATGGAGGAATTGGATGCCAAATTGAACATCTTACGTGAAGCTGCTGCTGATAATATACAGGCTACTATCAATAGGATAAAGTTGACTAAAAAATTCAATCAGGATAAACTAAAAGAAGCTTACAATAGCTTACAAAACCTCCCTACGCAAGAACGCCAATTATTTGGCTTGCAACGTGATTATAACATCAATGAGAAGATTTTTAGTTATCTTTCTGAAAAGAAATTAGAGGCTCAAATTTCTAAGGCTTCTATCCTGCCTGATGCCAAGTCTATTGACCCTGCCCGACCTAATCTATACCCCATATCACCTGTGCCAACAGCGATATGGCGTTTCGCCTGGATTATAGGTATTGGTAGCGGTATTGGATTGATTTTTTTAGCTCGCCTATTGAATCCTTATATTTATGATAAGGAAACCATCGAGAGCTTAACCACTACTCCTATCATTGGTTTGATTCGGAATTATCCACAAAAATTGGATACGGATAGCAAGCAATTGCTCACCTTAGCTCAACCTAAATCGCTCTTTGCAGAGTCGGTGCGCTCTGTTAGAACCAACCTGAGCTTTGTAGCTGGTGATAAACAGTCGAAAGTGATATGTGTAACGTCTGAAGTGGCTGGTGAAGGTAAATCTTTTGTGAGCTTAAACCTAGCTAGTTCTTTAGCTTTGATAGATAAGAAAGTGATTTTTATTGCTGCTGATTTGAGGCGTTCTAAAATTCATAAAACTTTTGGATTGAAGCAACAAGCGGGTTTGAGTACTTATTTGGCTAGTCAGCATGAGCTAAAAGATATTATTCATGCTAGCGGTCAGGAAAATCTGGATTTCATTATTGCTGGCCAGGTACCTCCAAATCCTGCAGAGCTGATGTATAGTCCTCGCTTAACTGAGCTCTTAACGCAATTGAAACAAGCGTATGATTATATCTTGTTTGATACGGCTCCTATTGGTTTGGTTTCGGATGCCCTACCCCTCATCCGGGTGAGTGATATTAATTTGTTTGTGATTAGAACTGGTAAATCTAAACCTTCTGCTGCTACTATTCCTAACCGTATCGCTACAGAATATCAGTTGGATAATACTTTCATCATCTTAAACGATTACCGTACAGAAGCTTTATATTCTAATTATTATAGTACTAAGTATAGTGATAACTATTATGGTTATTACTATAATGATGGCTCTTATGATGGCGCAGGCTATTATACGGATGATAGACCGCAGAAATGGTGGAAGAGGTGGAAAAATGAAAGGTGGAAAGGGTGAGGTGGAAAAGTGGAAAGTTGACTTTACTCTTGAGCTCGTTTGCAACGAGGTCTTAACTTGGTGTGGCGATTACATCGCTTTTTTAACCTCTGAGATTTTAGGGTTTTAACCACAGGAGGACGCAAAAGTGTACTGAGCTGGGTGGTGAAATTGCCTCACTCCTTTCGATACGCTTGTCAAGCGAGGAACGTGGCTTCTCTTTTATAACTTGTATGAAGGGATAGCCTTGCGTGATGGGATAGCTTCGCTTTGCTCGCTATGTTTTAACCACTGAGGGCACAGAGAGCACTGAGCTGGGTGGTTACTTGCAAGCTGTAGACTTTTTTTTGTTTAAACGCTCTAGTTTGTCAAGCGAGGTATGTGGCTTCTCTGTTATGACTTGCATAGAGGGAGGATAGCCCTGCATGAAGAGATCGCTTCACTCGCCCAGTTTGTCACTGCGAGGAACGTGGCAGTCTCTTATAATACTTATAGGATAGCCTTGTATGAAGGGATAGCTTCATTGTCTTCGCCCAGTTTGTCACTGCGAGGTACGTGGCAGTCTCTTATAACTTGTATGAAGGGGATAGCCTTGTATAAAGAGATAGCTTCACTACGTTCGCTATGACAAAATAATGGTGATGGCTTCGCTGTGTTCGTTATGTTTTAACCTCTGAGGTTTCATGGTTTTAACCAAAGCGGAATTGTACTTTAGTTTATAATATCTTAATAATAACAATTAACCGCCTCATGAGCCGGCGGGGCCCATTACTTTTGTGAGGGCAAAAGTAATCAAAACCCTTGATCAATCCCGCAGGAGCCTTTGCCGCACATCCCTTACCCACACTCAAAAACAGGGAGCGCTTATTTTTGCTAGGTATTGCATTATAATAGTTTCTGCAAACTCGGACGCAAAACCGCATGCGCTATAGGCTTGGTTGTGCTAACTTTTTTGTTGCTGCTCCTGTTTTTGATTTTTTTCCGGCTCTTGGGGATTGCTCATGTACTTCGGAATAGTCTATTTTTTTATCAACGTTTGCTCCTTTCTGGGAGTAGAAAAGTACGGAGTAGAAAGTAGAAAGAATCTAAAAAGCGGACATTTAGGAAGTTTCCTCTTGAGCTCGTTTGCAACGAGGTCTTAACCTGGTGTGGCGATTGCATCGCTTTTTTAACTTCTGAGATTTTAGGGTTTTAACCACAAAACATAAAGTGCACTGAGTTGGGTGGTGAAATTAACTCACTCCGTTCGATACGCTTGTCATGCGAAGAACGAAGCATCTCTTTTATAACCTGTATGAAGAGATAGCTTCATTGTCTTCGCCCAGTTTGTCACTGCGAGGTACGTGGCAGTCTCTTATAACTTGTATGAAGGGATAGCCTTGTATAAAGAGATAGCTTCACTACGTTCGCTATGACAAAAAAATGGTGATGGCTTCGCTGTGTTCGTTATGTTTTGACGCAGAGGACACGGAGCTGGGTGGTGATGGTGGTTTTTTAGGATACAAATTATATTGCTATTTGGACCATTAGACAATCTGATAGTTTTTTCCCATTCTTTTTGTTTAGAGATTAATAGATCCCCTATTAATCCTGATAAACTAAATATGATGACGTTGTTTCTTGACTTTGCCATGTTGTTAAAATTTTAAGTGAAATAAGTAAACCTGTCTTTATGCTGCTACCGGTATAACGCTTTGGACATGACAAACCTAAAACGCTGATTATTAATATCCTATAGCTGTCCTTTCAAAAGAACCAAATAGAACCTTATGCAACCTTTATAGAACATAATAGAACCTATCAGCTCCTGATACTGCTCCTGCTCTTGTTACTGAAATGGGGTGAAAATGGTGAAAAGTGTGGCTTTTGGTGTTTTCTCCCTTCGGAGCTCCTTCGGATTGATATGTGTGATCTATGTGTGATGTATGTGTTAGGGGGGTAGTTTGTTGGTTAGTTTGTTAGGTGGTTAGGTGGTTAGTCCCGAGCTATCGGGAGTTAGGTGGTTAGTTTGTTGGGTATTAACTTAACGGTTTGGTTTTAATGTTTTAACCGCTAAGGACGCAGAGGACACCGAGCTGGGTGGTTACTTGTAAACTATAGACTTTTTTAGTGAGTTGTTTCACTTTGTTTTATGATGCTCACCAACCAGTCATGCTGACGATAGGAAGCAACACACAAGAAAAGTGAGCCACTTGTAAGCTGTAGACTTTTATGGTGAGATGTTTCACTTTGTTCAACAAGACGGAAGGGAAAAGTTGTATGATCCTCACCTACTAGTCATGCTGACGAGAGGAAGCAACCCAAAAGCAAGGTGAGCCACTTGTAAGCTGTAGACTTTTATGGTGAGATGTTTCACTTTGTTCAACAAGACGGAAGGGAAAGGTTGCGTTACTCTCACCAACCAGTCATGCTGACGAGAGGAAGCAACACACAAGAAAGGTGAGCCACTTGCAAGCTGTAGACTTTTATCGTGAGATGTTTCACTTTGTTCAACAAGACGGAAGGGAAAAGTTGCATGATCCTCACCTACTAGTCATGCTGACGATAGGAAGCAACACACAAGAAAGGTGAGCCACTTGTAAGCTGTAGACTTTTATCGTGAGATGTTTCACTTTGTTACCATTGACGCTATTTATAAATGTTTAAAAATCAGGCATTCACCTGCTGGCTTTCCGGCCTCTTGACCGGCCATGTCAAGGTACTTTTTCCCGCAAAAAGTACCCAAAAACTCTCCGCTGCGCCGCTTGCTTCTAAAGGTTCTACTAAGGCTAATCCTGTAGAAGCCGCAACCGCCAAGGCGGAATTGGGCGTAAACGGTCGTTAATGCTTGGGCAGGACTATCGAACTACTTAAACACGTCATTTCATATTGATTTATATGAAATATATTAGACCTCAACAGGACGGAAGGGAAAGGGGGGATTTGTAAACTCCATCAACGACTCGCTTGGACTGAAAATAAACACTAAACTATAGTAATTCCTTTTCTTATTCGATATTTAATATGTTATTACGCGTATGTTACAGGTTCTTTATAGGGTTTAATACATAGTTTGTACCCTGTTATGACCCTGTTAGTACCCTGTTAGCTGCGTTTTTGGATATACTTTGAAATGAGTAAAAAAAGAGTGGTTTAATCGCTTGCCTATAACCTTAAACACAAAGAGGTAGATGAGCCATTGTCAGCGAGCTGCTTGGGTGATCAGTAATAAAATATAAAAATAGCTGGATGATTGGTCATGAAAACGGGTACATAATAGGGAATCAAATGGTTTAACAACTAAGCTGTTTGAATAAATCAAAAATTTAAAAAAACCTGCTTTGGCTTTCATAAATAATGATAATTTTACAATCGGAAGCACTTAGCCCTTTAACAAATGGGACTGAGGAAGCGAAGCTGTGGTTAATCATAAGGTTTCCATATATAAATACAGTTATCTTCTCTTTTGTTTTGGGGACTATAAAAAAAATTATACTAACCTAAAGTATTGATTCAGAGACCTCAAAAAATTCTTTTCCTCACTCTTCGTACGTTTAGTTTAACTGGTGGCATTGAAAAAGTATGTAGAGGCATTGCTTTTACCCTCTATGGTCTACATCAGCAAAAACAATGCGCTTTTAAGATGATTTCTTTATACGATACTTCTGGTGATGAGCGCTATCTGGATACTTCCCTCTTTAAAGCTTATGGCGCATCGCCCAAAGCTGGCGCTTTTTTCACTATGCTCCAGGCATTCAAATATGATACTTTGGTTTTAAGTCATATTAACCTGGCGCCTATCGCTTGCCTGTTTAAATTGTTAAAACCAAAGTGCCGGGTGATTCTTTGGACGCATGGTATTGAGGTATGGCGACCTTTAAACTGGTTTAAAAGGAGGTTGTTAAATGTTGCAGATAAAATTATTGCGGTAAGTGCTTTTACCAAAAGCGAAGTGATAAAAAGGCATGCTGTAGCTCCTGAAAAAATTAAAGTGCTTGCGAATGCACTTGACCCCTATTTTACCATTCCGGAAATTACAGCTCAACATCATCCTAGCATCCGGCATACTCACCAAATCCCAGATGAAGCTCCTTTATTTTTTGCGCTAACTCGTTTAAAGCATAGCGAGCAACAGAAAAATTATGATCTGGTTATCCAAGCTATTGCGGCATTAAAGTCGGAAGGCTTGATTGCCTATTACATCATAGGTGGTAAATATGATGATGCCGAATACCAACGTATACAAAGTCTAGCTATTAGCTTAAACATACCAGAACAAATTATACTTACAGGTTTTATTGCCGATGCAGCTATTGCCAACTATTACCAGGCTGCGGATGCTTTTGTTTTACCCAGCGAAAAGGAAGGCTTCGGACTGGTGTTTATTGAAGCGCAAGCTTGTGGCTTAAGGGTATTAGCAGGAAACCAAGATGGTTCTATTGATGCTGTACAAAACCCTAATGCCGGTATCTTGGTGCATCCTCGAGATGTAAAAGCCATTCAAGAAGCCTTAAAAAGTTTGTCCCAACATAAATTATCCATACCAGAGCAAAAAGCTCTTCAGAAAGCTTGTTTGGATAAGTTTGGATATGAAAGGTTTGCGAGAGAGGTTGAGGGGTTGGTTGGTTAGGTGATTAGTTTGTTAGGTGGTTAGTTTGTTAGGTGGTTAGTTTGTTAGGTGGTTAGTGGATGGGGTTATTTTTGAATGAGTGAGTTTTGATTTAGGGATTGGGGATTAGTTCATTAGTCATTGGTTCATTAGGAGTTAGTTCATTAGTCATTGGTTTATTAGTGGATGGGATATTTTTGATGGAGTGAGTTTTGATTTAGGGATTGGGGATTAGTTCATTGGTTGGTTAGGAGTTAAAAATAGTGTTAGCTACAAATGCAATTATCGCACTTTTACAAAACAATGAAGCACTTCATCATATTACTTCTAAAAGTACCGAAGTTTACATTTCCATCATCATTAGCGAACTAGAATTCAAGGCTTTCTCTAATATATCAGATAAGGTTAATTAAGCTCATCAAAAAGCGTACATTAATAATCGCAAAAAATCCTCAGGCAGGAAAACCAACAAACTGGTACAGTAAAATCAAATATTAACGTATACAAACAATTCATTATATTTGTTATAGCAATATTGATCTCAAAATTTTCATTATGGATTTGCAAACTAGAAAAATTGAATTTGTAAAAGAGTTTCTATCTCTTCAAAATGAAGAATTGATTTCCAGTTTGGAAAACCTTTTAAAAGGAGAAAAAAAAGCTGCTCCAATGTCCTTAACAAAATTGAATAAGAGGATTAACACATCAATGACAGATTCTGAAAATGATAGCGTCATTAAGGCAGAAAATTTAATTTCTGAAATACAGAAATGGTAAAAGAAGTTTACTGGACTAATTTTGCTAAAAAAGAACTTAAAAAGATTTTCGAATATTATAAAGAAAATGCAAACCAAGAGTTTGCGGAGACGTTAACTACCAACATTGTACAGGAAACGGTAAAGCTTAAAAAACATCCGCTTCTTGGTCAGGAAGAAGAACTTTTAACAGACCGCCCACAAGATTTCAGATATCTACTCTATAAAAATTATAAAATTATTTATTGGATAAACTCCGTTAAAAATCGAATTGAGATTAGTGATATTTTTGACTGCAGACAAAATCCTGAAAAACTAGGGAGAAATAAATAGTTAAAAATGCAGGGAAAATTACAACATCAGGGTCAAGTTGAGAGCCTCGAAACTTGTGCGTTGGTAGTAAATAGTCTTTTTAAGAATTGTCACACTGAGCGGAGTCGAAGTGGGAGTCGAAGTCTTTCGATTATTTTTGATGGAGTGAATTTTGATTTAGGGATTGGGGATTAGTTTATTAGTCATTGGTTCATTAGGAGTTAGTTCATTAGTCATTGGTTTATTAGTGGATGGCGATATTTTTTGATTGAATGAGTTTTGATTTAGGGATTGGGGATGAGTTCATTAGTTTGTTAGGGCTTAGTTGGTTAGGAGTTAGTCCATGAGTAGGGAGTCGATAGTTAATAGTCAATGGTCTATCGTCAATGGACAATGGTTGATGGACAATGGTTGATGGGCAATGGTCGATGGACAATGGTCAATGGTGAGTAGTGAATAAAAATATTTCTGTAAATTTGTAAGAGAAAATTGTGATATATGGAAACTTTAATTGTACATCCTGAGAATAAAGAGCAGCTTGCAGCTATAAAAGCTTTTATGAAGGCTCTTAAAATCAGCTTTGAGAAAAAGTCGGAGGAATCACCTTATAACCCAGAATTTGTACAAAAGATATTAGCAGGAAGAGATGACATTAAAAATGGGAAGGGTGTTAAAATTAATCCTGAAGATTTGTGGAAATAATCTTTAGTCCTAGAGCTCTAGAAGACTTAAGATATTGGAAAAAATCAGGTCATAAGTCTATCCAAAGAAAAATTCAAGAGCTTTTGTTTGCAATTCAAAAAAATCCATTTTCAGGAATAGGAAAACCAGAGCCTTTAAAACACCAGTTATCGGGTGCATGGTCAAGAAGAATCAATAAAGAACATCGTTTAGTTTATGAAGTTGGGCAATGGTCAATGGTTAATAGTCGATGGACAATGGACAATGGTCGATGGACAATGGTTAATAGTTGATGGTCCATGGTCGATGGTTAATGGCCAATGGTTGATGGTCTATAGTGAGTGCTAAAATTTCGTTTTTAAGAATTGTCACACTGAGCGGAGTCGAAGTGGGAGTCGAAGTCTTTCGATTATTTTTGATTGATTAGTAAATTAGTTCATTAGTCATTGGTTCATTAGTGATTAGTCATTGGTTCATTAGGAGTTAGTTTATTAGTCATTGGTTTATTAGTGGATGGAGATATTTTTTGATTGATTGATTTTTGATTTAGGGATTGGGGATTAGTTTATTAGTGGATGGGGATATTTTTTGATTGATTGATTTTTGATTTAGGGATTGGGGATTAGTTTATTAGTCATTGGTTCATTAGGAGTTAGTTAATTAGTCATTGGTTTATTAGTGGATGGAGATATTTTTGATGGAGTGAGTTTTGATTGAGTGATTGGGATGATAGTCGATGGACAATGGTCGATGGACAATAGTTGATGGTTAATAATCGATGGACAATGGTCGATAGGAAATGGTTGATGGATCATATTAGATAAAACAACAGAAAAAAACATGAAGGTACAAGCCCAAGAAGAGTGGGATTTAGAAATACAACCGAAAAACAAACTTTTTGATTTACAGCTCAAAGAGGTTTGGCATTACCGCGACCTGATGTGGCTGTTTGTAAAACGTGACTTTGTGGCGCAGTTTAAGCAAACCATCTTGGGCCCGTTATGGCATGTGATTCAGCCTGCTTTAACGACCATGATGTTTTTACTTGTTTTTGGTAAAATCGCTCGTATTCCTACAGATGGTATTGCTCCTGCTGCTTTTTACATGGCTGGATTGACAATTTGGAATTATTTTGCAGCTTGTTTAACTGGTACTTCCGGTACCTTTACCGCCAATGCTTCTATCTTTGGTAAAGTTTACTTCCCCAGAATTGTTATGCCTTTATCTGTCGTGATTTCTAATATGGTGAAATTTGCTATCCAATTTGCCTTATTGATAGTTGTCATGGTTTATTACCACTTTAATGGGTATCCTATACAGTTGAGTGCAAATTTATTGTTCATACCCTTTATTGTTTTATTGATGGCGGGTATCGGTTTAGGTTTAGGCATCATCATTTCTTCGGTCACTACAAAATATCGGGATTTTGCTGTTTTGCTTTCTTTCGCAGTACAACTACTCATGTATGCTACCCCAGTGATTTATCCCCTCTCCTATTTACAAGGTAAAAGTTTTCGTTGGCTGGTAGATATCAATCCGCTTTCTGCCGTGGTAGAGAGTTTTAAATATGTTCTTTTTTCCAAAGGTTACGTAGATCCTCTACATATTCTATACAGTATTATTTTCATGCTTCTTTCTGTTGGTATAGGCTATATCATCTTTAACAGGGTGGAGAAAAGCTTTATGGATACGGTGTAGGTGGTTAGGGATTAGTTGGTTAGTTTGTTAGGTGGTTAGGGGTTAGTTTGTTAGTTTGTTAGGTGGTTAGTTTGTTAGGTGGTTAGTTTGTTAGGTGGTTAGGGAGTCAATGGACAATGGTCGGTGGGTAATGGTTGATGGTCGATAGTGAGTGCTAAAATGTCATGATTAAGAATTGTCACACTGAGCGGAGTCGAAGTGGGAGTCGTGACCCTTTGGTTATTTTTGATTGATTGATTTTTGGTGGAGGGATTAGCTATTGGTTCATTAGTATTAGTTCATTAGTGAGTGATTATATTTTTGAAGATTGATTTTTTATTTAAAGAGAAAGTTCTTACAAATACGCATTAAAGTTTTAGTTATATCTAAAACTTACTGTATTTTTACCTCAAATTATAGCTATAACTACAATGAATATTCTTGCTGATTTGGAAATAAGAACTAATTATTTTTCTTAATATACTGATTGCTCTTAAGAGATAGATTCATCATATCATATTTAGCCCGAACAATTTTCTTAAATTCAGCTTAATTTTTTTTTAAATGGGAGTAGCCATAAAAGTAGAGAACCTATCTAAACAATACCGCCTAGGTAAAATTGGTACAGGTTCTATTGCTCATGATCTTAATAAATGGTGGCATACCGTAAGAGGTAAAGAGAATCCTTACCTTAAAATTGGGGAAACCAATGACCGCAGTACCAAAGGCAATAGCGACTATGTTTGGAGCTTAAAGGATATCAATTTTGAGATTGAGCAGGGAGATGCCGTTGGTATCATCGGTCGTAATGGTGCGGGTAAAAGTACCCTATTAAAGATCTTAAGCCGGGTAACAGGACCAACCACTGGCTCTGTAAAAGTAAAAGGCCGTATTGCTTCCTTATTGGAGGTAGGTACAGGTTTTCATCCTGAACTTTCTGGCAGGGAAAATATTTTCCTTAATGGCGCCATCTTAGGAATGCGCAAGCATGAAATACAAAGTCAGTTTGATGAAATTGTAGACTTTGCTGGTGTTGAGCGCTATATTGATACTCCAGTAAAGCGTTATTCTTCTGGTATGTATGTGAGGCTCGCTTTTGCAGTAGCAGCCCACCTACAATCTGAAATTTTAATTGTAGATGAAGTACTGGCGGTTGGCGATGCTGAGTTTCAGAAAAAGTGTTTAGGGAAAATGGGAGAAGTTAATAAAGGAGAAGGAAGAACGGTATTGTTTGTGAGCCATAATATGGCATCTATAAGAAATCTTTGTTCAAGTGGAATAATCTTACAAAATGGTATAGTGCGTTACTCAGGTAATATTGAAAATTGCATTGAGGATTACACAAAACTTGATATAGAGAATGGTGACTACAATAGAAAGCATATTCTCATTGACGATAGTTATAGAAGATTTTTTGCTTCACTTGAAAGAAATATAGATTTTCTATCAGTAGAAATACTAAATAAATCATTAAATAATGTCCTTGCAACCAATGAAGACATCATATTAGAAATTAAAATTAAATCAATAAAAGATATTGATGGTTGTAGAATAGCTGTTGGTGTTAATAATATTAACGATACCCCATGTGGTGTTCATTTTGGTGAGCAAAACATTAAGGTTAAAGCAAATGAAGTTCGAAAGTTAAAGATTCTATTTAAAGACCATCAACTCGCTAAAGGCAAATATTATTTCGATTTTTCTATTGGAAAAGGAAATCAAATCGAAGGATTTAAAGACTTTGATATTATTCGCAAGACTATTTTTTTTGAAATAGCTTATAGTGATATAGAGAGTAAACAAATGATTCCTATTTGGAATAACGCATGGGGCCACATCAATTTCCAGAATATTGAAATTATTCAAAACTAAAACAAAATGAAAGTTGTAATTTTAGCTGGGGGTTTAGGAACAAGACTTAGTGAAGAGACATCGCTACGTCCCAAACCCATGGTAGATATAGGTGAAAAACCAATACTTTGGCATATCATGAAAATTTATTCTTCTTATGGCTTTAATGATTTTATCATTTGCCTAGGCTATAAGGGCTATATTATCAAAGAATACTTTGCAAACTATTTTCTTCACCAGTCTGATGTTACCATTGATTTAAGAAAGAACAGTTTAGAAACTCATCAAAGTGAAGCAGAACCCTGGAAAATTACCTTGGTAGATACAGGAAAAAACAGCATGACAGGAGGCAGAATTAAACGCATTCAAAAATACATTGGAAACGAACGTTTCTTATTGACCTATGGGGATGGTGTTGGGAATGTTAATATCAAAGAATTGGTAGCGCATCATGAAGAAAACAAAAAAATGGTTACAGTAACTGCGGTACAACCATCAGGAAGGTTTGGTGCTCTCAATTTAAATAATGAAGATACCGTCACTTCATTTTTAGAGAAACCCAAAGGTGATGGAGCATGGATAAACGGTGGCTTTTTCGTTTGTGAGTCAGCAATTTTTGATTTAATAGCGACTGATTTAACCGTTTGGGAAAAAGAACCTATGGAGCAGATAGCAGCCAAAGGAGAGATGAATGCTTTTAAACATCATGGCTATTGGAAACCTATGGATACCCTAAGAGATAAACAAGAGTTAGAGCAAGAATGGCAAAGTAACCATGCGCCTTGGAAAATTTGGTAAATTTTTATTGATGAAAAACGATTTCAAAAGTATCTATCAAAATAAAAAAGTATTTGTAACCGGGCATACTGGGTTTAAAGGAAGCTGGTTAATTTGCTGGCTTCATTTGCTAGGTTCAAAAGTTAAAGGTTATGCTCTAGCCCCTGAGAATGATTTCGACTTATATCCTACTATTAAAGGCGATGAATTGTGCCTGTCTGAGATAGCAGATATTAGAGATGCCGAAACATTAAAAAAATCTATTCTAGATTTTCAACCCGATTTTATCTTTCATTTAGCTGCACAACCTTTAGTAAGACTTTCTTACAAAGTACCTTTAGAAACTTTCTCTATTAATATTAACGGTACTGCGAATGTATTGGATGCTTTGCGTTTTTTAGAAAAACCCTGCATTGCAGTAATGGTAACTACAGATAAAGTTTATCATAATCAAGAAAAGAACTACGCTTATCAAGAGACTGATCGCTTAGGCGGCTATGACCCTTACAGTGCCAGTAAAGCTGCGGTAGAATTGGTGATAGACTCTTATCGAAAATCTTTTTTTAACCCTTTAAATTATGCTGCCCATCAAAAATCAATTTCTGTAGCCAGAGCAGGAAATGTAATTGGCGGTGGCGATTGGGCTAGAGACCGAATTATTCCGGATATTGTAAGGGCATTACAGGCTGAGCAAGAGATTGAGGTGAGAAACCCAAATGCAGTAAGGCCATGGCAACATGTATTAGACCCCTTAAGCGGTTATCTAACTTTAGCGGCTAAACAAGTAGAAGATCCGATTCAATTTGCTGATACATTTAATTTTGGACCTGAACCTAGCGACAACTTAACGGTAAAAGAATTGGTAAACTTCGCCATTGATATATGGGGAAAAGGCAAAGCTAATTTTGCAATTGAAAATAACGGATATCACGAAGCTCTATTATTGCAGTTAAATATTTCCAAAGCAAAAAAGGAGTTAGATTGGCACCCTAAAATTAGCGCTAAAAAAGCCATTAAACTAACTTTAGACTGGTTCAAAAACAGTACAAATCAACAGGAAGACATAGTTTCTACATTAATTAGAGATATTAAATCATTTGAAGATGCCTGATTTTAAAAAAAAAATATTGGTATTAGGCGGAAATGGTTTTGTAGGAAAAAATATTGCGCTTAACTTGATTAAAGATTTTGATGTAGTTACGAGTTCTAGAAAGCAAGAACCCATTGGGAATATTTATTTTGACCTATCAAAAAAAGAAACTTGGCTTAACATAACTCAGCTAGATGCTGACATCATTATTAATTGTATAGGCTATGGTGTTGTAAAAGAAGAACAAGATATTAAAGAAGTTTTTGATACAAACTATATTAATACCATTGCTTTTTATGAATATTTAAGACTCAAATCTCCTAACATCTTTATCATCCATATTGGGACAGCATTTGAGTATGATTTAACACAGAAAAAATTACATGAAAATAGTACAAATACACCTCTCACTCATTATGGGATGAGTAAATTTTTAGCTTCAAACTATTTACTTCATAAATTTACTTCAAACAATTATCTAATTTTACGACCTTTTAGTATGTTCGGAAGCTTTGAAGATATTAGTAAAATAATTCCTGCATTAATTTTAGCTCAAAAAGAAAAAAGAGAATTGAAATTAAGCAACGGTTTACAAAAAAGAGACTATTTTCATATTATTGATTTGGCAAATTTCATCAATAACTTATTAAAAAAAACCGATTTGAACACTCTTCCAAAATGTATAAATATAGGTACAGGTAGTAGTATTTCAATTAAAGAAATTGCAGAATATTTAGCTCCTCAACTACCCAGCTTTCAAACCTCATTTTGGAAATGGGGCGTACTAGCTTATAGAGAAGGTGAAACAGAAGAATTTTTTAATGCTTCTATAACTGGTAAAAAATTAGGGTTTGAGGCTAGTGATTTAAAAACCAAACTTAAAGAAACCATATCCTATTACTGGAATTTATGAATTTTAAAAATATAAACGAAGAGCTAAAGGGAGGTTTAATTAGCGCTTTATTCTTAAATATCAATAAAATTATTACTCCAGGTATTGATTATATCCCTGTTACAGGGAAAGTAATCGATGAACAAGATTTATTAGCTGGTGTAGATGCTGTTTTAGATGGATGGTTAACTACTGGAAGATATGCAGCAGATTTTGAGCGAGAATTGGCTAGATATTTTGGCAGTCGTTTTTCTTTATTAGTTAACTCTGGCTCATCTGCGAATTTAGCCGCTTTTTATGCCTTAACTAGCCCTAAACTAGGCGAAAGGGCTATAAAACCAGGTGATGAGGTAATAACCGTTGCTGCGGGTTTTCCAACCACAGTAAACCCAATGATTCAGTTTGGCTGTATACCTGTATTTATAGATATTGCTATTCCTACCTACAATATCAAATCAGAATTGATTGAAGAAGCTATTGGACCTAAAACCAAAGCCATTATGTTGGCTCATACGCTAGGTAATCCGTTTGATCTAGCTAAAGTTACTGCTTTGTGTAAAAAATATAACTTATGGTTAATTGAAGATGACTGTGACAGTTTGGGCGCTACTTATAATGGACAAAAAACAGGTACTTTTGGAGATTTAGCTACTTTATCTTTTTATCCAGCACATCATATTACCATGGGAGAAGGCGGTGCGGTTTTAATTAATAATACTTCCCTCAAAAAAATTACCGAAAGTTTTAGAGACTGGGGAAGAGATTGCTGGTGTGAACCAGGAAAAGATAATACCTGCGGCAAACGTTTTGACCAATGCTTAGGAAAATTACCTAATGGTTACGACCACAAATATACCTATTCACACATTGGCTTCAATTTAAAAGTAACCGATACTCAGGCAGCTATTGGTTTGAGCCAATTACAAAAGGCGGATACTTTTGTTGCTAAAAGACGAGAGAATTACGCTTTACTGTATAAAAAATTAAAGCCATTTGAAGAACATTTTATATTGCCCGAATCTACTGAAAATAGTAATCCAAGTTGGTTTGGTTTTTTGATTACCATACGAGAGGGAAGCCCTATCAAAAGAAACGAATTGGTGCAATACCTAGAAAACAATAAAATTGGTACCCGTTTATTATTTGCTGGAAATTTATTAAAACAACCTGCTTATGTAAACTTAAAACATCGTTTAGTAGGTGGTATAGAGAACACCGATAAGGTAATGAATGATGCTTTTTGGTTGGGTGTTTGGCCGGGTCTAAATGAAAGTCACTATGATTATGTGATAGCAAAAATTGAAAGTTTTGTAGCTAAATTAAAATAATGTACACTATACTAGGGGCAGGTTTATCAGGTATTAGTGCTTCCTATCATTTAGGTCATGAAGATTGTATTGTTTTCGAAAAAAACAATTATCTGGGAGGACATATTCATTCTGAGCAAATAAATGGCTTTACCTGGGATGAAGGTCCGCATGTGTCTTTTACCAAAGATGAGTATGTAAGAGAATTATTGGCAGATAATGTATCTCAAGAATTTTTGGAATACCCAGTAGAAACTGCAAACTATTATCACGGAAATTGGATTCCTCATCCGTCTCAATCTAATTTATTCGCCCTACCTGAAAAACTAAGAGCAGAATGCCTAAGTGATTTTTTAAAAACAAGAAATCAACTGAATAATGCTATCCCTAAAAATTATGAAGAATGGCTAAAGCTTGCATTTGGCGAAAAATTTTATCAAGAATTCCCCAGAGCCTATACCGAGAAATATTGGACAGTAAGGCCTGCACTTCTTAGTACAGATTGGGTGGGTGAAAGAGTTTTTTATCCGAATATTGAAGATGTTAAAAATGGGGCAATAGGTCCATTAAGCAATCAAACACATTACATATCTAAAATACGCTATCCTAAAAAAGGAGGCTATTTCGCATACACTAATAAACTAAGAACAGGTTTAAATGTGAAGCTGAATAAAGAATTAACTAACATCAGTTTTAAAGATAAAAAGCTAAGTTTTAAAGATGGTAGCGTACATCACTATAAAAAGCTAATTTCAACAATCCCATTACCTCTTTTAATCAAAAAAAGCGATGCACCAATAGAAATTAAGGAAGCTAGTGAGAAACTATCTTGCAGTTCGCTATTGCTGATTAATATTACAGCTAATCATAAAACTTTAAAATCTTATAATTGGATGTACGTATATGATGAAGATAAATTGAGTACAAGAATTAACTGCACCGAATTACTTTCGCCAGAGAATGCACCTATAGGTAAAACGGGCATTCAAGTAGAGGTTTATTTCTCTAAATATAAACCTATAAACCAAAGTTTTGATACCATCGCAGAAAAAGTTATGGCAGAACTGATAGAAATGGGGATTCTTAAGAA
This sequence comes from Pedobacter glucosidilyticus DSM 23534, assembly GCF_000425145.1. GTDB lineage: Bacteria > Bacteroidota > Bacteroidia > Sphingobacteriales > Sphingobacteriaceae > Pseudopedobacter > Pseudopedobacter glucosidilyticus. The sequence continues at coordinate 80,472 of NZ_AULF01000017.1, forward strand.
TAAAGCTACCGTAATTGATTACCATACTAAATGGGTAAAATGGGCAAATGTTATTTTTGACCACGACAGACAAGATGCTTTAAACGAAATATTAGATTACTTAAGCCAATATGGTTTACAAAGAAATGAACAAGATTTATTACCTATGACAAACTGGACCAATTATAAAGCACCTAAAGAAGCTGATTTATATATAGCCGGACGGTTTGCAGAATGGAAATATTACTGGACAGATGATTGTATTTTGAGAGGAAAAAATATCTAATTTATGCCTAAAGTAAGTGTTATAATACCCACTTATAATCGTTCTGGTTATTTAAAGAAAGCAATTGAAAGTATTTTGTCACAATCTTTTGAGGATTTTGAAATTCTCATTACAGATAATGCCTCAACGGATAATACCGAAGAAACTGTTAAAAATTTCACCGATAAAAGGATTAAATACTTTCGAAATCAAGAAAATCTTGGTGTAGTAGAAAATCACAATATTGCATTAAGGCACTGCTGCGGAGAATATATCCATATTTTCAGTGATGATGATATTATGTTACCTAATTGTTTATCAAAAAAGATTGAAATCATTAATAATAACGATGACATTTCACTAATACATTCGGATATATCAATCATTAACTCTGACGATTTAATAGTTAATAAGGAACATTGGAATAGGAATAGATATAAGGAAAAAAAGATTCGAGATAAAATATTAAGAAACGGTATAACTATGAAGAAATACAATTTCCAATCTCTATTTTACATGTGGAATTTTATTTCGATGCCAACTGTTTTGGTTAAAAAATCAGTTTTATTTGAAAATGGCCTTTTTAATCAAAATACAATTTATTTTTGTGACTGGGCTCTTTGGTTAAAATTAGCCAAAAACCATAACTTTTATTATCTAGATTCTAAAACAGTATTATACAGAATACATCCTTTGAATATCATAAAAGAAAATACTACTCAAAATGAATTAACAGAGCTTACTATCATGAAAAATGAAGTAACATCCAATAAATATTGCACCAATTACTTGATTTCTAAGAAACAAATTGAAAAATTTCAAAATAAGAAGTTAACCTCATTATTAGAAGACATAAAATACTTTTTACATTTAATAACTAAGTATTTTGAATAAAATAAAATTAAAAAATTCATTGGCTAACATTATTAACGTTGCAATTCTATCAACAAATAATACTGCTTATTCAGAAACATTCATAAAGGCACACAAAACGTTACCTTTCCATATCAAATTCTATTATGGGGGTACGCTTCCTTCCCATTTGGAGGGCGAAGGGTATTTAGTAAAAAATCGAATCACTAATTTAATTAATAGATTAAAGTATGTGTTTGATAAATCATTAAGTACCCCAGAACTTGCGTTGAAGCATTCGCTTGCTAAAAATAGAATACAGTTAGTTCTTGCAGAGTTTGGCGTTACTGCTGCAGATTCTTTGAATGTTATTAAAAGTTTAAACATACCTTTAATTACTCATTTTCATGGAGCAGACGCTAGTGAATACAAACTTTTAAACGCGTACCGAGACAAATATCTAGAAGTTTTCTCTTATGCAAAAAAAATTGTAGTTGTTTCCAGAAAAATGAAATCTGCATTAATTGAGTTAGGGTGTCCAGAAGATAAATTACTTCTAAATACATATGGACCACATTCCTCTTTTTTTGAAATTCCTAAGCGGCTTAAGAAACAACAATTTGTTGCCATAGGTAGGTTTGTAGACAAAAAAGCTCCTTATTTGTTGATTATGGCTTTCCAAAAAATTGTAAATAAGCATCCAAATACAAGATTAGTTTTTGGAGGTGATGGACCACTTTTAAATACTTGTAAGAATTTAGTGAAGATAATGGGACTTCAAGATAATGTATCTTTTCTTGGTGTTTTAAAACCTCACGAAGTAAAAGCATTATTTACCGAATCTATAGCATTTGTACAGCATTCAATTGTTGCTGACAATGGAGATTCTGAGGGTACACCTGTTTCTATTCTAGAAGCTCAGGCTGCTGCATTGCCTGTTATTTCTACATATCATGCAGGAATTCCTGATGTAGTAATTCATAAAAAAACAGGTTTACTTTGTGAAGAGATGGATATAGAAAAGATGGCAAATAATATGCTAAAACTAATAGAGAACCCTGAACTATGTCGATTATATGGTAAAAATGCTGCTATACATATTAAAGAGAATTTCAGTATCGAGAAACATTTAAGTTGCTTAGAAGAAGCAATAAAAAAAACAATTGATGAGTAAATTTAAAATTAATAGATTTATATTTTTTAGTTTTTAGATAGTTTTAAACGAATATTTTAATAATCAAATTATATTATTTAAATAAAGTATATTGAGAATATTGATTTTCGCACATGACGCTGGCCTGTATGGAGCTTCTCAATCTTTACTAAGTATTATAGAACATTTAGTAAATACCAATCGGTTTAAGATTCTGGTGTTATTACCTTATGGTGGTCCAATAGAGAAATTGTTGAACATTAAAAATATACCATATAAAATTATATATTTTCCTAGATGTGTAGTTTCATTCAAAGCAAATGAAAACCAAATTAGTAAGTTTCGTATACGTTTAGGATATTTATTGAAAACCTATAATGTACTGCCACAGCTTAAGATTTTAACAAGTATTTTTGCTCCAGATGTTATTTACACTAATACTTCTGTTGTTAGTACAGGTTATTATATAGCTAATAAACTTAAAATTCCGCATGTATGGCACATCAGAGAGTTTGGAGATATTGATTATGGCTTTACTTACTTACCTTCTAAACACGCTATTAAACGATATATAGCAAAAAGTAAAAGTATCTTTGTTTCTCAAAAATTGAAACAAAATTGGTTAAAAAACACACAAATTGATGCAACAGTAATTCACAATGGAATCAATATATTAGAACCCAAGACCATTAACTACCCGCAAGATGGAGAAATTAATCTTGGTCTTTTGGGCGCAATTACACCTGGAAAAGGTCAGTTAATAGCACTTCAAGCTTATGTAAAATTTCTAGATAACTACCCCAATGCTAATTTACATTTCTATGGTGGCGTTATAGATAATGATTATTTTAGGGCTTTAAAACAACTGATACTAGACTATAAGATTGAATCAAAAGTTATATTTCATGGATTTGTTGAGAATGAGAATATTTATAGCCAATTAGACGTGATTCTAAATTGCTCTGACCATGAAGGGTTCGGAAGATCTGTAATAGAGGCAATGATGAATAGTAAACCAGTAATTGGAAACAACAGTGGGGGTCTACCAGAAATTATTAATCATCAAGTTAATGGTTATCTCTATGAAAAATCCGACCAATCCCTTTTGACAAATTTATTAGAGCTTTTTCATTCCAAAGACAATTATATTAATATAACTAGAAACGGCTATCAAAAAGCAAGAGAGCATTTTAGCTCAGCAAGATACCTGAACAATGTAACTGAAATTTTGAAAAAGGCAGCAAATGTTAAAAGAAATTAAACCTATTGCGATTCACCTTCCCCAATTCCATCCTTTTCCTGAAAATGATGAATGGTGGGGTAAAGGATTTACTGAGTGGACTAACGTAACCAAAGCTCGGCCTTTATTTGAGGGCCATTACCAGCCTCATTTACCTACAGATTTAGGGTTTTATGATTTAAGATTAGAAGAAGCTAGAGTTACACAAATAGAACTAGCGAAGCAATATGGCATATATGGTTTTTGTTACTATCATTATTGGTTTAATGGAAAACCAATGATGTACGAACCTATAGAAAGAATGCTAGCTAATCCTAAAGAAGATTTCCCGTTTATGTTTTGTTGGGCAAATGAAAATTGGACGAGAACTTGGGATGGAAATGAAAAAGATGTTTTAGTTAAGCAAAACTATTCAGAAGCTGATTTCATACAACATATTAACTATTTAATTCCGTTTTTTCAAGATAAACGATATATTAAGGTATATAATAAACCTGTGTTTATCATTTACAAAAGCGATGATATTCCCAACTTAGATGATACAATTAAACTTTGGAATACTGAATTAAAAAAAGTAAATATAGAAATCTATTGGTGTAGAATTGAGCGTTGGACGGGTTCTAATGGTAAGAATTCTTTAAATAAATTCGATGCCGCTATAGAATTTCAGCCGATGAGTGCTAACTTTAAGAGTTATATTAAACATAAAGATAATAAATATAAAAAACCTAATATACTGTCACGAATATTTAAAAAATTGACTTCGAATTACAAAAATTCTAAATTTCAATTAAATATACATGATTTAGAGCAATATATCGATTATGATTTAAATAATCCACCTATTAAAGATTATAAGATTTATCCTTGTGTTTCACCTATGTGGGACAATACTGCTAGGAAGGGCACCAAAGCTTTAATCTTCAAGAATTCAACCCCTAAGATTTATAAAAAATGGCTAAAAGGTAAATTAAATATGTTTAAACCATTTTCAAAAGATGAAAACTTTATCTTTATTAATGCTTGGAATGAATGGGCTGAAGGAAACCATTTAGAGCCCTGTATAAAATGGGGTAGACAATATCTAGAAGCAACACTAGAAGCATTGCAAGAAGCTGAAAATAAATAACATGAAAGTAGCTACAATAATAGTTACCTATAATGGAGAACAATGGATTGAAAGATGTATTAATAGCCTTATTAAATCTTCAAAAAAAACTGAAATAATAGTCATAGATAATGGATCAAAAGACAATACACTAAATATAATAAAAGATAAATGCCCTTCGGTAAAATTATTAGAGAAAAAAGAAAATTTAGGTTTCGGAGCTGCCAATAATTTAGGGATACTATATGCTCTTAATTCTAATATGGATTATGTATTTCTACTTAATCAAGATGCTTGGGTACATCCAGATACTATTGAAGTTTTAATATCTACGAGTTATAAAGATAAATCCTTTGGAATTTTAAGTCCAATTCACTTAAATGGTAAAGGAACTGCGCTAGATAAAAATTTTTCTCATCATATTAATTCCGAAGATTGCCCGGGTCTTCTTTCTGATTTTATATTGAATCATAATAATTTAAAAGACATCTATCCAATTAAATTTACTAATGCAGCCGCTTGGTTAGTAACAAGAGAATGCTTAGAAATAGTTGGAGGCTTTAACCCTTCTTTTTTCCACTATGGAGAAGATAATAATTATGTTCATAGAGTTCATTTTCATAATCTAAAGGTTGGTATAATCCCTACAGTATTTATAAATCATGACAGAGAATATAGAGATAATAACGAGTACTTTAATGATATAAATAATTATAAACGTTCAATTATAGAAAAAACATCAAATCCCAATCTACCCTTTTCAATTACTAAAGAGACTAAACACCTGATTTTTATATGCTTAAAAAGCATATTTTTTAAAAGAAAAACATTTAAAATATCTCTACAGAAACTTATTTTTTTAACGAAATTAGATAACAAAACTCTAGCCTTAAATTTAAAAAAATCAAAAGGAAAAAAAGCTTTTCTAAATTAGTTAATAGCTCAATCTAAACTTGCCTTCAAACGAAATAATTATCTTCGCTCATTACACATCATTATATGGTGCTAACCTGTCATTATTAACTTTTTTAAAAAACACCTCTATTAGTTCAACTAGTTTTATGGTTATTTTACCTAACAAAGGAGAAATGAGCCTTGAGTTAGAAAAGCTTAATATTAAATATATATATCATTGGTACCCACTTAATGTCAACAGTTCTGAGTATAATTTTTACATAAGATTTAAAAGTGCTATTAAAAAAATTACATATATTTTTCAACTATATAAACTAATTAAAAATATAAAGCCTCGACTGATATACAGTAATAGCTCTGTTCTTTACTACGGATTTTTCATTTCTAAACTGCTTAGAATACCACATATATGGCACTTACGAGAGTTTGGAACTCTTGACTACCAACTTACACCAGATTTTGGGTTCAATTTTCAAAAAAAACTTTTAAGTATAAATACATTTAATATTGCCATATCACAATCAATAGCGCAACATTATAACTTAAAAAATAAGAATAGTGAAACAGTTTATAATGGAGTAGTGAAGGAAGATGAATTAACAAAAAAGTTTGAATTCAGTAACTTTAAAACAGACCTCAATTATGGTGTAGTAGGTGTTATTGTACCTTATAAAAATCAATTAGAGATTATTAAAGCTTTTCATTTACTACTAGAGAGCAAAGATAAGAGCTTCAAAAATTGTAAATTATATTTAATCGGTGAAGGATCTGGTGAGTATTACGAAACCATCCTTCAATATATAAACTCACAACGATTAGGAGAAAATATTATATTAACTGGTCATATTAAAGAAACTAAAAAAATTTATGCTTTATTTGATATTTTAATAAATGGCAGTATATACGAAGGTTTCGGTAGAGTAACGGTTGAAGCCATGAGCTATGGAAAAATCCCTATAGGTTATAATCATAGTGGAAATGCTGAATTAATAGAAAACGAAGTAACAGGTTTACTATTTAACGACTTCAATGCACTATATTTTATTTTATTAAAAATATCTTCTGATAGAAAATATCTTAAAGAATTACAAATAAAGATGAGGAATAGTTTTAAAAAAGAATTTACAATAGAACATTATTGTAAATCACTAGATAATATCTTTAGTAAGTATATAACTACCAACTAATATTTATGTTAGAAATAAATCGTTGGCCTTGGACATATGAATCTAATGAAGACTTATACACTTCTAGAACATATTGGCCCAAAATTTCAATAGTTACACCAAGCTTTAATCAGGGACAATATATTGAAGAAACCATCCTGTCAGTTCTAAATCAAGGCTATCCCAATTTAGAATATATTATTATTGACGGGGGAAGTACAGATAATACTGTTCATATTTTAAAAAAATATCAAGATAAAATCACATACTGGGTAAGTGAAACCGATAGAGGGCAAAGCCATGCTTTAAATAAAGGTTTCAGTAAAGCTACTGGTGAAATACTTGCCTATTTAAACAGTGATGATTGTTATTATCCTAAAACATTATTTGAGGTAGCAAATTCTTTTCTAGAAGAAGACAGTAACAGAGACTTGCTATTTATAGGGAACTGCTATTGGGCTGATAATTTTGATGATATTGACGGAAAATTAGATTCTCCAAATTTCCCAAAAGATTTAAAAGCAGCATTATTAAAAAAAATGATAGCACCGCAAGCTAGTATGTTTTGGACAATGACACATCACGACTTAAAATTCTACGAACAACTTCGATTTTGTATGGATTTTGAATTTTGGCTTCAATTGATAAAGAACAATTATAAAGTAATTCGTATAAATGAATTATTCTCTTTATTTAGACAACATCAAGAAGCGAAAACTCATACTATTGAAAATGTTATGTGGGCAGAGTTAATTGGTGTAACTAATATCTATAAAAGCTATTTAGATGGAAAAGGTGCTTTAGATATCACTAAGGCTAATTTACAAATTGAAATAAATGAATTCTATAAAAGTTTTTGTAAAAACAATAGCGGTAAAATTAGATTAATTGAGAGACTCTTATCCTTGAAAAACTCTGGCTTACCTTGGAAACAAAAATTAAAATATATCATTAAAGACTTATGGAGTTAAATAACTTTCCTTTAGTTTCTATCATCATACCTATCTATAATGCAGAGCCTTTTTTACAGGATACATTAGAGTGTGCAATTAACCAAGTATACAAAAAAATTGAGCTTATCCTTATTGATGACCACTCAACCGACAAAAGTTGGAGCATTGCTTATAAATATCAAAGCTTACATTCAAATATAATTCTTAAAAGGAATAAAGGAAAAGGAGCTGCGGCAGCTAGAAATTATGGTTTTCAATTATCTAAAGGAGAATTTATACAATATTTAGATGCTGATGATGTTATTTCTCCCGAAAAAATTGCTTCTCAAATTGATTTTATCAAACAAAATGAAATTACAAGCAGAGCACTTATTGGATGCTATTGGCAGCGATTTTCTAATTCAATAGACTATAAAATTGGTCCTATTAATCCATGTTTAAACAAATTAAGCTATTCTGAAGAAGAATGGTTACTTTCTAGAACTGAGATGCCTCCTATTACTTGGCTAGTTCATAGAACTCTTATAAGTGAAACTAGTGGTTGGAATGAAAGTTTAACAAGAAATGATGATGGAGATTTCTTTTATCGTATAATTTCTAAAACTGACCAAGTAGTTATTATACCAAAAGTTTTAAGCTTTTATAGAAATCATAATTTGCCTAGTTTATCAAAATCTGGAAATCAAGCTCATTTATATTCCTGGTATATTTCTGCATTAACATATAAAAATATAGTTACCGAAAAATATGGTATTAAAGGCAGAGAAGCTTCAGATAAATTCTTTTACTATCTCTATTTTAAAATGCTCCTAAGAGATGAAAACATAGCACAGCTTTGTAAAAAAGAGCTCTATAATAAAAAAGCTAATCATGAAATAGGTGATCGTTTTGTTCAAAAGCTTTCTTATTATATTAGCTTAAAAAATGCAAAAAGAATAAGGTTTATGATTAATCGTTTAAGAGGCTTACCCCCTTTCTAAATAAAGCAAATTTTGATTTTATGATTTCTATTATAATACCTGTCTATAACTCTGAAAAATTCATCAAAGAAACAATAGATTCTATAATCTGTCAGTCTTATCAAAATTGGGAATGCCTAATCATTGATGATCATAGCCAAGACAATACTTTAGAAATTGTTGAGCCTTATCTTAACTATAAAATTAAATTAATAAAAAATAAAGGCAATGGTGCATGTGCTGCAAGAAATACAGGGATAGAGTTTTCAAAAGGTCAATACATAAAATTTCTAGATTCTGATGATAGTTTGTATTATGAACACACATTAATGGAACAAATTAATTATCTAGAAAAATCAAACTCTGACTTAGTGTTTGGCAAAGAGTATTATTTTATTGACACTTTTCAGCTAACTAATTTATTAAAAATTAGAGGGGGAGCTATCGTGTCTAACAAACCATCTACTTTTACAAAAAATTTCCCAATAACATCTAATTTTTTGATCAAAAAAAAAATAATATCCAATCATAAATGGGATGAAGATTTAAAGCATGGTCAAGAATTTTTACTATTATTTCAGCTATACATTTTGGATTATAAGTTTAGCTTTATTACTTGTAATCATAGTTGTAGAATAAGAATTCATAATTCAGTAAGTAGAATTTCTAATTCTTCAAGTTTTGAAAAAGCAAATAGTTCTTTAGAAGTTTTAAAAAAATTGACTAGTTTAATTTCTTTTAAAAATGAATCTTCATTAATAAAAGTGATTAAATATTTAATATTAAAAGATTCAATGGAAGCTTTTAATTCGAAAAATCATCATGCCTTTAAAGGTATTCAATCTTTGCTAAAAAATAATATTTATAAAAACGAACTACTAGACCCCTTTCAAGAAATTATTATTATTGTTAGCAATTACAACCCTTATATTGCTAACAAATTATATAAAGCTGGCAAAAAACTGAAGTTAATATAAAATGAGCAGATATCATTACAGAGCTTTATTAGGAGAATTAAGATTATATCTATGTAATCACTTTGTAAATAAAATTCCATCTCATACTATTAGATTATGGTATTATAGAAGGATTATGAAATTCCAAATAGGTAAAAAATCGTTTATTAACCTTGGATGTAAATTTAATTGTAAAGGTAATTTTTATTTAGGAGACTTCTCAGTCATCAATCAGGGCTCTCATTTAGATAATAGAGGAATTATATTTATAGGTAATAATGTATCAATAGGTCCTCAAGTAAAAATTATTACAGCAGATCATGACTTATTTTCAGAAAATTGTGTTGGTAGGCAAAAAAAAATTGAAATAGATGATTATGTTTTTATTGGCTATAATGCGACCTTAATAGGAAATGCTAAAATGTCAAAAGGCAGTGCATTAGGCGCAAGTAGTCTTTTGAATAGACCTGTAGAACCTTATTGTTTATTTGTAGGTAATCCAGCTGTTAAAAAGAAAATTCGACCGAGTAACTTAAACTATAAGATGGACTACAATAGACTATTTCAATAAATGAGTAAAAATATCTTAGTTAGCGTTATAATACCCTATTACAATAATGAAAACGTAATTGAAGACACCCTATTCTCTTTAGAAAATCAAGTATATAAAAATATTGAGATCATTATTATAGATGATAACTCCGTATTAAAACTGCCTTCTTTAAAAAAATTCAAGCATTTAAATATTTTATATAAAAAAAATAAAGAAAACTTAGGGGCATCAGTATCCCGTAATATAGGACTGAGTTACGCAAAAGGGGAGTTAATTCAATATTTAGATGCAGATGATATAATTTCAGCAAATAAGATTTCAAAACAAGTTGAAGCTATTAACTACAAGCTTGATAGCATTGCATTTGGAGATTGGTGCTATTTTGAAGCTTTAGAAGACTTAGAAAATATTAATAATCAAAATAAATATTTCAAAAAACAATTTATTTCATGTGACTATTTGTATGAGTTAAACAATTATTTCGATAGAATGATGCCTATACATAGTTATTTAATTCCTAAAAAAATCATAGACAAATCCACAGGTTGGGATGAAACAATTACTTTAGGGGATGATGGTGAATTTATGAATAGAATCATTCCATTTGCTAATGAATTGATTTACACACCAAATTGTTATTCTTTTTACAGAAGAGGTAATATACAATCCTTAAGCCACAGAAGAGACTTTAAATCAACGATATCAAGTCTAAAATGTACCGAATCTTATGAAAAAGTAATTAAGACCTTTTATCCAAAAAATAATAATTTGATTGAATCTATCATTTATAGGTATACTTTAAATTATCACATTTTCTTTGATGATAAAATCAATGGTTTATTTATTAAAAACAAAGTTAAAAATGAATATAAATCTAAGTTTTCATTTATTGGTTCTAAACGTTCAATATGGTTACAAAAAGTTTTAGGGTTGCACAATTATTTAGTATTCAAAAAACTGCTAAAGAAATACTTTGGTTAATAAATCGATTTTAATTATCTCTCCACAATACCCATCTGCTATAAATGGCTTGGGAGATTACAGTGCTATTTTAGGAAGCTACCTTGAAAAAAGATTTCATGTTATTTATGCTGGTTTAGCGCAACGAGAGCCTGTTGAGGTTTCTCCTTATGTGTATTTCTCTTCATGGCATGTTTTGACAGACATTCTAATTAAATATGATATAGATTGTGTTTTTTTAAACTATGTAAACTTCGCCTATCAACGTAAAGGCTTACCCTTTAAACTTTTAAAAGAACTAGAACAACTTAAAATAAAAGGATATAAACTTTGCATTTTTTTCCATGAACTGAATGCGAGTTCTTATAAGCCTTGGCAATTGGTATTTTGGACCAAGCCCTTACAGCAATATATTTATAAGAGCTTACTCAATATTGCAGATATAGCATTTTGCAGCAATGAAAGAGTAAGAAAAATTTTAGCTAAGCATCAGCATCCAAATCTTTATAAAAAGGCTATTTATGCCAATATACCGGAACCATCAGAATCAATTGTATTTAATCAAAGAGGTAAAAGTGCTATTGTTTTTGGCACCTTAAACAGAAGAAAAAAAGTTTATGAAAACACTGAAGAACTAAATGCTTTTATTAGAAGTAGAAATATTCAGGAGATTGTGGACATAGGGCCTGGAGATGCAAGTTTAGCTATGCAACAGTTGAGCTGCTACAAACGCATTTTGGGAAAATTAAGTGCTTTAGAAATTGCTCAAGAATTCTGTAAACATACTTGGGCTTTGATAGACTACCCTCCATCTTTGATAGAGAAATCGGGTATATTTGCGGCTTATGCAGCTTATGGTTTGGTTACCTACAACACGGACTTTTCTGATCACATCATCCAAGATTTTATAGATGGAAAACATTATTTAAGTAAATATAGTTTGGATCATCCCTTATGTGATGATGTAACCCTCAGTAAAAACATACAGTTATGGTATGAAGAGCATAGTCAGGCAAACCATAGCCATTTTATCCAAGAAAAAATAGAACAAATCTTAGCTACCTCATGATTTCCTTATTGATTACCAACTATAATACCTGGGAGCTTACAGAAAGATGTATCCGTTCTGTAGAGCATGCGGACCCTTCACAAGTGATTCAAGAGATTCTTGTGGTAGATGATTGCTCGACACAAGGCGCTCCCACATATATCCAAGAACACGACTTGGTAAAGCTCGTTAGAAATGAAAATAATTTAGGTTATGTTAAAAGTGTAAATAAAGCCTTTGCTGAAGCTACACAACCCATTTGCTTATTACTGGATTCTGATGCCTATTTAATGAGTGATGTTGCCTTAATTCCTCAGATGTTTGAAGAACAAAAAGGTTTAGGAATATTAGGCTTTCATTTGGTAGATGAGCATGGAAAATCTACTGGAAGAGGTGGACCAGAACCAGATGTTTGGAGTTTGGTACTAGGGCAACAATTAGAAAGAAGCTTTAGGAAATTATTTCCAAAAAGAAGCAAGTATATCACCCTTTACTCCTGTGGTATAGCCATTAGGAAAAAAGCTTTTGAAGCTATTGGTGGCTTTGATGAAAGTTTTGATTTTTTGGATGCCGACCATGATTTTAGTATGAGGATGAATAGAAAGGGATGGCAAATAGCTATTTGTGATGATATTGCTATTTTTCATAAAGGAGGAGGCAGCCCACAGCTAACGTCTAAAAGAGTGATTAGATTTTATGAAAATAGAACCAAATTGTTAGCTAAACATAGAAAGCTTGTATTTAGGCAGATAAGTTTAGGTTTAACCCTTTTAAGGTTATATTTAGAACTGATTATTGTATTTTTTTTTAGCAAAAGCGTAACCCATGAAGATAAAAAAGCTGGTAGAATTGGCGCTATAAACATCATAAAAGATTATTTGAGAAAATGAAAAACATCCTTATAAATATTTTATCGAGACCTAGGTTTTATCCATTATTAATAAAACTTCAAAAATTAACATTTCACTTACTTAATAAGACTAGTGTAACACAATATGGACCTGAAGAAACTGGAGAAAAAGGTGCTTTAGAATTTTTCTTAGAAAGTGCCAAAACAAAAAATGAGTTGATGGTATTTGACGTTGGTGCTAATTATGGCAAATACAGTAAGATGTTGCAAAAGCTCTTATTTAAACATCATAAAGATTTTCAAATTCATTTATTTGAACCCTCATTAGCATGTTATCAATTCTTAATAACAGAGTTTAAAAACACTCCAAACATCATCCTAAATCAACTAGGCGCATCAAATTTTAATGGTTTGGCAAACTTATATTTTAGCTTTGATGGTTCAGCTAGTTCTAGTCTATCTACGGAGGTTCCTCATATTCAAAGCATTCATAATATATCTACGCAACAACAAGAAATACAAATTACTACGATAGATGAATATTGTATTAAAAATAATATACATCATATTGACCTTATAAAAATTGACGTAGAAGGCTTTGAATTACATGTGCTTGAAGGCTGCAAAAATATGCTAGAAAAAAGAGCAATACATGCGATACAGATTGAGATAGGTGCAGCCTCTATTATCACTAAACAGTTTTTATTCGATTTCTGGGAATTATTAAACAAAGACTTTGAATTTTACAATATTTTAAAACATGGCTTAGTACCCATAAAAAAGTATAGTACAAATCTTGAATGTTTTTATGGAGCTGCTAATATCTTTCTCATTAACAAAAACTTAGCGTGAGGATTCTTTTTTACTGCGCCTCCTACTATCCTAAAACTGGAGGTTTAGAAACCGTAGCACAAATTCTGGCAGAAGGCTTATGTAAAAAAGGATATGAAGTTTATATCATTACCACAACGGATTTAAATAACCATCAAGAACTAAAAGCTGATTACACCCTATTAAGGAAACCAACTGCATTAGAATTCTGGAGTGCTTATAAAAAATGTGATTTATTTATACATCATAACGTAAGCTTAAAAGGAATTTGGCCTTTATTACTTTTTCCTAAAAAATGGATGGTTATCCATCATCTTACTTATTTTAGTAGGGATGGTACATTAAAACCATTGGAATGGCTAAAAAGAAATTTAAGCAGATTGGCTATTAATATTTCTTGTTCACATTTTGTAAATAGTACCTTACCTAAAAAAGGACATGTTGTTTGGAATCCTTATGATGATAAAACATTCTATAACCAACACCTACAAAGGAAAGATAAAAGTTTCATTTTTGTTGGACGCTTAGTTTCAGATAAAGGCTGCGATATTCTTATAGAAGCTTTTGCAAAGCTCATAGTTGAACATCCTGACGCTACTTTAACGATTGTTGGTGATGGGCCAGATAAACCTAAGCTTTTAGCTTTGGTAAATAAACACGATTTACAGGATAAGGTCTCTTTCACAGGTATTTTAAAGGGCGATAAACTCGCAGCTAAATTGAATGAATACCAAATAGCTGTTATACCTTCTATATGGCAAGAGCCTTTTGGTGTAGTTGCCTTAGAGGTTATTGCCTGTGGCTGTATACCCGTTTATAGTAATAAAGGAGGTTTAACTGAAGCTTGTGGAGGTTTAGGTATTGCTTTTGATTCTGACAACAAAACTGATTTGGTGCAAAAAATGATAAATGAGATAGAAAATTATCAAGAGTATCATTATACTTTTGAATCATCCTATGAGCAACATTTAAGAAATTATTCACAGAGAGTGGTTATAGATCGGTATTATAAATTGATAGAAAATTGTTTAAACTAGATTTCAATAAAGGATTACTCCTTTTGCTGATTATCACTACCTTATCTGGAGCTTTGAGAAAATGGCTAGGCTTGCCTTCTGCTTTGAATAATATTTTTGTAGGTTTAATCTTATTGATACCTACACTACTTATTTTTATTAAGCCAGATTATAAACATGAGCAATCTTCAAAGGGAATATTTAATATTTATATATTTCTCTTAATCATTTTTGCCGTTAATCCTCTGAATCATACCCTATATCATGGTTTATTCGGAATAATGGTTCATCTTCTTTTTTTTGGCATTTTATGGGCCTATCAAAAAAACAAAGAATTCTTTTTAAGCGAAAAATTCATTTCTACTTCATTAATTTTATTTGCTATACAAATTATTATCGGTAGTATACAGTATAGCTCTCCTGGCGATGGCTTCATCAATAGGTATGCTGTAGATGAAGAGTCTACAGCTGGTGCAGCATTAGTGGGAGATGCTGTAAGAGTTACCGGAACCTTTAGCTACATTGCTGGCTATGGCGCCTTTATATTCTTAGCTTTATTTGCTAGCTTTTATTTGATAAAAAAAGAAATTTACCCCAAGTATAATTTTCTCATCCTCATTAGCGTATTTTATGGCTCCTTATTGAGTGGATCAAGAGGTACTGTTGGTTTTGTTGGCTTAACCATTATCATGTTCTTTTTATTTGAAACAAAGTCTTTTTTTAATAGCAAAGCTATATTCAATACTTTTATCGCTGGCGTTATTTTTTTGTTTGCTAATACTCTGTTTGGAGACCCTATTGATATTTATGACCGGGTGGAAAGAAGTTATGATAATTTTATGCTAAGATTTGAGAATAGTAGTGAGGAAGGAGAGAGTCGTTTAACAGAAGATATTTATGAAGCATTTGATGGAAAATATGAATATGGTTTAACTGGAATAGGTTTAGGTTCAACTTATCAGGGTGCAAATATTTTATTTGGTCAATCACCGCAAGCTGCTAGCATCTTTTATGAAGGTGAGCTTTTCAGAACAGTTATTGAAGGAGGTTATCTACTTCTATTATTAAGATTTATATTACTATTTGTATTAATTAAAAAATTGAACTTTAGTGTCGGCTTTAAAGTCTATCTATTTTTAATTATCAGCTTGTATTGTTCAATTGTATTTAATATCTACGGTGCTATATTCTTGGCAATGGGTTTAATCTTACTAAGCCATGCCAGAGAACCTGAAACTACAAAAATTGAACAAAACACCTAAACATATCATCTTCATCCATCCTGGTGTTCAACACACTTACAGAACGGCCAATGCTTTAGCAAGATACTTCCCTGATGCTCGTATCAGTTTATATAGTTGGTTTCTACTAAAAAAAGATAGCCTCTTTTCAAATTTATCTTTCTTTAAAAAAAGGGTAAAACCCATTGTAAAAAGTGTTAAAGTTCATCACTATCCATACTTTGAGCTGCTATTGTTGTTGCATCTTAAATTGTATCAAATTTTGGGTATTAACAAAGGGCATACCCCACGCTACCAATGGCAGGTGCTTTTTGCTTGGTTTTTATTACCTATGGTTTACAGAAAGCGTAAAAACTGCATCTTGGTACTTACGGAAACTGCCGCCTGGCCATTAGCTAAATTTGCTAAGCGTTGGAATATTACGGTCATTATGGATTTTCCTTCTATCAGCCATGAAGCTGCTGAAGAAGCTGGAATTACAGAAAAGGCTTATGGCAAAAAAATAAAAACTTTAGAGAGGCAGTTTATAGACTATGGTATTAATTGCTCGGAATTTGCCAAAAAGACCTATTTAAATAAAACGAGTGCTGTAAAACATCAAGCCATTTGGTTAGGTACAGATTTTAAAGAATCTGTTGGGGAAGCCTCTATTAACCACAAAAATAATTTAAACATAGCTTGTATAGCAAATACCGAAAAAAGAAAAGGTTTGGATATTTTACTTTCTGCTTTTGAAAAATTAGAACATCCTCATAAAAGACTTTACCTTATAGGGAGGATTAGTAAGACATGGGTAGAAGCGTTTACAAAACAACGAGGAATAAACCTAAAAGATGTCATTTTTACAGGGCCATTATCGCAACAAAACTTAGCCTCTTATTTGAAACAAGAAAATATTGATTTACATATTTTACCTAGTAGGTTTGACTCTTTTGGTATGGTAGTTCCAGAAACCATGGCTTTAGGAATACCCAACATTTTATCCCCTTATGTGGGTGCTGGAGAAATGATTCATCATCAAAAGAATGGTTATCTTATGGAGGCTTTAGATGAAAATAGTTTATTAGCTTGCATATCACATTTTGTAGCTTTAAACGATGAAGAGCGATTAGGGCTAATCAAACAAGTTAGACAACAGGCACAAAGTATGCGCTGGGAAGATTATGACCAACGAATTTACAATTTCTTTAAACCTTTGCTTTCTTAAATCATGAAAATTGCTTTCATTGTTAATCATCCAACGCAGTTTGAAGTTCCTTTTTATCAATGGGTTCATCAACATGATATTGAAAACAAGCTTATCGTATTTTATTTAAAAAATCAGGATAAACTTCACTACGATAGAGAGTTAAAAAAAGAAATCAGTTGGGGCTTTGATTTATACGAGGGTTATCCCTTTTATTTTTTAGATGCAAGGCATGCCTTAACATCTTTTGAAAATTATCTAGAAAAATTAGATTTTGATTTGGTCATTATTAATGGTTATAAAAATCAATATCAGGGATTTTATGAGCTTTGCAAAAAGAAAGGAATAAAGACTGCGCTAAAGCTAGATACCGTTTTGTTTAATTTGAAATGGTGGCAAATTATCTTGAGACAACTCTTATTGAGACCTATCTACCATCAATACGATAAGCTATTTATTACAGGCAAAGTAAGTGAAGCTTATTTATTAAAAATGGGTGTGCCTTTGAGCAAAATACATACTTTCTCTTATTGTACAGACAACGATTTATTTGGAAGGTCTCATCCATTGAAAAATGAATTGATAGCAAAACATCAAATACAAGATAAAAAGGTAATCTTATCTGTAGCAAAGTTTATGAAAAGAGAAAGCCCTTGGGATATATTGAAAGCTTTTGCTCTACTTAACAATTCAAGATATTGCTTAATTCTTATAGGTGATGGGGAAGAAAGAGAAAAGCTTGAGAATTTCGCTAAATCATACCCTCACTTAACTATTATTTTTACTGGCTATGTTAATTATATTGAGCTTCCTGCTTATTATCAATTGAGTGACACCTTTATTCATGCAGCTCAAGATGAACCCTGGGGGGTATCAGTACAGGAAGCATTGGCAGGCGGATGTACCGTAGTTTGCTCTGATAAAGTGGGTGCAGCCAAAGATTTGATTGAACATAACCTGAATGGATTTACTTATACTTTTGGTCATCCTGAGGAATTAAAAACTGCTATTGAAGCGTCATTCCATATAAATCCTTCTCTAAAATCACTCAAGAATAAAGAAGTGTTGGGTAAATGGAGTTATGCTACTATGTGGTCTAATATTTTAGAGAGTATTACCTAATCATCCATGAAAATCCTCCATATTACAGCATCCTATAAACCAGCATACGTTTACGGTGGACCGGTGATGTCTGTAGCGAAGTTGTGTGAGGAAGTTCAGGCTGAAAGCGAAAGGCTGAAAGCGGAAAGCGAAAGGCTGAAGGCTGAAAGCCGGAGAGAAGATGTTGGGAATCAGAAGACCGGGGACGGAAGACCGCGGGATAATCGTGGTATAGATGTAAATTTGATGACTATAAGTCCGAAGACCGAAGACCGCAGTCTGACGACTCATAACTCAGAGCACACCACTGACAACTTGCAACCGAGAACTATAAGTCCGAAGACCGCGGATCGCAGTCTGGCAACTGATAACTCAGAACTCACCACTGACAACTTGCAACCGAGAACTATAAGTCCGAAGACCGCGGACCGTGGACTGGGGAGTGATAGCGAAACGTTTTTAGAAAATGAGGGCTTCGACTCTGCTCAGCCGGACAAAATGATAGTTTCTGTATATACTACTTTAGCTAATGGGAAAGAGGAACTACCCTACCAGAATGGGGAAACTAAAATGGTAGATGGTGTTGAGGTTACCTATTTTAAACGCATCACCAAAGATCATAGTCACCTCTCTCCTGCCCTTTTATGGCATTTATGGAAAACTGTTAAGCAATTTGATGTGGTGCATATTCATGCCTGGTGGAATTTGGTTAGCATGCCTGCTTGCTTGATTGCTTTATGTAGAGGCGTGAAGGTAGTTTTAAGCCCAAGAGGCACCCTCAGCTTATACTCTTTTGAAAAAGATAAAAGTTTATTGAAAAAGGTATTTCATCAATTATTGGGGAAACATTTGTTAAATGCCTGTTATTTTCATACCACCAGCGCTAAAGAAGCCATAGATACGCAAGCTTTATTAAAACCCAAGACTATTTTTAATATTCCAAATTTTGTGAACCTCCCCTGGGAGAAAAGCTTCATTAAAAAGGAAAAAAATGACGGCGTTCTAAAATTGATATTCTTATCTCGTATCGAAGAAAAAAAAGGGCTTGAGCTGTTGTTTAAAGTTTTGAAAACGCTAGATTTTGCCTGGGAATTAAGTATTGTTGGAGAAGGTGAAGTGGGATATGTGGAAAGGTTGAAGTTGGAAGGAGACGGAGGGCCAAAGACTGGAGACCGAGGACCAAAGACCGAAGACCGAGGTCCGAGGTCCGAAGACGGAAGACTGGGTGGAGAGCGGCAGGAAATTGTGAGTGAAGACGGAATTCGTGGGAAGGAATTGACTAAGCGTATCCATTGGTTAGGGCCTGTGTATGGGGATGAGAAATTTGATTTAATGGCAGCGCATGATGTTTTCATTTTGCCTTCTTATGATGAGAACTTCGCCAATGTGGTGATTGAAAGTTTATATACGGGAACACCTGTGGCGATTACAGAAAATGTGGGCTTAAGTGATTATGTCAAAGAAAAAAACTTAGGATGGGTTTGTAAGAGAGAAGCTGCTGATTTAAAGACCAGCTTACAAAAAGCTTATCAAGATATCTTAAACAAAAAAATGCAGCCTGAAAGATTGCAATACACCATTAGAAACGACTTTAAAGAAAGAAATATCTTGAAACATTATCAGGCGATGTATATGGATTTATCTATTTAAATACTGAAATTAAGAATTTATTTTTGTATTTTTAAAAATAATTTCGACCATGAATAGCATCATTTCATTAGTAAAAATTGGTAATCAAGCGGTAAGAAAGCATAGAGAGCAGAAACTCAATTCTGGCAAACCATTTATGATTAATTCCCCAGAACTTCCAGATAAACAATCCTATTTAGAATATCCAAACCATAGTATCAAATTAGTTTCTCTTTCTTCAGATGGTAAAACTTTAAAGGTGATTAAAGAGCTTTCACTTCATGAGGCTGAAACATTAAGGAAAAAATTAGGCTTAAGCATTTAATGCCCCATCTTTACATCATTACAGGATCTAATGGAGCAGGTAAATCTACCGTCGGTCCTGCATATTTACCAAAAGAAATTACAGATCATCATATTATATTTGACGGAGATTTAATATTCACACAAAAGCTAAAAGAACTATTCCCAAAATTTACTAAATCTCCGAAAGAAGCTCGAAATATTGCTAGAGATTTTGTTATAAATTCATTTGATGATGCCATTTAAAAAGCCATTACCCATAAAACCGACTTCGTTTATGAAGGGCACTTTACAAATGATGCTACTTGGGATATTCCTAAACGTTTTAAAAATGAAGGTTATCAAATACACATGATTTTTCTTGGCTTAAAAAATCAAAATCTTTCACAACTTAGAGTGACAGACAGAGTTTCTGAAGGAGGTCATTATGTGAATAAAAGTACGATTGATGCTAATTTTACAGGAAATCTAGAAAAGTTAGATAAGTACTTTTCTCTTATGGATGAGCTTATTATTATAGATAGTTCTGAAATAGATCATAAACTTTTATTATCTCTTCAATATCATAAAATCACTTATGCTGTCAATAAAGAAGAATTACCTCTCTGGTTTATACAATATTTACCTCAAATAACTTCGCTACTTAAGTAAATTATGCTTGATTATCCAGTTCCTATCAGTATCATCATCTTAACCTTTAACGAGGAAAAGAATATTAAAGCTTGTATGGAGAGCGCTTTGAACTTTGCAGAGGAAATATTTGTTGTGGATTCTGGTTCTACCGATGCTACTTTGTCTATCTTAGAAAATTATCCTGTACAGGTTGTTCAGCATCCTTTTGAAAATTATAGTCAACAACGAAACTGGGCCATTCAGCACTTACCTATTAAAACCCAATGGGTTTTGAATATGGATGCGGACCATCGGTTAACAGAAGAATTTAGAACAGAGGTTAGCGCTTTATTTAGCAAGCCTATTGCCGATGATATCCATGGTTTTTTGGCGAGTAGGAAAACCATTTTCATGAACAAATGGATTAAATATGGCGGACACTACCCTACCTATCATGCAGTGCTGTTTAGGAAGGATAAGGGTTTATGTGAAGAAAAACTCTACGACCAACATTTTAAAGTGGAAGGTAAAACGCAAAAGCTTAAAGGGGATATCATTGATTTAATTACCGAATCTCTAAGTACTTTTACTTTAAGACACGATAAATGGTCTAATTTAGAAGCTTTTGAACAGTTTCATCCGCCACAGCATGGTGCTGTTATTAAAGGCTCTTTACAACATGATAATCCTATAGCAAGAAGAAGGTACATGAAAAATTTATATGAGCGCTTCCCATTATTTGTAAGGCCTTTCGTATATTTCTTTATCAGGTATTTTTTAAGGTTAGGTTTTTTGGATGGCAAAGAGGGCTTGATATTTCATTTTTTACAATGTTTTTGGTTTAGATTTTTGATTGATGCTAAAATCTATGAGCTTAAGAAACAACAAGATGGACATTAATCAAAAACTAGTAAAATTTGTATGGAGTCTGCTGCTGCTTTATTTTGCTTTAGACTATTTTTTCGAGTTTTGGATAGGTATCTGCGCTCCGGGAGGTTTATATTGGGCTTTTGCTGATCAGCATCTAAACTTTATTGCCTGGTATAGGTATTTTTTGATCTCAGGCTCGCAAGTGATTGCTTCCCTATGGGGTATTAAAAGTATTAGTAATGCTACTGCGATGCTCTTGATTGGGTATGGTGGGGTTAAAATTGTTTATAGCTGTTTGGGTTATGGTATCATCAGTTTATTGATTGCTTTTGGTATTGCAGTGCCTGATAAGCGCATCAAAAACAGGATACTGTTTATCCTGAGTAGTATTTTGCTATTTTCCTTGTTTAATATGTTGAGGTTATTTGTAGTAGCTTTTTACGCTAAGAAAGTTGCTGGTATGCAGATAGACCATCACGATGTTTTCAACTGGATATGCTATATCATTATTTTTATAGGGATGTATTTTTGGATGAACACCAAGAATGTCCATAACAGTAAAGCACATGTTGGAGAAAGTACAACTTAGAAAAAAATTTGATACAGGTAAGTTTGACCATGGAGCTTCTCTGCTTAAACAAGTCCTTTGGTATTTTTGTAGTTCCTTGTTTTTTAGATCGGGTCTTATCCCTTTTAGTGTTGTTTTAGTGGCTTTATTAAGACTTTTTGGAGCTAAAATAGGAAAAGATGTTCGTATTAAACCTTATATCCATATTAAGTTCCCTTGGAAATTAACTTTAGGAAACCATTCTTGGTTGGCCGAATGCTTTATTGAAAACTTGGATGATGTGTATATTGGAGCGAATTGTTGCGTTTCTCAAGGCGCTATGTTGATGACTGGTAATCATGATTATAAAAGCAAAAATTTTGATTTACTGACCCAGCCTATCATCCTAGAAGATGGTGTATGGATTGGTGCCAGAGCTATAGTTTGCCCCGGTGTTACCTGTAAAAGTCATGCCGTTTTGAGTATGGCTTCTGTAGCGCATCACGATTTAGAAGCTTATAGCATTTATCAGGGTGCCCCGGCTGTGAAGGTAAGGGAAAGGGTGGTGGGTTAGTTTGTTAGTTGGTTAGGTGGTTAGTTGGTTGGGTGGTTTTTGAAAGTAGAAAGTACTGAGTACAGAGTACTGAGTACAGAGCAGAAAGTAGAAAGTAGAAAGTAGAAAGTATAGGGTATAAGGATTGTACGTTCTTGAATATATTGATGCATATATACAATTAGGATAAGGTTGTCAAATCACCATTTTGTGTCAGGGAGCAGAGTTGAAGTGTCTCCAATCAACATTTTGTGTCAGGCTGAGCGGAGTCGAAGCCTTTTCTTTCCTTCGACTTCGCTACCATTGACTTTTTTTATAAAAATCTGATTATCAGAGTTATTGAGTTTTATAAAAAACGTCATTTCATATTGATTTATATGAAATATATTAGACCTCAGGATGACAAACGACTCCGCTCAAGATGACAAACGACTCCGCTCAGGATAACAAATAAACCATCGCTTTGTCATCGCGAACGTAGTGAAGCTATCTCTTCATGCAAGGCTATCCTACAATCCCTTCAAACAGGTTATAAAAGAGACTGCCACGTTCCTCGCAGTGACAAACTAGGCGGTGATAAACTAGGCGAACGCAGTGAAGCTATCTCTTCACACAAGGCTCTTACACAGTATGGTAAAGAAAAGGTTGTCTCCAATCAACATTTTGTGTCAGGCTGAGCGGAGTCGAAGCTCTTACTTATCCTTCGACTCCGCTACCATTGACGTTTTTAATAACATATTAATTTTCAATCAAT
>NZ_AULF01000018.1 GCF_000425145.1 Pedobacter glucosidilyticus DSM 23534
ATCTGTTTTAATAATATTTAAATCACTTCCTAATGCAACTCCCGATTTTAAAACACAAGAAGCTGTAGCAATATCGATTTTAGATTCACCAGATGCAGGAATTATAACATCATTATCCTCGCTAAGTACTAATAAAGACTTTTGCAAATTCGTCTTCGATTTTATCTCTTTAATAACTTCACCATAATATGTATAAAGCTCACCATATCTTATGCAATCGTTCATTCCATCTTCAGTAATATCACTTTTTGAAATACCTTTCCCTTTTGAAAATTTTGCAACCTCCCCCAACCTCTTAACCTCCCATGCCCCCTCAAAGCCAGGAAATCTTAAATTGGGAACATTAGCCACACTTTTACCTATTTTTTTTATATTGGTCATACTACTATCTTCTTATGTAACATTAGGGATTGAATCTATTTGCATTTATATTTTTATTTTCTACCTTTGCACCAGCTCAGTAACCATTCCTTCATTGGTTGTAAGTGTTAAAGGAGTATGAGAAGCCGTTTAGTTCCACTAAGCGGTTTTGGTTTTTATATACGCTTCATATTCCTTTAATAACTTTTTCTTCCTGTGTTCTTTTTCAATAAAATAAGCGGTGATAAATAGATAGTAATCTTTTCTTTCAGTTAGTATCACGATATAATTTTCGGCTTCATTAAATAAAACAATTCGTTCGTCTTTTCCTCTTCTATTTTTCCAAATGAGTATTTCTTCATGTTTAAAATTTCCGATAACAAACTTTGGAAAACGTATTCTCTCCATTCTTCTAAGATCAGGTTGTCTATTGTTCTCATCTTCTCCTTCATGTGTAATATGATAAAATGTACGATGCATTCCGTCCACCTCTGGATATTTTCTCACAGATACTTCTAATCCTTCAAAAACAGGTTGGCTAACAATAAAATCCTGATAAAAAACTGAATAAATAGTTTTAAAATAAGATGGAAAATCACCTCCGAAATCATTGAAAGATATTAAATCCGGAAATACTAAACTCATACAAAATATGGTTTCTGGGGTTCCCAAATAAAAATATTGAATTTTCGCTCCTTCAATAAAGTGGATTTTGTTAAAGAATATTTAGAACGGTGCTTAATAAGATTGACTAATTCGTTTTTAGCTTTACTTTCTGCTAATCCTCTATTCACATAAGCAGTAGCTCCTACTAATAAGTCGGTTAATTGCAAAATTTCCACCTCATGAGACCTTACTTGCTGTACTTTTTTAATAATTTCCTTAGAGTAGTCATATTTATCATTCCTTAAAACTTGCTCGAGCTTATGTACTTTTTCTATACTTCTGGTATCCTTAATATCTATATAAATGTGATGCGAATTTTCAGGATTTAAAATGGCTTTTAACATCCCAAAATACATTTTATAGTAAAAAGTATCATGTGTATGATTGAACCTACCATAATCAATAGCAGATTTATTAGAGACAACTAATACCCGAAACTGCAAATCATCATCATCAAAAAAATAATTAATTACATCTTTATAATACTCAATTTTTGATTTAGAAACTTTGTTCCACTTTAATTCATAATAAGTACGATTCTCCCTGTCATTCTTCTTATTTTTAGGGATAAGGTGGTGTTTAGTCTTGAAGCTATACAAACGTTCAAAAATTTCCTCCTTCTTTTCAATTGGGCAATAGACCGCTCCTATGACCATTACTGGCTCTTCGTCATTCTTCAGATGGCAGCTTTCATCGCAGTATATGTTAATTGTTGGCTTCTTCATAAAAATCAAAAAACTAGGCCTAGTTCTTTCAGGTAAATATCAATTTCTTTATCAAGTTCAGCTCTTTTTGCCTCCAAAACCTTTATTTCTTGCATCACAGCATGAATATCAATTTCTTCTTGCTCCTCAAAAGTATCTACATACCTCGGGATGTTCAGGTTAAAATCATTTTCAATAACTTCCTTTAAAGTAGCTACATGGCTATATTTTTCAATAACCGTTCTATTACGGTAGGTATCAACAATTTTATCGATATGCTCTTCACGTAAAACATTTTGGTTTTTTACCTTTTCAAAGTCTTTACTAGCATCTATAAATAAAATATCATCTGGTGTTTCTCTACACTTTTTAAATACCAAAATACAGGTTGGTATGCTTGTGCCATAGAAAATATTAGCAGGTAAACCAATAACAGCGTCTAAATAATTCTTTTGTTCTATTAAATACCTACGAATATGTTGTTCTGCTGCCCCTCTAAATAAAACGCCATGTGGTAATACAATAGCCATTAAACCGTTCTCTGCCAAATGGTAAACCATGTGCTGCACAAAAGCAAAATCTGCTTTACTTACAGGCGCCAACTTTCCATATTGGCTAAAGCGGTCATCAGTTAAAAATAAAGGATTAGCGCTCCAATTTGCAGAAAATGGCGGATTTGCCACAATAGCCTCAAAGGGCATATCATTTAAATGCTGAGGGTGTTCTAAGGTATCTTCCTGCTTAATATCAAACTTCATGTAATGTACCCCATGAAGAATCATGTTCATACGAGCAAGGTTATACGTGGTACGGTTCATCTCTTGCCCGTAAAAGTTATTTACATCCTTAACCTCTCTGGCAACACGTAAAAGTAAAGACCCCGAGCCACAAGTAGGGTCATAAACAGATTTTAATCTGTTTTTACCTGTTGTAACAATTTTGGCTAATATTTTTGATACTTCTTGTGGGGTATAAAATTCTCCTGCTTTTTTACCTGCCCCACTTGCAAATTGTCCAATCAGATACTCATAAGCATCACCTAATACATCTAATTCTGTATTTTCTAATCTAAAATCAATTTCATCAAGATGGACCAATACTTTTACGATGATAGCATTTCTAGCTTCGGCTGTTTTGCCCAACTTAGTGCTATTCAAATCCATGTCTTCAAAAAGATTATCAAAATCTTCCTCACTTTGAGTACCCATTGTACTTAATTGAATATTGATTAGAATTTTCTGTAAATCTTCAAGAATAAACGTATTGGTATCGCTATTTCCTCTTTTTGCAATTTCGCTAAAAAGTTCAGATGGTTTTAGAAAATAACCTAAGGTTTCTAAAGCTTCTTCCCGTATAGCTTGTATATATTCTAAACCAATTTCTGTATTTTCTTTTATATCTCTGAACTGGATATGATCTTGCTTTAATATAGAATTAGCAAACATTTCCATTTTTTCTGCCAAGTACTTATAGAAAATAAATCCCAAAATATAATCGCGAAACTCATCGGCATTCATTTTCCCTCTTAGGGTATTGGCTATATTCCAGAGCTGCTGCTCTAGCATCTTTTTGTGTTCCTCTGACATTTGAATTTATTTAAAGAATTAAAGTTTTATAATCCTCAAAGTAGAATTTTCTAAAAATACAAAACTTAGCGAGTCTTAAAATAAAAACTTACTGATTTTATTTAGAACAAATAATTCTCAAGTATCATAAGAATTAATCTTCAATACCTCTATCCCCAAAATCAAGCAGTCCACTGCCATTCCCTACCATTAAAAGCTAAAACACTCCATTTTCATCATTATCAAAATCATAATATCGCCTCGACAAGCATTAGCAAAATTTAAAAGCTTGTTTTACTACCATTATCATTTTTTTAGAGCGCTTCGAGAGCCAATTCACAGTTTATTAAAAATATTCAAACTATTGTAAATCAAATACTTGAAAAGTATTTTTGAATAATCAAATTTTAGAAACTTATGGAACAAAAATTTACAAGACTATTTATTTACATCGCTGACCTCATGAGAATTAGCGGTAAAAGCGAACGCACCTGTAGCAAAATGATGAAAGATATCCGAAAGCAGTTTAAGCTACTCAAACATCAATCTGTAACTGTATTTCATGCCAGCGAGTTTTTTGGAATCCCTTTAGATCTCCTCAGACCGTACATCCTTTCCCTTACTTTCATCACAATTGCAAAGATGTAAAACCTACGCTCGTCTGGTCTGCTGTTAACTTTAAAAAAAACGATGAGTTAACAGCAGAAAAAAGACGAAGATTAACTTCCCCAATCATCCCTTAAGAAAACTATCAAAATACACTAAGCCCCCTTACTTACCGCTAGCTTACAGCAACCTTACGGCTACCTTACAGCTACAGCCCAGAAACTTTTTCTAAAAAAGTGCCCCTAAAGCCTAGAAACGAAGGCTCATTTTTAAACTTTACAATAAAAAAATACACTAAGCCTCCCCTAAAACACCTTTATTTTAAAAGCTAAACTTCTGGCAGATTAACGCTTCTCAAAAAAAACCTCATTACAAAAAAGCTGAAAAACCACGGATAACTAAAAAATGTCATAACCGCTCAAAAACACCAAAAACCTGCAAATACAAGCCATAAAACGCAATGTATTAGGGATTTACATAATACCTCTTTATGTTTGCATCACGCATCGCTTACCGGTAAATAAAGATGTAAAAACAGAGTAATTAATTTTTAAAATTCAACAATTATGAAAGTAATAGAAAATGATTTAGTCATGGGCTCAAGTGGTAAAATTGGTAAGATGCTTGTATTTCGTCAAGTAGCAGGTAAAACAATTATCGCCAAAAGAGGCATAAGAACTGCTCCTTTTACAGAAAACCAAGAAGCGATAAAAGAGCGCTTTAAAGAAGCTACGCTTTATGCCAAAGCAGTTACAAACGACCCCATACGTAAACAATGGTATGAAGCATTGGTAAAACCCGGACAAAGTGCCTATAATTTGGCTTTAGCAGATTTCTGTAAATCTCCAACGATAAAGAAAATAACCTTAACAGCCTATAATGGCCAAATCGGTAATGAAATCTTAATCAGAGCTGTAGACAATTTTAGCGTAGAAACAGTGCAAATAGAACTGGTGGATACCAACGGAAATAACATAGAGACCGGCGTAGCTTTATTACAGGAAAACGGACTTGATTGGATTTATACCGTTACAGCAAATAACCCTACCCTACTAGGTACTACAATAAGAGTAACAGCTACAGACTTACCGGGTAACCAAACGATAAAAGAAGAAGTAATTCAGGTTTAAAGCATTCTTTCAACAAACGACAGTAAAGGACATTGCTAAGCTTTCTATCAGCATTACAATATACTTTATCTTTATCGAGCTAAAATAAAAGGGACCGGAATTAACTCCGGCCCCTTTTAAAAATATCAATTAAAGCTCCTCAGCATGCTGAGTAATATCCAATCCGGCACTTTCCTCTTCAGGTGTAACACGTAAAGGACTAATTAAATCGGTAACTTTTAACAATATAAATGCACCTACAAAAGAAAACACTGATACGGCTACCAATGCAGCTAAGTGTACCAGAAACAGATGCGTTTCCCCATAAAAAAGACCGTTTCCTGTGGTATTGGCAGTATTTACGGCTTGATTCGCAAAAACCCCTGTTAATAACATACCTACCATACCACCAACACCATGGCAAGGAAAAACATCCAAAGTATCATCAATACTTGTTCTAGATCTCCAGATAACAACTAGGTTACTTACTACTGCGGCTATAATTCCAATAACCAAAGCATTAGAAACAGTAACAAAACCTGCCGCCGGAGTAATAGCTACCAAACCAACTACAGCCCCAATACAAGTTCCCACGGCAGAAGGCTTCTTACCCAACATAATATCAAAAAATACCCAAGCTATTGCGGCAGCAGCAGAAGCAGTAGTAGTAGTTGCAAGAGCGGTTGCCGCTAAGGAACCCGCACCTCCTGCTGAACCTGCATTAAATCCAAACCAGCCAAACCAAAGTAAACCAGTACCCAAAATAACGTAACTGATCCTGGCAGGTGTATGATCTGGCGTATTTCTTCTTTTTAAGTATAATGCAGATGCCAAGGCTGCCCAACCTGCAGACATGTGTACAACAGTACCTCCTGCAAAATCTAACACACCTTTTTCAAACAAAATCCCCATAGGATGCCAAGTTGCATGCGCTAAAGGAGCATATATAAAAATTATAAATAAACAAATAAAAATAAGATAAGAATTAAAACGTATACGCTCTGCGAATGCACCTGTAATTAAAGCAGGAGTAATAACAGCAAACTTAAGTTGAAACATAGCAAAAAGAACCAAAGGAACTGTAGGCATTAATGACCAGGAAGTGTTACCTAGCATACCCTTCATCATAAAAAATGTTGATGGATTACCAATAACACCACCAATATCTTCCCCAAATGCAAGGCTAAAGCCAAAAACCACCCAAATTACCGTAATTACACCCATACAAACAAAGCTTTGTAACATGGTTGAAATTACATTCTTCTTTCTTACCATACCCCCATAAAAAAAAGCAAGGCCAGGCGTCATTAATAAAACCAGAGCTGCAGAAACAAGTAACCATGCGGTATCTCCAGTATCTAATGTAGAATTCTCAACATTGTTAACATCAACAGAAGGGAAAATTAAAGCCAGTAAAAGCACAACAACCAATACGGCAAAAGGTAAAATCTTTTTCATTTTAAAATATTTTAAGTTAAAACCAATGGACAGATAACTATACCAAATGTTATCATCTGCTAAAAATGTTCATCAGGTAGGTTAATAATAAGTCAACTAAAAAAATACATGAAATGGAAATAGAAATAACTTTTGAAAAATAGAAAGGACAAATTGCATGGATGCTTGACCAATACAACTAAAACTTAGCGAAGAAATATCAAGCCTGTAACCTTCTTTTTTTAAAACCTGCGCTTGTAGCCTAAATTCAAAGTTTTTAACAAAAGTAGTTTCAAGAATAGCCTCTTGAATATGTCCAGCTAAAGAAGCTTTTTCATAAAAAGATACTTCAGAAGGAATTTTCTTATTTGAATTTCCTTCTAAACAAACAAAAAGACATGAAGCAATGCAATAAAATAAAATTAAGGCAAAAAACCTCATAACTATGACATAAATCAGTATATAATCATCAAAAGTATAATAATTATTGAAAATTTATAATAATTATACAAAAAATATGCGTAAAAAAACTAAAAAATTAGTAAAAACAATTATTTAATACAATAAAACCATTAAATTGATATAAAAAATTAAGAAGAAATCAAGAAATTAATAAAAACCTGAGGATTTAGTTCAATAAATCATGAATTTAACTAGGTAATGAGACTAGTGAGAAGAAAATGATTGCAGAAAAAGGGAATGATTTATAGTAAACCTAGAAACTGCCTTGATAAAAGCAGCATTCTCTTAAACATTATTTTATAAAGAAACGAAAATTAAGTTTTCCAAAAAATACGTTTGACAGTAAAAAATGAGGTTATTAAGGCTACCAACGTTGTAAATATGAATCCTCTGCTAACGCCACCCCAAGCATTAAAATTTAACGCATTTAAAAGTATTTCTGCATCAGTGATTTTTAATAAAGGAAGTAAAAAAAGAGCTCCACAGGTATAAGCAATCATAGGATTTTGCCCTACCTTAGCAATAAAATTAAAAACACTTTTAAAATAACCTCCTGATTCTAAAAACATAAAACTTACAAGAGTTAAAAAAGCTAGTCCACTACAAATAAAATAATAACTATAGGTTGATGGATCTTTTTTTATCCCCCCTTCAAAAGGCTCAAAAACCAAACCCAAAATAAGTAGGAAAATACCCCATCTTATAAAATTTTGAAAAAGTAAATGTAACGCTGCTTTTCTACTCAAGAGAATAATAAGTAACGAAAAACCTATAGTTACTAAAACATTTATGTTAAGTGCTCTGGAAAACAATAAAGTAACATTTATAACTACCAATAAAATAGATAAAACAGCTATCGCTAAAGTTGTAACTGATGATTTTATAACTACTTGCTTTTGCTTAGTTTCCAAAAGCCAATCGCCCGCAAAAGTACCCGGTATGATGATGAATAAATATTTGAGATAATAAAAACTATAGGCCCAAGGTATAGGCGACCACTTAAATACCTGACTTACCCAGCTATCATCAACCTTAGCAGAAAGAAATATACCCATAACAAGCGGAAGTATGGCCAGTCTTAATCCAGGTTTATACTGAGTT
Organism: Pedobacter glucosidilyticus DSM 23534; assembly: GCF_000425145.1. GTDB lineage: Bacteria > Bacteroidota > Bacteroidia > Sphingobacteriales > Sphingobacteriaceae > Pseudopedobacter > Pseudopedobacter glucosidilyticus. The sequence goes on from NZ_AULF01000018.1 coordinate 8,011, forward strand.
AAAATCCAGATAGTAGAACCAAACAATGCCATATTTGCCAGTACAATGATAATAATATCACTACGGTAAAAATCAAATCCATTTTCTTTAAAAGGGTAAAAAACAAGAAAAAGCATGGCGATAAAAAAAGCAAAAATTTGCCTGCCTATGGAAAAAGATTTACTTTCAAAATTGGTTTTAGAAAACAATAAAAAAAGAAGCATAAAGCAGCCTACAGAAAGTAAGTTTTCAGTCATCCCGGGACGCTCACTCATTACCCAAGCCCTCCCATGAAAGATAAATATTGCAAAAAAGACAAGTAAAACATAACGTTTAACTACTTGCAATAAAACAATAAAAATACCCGATTTTTCTAGCTTACTGCTTAAAGCAAGTGGAAAAGCTGCCCCCATAGAGAATAGAAAGAAAGGAAAAACCAAATCAACCCAGGTAATTCCCGCTATTTCAGGATTAAACACATACTTTGGCGGCGGCACTTGTGCATGGAACATCCATGCAGGCATAAAATCTGCAAAAGCGATACTTCCTGATAATACCATCAGTAAAATAGCCAACCCTCTTAAAACATCTAAGGATAAGAAACGACTGGTCGTATAATGATGAACTACTTTCATTTAAAAGTTAGCGATGATGATCATCTGGAAATTTAGCTTTATATGGATAAACTTCTTTAAAAACACTTTGTATTTCTTTGTTATTTAAAGCTTCGTTATAGAAAAATATTTCGCCATTAATATTCAAATCTCTATTAATTTTCAATTGTTGTTTCAATAAATCAGCAGACATTTTAATCTGATTACCCTCCATTAAGATGATGCCAGGGGCAAAAAGCTGTTTTGGACGATTGCTATTAACATAAGATAGCGCTTCTGATACTGTATTTTTATAAGCATCAGCACTATACCTATAACATTGTACTGCCAGCAAATCGCAAATACCCTCTTTTATCCAGTTAGGCCAATCCTGCATTAAATTTTCTTTACTCCAAGGGTAAGGATTTGGAGCAAAACTTACCATGATATCCTTTTTTAAAGCATGTGCAGCTTTATATAATCTTTTCCCAAACTGGTTCAAAATAGCAATTCGCCAATTTACCCAACTCTCTTCATTAAAATCTTGAGGCGGAAGGTTTCCTTGATGTTCAGCTTTATATTTAGATACTGTATAAGCATCGTAACCAGAATTTCTAGGCATAGCCGGTAAACGATCATCACCTTGTACACCATCTACCTCAGGATATAATTTTATTCCTTCTTCAATTAATTTTATCATATAATCCTGAACCTTTGGATGATATGCATTAAAATAAAAATCTTTTTGATGATAGGCTGCAGGCTTACCATCATTACCTATTCCCAGCCAATCAGGATTTTTTGCTAACAAAGGGTTTTTATCTGTAATAGGTTTGGTATCTCCCATAAATCCGTACTCATACCAAAAAAACACTTTAATATGGCGTTGATGCGCTAGGCGAATTAAATCTGCTACAGGGTCACCAGTAGGGCTTTTTAAGGGTTGATGATATTGACTCAGATACGGACTTAACATACTGGTTGCAGCTAAATTTTTTGAACCGGTATATTCCTTAATTACTTTACTAGGATAAATACTTTGCGTTTGTGCATAAGAAACCAGAAAGACCGCATTAAAATTCAAGCTATCCAGTAATCCTACAAATTTCTGTACATTTTCATAACTATGTAATACCTTAGTAAAACGTGGTGCAGGTACCCAAACACCTCTTACAGCTTCTATTTGTTTTACTTGGCCGTTAGCATGCAAAGCAATGGTAATGAGTAATAAAACCCAAATTCTTATTTTTTTATACATTCAATATTAGATTAATCCTGTGTGTTTGAAATACTCAAGAATTGACTGTCATTATAATTTTTTAATATTACGCGTTAAAACTCTATATCTATTTCTGATAAATAAAGATGTACAATTATGATAAACAGATGCAGTTACTTATAACACGCATCTGCTTATCATATTAAGCAATTATGGTCTATCCCACCAAATACGAGTTGTCATTGTGTTTGGCCCTTGTCTTTCAATAGCAGAATTATAACTCTCAGAGTTTAAATTAGCTTCTGTTTGTGGATATATGACTCTTCTTGGAACACTGCCAGAGGTTTCACCTTGATTAGGTATCGCCAATAGTTGCGGAAAACCTGTTCTGCGCCATTCTGCCCATGCCTCCATGCCATCAGGAAATATGGCCAAATACTTTTGCTCTATAATTCTTTGTAACGAATTATCATAAATAACATTCGCCTGTGTTAGATAGTTATTTATCGTTGTGGTATTATTAATATTTCTTTTTATAAATGAAGCCGTAATACCAGCATTATAAAAATCTTGAGCGTTACCACTTGCCCATCCTCTTTGTACTGCTTCTGCTTTCAGAAAACATACCTCGGAAAATGTTAATATATCTATAGGTGTACCTTCCGCTCTTATAAGATTTCCCATTTTTGAGTACAAGTTCTTAGCATTTGCAGGCTGACCCAATTGCTGTGCATTTAGTCCATTAATTAATCCTTCATAAGTTGTAGGAGTCACTCCTTCAACAGGAGAAGCATAAACTGCCAATCTAGGATCGTTTTTTGCCTTTAGCAAATCAACCATAGTTTTACTCACTCTTAACTCATCAAAATTGAATAAAATAGCTAATGGATAACGATTGATAAACTGTCCAGTTGGCTGGGTGTTCATTTGAGCATTACCAGCATTATCTGCAATAAAATTATTTTCTGTCATTAACTCTTCTACAATAGGTCTAGCGGTTTGAGGTGCTACTTTAGTCAAACGCATTGCTATACGCAGTCTTAAAGAATTAGCAAATCTTCTCCATTTGTTAAGGTCTCCATTATAAATTAAATCATTAGCAGTGAATCTGATTGGCTTAGTATTGTCAAGTGCTTGCGAAGCTTCCTTTAATTCTTTAAGCATATCATTATAAATAAATTCTTGAGTATCATATTTAGGAGTTCTTAATCCATCAAATCCTCTTCCTGCCTCACTATAAGGAATATCACCCCAATAATCCGTAGCTCTTTGAAAAAGCCATACTCTCCAAATTCTAGCCATATTAGTTTTGTTGCTCTGACTTGGGTCTGCCTCTGTTAAGCGGATTACATTCTGAATATTCACTATATAACTTGAATAATAAGTATTCCAGAAAGTAGCTATCCAGCCTGGATTACTAACATATTGGTCTGTTTGAAAACCCGGATTAACATTGGCAAAGTATTGCACAAATTGATCTGCATGAAGATTTTGACCTATTTGGTAAATATCCCAATTTAGAGTACCGTTTCTTAATGCACCAGAAAACAGGAGATCAGGAGAAACTTCAGTTGGATTTACAGGGTCAACATTCATATCGTCAAATTTCCCACAGCTTTGGAAACCAAGCATTAACGTGGTGAAAAATACGCTATATATTAATTTTTTCATGATTTTTTATTTAAACAATTACAACTTAATATTGAGATTAAAACCATAGCTTCTAGTACTAGGAAAGGCGGCAGATTCAATTCCTTGAACGTTAGTAATATTATAACTTGAAACATCAGGATCAAAACCTGGAGTACTACTTTTTAATAGAAGTAAATTACGCCCAACTAATGAGAAAAACGCATTTTTAAAAGGGGTTTTAGCTATCCATTTTTTAGGAAGATTGAAACCTAGTGTAAACTCACGAAACTTTATAAAACTGGCATCATAAACAAATGCTTCTGCAATTGCAGCATCTGGAGCACCAACTAATCTCCAATATGCCTCAGGATCTACAAATTTAGTATTTGGTGAAAATGTATTATTTCCATTATCTACTACACCATTTACTAGATATCCTCCTGTTCCATTGTACCACGCATCTCTTCCTTCTGTTGTAAATGATGCATTACCATTTTGAGCAGCATATATATTACTTAAAGAGAGAATATCCCCTCCTTGACGCATATCAATTAAAAAACTTAATTTCAATCCTTTGTAAGTAAAAGTGTTATTAATACCGCCAATCCAGTCAGGTAAATAATTTCCAATAACCTCATCCACATCGTTACGGAAAGGTAATCCATTAGCCCCAACTAAAATGTCTCCATTTTGATTACGTTTAAAACGACGACCTCTAAAATCTCCGAATGGGCTCCCGGGAGATGCTGCTACAGTTATATTTCTATCATTACCTATAAAAAAATTATCTACACCACCTGCTGTTGCTACAATTTTAGATCGGTTTCTAGACCAATTTACTCCAATATCCCACTTTAAACCATTGTCTATCCTTACCGGAGCACCTGTAAGGAATATCTCTACTCCACTGTTTTGCACATTTCCTGCATTAATCAAACTAGATGTAAACCCAGAAGTAGCAGATATAGGAGGTGTAAATATTTGGTTAAATGTATTCTTTTTATAATACGAAAAGTCAATTCCAATTCTGCTATCAAAAAACCTAACATCAGTACCAAATTCTATAGCTCTGGTAATTTGAGGTTTCAAATCAAGGAATGGCAATTGAGGCCTTAAGGTAGCAGAACCTTGTCCTAAATGTGGCAAACCAAGGTTATAGTTCAAAGAAAGTTGGTAGGGCTGTGCGGCACCACCTACTTCTGCAACAGAGGCTCTTAATTTCGCGAAACTTAAGATATTACTCTTAATCTTAAATGCATCGGTTAACAAGAAACTTAAACTTGCAGAAGGATAGAAGAAAGAACGATTCTCTTTTGAAAGCGTTGAAGACCAATCATTCCGAGCGGTAAGATCTAAGTATAAATAACTTTTGTAACCAAATTGCGCAGTACCGTATAAAGAGTTAGTTTGTAGTTCTGCAAAACCATATAAAGGAACTTGCGCTGCTCCATTTCTGATTGTAAATAAATTTGGCACCAATAAACCACTGGTTTGAGCACCTATTTCCTCTCTTTTGAAAGATCTAATGTTACCTCCTGCTGTACCAGCAAAGGAAATATTCGTATTTATAGCCTTATTAGCAACAAATAAAAAATCTGTATTTGTTTCCTGAACAGTATGTGTAGTGATTACATACTTAGCTCTATCAACAGAACTCTCAAATAATGTACGTGTAGCTGTACGTTCCTCTATCTTTTGAGTGCTGTAATCTGTTCCTGATCTTAGTTGTAAACTTAACCAGTTATTAAATTGATATTTTAATGATAAAAACCCAATAAACTTATTTAAGTTATCATTATTGGTATTTTTATATACAGACCAAAAAGGGTTTTGTCTGCGACTCGTAAGAAAACCATTAGCAGGGTCTACGCCTGTTTGAGCCCATGTTACTGGATTACCGTTTATATCCTCAAAATCTCTTAAATCATCCAAATTAATACTTCTGGGCATAAATAAAAATCCATAAACCGGATTATCAGGATTATCTGTAAGATTTGGTCGGTTAAAAGATTTTTGATTGATATAATTGATTTTTCCATCAACAGATAACTTATCTGTAATCTTTGCAGTAGTTCTTATGTTAAATGACGCTCTGTCTAATCTATTGTTAGGCAGAATTCCTTCATTATTTAATATCCCAACAGAAAAACGAGTTTGTATCTTATCGTTTCCAGCATCTAAAGACAATACATTATTATAAGACTGACCTGTCTCATAAAAGTTTTTAATATTGTTGGGTTGCGGAGAATAAGGTCTCAGTTGACCTGTCCAATCAATAACTTGCTGACCTACCATACGAGGCCCCCAACTTGATTCTATATTACGGGGAATAAAAAGCTGATTTTGTGAATTTACAGGTAGAGCTCCGCCTACTCCCTGTCCATATTCATTTTGAAAATCAGGTAATACTAAAGGATTTTCAAAAGTAACATTTGAACTAAAACTCACTCCAAATTTTTTAGACCCTGTTTTTGTAGTAATGATAATAGCACCAGCAGCAGCTCGTTCTCCATAAAGTGCAGCAGCATTTGGACCTTTAAGAACGTTAACAGATTCTATATCCTCAGGATTTACACCACCTACACCGCTTCCATAATCTATCCCACCAAAACGACCAGGCGTTCTATTATTTGAATTATCTAAAGGTATACCATCTATTACAATCAGTGCATTATTATCAGTACCCGTTAAAGAGTTAGCCCCTCGGAGTACTACACGAGATGAACCGCCCACGCCTGTTGCAGATTGAGTAATTTGTAAACCAGCAACACGACCTTGTAATGAGTTAAGTACATTTACCTCTTTTGCAACAGATAAATCTTCTCCGCTAACCTGTTGGGTAGCATAACCCAGTGATCGTTTTTCTCGCTGAATTCCTAATGCTGTAACTACAACTTCATTTAAAGAACGTACATCTTCTTCCAAACTTACATTAATATTAGTTTGATTTTGAACTTGTACTTCTTTTTCTAAAAAGCCAAGATAAGAAAATACAAGTACATCATTAGCTTTTGCCGTAATGCTGTAAGATCCGTTTACATTTGTTACAGTTCCTGTTTGTGTTCCTTTAACTTTAATAGCAACACCGGGTAAAACTAATCCCTCGTTGTCTTTCACAATACCATTAATTGTTGTGGTCTGGGCATTTACTGATAAATGATCCGCCATAATACAGCAAATCAGAAACAGACACATCATTAATTTACTGTGCTTGGTAAAAAAATGTCTCATAATTTAATTTTTAAAATAGGTTACTTGTTTATATTGATTAAAATTTCAATTCTCTATTTAACTTCCTCCACTGAGATATTTCATAATAATTAGGTTTAATTTTTAAGGATTGGATACTGGCCTATCTGTTTTGGTTAAACCAAAAGCCTTATTTGGCTTACTGCCCATCGTATATTCTAATGTTCCACCGTTCATGATATCATCATACATGATGTAAGATTTTGTATATGCTTTGCCATTGAGTTTAACTGATTGTATATATTTATGAGTTGCACTATTATGAAGTGCAATAATTTTGAATTTTTTACCATTATTAAGCGTAATATTTATTTTATCTGCCAATGGAGACCCAAAAACAAACATTCCATTAACCGGATTTACTGGATAAAAACCCATAGATGAGAAAATATACCATGCAGACATCTGTCCACAATCTTCATTACCTATTAAACCATTTGGTGTGGCTTTATAAAATTTATCAAAAACTTCACAAACCTTTTCTGCTGTTTTCCATTGTTGCCCTACAAAAGGGTATAGATATAGAATATGATGGCTAGGCTCGTTTCCGTGAGCATATTGCCCTATCATACCTGTAATATCTATAGAAGCTCCTTCATTTAAATCTGATTTAACTGTAAAAAGGCTATCTAACTTGGTGGTAAATTTATTTTCGCCTCCAAATACGTTTATTAACCCTTCAACATCATGTGGTACCAACCAGGTATACTGCCAGGCATTACCTTCAACATAATCATCTTCCATGTGTATGCTGTGATATGGATTAAAATTTGCTCGCCAACTACCATCAGATAATTTTCCACGCATAAAACCTGTACTTTTATCAAAGTAATTTTTATAATTCTGAGATGATTTAAAATAAGTTTTGAAAGCCTCCTTTTTACCTGTTTGTGCAGCAAATTTTGCTATAGCATAACTATCTATAGCATATTCTAAACCCTTAGCAACAGACCAAGATTCTTGATCAGCAGAAATATAACCTTGCTCGCGTGTATCTTTTAAACCTAATTGATTATAATCTTCAAATCCTTTAATCGCGTTCCAAACCCTTTCTTGACTAAGATTAAAACCCTTTAAATAAGCATCTACAACCACCGGGATAGAATGAAAACCTACCATAGTACCCGTTTCGTTTCCAACCAGATGCCATACAGGCATAGTACCTTGCTGCTCTTGAATAGCTAATAAACTATTAGCATAGTCAGCAACACGTTCATCTGTTAAAGTATATAAGGGGTGTACAGCCCGATAGGTATCCCATAAAGAAAAAATGGTATAAGGTGTAAAACCTTTTGCTTGGTATATCTTACCATCTGCACCACGGTAGTCTCCATTTACATCACTAAACACAGACGGAGCTATTTGCGAATGATATAATGCAGTATAAAATTGCGTAACAATGGTTGAATCTTGCGCTTCAAAATCAAATTTAGATAGTGATTTATTCCAGGCTTCCTCTGCCTTAGCTTTAGTTTGTTCAAAATCCCAACCTGGCATCTCAGTTTTTAAATTTAATGCTGCTCCAGCCTCAGACACATAAGAAATACCTGTTTTTAACAAAAGAGGTTGGTTATCATTTTCAAAATTTAATATGGTGTTAAGCCTAATCCCATTTGCTTCTTTAGCATATACGGTATCTGCACCTGATAAAATCTGATGTTTTAAAATGGGTTTAGAGAAAACTGTAGTAAAATAAATCTTATGGTCTTTTGCCCATTCATCAGAAATACGGTAACCGGATATAGTAGTATCATTCAAAATTTTAATACCTGCATCTAAGGTTCCTTTTCTGGAAAGGATAGATTGTACACTTTCCTCAAGATTCACGATAACGTTGGCTTCACTATTTTTAGGAAAATGATATCGCTGCAAACCAACTCTTTGGCTAGCAGTAAGCTCTGCTTCTATTTGATAACGCTTAAGTTTAACCTGATAATAATGAGGCTTTGCAATTTCTGTACTTTTATCAAACGTAGAGAAATAAGTCTTTGCAAAACTTGCCGTATCTTTCATAGGCCGAGAAGGCAGCTTACCCACTGGCATAAAGATTATATCTCCCAAATCTGCTATACCAGTACCACTTAGATGTGTTTGCGCAAAACCTATAATGGTAGAATCTGAATCATGATAACCAGAACACCAATCCCACCCTTTAGTTAAATTATTAGGTCCTAATTGCACCATACCATGTGGCACAGAAGCTCCTACAAAAACATGTCCATGCCCGCCAGAACCAATTAGTGGATTAACAAAATTCAAATAATTATTTCCCCTTACTTTAGATGTTTTAGGATGGCAAGCCAAAAACAATAAGATGGGTGAAATAATTAATAAAATATGTTTTTTTTGTTTAAACATCTATTGTTAGTTAAAAAATTAAAAAAGACAATTCTCTTAATTTATGACCGATATTCTTTTATCTCATTCTTTAAAAGATAATTATTGGGCGTATATTGCTAAAACACTAATAATTAAAGGCTACCAATTACAACACAAGATATTATTTTTTTTTAATATATAAAATTACTTTAATATTTTATTTTAAAAAGTTATTTAACACAATTATTCCACGAAGCAATCATGTGTATTAAAATTTCTAATGATTTAAACGAGCTGAAGCGATTGCTTTAGCTCAAAGGTTTTATAAACTTGAAACATCGCTCTAGGGGCATGGAAACAGCCTTTCCATTTACCACCTTTGAGGTTAATCAGAACTTCTCCACGCCTGTTTAGATAGCCATACCACTCTCCATATTCTTCGTCTCTAAAGTGCTTCCAAGAATATTCATGAAGTTTCTCAAACCAATGCTTAGCTTGTTCATTACCTGTTAAAGCCCACGCTTTAGCCATACAAACTAAGGCTTCTAGGTGTACCCACCATAATTTTTGATCCCACTCTAGCTGTAATGGCGGATGACCTTTAAAATCAAGAAAGTAAAATATACCTCCAAAATCTTTATCCCATCCATATTCTAAAGTTTTTATAGCAATTTCTATAGCCTTATTAACTAGGTCTTTATCATTTAAACGAACGCCTAAATCCATCATAAACCACATAGCCTCAATGGTATGCCCTGGGTTTAACAAACGCCCCTCGAAAGTATCTGAGAAAGACCCGTCTTTATTAACATTCTCGAATATCACTCCGTATTCTGGTTGGTAAAACACATTCATAACTTCATCTATAACATCTGCAATTAAATTGTCTACCAAGCTTTTATCAAGCAAATGTTCTATCTCTAATGATAAATTACTAAGAATCATCGGTAAAGAAAAATTTCTTAATTCACGTGTTCCCGGATAAATTTTATTGTATTTACCTTTTGTATTATCTCTTCTTTTAAGAATGTTTTCAAAGGTATTTTTAGCGATATCTGCATATTCATCTTTACCGGTAGCAGTATAAAGCGCTCCAAACCCCATAGTGGCAAAACAATCTGAAAAAATATTATAAGGCTGCACCAAAGGTTTTCCTTCCTGGTTTAAAGAAAAATACCAATCTCCATGAGCATCTCTGCCATATTTTTGCATAAAGCTGGCGCCATGCTGCGCCATTGCCAAATACGCTGGATTTGCTTCCAGCTTATTATAAAGTGTTGCAAAAGTCCATACTTGCCTGCCTTGCAACCACATAAATTTATCTGTATCAAAAACATTACCGTACCTGTCTAAACAGGTGAAAAAGCCACCATATTTCTCGTCTTTAGAATGCTTCATCCAAAACGGTATAATACTTTCTATGAGCTCTTTTTTATAAACTTTACTATAATTATCCATGTATTTGTGTGTATTTATTTTAATAATGTTTTTCGATATTCTTGATAGCGGTTATAAAGATGTCCTGCTTGTAAATAAGCGGATTGAGGACTCATAAAATGCGAAAACTCGAAAGTAATGGCTTTATCATATCCTGCGGCTGCCGCAGCTTCTAGTTTCAAACGCATCTTATCAAACTTGATAGGTAAAAACTTGATAGGCATATCCCTATCAAATGATTCTACATTAGTCCAGCATTGTAGACCAAACTTATCTGCAAGTTTTTTATTGACTTCAAAAAATGCGGGTAACTCATGATAATCAACATGCCCATCTTGAAAAGCAACAGCGTCTATTGCTCCAGAAATACCTTCAAAAATTTCACCCCATTCTTCTTCATGCTCTTTTACAGAAATGGCATCGGCTTTACTCAATCCCGAAGTATGAGCCATAACAGCTTTTCTGCCATCTATATAAGGAGAGATTAATGTAGGTAAACCATTACTTATATCTTTGCACTGCATCCCCAAAGTTTTAAAAGCTTGTATAGAACCTTTGGTTTTACGACTAATTTCTGTACTCACATACCAACCACTAAAGCTTTTGTGATGCCCATATTTAGTCCAAACTTCATCTACTACATATCGGTTAGCATCTATTTCTGCTTGTAAATTGCCAGTATCCCAAAAAATACCGCTATCGTATAAACCAAAATAAAATTTCATCTCGTACTTATCAGCAAGGCTCAGAAAAAGCTCTAACAGATCTACAGAAGGTTTATAACAACTGTAATTTTTTATCAAATATTCAGAGGGATAAGTAATAAATTTTCGGTAGCCGCTACGGATCATGATGACCGTATCAATACCAATAGCTTTCATATAGATAAAATCTTGCTCCCACTCTTTCTCACCCCAGTTTTGATGAGGAATATCATGCGAGATTTCATCTATAAAAGTTCCGGTTATTTGCATTCTTAAAATTTTAATCTTGTTTTATCTGATGTATTTTAAAGACTTTAAATAATTTGCCCAAATGATGTAAGCATTGGGCTGTAAGTGCAACCCATCAGTTGATAGCTCTTTTTCTAATTGCCCATCTTTTCCTTTTAGTGCGGATTGATGGAGATTTACATAAGTACAACCATACTTCTTGGTTATCTTCTGAATTTCTTCATTAGCTTTATGGATACGCTCATTCGTGATTTTAGCATAAATTGCAGCTAACATTCCCTCATTTACAGGCAATATGCTTTGTACATATAATTTAGTTTTAGGGGATGTTTGCACTATAAGTTTGACGATTCTTTCGTAACTTATACCAACATCTTCTATACTTGCACCTCTTTTAATATCATTTACGCCAATGGCTAAAAATATTTTCTTGGGTTTTTGGGCCAAAATAGCAGGCAAACGATGGATAACACCATAGGTAACATCACCACTTACACCACGATTAATGATATTTTTAGCATCAAACAGTTCTGTCCATTCACCAACCTCTGTTATACTATTACCTAAAAAAACAATAGCATTCTTTTTCACTGGTAAAGCTTTAAAATAAGCTTCCCTTTTTAAAAAATAAGGACCGGCAAAGCTAGTATCAACCGTTTGTGCAAAGCTTAAGTGTACCGAAAGGCAAATCAGCAGCAGCATAAAAATTTTAATTAATCTTTTCATCTTAATCCTCAACTTCTTCTTCAACTTTTTGTAAAGGCACTAACCAGGTCACTAAAAATGCAGGTATAGTAGCTATCATCACCCAAATAAAAAATTCTTTATAACCTAGATAATCACTTACAAAGCCACTTACCATAGAAGGAATCATGAATCCTAAATTCATTAATCCACTACCAAAAGCATAGTGTGCCATTTTATATTTTCCGGGAGCAATGTTTTGCATCATAAATAAAATCAAACCAACAAAACCAAAACCATAACCAAAATACTCTATGGCTACAGCAGTACCAATAATCAACTGACTTGTGGGTAAAGTGATGGCTAAAAATGCGTAAGCCGCAAAAGGAAGGTTAAAAAAGCAACATAAAATAAGTAAAGTTTTTTTTGTCAAACCCTTATTAGAAACAAAATAACCTGCTGCAATAGAACCTAATACAAATGCAATAGCACCAAAAACTCCGTATAACACACCTATTTGAGAGGTGGTTAGCCCCAAACCTCCTTCTGCTCTGCTAGCTTTAAAAAATAAAGGCGTAATCTTAATAGCTTGCCCTTCGGCAAAACGATAGAAAACAATAAAAGCCAAACTAAACCAAATATTTTTTTTCTGAAAAAAGGTTATAATAACATCCTTAAGCGTACTTAGGCTTTCTTTTGCTGAATCTACACTTTGCACTTTCTCACTATCAGGAAGCATTTTCATATTGTAAAATCCCAATAGCAACATGATAATACCATAAGCAAACATCACAATCATCCAAGCGTTAGCAATTCCTACTTTATTTTCAAGCTCGCCAGCTAAATAAACCAATACCCCTCCAGAAAAAACTTTAGCTATATTATAAAAAGCACCTTGCCAGCCTACAAATTTGGCCTGTGACTTTGCATTTAACTCGTTTAAATAAACGCCGTCTGCCGCAATATCGTGGGTAGATGCACTTAAAGCTATGATTGCCAATACTGCAATAGATACACTAAAAAAATGGTCTAACTGTAATGATAATCCTACCAAACCAAATAATAAGCCTGTTAAAATCTGTGTAGCATATACAAAAAACTTTTTGGTTTTATACATCTCCAAAAATGGCCCCCATAAAGGTTTCAAAGTCCAAGGAAGCATAATTAATGAAGTCCAGAAGGCTATCTGAGAATCCGAAACTCCTAAGTTTTTGTACATGATAGCACTTGCAGCAGCTAGTGCAACAAAAGGCAAGCCCATAGCAAACCATGTTGATGGAATCCAATAAATTGGACTTCTTTGAGTGAGTTTGTTTTGAGCCATATAGTGTTTATCAAAAAAATTATTACCGCTTATATTGATATTTAAAGATTTTTAAAATCTATTTCAGATTTCCAAACCAATCTATTGCTTGGTCAAAAGGATTTAATAATGCATCAATTAATACAGCAACTTCGCTTCTTTTCATAACTTCGTTATTAGACAAAAGCGCATATTTTTGTTTTACTGTATCTCTAGAAATTTTAGGATCAATGGCAATTAATATGTTTATAAATTCAGAAATAGTTAAATCAGCACCACTTGCTTGATAATTTTCTAAAGCCTTATAATAGCTCTTTAAGCCTTTAACCATTTCAAACTCACTAACAGGATGATTTGGGTAAAACCATGTTTGATTTGCCCATTTATAAGGATTTCCGGTTCCTTTTAAAATTCCTGTTGCACCTATCTTTTGTACAGCCTTAAAATATGAATCAGTAGGTTTAACATCTAGATAAGGCATTAAATATACCTGTGCATCCAAAAGTTTAGATTGTACATCTCTAATATTTAGATCCTTTGGATCTTTACCTTCTTTTACAGATAGAGCAGCTAAGGCACCAGCAGCCTGGCCAATTTCTAAAACTACAGGTTGTAAACGAGTTGCGCCAGCTACAATATTTGATACACTTATACTCTTTTCTGCAACTATAAAATTTGATACATTTTTAGGAATTAATGCGCCAAGCGGTACATTGTAAGAAGGGATTTTAATTTTAATAAAATCTATCTGAGGAGCATTTGGGTTCTTAAGGTGGTGATGATCTATAGTATAATCACCAACAATAGCGCCAGTTCTATAAAGTGGAAACTCTTGGTCAAAAGGCTTCTCTAAATAATGTACAGGTAAACTAACTAATCCTTCTACCCTTCTTGATTCTCTATGATATGGAATTTTAGGAAGTTGATCTTTAGTACCAAATTCATCAGATAATCCTAAGTTTTTATAACCTAACACTGTTTGTATGTAATAAATAAACCTTAGTGTATGTAGTTTAGCTTTTTTTAGTTCAATCTCGCGTTCTGCTGGTGTTTTAGCTATAATGTTCAGATAAATATCGTTACCTTCTTTAGGCCAGTTAATCATATATTTACCATTAGGCAATTTGCCATAAGTTAACATTTTTTCACAATCTATATTGGCAGAAATATGACCCGAAGAAGGGTCTGATACATCACAAGAGTTTTCAAATTCTTTAGGATCAAAACCCGAAGGTTTAGGAATAGTTTTATCAACGCCTTTACCGTAATCTTTCAATACGGCTACATAAGTTAAATCTTGTATAATGTTATTAGCTTCCTCTGGCGCATAAACTTCTCCGGTTCTATTTTTACTATCCATACCAACATAAAATGAAGCTCCGGCCGCTGCCATCACATCGCCCAATTCTGTACAATCAACCACAACATCCGCATGAATCAAATAGCTTTTATTTCCTTTGGTAACCTGCACCACCCAGCCTTTATCGTTTTTTTTAATTGTAGAAAATTTGGTTTGATACCAGATACTTAGCTCAGTAGTTTTAGCAGTCATTTGTTTAAAAATTTGATTGCCAACTATAGGTTCAAACAATGTATTGCTAACCCAGCCAGTTTCTACTTGAGCTGGCCCACCATAATAATCATATAGCTTCTGCCTAAATTCTCCCCACAAACCAGAGGGTAGTTGATGATTCCCATCTACCGCAGAAACACCAGCAGAAGTCAACATCCCCCCCAGCCAATCTGTCTCTTCAATAATCAAAGTTTTAGCCCCTAACCTAGATGCTTGTAAACCAGCGGTAACACCACTTGCACCACCACCAACAATAAGCACCGAGGTTTTATATACTTCTGGCTTTTTAGCCTGAAGAGCAAGACAACTGAATGAAAATAAAATAGCCAGTAAGAGGGATTGTCTATAATTCATACACGAATATAAATTTAATTACAAACAAATCAAAAGTTTTTAATTTTTTTTAATAATAAATTTTAAAATCAGAGATTCAGGCCTTTTAGATGATTACTTCTTTATTGGGTTAAGCTGTAACATTACTTTTTAACCATCTGCCTGCTTTTTAAAAAATGCTTTATAAATACTTATTCTTTAGCTTAACTTATTGTACTTTTGATTTTAGTTATTAATAATTTTTATAATTAACCTTATGACATTTTTTGAAGAGCTGAATAATGAAAACACGTACGGCGTAGCTTTAAAAAACATTCAATTAAAAAAGAATATTATATCTTTTCTATGTAGAAATGGCAGCTATACCATTGCAGATGTTTGCAAAGAAGTAAATTTAAGTGTTCCTAAGGTAACCAATTTAATAAGCGAACTTATTCAAGATGGCTTAGTAGAAGATTTAGGTAAGGTTGAGTCTACAGGAGGAAGAAAACCCAATCTTTATGGAATGGTAGGCAATTCTGTTTTTTTTCTAGGGGTTGATATTAAGCAAAACCATATCAATATTGGTTTAACAGATTTACAAAAAAATCTTATCGAAATAAAAGAAAACATTCCATACAAGCTTACCAATTCACCAGAATCTTTAATTGACCTGATAGATATCATCAAAAATTTCATTAAAAACCTAAGCATTAAAAAAGAAAAAATTTTAGGCTTAGGTGTAAATTTATCTGGAAGAATTAACCATGATACCGGATACAGTTATAGTTTTTTTAATTTTAATGAAGAGCCTTTATCAAAATCCTTAGAAAAGGAGCTTAGCATTAAAACTTTTTTAGAAAATGATTCTAGAGCGATGGCTTATGGAGAATTTAATTCGGGCCTTGTGAAAGAAGAAAAAAATGTTCTCTTCTTAAATCTAGACCATGGAATAGGAATGGGAGTGATGATCAACAGCCAATTATATTATGGAAAATCAGGGTTTGCTGGTGAATTTGGACATATACCTCTTTTTAACAATAATATTATTTGCCAGTGTGGTAAAAAAGGCTGTTTAGAAACCGAAGGTTCTGGCTGGGCACTTACCAGAAACTTTAAAGAAAAAGTTGAAGCTGGTACTTCCAGCATTTTGGTTAAAAAAAATGACCCTTCTTTTTCTTTAAATCAAATTGATATGGATAGCATTATAGAGGCAGCAAATAAAGATGATGTTTTAGCTATTGATTTAATAGCAGATTTAGGAGATAAATTAGGTAGAGGAATAGCACTCCTTATAAACATATTTAATCCAGAATTAGTTATTGTTGGCGGCAGTTTAGCCAAAACTGGAGAATACCTTATTTTGCCTATAAAAAGTGCTATTAACAAATATTCTTTAAGCTTGGTAAATAGCGATACTAAGATTAAAATTTCTTTACTTGGTGAAAAATCAGGAGTTATTGGAGCTTGTTTATTAGCTAGAAACAGACTCTTGAATTTAGATTGATGGCTATTTATCCTGCTAAATTTTCTTGGTTAATTAATTAGCTTTTTCACCTTTCTATTGCCCTCGCTAGTTAAATTAACAATAATTACTTTTGAGTTTGTATTTAAACTAAAATCAAAATTATTTACTCCATTTTGCAGTGTTAAATTCTTTGTAAAAAGCTTTCTTCCTCCTAAGTCAAACACTTCAAATAAAGCCATTTTAGCTTTATTACTTAATATATTTAATGATAAAATTCCACTTTCAGAATTCATCTGCAAGAAGAAATCTTCTTTTTCAAAATCAAAACTAGATGAAACAATAATTGATTTTTCAAAAGCCCTATCGAAATCTACCATTTTTAACTGGTAATAATTATTCCCTTTAACAGGATTTATATCATTAAAACTGTAAGTTAAAATTTGATTTGAGTTTCCAGCCGCTTTTACCAGCCCCACAACATTGAATTTACTACCATCTACTGATTTTAAGATTTCGAAATAATCTGAATTACTTTCTGAACTGGTTGTCCATATAAGCTTTATTGAATTGGTTTCTTTAACTGGCTTAAAAGACGATAATGTTATAGGTAAAACGGTATTAGTATAAGCCCTTAAAGATGAGATAAAAGCCATATTATTAACACCAAAGCCGTTCCCGAAAGATAAAGTTGATACTTCCCCAGATGGCACTGCAGTAAAAACAACACCGCCTCCGTTAACATCTTTTAAAATTTGTAGTGAATCCAACTTGGCTTGTCCAAAAGATTGGAAAAAAGATAACATCAATGCTATTGCACTTATATATTTTTTGATCATCATGATTCTAGTTTTTAGCTTTAATTAAAATAACCCCTGGCATAGGTTGCTCATTACCTCCGCTAGAAGGTCTAATCATTTGCTGATTGTTAACCCGCAAAGTTGATGAGCTTCCTCCATCTAGATTAATTGCACCCACACAGCCTATATCTTTCATGTAGTTTGCTAGTTCTACCAAATTTAATCCATCAGAAATACCAGAATTACCACCCTCAGCAACGAGCATTATAATTTTACCGTCTGCTGTATAACCAATAGCGGATCTTGCTCTAGCACTTGTATTATCAATAACAATTAGCTCTTCTGCATCTGTAACATTTACATTTCCGTTTTTAATCAACATAGGCGCACCACCCACTGCAGTAACATTATTCCATATAACTCCACCTGTGGAAGTTGGTTGCGGCTGAGGAGCAGTATTAATAAGATTAGGACTAGGAGTTGAATAAGAATATACTACTCCTGATATATTATAAACCCAAGCTACATCCGGCAATAAATTTGGAGCTAAACCAAAAGCAGCCCTAGTTGGAAAGTAAGATGTATTACTCCCATTAAAACTTCTTGTTAAGCTACCTATATTATGAGCTGGGGTTACACCTTGATACCTCAACATACTAAAAGAATTATTTGATTGTGGAGGATTTTGTTGTGCTTGAAAAAAACCAGCGTTCATAACGGCTAAAACAGTGCCTGGCTCATCATTAACAAAAGCACTAGCAGTTTTATTAATTACGCTATGTGTAGGTTTAAAATCTACAAATTTAGGATCTACAACTACCATGTAAGCATTCATCTTTCTTGTAGGCCCGCCGTTAAAAGAATAATCACTAGTAGATCTATAAACTTCTATACCATAAGGCATATTAGCAGTTAAAGCACTTTCCTGTATCCAATAATTGGGTAAGCCAGTAATTAAAGGAGTACTTTTTGTTAATGGAGTTGTATAATTTGGCTGATTAGGATTTGTTAATGATACCATGCCAATAGTACCATTTCCTACATAATTTGTACTAATTGTGCCATTACTAAAAATAGCCTTGGGACTTCTGATATTGTTCCAAGAATTTAAAGCAGTAGTCATAAAATCTCCGTAAACTAAAGCATGAACAGCTTTATTTGCACCATTCAGAATCGCATTTTTCTCAGTTAATGTCATAGTTGGCGTAATATCTGTAACATCAGCCCTAACCATAACAGCTTCATGGGGGGTTACATTAAACGCATTCCCCAACAAATCCGTAAAATAATTAGAATCATTGATAGACAAATCAATAATATAATCACTAGCATCGGCATCTGATACAAAAGTTTGTGCCTGTGTAGCAGTTAGTCTCCTAAGAACTATTACAGTACCAGATCTTAAATTAGACCACAAGGGAATATCATTGAAGCGAATTTTAGCTCCACCTTCATCCAATCTACCTCCAACTGCCGCAGTACCATTACCATGGTCTTTTATAAACCATTTCCTAATGTCCAACTTATCAGTAATTACAACAAGCTCTACCACATCACCTGTTCCATCTCCTGTTCCGCTATTAAAGTATCTATTTACTATTAAGCTCTGCGCAATTAAAATGTCAGAATTTAATAGTAAAAAACAAAACATTAAAAATCCTTTTAAGTAATTCATAATTATTTATTAATAAATTAAAGTTATTAATTTTATTATATTAACAAAATAAAATTATTAAAAAATATTAATAATGATATTTTTCATAATTATTAACCTTCTTTTAAGAAATGTGATTATGATCTAATTGTTGTGATACAGCGAGTAGTTTATGATTAATTAAGTTTAAAAAATCATACTTCTCCCTTGGCTAAATTTTTGATAGTTAAACCACAAATAGTCAATTAAAATCAAAACATATCATTATGAAATTTACAAGAAAAGCATCAGCAAACTGGAAAGGTACAGGTAAAGAGGGTAATGGAGCCATTAGTACTGAAAGTACAGTATTAAATAATACCCAATTATCTTATAAAACTCGTTTTGAAGATGGTATTGGTACCAATCCAGAAGAATTAATTGCAGCAGCTCATGCGGGTTGTTTTACTATGCAACTAAGCTTTTTAATATCAGAAGCAGGTTTTACACCAGAAAATCTAGACACTGTTGCTCATGTGCAATTTGAAGATGGTAGCGTAAACCTCATTACCTTAGAACTTAGCGGCGCTATACCTGGCATATCTAAAGAAGAGTTTGAACAATTAGCACAAAAAGCAAAAGAAATATGCCCTATTTCTAAGCTTCTTAATACAGAAATTACGCTAACCACCACTTTGCAAGAATTGTCTTAAAAGCAAAAAACGCAGCTTTTAAGGCTGCGTTTTCTTACCCAAATCTAGGCATCTGAATTCACTAATATTTTATCATTTCAATTTGAGGTAGCAATAACTGTCCCACAGCCTAACATATTTTTAGGGTAATATGGGTTTTTGATTTCTTTTGATAGGCTTAACCATTTAACACCTGTCATAGGACATCTCTGTAAATAAAGAGTAGACCCCTTAGTTTTATTTACCAATGGCCAAATTTCTGCCGAAATACCTTCAAAATACTGTCTTTGCAGATTAATATTTCCTGTTTTTGATAGCGCAGCAGCATACTTAACTATTTTAGCTTTCGCCGAGTTTAATTTAGCTAAAGTATCAGGATGATTAGCTTTAAAAGGCATTTCTTTAAGCAATTTACTCAATTGCGCACTTGATAATTTGGCGGCTAAGGAGTCTGAAACTACCAACTGATCTTTTAATTGTAAATAAGCATTTATAGCCCTAGATTTCACACTTTTATCTTGGGCTATTACCAATTGTGTAGCAAACAAAAAAGCTACGAACAAGATTTTTTTCATATCAATACTTATTTATCTTCTTTAGGATTTAAAATTTTATCTATTTCTTTTAAACAAGCCTGATAGTGCAGATTATCAAGCTTAACAGTTGTACTGGCGTTTAAAGTTTGAATTTGTGCTTTTAGCTTCAAAGCATGTTCTCTTGCATAAAGCGGTACATCACTTTTAAAAACAAAACCAGACTCCTTCATATCTTTTACCTCTGGGTTTAGCAAAACTCTTAGCCTGTCTATATATAATCTCTGGAAAGCCCTTCTATACATAGCAGCTTCAGCAACAGTTTCCTTTTTCCAAATGATAGGAATTAAATCATTCAAATATTCATCTGCCGGATATTTAGCCTCTGGAGCTGTTGGCTTACTGATGTTAATAATCATACCTCCGCTTAAAAGCATATTGATGATTTGTCCTTGTATTTCTGGTATTCTTTTTAATGGATCGGCTTCTATTTTTGAGCTTATAGTTTCTGGAAACAACCATAAAGGAGAGTTAAATAATTGCTTATCTAAATAAGTTAGCCCCTCTTTTAACATACTTTTAGGGATAGGCGTATAAACCGGTCCCTCTTGCTCGTAAGTTTTTAAATTGATGTAGTAATTACCAAAATTCTTCATCACATGATACAGGTATCTAGAATATTGAGTAACCGCCTGCTTATGCATACGTTCTAAGTTGGTATATAAATTACCATCTTCATAAGTCCACTGTGGTAAGTTTTCAACTACTCTTTTCAAATTTTGAATGCCGTAATTACTTGCTTTTATAGCATTATCTCCCAAATCTTCACGTTGCGAACGTGGGTCGGCATCTTTACCTTCACCGCCAAACCATAATTTCGGATTCTTCTTTAACCTATCGATGGTAAGCTTGTTCAAAATTTTAGTTTCCTCTTCTAAAGGCTTATAAAACATACGGTAACCCCATTCTATAGCCCATTTATCATAAGCACCTATTCTTGGAAAAATACCTTTAGGCCCTATTTGGTCTTCTGGCTGTGCTACGTAATTGAAACGAGCATAATCCATAATAGAATTGGTATGCCCATTAGCTTCTACCCATTTTTTATCTCTCAATAACTCTACTGGAGTTTGGCTGCTAGCACCCATATTATGCCTTAAACCTATGGTATGACCAATTTCGTGGGATGACACAAAACGTATCAGCTCGCCCATTAATTTATCATCAAAAACCATTCTTCTGGCTCTGGGGTCTAGCGGACCAGCCTGTATCATATACCAATCATGTAAAAGGCTCATTACGTTATGAAACCAACCAACATGACTTTCAATAATTTCTCCACTTCTAGGGTCGCTGATGCGAGGCCCATAAGCATTTGGAGTCTCAGAAGCATAATACCTGATGACAGAAAAACGAGCATCTTCTAAACTCATGGTAGGGTCGTTTTCTGGCCATTCTTTAGCAATGATAGCTTTCTTAAAGCCGGCAGCTTCAAAAGCTTCTTGCCAATCCTCAACACCAGCCATTAAATAAGGTCTCCATTTCTTAGGAGTTGCTGGGTCTATATAAAATACAATAGGATTTTTAGGTTCAACCAATTCGCCTCTCAAATACTTTTGTATGTCTTGCTCACGAGGCTCTAACCTATAACGTTGTATAAACTCGGCACTTTTGCTGCCTTGGTCATCATCATTAAAAGTGAGTATTTTGTTAGCAAAATAGCCTACACGTTCATCAAAAAAACGCTTCATCATAGGTACTTTAGGCAGCAATACCATAGAAGTATTAAGCTCTAAGGTGATATTACCGGTTAAAGCACCAGCCCCTACAGGTGATGAACTTGCATTATAAGTTTTGGTTGTTCTTACTTCCAGATTAATAGGATAAGCATGAATACTATTGATGAAAGATCTATCATCAGCTAAAGCAGATAGCTTTTTATCTGTTTTGATACTTGCAGCAAGCGAAACAACAGGATTATCTTTTTTGAAAAAATCTGTCACCTCTATAACATGTCTGTTATTTTTAGGATTCACAGTTTTGATTTCAAAAGCAGCTACAATAGGATTTAACCTTGATGCAGAAACGGCTCTGTAAATAGCTTGTGTGGAGTCTTTACTTTCTTGCTTATAAACTTCTGATCTGATAAAAATCCTGTTATCTGGAGCTTTTTCAAAATAAATAGTTTGCTCGTTTACTTTCTCTCCGCCAAATAAACCAAAACCCTGTGGGGTAGCGGTTAACCTGGTAATGGTTAAGATAAGTCTGTTAAACAAACTATCTGGTATCTCGAAGAAGTACTTACCGTCAAAGTTTTTAACTGTAAATAATCCTTCTGTTGTAATAGCTTTGTCTGGAATAATGTCTTCGTATTTCTTTTTTCCTTTGGTGCTGGTACTTGTTTTTGTACTATCGCTTTTTGTCTCTGCACTTTGTGCAAAACCAATTTGGGTTAAAAAAGAAAAGAAAACGATACTGATGATGAATCTCATATAATAATTATAGGTTAAAAGGGTAATTTTTCGTCTGTATTAAGCCTCAAATTAGGATTAAGTTTCATCGCATTTAATGGGAACGGAATGATATATAACCTTGAATTTGGTGCTAAAGTATAAGTTTGTTTAGGCACATCTGTTCTGATAACCGGATACGTTCTTGTTAAAGTTTTAGCATACTCTGGCTCATTGTTTAAACGCTTTAAATCAAAGAAACGATTAAAACCAAAAAGTAGTTCTTTACGTCTTTCGTTTACGATTAATTCCATAGTTGCTTTTCTGGTTGTTGGAACATCTAAATTTACGGTTCCAGTCAGAATTCTTTTTGCTCTTAATTTATTAAGGATAGCAACAGCATCAGTAAAGTTATTTTCACGAGCATAACATTCTGCCAACATCAAATGTACTTCGGTTGTTTTTAAACCCACTGTACCGTAGAAAAACCTATTAGCTCTTATATTGTAATATGCTGACCCTGCTAATACATCAGCAAGGCCTGAACTGTTATTAACAAAGAATAAATTAAACCTAGCATCATTGTTTCCAAATAAATTTCTTAATTCGGGGCTTATGCTATTGGTATATGCAAAATTCATTTCTGTATTACCAGTCATATACATATAGCTTAAAATCTCAGGGTTATTAGGTGGCACAATAGCAATAGCACTAGGACCTCCCTTTTGAGCATAATCTACCAAATCAAAAATCTCATCTCTATAACTTAAAGATTTTAATGCAGCTTCTTTAGCTAGTGTAATTTCTCTTTTAAACAAATGTACTTTAGCTTTTAACGCATATCCAAAAGCAATATTAGGATGATAAGGATCAACCGGATTTTCTTCTAATAAAGGTAAAGCTTCATCAATATCTTTTTGAATAAATTGATAAACTTCTTCTACAGTAGATTTTTTAGGTTTTGCTTCTAAATCGTATTTATCCATAATACATATACCACCATCTGTAGCAGCTGTTGTAGGATCATAAGCTTTGGCATAAACATTAACCAATAAAAAGTGGTCAAAGGCTCTTAAAATTTTAGCCTCGGCTTTAGCTAAATCTTTGATACGTTGTTCACCAGTTGTAAAAACAATACCAGAAATAATGGTATTCCATCGGTTAATATAAAAATATGCTCTATCATAAAATGTTGAAGCTGTAAGCAAAGATACCCTGTCTGCTTGCTCATCAAAAGTAAAATTGATGATATTAATATTTTTATTAATTCCTATTACATCAGCTTCTTTCATCCATTGGTCGTCTACCAAATACTGGAAATTAGCATTAAAATAAGCTCTATTAGGAAAAGATACCAATCTGTAATAATCTTCAGTTGAATTTAAGATAACCGCACCTGTTGGGGTAATATCTGTATATTTTTCGCATGATGGAAGTAAAGCTATTACAACCAATGCAAACGCTAATATTTTATTTTTCATTTATTTTATTTTTTATTTTCTAATGATGTTAAAGCAATTATAAAATTGATTTATGATTAGAAAGTTACGTTTACACCTATTAAAAATGATTTTGGAAGCGGAACGCTATAGTTACCAGAGTTTAACGAATAAGTTTCTGGGTCTATATCATCACCAGCAGCACTAGCGAACCATAAATTATTAACCTGTCCGGTTAAACGAGCTGATGCTAAGCCTACTTTTGTAACCACTGCTTTTGGTAAGCTATAAGCCAATGAAATATTTCTTAATTTGATATAATCGGCCGAGAAAACATTTATATCAGCAGCTCTAAACTGAGAATTAATGGTATTCATGTTACTAAATATGTGAGTAGTAATAGGATAATCTGCCGGTAATCTTGGCGTAGTACCATCACTCACGGCTATGTTAGCAGCTCTAATACTATTGATATTATCTGGAACTGGGTTTTTACGTAATTTATTACCTCCTGAGTATATAAATAACATCCCTAACTCAAATTGCTTATAAGCAACTCTTTGAGAGAAAGAACCATTAAACTTAGGGATTAATGTCCCTAAATTCACCAATGCTTTGTTATCATTTATTGATTTGATGGTACCCGCTATAGGTTGTCCGTTTGCATCAAATTGTATACTAGGATTACCATTTTCATCTAAAACATAAGGGTAACCATTAACAATACCACCATAACGGAAACCGTAAAGACTACTAAAAGCATCATTCTCGAAGAAATTAGAAGTTGGAGATTGGATATAAGAAAACGGAGTAGATATGGCTTTATTTACATCCTCTATAATGTTTTTATTATAAGCATAAACCAAAGTAGAACTTAATTTCCAATCTTTAGTACGCAACCATTCGGCACCTAAAGTAATCTCTATACCTTTATTTCTTAAAGCTCCATTGTTTAAAGTTATTTGATTGCCAATTGCACCAATAGTTGGGTCCAATTCTGTACTTACAATTAAATCAGAGCTATATCTGTTGTATAAATCTATAGTTCCAAACAAACGATTTTTAAATAAGGCAAAATCAACTCCAAGATTTGTTGTAGCCGTTTTTTCCCATCTTAACATAGGGTTTGCCACGCTAAGTAAGTCCAGGTATTGCAACGATGGGAATAATTGATCATTTCTCAACCTAAAAGTTGCATATTTACTGGTATTTCTATCTATTCTACCGTTTATACCATAACTTCCTCTAACTTTAAGCATTTCTAACCAACTGATATTACTTAGGAATTCTTCATTGCTGGCATTCCAGCCTAACCCAACCGACCATAAAGGTCTGCTTCTATCATTAAACTCTACACCAAAAAGGTTGGTTTGGTCTATACGGAAACTACCTGTTAGGTTATACTTGTTTTTAAAAGTATAACCTGCATTGGTATAGAAAGAAACGTATCTATTTTTTGATTCTTCTTGAGTTCTTGGTACAACACTTAAAGTTTTCCTGCCTCCGTAAATATAACTTGGTAAACCTGTTATACTTAATTCATTTTCATTGATGATGGTGGAAGTCAAGGTTACTGGATCATAACCATAACGAATATCCTGAACAGATCTTGGCGTGAAAGTTTGTCTCATCTCAAACCCTGCAATAGCATAAATTGCGTGGGTACCTTCATCAAAACTCTTATCTAAATTTAATTGATTTCTAAAAGTATAAGCATTAGATGCTCGATTAAACTGCTCAAACCTTCCGCCAACAGGTAAGCCATAGGTATAAGTATTATTAGCAAAATTAGTTAAAGCATTTGCAGCACTACGTACTTTGTAAGAGTTAACGTCTAAATAAGTTTCTCTTCTTGTCTCATTCAGCTCGTACTGAAATTGAGTGCTATAACTGATGGCTTTAGTGATATTAAATTGCAAATTGGTAAAAGCTCTTAACCCAATCCTTTTACTATGGGTAACACCTTCATCTAAAGCATCTAAAACATTAAAACGGGTAGATTTAAAAGCAGGGTTTGCATTTAAAATTCTTGCTACTGCTCCGTTTATTTGACCAGCACCAGCAAAGTTATCAGCAAAATTAACATAGTCTACCTGCTCTCTATTACCATTCTCGCCAATGATTCGTTCATAACGGTTCTGAAGAAATATATTACTGTAAGAACCATCAGTATCATCAGCCAATTGATATTGACCATTTAAACCAACCGTAATATCTAACCACTTTTTAGGTTTAAAACTGTTTTTAAAATATAGATTATAGTTCTCGTTGTTATTACCTATAACACGTTCTTTTCCTTTATCGTAATTTAAAGACACAAAAGTGTTGCTCTTGGCATTTCCGGTACTTAAAGAAACGTTATAACGCTGTCTAAACTCGTTTTGCCAAACTTGATCTCTATATTCTTGCATATAGTCATTTTTAGCCCAGTTGCTTAAGGTTTGATCTACCGCAGCCTGACTAAATAAACCAGCATCTCTATCTCTATATAATTGATATAAAGGAGAGTAATATTTGATACTTCCATTAGCTACCGTACCATAAGATTGAAACATAGCTTCTGTAGTTGCAAACCTAGATCTTTCTTGGTTGTAAAGACGTGTTTCATAATCTATCATTTGAGCTGTAGACGCTAAACCAAGCAAATCTAAATCTGGTTTCGTGTTGATAAAGAAATCTGAATTAACAGAAATTTTTGTAGCCCCTTGTGCTTTTTTAGTAGTTACCACGATAACCCCATTAGCAGAACGAGCACCATAAATAGAGGCTGCTGCACCATCTTTTAGTACCGTTACAGATTCTACATCATAAGGGTTAATTTGGTCTAGCGTTAGCTCTGTAGGTAAACCATCAACCACTATTAATGGGGCAAAATCACCAGACTGGACAGAGTAAGTACCTCTACCTCTTATTTCTGGTTGGTCGGCACCTAACCCATTTGGGTTTTTATTATAAACTAAACCTGCTACCCTACCCTCTATAGCACTTAGTAAATCTACGTTGATGTTTTCATTTAACTTTTTCTCGGTTAAAATAGTAGCTGCCGCTGTAGAGCGCTCTCTGCTGATGGTTTGATAACCATTTACTACAACAGCACTTAATTCTTCTGCATTAACCTGCATTTGTAAAGAAACATAAGCCGGATTTTTTGCTACCGAACGCTCTTCCGTAGCGTATCCTAAATAGCTAAATACCAAAACAGATGGATTTTCTGAAAGATTAATAGAAAAATTCCCATTAGCATCGGTAAGAACAAAATTATTGATGCTCTTATTTTTAACTACTACACCCGATATAGGTTGCTTATTTTCATCTATCACCAATCCTTTAGCAATAAAATTTTCTTTAGTTGATGCTTTTTTGGGCACCATTACAATAGTATTTTCTGATAGTGTGTAACTAAAAGTCTGGTTCTGAAAAACAGCATCTAATATTTGATTTATACTAGCACTGTTCACTGTTATAGTCACTGGTTTGGCTTGTTGCAAATAGCTTGCATCAAAAACAAACTGATAATTTGTTTTTGATGTGATTTCGGCTATAACCGTTTTAAAAGGAGTATTTTTAAAATCAAAGCTATAAGTTTGAGCGTTTGATTTTAACGTTACTAAAACTAAGAATAGCGGAACTAGTAAGAACTGCAAATATAGTTTAGTGGTAAGTGAATAGGTTTTGTGGGTTTGTTTCATATCATACGTTTTGGTTAAATTTTAATTCTTCATTGTGCTATGCTAAGTTTCCTCCCTTCAAACTTGAATTTCACATCGGTAGTGAGTGATATCATTTCTAAAACTTTCTGCATTTCTACATTTCTATTAATTTTCACGTATAGATTTCTTTGTGGTAAACTCTCATAGTCTACTTCTATGTTATACCATCTGGCAAGTTTTTGCATCACTACATCAAACGGAACATTGTTAAACAAGAATAAATTATTTGTCCAGGCGGCAGATTCTTCTGTATTCACATCAGAGATAGTTAAACCACCCTTATTAAATAAAGCTTGCTGATTGGGTTTTAAAAGATTGGTTTTATGGTTACCCGGATAATCTATAGCAACGCTCCCCTCGAGTAGCGTAGTTTTTATTCCTTTATCTTCCGGATAATTACTCACATTAAACTTGGTACCCAAAACTTTTACCTGCATACCATTAATATCTACTATAAAAGGTCTTTTAGGTTGATGTGCCACCTCAAAATAAGCTTCTCCATCTAATTTTATACTTCTGGTATTGCCTCTAAAACCTGCCGGAAAATATAATCTGGATGCTGAGTTTAACATCACCTTTGTTCCATCGCTTAGCGTAACTTTATATTGGCCACCTCTTGGGGTTTTAATGGTTTGTAAAGCAACAATCTCTGTACTGTCTGCGCCTTCATTAATATGATAAGTGATAGAGCCATTTTTATGATGGATGATAGAAATACCAGCTTGCTTGTACACTTCACTTTCACGCTTATCATCCAGAGGAATTTTTTTACCACTAATTTCTAATAAGGCTACATTTTTCCCAGGCTCAATAGGATTTATGTTTTGAGTTTTAGGATAAAACAAATAAGCGGCTAAGCCTACCAAAACTAAAACCGCAGCAACTTTGATATATGCTGGAATAATAAAACGCTTACTTTCTACAACAATAGCTTGCTCTTTTTCTATTTTATGGATGATTTGCAAACGTAAGCGCTCCAAATGCTGTTCATTTATAGGCTTAGCTTGATTTTGATTTGACTGAAAAACCTCGTTAATCTCATGTTTAAGAGATGCTTCACTTTCATTTTTAAAGTGTTGCATCAATTTTTCAAGCTCAAGCTTGGTGATGGTGTTATATAAGAATTTACGGTAAAGTGCTTTAAATTTCATACTATCTTAACATGATATAAACTAAATACGCTCGAAAAGAAAAAATACACTATTGCTATTGCATATTTTTTTTAAAAAAAGTATTGGTTTGAGAGAAGACGCAGCTTTTTAAAAGACAAAATCAGCTTAAAAAACTAAGAAAGACACATATAATAGCCTAAAAATTTATTTCTTGCTTAATAAAATGGCTATTAAATTATTTTTTCAGACATAAACTAATGCAAATCATCAAAAACTCTTGAGCATGTAAAAAAACATACTCTTTAATGCTCTTTGTTGCTGCTACTAGCTGGTTACTTACTGTAGATGGGCTTATTTGCAATAAATCTGCCACTTCTTTATAACTTTTATCTTCAAATTTGCAGAGCCTAAAAATTTCTCTTCTTTTAGGGCTAAGTGTTTCTAAAGCAGCATTTAAAATGGCACTACGCTCTTTATTAAGCAAATAATCTTCGGTTTCTGAATAAAGATTAGTAAAGCTTTCTATAAAGTAATCCTGCATTTTCTTATCATGCGCAAGTTTACGATAATAATCATACACCACATTTTGGGCTATGGTATATAACCAGGCTTTAAAAGATTTATCTGGGTTTATGCTCACCCTGTTTGACCAAACTTTAAGAAATATATCCTGAAGCAATTCATCAGCAATATGCTCATACTTAGTCATTAAAAAAATCTTTTGATAAATAAGACCACTATACTTCTGATAAAGCTGATTAAAAGCATCTTGGTCTCCGTTAACCAAGTCTTTAACCAGCTCACGCTCATCATCTCCAGAAGCTTTAATAATATGAGACATATTCATCAATCGAAATATTCTCGCTAATTAAGGAATAAATAACAGAATAAAGGCGATCTTAACTTATAAATCCTCAACGCTTTAAATAAAGAATCTAAATTTAATGATAATTTAAAATTGTAAAGAAGAAGGATGTAAATTATGATGCTTGTTTTACATCATACCAAAGTTGTACTAAACCTGTTGGGTAGGTTTCGCTTTTTTTAAATTTTAGCCTCTGTTCTAATCTACCATTTTTAAACAGGCTTTTTCCACTTCCTAATAAATGCGGTATGATAGAAACAATAATTCTATCAATCAATTGGTATTTCAATAATTCATCTACAATCTCTGCTCCTCCATCACAGTAAATATCTTTCCCTTCTTGCTGCTTTAATTCATGTATTAAAGACACAACATCATCTCGGTACCTAATATTTTGTTTATCGCCTTTTCGCTGTCTAGACATCACATATATTTTTTTATCTGGATACAAGAGGTTATCACCTAAAGTTAAAACCTTATCATATGTTTTTCTTCCCCATATTACCGTATCTACAGTATCCATAAAAGCTTTATGTCCATAATCTTCTCCGGCAGACTCTACCATAGTTAGAAAATCAATATTATCGTCTGCTGTAGCTATGTACCCATCTAAACTCATAGCTATATAAAGGTTAACTTTTCTCATCATTACAAATAAAAGATTAATTATGCATCCAAATAAAGATATTTCAAATAAAAAAACCCAAAAACATACGCCTTTGGGTTTTATAAATAAAGTAATTGGTTAATTATTTACCAGCAGCTTTATTTTTAGTTTCTTGAACTTCTAAACGAATAGCTTGAGCTAAGTTTTTTAAGTCTTGCATTCCTTTTCTTACTCTTGTACCAGCAGCGCTGTTACCTTTGTTGTAAAATTTGTCTGCATCACCTTCTAGTTCTGCTACTAATCTTTTTACTTCTTCAAATTGTTTCATTTTAAAATACTCCTTTTTTTATTTATGATGGTTAGTAATATTGTTTACTTATAGCTAATGTATAATGTTTTTTTGTAAAAAAAAATATTATACCAGCTAATTATTTCCCTAAAAATGCTTTTTTTTCCACAAACAGCAAGGTTTTAACAATTTACTCTTAGCAAAAACAAATTAAAAACCTCATAATCAATATGATACAGAAAAAAATTTAAAAAAAACGCCTCTACGTTTATGTAGAGGCATTTATATATTTTAAACATTTTTAAGCTTCAACAGCCTTTTTTTCTTTATATAAACCTTTATTAAGCTTATCTCCAACCTCGCTAAAAGCATTTAATGTACGCTCTACATCTTCTAAAGTATGCATAGCTGTTGGAATTAAACGCAACATAATGAGTCCTTTAGGAATAACAGGATAAACTACAATAGAGCAGAAGATGCCATAGTTTTCTCTTAAATCCATGGTGATAGCTGTAGCGTCTGAAAGTTCGCCTTTTAAAAATACAGGTGTTACTACCGAGTTTGTATTACCTATATCAAAACCTCTCTCTCTTAAGCCTTTTTGTAAGGCAGTTGCAATTGTCCAAAGTTTATCCTTTAACTCTGGCTTGCTTTTTAACAGCTCTAAACGTTTTAATAAACCCATTACCATTGGCATTGGTAAAGATTTGGCAAAGGTTTGAGAGCGCATGTTATAACGTAGATAATTGGTAATTTCTTCTGTAGAAGCTACAAAGGCACCAATACCTGCCATAGATTTTGCAAATGTTCCAAAATAAACATCTACACCTGCTATAGAATTTTGATGTTCATGAGTACCAGCACCCGTTTTACCCATTGTACCAAAACCATGGGCATCATCAATTAACAAACGGAAATTAAATTCTGATTTAAGAGCTACTACTTCACTTATTTTACCTTGTGCACCAGACATCCCAAATACACCCTCTGTAATAACCAGAATACCACCTCCAGATTGCTCAGTAAGTTTTGTAGCTCTTTCTAATTGCTTGCGTAGGCTATCCATATCATTATGTTGATATACAAAGCGCTTACCCATGTGCAAACGTACACCATCTATGATACAGGCATGAGATTCTGCATCATAAACAATAACATCATTTCTATCAACAAGGGTGTCAATAATAGATACCATACCCTGATAGCCGTAGTTTAGCAAGAACGCATCTTGAAAACCTGTAAACTCTGCCAACTGTTTTTCTAATTCCTCGTGGTTATTAGAGTTACCAGACATCATTCTGGCGCCCATAGGATAGGCCATACCGTAATCAGCAGCAGCTTTTGCATCAGCTTCTCTTACTTCAGGATGGTTAGCTAAACCTAAATAATTGTTTAAGCTCCAAACTAAATGCTCCTTGCCTCTAAATTTCATGTGAGGTGCAATCTCTCCCTCCAATTTTGGAAAAGAAAAGTAACCATGAGACCATTTTTGGTGTTGACCAAGTGGCCCCATATTCTTAGCTATCTTATCAAAAATATCCAATGTGATGTATTTTTTGTATGTTATTAAAATATTAATTTGCTGCAAATTTACTTTAATTCATTGATAAACAAAACCTATTGGCACAATGAATAAAATATGGCATTAAAATTAAAAAGCCATTCCTTTAACAGAATGGCTTTAAATTGGTTAATGCAAAGGTTAATCTACATTATCATGAAGGAATGAATTATTTGGTCTTATTTCTGTTTGACCATCTTCATTACTTAAAGTAAATCTTGATACTTGAGATTCTGAAGAATGTGGCACATCTTTCAACTGCATTTGCTTTCTTTTATAAGCTGGCTCATTCTCTAATTCTTGTAATCCACTAGTTGATCTTAGTTTCATACTTAAATCTTTTAATCTTAAGATACGCTCTTTAGATTTCCTCAATTGCTCTTCAATAGAGTCATCTGTTTTATAATCATCTACCTGCTGCACAGGCTCTGGTATCACTTGTTTAGGCTCTTCCTCCTTGAAAGTATCTTGTACTTTATTGGTTTGTGGAACAGAAAAATTATACGTTGGTTCTTCTATTTTTAGGTTAAACTCAAAAGCATTTTCCTCCTCTTTAGCTTCTACCTGTTCAGGTTCATCTTCTATCAATTGATGTCTGATAGTTTCTACTTCCTTGCTTACAGGTATTTGATCTTGCTGAGTAAAAATTCCGCCAAATAAATCTGCCTGAGGCAAAATACTTTCTTTTGGCTTAGGCACTTCTGGTGCTACCTGATGTATTTCTGCTTGAGGTTTAGCTTGTACAAATTCATTTACCGGTCTAATTAAAGGAGTATCAGAAGTTAAGAATTGCTTCTTAGGTGCGCTTTGCTGTGTTTGTACTCTTTCCTCCCTGGTTTGGAAACCTGTTGCAATAATAGTTACAGATATTTTATCTCCCAAAGAAGCATCATTACAATTACCCCAAATTAAATCTGCAGATAAACCAGCTTGGTCCTGAATAAAGTCTGTAATAATACTTACTTCATCCATGGTTACTTCCTTATCTCCTGAACTGATATTTAAAAGGATATATCTTGCACCTTCTATTTCGTTATCTTTCAATAGTGGAGATAATAAAGCACCTTCAACAGCTTTTAAAGCTCTGTTCTCGCCTTCTGCTGCATAACTTCCCATGATGGCCACACCGCTTTCTTTCATAACAGTACGCACATCTTTAAAGTCGACGTTTATATAACCCGGTACAGTAATAATTTCTGCTATGCCTTTGGCTGCTGTAGTTAAAATATCATCAGCTTGGCCAAATGCCGAACCTAAGGTTAGGTTACCAAATATCTCACGTAACCTATCATTAGAGATTACCAAGTAAGAATCAACATATTTTTTTAATTCTTCTAGTCCTTCTTCTGCTTGCATTCTTCTACGTTTACCTTCAAAGGAGAAAGGTGTAGTAACAATAGCAACGGTTAAAATATCTAGTTCTTTAGCTGCTTTGGCGATAATAGGACTAGCTCCGGTACCTGTACCACCGCCCATTCCGGCAGTAATAAAAAGCATACGGGTATTGGCACCAAGCATTTCTTTAACATCGTCTATATTTTCTATAGCCGAGTTTTTCCCAACTTCCGGAATAGAGCCTGCGCCCATTCCTTCTGTTAAACTTGCGCCCAGTTGTACTTTGTTAGGAATAGGACTGAGTTCTAAAGCCTGGGCATCAGTATTACAAATGATGAAGTCTACACCTGTAATTCCTTGCCTGTACATATGGTTAACAGCGTTACCACCGCCACCACCAACACCAATAACTTTGATTATTGATGATTTTTCTTTTAACATTTCAAACTGCATATCCTTTATTATCAGCTTTTAAGCGTTTTGTAAAATTGAATTATTCCTACATGTAATATTAAAAAATATTCCACAACAGTTATCCACAAATGTTAATAGTGTGGAAAACTTTCTTATTGTTGAAAATTATTTAAGGAAATCCTGATCGCTAATATCATCCTTAATAAATTTCTTAGTTCCTTCAAGCAAAGAAGCAAATAAGCCTCTGTTTTTCTTAGAACTGCTTTCTGCAACAGAAGAAACAGGTGCAGAAGATGAAACTTTATAATCTTTCTGCAATTCGCTTTCTACTTTCTCAATACCTTTTATCAATAAACCGATACCTGTTGCATACATTGGGCTTTTTAAATCCTCATAAATATTCTTAGGTAATTCTTCATTTTTTGCCAAATGCTCATTAGGATAACCAATTCTGCAATCTAAACCGGTTACATATTCTACCAGTTGCGATAAATGCTTTAATTGCGCACCACCACCAGTAATAACAATTCCACCTATTAATTTTTTCTCGTAACCAGATGATTTAATCTCATAATAAACATGGTCTATGATTTCTTCCATCCTGGCCTGTATCACATAAGCTAAGTTTTTAACCGATATTTCTTTAGGCTCTCTTCCTCTCAATCCTGGAACACAAATAATCTCATTTTCTTTATTTTCTTCTGCTAATGCAGAACCAAATCTGGTTTTTAACAATTCAGCCTGATTACGCATGACAGAGCACCCCTCTCTGATATCTTCAGTTACGCTATTACCTCCGAAAGGAATAACCGCAGTATGTCTGATCAAGCCTTCATGAAAAATAGCCACATCGGTTGTACCACCACCAATATCAACCAAAACAACACCAGCTTCTTTTTCTTCTTCGCTCAATACAGATTCTGCAGAAGCTAAAGGCTCTAAAATTAAATCCTGAGTTTCTAAACCACCTTGCACCACGCATTTCATGATATTTTTAATGGCCGTTACCTGTCCGGTAATGATATGGAAATTTGCTTCTAAACGCACTCCTGCCATACCAACAGGGTCTTTTATACCCGGCTCATTATCTACCGTAAATTCTTGCGGTAATACATGTATAATTTCCTCTCCTGGGTTCATCGCTAGTTTAAACATATCGTCTATTAACCTATCGATATCCCTTTTAGAGATTTCATTACTGAGGTCTTTTCTAGTTAAAATACCACGGTGCTGCAAGCTTTTGATATGTTGCCCAGCTATACCTACATTAACAATTTTAATGTCAACGTTAGATTGTGAACTCCCTTCTTCTACTGCTTGGGTGATACCTTTAACGGTTTTTGCAATATTAGAAACCACGCCACGGGTAACTCCGGCAGATTCTGCCTTACCCAAGCCTAAAACTTCTATTTTACCGTGTTCGCTTCTTCTGCCCACGATAACACAAATTTTAGTGGTACCAATATCAAGACCTACTACAATGGGTGATACTTTGGATTGTTTAGTAATGCCTTTTTCCATGTCTATAATGTATTTTGTATTGAATCTTTTGCTATTTTCTCTTTGCGTAAGCTATCTTTTAATTGCTGCTGCTCAAACTGCTTTCTTAAAATGGTAGAATCGCTTTTTTCGCAAACAATCTGACCTTTAAATTTCAAGCTTACTGATGAATAAGTATCCCAACCTACGTAAGGTATTGCCTTTTTATAAAAAACCAATAACCTTTTAAATTTATCTTCAATATCATTCCCATCTCCGAAAATGATTTTTTGCTTACCTACCCGAGGTACTAATTCTATTTCTTTTTTCTCGTTCACATAAAGCTGTACAAATTGCTCGTTCCATAAAGAATCTTTGGTAATATGTACTGCTACTTTAAAAAGATCTTTAGCTAGTGCCGTTCTTAGGGTATCTATTTTACCACTAAAGCCTTCTAAGATCATCCCATTAGCCGCCAATACTCTGGCTGTGAAATGTTCTGATAATGGAATTTTCAACCCGTTTTGATCTATATAATAATCTTGCCCTGCGATGTTTAACATCCTTAGAATAGGCACTCGCTGCCTGATATCTGCATGGATTACCCCATTCATATCAGCAAAAACATTTGCATATTCTACAAAAGGATTGGCTTGCAACCTATCCTCTAAACTTTGCAAATCTATATTACCTAATCTTCTGCCCACTAATAAGCCATTTTTTGAAACCAGTATTTCATCAACCTCGGCCCGCTCTATAAAATATTGATTTCCGGGTAAGATTACTTTTACCTCTCTACAAACTGTTTCTACCTTTTTAGTTTCGATAAAACTCATCAGCACCACTAAACCGCTCAGGCTTAACAGCCAGAGGAATATAGCACCTACCAATTTCCATTTTATCTTTTTAAGCATTTGTAAATAAAGTATGTAAAGGTTTCACCAATGTATCTATATCCCCGGCTCCAACGGTAACCAACAATTCGGGGTTTAAACTCCTCACCAATTGCAAAGCTTGCTCTTTAGAGCATCTGATAACTTTATCAGAATTTATTTTTTTTGCTAAGAAATCACTATCCACACCCGGTATAGGCAATTCTCTTGCCGGATAAATATCTAAAAGCAGTAATTCATCGGCAGTAGCCAAAACTTCTGCAAAACCGTCTGCAAAATCTCTGGTTCTTGTAAACAAGTGTGGCTGAAAAACAACCGTTAACTTTTTATCTGGATATAAGGTTCTTACAGCTTTAAAACAAGCTCTTAACTCTTCTGGATGATGCGCATAATCATCTATATAAATTCTTTTTGGTTCTTTGATGATATACTCAAAACGTCTTTTTACACCTCTAAAACTGGCTAAACCTGCTTTTATATCCTCTTTGGATATTCCCATTAAAAGGGCAACTTGTATAGCTGCCACTGCATTTTCTATATTGTGCTGACCAGCTAAACCTAAAACAAGATTTGGCATTTCTAGCTCTTGATTTTTAAAATCAAATTTAAATTCGCCAGCTTCTACCCGTATGTTTTGCGCATAAGCATCAGCCTGGGTGGTTAAACCGTAAGTTGAGGTTCCCGCTAATGGCAAGCCGTTACAAACAAATAATTTACCATCATCTTTTACCTGCCCAGCAAATAGTTTGAAAGATTCTATCAGATGACTTTCATCACCATAAATATCTAAATGATCTGCATCCATTGAGGTTACTACGGCAACATCAGGATATAGGGTTAAGAAAGACCTATCATACTCATCAGCTTCAACCACCATCACATTATTTTTACCAATGATGATATTGGTATCGTAATTAGAGCTAATGCCTCCTAAAAATGCTGAACAGTCATTCCCACCATTTAACAATAAATGCGTGATTAAGGTACTGGTTGTTGTTTTACCATGTGTACCTGCCACCGCAATGGTATACATACCAGCAGACAGGATACCTAACACCTGCGAACGTTTGTAAAGTGTGAAGCCTTTTCTTTTGAAGAAGTTTAACACCACACTATCCTGCGGAATAGCAGGTGTATAAATGATTAAAGTGGAAGAAGAAGGTTCATGAAAATTCATTGGAATATTTTCCTCCAAATCTTCATAACGTACTGGGATACCTTCATCTGCCAAGCTTTGTGTAAGCGGGGTAGCAGTTTTATCATACCCATATACTACACAACCTCTTTTATGAAAATAACGGGCAAGTCCACTCATGCCAATACCGCCAATTCCGATAAGATAAACCCTTTGTATGTCTTCCAATTTCATCATGCTATAAGGCAATTTTTAATACTTCTTTTGCTATAGTTTCATCTGCCGATGGCAAGGCCAATTCAGCAATATTTGAAGATAAGCTCTTCATCTTAGCTTCATCTTTTAACAATTTTAAAGTTTGCTCTATCAAATCAGATTCGGCATGTTTATCATCAATTAAAACGGCTGCATCTTTATTTACTAAAGCCATAGCATTTTTAGTTTGATGGTCTTCTGCAACGTTTGGCGATGGCACCAAAATCACCGGTTTTTGCACCAAACATAACTCTGCAATGGTTCCTGCTCCAGCTCTTGAGATAATCACATCTGCCATTGCGAAAGCTAAATCCATACGGTTTAAAAATTCAAAAATTCTTATTCCATTGTCTTTAGGTTGGTTGCCGTAACTATCTATAATGCCTCGATAATAATATTTACCTGTTTGCCAAATCAGTTGTATATCTTGGCTTTGTAATAAAGCCAAACCAGCCATCATACTTTTGTTTAAAGTACCAGCACCTAAACTTCCACCTACTACTAAAACTGTTTTTTTGGTTTCGTCTAATTCAAAAAATGCTGCCGCCTCTTTTCTTTTGTCTACAATTTGAACCGATTCTTTTCTTACCGGATTTCCCGTTTTAATAATACGCTCCGCTGGAAAAAATGCATCCATCCCATCAAAAGCGACACATATCTTCTCCGCCTTTTTTCCTAATAATTTATTGGTAATACCTGCATAAGAGTTTTGCTCTTGAATGAGGTAAGGAATTTTCTTTAATGAAGCTGCATACAATAAAGGCCCAGATGCATAACCGCCAACACCAACTACAGCATGGGGTTTAAAGTCTTTAATAATTTGTAGCGACTTTCTAACACTTCCAATAATTTTAAAAGGCAATAATAGGTTTTTAGCCAAATTACTTCTTTGAAAACCTTGAATATCTAACCCAATAATGCGATAACCAGCAGCCGGAACTTTTTCCATCTCCATTCTACCTGCTGCACCTACAAAAAGTATTTCTGTGTCTGGCTGCAAAGTCCTCAAAGCATTAGCTATAGCAATAGCAGGGAAGATATGTCCTCCTGTGCCGCCTCCACTGATGATGATTCTTTTTGCCATATTTTTAGTATTGAGTAGATAGTATTGAGTATTGAGACTCATCTGCTATCTGGTCATTCCTTTTTATTTTTGATTGATTGATTTTTGATTGATTGATTCTGTATCGCTCTGCTAAATTTTACTTTATTGATTTAATTAATGTCAATCTCTCATTCAATCCATCTATCATTCACTAAATATTTATCCTACCGCCGGTATTTCTCCTACAATTACTTTTTCTTCTTTATTTGTTGCTTTTAAATCTGCTTTATATTCTTCTACATCTTTACTAACCGATAAAATAATACCGAATGCTACGCTTGTAAACAAAATGGAAGTTCCTCCCATACTTACCAATGGCAAAGGCACACCAGTAACAGGGAATAAATTTACTGCAACAGCCATATTTGCTAAAGCTTGTATGGTTAAACTAAAACCTAAACCTGCAGCTAATAAAGCACCAAAAGCTTTAGGAGCTTGCGTTACGATCTTGATAATCCTAAACATGAGTAATAGGTAAAGGGCTACTACAATAATACCACCAACCATACCATACTCTTCTATAATTATGGCGAAAATAAAATCTGAATAAGGGTGTGGTAAGAAATTTCTTTGCGTACTATTACCCGGACCTTTACCTAAAATACCTCCACTAGCAACTGCTATTTTTGCTTGGTCTTGCTGGAAAGTTTTATCAGCATGTTGCATTTCTGGATTAAAATAAGCGTGAATCCTTGATTTATAAGTTTCTCTTCTTGGACCATAAAACACCAATACTGCCAACAAAGCTGCACCACCAACACATACAATAGCAATTTGCTTAAAACTAATTCTCCCTATCAATAATAACAATATACTTACCCCAAACAGCATTAATGCTGTTGATAAATTTGCTAAACCAATTAAAATAAACACTAAACAAACCGAGCCCATAATCGGAATAAAAGCTTTCTTAACATCCTTAATATTTTCCTGCTTTTTGGTAAGTGTTCTGGCTAAGAAAGTAATGAGAGCAAGCTTAGCCAAATCTGATGTTTGAAAAGTTAAACCTGTACCTGGTATTGCTATCCATCTACTTGCATCGTTCATGGTGCTACCAAAAAGTAACGTATAAAGTAATAGTGGAATAGTGATAATCATTAAAATTTTTGATATACCACCGTAATACCGGTAATTAAGTAAATGGGCAAAGTATATCAAAACAAAACCTATGATGATAAATAACAAATGCTTAAACATTAAAGACTCTGAACCTACACCACGCTTGTATGCCAAGGTACCTGTAGCGCTGTAAACTGCTAACACAGAAAGTAACGATAGTAGGATGATAATTAACCAAATCCATCTATCGCCACGGGTATGATTTAGAATATCTTTAATCATGTTTGTTGATATTAAAGTTCTCTAACAGCTGCTTTAAATTGATTACCTCTGTCTTCGTAATTTTTAAATAAATCAAAACTTGCACAAGCAGGAGACAATAAAACAGTGCTTCCTTTTTTAGCTAAGTGATAAGATACTTCTACCGCTTCTCTTGCAGAAAATGTATTCACAATAACTTCTACATCATCTTCAAAAGCATCATGTATAGCTTTATTATCTTTACCTAAGCAAACTATAGCCTTAACTTTTTGCTTTACCAAGTCTTTAATCATGCTATAATCATTTCCTTTATCAACACCACCCATAATTAAAACAACATCAGTATTAACACTTTCTAAGGCGTACCAAGTAGAATTTACATTGGTTGCTTTAGAATCATTAATGAAAGTGATATCGGAAATTTTGGCAACATGCTCCAAACGGTGTTCAATATTTATAAAATCTCCCATGCTTTCTCTGATGGTTGCGTTTCTAAGATCTAATATCTTAGCCGCTATACCAGAAGCCATAGAGTTGTAAACATTGTGACTACCTTGTAGTGCTAAATCTGAAAATGACATAGTTAATTTATCTGAATGGTTTAGATTAAATGTGATGGTTTGCCCTGATGCAAAAGCGCCATTGGCAACTTCTTTCTTGATAGAAAATGGATGTGTTTGAGCTTTAATAGTAAAATCTGAAATCACTGCTTCTGTTTCTGGATCATCAGCACAATAGATAAAATGATCTTCTTGTGTTTGATTTTGAATAATCCTGAATTTAGAATTCACATAATTACGCATCTCATAATTATATCTATCTAAATGGTCTGGTGTGATGTTTAATAGAATAGCAATATCAGCCTTAAACTGATACATATTATCTAGCATGAAACTGCTAATCTCTAGTACGTAATAATCAAAGTTTTCTTGAGCAACCTGCTTTGCAAAACTTTTCCCAATATTACCGGCTAAACCAACATTTAAACCTGCTTTTTTTAAAATATGATAGGTTAAAAGCGTGGTGGTGGTTTTACCATTTGAACCAGTTATACAAATAGTTTTAGCCTGGGTATATCTACCTGCAAACTCTATCTCTGATAAAATTGGAATATCCTTTCCTATTAATTTCTTAATGATTGGAGCCTTATCAGGGATACCCGGACTTTTAACAACCTCGGTAGCATTTAAGATTAAATCTTCAGTATGCTGATTTTCCTCAAAAGGGATATTAAAATCAGTAAGTTCTGCTTTATAATGATCTGCAATAGCACCAAAATCAGATACAAAAACATCAAAACCATGCTTCTGGGCTAGAATAGCAGCACCAACGCCACTTTCTCCAGCACCTAAAACTACGAGCCTCACACCAGCCCTCTCCTTCAGAGAGGAAGCACTATGTTGCTCTGCTTTATTCGTATGATGGCTTTCCTTCTTCATTTAATTTCTAACTCTCTAAAATTTTAACCCTTATTCTTTGTTCCCTAATCCTTATTCTTTGTTCCTTGATCCTTATTCTTTGTTCCTTGATCCTTATTCTTTGTTCCTTGATCCTTATTCTTTATTCCCTAATCTTTATTCTCCCAAAAAGTTATCTCAATTTCAACGTTACTATAGTGATGATGGCTAGTAGTATCCCGATAATCCAAAAGCGGGTAACAATTTTTGCTTCGTGGTAACCTTTTTTCTGAAAGTGGTGGTGTAAGGGCGACATTAAAAAGATTCTTCTGCCCTCGCCATATTTCTTTTTAGTGTATTTAAACCAGGAAACCTGCATAATCACCGATAGATTTTCTATCAAGAAAACACCACAAAGTATTGGGATAAGTAACTCCTTTCGTATCATAATAGCTAAAACCGCTATGATACCTCCAATAGTTAAGCTTCCTGTATCGCCCATAAAAACCTGAGCAGGAAAAGTATTATACCAAAGAAAACCCACACAAGCCCCTACAAAAGCAGCTGCAAAAATCACCAGCTCTCCTGAATTTGGGATATACAGAATCTTTAGATAATCGGCAATAATCATATTACCAGAAACATAGGCCAGCAAAGCCAAAGTAATACCTATAATAGCTGATGTTCCCGTAGCTAAACCATCTATACCATCAGTGATATTTGCACCATTAGAAACTGCGGTTATAATGACGATAACAAATATCAGAAATACAGCAAAAGCATATTTCTCATAGCCATCGCCCATAAATTTTAAGACTTTGGCGTAATCAAATTCATTATTTTTATAGAAAGGAATATTAGTAATGGTAGATTTTACATCATTTGCATAATGTACACCAGTTGATTTTTCTACTCTAATAAGTTTTTGACCATCCTTATTATAAACTTCTTCTGTTTGTACCGAACTTCCTGCCGGCAAAGCACCTGTAACGGTTTGTCTAACTAAAATTCCGGGATGGAAATACATCGTACAGCCTACAATGATGGATAAACCTACTTGTCCAACTATTTTAAACCTTCCCGCTAAACCTTCCTTATTTTTCTTAAATACCTTAATATAGTCATCTAAAAAACCTATTGCTCCCATCCAAATGGTAGTCACAATCATTAAAATGATGTATATATTCTCTAGCTTGGCAAACAATAAAGTTGGGATTAATACCCCAGCAATAATGATTAAGCCTCCCATAGTTGGGGTACCTTGCTTTTGTATTTGGCCATCTAAACCTAAATTTCTTACAGTTTCGCCAACTTGCTTATATCTTAAATACTTAATTAGCCTACTGCCGTAAACAGTGGTAATAATTAAGGATAAGATGATGGCCATACTTGCCCTAAAAGAGATAAACTGAAATACACCCGCCCCAGGGAAATCAAATTGTTTATCTAAAAAGTTAAAAAGGTAGTATAACATTAAGCAAGTAGGTTAAATTGGTCCAACAATATTTTTTTATCATCAAAATCTGTCCTTACGCCCTTTATCTCTTGATATTTCTCATGGCCTTTGCCTGCTAATAAAATAATATCACCAGGCTGAGCTAAATGACAAGCTGTTTTTATTGCCTCTCTTCTATCAATAATGGTAAGCACTTTACGTTGATTTACAGGGGTTACACCAGCTTGCATATCTTTGATGATATCTTCCGGATTTTCTGATCGAGGATTATCTGAAGTAAGAATTACTTTATGACTCCAATCACAAGCTGTTTGTGCCATTACTGGGCGTTTAGTTTTATCCCTATCTCCTCCACAGCCAATAATGGTAATAATTGATTCATTTCCATTTCTGATATTATCTATGGTGGATAGCACATTTCTTAAAGCATCAGGTGTATGTGCATAATCAACAATACCTACTACTTTATTTGGTGCCACGATGTAATCAAACCTACCCTCTGCCCCACTTAGTCTGCTTAAAATGGTTAAGACTTTTATTTTATCTTGCTCTAACAACATAGCTGTTGCGTAAACAGCTAATAAATTATAGGCATTAAAAGAGCCTACCATTTTCATGTAAATCTCTTGGCCATCAATATCCAGATGCAAACCAGAGAATTGATTTTCTATCACTTTAGCTTTAAAATCAGCCAAGGTTTTTAAAGCATAACTTTTTTTATACGCCTTGGTATTTTGAAGCATTACCTCCCCATTTTTATCATCAATATTAGTAAGGGCAAAAGCAGGTTTATTTAACCCATCAAAAAATGCTTTTTTTGCTTTTAGATAATTATCAAAAGTTAGATGAAAATCTAAGTGGTCATGAGTGATATTTGTGAAAACAGCTCCAGCAAAGTTTAATCCTTCTATACGATGCTGTGCCACCGCATGAGAGCTTACTTCCATAAAACAGTAATCACAACCAGCATCAATCATTCTATTGATTAATGATTGTAGTGATACTTGGTCTGGCGTAGTATGGGTTGATGGAATTATAGCATCATTTATCTTATTCTCTACCGTAGATATTAACCCTACTTTATAACCTAAATCTCTAAATAACTGATAAAGCAAAGTACAAACTGTTGTTTTACCATTAGTACCTGTTACGCCAATTAGTTTTAGTTTTGATGATGGATGATCGTAAAAATTAGCTGCCATAGTGCCTAAAGCCTTAGCAGAATTTGATACAACTAAATAGGTGATACCATCTACTATATTTTCTGGTAAGGTTTCTAAAACGATAGCATCAGCACCCTTTTCTATAGCTAAGCTGATATATGCATGTCCGTCTGTTTGAGTTCCTTTAATGGCAACAAAAAGTGTTTGAGACGTTACTTTCCTAGAATCGAAAGCAATTTGAGCTATTTCAACCTCGGTTGAGCCAATTACTTGCTCTAAAGCAACACCATACAATATGTCTTTTAAAACTGCCATTATTGCAACTCGATTAAAATTTTAGTTCCTTTTATGATAGGTGTTCCTACTGCTAAAGACTGCGTAACTACTTCTCCACTTCCTTTAACTATTGGCTTTAAGCCAGAATTTCCTAAAACAAATAATGCATCTCTTAAACCCATACCCACTACATCTGGCACAACGCCACGATTCATTTTCACTTCTTTATAAGTAATACCATTATTAGTATCAATATCATTTTCTGAAGCCGAAGCGAAATAAGGTTTA
Organism: Pedobacter glucosidilyticus DSM 23534; assembly: GCF_000425145.1. Classification (GTDB taxonomy): domain Bacteria; phylum Bacteroidota; class Bacteroidia; order Sphingobacteriales; family Sphingobacteriaceae; genus Pseudopedobacter; species Pseudopedobacter glucosidilyticus. The sequence goes on from NZ_AULF01000018.1 coordinate 52,936, forward strand.
ATACCAAAAGCGCTGTACACCTTCTGTGCAGATTTTTTATGCCCTTCTTTTACTTTTGGTAATCTTGTATTACCAACCAATTTAGGTGCTTTAATATCAGAGTACATCTGGATATCGCCAGCATAAACCATATCAGCAACTTCTCTAAAAACTGGTCCTGCAACATCTGCAGCATAGTAAGAACCTTTGGTTGGGTTTTGAACAACAACAATCATAGAATACTTAGGCTTTTCTGCCGGGAAATACCCACAAAAAGATGCTTGATATTGCCTTTTACCCTTATAACCTTTAGACCCATCTGCCACCTGTGCCGTTCCGGTTTTACCGGCAATCTTATAAAGTGGGTTGTTTAAAGCTTTTCCGGTACCATCAATCACTACGCCTTCTAACATGAGTTTAAGTTTCTCTAAAGTGGCATCAGAACATATTTTATTATTGATAACCCTAGGTTTAAATTGCTCAACAGTAGAACCTAATCTTCTAATTTCTTGCACAAACATTGGGCTTATCATTTTACCGTTATTAGCTACTGCATTATAAAGTGCTAATATTTCTACTGGAGTCATTTTAAGCTCGTAACCATAAGCCATCTGCGGTAAGGTTAAACCACTCCATGATTTACTTTCTGGTGTCTTAATTAATGGCTTACCTTCTCCAGGAATTTGTAAACCCATTTTCTCTCCAAGTTTTAAATCATGAAGCTTACTGGTAAACTCTTCAGGCTCATCTTTATAGTGGTTATAAATTTGCTTTACAATAGCTACGTTAGATGAAACTTCAAAAGCTTGTTTCATAGTAATTACACCATAACCACCTTCATGAGAATCTTTAATCGTATGACGATAAATTTTGTATTTTCCTCCCTCTGTATCTACACGGTCGTTTAAATCAAACTTGCCGTCTTCCATAGCAATCATGTACGAGGCTAATTTGAAAGTTGAACCAGGCTCGGCACTTTGCGCAATGGCATAATTAAACTTCTCTTTATACTCTAGCTCCTCACCGTCTCTGGTATAATTTGCTATAGCTTTAATTTTGCCGGTTTCTACCTCCATCACCACTACACAACCAAAATCTGCTTCGCTTTTTATCAACTGTTTTTTTAGAGCACTTTGTGCAAGATCTTGCATATTGATATCAATGGTAGATATAATATCTGCGCCATCTTTAGGAGCAATTTCAGCATCCTCATTAATTGGCATCCAAACGCCACCTGCAATTCTTTGGACTAGTCTTTTCCCAGTTTCTCCATTGATATAATCGCCATACGCACCTTCTAAACCTACGGCTGCACCTGCATTTGCATTATAGTAGCCTATGGTTCTGGCAGCTAAATCTCTGAAAGGGAAAATTCTTTTGTTTTGCTGTACAGCAATCATCCCGCCTTTATACCTACCCAAATTAAATATTGGAAACTTCTTCAAAGCTTTTAAATCCTGATAGCTTACATTTCTTTTAATCAAAAAATAACGTTCACCTTCTTCTCTGGCATCACGCAAAAGACGAGCATATTTAAAACCTGGTTTATCCTTAAAATGTGCCGCAAGGCGATAAGCCAAAGAATCTACTTTCTCATAAAAAATCTTATCCTCTTTTATGCCGCCAGCCAGTAAATCCATCCTTATTTCATATTCAGGAACCGATGTTGCCAATAAACTACCATCCGCAGAATAAATATTACCCCTAGCCGCCTCAACCTCTACATACTTAGTACTTAAACTATCAGCCATAGCCCTATACTTATCGCCTTGTACCACTTGCACATGAACCATTTTAGCGATTACAGCAAATGCAAACAAGACAATAACCCCGAAAGCTGCATAAACACGCAGAAGAATGTTAGTTCTTATATTCATCAGGACTAATTTTTATTTTTATGGGTGGCTCTAAAGAAACTTTAAGACCCAAAACTGAATCTACCCTACTTGCCACCTCTGTTTGTTTACTTTTAAACATGAGGTCAGCTTTAAGCGTCTTAAAATCCCAACTTAACTCTTTCACTTCTTTACCAACCTTATCTATTTTTCTAATATTATTTTCCGCAGTATGCCTATTTCCGATATAAATCATCCCTAGAAAAGCCAAAAACACAATAAACGGAAGAGCTTCTGTAGCACCTTCTTTAGAAACTACACCTTTTGTAAAAAGAGAGCTTATAAAGCTTGGAGTAACCTCTTTTGGCTCCTCTTTCTGTTTTGAAAGAATTTCTTCCTCTACAGGTTCTACTTTAGTTTCTCTAATTTTATTGATCATTGTTTTATTGCAATTCTTAATCTTGCACTTCTTGCTCTATTATTTAATTTGATTTCCTCATCACTTGCTGTAACCGACTTTTTTGTTAAAACCTTAAAAGGCTTGATTTCATTACCAAAAAAATCCTTTTCAACCTCGCCACTAAACTTACCTTTAGCCATAAAATTCTTTACCAACCTATCTTCTAAAGAATGGTAAGACATTACTACCAGCCTTCCTCCCGGCTTTAAAACTTCTGCTGTTTGCTCTAAAAAATCTTTAAGGGCTTCCATTTCTTGGTTAACCTCGATTCTTAGCGCCTGAAAAACCTGAGCTAGATATTTATTCTCCTTTCCTCTTGGAATTAATTTTTCAATCACACTTTTCAACTGTGCGATAGTTTCGATAGGATGATTCAATCTGGATGTAACAATAGTTTTAGCTAAAGATTTTGCATTTTGTATCTCACCATAAATCCCAAAGATTTTATGCAAATCCTCCTCTTCATAAGTATTTACAACTTCTTTGGCGGTTAAACCGGATGATTGATCCATACGCATATCCAAATCACCATCAAAACGGATGGAGAACCCACGCTCAGGAACATCAAATTGATGAGAAGAAACACCTAAATCAGCCAAAATTCCGTTAACAGGAATTAAATCGTGTGCTCTTAAATTATTTTTTAGAAATCTAAAGTTCTGGTCAACAAAAACAAATCTTTCGTCATCAATGATATTCTGCTTCGCATCTTCATCCTGATCAAAAGCTACCAAAACCCCACCATCACCTAAATGCTTCATAATTTCCCTTGAATGGCCACCACCACCAAAAGTTACATCCACATAAACACCTTCATGCTCAATAGCTAAACCATCAATACATTCTCTCAACATTACCGGAACATGATAAACGTTATCCATCTATCCTCCTTCCTTTACCCATAACCTCTTCGGCAAGGCTTGAGAAATTTTCTGGCTCATCATCCAATTGCGCATCGTAAGCATCTTTAGCCCAAACTTCTATTTTATTAAACTGACAAGACAAAACCACCTCAGCACCTATATCAGCATATTCTAATAAAGATTTTGGAAGCAGAACTCGCCCAGAAGCATCCAAAGAAAGCTCGGTAGCCCCCCTAGTGAAATAGCGAATAAATTTTCTGTTCTTTTCTTCGTACTGATTTAACTGCGCTAACTCAGCAGTTACCTTATCCCACTCGGCCTTTGAATAAATAACCAAATGTTTTTCAAAACCACGATTTATCACCAAGCCCTCCGCATCTGCCGCAGGCAATTGCTTCTTCAAACCAGAAGGCACCATCAGGCGTCCTTTGGCATCAAGCTTACAATCAAATTCTCCAATCAGATGAGACATGCTAAGTGTATATAGTTTTTCTTAATGTAAAAATAAACATAAGTTCCACTTCTTACCACTTTTTACCACAAAAAGTTTTCAACACCTTAGAAAAGGCTTATAAAATGATTTTTCAAGCATTTTACAGTCTTATTTATCTTATAAAGCCTCAGTAAAGCATTAACTTCTTACCTAAAAACATACTGATTATCAGTTATTTAAATAACCATAAAATTATCAGGTGGGAGATTTTTCCAATTTTTATCTAAAAAGTAGGATAAAGTGGGAGAGCTTTACAAATGAAACCTAAATTAAAGCCGAGTTTTGAACGAAATAAATGATATAAGTTAAACGTTATCAGGAAAAATTCCCTGTATGTTATCTCAAATTTTTAAAATAGCATTCATCATTCCAGTTGTTTTATCTTGTAGCTTTTCAAAAAACACACTTCCAGCTAAAGCAAATACAAGCATCACCAAGCCTGCTGATATAGAAAGTTTAGAACAAGAATTACATCAACTGGTGAACAGAGAAAGAAAAAAAGCCGGATTAGCACCTTTAGTTTACGATGAACAAGTTCAATTAGTTGCCAGAGCACATAGCCTAGATATGGCTAAAAGAGATTTCTTCTCTCATATAAATCCTGATAAAGAAAACCCTTTTGACAGGATGAAAAAAGCGGGTATTGTATTTAGGGCGGCAGCAGAAAATATCGCTTATGCATCAACCATTAAAGAAATTCATGAAGGCTTAATGAACTCGCCTAAACACAAAGCCAATATCTTAAACCCTAAATTAGGAAGAATGGGTGTTGGCATTGTAGCCTCCAAATATGGCTTAATGACTACACAATTATTCAAAAATCCATAGCAACACAATTGATTATTAATTGTTGTTTATTACATTTAGCCTATTAGCTTAAATTGAATTTATGAAAGTAATTTTATCTATTGATGGTGGAGGCATTAAAGGCATTATACCGGGAATGATTTTAGTGAGCCTAGAAGAAAGATTAAAAAAAAAGACCCATAACCCTGAAGCATCTATAGTAGAATATTTTGATTTCTTTGCAGGCACCAGTACCGGCGGAATATTAACCGGCTTATTGCTTTGCCCTTCTGAAGCAGACCCAACAAAACCTAAATTTAGCGCCAAAGAAGCTTTAGATCTTTATATCAAACATGGCGCAGAGATTTTCCAAAACAAAGGCTTTAAAAAAATATTAGCACAAATTGGCTGGGTAACCGAAAAATATAATAATATAGCTTGGGAGAAAATTTTAAAAGATTACTTTGGTAATGTTAAGCTAAGTCAGCTGATAAAACCTTGTATCATTACAGCTTATAATATAGAACTTAGAAAAGCACATTTTTTCAGGCAAAAAACAGCTATAGAAAGAGGTGATAGCAGAGATTTTTATTTAAGAGATGTTTGTAGAGCTACATCAGCAGCTCCAACCTTTTTTAGCGTTGCCGAAATTTATTCATTAGCAGGCGTAAGATATCCATTATTGGATGGTGGTGTTTTTGCAACCAACCCAACCATGAGTGCCTTTGTTGAAATACAAAAAACACCTGAGAAAGAGATTCCAAAAAACATCCATATTTTATCTTTAGGAACTGGGGTTTCTAAAAAATCTTATGATAGCGATGAGCTAAGTCAGACAAAAGCTCTATTTGTAGTGCCAGCATTATTAGATATGATGATGAGCGGTGCTAGCGAAACCAGCCATTTTTATATGATGCAGATTTTTTCTTTTTTAGGTATCTCCAATCAATACATCAGGCTAGAGCCTAAAGACTTGCAAAGTGTTGATGAAAGAATGGATGCCGCCACACCTAAAAACATTAAAAAGCTAATGGCTTTGGGCGACAGATTAATTAGCGAGCGAAATTTATTGTTAGACCGTATTGCAGATACTTTAATAAAACTTAAAGAAGAAGCTAATTAAAGCCATTTCATATAAATTTCGTCTTTAAAATAGATATTTTTTTATTAGATGTCTAGTCGAATTTCAACCCTATCTATGAGTTTTGTCTAGCAGTATTTTTATGATTTTTTGCTAAAAAATTATCGAATAACATATTATTTTTATAGCTTTAGCATTGTAAATGTTTTTAACAATTTACCATCACCAACTTCTTCAACCAAATCTAGGTTTATATACAGCAAGGTTATAGCAACCTTACAGCAACTTTATAGCAACCTTATAGCAAGTTTTAAATATAAGTAGACTATAGCTTAAGTATAAGATAATTATACTTCTTTATAAAATCAAGGTGCTTTTAATAAACCAGACAGTATTTAAAACTCGGTTATAACAAACTAAAAGTTATTTATTAAAACTTTCAAACTTATCCCAAAAACCATCTTTGGGTAAAGGAGCAAAAATATCTACGGGTTCATTTTTTACCGGATGTATAAATTGCAACCTTCTGGCATGTAAACAAATGCTCTTTTTACGACTGCCACGTGGGTAGCCATATTTGTTATCGCCTACAATGGGGCTACCTAGCGTAGCTAATTGCACCCTTATTTGATGAGGCCTGCCAGTAATAGGATCCACTTCAATTAAATAGTAACCATCCAGAAAACCTAATACCTTAAAGTTCAATTCGGCTCTTTGGCTACCTTTAACTTCGTGGTCATAAGCTGTAGTAATATTTTTTTTAGGATTTTTTACTAGCCAATGAACCAAAGTACCTTCCATTTTACTAGGTTTTTGCCTAACCACAGCCCAATAAGTTTTATGCATTTGCCGCTCCTTAAACATTTTATTGATACGATCTAATGCTTTAGAAGTCTTTGCGAACAGTATGACTCCACTTACCGGCCTATCTAAACGATGCACAACGCCTAAAAAAGCCCCATTAGGTTTCTGATATTTTTCGGCAATATATTTCTTTACCATATCATCTAAAGACAAATCTCCGGTATCATCAACCTGAACAATCCATCCAGCTTTTTTATAAATAGCAATAAGATGATTATCCTCGTAAAGAACATCCTTATCTGTAACTGTATAATTTAAATCCGGGTATTCAGACATTTTGTTTTAGATATGTTTTAGATATGAGTATTGAGATATGCGTATAGAGACCAGGCTAATTTCATAAATATAAGACGTGAGATTTAATATATGCGTATGGAGACCTTGGCAATTCCATTTAATATCTCTAACTTGTATGTCTTTCTTTCCAACTAACCAACTAACCAACTAACCAACTAACCAACTAACCAACTAACCAACTAACCAACTAACCAACTAACCAACTAACCAACTAACCAACCAACCAACCATTAATACTGTTCTTTATCGTTAGGGAAATCTCCACTTTTAACATCAGACACGTAGGACTTTACAGCGCCATTAATCTCTGTAAATAAATCCAAATATTGTCTTAAAAATCTAGGGGTAAAACCTTTGGTTAAACCAATCATATCATTAATAACAAGAACCTGTCCATCGCAGCTACCACCTGCACCAATACCAATAGTAGGAATCAACACACTTTCTGTTACCTCTTTAGCTAATGCAGCAGGTATTTTTTCTAAAACCACAGAAAAACAACCAGCATTTTGTAAGGCCAGGATATCTTCTTTAAGTTTTTGTGCTTCGGCTTCTTCTTTTGCTCTTACAGTATAAGTACCAAATTTGTAAATAGATTGAGGCGTTAAACCTAAATGCCCCATTACAGGTATGCCGGCAGCTATAATTCTCTGGATTGATTCTACAATTTCTGTCCCGCCTTCTAATTTTACAGCATGCGCACCAGATTCTTTCATAATCCGGATAGCTGAGTTTAAAGCTTCTTTTGAGTTACCTTGGTAAGAACCAAAAGGTAAATCAACTACTACTAAAGCTCTTTTAGTTGCTCTTATAACCGATGCAGCATGATAAATCATTTGGTCTAAAGTAATAGGCAAAGTAGTTTCATGTCCGGCCATCACCATAGAAGCAGAGTCTCCAACTAAAATAACGTCTACCCCACCCTCATCCACAACTCTTGCCATAGAGAAATCATAAGAAGTAAGCATCGCTATCTTCTCACCTCTATTTTTCATTTCTTGTAAAATATGAGTTGTTATCCTTTTAATTTCTTTATGTACAGACATTTTTTAAAATTATATAATGTTAATTTCACGAAGCTAACGGGCATCAAAGTTAGAAAAAGGAAAATGGAATGTTTAATATTTAGTTATGAATATTTGATTAACTGATTTTTGATAATAATTATTTAAGCAATTGCTTTGTCTATTATGCTATTTTTATTACTTTTGCACCCCGAGATGAAAAATAAGCAAGCTCTTATTTATTACACTAACATCAAGGAATTTATTCCATCCCATAGCTTTTTTCAATTAAATTTTCATTTAGAGTTTATCAATCACAAATGAACGCATACTACACAAAATTACCCGCTGTACTTCTTCTAGCTGATGGAACCATTTTTCATGGTAAAGCTGCCGGAAAAATTGGTACTACAACAGGCGAAATCTGTTTCAATACTGGGATGACTGGTTACCAAGAGATTTTTACAGACCCTTCTTATTTTGGACAAATTATGGTAACCACCAATGCACATATTGGTAATTATGGTATACATGCCGATGAGATTGAATCTGGAAGCATTAAAATTGCTGGTTTGGTGTGCAAAAACTTCAACATCAATTACAGCAGAAAAGAAGCAGAAAAATCTATTCAAGATTATTTTCAAGATGAACATATTGTAGGTATTTCTGATATTGATACCCGTGAATTGGTAAGACATATTAGAGATAAAGGTGCTATGAATGCCATTATCTCTTCAGAAATATTAGATATTGATGAGCTTAAAGCTAAACTTGCCGAAGTTCCTTCTATGGATGGTTTAGAGCTTTCATCGCAAGTAAGTACAAAAGAGCCTTATTTTATTGGTGATGAAAATGCCCCAGTAAAAGTTGCTGTTTTAGATTTAGGCGTTAAGAAAAATATCTTAAGAAATTTTGCTGAAAGAGGTGTTTATGCTAAGGTTTTCCCAGCTAAAACTTCTTACGATGAAATGAAAAAATGGAACCCTGATGGTTACTTCATTAGTAATGGCCCCGGAGACCCTGCTGCAATGCCTTATGCCATAGAAACGGTTAAAGAAATTCTTAAAGAAGACAAGCCTTTGTTTGGTATTTGCCTTGGTCACCAATTATTAGCACAAGCTAATGGTATTGGCACCATGAAAATGTTTAACGGCCACCGTGGTTTAAACCATCCTGTAAAGAACATCATTAAAGACCATTGCGAGGTTACTTCACAAAACCACGGTTTTGGTGTAATTGCAGAAGAAGTTAGAAAATCTGATAAAGTGGAAATTACTCACTTAAACTTAAACGACCAATCTATTGAAGGTATAAGAGTTAAAGGTAAAAAAGCGTTTTCTGTACAATACCATCCAGAGTCTTCACCAGGTCCGCATGATTCAAGATATTTATTTGATGATTTTGTGGAAATGATGAAAGGATAAAAAAGAAGCCTCACCCTAAATCCCTCTCTTCCAAAGGAATCCCTATGGGACAAAAGAGAGGGATTTTTTATTTTAATAGTATTACGAGTTATTAAGCTCCATAAATTTCATTACGGCTCTTATCTCACCATAAGAAATTTCTTCGCCTAAAGCTGCTTTAGTATCATTTAAAGAAGAAGGCTTATTTCTCCAGATATAGTCTTGAATTTGGCTCACCTTGCTCTTATTTACAATGCTATAAATATCTAAATCTCCAGTACCAACATAATGTGCCAAATGAGTTTCTATAGTGGTTGGCGCTAAATTTCTCTCCAAAGCAATTTCTTGAATAGTTTTTCCTGCTTTAAAGAAATCATAGCTTAACTTTTTGGTATCTATTTTCTCTGCGGTTGTTTTTACAAACAATTGAAAAGGTGTTTGTGAGATTTCCCTTTTATCACAAAAATCATTAATCATCGTCAACAACTCGTTTCCAAATTGTTTCACTTTGGTTTTACCCATTCCTTTGATACTTTCTAATTCTTGAAAGTTTGAAGGCAATTTATTCACCAACTCTACTAGAACTTTTTGCGGTAAAATATGATAAACAGGAACATTATTTTCTGAAGCTAGTTGGTCTCGCCAAGTTTTAATGGTTTTGTACAATTCCGGATGCTGAACACCACTAACCGTAGCAGAAGCTTTTTCTACAGGAGCTGCTTTTTTAAGATTCAGAAAATCTATCTCTGCATTGGCTTTAGTTTTTAAATAGCTTAGGGTTTGAAAACCATTGCAACAAAGTTTAAGTGCCGATTGCTTAATGAAAACTTCTTTTTCTACCTGCTCTAAAGCCTCTAAAAATTGCTTCTTAATGGTTTTATTATCCGCATCAAAACTTACTTTATCTAAGTTTTGGTGAAGTATTGTTAACTTATCAACAAAATATGTACATGCCTTTTTAACGCGTTCTTGCAACTCTTCATTTTCTTCTGGTAGCTTACCTTGCTGCAAGTATTGTGCTATTTGCCTGTTAAATTTCTCGGCTACTGCATAAATATCAATTTCTGCTACCTCTCTAACTGCATTAATATTCTCTAAAAATCCTAAACTTATAATTTGATGATATTCTTCTGCTAATTTTTTACATAGATAAAGTGCTGATTTTAATCGTTTAAAATCGAAAAGTTCTAGTAATAAATTTCTCTGAAAAACAACTTTGGCTTCTACTAGATGCTGCTCTCCCGGACTGTTTTGCTCGGCATTTTTGGTATAAGTAGCAACCGTACCATCCGTTTTAATACTTTGATAAGAAATAGGTGTACGTAAGACCATCCCTTCAAAGCTTTTACATCGGCTTAAAGCCACATAAACTTGCCCGTGGGCAAAGGCAGCATTGGCATCAATAATGGCTTTTTCAAAAGTTAAACCTTGACTTTTATGTATAGTAATTGCCCATGCCAATTTAATTGGATACTGAACAAAACTACCTATCACCTTTTCTTCAATATCTTTCGTTTCCGGATTTAACTCGTATTTGGTATTCTCCCACTCTACCCTACCCACTACAATTTCTTGTAAATCCGAAGGGCATTTAACATGGATATAGTCATCTTTTATTTTGATGATTTTACCAATTTTACCATTAAAATAGAGCTTATCTCTGGAAGCGTCGTTTTTAACAAACATCACTTGTGCACCTTCTTTCAGCTCCAACTCTAATGCGTTGGGATAAGAAAACTCAGGAAACTCGCCTTTCACATCAGCTTTATAATAATGGCTTTTTGCTTTTAAACTTTTTAGCTTTTCATCGTTAATGATATTGGCAGATTGGTTATGAGATGTTAACGTAATATAACCCTCTTCTTCATCGGGATTGAAATTAGGGATATAACGTTGGTTAAGCTGCGCTAAAATTGGCTCATCAATACGGTTTTCTCTAACAGCATTTAAAATATCTATAAAAAAAGTATCAGACTGACGATAAATATGTTTAAGCTCTATACTTATTGGCGATGTTTGTTGTAAAGCCCTGCTATTAAAAAAGTATAAATTGCTGTAATATGGTTTCAGCAGCTCCCAATCTTGATCCTTAACAACCGGCGAAAGCTGATGCAAATCGCCTATCATTAAAAGTTGTACGCCACCAAAAGGCTTTGCTCTATCCCTATATCTTCTTAAAACTTCATCAATATTATCTAAAGTATCGGCCCTTACCATACTTATTTCATCAATAACCAATAAATCAAGACTTTTGATAAGACTGATTTTTTGCTTATTCATTTTGTGTTGAAAGGATTTTTGATCAGCATTTGGCACATAAGGCCCAAATGCTAATTGAAAAAACGAGTGGATAGTACTACCACCTGCATTGATAGCCGCTACACCCGTAGGTGCTACAATAACCATTCTTTTTGGGCAGTTTTCTTTTAACCGATGTAGAAATGTAGTTTTACCAGTACCAGCTTTACCCGTTAGAAAGATATTCTTATCTGTAAATTGTACAAATTCTGAAGCTAGTTGCAGTTGAATGTTTTGCGCCATAAAATTCATAGGATAAGCTTTAGGTAGACACTTAACCCTTGTTACTTATAAAATTATAAATAAATCTTAAATGATAAAAATTTTAGCAAAATTTAATAAAAAAAGCCTTTCAGAAAAATCATGAAAGGCTTCTCATATAAAATATAAGATTAAACTACATAAGTTGTAGATGAGGTGGTACCACCACGACCTGTCCAATTGGTGTGGAAGAACTCTCCTCTTGGTTTATCAATACGCTCGTAAGTATGTGCGCCAAAATAATCACGTTGCGCTTGTAATAAGTTGGCAGGTAAACGCTCGCAACGGTAACCATCATAATAATTTAAGCCAGCACTTAAGCAAGGCGCAGGAATACCATTGATAGTTGCTAAAGCCACCGCTTGTCTTAAACCATTTTGGCATGCTTGAATTTTCTCAGCAAAATAAGGATCTAATAAAAGGTTAGCCAAGTCTGGGTTATGATCAAATGCTTCTTTGATGTTTCCTAAGAAACGAGAACGGATAATACATCCACCTCTCCACATTAAAGCAATATTACCGTAGCTTAACTCCCAACCGTATTCTTTAGCAGCAGCTCTCATCATTTGGTAACCTTGCGCATAAGAAATTACTTTAGCAGCATATAATGCATCTCTTAAGTAATTGATATATTCTTGTCTATCGCCATTAAATGATGGTTTTGGACCAGCAGTTAAAACTTTAGATGCAGCAACACGCTCATCTTTTAACGCCGATAAACATCTTGAGAATACAGACTCGGTAATTAAAGTTAAAGGAATACCTAGTTCTAAAGCAACTGTACCTGTCCATTTACCTGTACCTTTTTGCCCAGCAGTATCTAATATTTTTTCAACTATTGGGGTACCATCCGCTTCTTTGTAGGCTAAAATATCTCGGGTGATTTCTACCAAGTAGCTATCTAGTTCGCCTTCGTTCCATTCTTTAAATACTTCATGCATTTCATCTGTCGACATTCCTAAAACGTCTTTCATGATATGATAAACTTCGTTTATCAATTGCATATCACCATACTCGATACCGTTATGTACCATTTTAACGAAGTGCCCAGCACCACCGTCGCCTACCCAATCGCAACAAGGAGAACCATCATCTACTTTGGCAGCTATACCTTGGAAAATAGGTTTTACAGCTGGCCAAGCAGCTTTAGAACCACCCGGCATAATTGAAGGACCTAATAAAGCACCTTCCTCGCCACCAGAAACACCACTTCCAATAAAATATAGACCTTTACTCTCTACGTATTTTACACGACGCTCTGTATCAGGGAAGTGAGAGTTTCCACCATCAATAATAATATCACCAGGAGATAAATGAGGAATTAACAGCTCGATGAAATCATCAACAGGCTTACCTGCTTTTACCATTAACATAACTTTACGTGGAGCTTTTAAAGAGCCGATTAAATCTTCAATAGATTTTGCTCCATAGATGTTTTTACCTTTAGCTCTACCATTGATAAAGTTTTCTACTTTATCTACAGTACGGTTGTACGCAGTTACATGAAATCCTTTACTTTCCATGTTCAAGATTAGGTTTTCGCCCATTACAGCAATACCTATAATCCCGATATCTGAAATTGCTTTACTCATGATGTATATTTAAATATATTGGTTTTTTGTTTGAAATGTTAGTGCTGCAAGATTAGCAATTTTTTAGGAATTAGAGGGTATAAACCTATGTTAAATTGAAATTTAACATAAAAAAGCAGTATGATTTATAGCTTAAAAACTATAATTTTTGATTTTTATAGATAAATGATAAATCTATGTACCCTCTATAAGATTAATCTTAGCACAAGCGCTGCCCCATAAACTGGATTGTAGCGTATACCGGCCCTTGTGCTTAAGGCCTTAAGCAGTATGAGCGGAAAGCCAGACTACCCCTTCATAGTAGCAACTGCTTTGCTTTCCAAAAAATAAAATCAACATTTTCTTAGCACATACATAACATTTTATACTTAAAGCATATCCCTAAAAAGTTTATATTTGCCCAGTTAAAATAAAAACTATACTTTAGTGTACTTTTAACACTAAGAGTAAAATCGAATAATCCAACAAATTAAATACTATGAGCTTAATTCTTGATGTACATGCAAGACAAATCCTCGACTCGAGAGGTAACCCTACCATTGAGGTAGATGTAATCACCGAAAACGGTGCTATTGGAAGAGCAGCTGTTCCTTCTGGTGCTTCAACCGGACAATACGAAGCTGTAGAATTACGTGATAAAGATAAATCTGTATATTTAGGTAAAGGCGTTTTAAAGGCTGTTGCCAATGTAAATGATGTGATTGCTAAAGAATTAAGAGGTGTTGATGTTTTTGAACAAAACACCATTGATAGCATCATGTTAAAATTAGATGGTACTGAAAACAAAGGTAACTTAGGTGCAAACGCTATTTTAGGTGTTTCTTTAGCTGTTGCTAAAGCAGCAGCACAAGAAAGCAGACAACCTTTATACCGTTATATTGGTGGTGTTAATGCTAACACTTTACCTATCCCAATGATGAACATCGTTAACGGTGGTTCTCACTCTGATGCTCCTATCGCTTTCCAAGAGTTTATGATTATGCCAGTTGGCGCTTCTTCTTTCTCTGAGGCTTTACGTTGGGGTACTGAAGTTTTTCATAACTTAAAAGCTATCTTACATGATAGAGGTTTATCTACTGCCGTAGGTGATGAAGGTGGTTTTGCCCCTACTTTTGAAGGTACTGAAGATGGTGTTGAAACCATTTTAAAAGCGATTGAGAAAGCTGGCTACAAACCAGGTGTTGATATTTGCTTAGCTTTTGACTGTGCTGCATCTGAGTTTTACAAAGACGGAATTTATGACTATTCTAAATTTGAAGGACCAAACGGAGCAAAACGTACCAGTGCGGAGCAAGTAGCTTATTTAGCTTCTTTAACAGAGAAATATCCTATTATCTCTATTGAGGATGGTATGGACGAAAACGATTGGGATGGTTGGAAATTATTAACCGAAAAAATTGGCGATAAAGTTCAATTAGTTGGTGATGATTTATTTGTAACCAATGTTACTCGTTTAAAACAAGGTATTGATAACCAAACCGGAAACTCTATTTTGGTAAAAGTAAACCAAATTGGTTCTTTAACAGAAACTATTAATGCGGTAAGTATGGCACAAACCAACAGCTATACATCTGTAATGTCTCACCGTTCTGGAGAAACTGAAGATACTACCATTGCTGATTTAGCGGTTGCTTTAAACTGCGGTCAGATTAAAACTGGTTCTGCTTCTCGTTCTGATAGGATTGCAAAATACAATCAATTATTACGTATCGAAGAAGAATTGGGTAGCAATGCAAAATTCATTGGTAAAGACTTTAAATTCTTTAAAAACAGAAAATAGTTTTTTTAGGATAAAAGAACAAGGATGAAGGAGTAAAGACTCTGGATGTCTAAAAAAACCGCTTCTATTTTGGGAGCGGTTTTTTTAGCATTGAATTTGAAGCAAGGAATAAAGACGAAAGAGTTAAGACTCTAGGTGGCTATAAAAAAATAAAAGCAGATCTTTCTTAAATTAAACAGGTATCTCCTGCGCTTCCCTCTCCCTCGGAGAGGGACTGAGGGTGAGGCTCTCTATCACTTAACCGTCAAGAAAGGCTTGTAATAAACCGTATTTGCTTAATCATCGTTAAATTTGAGTATGAAGATGAGATTAAGTGTTTTAGACCAAACCCCCATAAGAAAAGGGAGTAGTGCAGAGGAATCTTTACAAGAAAGTATTGCGCTTGCCAAATTAGCAGACAAATTAGGTTATACCCGATATTGGCTTAGCGAACATCATAATTCTGCAACTTTAGCAACCGGATCGCCAGAGATTATGATTGCCCGCTTAGGTGCCGAAACTAAAAATATACGTTTAGGCTCCGGAGGCATGATGATGCCCAACCATAGCACTTTAAGAGTAGCAGAAAATTTTAGGGTGTTAGAAGCCCTTTACCCAAATAGGATAGATTTAGGCATGGGAAGAGCACCAGGTGGCGATCGTATAACGGCACACTTACTAAACCCATCTAATAATTTCGACCCGCAAAATTATATTCAGCAGCTTAGAGATTTAAGAGCTTTTTTAAATGATGAACCTATCGAGGGCGTTAGCGAAATTAAAATAAACGCTATCCCGATGATTAGTACCTCGCCAGATTTATGGCTTTTAACTTCTAGTGGAGAAAGTGCTTTGTTGGCGGCTTATTTTGGTATGGCTTTATCATTTGCTCAGTTTATTAATCCGCAAGGTGGGCCACAAGCTATAAAAGCCTATAAAGAAAAATTTGTCCCTTCTGATGAATTAAAAACACCACAAACCAGTGTTGGCATTTTTGGCTTCTGTTCTGAAGATGAAGAAAAAGTAAAACAAGTACAAGCCTTAATGGATTACCGCTTATTAAGCTTTGAAAAAGGTAAGTTTAACGAGCGTTTCTCTTACGAAGACATCAAAAATGAAGATTACGACGCACTAGAGTGGAATAGAATTTTATATAACCGCCAAAGAATGGCTATTGGTACACCAGAAGAAATGAAAGTTAAGCTAGAAAATATCTGCCGTGATTTTGATACAGATGAAATTATGATTTCTACCTTTACAGATACAGCAGAAGATAGGTTTAAATCTTACGAGCTTTTGGCTGGTTTAATTAATTAACTTACAAAAAGATGGATAAATTCATGGAAGCAGCTTTTGAAGAAGCTAAAAAAGGATACGAAGAAGGCGGAATACCTATTGGATCCGTTCTGGTACACGATGGAAAAATTATTGGACGAGGCCATAACAAAAGAGTACAAAAAGGCAGTGTTATCTTACATGGTGAGATGGATGCCTTAGAAAATGCTGGCAGATTACCAGCTAAAATTTATCAAGAATGTACTTTGTACACCACATTATCTCCATGCCCGATGTGTTCTGGCACCATACTTTTATATGGTATCCCTAGGGTAGTTATTGCAGAAAATAAAACCTTTATGGGAGAAGAAGAACTCCTAAGCAGCCGTGGCGTTAAAGTATTGGTTACCCATCATGAAGGTTGCTATCAACTTATGCAACAATTCATCAAAGAAAAACCAAACCTTTGGAATGAAGATATTGGAGTTTAACAAAATAGTATCTACTTACTTTTTTCTAATTTATCTATTGCTTTTAAAAGATTATCAATTTGATTACCCATTATTTTAATCATGTTAAGTTGAATATCTAGTTCAGCTCTTAACTCTGTAATATCTGTAACAAGAGTTGGTTTTTCTTTAGTTTTTTTATCAACACCCTTACCGGTGCTTAACCACTCGGCATTCAAACCAAATTTAGTTACTGCTGCATTTAAAATTTTATAGCTTATTGTTCTTTTGCCGTTCTCAAGGTAGCTTAAACTTGCAGGAGTGGTTCCTAGTTTCTCGGCTGCTTCTGCCTGATTTTTATCGATATGCTTAATTCTAAAAGCTTTCCATCTTTCTACTACTTGGCTATCTATGGTTTTTGGCATAGTCTTAGTTTTTAGTGTTATTTATATTCGTTCTCTAAATCTTTTATTTTTTGGAGTATTCGCTGTCTTTCATTTTCAAGTTCATGGGCATCACCTGCGGCAATAACTTTATAGGATTTGTTCAAAACAAAATACCAAGTGCTTAGTACCAAAGCGTTATATCTGTTCTTAGCTCTAAAGGATAATTCAACTCTATAGCCATTAAAAACACTTTTGTAGATTTCTTTCTCTTTTCTATTTTTTGCTTTTAAACTACCGATTAATGAATCTAGTTCCATTCCTAAGTTTCTGTACTTCAAATACTCGTCATCTTTGATATACTGCTTATAATCGTTATTATATTTTTTTCTCAAAGAGCTTGCTATAGATGAAGCTTTAAATTTTGCATCATCATAAATTTTTAAAGTGTCCTGTATTGTACTGGCTACCTTACTTTCTTCATACGTGGAATAAGTCTTTTCTACTTTGCCCCATTTGGCAATTTGCAGACTAGCTGGATTATCAAGGTTCTTTGAAAGGTATGCTTTACAAGCTGCTTTCACTTTGTCAATTTCAGCTTGTGTCTGGCTAAAAACTGATAAATTTGAACATAGCAATAGGGTGATAATTATTCTTTTCATAGTTTATGTGGTTTTATTAATTCATCCCTCGATTAACCAAATATTTGTAAAAGCGTTCTGATTAGTGTTTAAGGTGGCAATCAAGTGAATAAGTCTTTCTCTAAATGTAATCAATGCTGTATGATATAAGCTAACTTAAAACTAATCCAATCTCTTATTACTGATTTTACCAGACAATCTTATTTTCTCTCTAGCATTATAATTATGCGTTTTTAGGTTTTTAGCTTTTTTCTCATGAAAAGCACCGCCTCTTGTTGGGTCATCCTCTTCCTCATTTTCTTTCTTCTTCTTACATTCTTTTTCGATATACAAATCATCAGGTAAATCCATCAATTGCATTTTTTTACCTTGCTTTTGTTCTAACTTCTTAATTTGAAGCAATTCTAAATCGGTACATAACGTAATAGCCAAATGCTCTTTTTGTTCATCATTCTTCAATATCACTCTTTGTAAATAATGGCTATCATCTTCAGGAATATCAAAATGGATAAAAATGGGTAACTGACTCAAATCTAGTTGCTCTTCTTGCTCATCTGTAACAATTAATACTCTATTTTTAGGACTCAATTTAAAATCCTGAATACTTTTAACACCTACATCTCCGTACTCTGGATGATTTAGGATGATAACTTCCTGCTCATCTGATTTTAGAATATTTTTATAAGCTGTTTCTGCGTTAAAAGTACTATTTACAAAAACTACTACCTTGTCAAAAACTTCCTTATCTGCCAAAAGCAAATACAATAAATTAAGCTTTGTTTTAAAATTTGGTACTTGATAAAGTATTTGTTCAAGCGTATCTAATTGTTGACTCCCTAAATCTTCTATCTCTATAACGTTAGGAATATCTATAAACTGCTCTACAATATGTTGTAGTTTAGGATGATAAACTTCTGTAAATACCAAATGCTGAGTCTTTATAATCCCTCTGGCTAACTCAACTACGGGTAATTGCAAACCTTTTTTTATAATCAAATCCGCATCATCCAAAATAAACATTTGGATTTTATTGAGATTTAACCCCAGTTTTAAATAAGCTGCTCTGGCTCTGTCTGGTGTGGCAACAACAATATCTACCCCATCAGTTAATTCTAAAACATGGGTATCTAGGCTTGTCTCGCCATTAAAAAGCCCCATAATTCTTAAATTTCTATTTCTATTTAAGTTATGGAAAGTATCAATCAATAGCTCACCGCTTTCTATATCAGGTACTAAAATCAAAACTCTGGGAGCTATTTCCTCAGTAAACTTTAATTTATTTAAGACTGATAGTACCAAAGCAGTAGATTTACCCGCTCCTTCTGGTGCTACGGCAATTACATCTTGCCCACCATTAATTCTGGTTAAAATTTTTGATTGCAATGCTGTAGGATGTACAAAGCCTGCGTTAGAAACAGCAATTAATAATTGCTTGGTAAGTTTTAATTTCTCAAATGATGCCATTGCTACAAAAGTACCTAAAATTGAGCTGTTTTTGTGGAGATGTTAACTTGTGGAGAATTTATTTTTTGGTATTCTTTAATTTGTACATCTTTGTATAAAATACTGGTGATATGCCTAAGTTGTTATCATTACTTAAAAATAAATATTTCCTATCTACAACGGCGTTTTTAGTGTGGATGTTATTTTTTGATAGAAATGACTTGCTGTCTCAGTACGAATACCGCTCTCAACTTCAGAAATTAGAACAAGAAAAGCAATTTTACACTCAAGAAATTGCCAAAGTCCAGAAAGATTTGGACGAGTTAACCACTAACAAAGATAAGCTCGAGAAATTTGCAAGAGAGCATTATCTGATGAAAAGGGATAACGAGGATGTTTTTGTAATTATTGAGGAAACTATTAAAGAATAATAAAAAAGCTTTTCTAATTGTAACTAAATTCTTACTTGCCTGTATAAATATAAATTTATGGGCTAGATATTTTTAACAAATTTTATTAAATTAACCTATTACGTATAAAGCAGAAAATACTATGAGTAGCGCACCAATTCCAGAAAATGAATTAAATAGAATTTTAAACTTATCAGATTTTGATCTTGATTACTACAGCCTAGAAGATAATTTTAAAGATTTAACACGTCTTGCCGCAAAAGCACTAGGTGCTCCCATTTCTTTAGTAAATTTGATAGACTCTTTTACACAATGGACCGTTGCTAGCCACGGTATGGATTTAAAACAAATGCCTAGAGAGGATTCTGTTTGCCAATACACCATCCTGAAAGATGAGGCTTACAAAATTGACGATTTAACAACCGATGAAAGATACAAAGACAAAATATTTACTGATTTAGAAGGAAACAGACTTAAATACTATTTTGGGGTGCCGTTAACCACCAATGATGGTTATAATATTGGCGCATTATGTATTTTAGATAATCAAACTAGAGAAATAGATCCAGAAAAGGTTGAATTTTTAAAAATTATTGCAAAAGAAATTATCAACCGACTTACTGCTTTAAAGGTTATCAAAAGTTTAAAATATAAATTAGAACAGGCAGACCAAGTACAAAAAAAGGTTGCACATGATATTAGAGGTCCAATTGGCGGTATCATTGGGTTGGCACAAATTATTAGCGAACAAGGAGATCAAAACAAATTAGATGAAGTTTTAGAATTTGTTCAACTGATTCAAAAAAGTGGTACTTCTTTATTAGAATTGGCAGATGAAATTTTAACAGCTAATAAAGCTAAAAAGCTTAATGATAATGAGCTGAATTTATTAACCTTAAAAGATAAATTAGAAAAGCTTTACAATCCACAAGCTGTTTATAAAAACATCAATTTCAAAGTAAATATCAATAAAAAAACAGAAGATATACCCTTCTCAAAAGATAAGTTACTTCAAATTATAGGTAATTTAATCTCTAACGCCATGAAATTTACGTCAGAAAATGGCGCTGTAACAGTTGATTTAGATATTATTTCTAATATAGACCATTCCAATCTTCTCATTAAGGTTAAGGATAATGGAGTAGGTATAAGTAAAGATAGAATAGATGCTATTTTAAATGGCGAGGTAGCATCTACAAACGGCACACAAGGAGAAGCAGGTTATGGTTTTGGTTTGGCTTTAGTTAAACATTTAATAGATAGCCTAAAAGGCACTTTAGAAATCACTTCTGTACAAGGTGAAGGAACAACATTTACAATTTCTTTACCTCAAAAGGCAAATAAAAATTAAAGATTTAATAAAATCTCGGTAAAGTATAATTATACTTTACCGAGATAATTCTGATAACAAAAACTACAATAACAGATATAATTTCTACAAAAGCGATATTCATACCTAAATAAGACAATAAGAAAAAACATAGGCCTCCAATAATACAAGCAGTGGCGTAAATTTCTTTTCTAAAAATTAAGGGAATATTATTTAATAATATATCTCGGGTTATACCACCAAAACAGCCTGTAATCGTACCTAAAGCTATACAAATACCCGGACTTAAATCAAAACTGAGACCTTTCTGTAAGCCTACAATTGTAAAAAAACCCAAACCTAAAGAGTCAAATAAAAACAAAGTAATTTTTAATGATTTTAGTTTCTTCCAAAAAAACATGGAAAACAAAGCTGTTAAAATAATAAGTAAGCTATAATTAGGACCTTTTAACCAAAAAACGGGAGTATCACCAATAATTAAATCTCGTAAAGTACCTCCGCCAACAGCAGTTGCAAAAGCTACAATCAAAACCCCAAAAGCATCTAACCTTTTTTGCATAGCTGCAAATGCACCAGATACTGCAAAAGAAACAGTTCCGCAAATGGTAATGATTTGTCCTAAATTATCAAATAGTTCCATTTCTCTTTCTTAAAAACCACTCTAAGGTTATGAGTATCATTAAAACAGTAAAAAACCATTTTAAATTAATTAAATCATCGTAGCTTTTATCCTCAAAAGTAATGGTTTTGATTTGTTCTTTTTGTTGTAATCGACCGTCTAAACTTTCTAAATCAGCAGGATATAAAAAATCTCCTCCTGTAGCCTCAGCCGTTTGATAAAGTAACTGATGATTAGCTTTTGTTTGTTGATATTCTGCAACAAGCTGTTCTACTAAAAACTGTCCTTTCGCCACTTCTTGTTTGCCTGTAGCACTGGTTTTAGCAGTAAAACTGTAAGAACCGGCAGGTAGCAAACCAGCATTAAGTTCGTAATTCTCTCCTTTAGCGGTAAAAATATAACTATACTTTTTACCTGTATTGCTAAAAACATCTACTGCTATTTCTGCATTTTTTATAGGCTCAAAAACATCATTGTACAACTCGGCATTAAGCAGGATAGCTTCATCGTCGGTAAACCTATTTTTTACTGGGTAAGCTCTAAATTTCCTTTTATCCTCTTGTACACTTAAATACTGTACTACTTTACTTAAAATTTCTTGAAAAGCTTCATGATTTTCTGCAAGCTTATAGTTTTCTAATCGCCATTTCCATAAACCTTCCCCAAAAAGAAAACCTGTGGTCAAATTATTTTGCTTTACAAATGATAAAAGTGATTGATTATCAGGTTTAACCAAAAAATCTTGATGTTGTGCAACAAATGTATAAGAACTTACTTGACTATTTAAAGGTGGGAATTTAGCTATTAAACCAGCAGATGTTGCAGATAAACTAAATGCGAAAAAACCAGTATTAAGTTTAGGAAAAAAGTCCTCAGCACTTCCACCCCTACTTGTCTTTAATAAATCTTGTGTTTGATTTAACTCATTAAAATCTACATCTAAGCCTGTAATAAATAATTTCGGCTTATTTTTTAATTTGTTAAAAACAGCTTTTATAGGCACTTTCGCTGATGGTAGATTATGCAATATAATTAGGCTATAAGTGTCAAAATCAATACTTTTTTCTTGCGCATTAACTATATTCACAAGAACTTCATAATTTTCATTAGCTTCTAAACTTTGTTTGATAGCTGCTAAATCCGGATGTGGAGCATGTGCTAATATCAAGACTTTTTTCTTACCATCCAGTACATCAATAAAAATGGTCTGCTTGTTATTTTGTAAAGTAGCTTCTTTGTCTACGGGTAATGCCTCTATTGTTATTTTTTGTACTCCTAATTTGGCAGCTTTTAGGCTAAATGTTAAAGTATTTCGCCAATCCTGCTCATCAATAACAATGGTTTTATTGAAAGGCTGTAAACCATCTGCTTTTATATTTACAATGGCTTTATTTCCCTTTAAATCAAAGGCCCCCAGATTAACAGCTACCGAATAATCATTACCTAAATAAGCAATTTTGTTATAATTAATGCTATTGATGAATAAATCCTTTTTGGGGATAGTATCGCCTAAAGCAATGGTAAAAATTGGCGACTTAAATTTTGTTAGCTCGGTTATAGGGTTGTATCCTGCATTTATGATACCATCCGAAGCTAAAATAACTGCCCCTAAATTTCTCCCTTCGTATTGTTTATTGATAAAATCAAAAAGTGCCGAAAAGTTGGTTTGCTGCTCTTTATAATTTAAAGTATCACCTAATTTAACCGATTTCCCAAAGCTTAAAACTTCTACCTCATAAACCTTACTCAAACGCTCTTTCAATAACTTAAGCTGCTTATGGTAAATCTGTAAATCCAAACCAGCGGATTTTATTGAGGCAGAATTATCTTGTGCTATAATGATTAAAGGTTTCTCTGTTCGCTTACGCTGAGTTTTAATGAGAGGCGCTAAAAGTAAAAAGCATAGTAGGCTAATTAAGATAGTTCTTAAGGCAAATAAGAAGTAGTACAAGTTTGATTTTTGATTTAACTCCTTTCTATAAAAAAACCATCCAAATAAAATACCTACACCTATACAAGGTAAAATCCACCAGATAGAAAACTCTGAAAACACTATAAATAAAAGGGATAGAACCATGTTAAATCTTAAAATCTTAAAATTACCTCAACAAAAAAAACATCCTAAAGATTGATAATTTAAGAATGTACTTATTATCTGTAATTTTTGATACTAAATGTAGAGATTAATTTATGAGAGGACAAATAAGCAGCCCAAAGCCTTAAAATTTAATCACATTTTTATTCATGATGCTAATGGGAGAACCCTGAGCGACGAAAACAGAATTGGGTTTTCTATCCTTTAAAAATGCAAATTTAGGACCATACAAAGCCTCAAAATCACAATTGATATAGTAAGACTTTACATCATAAATTAACCAGGAAGGATGCTTAACAGCATACTCATAGGTAATTTGGTCACTGTATGGAGAATAACCCCAATAATGTTCTGCAATAAACTCTTCCTCACTACCCGCTTCCATGGCTCTTGCTTTGATAGACGTTACAGCTTCTAAACTATTCCATGTTCCCTTATATTTCCAAAAGTAGCCTAGTTTAATCTCATCTGCATTTTTCTCTTTATAGTGCTTCATGGCCATGGTACTATATTTCTCGCGATACAAAGTATTAGCTACTAAGCTTATAGCAAATTTTGGCACTATTTCTTTAATAAAAACCGCACCTCTTTTCCAAATGCCTTGGTCTAAATATTTCACATAAAATCTCAGGTTAACTTCCTCAAAGTTTACATGAAAAGGGATTTTAAAACCTAATAAACGGGTTTGCTCAAACATAAATCCAATTAAGCTTACAAATACTTGCCCATGGTAGTCATCTAGAACAGTTCCTTTAGGGATATAAGGTGTTAGCAAATCAGCATCAATAACATAATTAGCCATGATTAAATCATTCCACTCGGCAGTTAAAAAAGGGCTTTCTGTACTCATAAAATCATTTTTCTGAATGTTAAATTGATTCTTAAATCTTTCACCTTCTTGGTTTTAGGCAAAGCATGCAACCATTGCTCTTGGGTACGGCCTTTCATCACCAATAAACTAGCATCTTCTAGAAGTAGAGAAACACTTTCTTTGCTTTCTTTATGTTTAAACACAAATTTTCTTGCCGCTCCAAAGCTTAAAGAAGCTATTGCAGACTGCGGAACAATTGATTTTTCATTATCACTATGCCAACCCATACCCTCATCACCAGAATGATAAAGATTTAATAAACAAGCGTTATAATGCTCATTTGTAATTTCCTCAACCTTATTTTTTAATGATAGGAGCTCTGGTGTCCAAGGTAAAGCTATTTTTGTTTGATGAGAATAGGTGTAAGCACAAGCATCGTCTCCATACCAAGCTACTTTTCTAGCTGTGATAAATTGCTTCCCAAAAATCTTAACTACATCTTGCTGCCAAGCTATACCTGATAAAAGATTTTGATAAAATGCTCTTGCATCTTCTAAAGAAAGAATATTTGGATAATAAAGCACCTCACCATCATAAGGTAAAAAATTAGTTTGCTTACGCTGATTAAATAAATCCATCAGTAATTTCCTTATATGAAGCTAACAGGTTTGAATGTATTAAGTTTTTAAAATAAATTGATGATTTATCTTGCTTTTTGATGTTTAATAGCTTTTCTTTAAAAGAAAAACGATGAATTTTCATACCAGAAAATGGATAAAACCAGAAGACCTAAACCCTAACGGAACTCTATTTGGTGGCAGTTTATTAAAATGGATTGATGAAGAAGCTGCTATTTACACCATTTGCCAACTAGACAATAACAGGGTAGTTACCAAGTATATGTCTGAGATAAATTTTGTAAGCTCTGCCCGCTTAGGTGATGTGATAGAAATGGGTATTACAGCAACACATTTTGGTACTACTTCCATCACTTTATACTGCGAAGTGAGGAATAAAATCACTCGTCAGCGTATTTTAACTATAGACAAAATCGTATTTGTAAACATGAATGAAGACGGTAAACCAGAACCCCATGGTAAAACTAAAATTGTTTATTCCTCAGAGAAGTTTAAGGGAGATAACATTTGATTGTTTCAAGATTTATGCTGAAAGCAAGTTGTTTTATAAGAAACTAAAACCAAACACGTATAACTGGAACTGCTATCCAATAACTGTTAGGCTACTGGTTAATCTCTTTCCAGAGTAAGTCTTTAAGTTCTAGCAACCCTTTTTGTGCCACAGAAGAAATAAAAACAAAAGGAATATCTAAATCAACTTCTTTACGCATTTCAGTTTCTAGCTCCTCATCTAGCATATCTGATTTTGTAATTGCCAAAATTCTAGGCTTTTGCATCATTTCTGGATTATAAGCTTCAAGCTCTGCTAATAAGATCTCATACTCTTCTTTAATACTTCTGTGCGTATCAGCAGGTACCATAAAAAGTAAAACGGAGTTTCTTTCTATATGACGCAAAAATCTAAAACCTAAGCCCTTACCTTCAGAGGCCCCCTCTATAATACCAGGAATATCCGCCATTACAAAAGACTGATTACCTCTGTAAGAAACTATTCCCAAGTTTGGAACTATGGTTGTAAAAGGATAATCGCCAATTTCTGGCTTAGCAGCTGTAATAACAGATAACAAAGTTGATTTACCAGCATTAGGAAAACCTACTAAACCTACATCTGCTAAAACTTTAAGCTCTAGGATTTTCCATTCTTCTTTTCCAGGCTCGCCTTGTTGCGCAAAACGAGGAGTTTGACGGGTAGCACTTTTAAAGTGCCAGTTACCTAAACCGCCTCTTCCACCTTCAACCAAAATACGCTCTTCACCATCTTTAGTAATTTCAAAAGCAACTTCACCAGTTTCTGCATCTTTAATTACCGTACCCAGAGGGACTTCTAAAATTTCATCCTGACCACATTTACCTGTTTTTAGAGAACTACCGCCAGACATGCCATGCTCTGCAATAACATGTTTACGGTACTTAAGGTGTAATAAGGTCCATAACTGAGCATTACCTCTTACAATCACATGGCCACCTCTACCGCCATCGCCACCATCTGGGCCACCCATGCTTGTTCTTATATCGCGGTGTAAATGTGCAGAACCGGGACCTCCGTTACCAGAACGTCCACAAATTTTAACATAATCAACGAAATTTGAGCCCTGTGACATAATTTATTCTCCTCTGTAAAAATAAAAAAAGCGGATGTACAAAAACACATCCGCTAATTTTTAGTAATATGTGCTTAGTAAGTGTCTACTACTTTACTAATGTTGGTAAAAATATCTTCAATAGTACCAATTCCATTTACACTTGTAAACTTACCTTGTTCTTTGTAATAACTAGCTACTTGTGCTGTTTTAGAATTGTACTCTTCCACTCTTTTTTTAATGATTTCAGGATTTTGATCATCAGGACGACCAGAATCTTTACCTCTTAATAATAATCTCTTTTCTAATTCTACTGGCTCTACTTCCAAAGCTATCATTCCAGATATAGCTTCACCTTTAGATGATAGTAAATTATCTAAAGCTTCTGCTTGTGCTACCGTTCTTGGGAAACCATCAAAGATAAAACCGTTGGCCTCTTTATTAGCATCTAATTTATTGCTAATCATACCAATAACTACTTCGTCAGGCACTAAAACACCTTCGTCCATTAATTTTTTAGCTTCTAGCCCTAACGCTGTGCCATTGCTAATTTCTCCTCTCAAAATATCACCTGTTGAAAGATGCACCAAATTGTATTTTTCAATAAGTTTTTGAGATTGTGTGCCTTTACCGGCTCCCGGAGGGCCAAAGAGTACTAAATTAAGCATAGTAATATCTGTTAAAATTTAAAAAGCCTTTTCGCCTGTTGGCAAAAAGGCTTTACCTTAATTAGTGGACCTGAAGGGAGTCGAACCCCTAACCTCCTGATCCGTAGTCAGGTGCTCTATCCAGTTAAGCTACAGATCCATTTCCCATATTTGGGACTGCAAAAATAGACAATATAGACATTAATGCAAATTTTATTTAAAATAAGGCGGATCTGAACTTTTAAACTCAGAGATTTTTATAAATAAAAAGCGCATAATTTTCACTAAGCGCTTTCTATACAATCAGATAAACATTATTTTTTATCCTTTTTTTGATCTCCACTAGGTCTTGAAATAGATTCTCTCATTTCTGTATCAGCCTGTATATTTTGCATTTTATAATAGTCCATAATACCAAGATTACCACTTCTAAATGCTTCTGCCATAGCTAGCGGTACTTGAGCTTCTGCTTCAATCACCTTAGCTCTTGCATCTTGTGCTTTAGCTTTCATTTCTTGTTCAAAAGCAACTGCAATGGCTCTTCTCTCTTCGGCTTTTGCATTGGCTACTTTTAAATCAGCCTCAGCTTGGTCTGTTTGTAACTTGGCACCAATATTATCACCAATGTCAATATCTGCAATATCAATAGATAAAATTTCAAATGCTGTTCCAGAATCTAAACCTTTAGAAAGTACAACTTTTGATATCTTATCAGGATTTTCTAAAACCTCTTTATGACTAACAGCAGATCCGATGGTAGTTACAATACCTTCGCCTACGCGGGCTAGAATAGTTTCTTCACCAGCACCACCAACCAATTGGTTAATATTGGCCCTCACTGTTACTCTGGCTTTCGCAATCAACTGTATACCATCTTTGGCAACGGCGGCCACTGGAGGTGTATTGATAACTCTTGGATTTACTGATAATTGTACAGCCTCAAAAACGTCTCGCCCTGCTAAATCTATAGCCGTGGCTAGTTTAAAATCTAAAGGAATATTAGCTTTATCTGCTGAGATTAATGCCTTAATGACGTTATTTACATGCCCTCCAGCTAGATAATGTGTTTCTATCTCGTTAGAAGTAATATTTAATCCAGCTTTAGTGGATGTAATCATGGCGTTTACTACCAAAGAAGGAGGTACTCTTCTCAATCGCATTAATACCAAATTAAGTAAGTTAATTCTTACACCCGATAACTGGGCTGTAAACCACAAATTAATCGGTAGAAAATACAAGACAAGTACAAGAGCAATAAAACTCCCTACTATAATAAACACAATGTTTAGAGAACCCTCCATAAGCTGATTTTTTTTTAATTTAAATTATTTGACAATATCGTCAATTGCTTTGAAATTAGGTAAATCTCCTGCAGATTCTAATACTTCTGCATAAATTACCTTCTGGTTTTCATCAATTACAAAAGCAGCTCTTTTAGAAACACCTTTTAAATTAAATACAAATTCATCATAATAAGCTCCAAATGCTTTAGAAACCTCTTTATTAAAATCTGATAATAATGGAAATTGATAATTATTGTCTTCTTTAAATTTAGCTAAAGTAAAAGGAGAATCTACTGAAATTCCTAATACTTGAGCATTTAAACCTTCGTAAAAACCAAAATTATCTCTCATTGTACATAATTGTGTTGTGCAAACACCTGTAAATGCCATGGGAAAAAAGTGAATAATGACTTTCTTACCTGCAAAATCTTTTAAACTTACTTCCTTAAGCTCAGAATTAAATAAAGTAAAATCTGGTGCTTGTTCTCCTAATTGTAATGTCATAATATTTATTTATTGATTTTTGAATGATTATTTATTGAGTAATTGATTTTAGAATCTCATCTTTAACTTCTAACAAGTCACCTTTGTTTCAATTGTTTATCCATAATTTCTAAACCTTCTTTAAAAGAGTGTGGTTGATATCCTAAATCTTTGACAGATTTATCTAAAATAAATCCTGTTCTTTTTGGTCTTTTGGCAGCCTGGTTTAAAGAATCAGAGCTAATAGGTTTGATTAAGCTTTTATCTAAGTTATAAAAGTCTGCCACTTGTTCTACCAGCTCCATAATACTCATCATATCTTTTCCAGAAGCATTATAAATACCTTTTGCACCTTTTTGAGCAGCTAGTAAACAAATTTCTGCTAAATCCTCTGCTAAAGTTGGCATTCTCCATTGGTCGTTAACAATATTAATAGGCAAACCTTTTTCTAAAGCACCTTTAGCCCAAAGTACAATATTGCTTCGGCTCATATCATTCACAATACCGTAAACAATAATGGTTCTTAATATGGTATAATGAATATCAGATTGCATTAAAAGCTGTTCCGCAGCCCATTTAGATTCTCCATAATAAGAAACTGGATTAGCTTTATCTTCTTCCGTATAAGGACCATCCTCACCATCAAAAATAAAATCTGTAGAAAGATGAACCAACTGGATTTGGTATTTCTTACATGCTTTAATCAAGTAATCTACTGCTGTAACATTAAGCAGCCAACAAAGTTCCTTTTCATTCTCGCAGGTGTCTACATTAGTCATTGCAGCTGTATGAATAATCACATCTGGTTTGTATTTAGCTACAACCTCATGGATACTATCTTCATTGGTGATATCCATTTCTGCATAGGTATAACCATCTTTTACAGCATATCTGTTTTGCCCTTTAGATGTAGCAATTAATTCAAAATCTTGCTGAGCTAAAATCCTTTCAGTAAGTTTTTGTCCTAACAAACCATTGCTACCAGTTACTAGAATCTTTTTCATTGCCCGAAAATAGTTCTTTTGCCGGAAAAATCACTTTTAATAACTAAATTTAATCATAACAAAAAAGACAGTGCTATTACACTGCCTTTTTAATGATAAACTGCTTCAAAATAAAGGTAATTTTTATAACCTGATCAACTTAGTTGAATTTCAAAAATGTATAATTACTTAATTCTACTTTTGGTAACGTAGCATTATATTTTGCGTTGATAATATTGATAAGCTCATTAGCTACCACTGCATTACCCATTGGAGTTAAATGTACACCATCCAAAGAAAATATTTTACCGCTAATGTATGCTGTGGTAAAAGTAACTCCATCTACAGTTATACCAGCTCCTTTAAACTTATTTAGGTACTCGTTAGCATCAAAAACAGCCAAATCTTTAGATGCTGCAACTGCTTTTATGGTATTGTTATAACTTGTTATGGCAGTTCTGACCGTAGCCACTTCATCCCTATCTAAAATAAATCTATTCTCAATTGGATTATTTGGATGTAAGCCATAAGGAAAAGGCGCACCGGGTCCAGTAGTGGTAGATCCAACCGAGCTGGTAGAAAAGTTTAATACTACTAAATCTTCTGCGGTTGCAGCTCTAGCACCAGCACTTGTGGCTATAAAAATGTTTGTAAATGCTGGAATACCTACAGGCCTAGCGGCATTCACACCCGCCAAAATTGCGCTTATAGTTACCGTATTAAAAAACGGTATAACAGAAACATCTGGCACAGTTGCTACCACACCTTTTGCCCCTGTAGCTGTTAACCTATTGATTAATTCTGTATACATGGTAGTAAAATCTGCTGTTGGTGTTAACACATCTCCCACTCCGCCACTAGTAGCATATCCTAAAGCATCATTATTACCTAACCAATTGGTAAAGAAGGTAAAAGGTGTTGTTGTAACAAAATCTAAGTATGTAGTAGTGTTGGTTCCAGCATTTCCGGCTAATAAACGCTCAAAATAACCATTAACATTTC
This sequence comes from Pedobacter glucosidilyticus DSM 23534, assembly GCF_000425145.1. Classification (GTDB taxonomy): domain Bacteria; phylum Bacteroidota; class Bacteroidia; order Sphingobacteriales; family Sphingobacteriaceae; genus Pseudopedobacter; species Pseudopedobacter glucosidilyticus. Next base: position 83,983 of record NZ_AULF01000018.1, read on the forward strand.
CGTAAACATTTAATTTTATGTCTCTTAATTTGATACCCGGTACACCGTAATTATTTAAAGGACCGGTATGCTTGGTATATAAAGTTACATTGCCGAACCCAGGTATAGTTGCCGAACCCCTGATACCTAAATTAGTGGTTACAGGAATCAAAATTGGTGTACCAGCCGGAGTTAAGCCACCATAACGCACATAACCAGAACCATTAGCTTGATTAGCTGGAAATAAAGCTTGAGCAAATTCTCCACCGCCAGCAAGCTTCATTTGCTGAGCTAAAATATTCGGAAAAGAATTTAATTGACCACTTAAGTATAGTCCATTATCAGCAAAGCCAGCCGTAAGTGAGTTTCCTAATGCAATATATCTGGTAAAATCTGCGTTTCCAGAGCTAGGAACAACGGCAGTCTCTTCATCTTTTGTACAACCTGATGCAACTAAAATTATAGCCGCAAAAGCCCATTTAAATGCGTAATTAAATTTCATTTCAAATTAATTTAAGTTAATTGGTTAAGACAAGATGAGCTTATCTCTCTTTATTATGCAAGCATAACAAATTTTTAGATTCATTCCTATTTTTTTTAAAGAAAAATTTATATCAAGTTTCTGAACAATCATTGCCATTTTAAAAAACCACTCTCAAGAATAAAACCGAAACATATTTCAAAATCAAAAAATAGCAAAATCAACTCATTTTCAATACTTTACACAATAAAATAGAAATATGAAATTTCCTTAAAAACATTTTGTATACATATATTTGTATTTTGATGAATAAAAAGTAATTTTGCCCACTCAAAAATTCAATTGATAGGGATTTATATCTCACTGATACATAATTAAATTTCGATATGCCAAACATTGGAAAAATAGCACAAATCATCGGACCAGTTGTAGACGTTAGTTTCTCAGCCGAGGATGCCAAACTGCCGAAAATTTACGATGCTTTAGAAATCCGTAAAGAAAATGGTCAAAAAATCATTTTAGAGGTACAACAGCATTTAGGTGAAGACAGAGTTAGAGCCATTGCGATGGATTCTACAGACGGTTTAGTAAGAGGTATGGATGTTACTGATACCGGAGCTCCTATTAAAATGCCAATAGGCGAAGGTATTAAAGGTCGTGTATTCAATGTTGTGGGTGACGCTATTGACGGTATCGAAGATATTGATAAAGTAAATGGTAAATCTATCCATAATTTACCTCCAAGATTTGAAGATCTATCTACAGAAAATGAAATCTTATTTACAGGTATCAAAGTAATTGACTTATTAGAGCCTTATGCAAAAGGTGGTAAAATTGGTTTATTTGGTGGTGCTGGTGTTGGTAAAACTGTATTAATTCAAGAATTAATTAACAACATTGCGAAGGCTTATGATGGTTTATCAGTATTTGCTGGTGTAGGCGAGCGTACTCGTGAAGGTAATGACCTTTTACGTGAGATGATTGAAGCTGGTATTATCAAATACGGAGATGCGTTTAAACATTCTATGGAAGAAGGTGGTTGGGATTTATCAAAAATTGATAAAGAAGAACTTAAAGATTCTAAAGCAACCTTCGTTTTCGGTCAAATGAACGAGCCTCCTGGTGCTAGAGCTCGTGTAGCTTTATCAGGATTAACCATTGCAGAATACTACCGCGATGGTGAAGGTGATGGACAAGGAAAAGATATCCTTTTCTTTATCGATAACATCTTCCGTTTTACGCAAGCAGGTTCTGAGGTATCAGCGCTATTAGGTCGTATGCCTTCTGCCGTAGGTTACCAACCAACATTAGCAACAGAGATGGGTACTATGCAAGAGCGTATTACTTCAACAAAAAGAGGATCTATTACATCTGTACAAGCGGTTTACGTACCTGCGGATGACTTAACTGACCCTGCTCCGGCTACAACTTTTGCCCACTTAGATGCTACAACAGTACTTTCTCGTAAAATTGCTGAGTTAGGTATTTACCCTGCGGTAGATCCATTAGATTCTACTTCAAGAATTTTAACTCCTGTAGTTGTTGGAGAAGAGCACTATGCTTGTGCACAAAGAGTAAAAGAAATCTTACAACGTTATAAAGAATTACAAGATATCATTGCTATTTTAGGTATGGATGAGTTATCTGAAGAAGATAAATTAACCGTAGCTAGAGCAAGAAGAGTACAACGTTTCTTATCTCAACCTTTCCACGTTGCAGAGCAGTTTACCGGCTTAAAAGGTGTTTTAGTTGACATTAAAGATACCATCAAAGGCTTTAATATGATTATGGATGGAGAAGTTGATGAGTATCCTGAAGCAGCATTTAACCTTGTTGGTAGTATAGAAGACGCTATTGAAAAAGGTAAAAAATTATTAGCTGAAGCAAACGCATAAGAATTGAGATTTGCGTATAGCGTATTGAGTAAATCGCATTACGCTATACTAAATACGCAATACGATAAATATGAACTTAGAAATATTAACTCCAGATAAAAAAGTATTTGATGGTGAAGTTATATCAGTAACTGTTCCGGGAACGATGGGTTCTTTTGAAGTACTCAATAACCACGCTCCTATCATCTCAACTTTAGAGAAAGGACAAGTTACCATCAGAACAGCAACTAAAACAGAAAAGCTTATCATCAACGGAGGTGCAATAGAAGTTATTGATAATAAGATTATTGTTCTTGCAGAAGGAGTAATAGAAAGCTAATTAAAGCTTTTTAAAATTAAAAAAACCGATGGCTTAAGTTATCGGTTTTTTTTTGACCAAAATTTTAAATTTTTAAAGCCCATCTTATATTTTAAGAAGATTTAGCCCTCAAAATACAATGCTTGCATAATAAAAGTTTGTTTTATACTAAATACCATTTTCATTTTTGGTTCAAAAATTATGAAATTTATAACGGTTTGGCGCTTCAAGAACAAATATTATTCTGTTTAGCATTATTTAATGAAATAATATTTTTTTTAGCTTTTTTAATGCTTTACTCTTGACAATAAATATTACATGCCTTACCTTGAGAAGATTAAAGTTGATAAAAAATAAAGTATAAATATGATTTCAATAGCTATAAACTTAGTCATTATTTTCTTACCTATTTTACTAGGTACGCAGTCTAAGGCATGTTTTAATTAGCTACATAAAAATTAAAGATGCCTTCCAATAAAGAAGGCTTTTTTTTTATCATTTAAACCCAATAAAGTAACAATGAAAACAATTATATACCAAAATGGAGAGTTTTTCCAGGCAGAACATGCTGGTATAGATATTTTCAGCCAAACTGTTCATTATGGTTTTGGAGCTTTTGAGGGTATCAGATCTTATCAAACCAATAATGGCGTAAAACTTTTTAAAGTTCGCGAGCATCTTGAACGCCTTCAACGCTCTTGTGAAAAAGTGAATATTCCTTTTCACTGGGACATAGAAGAATTGATAGAAGTTTCTTATAAAGTTTTACATAAAAACAGATTAAAGAACGCTTATTTACGACCTCTGGTTACTTGTGGAGCAGGTATGGATTTAAAAGTAAATCAGCAATCTGGAATTACCATTATGGCTTGGCATTGGGATTATTATGATGCCAACAAATCATTAAATACTTGCATTTCTAGGTTTGAAAGACCAAATCCAAAATCAGTACCGGTGGATGCAAAACTTACAGGCAATTATATCAATTCTATTTTAGCTACCACAGATGCCGCACAAAATGGATATGATGATGCTATACAGTTAGATGCCAGAGGCTATGTAGCAGAAGCGCCTGGTGCAAATATTTTTATAGAGAAAAATGGAAAGCTCTATACTCCAGAAATCTCGGCTTATATTTTACCCGGTATAACCAGAGCAACCATTATTAAAATAGCCAAACAATTGGATATAGAAGTTATAGAAAAGCCTATTTCTGTAGAAGAACTAAAAAATGCAGATAGCGCATTTTTGTGTAGCACAGCAGTTGAAGTTGTTGGAATAGCCTCTTTGGACGATAAAATATATAAAACGCCTTTCAAAGACTCGCTTGGCGCAACCATACAAAGAGCATACAAGAATTTAGTATTAGATAAATTAAGTTTCGAAGTAATAATATAATGGAATTAAATAAGTATAGTAAGACTATTACTCAAGATCAGACACAGCCTGCATCACAAGCAATGCTTTATGGAATTGGCTTAACAAGAGAAGATTTAGCAAAAGCACAAGTAGGTATTGCCAGCATGGGTTATGATGGTAACACTTGTAACATGCACTTAAATGATTTAGCTGATATTGTAAAAAAAGGTGTTTGGAACCATAATCTTGTAGGTTTAAAATTTCATACTATTGGCATTAGTGATGGTATTACCAATGGTACAGATGGGATGCGTTTTTCTTTGGTATCAAGAGATGTTATTGCAGACTCTATAGAAACTGTTTGCGGTGGCCATTACTATGATGCTTTAATAGCTTTACCTGGTTGCGATAAGAACATGCCTGGAGCTATCATTGCTATGGGAAGATTAAACAGACCATCAATTATGGTTTATGGTGGTACTATCCATTCTGGAAATTATAAAGGACAATCTCTAAATATCGTATCAGCATTTGAAGCTTTAGGGCAAAAAATTGCTGGTAACCTTAGCGAAGAAGATTATCAAGGTATTATAGAACATTCTTGCCCAGGTGCTGGAGCATGTGGTGGTATGTACACGGCTAATACCATGTCTTCTGCTATTGAAGCTTTAGGTATGAGTTTGCCTTACAGTTCATCAAATCCGGCTTTAAGCCAAGAGAAAAAAGATGAATGTTTAGAAGCTGGTAAATTCATCAGGATTTTATTAGAGAAAGATATCAAACCACGTGATATCATGACTCGTAAAGCTTTCCATAATGCTATGGTGGTTATCATGGTCATGGGTGGCTCAACCAATGCTGTATTACACATGATAGCTATGGCTAGATCTGTAGGTGTAGACCTAAGCATGAAAGATTTCCAAGACATCAGCGATAGCGTACCGGTAATTGCAGATTTAAAACCTAGTGGAAAATACATGATGGAAGATGTTCATGAGTTAGGCGGAACACCAGCTATTATGAAATATCTTTTAAAGAAAGGTTTGATTCATGGTGATTGCTTAACTGTTACAGGGAAAACCGTTGCAGAAAACGTTGCTGAAGCTAAGGACCTCGATTTTGAGGAGCAGAAAATTATTTTCCCTATAGAAAATCCTATAAAAACTACTGGTCACTTACAAATGCTATATGGTAATATTGCTACTCAAGGCAGTGTTGCTAAAATATCAGGTAAAGAAGGTGAACGTTTCTCTGGACCAGCAAGAGTTTTCAATGGAGAATCTGCACTTATTGAAGGTATATCATCAGGAAAAGTTAAGGCAGGTGATGTAGTAGTTATCCGTTATGTAGGGCCAAAAGGTGGACCAGGTATGCCAGAAATGTTAAAACCAACTTCTGCCATTTTTGGTGCAGGCTTAGGTTCTTCAGTAGCATTAATTACTGATGGTAGATTTTCTGGAGGTACACATGGTTTTGTAGTAGGTCATATTGTTCCTGAAGCATTTGAAGGTGGTAATATCGCTTTGATTAATGATGATGACATTATTGAAATTGATGCTACTAAAAATACCATTAATGTGATGCTATCTGATGAAGAATTAGCCGCAAGAAAAGCAAAATGGACACAACCAGAGCCTCCAGTAAAAAGCGGGGTATTGTATAAATATTTTAAACTTGTAAAAAATGCAACAGAAGGATGCGTTACTGATGAGTTCTGAAGAAGAGACAGCAACCACTGTAGAACAGCTTAAAGGCTCAGAAATTTTATTAAACGGTTTAATTGCCGAAGGTGTTGATACCATTTTTGGATATCCAGGAGGAGCAATTATGCCTATTTACGATGCTTTATATGATTATCAGGATAGATTAAAACATATTCTAGTTAGGCATGAGCAAGGTGCAACACATGCTGCACAAGGTTATGCCCGTACATCAGGGAAAGTAGGTGTTGTGTTTGCTACCAGCGGACCAGGTGCTACTAACTTAATTACTGGCTTAGCTGATGCACAAATTGATAGTACGCCAATGGTATGTATCACTGGACAAGTATTTGCGCATCTTTTAGGAACAGACGCTTTCCAAGAAACTGATGTTATCAATATCACTACACCTGTTACAAAATGGAATTATCAGGTAACTGATGCTTCTGAAATTGCTGAGGTACTAGCAAAAGCATTTCATATTGCCAAAACAGGCCGACCAGGACCAGTGCTTATTGATATAACAAAGAATGCACAAATACAACTAACTGCTTACCATGGTTATAAAAAGTGTAATCATATCAGAAGTTATAGACCTACACCTATAGTTAGAAATAGTTATATAGAGCAAGCTGCTGCTTTAATCAATGAAGCTAAAAAACCATTTATTTTATTTGGACAAGGTGTATTATTGGGTAATGCCGAGCAAGAGTTTAAAGCTTTTGTTGAGAAAACAGGTATTCCTGCTGCTTGGACAATTTTAGGTGCAGGTGCTATACCTACAGACCACCCTTTAAATGTTGGTATGTTAGGTATGCATGGTAATTATGGCCCAAATGTTTTAACCAATGAATGCGATGTTTTAATTGCTATTGGGATGCGTTTTGATGACCGTGTTACTGGTCGTTTAGATAAATATGCTAAACAAGCTAAGGTTATTCACTTAGATATAGACCCTGCCGAGATTGATAAGAATGTAAAAGCTCATGTTCCGGTATGGGGAGATTGTAAAGAAACTTTACCTTTATTAACCGCTTTAGTTAAAGAAAACAAACATGAAGAATGGTTAGCGAAGTTTAATAATTATTCTAAAGAAGAGTTTGCTCAGTGTATTGATGCTGAAATTAACCCTCAATCTGGAGAGTTAACCATGGGCGAAGTAATCAATCAGCTTAACCAATTAACTAACGGAGACGCTATTATCGTAACAGATGTGGGTCAGCACCAAATGGTAGCTTGCCGTTATGCTAAATTTAATCACACCAGAAGTAATATTACTAGCGGTGGCTTAGGTACCATGGGCTTTGCTTTACCGGCAGCTATTGGAGCTAAGTTTGGCGCACCAGAAAAAACCGTAGTAGCCGTTATTGGTGATGGTGGTTTCCAAATGACTTTACAAGAACTAGGTACTATTATGCAAAGTGGTATTGATGTAAAAATCATGATTTTGAATAATCAGTTCTTAGGAATGGTAAGACAATGGCAAGAGCTTTTCCACGATAGAAGATATTCTTTTGTTGATATTACCAGTCCGGATTTTGTAGCTCTTGCAAAAAGCTATTACATAGACGGTAAAAAAATATCAGAAAGAGCAGAACTAAAAGACGCTTTAAAAACCATGCTTGATCATAAAGGCTCATACCTTTTAGAAGTTATGGTAACTAAAGAAAATAATGTATTCCCTATGGTGCCACAAGGCTGTAGTGTTAGTGAAATCAGGCTTAAGTAAACCTTCAATTTAGAAAATCATGGAATCAAAATTAGAAAAGAAGGAATTTAACATCACTGTTTATACCGAAAACCAGGTTGGTTTACTGAGCAGGATAGCAATTATATTTAGTAGAAGAAAACTGAATATCGAAAGCTTAAATACATCACCTTCAGAGGTAGAAAGTATTCACCGTTTTAACATCGTGATAAACGAAACAGAAGAGGTGGTAAGAAAAGTTGCTCGTCAGTTAGAAAAGCAAGTTGAAGTATTAAAAGTATACTACAACACCAATGAAGATGTTATTTGGCAAGAGCTTGCACTTTACAAAGTACCTACAGAAATTATTGCGGAGCATGTGAGTGTAGAGCGTTTATTACGTGAATATGGTGCAAGAGCCGTGGTTATCCGTAAAGATTACACGGTTTTTGAAACTACTGGACATAGGGAAGAAACGGATGCTTTAGTGGTAGTATTACAACAATATGGTTTAATAGAATTTGTAAGAAGTGCCCGTGTAGCTATTATAAAAGCTAGCGATGGTTTCCATACCAAACTAAAACAATTTGAAAACCGCGAACCAGGAGAGCCAGCAGCAGAGAATGAATATCTAAATAATGGCGATAAGGTGTTTACGATGTAGTAACAGTCCATGGACAATAGTCTATAGACCTTGGACAACTAATTAACAATAAAAATATAAATCAACAATAAAAACAATGGCAAATTATTTTAATACTTTACCCCTTAGAGAAAAACTAAACCAATTAGGCGTTTGCGAATTCATGGATAATGCAGAGTTTGCAGATGGAGTAAATGCTTTAAAAGGGAAAAAGATTGTAGTTGTAGGTTGCGGTGCACAAGGCTTAAACCAAGGCTTGAATTTAAGAGATAGCGGCTTAGATGTAAGCTATACCTTACGTAAAGAAGCAATTGAAGGCAAACGTGATTCTTGGAAAAACGCTACAGAAAACAACTTTAAAGTTGGTACTTACGAAGAATTAATTCCTTCTGCAGATGTAGTTGTTAACCTTACACCAGACAAGCAACATACTGCTGTTGTTAATGCTATTATGCCTTTAATGAAACAAGGTTCTACCCTATTATATTCACACGGTTTCAATATTGTAGAAGAAGGCATGCAAATCCGTAAAGATATTACCGTTATTATGGTGGCACCTAAATGCCCAGGTAGCGAGGTAAGAGCAGAATACGTAAGAGGTTTTGGTGTACCTACTTTAATTGCTGTACATCCAGAAAATGATCCGGAAGGAAAAGGTTTAGCACAAGCAAAAGCTTATTGCGTAGGTACTGGTGGCCATAGAGCTGGTGTATTAAAATCATCTTTTGTTGCTGAAGTAAAATCAGATTTAATGGGCGAGCAAACTATACTTTGTGGTTTGTTACAAACTGGTTCTATTCTTTCTTTCGATAAAATGATTGAAAAAGGTATTGATGCTGGTTACGCTTCTAAATTGGTACAATATGGTGTTGAAGTTATCACTGAAGCTTTAAAACATGGTGGCGTTTCTGGTATGATGGATCGTTTAAGTAATGTTGCTAAAATTAAAGCTTTTGAAGTTTCTGAAGAGTTAAAAGACATTATGCGTCCTTTATTCCAAAAGCACCAAGATGATATTATGAGTGGCGAGTTTAGCCGTATCATGATGGAAGATTGGGCAAATGGAGACAAAAACTTATTGGCTTGGAGAGCAGAGACAGGTGAAACTGCTTTTGAAAAAACTCCTGCCGGAGATGTTAAAATTGGCGAGCAAGAATACTTTGATAACTATTTATTAATGGTTGCTTTTGTTAGAGCAGGTGTTGAATTGGCTTTTGAAACTATGGTTGAGGCTGGTATTAAACCAGAATCTGCTTATTATGAGTCTTTACACGAAACTCCGCTTATTGCAAATACCATTGCTCGTAAAAAATTATTCGAAATGAACCGTGTAATTTCTGATACTGCTGAGTACGGTTGCTATTTATTTGACCAAGCTTGTAAGCCTTTATTAGCTGATTTTATGAAGAAAGTTGATACAGACTTAGTAGGTAAAAACTTTAACGAAGGAAAAGATGGTTCTGTAGATAACAGAAGATTAGTAGAAATCAATGAAATTTTACGTAGCCACCAAGTAGAAGTTGTAGGTGTAAAATTGCGTAAAGCAATGACAGCTATGAAAGCTATTAAAACTGCTTAAGTAAAAGCCTCACCCCAACCCTCTCCTTTGGAGAGGGAGTACAGTGAGTGCTATATGTTAATTAATGTAATAAAGTTAAATTTTATTCTGCTCAAAAGTCCCCTCTGTTTCAGAGAGGGGATTTAGGAGTGAGGCTTATGTCACAACCAGTCGTCCATATCAACAATTTAAACTTGCAATATCAGCAAATGCTGGTGTTGGAGGATTTGAATTGGACTATCCTTTCGGGAGAAAACTGGTTATTAGGCGGGAATAGTGGCAACGGAAAAACATCCTTAGGCAAAGTTATAGCTAGCTTATTACCTGCATCTGGAAGCATCAAAATCACTTTTAACGATACAAGTAAATTACCTGCAAAAGTTTTGTTTGTAGAAAGCTGGTATCAATTTAAAAATTTAGAAGGTGTTGCTAATTTTTACTATCAGCAACGCTATACAAGCCAACAGGCTAAAGAAACTTTAACTGTAAAAGCAGAACTAGCTTATTACGCTAAAGAACATCACTTAAATATTGCTGATGTTGAATCTATTTTAAATAGATTAGATTTTACATCTTTACAGAACTCGCAACTTATAGAGCTTTCTAGCGGCGAGCATAAAAAATTACAACTGGTTAAAGCTTTGTGGTTAAAACCTCAAGTGCTTATTATAGACCAGCCTTATACAGGTTTAGATTTAAAATCGAGAAAAAACCTAAATCTTCTTTTAGATGAAGCTGCATCGGCAGGGGTAACATTAATCTTAATCAGTAATGATGATGATTTACCATCGTCTATCAACCGTTTTGCTACCATTGTAGACAAAAAATTGGTAGCCGTAAATACGAAAACTGATTTACAGCAATTCATCCCCCTAAGGGAAAACAAAACAATACCAGCTTTTTTAAGAACATCGCCTGTTTATAGCTCACAGCAAATAGCTAAAATGGAGAACATCCAAATTAGTTATGGAGAAAAACAAGTGCTAAAAAATATCAACTGGGAAGTTAAAGCTGGTGAAAAATGGCTGCTGCAAGGACATAATGGTTCTGGTAAATCAACTTTATTAAGTTTAATAAACGGAGACCATCCACAATCTTATGCCAATACCTTGTATTTATTTGGTAATAAAAGAGGTAGCGGAGAAAGTATCTGGGATATTAAACAACATATTGGCTTAATTTCTCCAGAATTTCATTGGTATTTTGATGCATCAGCTACGGTATGGGAAAGTATTGCTTCTGGCCTTTATGACTCGGTAGGTTTATTTAGACAACTACCTTATTCTAAAAGTATTTTAGTAGATGAGCTAGTTGAATATTTTGGTTTAACCGAAGAAAAAAGCAGACTTTTAAACACCTTGCCTTTAGGTACACAAAGATTGGTTTTACTGGCTAGAACCATCATTAAAAACCCAGAATTACTTATTCTGGATGAGCCTTGCCAAGGTTTAGATAAACAACAAACCAAACATTTTAACCAATTGGTAGATGAGCTTTGCAGTAATGGTATGACTTTAATTTACGTTGGTCATTTTGAATCTCAATTACCCAACTGCTTAGAAAAAAAGATTGTTTTGGAGAACGGAGAAGTTATCCTGATAGAAGAGTTAAAAACAGATAAAGCATATAAACAGCTTAAAGATTATGCATTAAACTTTGAGCCATCATTATAAAAAGAATAAAAAATGAACTCATTTACCCCTTAAACAAGCGTAAATGAAGCTAACAAAAGAATATGTTACACGACCCGAATAGAATTTACATTTTCGACACTACTTTAAGAGACGGTGAACAGGTACCTGGTTGTCAATTAACAACATCAGAAAAGATAGAGATTGCAAAAGAATTAGAAATCTTAGGTGTTGATGTTATTGAAGCTGGTTTCCCAATTTCAAGCCCAGGAGATTTCCAAAGTGTTGTTGAGCTATCTAAAGCTGTAAAAGATCCTATTATTTGTGCTTTAACAAGAGCCAATACAAAGGATATTGATGCTGCTGTAGAATCTTTAAAACATGCCAAAAGACCAAGAATACATACAGGAATTGGCGCATCAGACATGCATATCAAATACAAATTTAACAGTACCCGTGAAGATATTCTGGAGCGTGGTGTTGCAGCAGTAAAATATGCCAAAAAGTTTGTAGAAGATATTGAGTTTTATGCAGAAGATGCCGGAAGAGCAGATGTAGTTTTTCTTGCCCAGATGATAGAGGCTGTAATAGCAGCTGGTGCTACGGTAGTTAATATACCAGATACTAATGGCTATTGCTTACCAGACCAGTATGGCTCTAAAATTCGTTTCCTGAAAGAGAATGTTAAAAATATAGACCAAGCTATAATTTCTGTACACTGCCATAATGATTTAGGTTTGGCAACAGCAAATTCTATTGCTGGTATCCAAAACGGAGCTCGCCAAGTAGAATGTACCATTAATGGTATTGGAGAAAGAGCCGGAAATACTTCTTTAGAAGAAGTTGCTATGATATTAAAAACCCATCAATTGGGATATTATACCAATATCAATAGCAAAAAATTCTATGAGCTAAGCGGAATGGTTAGTCGTATGATGCGTATGCCAGTACAGCCAAACAAAGCTATTGTTGGTAAAAATGCATTTGCACATAGTTCGGGTATCCATCAAGATGGTGTTTTAAAATTCAGAGAGAATTATGAAATCATCAATCCGGAAGATGTGGGTATAGACCAATCAGAGATTATCTTAACCGCAAGAAGTGGTCGTCATGCGCTTAAACACCATTTAGAGCGTTTAGGATATTTAATTGAAAAAATAAACTTAAATGAAGTTTATGAGCGTTTCTTAGTACTTGCTGATAGTAAAAAAGAAATCAAAGATGACGACTTATTACTTTTAATGGGCGATGGTACAGAGCGTAACTATAAAGACGGTATCACCATAAAATTATTACAGGTGATGTGTGGCGATCCATTAATTCCTACCGCTATGGTAAAGCTAGAAATTCATGAAAAAGTATATGAAGCTGTAGCATCAGGAAATGGACCGGTAGACGCTACCATTAAAGCTATGGATAGCATCATTAAAAAAGAAGTTACTTTAAAAGAGTTTCATATTGATGCTATACATGGTGGAAGTAATGATGTTAGTAAAGTAAATATGAGAGTTAAATATGGCGATAAATACTATGCAGGTTACGGTTTCAGTTCTGATATCGTAAAAGCATCTGCAAATGCTTATTTAGATGCTATAAATAAATTCATATAAGATTAAATTTGTCGTTTAATGCGACTTGGAAATTAAAAACAAAATAAAATTATAATAAGATGAGCAAGACATTGTTTGACAAAGTGTGGGATAAACATGTGGTTCGCAAGATAGAAGGCGGTCCAGATGTTTTATTTATCGATCGTCATTTAATCCATGAAGTAACCAGCCCGGTAGCTTTCTTAGGATTAAAAACCAGAGGTATTAAAGTTTTATATCCTGAGCGTACTTTTGCTACGGCAGATCATAACACGCCTACTATTAACCAACATTTACCAGTTGCAGATCCATTATCAGCAAATCAGCTTAAAGCTTTAGAGGCTAACTCTAAAGAATATGGTATTTCTCACTGGGGTTTAGGCCATCAAAAAAATGGTATTGTTCACGTAGTTGGACCAGAGTACGGTATTACACAACCAGGTGCAACTATTGTTTGTGGCGACTCGCATACTTCAACTCATGGTGCTTTTGGTGCTATCGCTTTTGGTATAGGTACATCTGAAGTAGAAATGGTACTTTCTACACAATGTATCATGCAACCAAAACCAAAGAAAATGAGAATCACCATCAATGGTACTTTAAGCAGAGGTGTTACGCCTAAAGACGTTGCTTTATTCATCATTTCTAAATTAACTACCTCTGGCGCTACTGGTTATTTTGTAGAGTATGCTGGTGAAGTTTTTGAGAAAATGAGTATGGAAGGCCGTATGACTGTGTGTAACCTAAGTATAGAAATGGGTGCTCGTGGTGGTATGATAGCTCCAGATGAAACTACTTTCAATTATATCCAAGGTCGTGAGTTTACACCAAAAGGTGCAGCTTGGGATAAAGCAATGGAATATTGGAAAACCCTTAAAACAGATGCTGATGCAGTATTTGATAAAGAGTTAGCTTATAATGCTTCTGAAATTGAACCTATGATTACTTATGGTACCAACCCTGGTATGGGTATTGGTATTTCTAACCAAATCCCTGATGCTGAGCAAGTAGAAGGTGGTGTAGAAACTTATGAGAAATCTTTAAACTATATGGGTTTCAATGAAGGCGATTCTATGATAGGTAAACCAGTTGATTATGTTTTCGTAGGAAGCTGTACCAATGGTAGGATAGAAGATTTTAGAGCTTTTGCATCTGTTGTAAAAGGAAGACAAAAAGCAGAAAATGTAACCGTATGGTTAGTACCAGGTTCTCATATTGTTGAGTCTCAAATAAAAGAAGAAGGTATTTTAGATATTTTAACTGAGGCTGGTTTTACACTACGTCAACCAGGTTGTTCTGCTTGTTTAGCAATGAATGATGATAAAATTCCTGCAGGTAAATATGCAGTAAGTACATCAAACAGAAACTTTGAAGGCCGTCAAGGACCAGGTTCTAGAACCATGCTTGCAAGCCCACTAGTAGCAGCTGCGGCAGCGGTTACAGGTAAAGTAACAGACCCTAGAGAATTAATGGAAGAATTAGTTGGTTAGATGATTAGGTTGTTAGTTGGTTCGTCCAATTAAATCTAATAATCCTAAAAACTAACAGTAATATATCATTTAGGAATAGTTTCAGAATTTGTTATCAGTCCTTTAAAGACTAACAAACCAACAAACTAACAACTAAAAAACTAAAAAAAATGGCATACGATAAATTTAACATATTAAAAAGCAGTGCAGTTCCACTTTCTATAGAGAATGTTGATACTGACCAAATTATACCAGCTCGTTTCTTAAAAGCTACAGAACGTGTAGGCTTTGGCGATAACCTTTTCAGAGATTGGAGATATAATCCAGATAATACTCCTAAACCAGATTTCGTCTTAAATAACCCAACTTACAGCGGTAAAATTTTAGTAGGTGGTAAAAACTTTGGTTCGGGTTCATCAAGAGAGCATGCTGCTTGGGCTGTTTACGATTATGGCTTTAGAGCCGTAGTTTCTAGCTTCTTTGCAGATATCTTTAAAAATAACTGTTTAAATATTGGTGTTTTACCGGTACAGGTTAGTCCAGAGTTTTTAGATAAAATATTTAAAGCTATTGCGGCAGACCCTAAAACAGAATTAGAAATTAATCTTCCGGCACAAACCATTACTTTAACATCAACCGGAGAGCAAGAAAGCTTCGATATTAGCTCATACAAAAAAGAAAATATGATGAATGGTTTTGATGATATTGATTATCTGCAAAACATAAAATCAGAAATTCAGGAATTTGCTACGCATCTTCCATTATAAAAACAGACTGTTTTTGATAAACTTGTTTAAAACGAAGCTGTCTAAAAAATCATATTTGTCACATTGAGCGGAGTCGAAATGTTCTCTGATATACATAGAAAAGGCTTCGACTCCGCTCAGCCTGACACAAAGTGGTAATTTGAGACAGCCTCGTTTTCTAAAATAGATTTATAGAAATAACAATCATCAACAAAAAAAATATTTACATGGTAAACAGGAAAATAGAAATAATGGATACTACACTCCGTGATGGTGAACAAACCTCAGGAGTTTCATTTTCCGCCTCTGAAAAGCTTACGATTGCCCAGCTATTACTGGAGGAACTACATGTAGACAGAGTTGAAATTGCTTCTGCCCGTGTATCAGATGGCGAGTTTCAAGCTGTAAAAGCTATTATGGATTGGGCAAGCCAAAATGGATATACCAATCGTATAGAAGTACTTTCTTTTGTTGATAACGGCGTATCTATCAATTGGATGTTAAATGCAGGCGTAAAAGTTCAAAATTTGCTAACTAAAGGCTCTTTAAATCATTTAACACATCAACTTAAAAAAACCGCCCAACAACATTTTGATGAAATTGCAGCAGTTATAACTTTAGCAACTCAACATCAGATACAAACCAATGTTTATTTAGAGGATTGGAGTAACGGCATGCGTAATTCTAAAGACTATGTTTTTCAGTTTTTAGATTTCCTTAGCCAGCAATCTATCAAAAGAGTACTTCTACCAGATACTTTAGGTGTGTTAACGCCTTCAGAAACGTATGAATATATTGCCGAATTAAAATCAAAATATCCTAAAGTTCATTTTGATTTTCATGCTCATAATGATTACGATTTAAGTACCGCCAATGTTCTGGAAGCTGTAAAAGCAGGTATAGATGGCTTACATTTAACTGTAAATGGTATGGGCGAAAGAGCCGGAAATGCACCAATGGCAAGTGCTGTAGCTGTTATTAACGATTTTCTGCCAGAGGTAAAAATCTCATTAAAGGAATCTTCTATTTTTAAAGTAAGCAAATTGGTAGAAACATTTTCGGGCATCAGAATACCTGCAAATAAACCTATTGTGGGCGACAATGTATTTACCCAAACAGCCGGTATCCATGCTGATGGCGACAATAAAAACAACCTTTATTTTAACGATTTATTACCAGAAAGATTTGGCAGGAAACGTACTTATGCTTTAGGTAAAACATCTGGCAAAGCCAATATTGAGAAAAATCTTCAAGAATTAGGTTTAAAACTTAATGATGAAGATTTAAAAAAGGTTACCCAACGCGTTATAGAACTTGGAGATAAAAAGGAAACCGTTACCAAAGAAGACCTTCCTTATATCATTTCTGATGTTTTGGATAGTAAACTTTATGAAGAAAAAGTTACCGTACAATCTTACGTTTTAACACATGCTAAAGGTTTACGCCCCTCTGCAACTATAGCAGTTTCTATTGAAGGAGAACATTTCGAAGAAAATGCACAAGGTGATGGACAGTTTGATGCTTTTATGAATGCCTTAAATAAGGTTTATGCTAAAAAGAAAAGACAATTACCAAAACTAGTAGATTATGCCGTAAGAATTGCCCCAGGAAGTGATTCTGATGCACTTTGCGAAGCCATTATTACATGGGAAACCGATAAAAAAAGCTTTAAAACACGCGGTTTAGACTCAGACCAAACCGTATGTGCCATTAAAGCAACACAAAAAATGTTAAATATCATCTAGATGGTTAGGTTGTTAGGTTGTTAGAATTCATGAAAACGGAAAAAAACAATCTAACCAACTAACAAACTAGAAACGAACAAACTAAATAAAATATGAAATTAAATATCGCCCTTTTAGCGGGAGACGGAATTGGGCCTGAGGTTGTAGACCAGGCTGTTAAAGTAGTAAATGCTGTTGCTACAAAGTTTAACCACGAAATCAATTGGACATCTGCTTTAACAGGTGCTTGCGCTATTGATGATTGTGGAGAGCCTTATCCAGATAGCACACACGAAGTTTGTATGGCTGCTGATGCTGTTTTATTTGGTGCTATTGGTCATCCAAAATACGATAATGATCCTAAAGCTACTGTTCGTCCGGAGCAAGGTTTATTAAAAATGCGTCAAAAGTTGGGCTTATTTGCAAACGTTCGTCCTACTTTTACATTCCCTTCTTTAATAGATAACTCTCCGTTAAAAAGAGAACGTATAGAAGGTACAGATTTAATCATCTTACGCGAGCTAACTGGCGGAATTTACTTTGGTGAAAGAGGCAGAAAAGACAATGGCAACACCGCTTTTGACACTTGTACATACACCAGAGCAGAAATTCAGCGTTTAGCAAAATTAGGCTTTGAAATAGCGATGACACGTAGTAAAAAATTATGCTGTGTAGATAAAGCAAACGTTCTAGAAAGCTCTCGTTTATGGAGAGAAACCGTACAGGATATGGAAAAAGATTATCCAGAAGTAACCGTTAGTTACGAGTTTGTTGATGCCGTAGCTATGCGTTTAGTACAGTGGCCAAACTCTTACGATGTTTTAATTACCGAAAACCTTTTTGGAGATATTTTAACTGATGAGGCCTCTGTAATTTCAGGTTCTATGGGATTAATGCCATCGGCATCTAAAGGCTTACATACTTCATTGTACGAGCCTATTCACGGTTCTTACCCGCAAGCAGCAGGAAAAGACATCGCAAACCCATTGGCAACAGTTTTATCTGCCGCTATGATGTTTGAAGACGCTTTCGGCTTACACGCAGAAGCAGCAGCTATTAGAGACGTTGTTAATAAATCTTTAGCAGAAGGCGTAGTAACAGAAGATTTAGCCGGAAGCAACAAAGCTTACAAAACAAGCGAAGTTGGCGATTGGTTAGCTAAAAACGTATAAAAATCTAAAGAAAGCAGCTCCAAAAATTGGGGCTGTTTTTTTTGAAAAGCAATTGCGTCATTATTTTTGTCCCGCTAGTCCCGTTTTCCACTATATCCCTCCACTCCCGATGGTCGTTCCGGGGATGCCGTTTCAACCGGGTTTAGGTGGCAAGTGCAGTGCTTGTTAAATAACGATACAATCGTTAAACCAATTAAGCACTCGTTGCAAACGAGCGCAAGTTATAGCTACTAAAAGATATTTCTATTCTGAATTTCTCCCCAATAAGAATAACTATTTGACAATACTTTGTAATGGCTAAAATGGTTTTTATTAATTACCTCATTTAATAATTCTTGAACATCTTCATTACCGTTTAAATTTAAAGACCTAACTTCCTTCAAAAGCTGCCTAAACTCTACATAGTAATCATCAGATTTTATCTTTAACAAATAAATTTCCTCTGCAATTTTAAAATAAGAAATCTTTCCATGAAAATCATAATGAGACTCATCTATCTGAAACACTTCATTAAATTTTAATAGTGCCTTTAATTCATTATCAGATTTAATCGGCTTAAGATCTATCTTATCTAATCTCAAAATTAGTTCTATCAAATTGTATTGATTTTCTGTTGTTAGCTTATGAATACCCATCCCACAAAGTTAAATACCATAACTATTAGTTTCTATATTAAAATATCAACATTAGAATATTAACTATCACGGCTAATTAACATTAAATGTTTGCATATTGCGCTCGTTTGCAACGAGTGCTTATCATGGGCTTTCGATTTTATCGAATTTTCAATAAATTTAAATACTAAAATCAAACCTATGTCGCATCAATACCGTGTAAAAACACAAGATCAAATCCATTTTATAACTTTTACAATAGTAGATTGGGTAGATATATTTATTAGACCTGTTTACAAAAAAATTATTATAGATTCTTTAAGATATGCACAAAACCATAAAGGTTTAGACCTTTATGCTTGGTGTTTAATGACTAACCATTTACACTTGCTCGTTTCTGCTAGAGAGCGTTTTTTACTTTCAGATTTTGTTAGAGATTTTAAGAAATTCACCAATAAAGAGATTATAAAAGTAATAGAGACTGAGCATGAAAGTAGAAGAGACTGGATGTTATACCGCTTTAGCTATCACGCCAAGTTTAACAATAGAATAAAAGATTATAAAGTTTGGAAAGATGGATATCATGCTATAGAATGCTATAATCATAGCATCTTAGCTCAAAAACTAGATTATATACATAACAAGCTGAAATTGTAGCTTTACCAGAAGAATATTTATATAGTTCGGCAAGAAATTATATAGATAGCAAAGGACTTTTAGATATTATAAAGATAGATATGAGTTTTAGATAATAAATGACGATGTAATCGTTAAACCAATTAGTCGAGCCTTAAAAAGCATATAAAATTATGATTATCAATACTTTGTGTATAGTTTTAATGTGAAATAATTGCAAGATTTGTTATATTTATATCGTAAAACTTGCAAATATTTAAGATGCTTCCCAATAAAAAACCAGAGAATCAAACCAGCCTATTTTTCACTTTTGAGCACACCCTAAACCGCCACCATCCCTTATTTTTACTTGCCAACAAGATAGATTGGAGTGTTTTTGAAAAGGCCTTTGCCCCACTCTATTGTAAGGATAACGGCCGTCCGGCCAAGCCCATACGTTTAATGGTGGGTTTACTGATGTTGAAACATATCCG